>NZ_CP081673.1:4800000-6344228 GCF_019739075.1 Mycobacterium farcinogenes | reverse complement strand
CCACGTCGCACCACGCCGCCGGCAGTCGGCGAAATTTTGGCTGCCCATGACCTAATAGGTTACATGTGTGCGCAGGTTAAATAGCAGTTCAACACACCTTTATGACCACATTTGAGAATTTAACCCCTGATAATCCTCTGGCTCGGTGTTCCATCTACAGGGCGATCTCGTCGACCAGAACCGGCTGTCCGCATGTGCCGACCTGCTCATGACGACGAGTCCGAATGTATTGGTGTACAGCGCGATTGACGGCTGGCGTCGGCAGATGGTCGAACATGGTCACGAGTTGATGGGCGCGGCATTGGATTTGGCGAACGCGACCCGTCGTGAGATCGAGGAGATCGACGACATCGAGGTGCTCGACGAGGAATTGCTGGGCAAGCAGGCCTCACATGACCTGGACCGGCTTCAGGTGCTCATCGATGTCTATGCGACCGGCACCTCTGGGTACCAGGCCGCCGACTGGCTGCGGGAGTACTGCCAGGTCGACCTGGGCATGACTGACCATCGCCGGGTGCTGGCCACCATGTCGCTGGCCGACGGACCGGACACCGCGGGCCGGTTGGTCGAGGCGCTCAAATTGTGGCGCAAGGCCGCCCACGACTTCGTCCCGCCGCCGCGGGTCGATCTGCCCACTCCGGAAGAGTTGCAGTTGGAGACCGTGATGGCGCCCCGGGACGCATTCTTCGGTTCGGTCGAGGATGTTCCGGTGGCGCAGGCCCCCGGCCGGATCTCCGCCGAGCAGATCACCCCGTATCCGCCGGGGATCCCGGCCGTGGTGCCGGGGGAACGGCTCAACGACGCCGTTCTGGATTACCTGCGTACCGGCCTCTCGGCGGGCATGAACGTGCCGGATCCGGCGGATCCTGCGCTGGACACCGTCCGCGTCGTCGCATAGGCGGCGCGAAGGTCGGCGACGAGCCCGTCGAACGCTTCCTGGCGGGTGTCCGATGGTCCTCGCAGTACCGCCGACGGGTGAATCGTCGCGATCAGCGCGGGATCCGCATCGGGCAGCTGGCCGGTGACACGCAGGATCTCGCCCCGGTGGCGTGTCAGCCGAAAGTCGTTGCCCAGAAGGCTTTTGGCGGCGGTCGCTCCGAGTAGGACGATGGCTTCGGGTGCGACGGTGTCCAACTCCGCGAGCACCCAGGGGCGACATGCTTCCACCTCGGTGCGGCTGGGCGTCTTGTGGATTCGCCGTTTGCCGCGCTCGTTGGTGGTGAACTTGAAATGCTTTACCGCGTTGGTCAGATAGAGCTCGGAGCGGTCAATCTCGGCTGCCGCCAAGGCTTGGTCCAGCACTCGTCCGGCGGGACCGACGAAGGGGGCTCCGGCGCGGTCCTCCCGATCGCCCGGTTGCTCGCCGATCAGCATCATCCGCGCCGATGACCGTCCGGTCCCGAACACGGTTTGGGTGGCATCCCGGTACAGCGCACATCCTCTGCACCGCCGTGCCGCCTCGGCCAGTTCGGTCAGTTCGTGTGTTTCGGGGACGAATGCCGCTGCGCCGCTCATTCCCGCGGGATACCCATATCGGCCGTTTTGTCATGCGTCGTTGGGGTATTCGTTGTCATGACAACAGGAGATGATGGCCATGACCAGGGCGTTTGCCGCTAAACGGGTACTGCATCGCTCAAGCAGTCTCGAGGCCGCAGCCCTGGCAATCGGCTGTCGGATAGCCGTGAAGAACGTGATCCGCGCATGGGCATTGCAGCCGGATCTGGCCTGGCCGTTGGGCTCGATCGACCGTTTGGCCGGCCTGCTGCCCGGCCGCACGACTGCATCGGTGCGCGCGGTCAGGCTGCCCAATTGCCCCGCCGAGCTGGTCCGGGCGCCGGGAACGTCGGGGCGTAACGCGATCCTCTACTTGCACGGTGGGGCGTTTCTCACCTGTGGGCTGAACACCCACCGTGCTCTGGCTGCGCGCCTGTCTGCGGCGGCAGATGCATTGGTACTCAACGTCGGTTACCGGATGCTGCCCGTGTGTGGCCTGGCCGATGCCGTCGAGGATGCCTTGGCCGGACTGTCCTGGCTGCGCCGTCGGGGTTATGGCGCGGAGCGCACGGTGATCGCCGGTGACTCGGCCGGTGGCTACCTGGCCTTTGGGACGGCACTCAGATCGCTGGCTCGCGGTGTGGTTCCGGCCGCCGGCCTGGCCGCGATCTCGCCGCTGATCGACTTGGACCCGGCGCAGAAACTGGCCCACCGCAACATTTCTCGGTGTTCGATGTTCACGGGTGCGGCCCTTTCCGCTTTCGCTCGGAGCGTGCGTCGGAGCCAATGCCGGCCCAATCGGTGTGATGCCGAGGCGCTGATCGATCCGGCCACCGCCGATCTCACCGGGATGCCACCGGTGATGATTCATGTGGGTGCCGACGAACTGTTGCTGGCCGACTCGGAACTGGTGGCCCAACGGCTGGCTGATGCGCATGCGCCGTGCGAGTTGCACATCTGGAGCGGCCAGATCCACGACTTCCCGCTCGCGGCAGACATTCTTCCGGAGGGCAGACAGGCTATTCGCTACGTGGGTGACTTCGTCAAAGGTGTCACGGCCTCCTCGGCGCAGAGTGTGGCCTGATCGGCTCGCCGGAGTTTCCCGCCGCGGCGCCGTGGGCATCCCACGACCATGAGCGATATCGAAGATGGCCCGGACGACACCCTCTCGCCGAGTGAGTCGACGGATTCCGACGAGGTCGCCAATGCCGACGGGGACGACGTGGTCGATCCGCCGGAGCAGTGGCACGGTGCTGACCGTGCGGGCGAGCCGGAAACGCTCGAAACCAAGCTGGATGCCGAAAGGCCCGACCGGCCGGCTGGGCGGGGGCCCGCGCGCGATGTCGACGAGGCGATCGCCGAACCCGACGGTTTCCGGATCGTCAGCCCTGACGAGCAGTCCGAGAACGGTTGACAATCCGCGACCGGTGTTACGTCAGCCGGCCTGTCGTTGCAGCGTGACCGAGGCGGTGTTGGCGTCGGCGTGGGTGGCGATACCGCTGCCTTTCGCTGTGACCGCCAGCGCCGTGCGGTCCCCGCGGAACAGGTCGCGGGAGAATTCGCACGGCGAACCGTTCTGGTCATAGGTGACGCGGGTGATCAACAGCAGTGCGGCCTTGGGTTTGATCCCCAGCAGGGTGGCTTCGCTGCTGGTGGCGCTGACCGCCTCGATACGCTCGTCGGCGCGCCCGGTGACCAAACCGTATTGGGATTCCAGGATTTCGTAGAGCGACCCGCCCAGCTGTTGGTCGAGCAGGCCCGGAAAGGCATCGGCGGGAAACTGGGCGTGTTCCAGGGAGATCGGTGAGCCGTCGGCGAGCCGGACGCGTTGGATCTCGATGACGTAGTCGCCCGGTCCGAGGCGCAGAGCGGTTCTGGTGGCGTCGTCCGGGGTGGTGATGCGCGTGGAGAGCACGCGCGTCCCGGCGACGTAGCCCTGGTTGGCCAGGAAGGCGGGGACTCCGACCACGTCGGACAGATGGCGTTCCACCTGGCCGTGGCTGATGAAGATGCCGCCGGCCCGCCCGATCACCCGGTGCACCAGCCCGGCTTCCTCCAGCGCGGCCAGCACCTGGCGCAGGCTGGAGCGGCTGGTGCCGTATCGTTCGGCCAGGTCGCGTTCACTGCCGAGCTTGGCGCCGGGGGTGCCCGCGTTGATCTCGGCGACGATGCGCCTGCGCAACTCCTCGCTGTGAACTGCCACCCCGGCCCCCTGCCCGTGTTTTGGTCCAGCCAATTCTATCCAGGTTGAACTAGAGTTCAGCGATCGCCATGTGAGATTCGGGCAGAATCTGTCCGCCGTCCACGACCAGCGACTGTCCGGTGATGTAAGCGGCTTCGTCGGTGGCGAAGAACAGGGCCGCGTTGCCGATGTCGGCGACCGATCCGAGCCGGCCGGTGGGCACGGCCGAGGCCATTTGGTCCATGTAGTCCTGGCCCATTTCGACCAGGCCCTCCGTGATGATGTTGCCGGGCAGCACGGCGTTGACGGTGATCTTCTTGGGTGCGAGTTCCATCGCGGCGGTGCGCAGGAAGCCCAGCTGGGCGGCCTTGGACGCACCGTAGTGTGACCAGCCGGGGTATCCGGTGATGGGGCCCGTGATCGACGAGGTGATGACGACGCGTCCGTGGCCGCTGGCGGTCAGCGCCGCGAGTGCGGCCTGCACGATGTAGACGGTGCCTTTGAAGTTGACCGCGAGGACCTGGTCGATGTCTTCCGGGGTGAGGTCTTCCAGGCGCCCGGACGGGAAGATGCCGGCATTGGCGCAGACGATGTCCAGTCCGCCGTGCCGTTCGACGGCGGTATCCACGACGGCGCGGGCATCTTCGGGGCTGGTCACGTCCGCGCGCAGGGCGCTGACCCGCCCCGGAGCGTCGGCGAGTGCGGCGACCGCCTCATCGAGGTCGGACTGGTTGCGCCCGGTGATGAGGACGTTCACGCCGGCGTCGGCGAACGTCTGGGCGATGCCGCGGCCGATGCCCTTGCTGCCACCGGTGACGATGGCCGAGCGGCCCTGAAGCGATGCGAACATGTACGGGATCCTTTGCGAGTCAGGTCAAGGTGAGGCCGTTGGAGCGCAGGTAGCGCTCGGCGAGTTCACAGCTGCCGGCGGCATAGCTGACGGCCTTGGTGGCCGATTCCCTGGAGTGGCTGTGGCTACCCATCCAGGCCAGCAGCAGCAACCGGCGCAGCAACACGAACGAGGCCAGCATGTCCTCGTCCGAGGCCGGCAGGTCACGTCGGGTGCGGTAGCCGCGTACCCAGGCGTCCTGCCATTCCGGCAGCGCCGGGTCATCCTCGATGAACGACACCGCGGTACCGAAATCGTAGAAATACCAGCCGAATCCACAGTCGTCGAAGTCGATGACGGTGATCTTCGACGATCCCGCCGGGTCGGGATCCACCAGCAGGTTGGCCAGTCGCAGATCAGCGTGGATCAGACCGTAGACGTCGGGCCCGGTGCCGTAGGCGTGCAGCCGATCGTGCAGCAACGCCTGGGCGCGTTCCAGCACCTGTTGTTCGGCTGCGCCGACGCCTTCGGCATCGTGCCAGCGGCCCCAGCGTCCGGCCGCGCCCAGGCTGTGCTCCCAGTCCCAGGAGAACCGGCCGAACCCGGCCGGGCGTTCCCACCGCTGCGAATGATCGTGCAGCGCAGCGGTGATCCGGCCCAGCGTGTGGAAATCGTCGAGGGTCAACGTGCTCTCGTCGGGCTCGGCCCCGGCCACCATGCCGAAATGCACGGCATGGCGGTCTGTTCCGTCGGCATTGACGGTGACCAGGCGACGTCCGTCCGGGGTGGGCAGCACCGTCGGAACCGTGACATCACTGTCGGCCCGCAGCGCTGCCAGCCAGTCCAGTTCCGACTCGATCTCGTGGGGCCGGTGATAGTTCTGCCGGTGCACCCGCAGGATGGACTGGGTGCCGGCGTCGTCGACGAGATAGGTGGCATTCTCGGACAGGTTCAGCAACCGCAGCGTCGCGTCCGCCCCGATGTCGTACTGGCGTAACGCCAGGTGGGCGACATCGATCTCGTCGGTGATAACCATCTAGTGCTCCCTGCCTTCGATACCGTCCAGCACCGCGGTGATGCGATCCCGGGCCACGGTGACATCAGCGGTGCTGCCGCCGATGTAGAGCCTCCCAGCGGCTCCGATCATCTGCACGTCAACCACAGTAAGTCCAGGTGCGGCCCGTTCCGCCTCGTTGGCGGCCACCGCCGCGAACAGCGCCGGGGTCATCTCGTAGACCAGCAGGGACTGCCCGGGCAGGATCATCGAGGCCTGCCGGTTGCGGTTGAGGATCACCGCGTGCTGATCGGTGATGTTCTCGATGATGTCGTGGTACAGGATTCGCGGCCGCAGCTGGTCGGAAGCTTTGTTGCCGGTCCCGGCCAGGATCGCCTCGCCGGCCCGCTGGACATCCTCCAGGTTGGCCGAGTGGATCTCGAGCACGCCGAATTGGCGTTCCACGTACAGGATTCCGGGCTGGATGCCGGGGACCTCACGTAGGGCCAGGTCGATCACCCGCTCGATCGCCAAGGCGGGGGACACCTCGACGATCAGCGCGTGCTCACCCTCGTACGGCGGGTAACCCCGGGCCCGGGTCGGTGTTCCGAGGTAGGCGGCGAACTGGCGCTGCAGATCCTCCACCAACAGGTAGACGCGGATCTGGGTGCGAATCCGCGTGCTCTCCTCCGCTTCGGTCGGCATGGCTACTTGCTGGCGACCGAGAAGTGCGCGCCGAGCTCGTTGTGCGGACGCGGGATGACGTGCACGCTGACCAGTTCACCCACCTGTGAGGCGGTCTCGGCGCCGGCCTCGGTGGCAGCCTTGACCGCGCCCACCTCACCGGTGACGATCACCGCGACCAGGCCGTCGCCGACCTGCTGACGATCGGTGATGGTGACGTTGGCGGCCTTGACCATGGCATCGGCGGCGGCCAGCGCAGCCACGAAGCCCTTGGTCTCGATCAGTCCGATTGCGTTGCTGGACATGGGTGTTTCTCCTTATTTGTTGGGGTTGGAGTCGGGTTTGACGTCGATGGATCCGATGATGAGTGCGTCGACCGGAGGTGGGGTGCCGGTGAACCAGCCCGAGGCCACCGAGCCCTGCGCGACCAGAACGTGTTCGCCCACACCGCTGCCGAGGACGTCGAAGGCGATCAGCTTGGATCCGGTGCCGTCGATCTCGACCTCGAGGAACGCCCCGGCCGGGATGCCGTCGATCCGACGGGTCGACCACACGTTGCCGGTGACAACCGCTGAAATCATTTGCGCTCCTTCGTCGCTCGGGCCATCATGTGCGCTCCTCCGTCGCTCGGGCCATCATGTGCGCTCCTTCTCAATCGTGACGCCCAGACTGCGGGCCTTTTCGCGGGCGAGCGGGGTCAGCACCGCCTTGCGACCCAGCACGAGCGTGCCTCCGGCCATGTCGGCGATGTGCCGTTCGGTCACGGCACCGGATTCGATGCGCCTGCTGGCACCGCCGCCGGAGGCCCGAGTGGTCCCGGCCAGCCGGAAGCTCAGCCGGCCTGCCTTGAGATCGGCACGGGTCTTGGGACTTTCGAAGAGCCGCAGGAGCTTTCGGACGAAGTTGTCGAGGTCGCGGTCGTTGGTCAACTGCACGGTCTCGGTGCGGTTCTTGCCCTCGACGGCGTGCGGACCGGTGGGATCCACACCGAACTGGTCCGCGACCGTCGGCGGTGGAGCCGGGGCCGGTGGTGGGGGGACAGCCACCGGCCCCGGGGTCTTGGCGGTGGCCCTGAGATCCCGGACGGCCTCCCGCACCACCTCGCGCACCAGGGCGCGCAGTTCGTCATGGCTGATGCTCATGCGCGATCCGCCTTCGCTACTCGCTGCCAGCTCATGCGCGATCCGCCTTCGCTACTCGCTGCCAGCTCATGCAGTGGCCCTCGCCAGCGCATCCTGGGCGGCCTCGGCCGCGGTACGGACATCGGCTTCGGTGCCGGACAGGTAGACGCGGCCGGTGGCGCCGATCATCCGGAAGTCGACCACCTTGATGTCCGCGGCTTTCTCGGCTTCGTTGGTGGCCAGGATGGCGTAGGACGCGGGCGCCACCTCGAGGACGAACAGTGATTCGCCGGGCAGCACCATCGAGCCGATCTTGTTGCGGTTGATCAGGAATGCGTGCTGATGGTCGACGCTGGAGATGATGCGTGAGGCCAGCACGTTGGGCTGCACCGCGTTGCCAGTGTCGCCGCCCAGTTCGTCCAGGGCGGCGTCGGCAGCGGCCTTGACCGCACCGGTCTCGCCGTGGAACTCCAGATATCCGAATTGCCGCTCCACCACCAGGATTCCGGCCTTGACCTCGGCGTGCTTGAGCGCGACGTCGGTGATGCCCTCGATATCCAGGCCCGGGGCCACCTCGATGATCTGGGCGGCCTGGTTGGCGCGGGGAAGAGCACCCTTGATCCAGGTGCCCAGGTACGACATGGTCTGCGGTTGCAGCCGGTCGATGAAGATGAAGGAACGAAGTTCAGCCACAGCCCTACCTCTTGATCAGTTGTGCGAGTTCTTCGGCGACCAGCGCGCGTAACTCCGCCCGGAGGGCGTCCAAGCCCAGCTCGGTCGTGCGCGCCGGGGTGGACCGGTTCGGTGCGGTCCTTGTCTGAATCGGGCCACCGTGGCGGTCGTTGGAGGCGCGGGGATACTCCGGTACCGGCCCGGCCGGTGAGCGCCACGGGTTGATACCGGCGAAGTTGCCCATGGGCACGGCGGAGTCGCTGTTGTAGGCGATGCGGGCCCAGTTGATCAGGTTCTGCGGTTGCAGGTTCTCCCCGATCGAGCTTCTTCCGACGAACCCGGTGCCGATCGTCATCGACGGCGCGAGGTTGGTGTCCAGGCCGGAGCTGCCGGTCGAGTTGCCGACGTTGACCGATACCCGCAACACCGGCACCTGGGCCGCGAAATCGGTGATGACCGAGGGGTTTTCGCTGTGGATAGCGGCGGAGTGTCCAGCGCCGCCGATCCGTACCACCGCGCGGGCCGCCCGGATGCCGCGTGCGGCGTCGGCGGCGGTCGTCATGCCGAGCACCGGGGACAGCTTCTCGTGCGCCAGCATCTCCTCGGCGATCACGTCGTCGAACGGCGCGATCAGCACCCGGGTCTTGGCGGTGACCCGCAGCCCGGCCTGCCCGGCGATCCAGGCGGCGTCGCGTCCCACCACGTCGGTGTTGAGGTGGCCGTCGGCGAACATGTAGGCCCGTAGGCGGCGTGCGCCGTCCTCATCGAGGATGTGTGCGCCGGCGCGGGTCAGCGCACCGCTGAGCTTGCCGGCGATCGCGTCTTCGGCGATCAGGACGGATTCGTTGGTGCACAACACGGAGTTGTCGAAGGCCTTGCTGTCCACGATCCGCTTGGCCGCAGCGTTGATGTCGGCACTGGCCTCGACGAACACCGGCACGTTGCCGGGACCGACGCCCAGCGCCGGGTTGCCCGACGAGTACGCGGCCCGCACCACGCCGGTACCCCCGGTCGCGACGATGACGTCGGTGCGGTCGTCGGCCATGAGTGCCTGTACGAGTGGGATCGACGGTTCCTCGACCACCTGGACGATGCCGTCCGGCGCACCGGCGGCCACTGCGGCTTCGCCCAGCAGTCGGGCCGCGTCGGCCGAGCACTGCTTGGCCCGTGGGTGAGGGGCGACGACGACGGCGTTGCGCGTCATCAGGGCCAGGATCACCTTGAAATACACCGTGGCGACGGGATTGGTGGTCGGCGTCAATGCCAGCACGACGCCCGCGGGCCGCGGGAGCTCGACGATCTTGCGGGTCTCGTCGACGCGCGGCGACACGTAGTCTTCGCCACGGTAGTAATCGACGATCCCGCGGGAGCAGGCCCGGTTCTTGGTCACCTTGTCGGCCACCACGCCCATCCCGGTCTCGGCTACCGCTTCGGCGGCGAACCGCTCGGCCGCGGAGTAGGCGGCGTCCGCCACGGCGTTGACGATGCCGGTCACTGCGTCCGCGTCGTACTCGGCGTATGCCGCCGCAGCCCACCCGGCCCGCTCCAGCATGTGGCCGGCCTGTGCGGTACTGGTCATGATGCTTTACGTCCTCTCACGACGGTCTCGGCCCGGGCCACCGCGACGGCGAGGCGGTCCAGGACGTCCTCGCACAGCTCGCGCGAGAGCAGTAGACCCGGTTTGAATTGCAGGACACGGGGATCCAGCGTCGAGAAGATCGCCCAGACGCCGTTCTCGTAGAGTTCGCGCATCACGAACTTGGCGCCTTCGGGGTGGTCGAACTCCAGGCCGATCACCACGCCGTTCTGCCGGATGCCGACGAACCAGTCCGGATGGTCGGCCTGGATGCGTTGCAGCCCTTGGTCGAAGATGTCGGCGATGTAGTGCACCATCGAGCGCACCTCGGGGCGGGTGGAGATCTCCAGCGTCTTGAGCGCGGCGACGCAGCCCAGTTCGGCGCCGCCGAAGGTGGAGATGTGGCCGAAGCCGTCCTCGTCGAGCCACTTCGCGGCGCGATCGCTGAGCAGGGCCGCGGTGATGGGGTACATGCCGCCGGACAGACCCTTGCCGGTGACCAGGATGTCGGGCTCGATGCCGTGTTTGGTGATGCACCACAACTCGCCGGTACGCATCAGGCCGGTTTGCACCTCGTCGGCGATGTAGAGGGTGCCGTGTTTCTCGGTGGCGGCCTTGACGGCTTCGAGGTAACCCGGTGCGGGCAGCGGGAATCCGTAGGTGGCCGGGATGGTCTCCATGATGACGGCGGCGACATCGCCGGGCGCCAGCACCCGCTCCATGGCCTCGAGGTCGTTGAACGGAACCTGAAGGAACTCGTCCGGCTGGTCGGCCAGGAAGAACTTGGCGAACCGGTCGTCACCGGTGGCCACCGCCAGGCCGGTGTGGCCGTGGTAGGCCTTGACGATCGAGACGATCTTGCGGCGCTTGGTGGCGTGACGGGCGCTCTTGAGCGCGATGTCGATCGCTTCACCGCCCCCGGATCCGTAGGCCACCTTCGTGATCGAGGCCGGCGCGGTCTCGACCAGGCGCTGCGCCAGGGCGGTGCGGGCCACGGACGGGAAGTGGTGGTTGCCGACGTCGAAGTGCGCCATGCCGTCGGTGATCGCCTGCATCACTTCGGGATTGCGGTGCCCGAGGTTGTAGGTGCCTCCGTTGAGGTGCAGGTCGATCAGGCGGCGGCCGCCCATGTCCCACAGGAAGTATCCTTCGCGGCGGTCGATCACCAGATCGACACCGGTATCGGTCCAGAACTGTGTCTTGTCTGGATTCCAGAACGTCTTCGCCTTGTCCAGCACTTCGGCTTTGGACTCGAACGTGAACGTGCCGTAGTCGTACATGCGGCTCCCTCTCCAGCTATCCGGTAGCTGTGATGGGCCTCACCGTAAACGGTCGCAACCATTTCTGTCAATGGTTGCCGAAAGTGCTTGCCAATCGATTTTGGTAGTGCCAATATACGTAGGTCCCGGCTGTGGTCCAGCCCACATCGGGGGTCCCACTGTTACCTGGAAGGTATCCCGTTAGATGACCGATCAAGCTGTCGCCGGGAGTGAAGACACAGCTCACGACGTCCAAAGACTGAAACGCAACGCCGTCGGCACCGTCGGCGTCATCTTCATGGCGGTGGCGACCGCCGCGCCCATCACCGCAATGGTCGGCAACGTTCCCATCGCGGTCGGGTTCGGAAATGGTTCACACGCACCGGCCGGCTATATCGTGGCAACCGTCGTTCTCGGTCTGTTCGCCGTGGGCTACGCGACCATGGCCAAGCACATCACCACCACCGGTGCGTTCTACGGCTACATCTCCCACGGCCTCGGCCGCATCGTCGGGATGGCCAGCGGCGGCCTGATCACCATGGCCTACGTGGTGTTCGAAGCGTCCCTGATCGGGATCTTCTCGTTCTTCTTCCAGAACTTCATGCAATCCCAGTTGGGCATCCACATCCACTGGATCATTCCGGCGTTGCTGATGCTGGTGGTCAACGCGGTCCTGACCTACTTCGACGTCAACCTGACCGCCAAAGTGCTCGGTGTGTTCCTGGTGACCGAGATCGTGATGCTCGCACTCGGTGCGCTGGCGGTGCTGGTCAAGGGTGGTGGGCCGCAGGGATTCGCGGTCGCCGAGACCATCAACCCGATCGGTGCGTTCTCGCCGGCAGCCGGAATCGCCGGCGCCAGTGCCGGATTGGGCCTGTTCTTCGCCTTCTGGTCGTGGGTCGGGTTCGAATCGACCGCGATGTACGGCGAGGAGTCGCGTAACCCGAAGAAGATCATTCCCCGGGCCACCATGCTGAGCGTGCTCGGGGTGGGGGCGTTCTATGTCTTCGTGTCCTGGATGGCGATCGCCGGGACCGGGCCGCAGCACGCCGTCGAACTCGCTCAGGATTCGGCCACCTCCTCAGAGATCTTCTTCGGCCCGGTACGCAGCACCTACGGTGAGTGGGCCATCACGGTGTTCAACATCCTGCTGGTCACGGGATCGTTCGCTTGCGGCATGGCGTTCCACAACTGCGCCTCGCGGTACCTGTACGCGCTGGGCCGCGAAGGTTTGTCGACCGGCCTGCAGAAGACCCTCGGCGCAACACATCCCACGCACGGGTCGCCCTACATCGCTTCATTCGTGCAGAGTGGGATCGCCCTGGTGATCATCCTGGCCTTCCTCTTCGCCGGGATGGACCCCTACGTGCACATGTACACCCTGCTGGCGATCCTGGGCACCATGGCGATCCTGATCGTGCAGTCGCTGTGCGCCTTCTCGGTGATCAGCTACTTCCACATCCGCAAGAACCACCCCGTGTCCAAGCACTGGTTCAAGACACTGGTTGCTCCCGGTCTCGGTGGGATCGGCATGCTCTACGTCGTGTACCTGCTGTGGGAGCACAAGGATGCGGCGGCGGGCACGGCCTCGGGGACCCTACTGTTCAAGCTCACCCCGTGGATCGTGGTGGGTATCTTCGTCCTCGGCGCGGGTATGGCCACCTACTTCAAGCTGCGCGATCCGCGCCGCTACGAGTTGATCGGCCGGATCGTGTTCGAGGACAACGTTGTTCGAGACTAGATGGACTCGTTCGACCGCATGCTGCTGAAGTTCGTCCTCGCGTGGGCCCCCTATGGAGGTCCGCGCGAGGACGATGTTTGGCTGGAGTTCGGGATGACCGCCGAGCAGTTGTGCGCCCGGTTCGCCCGGATCGTCTCCGGTCACATTCCCAGGGCCAGGGCGCTGTCGGCCGCCGACCGCGGTCTGTTGGAGCGTGCCTGCCGGTACCTGCGGCACCAGCGGGAGTCAGGCAAACGCCGCGCGTAGCCGCTCGCACTGGCTGGCCATGAAGGCTTGGGCCACCGGGGTTTTCGCGGCGATCTGGTCGAAGCCGTGGAACGCCCCGTACACCTCTTCCACCTGGCAGTCGACTCCCGCGGCGCGCAGGCGCTCGGCATAGGCCATGTCCTCGTCGTGGAACAGGTCCAGGGTGCCGACACCGATCCAGGTGGGCGGCAGTCCGGCCAGATCCTCCCGGCGGCCCGGGACGGCGACGGCCGGATCGGCCCCGCCCAGATAGGCCGACCAACCGAACTTGTTGCTGCCCTGCGTCCACAACCGGTGGCCCGGGTTCTCCAGGTCAGGACCCACCGAGCGGTCGTCGAGCATCGGGTAGACGAGGATCTGCGCGGCCAGCGACACCTCGCCGCGGTCCCGGGCGAGCAGGGCCAGGGCGGCAGCCAACCCGCCGCCCGCGCTGGCACCGGCCACCGCGACCCGCGTGGGGTCGACCGCGGGCAGTGCCGCGAGCCATTTCAGTGCCGAGTAGCAATCCTCGAGGCCGGCCGGGTAGGGATTCTGTGGCGCCAGCCGGTACTTGACGGCGGCCACCGTGGCGCCGAGTTCCTTGGCGAAGCGCCGGCACAGGGCGTCGTCCTGCGCCGGGCTGCCCAGCACGTACCCGCCGCCGTGGATCCACAGCAGGGCCGGCGTCGGCTCGGTGACCCCAGTCGGCCGGAACAGGCGTACCCCGGCGCCGGAGCTCAGGGTGAGCACCTCGACGTCCTTGGGGGCCTGCCGGTTCTGCAGGGACGTCAGTCGTTGCAGTAGCGGCAGAGAACGCCTGGTCACCAGCTGTCTCGGGATGTAGCGGGCGATCCGTTCCAGGTCGGGGTGAAACGTCGGCCCGGCGCCTGTGCTTGAAGTCACAATTATTGTTCTACCGGGTGGTCTCGGCGCGATGTCAACCAGGCCCTTCCGTCGTCGGCGCAGCCGGCGGTGTGTCACGGCTTGTTCAGCACGATGAACAACGCGGCGATCAGGTCATCGCGGATCACGATGTAATTGGTGAGGATCAGCTCCTCGGGCAGGTTCGTCTTGTCGTAGTCACCGTCATAGCGGGCGCGCAGCACGGTCACCCCGACAGGGTCGACCGTTCGGTGACCGGAGAGTCAAGGCCGGGCGCAATCTTGAGTCTCCCCTTGGGGGAGCGACCACACTGATCCGGTGACCATCGATCTGTCCATCGGGGACTTCTCCCGTATGACGCAGCTGTCGATCAAGACCCTGCGGCACTATCACGAGGTCGGCTTGCTCGAGCCGGACCACATCGATTCGAGCACCGGGTACCGGTATTACGTGCCCGACCAGGTACCGACAGCCCAGGTGGTACGCCGGCTCCGCGGCTTGGGCATGCCGGTCGCCGACGTGCGTGCGGTGCTGACGTCAGCCCCCGCCGACCGCAATAGGCTGATCGGTGGTCACCTCGAGCGGCTGGAGAACCAGCTCGCAGAGACCCGGAGCGCGGTCGAATCCCTGCGCGCGATTCTCGAACGGCCGACGGAGAATTCCGCCGGTGCGACGATCGAAAACGTCAGTGTCGCAGCGACGCCGGCTGCCGCGATCACCGCGGCGGTCGACCGCGAAGACTTATTGCCCTGGTGGCATGGCGCGATGGGCGAGCTGCGGGCAACGGTGTCCGCAGATACGGGTTCGAGATCGGCCGGCCCTCCTGCGGCGTTGTTCGACTTTGACATCTTCGCCCGCGATCACGGCACCGCAACGGTTTTCATTCCGGTCGAAGGCGAGGTACGGCTGGCCGGACGGGTGCAGGAGGTGGTAATCCCGGCGGCCGAGCTCGCGGTCATACGACATCAGGGGCCACATGACGACGTTGACCTCAGTTACAGCGCGCTCGGCGAGTACGCCAACCGTCACGAGATCAGTATCGAGGGTCCGCTGCGTGAGTACTACGAACGCTTCACCTGGGATACCGACGACTCCGCGCAATGGCGGACAGCCTTGTGCTGGCCGGTCTTTCGGGCCGACGCATGAGCGGGCTGCAGGGACGACGTGCGGTGGTCACCGGCGGCACCAAGGGCGCCGGCGCAGCGATCTCGGCTCAGCTACGGGCAGCCGGCGCGCACGTGACCGCAGTGGCCCGACAAAGCCCGAGCGGCGGACCTTCGCCGGCCGACGATTTCGTTGCTGCAGATCTCACGTCGGTGGCCGACATCGCCGCGCTGGCGGCGCATGTTCGGCGCAACGGGGGTGCCCAGATCCTGGTGCACTGTGCGGGCGGTTCGGGCGCGCCGCCCGGTGGCTTCGCGGTGTTGAGCGAAAGGGACTGGGAAGACGAGCTGAATCTCAACCTGCTCGCAGCGGTCCGACTCGACCGGGCGTTGCTGCCGGCGATGATCGAATCCGGTTCGGGTGTCGTCGTGCACGTCGGTTCGATCCAAAGCCGGATGCCGCTCTATGACGGGACGATGGCGTACGCCGCGGCCAAGGCCGCCCTGCGGGCCTACAGCAAGGGCCTCGCCAATGAACTGGCACCCAAAGGTATTCGGGTGAACACCGTGTCGCCGGGGTTCATCCAGACCTCGGCCGCCGACGCACTGATCGATCGCATCGCCGCGGCCGGCAACGGCTCTCGCGAGCAGGCGCTCGAATCGTTGATATCCGCGCTCGGCGGGATTCCGCTGCGACGTCCGGCCCAGCCCGCTGAGGTTGCCGAGGTGGTGCGGTTCTTGGTGTCCGACGGCGCGTCCTCGATAGTCGGTGCCGACGTGGTGGTCGACGGCGGCACGGTCCCGACGGTGTAAGCCGGCAGGCGTGTATGCGCGCCGCCGACTACTTCAACAGGGGGTCGCGGGGCAGGCCCAGGATGCGCTCGGCGATGGTGTTGCGGGTGATCTCCGACGTGCCGCCGGCGATGGTCATCGCCCGGTTGCCCAAGTAGGCCCGCGTCAGCTTCGGCGTCTGGCCCGTCACCCCGGCCGAGCCGACCAGATCCATGCCCAGCGCCGTCAGATGCTGCGAGTGCTCGGCCACCAGCAGCTTGGTGACATTGCCCTCGGGTCCGGGCTCGGCTCCGGCGATGGCCCGGCTGACCCGCCGCAGGTTCAGCAGCCGCAGGGTGTGGCCGACGCCGATCACCTCGCCGGCCCGGCGCACGTAGCGGGCGCCGTCGGGATCCGCGTCGATCAGGGCCACCAGTTCGTCGGCGTCGAATCCGGTCGGTGCGGCCGAGCCACCGCCGATCGAGATGCGCTCGTTGCCCAGCGTGGCCCGGGCCACCAGCCACCCCTTGTTCACATCGCCCACCACGTCGGCGTCGGGGACGAAAACGTCGTCGAAGAACACCTCGTTGAAGTGCGCGTCACCGGTCAATCCGCGCAGCGGATTCACGGTCACCCCAGGGGCTTTCATGTCGATCGCCATCATGGTGACGCCCGCGTGCTTTGGCGCGTCAGGGTCGGTGCGTACGGTGGCCAAGCCCCACTGGCAGTGCTGAGCCAGGCTGGTCCACACCTTCTGCCCGGTGACTCGCCAGCCGCCGTCGACCCTCTTGGCCGCGGTACGCACCGCCGCGGCATCCGAACCCGCACCCGGCTCGGAGAACAGCTGGCACCACATCACCTGTCCGCGCAACACCGGTTCCACCCAGCGCTCGCGTTGATCATCGGTGCCTGCCTGGGCGATGGTCAGCGTCACCCAGCCGGTGATCCCCATGTCGGCCCGCTCAACGTCGGCGAACTCTTCTTCGATTACCAACTGCTCCAACACATTCGCCGCCCGGCCGTACGGCTTGGGCCAGTGCGGCACCAGATAGCCGGAGTCCACCAGATAATCGCGCCGCTGGTCCTCGGGCAGCGCCTTGACCGCCGACGCCGCAGCCCGTGCGTCCTGCCGGTACTGCTCGGCCTCTGCCGGCAGCGCGAAGGACGCAGCGTGTGCCTGCCCGCTGCGTTGCCCCTCGACGACGTCGATCAGCGGGTCGGCACCGTCACCGAGCACAGCGGCCAGGGTCCGGGCCCGGCGCAGGTAGAGGTGGGCGTCGTGTTCCCAGGTGAAACCGATGCCGCCGTGCAACTGAAGGTTGGTCTCGGCGTTGAACACCACAGCCCGGACGGCATGCGCGGCGGCCACCGCGGCGGCGAACGAAGCTCCGTCGAGGTCGTCGGCGCGGGCAGCGTCCCAGACCGCGGCAGTGGTCTGCTCGGCGTCGACCAGCATGTTGGCGGCGTGGTGCTTGACGGCCTGGAAAGTGCCGATCGTGCGGCCGAATTGCTCACGTACCTTGGCGTATTCGACGGCCATGTCGAGCGCCGCCCAGGCCACGCCGACCGCCTCTGCCGAGCCGAGGATGCGGAACACCGTGCGCGCCGCCCGCGCTGCGCCGCGCAGGATCCGGCTCTCGTCGACGGCCACGGCTCGTAGATCGACCGCGCCGATACTGCGGGTGGTGTCCAGGGAATCCTGTGTGGTGACGGTGATTCCGTCGGCGGTGGCGTCCAGAATCACGATGTCGTCGCCGGCGGCCAGCGCGAGCACATGGGCATCGGGGGCGCCCAGTACCGCACGTGCCTGTCCACCGAGAAGTCCGTCGGGGCCGATGTTCACCGAACCGGCCAGCCCGAGTGCGGCGACCGTCGTCCCGTCGGCGAGGCCCGGGAGCAGTTCGGCCCTCACCGCGTCCGGGGCGTACCGGTCGATGACCACCGAGGCGGACACGGTCGGCAGGAAAGGGCCCGGCGACAGTTCGCGGCCGGCTACCTCGGCGACCACGGCAAGCTCGGCGAGCCCGAAGCCGGAACCGCCGTTGTCTTCGGAGATGGCCAGTCCGTTCCAGCCGAGTTCGGCGCCGGCAGACCAGATTTCATCGGGGTAAGTGCCGGCGGCCTCGAGGGTGGCGCGGGCGGCTGCGCGGCTGTCGAGCCGGCTCAGCTGCCCGAGCGCCGAGTCGGCCAGGTCCTGATGCTCTTCGGTGATGGCCAGCGCAGACTTCGTCATGCTTAGCGAAGCTAACGGGGGTTCTCCGCTACGTCGAGGTGATCCAGGTCACATTTTTACGTCAGGTGGACAAGTCGGCGAAGTTGTCACCGGAGCCGATCGGCTGCGGGGTACGCTCGCGCAATGACGGCACGACCGGATAACCGGTACCCCGCACCGACGCTCGCCGATCGGGCGCGATGGTTGCTACGCGCCAAGCCTGCCGACCATATGCTGGCACTCAGCGTTGCGTCGGCTTCGCTACCGGTGGTGGGTAAGCACCTGGAACCGTTCGGCGCCCTCACGGCGATGAGCGTGTGGGGATTCCGGCACCTTCCCGGATTTGTCACGTCTTCGGCGAAGTCCTGGTTCGCCCCGGGCGACGACGCGCTGCGCAAGGCGGAGCGGGAGCAGACCAACGCCGTCGCCCAGCAGGCGCTTCGTGGCGTGGTCTCGGCGGCGGAGTTGGCCATCGACTGGCCGGCGCCGGACCACATGCCCCCGTTGTGGCACACCCTTGAGTACCGGCGCGACGTGTACCGGACCTCAGTACGCTACGGCGACGATCCGACCCAGTTGCTCGACGTGTGGCGGCCCAAGCAGTTGCCCGCCCAGCCCGCGCCGGTGTTGCTGTTCGTGCCGGGCGGCGCCTGGGTGCACGGCGGGCGCATCCTGCAGGGCTACGCGCTGCTGTCGCATCTGGCCCGGCAGGGCTGGGTGTGTCTGTCCATCGACTACCGGGTTGCCCCGCACCACCGCTGGCCCCGGCACATCACCGACGTCAAGGCCGCAATCGCCTGGGCGCGAGCCAATGTCGACAAGTTCGGCGGTGACCGCAACTTCGTCGCGATCGCGGGCTGCTCGGCCGGTGGCCACCTGGCCGCGCTGGCCGGCCTCACCCCGAACGACCCGGACCTGCAGGGAGACCTGCCCGACGGTGCCGACACCTCGGTCGACGCGGTGGTAGGCATCTACGGGCGTTACGACTGGGAGGACCGCTCGACCGAGGAGCGCGTCCGATTCGTCGACTTCCTGGAACGGATCGTGGTGGGACGCAAGATCGATCGTCATCCGGAGATCTTCCGGGCGGCGTCGCCGATCGCCCGGATCCACCCCGATGCACCGCCGTTCCTGCTCATCCACGGCACCGGGGACAGCGTCATTCCGGTGGCGCAGGCCCGCAGTTTCGCCGACAGGCTCAAGGCGGTGTCGCGTGCCGTTGTCAGCTACATCGAACTGCCTGGGGCCGGGCATGCCTTCGACATGACCGACGGGGCCAGAACCGGGGCGATGGCCACGGCAATTGGCTTGTTCCTCAACCGGATTCACCGGAACCGAGTGATGGGCGAGGCCAAAGCAGTCATCTAGACGTTTCCACACACTGGGGAGGGACACCGTGAAGCGGTTGAGTGGGTGGGACGCGTTCCTGCTGTATACCGAGACGCCCAACGTGCACATGCACACGTTGAAGATCGCGGTTATCGCGCTAGAAGACATGGGGGGTCGGACCTTCGGGATCGACGAGTTCCGCGAGGTGATCCGCGGACGTCTGCACAAGCTGGACCCTTTCCGCTACCAACTCGTCGACATCCCGTTCAAGTTCCATCACCCGATGTGGCGGGAGAATTGCGACGTCGACCTCGAATACCACGTCCGGCCGTGGCGGGTCCGGGCGCCGGGTGGGCGCCGTGAACTCGACGAGGCGATCGGCGAGATCGGCAGCACCCCGCTGGACCGCAGCCGGCCGCTGTGGGAGATGTACTTCGTCGAGGGGCTGGCAGATGGCCGCATAGCGGTCGTGGGAAAGATCCACCACGCCTTGGCCGACGGGGTCGCCTCGGCGAATCTCCTGGCCCGCGGGATGGACCTGCAGGACGGTCCGGAACGCGACGACGACTCGTATGCCACCGATCCCGCACCCACCAGGACCGAACTGGTGCGCTCGGCTTTCGTCGACCACATGCGCCAGCTCGGCCGGTTGCCCGGTACGGTGCGTTACACGGCCAAGGGTTTCGGGCGGGTGCGACGCAGCAGCCGCAAGCTGTCGCCCGAGCTGACCCGGCCCTTTACCCCGCCGCCGAGCTTCATGAACCACATCCTCGACGAGAAGCGCCTATTCGCCACGGCCACACTGGCATTGGCCGACGTCAAAGAAACCAGCAAGAAGCTGGGTGTGACGATCAACGACCTGGTGCTGGCCATGTCGTCGGGAGCGCTGCGCACGTTGTCACTCAAGTACGACGGCAAGGCCGACCATCCGCTGCTGGCCTCGGTGCCGATGAGTTTCGACTTCTCGCCGGACCGTATTTCCGGCAACCGCTTCAGCGGTGTATTGGTGGCGTTGCCGGTGGATGTCGCTGACACGGCCGAGCGGGTGCGCCAGGCCCACGATGCCGCCGCCCTGGCCAAGGAAAGCCATCAACTGATCGGACCGGAACTGATCGCGCGCTGGGCCGCATACATGCCGCCGGCGCCGGTCGAGGCGATGTTCAAGTGGCTGTCCCATCAGGACGGGCAGAACAAGGTTCTCAACCTCAACATCTCGAACGTGCCGGGTCCGCGGGAACGCGGCAAGGTCGGCGGTGCCACCGTCACCGAGATCTACTCGGTGGGGCCGATCACCACCGGCAGCGGGCTCAACATCACCGTGTGGAGCTACGTCGACCAGCTCAACATCTCGGTGCTCTCCGACGATGCCACGGTCGAGGACCCGCACGAGGTGACCGACGGAATGCTCGAGGAGTTCCGCGAAATACGCCGGGTCGCAGGCCTTTCGGATGAGCTGACGGTGGTCGAGTCCGCGATGCCGCAGTAGTTCGCCGGAGGGTCCCCCTGCACCGCGAGCGTGCGTGTCTGTCGCCGACACACCGCGCAACTGCGACAGCCTCTGCACGCTCGCGGCGAGTCGGCGTTCACCGGCTGGTGCGCTGAGCTGGTTGGGCGGAGGCCAGCAGGAATTCCGCGAGCTTGGCGCTGGCCGGTCCGAGTCGCGACGTTTCGGCCGAAGCGAGATAGATCTTCCACGGTATGGCGGGTCGAATGTCGATGGCGCGCAGGTCCGGATAGTGGGCGGCTTCGCTGGCCGGCATGATGATGGTGCCCAGCCCGTGGCGGACCAGACGCCCGGCGATCGAGTACTCGAGGGCGACCTCGTGGGACACCCGCGCCGAAACGCCCGCGGCGGTGAACGCGCCATCGACGAGGCGTCTGAGGCCGAACTCGGGCGGGAAGCCGATCAGGTCCTCATCGCAGAGCTCGGCGACACCGACTGCGTCGCGGTGCGCAAGGAGATGATCGGTGCGGCAGACGAACACCATCGGCTCCTCGCACAGCAACTGCATGTCGACTCGGGTGGGGAACCGGTCGGGTGCCGAGATCAGGGCCAGGTCGAGCGATCCGTCCGCGATCGCCGAAAGATATGCGATGGAGCCGATTTGGCTCTGCCTCAGCCTGATGCGGACAAATGGGTACTCACGGTGGAAGTCGCCGAGCACCATCGGCACGTCGAGCGTGCCGAACGAGATCAGGGACCCGAGATCGACGGTGCCCGTCAGTTCCCCGTGGTAGGCGCTCACCGCGTCTTTGGCCAACCGTGCGGTCTGGACCACCTGGCGGGCGTGCTCACGGAACAACTCGCCTGCCGGCGTGATCCTGATCTGGTGCTTGGAGCGGTCGAACAGTTCGACACCGAGTTCCTTCTCCAGCTTCGCGACCGCCGTCGACAGGGCCGACTGGACCACGTGCGTCTGGTTCGCGGCGCGGGAGAAGCTCATTTCACTGGCGACCGCGATGAAGTATTCAAGCTGCCGAAGTTCCATGCTCTAAGTATCGCGTTCCACGATAGAGATGATCAATATCGTTCGTTGGACTTGATGAGGCAGCGCTGCTCTGATGGAAGGACAAGATTCAAACGAAGGAAAGAGCATGCTGGCTGCAGGCAATGTCATGATCACCGATCTTCTGTGCGTCACCCCGCCCGAGATACCCGACGGCGCACACGCGATGACGCAGTTGGTCGAAATCCCGCCGGCTGACGAGGGCGTGCAACCGCATCGTCATTCCGGGCCTGTTTTCGGCTACGTGCTGGAGGGTTCGATCCTTTTCGAGTTGGAAGGGGAGGCGCCCAGGAAAATTGTTGCGGGTGAGGCCTTTTGGGAACCGGGCGGAGACGTGGTGCACTATCAGGTCGCCAATCTCGACCCGCACCACCGCAGCGTGTTCCTGGCCGTCTGCCTCTGCGCGCCAGGTGTCGACATGATCACCATGCTGGAACCCGACGAGATCAAGGCCCGCGAACACCTTCGCCACCCGAGCGCGCGTCGAACCACGATCAGTTGACCGAAGCAACGAGGAGGCAAACGTGCAGGCAATAATCACCAGCGACCGTGCGGCGGGCTTCGCCGGACTCTCGCTGTCCGACGTACCGTACCCTCACGCGGCGGAGAACGACGTCATCGTCCGGGTGCATGCCGCGGCGTTCACACCTGGCGAGCTCGACTGGCCCGCAACGTGGACGGATCGCGCCGGACGGGATCGGACGCCGACTGTCCCGGGGCACGAAGTGTCGGGGACCGTCGTCGAGCTGGGCTACGGCACCACCGGCCTGACGATCGGTCAGCGGGTGTTCGGGATCACCGACTGGGCTCGCAACGGCACACTCGCCGAGTATGTCGCGGTCGAGGCGCGCAATCTGGCGCCATTGTCGGCCGATGTGGACCATGTTGTCGCGGCGGCACTTCCGATCTCAGGTCTGACGGCGTGGCAGGGTTTGTTCGACCACGGACGGCTCGCAACCGGGCAGACCGTGCTGATTCACGGTGTGGCCGGCGCGGTCGGGTCGATCGCTGCGCAGCTGGCCCAGGCGCACGGAGCCCGGGTGATCGGCAGCGGGCGAGCCGCCCAGCGGGACACGGCGCTCGCCTCCGGCGTCGAGGCATTCGTCGATCTCGAACGAGGGTGGGCAGACGAAGTCGGCAAGGTCGACGTCGTCTTCGACGTGATCGGTGGCGAGATCCTGGATCGCTCAGCGGACGTGGTGCGGCCGGGCGGCACCCTGGTGACCATCGCGGAACCGCCTCGGGTCCAGCCGGCCGAGGCACGGGCGGTCTTCTTCGTCGTCGAGCCCGACCGGACGCAGCTCGCCGCGCTGGAACGCGAGGTTCGCAACGGCCGCCTGCGGCCGTCTGTCGGTGCGGTGCTGCCGCTCGAGGACGCGGTGTCGGCCTTCGACCCGGCGCACCGCGGCGCGGGCAAGACGATCATCAGGGTCGGCTCGTAGAGCGCGCTTACTGAATCGGCTCGTCGCCGAGCACCGTGGTGCGCAACATGTGGCGCGGTGAGTTGGGCTCGTAGGGCGCGGCGCGATGCAGGACGCCCTGGTTGTCCCAGATGACGGTGTCGCCGACGGACCACTTGTGGCTGTAGACCTTGTCCGGGGTGGTGGCGTGCGCGAGAAGCTCGGCGAGCAGGGCCCGGCCCTCGTCGCGATCCATGCCGACGATGTAATCCGCCGATGCGCCGAGCACCAACGACTTTCGTCCGTTGCGGTGCGTCCACACCAGGGGATTTTCGTGGGTCGGCCGGGCTTTCCAACGGCTCAGCTGATCTGGCGTCGGATCGGGGTAGACGCGTCGCTGGGAGGCTTCCAGGGAGTGGACCACCCGCAGTTCGCTGTAGCGCTGCTTCTCGGCCTCGTCGAGTGAGTCGTAGGCGGCATAGGTGTTGGCGAACTCGGTCTCTCCGCCCCGGGCGGCGACTTCCAGCGCGGAGAGCACCGTGGCCTTCTGCGGGCATTCGTCGTGCATGGGCGTGCAGCCGTCGATATGCCAGTCGAAGGTGGCCTTCAGGTACTCGGCGGCCTTGTTCTTCGTCTTGTCGAGGGTGATCGGGTAGATGCCCGAGACCGGGTGATGGCCATCGGCTGAGCGGTCGATCTCCCCGAGGCGCTGCGAAAAGGCCACCTGCGCTTGCGGGTCCAGGTGCAGTCCGTGGAACACCAGCACGCCGTTGTCTTCGAGGGCATCGAGGACGGCGGCCGCCAGGCTGTCGTCGGTGCCCAGCCGTTCCGGGTCGACGCCGACAACCTCGGCGCCCACCGACGTGGTCAGTTTGTTGATGGTCAGCACACTCATCGGTGCGTCCTCTCGGTGCTCGGTCGGGCTTAGGGGCGTGGTTCTCCGGTGCGGATCATGACGGCGTCCGCGGAGTCGGTCGGGGCCGGCTGGTGCATGATCTCGACGGACATCGCGACCATGATCAACGAATAGATCAGGTGCAGCAGGTTGAGCGCGTCGTCCGGAATGTCGTCGAGCGGAAACTTGTCGCAGTACTCGATGGCGTCCTCGACGCGGGGAAAGAAAGCTTCGTAGAACTGGTGCATCTCGGGCATGGTGCTGGCCAGCCGCCGCTCCCAGCGCTCGGTCTCGGTTGGCAGACACCATATTTCGGCGTAGGGCTCCAGCTCGGCGAAGGCGCTGGGCAGTCGGGACGATGGCATGGTCACACCCCTGCCGGGGTGCGTTCGCGCTGGTATTCCTCGACCCAGTCGACCGACATCTTGTGCAGGTGCCGCACGAGGATCTCCTGATCGTTGAGCGGATAGTCGTCGATGACGTCGTACTCGAGGGCGGCCTGGGTGCCGCCGAGCATGCCGGCGTCCTGCAGGGCGAACTCCTTGAGCACCACCGCGGCCACCTCGTGCTCGATGCGTTCGCGCACGGTGCGGGCCGGGTGGAAATAGGTGAACGCCTCGAATCGGTGCGTGTTGTGAGAGGTCGGCCAGTAGCGGTAGAGCAGGTACCAGCCGCCGTAGATCAGGATCTCGAGGTTGGGGAAGATCTGGAAGTTGCTGATGCCCCACGGCTCGATGTTGCCCGGGTTGAGCCCGTGCATCGGCAGTTCGCCGATGTCCGGCGTCCGCCACGGGCCCACCAGGCCGCTCTGGGTGGCCCGCTCGATCGGGTACATGTATTCCGGTGCCAGCAGCCAGCGCCGGGTGCCCGCCGTCGAGACCAGCCGGTGCGGGCCGTCGAGTTGAAAGTGTCCACAGGTGAAGCCGGCGTTGGGGTCTCGGACCTCGGGCGGTACCTGCTGGGTGTGCAGTGACGGCACGTGGTAGTACTCCTGGAAGGCGTCGGCGAAGATCTTCCAGTTGCTGTTGTTGTGCGCCACCCAGTCGTAGCGCTCGGTGAGCTTGCCGAAGGGATAGTCGTCGAGTGCGGTGACCATCGGGCCGAGAAAGTCGCGCAGGCTCTGGCGTGGCTCGCGGTCGAAGTTGACGAACACGAAGCCGGCCCATACCTCACAATGCACTTCGACCAGGCCGTAGTCGGCGGTGTCGAGCCCGGTGAAGCGGTCCGTGTCGGGCACCGCGATCAGACGGCCGTCGAGGCCGTACCGCCATCCGCAGTGCCGGCATGCGAATTCGCTTCCCGTGCTCCGCAGTTCGGTGGCACGGAAATCTGCCGGCACTACGGTGTGGCCGCGTCGGCGGCACACGTTGTGGTAGGCGCGGATGTTGCCGCCAAGGTCTTTCACCAGCAGCAGTGACGCGTCGGCCGCCTCGACCTGGCGGGTGATGTAGCTGCCGGTCTCGGGAGTTTCCTCGACCCGGCTGATGTTGAGCCACGCTCGTTTGAAGATCGCCTCCCGCTCCAGGGCATAGAAGTCCGGGGAGATCGAGTCGCGGAACGGGATCGGGGCAGTGCCCAGATCGGGGTAGTGCTCGGTCCAGGATCCCTCAGCCGGTTTGGGCCACTTGGTTGCCATGAGAACCTCCGGGTGACTAGTGGGTGTGGGGACTGTTTGTGGAGCGGGCCTCGCTACATCACCGAGCCGCCGTTGACGCCGAGTGTCTGTCCGGTGATGAAGCCGGCCTCGTCTGAGCACAGAAATCCCACGGCGGCAGCGATATCCGCGCCGGTGCCCAGCCGGCCGAGCGGGATGTTGGCGGCGATCGTCTCGTTGGACGGCAGGTATCCGGCGGCTTGCGACTGGTGTTGCATCGGGGTCTCGATTCCCGACGGCGGAATGTTGTTGACCGTGATGCCGTGCGCGGCGTACTCGCGGGCCAGTGATTTCGTCAAGGTCAGCAATGCGCCCTTGGATGCGGCATAGTGCGCGGCGAACGGCGTGCCGCGCTGAGCGCTCGACGACGAGATCAACACGATGCGGCCCCAGCCGGCCTCGACCATGTCGGGAAGCGCGACCTGACAGCAGCGGAATGTCCCGCTCAGGTTCACGTCGATCATCTGTGCCCACGACTGTTCGGTGATATCGGCGAAGGAGGCGTAGCCGAACATGCCCGCACTGGTCACCAGGATGCCGACCGGCCCGAGCTCACTGCGGACCTTGCCGAAGGCTTCCTCCACCGCGGCACGATCGGTGATGTCGGCACCGACCGCGAAGGCGGTGACGCCGGCTGACCGCAGGTCGTCGGTCACCCGTTGGGCCGCATCGGCATTCACGTCGAGCACAGCGATCTTGTGGCCGCGCCGGCCCAGCTCATGGCACGTCGCTTCGCCCATTCCCGATGCCCCACCGGTCACCACGGCGACTCTGCTCATTCGTACACCACCTTTACTGTGCGGCTGGTCGGCAGTGCCTGGCAGGTCACCACCCAGCCCTCGGCTACCTCGTCGTCGTCGAGGGCGTCGTTGTTGAGCATGCGCGCGCTGCCCTCGACCACCTGAGCCATACATGTTCCGCACGAACCGGTTTCGCACGATGAAGGTGCTTTCAATCCGGCCAGTCGGGCCGTCTGCAGCAGTGTGTTGCCGGGGCGGTAAGGCGCGGTGACGGTGCTGCGGCCGAGTTCGATGGTGACCTCTTCGGTGACGGCGGGTTCGGCCGGATCGACCGCCGCAACCGCGGCCATCGTGAAACGTTCCAGGTGTATCCGTTGCTTGGGAATCCCGGTATCGAGCAGGACCTGCTCCACGGTGTCCATGAACGGGGCGGGTCCGCAGACGTAGAAGTCGGCGGTGTCGCAGTCGCGGACGAAGTCGGTGATGGCCTGGGCGGTGACGACGCCGTCGAGTTCGTCGAGATGGTGGTGTACCGCGAAGCGGCCGGGGTGGCTGTCGGCGAGGTCTGCCAGGGCGTCACGGAAGATCACCGATTCGAGATTGCGGTTGGCGTAGAACATCCGGGCCTTGCGGCTGGTGGTGGCCAATGCCGAATGGGCCAGGGAGAACACCGGCGTGATGCCGCTGCCGCCGGCGAAGGTGACGATGTCGCGGTCGGTGGCGCTCAGCACGAAGCGACCCTCGGGGGCCGCGGCGTAGATGACGTCACCGGCGCGCACGGTGTCGTTGATCCAGTTGGAGACCAGGCCGCCGCGATCCCGTTTCACGGTGATCCGGAGGTCGGCCCCGCGGTGCGGGGAGGAGGACATCGAATAGCACCGGCGATGCTCGATGCCGTCGATCGTCACCTTCAGCGTGACGAACTGGCCTGCCAGGTAACGGAATTCATCTGAGTGCTGCGGGGCGATTTCGAGTACCAGTGACACCGCTTCCGGGGTCTCGGTGACCACCTGTTTGACCCGCAGGGGGGTGAACCCGTCGGCGTCGGACATGTCGGCGGGTGCGCTGCGCGTTGGGGTCGCGGTTTCCATCGAGAGCAACAATATCAAGTACTTGTCATTAATCTCAAGAGGTTGATACCTAAGGGGGGCATCCGGTTCTACGGGTCGATGTGGTCGGAGTACGGCGTGTGGCCCGTGCCCTGCTCGATCACCCGGCGCAGGAGGGCACGCAGTTGCTCCTGCTCCTGGTCATCGAGCACACCGAACACCCGGTCATGGGCGGCGACCGCGTCGGCCACCACCGCCGACGCCACCGCGCGGCCCTCGTCGGTCAGGAAGACCTGCAGGATTCGTCCGTGCTGGGGGTCTTGCTTACGCTCGATCAAGCCGCGCTTTTCCAGCGCGGTGAGCGCCAGCTGCACACCTTGCGGGGTGATCAGCAGGCGTCGGGCCAGCTCCGCACCGGACAGGCCCGGCTGGTTGCTCAACTGGCGCAGCACACCGATCTGCGCCGTGGTGACGCCGTGCTCTTTCACCGACTCGTTGACCTCGGTGAGTGAGAAGTAGAAGGCCTGCTTGAGCCACCACAGGGTGTTCTCGGTCAGATCCATCCTCGTCTCCTGCCACGCGCGTCACCTCGACGCTAGCGCACCGCGACCGATTCGCGGCACGCACCTGACCCGCAGGTCAGGGACCCTTGTAGACCACCCCGTCCTTCATCACGAACCGGACGTCGAGCATCGTGGCGATGTCCACACTGGGATCGCCCGCGACGGCGATGACATCGGCCAGATATCCCGGGGTCAACTGCCCCAGTTCGTCGGCCGCGTCGACGAGGTCCGCGGACACTGTCGTCGCCGCCTGCAACGCCTGCATCGGGGTCATGCCGCGTTCGACGAGCGCACACAGTTCCTTGGCGTTCTCGCCGTGCGGCACCGCCGGCGCGTCGGTGCCGCACGCGATCCGGACGCCGGCGGCAATGGCCTTGGGCAGCATGGACTTTGCCCGGGGGAACACCTCGAGCGCCTTCTTGCGCAACTCGGGTGCGATGCGGTCGATGGCCATCGCATCGGTCAGATATGTGGTGGACACCAGGAAGGTGCCGTGATCGACCATCATCTGGATCGTCTCGTCGCTGGCCAGGAACCCGTGTTCGATGCAGTCGATGCCGGCTCTGATGCACGCCTGGATCGCGGTGTCGCCGACGGCGTGCGCGGCGACCTTGACCCCGGCGCGGTGCGCCTCGTCGGCGATAGCGGCGAACTCCGCATCGGAGTACTGCTGGGCCCCCCGGGGCGGTGCTGTGTGACATCACGCCGCCGGAGGCCGACACCTTGATCAGCTTGGCGCCGTGGCGAATCTGATAGCGCACGCACGCGATGACGTCCGGCACCCCGTTGGCGATGCCCTCGGCGATCGACAGCGGCATGATGCCCGGCGCCAGGCGCTGGAACACCGTGGGATCGAGATGGCCGCCGTACGGTGTGACGGCGTGGCCGGCCGGGTAGATGCGGGGGCCGTGATGCCAGCCCTGGTCGATGGCCCGCTGCAGCGCGACGTCGAGCAGGTAACCGCCGGTCTTGACCATGAGGCCCAGGTTGCGGACGGTGGTGAACCCGGCCTCGAGCGTGGTGCGTGCGTTGACCGCGCCACGCAGCGTGCGGTACGCCGGGTCGTCCTGCACGCCGTGCATCGGCGTCGGCAGGCCGCCCGGGTTGCCCGGCCCGCCGATCAGCAGGTTGAGCTCCATGTCCATCAACCCGGGCAGCAGAGTGGCGTCACCCAGGTCGATGACGGTGGCCGAATCCGGTGGCGGGCCTTCGGGATTGACGGCGGTGATGCGGTTGCCCTCGATGACGATGACGGCCGGGGACCTGACCTGGCCGGTGGTGACGTCCACCCACCGGGTGGCACGCAGGACCGTCGTGGAGTGCTCCGGCGTCACGGCACCGGCTCGGCGACGCAGTCCAGCGACGTGGCCCCGGAATCGGGTACCCGCGGTTGCTTCCAGCACTCGACCGGGAAGGACACCGTCACCATCGAATACAGCAGGTGCATCAGGTTCAGGACGTCCTCCGGCATATCGTCGAGGGAGAACTTGTCGCAGTAGCTGATCGCTTCCTCCGCCCGGGGCGTGATCGCGTCGTAGAAAGCCTGCATCTCGGTCATGGTGGAACCCAGCCGTTTGGCATAGCGCTGCGGCTCACTGGGCAGGCACCAGTCCGAAAACTGTTCCAGGTCGGCGAATTCGGCCGGCAGTTTGATGCTCATCGGTTCACACTCCTGCGGTCTTGCGCTGGTAGTCCTCGATCCAGGACGCGGTTTCCTTGTGGAGGTGCCGCAGGAGGATCTCCTGGTCGCAGAGCAGGAACTCGTCGACCACCCGAGTCTCGATCGAGGTCTGCGTGGCTTCCAGGGTGTTGGCGTCCTGCAGGCCGTACTCCTTGAACGACACCGCGGCCAGTTCCTGGGCCAGCCGCTCCCGCGGCGTGCGCGGCTGCGGAAAGTACAGCGTGCACTCGAAGGTGTGGGTGTTGAACGAGGTCGGCCAGTAGTGATACGTCAGATACCAGCCCTGGCCCCAGAACAACATGACGAAGTTGGGGAACAACTGGAAGGAGTCCAGCCCCCACGGATCGCACTTGGCGGGGTTGAGGCCGGCCGGCATCTCGCCGAGATCCGGTTTGTCCCACGGGCCGAAAAGCCCGCTCTGGCAGATGTCTTCGATCGGCTTGCGCATCTCGTCGGCCATCTCCCACGCGCGCACCCCGGACGTGCTGACCAACCGGTGCGGCCCTTCGATCCGGTAGTGCGGTGCTTCGAATCCGGCCTCTGCGGCGGCCTTCGAGTAGGCGGTCGGGGATTGGTTCGCGTGCAGGATGGGCGCGTGATAGAACTCCTGGAAGGCATCCATATAGAGCTTCCAATTCGCCTTCACCTCAGAGCGATAGGTGAATCGCGAGGTCATCTTGTCGAACGGGTAGCCCTCCAGTCCCGTGATCATCGGGCCGAGGAATTCGCGGAGGGATTGTTCGGGCGCTTCGGCATGGCCGGCGAAGTTGACGAAGATGAACCCCTCCCATACCTCGCAGTGCACCGGCACCAGGCCGTAACGGCTCTTGTCGAGGTCGAAGAACTCCGACTCCTGCTGGACGAAGGTGAGCTCGCCGTCCAGGTCGTAACGCCAGGCGTGGTACTTGCAGGTGAACTGCCGGCATACGCCGCTGGTCTCCTCCAGAGGCATGTCGTCCCACACCAGCTTGTTGCCGCGGTGGCGGCAGACGTTGTGGAAGGCCTTGACCTCGCCGGACTTGCCGCGCACCAGGATGATGGAGGTGTTCGCGGCCTTCATCTCCCGGGTGAAGTAGCTGCCCTTGCGTGGAAGCTGTTCCACCCGGCCCACATTCAGCCAGGCACGCTTGAAGATCGCCTTGCGTTCCAGTTCGTAGATCTCCGGGCTGATCGAGTCTTCGTAGGACACCGGGCCGGTGCCCAACTCGGGATAGTGCTGAGTCCAGCTGCCTTCAGCCGGCTTGGGAAACCGAGCCATGCCCGCTCCTTAAGCGATGTGATGCGGCCGGCGGTGCTCACGATGGGCTGCGGCTGCCGGCCAGGGCTTCAAATCGACCGTAGACGCCGGTTCCGTCAATGACAAGTAGTTGATACTCTGGGCCGGACTGAGGCGGGAGGATCCGAATGGATCAGCATCTTGGGGAGTTCCTCGGAGTCGAGGCGGACTGGTCATCGAGTGGTGACCCCGCCGAAACGATCGAGGTCATCTCACCCCACACCGAGCAGCCGATCGCTCGGGTGGTGGCGAGCCGGCCGGCCGATGTGGACGCGGCCGTCGCGGCCGCCCGCGTGGCCATCGACCAGGGGCCGTGGCCACGGCTCGACCCGGCCGAGCGCATCGCGGCGATACGGCGTCTCGGCGAGCTCTACACCCAGCGACGCAGCGAGATGGCGCAATTGATCTCGGCCGAGATCGGCGCGCCGATCACTTTTGCCCAGCGGGCGCAGGTCGGGCTGCCCACGATGATGATGTCGGCGTTCTGCGACCTCGCCGAGAACTACCCCTGGCATGAGGCCCGGGCCGGGTTCTTCGGCTCCGATGTCCGCATCAGCAAGAGCCCGGTCGGTGTCGTCGCAGCCGTCGTGCCCTGGAACATGCCGCAGTTCCTGATCGTGACGAAACTGGTGCCCGCACTGCTGGCCGGCTGTGCGGTGGTACTCAAACCGGCACCGGAATCACCATTGGACGCACTGCTTCTGGCGCGGATCCTCAAAGAGGCCGGGCTGCCCGACGGTGTCGTCTCCGTCGTACCGGGGGATGCCGCCGTGGGCGCGCACCTGGTGGGTCACCCGGGCGTCGACAAGGTCTCGTTCACCGGCTCCAGCGCTGCCGGCCGGGCCGTCGCCGCGGCCGCCGCGGCCAACCTGACCAAGGTGAGCCTGGAGCTCGGCGGCAAGTCGGCGGCGGTGATCCTCGACGACGCGGACCCGGAAACCGTTGCGGCCGGCGTCCGGTCGGCCAGCTTGTCCAACAGCGGGCAGATCTGCAATGCGCTGACCCGGATCCTGGTACCGGCTTCGCGTGAACACGAGTTCGTCGACGCCCTGGCGGCCCGGATGACCGCGCTCAACGTCGGGGATCCCGCCGACCCGGCGACCGAGCTGGGGCCGCTGGTGTCGCGACGGCAGCAGCAGCGCGTTCGGGACTACATCGACCTCGGCCAGAAGGAAGGTGCCAGGCTGGTCTGTGGTGGCACCGACCTGCCGGACGGCGTCGAAGCCGGCTGGTACGTCCGGCCCACCCTGTTCGCCGGGGCCGACAATGCGATGCGCATCGCCCGCGAGGAGATCTTCGGGCCGGTGCTCACTGTGATCGGCTATCGCGACGAGGACGAGGCCATCGCGATCGCCAACGACTCCGACTACGGGCTGGCCGGCTCGGTCTGGACGGCGGACACCGACCGCGGGATCAGCGTCGCCGAGCGTGTACAAACCGGAACTTTCGGGGTAAACCAGGGGTACACAATGGATCCGTTCGCACCGTTCGGCGGCATCAAGGACAGTGGATACGGCCGGGAACTCGGCCGCGAAGGCCTTGAGGGCTATCTCGAGACCAAGTCCATAGCCGTCGCAACCGCACGTTGAGGGGACGAGTATGACCGTCACGGCATCGCCGAGGATTCCGGCCGAAGAGCGCATCGCCGTGCGATGCGTCGACTCCGATGTGCACCCGGTGCCGCGTCGCGGCGTGTTGGGGGAGTACATCCCGGAGCCATGGCGCAGCAGGTATTTCGGTACTCACGACGTGGGCGAGCTGATCTATTACGACGCGCCCGACTATGCGCACGCCTACGCCATGCGCACCGACACGTTCCCTTCCGACGGCGAGTTCGCCGGCAGCGACCCGGATCTGGCCTTCCGGCAACTGATCATGGAGGCCGGTGCCGACATCGCGATCCTGGAACCCGCGGCGTACTCGGCGCACATCCCCGAGGCCAACCATGCGATGAACTGCGCGTTGAACGACTGGCAGGCGAACCACTGGCTGGACAGTCACAACAACTGGCACGAGCGGTGGCGCGGGTCCATCTGCCTGGCCGTCGAAGCCCCGGAGCTCGGGGCTCAGGAGATCGAGCGGTGGGCCGGCCATCCGTACATGGCACAGATCCTGATCAAGGCGGAGCCGCGCCCGTCCTGGGGGGACCCGAAGTACGACCCGATCTGGGCCGCGGCCACCAAACACGACATCACCGTGAGCTGCCATCTGTCCCGTGGCGAATACGACGAGCTGCCGTTACCCCCGGTCGGCTTACCCAGCTACAACCACGATTTCATGGTCACCTACTCATTGCTGGCGGCCAACCAGGTGATGAGCCTGATCTTCGACGGGGTCTTCGACCGGTTCCCGACGCTGCGCATCGTGTTCGTCGAGCACGCTTTCACCTGGATCCTGCCGCTGATGTGGCGCATGGACGCCATCTACGAAGCCCGCAAGAGCTGGATGGACATCAAGCGCAAGCCGAGCGAATACGTCAAGGACCACATCAAGTTCACCACCCAGCCGCTGGACTACCCCGAGGACAAGACCGAACTGTCGCGGGCCTTCGAATGGATGGAATGCGACAAGATCCTGTTGTTCTCGTCGGATTACCCGCACTGGACCTTCGACGACCCGCGCTGGCTGGTCAAGCATCTGCCCGAGCACGCCCGTGAGAATGTGATGTTCCGCAACGGGATTGCGACCTACAAGCTGCCCGAGACCGTCCCCGTGCTCGAAGGGCAGGTGCGGGTCTTCTAGGGCAGCTTGATCGCCGACACGTACATGTCGACGATCGGCCGGTAGAGGTCGACGTCATCGAGTTCGCTGCCCAGCACCACCGAGTCGCTCGTGGCGATGAGCACCTGAGCGAACGTCTTCGGCGGTATCAGCAGGGTTGCTCCCCAACGTTCCATCCCGGTGGTGATGAACCTGCCCAGCGCCTCGACGACTTCTGCGCGCTTGGCAGCCACCCGTTCCCGGGCATCGGGGTTGCGCAGTAGGTAGAGGGCGAACTCGTGCCCCAACGCGGCATGCTCGGCGCCCCGGTCCCGGCTGAGCTGGCGCCAGCGCTTGGCGATTTCGTCGAGCTCGGCTTCACCGATCTGACTGGCGCTGGACATCACCTCGGAGAAGTTGTCGAAGTAGCGGCGCCAATAGCGGTCGCTGACGGCCAGGAACAGGTCTTCTTTGGTGGCGAAGTGCTTGTAGATGGCGCCCTTGGTGTAACCGGCGGCGCGGGCGATGTCATCGAGAGTGGCTGGTGCGAAGCCTTTTTCGGCGAACACCTCCTCGGCGGCGTCGAGCAGCACCGAGCGCGTGTGCTCAAGCCTGCGTTCCCGGGTCCAACGTTCCGCCATGGCAGAAGTCTGCCACAGAATCTGAGTGACCTATTGGAATCCCAGATACCCATGAGTATATTTGCATCCGGTCGGTCAGCTTCGAGCCGCCGACTGCTTCCGCGATCGTCAAGGGGAAACCGATCATGAGTGATCTGTCCAGGAAACCCGTCGTCACCGAATCCGTCAGCGACATCGCTGACCTCGAAAAGCAAGGCCCGTCGTCGTCGAACGCGTTCAAGATCTGGGCGACCGTCGGCGGCTTGGTCCTGGTGCTGACGTTGTATCTGTTCATCCGCTGGGTCACGGGACCCTATTTCGAGCCGGTGTCGGGTGGTCCGACCGAACCGCCGATGTACATGAAGATCCCGCTGATCGCCAACGCCGTCGTGCTCTGGGTGGGCCTGCCGGTCGCCTTGTGGTTCTTCATCGTTCGGCCGTGGCTGCGGGAGCGGCGGATCACCCTCGACGGCATGCTGCTGGTGTCGATGGCGCTGATGATGTTCCAGGACCCGATGCTCAACTACTACAGCACCTGGTGCACCTACAACGCGTGGCTGTTCAACCGGGGGTCCTGGGCGCCCTACATTCCGGGCTGGGTGGCCCACGAAGAACCGGGGCATACCGTTCCCGAACCGCTACTGACCAACATCCCCGGCTACGCCTACGGTGTCCTGCTGCTGACCATCGTCGGATGCGCGCTCATGCGCAAGATCAAGAACCGCTGGCCCGGCATCAGCACTCTCCGGCTGATCCTGGTCACCTATGGCATCGCCATCGTCTTCGACTTCGTGATGGAGGCGCTGGTCATGTTGCCGATCGGGTTCTACTCGTATCCCGGTGCCATCCAATCGCTCTCGTTCAACGCCGGGACCTACTACCAGTGGCCGATCTACGAAGGTTTCATGTGGGGCGGCGTCCAGGCGGCGCTGTGCTGCTTGCGCTTCTTCACCGACGACCGCGGGCACACTGTCGTCGAACGCGGAATCGACCGGCTCCGAGGCGGTTTCGTCAAGCAGCAGTTCGTCCGCTTCCTGGCGATCTTCGGCGGTGTCAGCGCGTGCTTCTTCCTGTTCTACAACGTTCCCGCGACGTGGCTGGGCATGCACGGCGATGCGTGGCCGGAAGATGTGCAGAAGCGCTCCTACTTCAACCCCGGCATCTGCGGCGAGGGAACCGACCGACCATGCCCGAACCCTGACCTGCCCTTGCCGACCAACCGCTCGGGGTACGTCAACCACGAAGGCCAACTGGTGCTCCCGGAAGGGGTGACGCTCCCGCCCGTCGTACCGATCCTTCAAGGCGAACAACCATGACGGTCAGTAAGTTTCGGCCGGTCACCGAACCGGATTCGCCGGCTCCGTTCTACCGAGCAGCCGGCACGGAAGTCGAAACCTTCCGGGCGGCTGCCCGCCGCGGCGCGCCGGTGCTGCTCAAAGGGCCCACCGGCTGTGGAAAAACCCGGTTCGTCGAGGCGATGGCGCACGAACTCGGCCGTGAGCTCATCACCGTCGCCGGTCACGAGGACATGACATCGGCGGATCTGGTGGGCCGCTTCCTGCTCAAGGGCGGCGAAACGGTCTGGGTGGACGGCCCGTTGACCAGGGCGGTGCGCGACGGTGCCATCTGCTACCTCGACGAGATCGTGGAGGCCCGTCAGGACACCACCGTGGTCATCCATCCGCTTGCCGACCACCGGCGTGAGCTGCCCATCGACCGGCTCGGCGCCACCTTGTCCGCGGCACCGGGCTTTCAATTGGTGATCTCCTACAACCCCGGTTACCAGAGCATCCTGAAGAGCCTCAAAGACTCGACCCGGCAACGGTTCGTCGCGATCAGCCTCGATTTCCCGGCTGCCGAGATCGAGACCGAGATCGTGGCCGTGGAGGCCGGGATCGACACATCCACCGCTGCGTCGCTGGTCGTACTCGGAAACGCCATCCGCGACCTCGACGGCTCGGCACTGAGCGAGGTCGCCTCGACCCGCATGCTGATCCTGGCCGGGGGCCTCGTCGCCGAAGGCCTCAGCGTGCGTGACGCCGTCCAGTCCGCCGTGGTGGAGGTACTGTCCGACGATCCCGACGTGATTCGGGGCCTCGGCGAACTCGCCGACGCGGTCCTGCCGCCACGGTGAGCACCGGCCCGGAGCCGCACCACTTCCGGTTTCTGGCCGGATACCTCGCCGGGCGGCCCGTCGACGTCGCGGTGGCCCGTGCGGGTGAGGCCGCTCACACCGACGGGCGGACCGTCTTCGTGTCGGCGAGCGCCGATCCGGACATCCAGCGGCGCGAGGTGCTGGTCCAGAGCGCGCTTCTGGGTGCCGGGAGCCTCGACGGCCGGCACGTGAAGCGCCTGCGGGCACGACCCTCGCCGGGCCGCCGTTACCTGATGCTCGAAGGGTGCCGGGTCTTGGCCGAACTCGGTCCCAGGATTGCGCTGGCGTCGGCGGTCGGTCCCGCCTGCGCTCCGCAGTCGGCCAGCTCCGAGGAGTCGTTGCGGATCGCCCTGGGCAACACCAGGCTCGCCCCGGCGCCGGATTGGTTCGGCACGATCAAACCCGGTGTGTTGATCCGCACCCACGCTGAAATCGGCTCGCGGGCCACGGATTCCGACGTCCGGATGAACTTCGAGCAGTCGTCCGACATGGATGAGGACGACGGCGACGACGGACCGACAGAGAAGAGTTGGATCCTCAAACTGTTCGAGGTCCCCGTCGGCACGCAGACACCCGCGAAATTCCTGCGCACCCTGTTCGGTAGCGCCCGCTCCTCGGGAAGCGAGGGGGCGGGCGGCGAACTGGGAGTCGGCTCGACCCGGCGCACGTCACGCGTCGGCATGACCGCTCGCCCGATACCGACCCCCATTCGCTTCACCGGAGCCGAGAAGCCCGGCGCGGCAATCGCGGTCGGTGGGGCCAGGTACCCGGAATGGGATGTCTTCGGTGGCCGGTATCGGGAGGACTGGTGCCGTGTCATCGACTTCCCCGCCACAGCCGTCGTGGATGGTTCCGCCGCCGGTGTACCGCGGGACACCGTGCTGCGCCGCAGGCTGGCGCGAGTAGGTCTCGGCCCCAAGGTCTTACGCGGCCGAGCCGACGGCGACGACGTGGATACCGAGGCCCTGATCGACCTGTTCGTCGATCTACACTCGGGATATTCACCAGCCGAGCATGTGTACACCGAACGTCGCAAGCTGGCCCGCAACCTCGGGGTACTCATTCTCGTCGACGCGTCGGGATCAGCGACCGATGCCGATGGAGACGGCCTGGCCGTCCACGACCACCAACGCCGTGCGGCCGCCACGCTCGCCATGACGCTGGAGGAACTCGGTGACCGGGTCGCGGTGTACGGGTTCCGTTCCCAGGGTCGGCACGCTGTGCATCTCCCTGCTGTCAAGACCTTCGGTCAACGATTCGGTGCCGGCGCGCGGACCAGGCTCAACCAGCTGCAACCATTCGGCTACACGCGGCTCGGGGCGGGAATTCGCGGTGCCGGCGAGATTCTGAAAAGTCGAGCGGGAACGCCACATCGGTTGCTGGTGGTGCTTTCCGACGGCTATCCCTACGACGACGGCTATGAAGGGCGCTACGCGCAGGCCGACGCCGCCAAGGCTCTCGAGGAACTGCGTGCGGAAGGCGTGGCCTGCCTGTGTCTGTCGATCGGGGCGGCGGGAGACGCCGACGCGCGCGATCAGGTGTTCGGCGCCGCCAGCTACGCCAGTGCCGCGACATTGGGCGAGCTGAGTCCGCGCATGGATGAGTTGTTCTTGTCGGCACTGGCCGAGTTGGCTGCGCCCCGGCGCCGGTGAAGGTGCCCGGGTCAGCGCAACACCGCACCCGGGTTCAGGATGCCCTGTGGATCCAGGGTATCCTTGATCCGGCGGGTCAACATCATCACGTCGTCGCCCAGTTGTAGTGGTAACCAATCCCTTTTGAGCCGGCCGATGCCGTGTTCGCCGGTAATGGTGCCGCCCATGGCGATCGCCAGTTCCATCACCCGGGCGAACGCCTGCCGGGCCCGCTCGCTCATGTCGGGGTCCTCGGAGTCGAAGATCACCACCGGGTGGGTGTTGCCGTCCCCGGCATGTGCGACGACGCAGATCAGCACGTCGCAATCCTCGGCGATCCGCTTGATCCCGGCTACCAGCTCGGGCAGATCGGGGATCGGCACCGTGACGTCTTCGAGGTAGAACGTGCCCAGCTGCATCAGGGCCAGGCCCACCAAGCGCCGGGCCGCGGTGAACGCCGCGCCCTCTTCCGGGTCGTCGGTGGCGTAAACCTCGGTGGCCCCGCACTTCTCACAGGCTTCGACGATGTGGGCGATCTCCTCGACGGCCGCGCCTGGGGCATCGGATTGCACCAGCAGCATCGCTTGCGCGGTGCGGTCCAGGCCCATCCGGCGGTAGTCCTCGACCGCGTTGATGGTGGCATGGTCCATCAGCTCCAACATGGCCGGTCGCACCTTGTCGGTGATGGCCACCACGGCGTCGGCGGCATCCTGCACCGAACTGAACAGCGCGACCGCCGTCGACGCCGGGGGTTGGGCCGGAATCAGCCGCAGGGTCAGTTCGGTGATCACCCCGAGAATGCCCTCGGAGCCGACGAACAGCTTCGTCAACGAAAGGCCGGCAACGTCTTTCAAGCGTGGGCCGCCCAACCGGACGGCTGTGCCGTCGGCCAGCACCACCTGCATGCCGAGCACGTAGTCACTGGTGACGCCGTACTTGACGCAACACAGCCCGCCGGCGTTGGTCGCGGCGTTGCCCCCGATCGAGGAGATTTCGACCGAGCCGGGATCCGGCGGGTACCACAGCCCGTGCTCGGCGGCGGCCTTCTTCACTTCGGAGTTCAGCAGCCCGGGTTGCACCACCGCGGTGCGGCTGGCGGTATCGATGCGGATGTCGCGCATCCGCTCGGTGCTGAGGATGATGCCGCCGTCGACTCCGTTGGCGCCGCCGGCCAGCCCTGATCCCGCGCCGCGGGCCACTACCGGCACATGATGCGCGCTCGCCCACCGCAGCACGGCCTGGACGTCCTCGGTGCCGGCGGCTCGCACCACAGCACGTGGCCGGCCCGCTTCCGGATCGAGCGCGGCGTCGCGGCGATAGCCCTCGATCACAGCGGGATCGGTGATCACCGCATGAGCGGGCAGATCGGCGATCAGCCTGGCGATCTCGGAGTCCGGTGCGGACATCTTCAGGAGCTTAGTGAGTCCGCAGAGGTGTCCGCGGTCAGTTGAGCCCTGGCCCGCGCCCACGTCAGAAACTCGGCGACGGCATCGGCGGTGTAGTGCCCGCGCGGTGAGCCGAAGATGTCGAATGCGTGCTGCGCATGCGGGATCTCGGCGTAGACCACCGGCGAGTTCGACACCTTGCGCAGGGCGTCGACGAATTCGCGGCCCTCGACCACCGGGATGAGGGAGTCGTTGGTCCCGTGTAGGACGAAGAAGGGTGGCGCATCGGGATGGACCAGCGTGATCGGCGAAGCATCCCGGTACACCTGGTCATCGGTGGCCAGCGGAAGCTTGACGATCAGCCGCTCCAGGATCTCCATGAACTCTTGGCGCCCGGGCCCGGTGGTGCTGAACCAGTCGTAGCGACCATAGACCGGAACCGCGGCCGCCACGGAGGTGTCAGCGTCCTCGAAGCCCGGTTGCCACTTGGGATCGTTGGGGGTCAGTGCGGCCAACGCAGTCAGATGCCCACCTGCCGAGCCGCCGGTGATGCACACCGCGTCCGGGTCACCGCCGTACTCGGCGATGTTGGCCTTCACCCAGGCCAGTGCGCGCTTGACGTCGATGATGTGGTTGGGCCAAGGGTGGCGCGGGCTGATCCGGTAGCCGATCGACACACAGATCCAGCCCTGCTCGGCCAGGTGGCTCATCAGCGGGTACGACTGCGGCCGGCGCATCCCGATCATCCAGGCCCCGCCCGGAACCTGCAGCAACACCGGTGCTTTGCCGTCGCGCGGCAGGTCCGGACGCATCCAGATGTCGGCCAGGTTGGCCCGGTGCGGGCCGTAGTGGATGGTCTTGCGGGCGTAACGGCGCCGGCTCATCGCGGTGGTGTACACCTCACCCCGACGCCGGGGACGGACCGTTGTGGGGTACTCATCAGCCAGGGCCTCGTGCACCGGATCCTCGAAATAGGGCCGCGATTGCACGTTGCGACGGTGAACCAGCACCAGCAGCGCCCAGGAGACCGCTTTGAGCAGCAGAGAGATTCGGCCGCTCACCGAGCGGTAGTCGCCGCGAATGCCGCGGCGCAGCGCGTCGAGGGCGGAACCGGTGATCACCAGCGGTGCGTTCTCCGAGGTCGGCCAGCCGAAGGCGAAGGCCAGCACGGTGCTGTAGCCCCGGCGTCCGATCGGTTTCACCGCGTTGGCGGCGTTGAGCAGCTCGGCGGCCGCTAGGAGCAGCCGGCTTCTTGGTCCAGGATGGCGGTCAGCCATTCACCATCTCCTGCAGTTGTCGGCGGTCGATCTTGCCGGTGCTGTTGCGCGGCAACTCATCGAGCACAGTGATGTCCCGCGGCACTTTGTAATTGGCGAGGTTCTCCCGAACATACGCCTTGAGCCCGTCGGCGGTGATCGTGCCGGCGAGCACTACGAACGCGGCGAGTCGCTGCCCGTACTGCGGGTCTTCGACGCCGAGCACGGCGGCCTCCGCGACGTCGGGATGCCCGGCGATCACCTTCTCCACCTCGATCGGGTACACGTTCTCACCGCCGGAGACGATCATCTCGTCATCGCGGCCGACCACGAACAACCGGCCCGCCTCGTCCAGGTAGCCGACATCGCCCGAGGACATGAAGCCCTCGTGGAAGTCCTTGGTGCTGCCGGAGGTGTAGCCGTCGAACTGGGTCGAGTTGCGGACGTAGATCGTGCCCACCTCGCCGGTGGGGACCTGCTTGAACTCACTGTCCAGAATGCGAATCTCGGTGCCCTCGGCCGGTTTACCCGCGGTATCGGGTGCGGCGCGCAGATCGGCCGGTGCCGCGGTGGCGATCATGCCGGCCTCGGTGGCGTTGTAGTTGTTGTAGATGATGTCGCCGAAGCGGTCCATGAAAGCGGTGACGACGTCGGGACGCATGCGCGATCCGGATGCCGCGGCGAACCGCAGCGTGCGCCCGTCGTAGCGATTCAGCACGTTCTCGGGCAGGTCCATGATCCGGTCGAACATCACCGGCACCACGCACAGCCCCTTGGCCCGGTGCCGGTCGACGAGCTCGAGAGTGGCTTCTGGATCGAACTTGCGCCGGGTGACGATGGTGCAGGCCATTGACGCCGCGAACGCCAACTGGGAGAAACCCCAGGCGTGGAACATGGGTGCCACGATCACCACCCGTTCCTCGGTGTGCCACGGCGTGCGATCCAGGATCGCCTTCAGCACCTCGGGGCCGCCGCCGGAATGCTTGGCGCCCTTGGGAGTTCCCGTGGTGCCCGAGGTCAGCAGGATCACCTTGCCCTTCTCGCTCGCGCGTCGCGGCTCCTCACCCCGGTGCTGCTCGACGAGTTTCGCGACGGTGAGGTCGTGGGCGTGGGTGTCGGTCCATGCCACGATCCGCGCGGCGCCGGGCCGGTCGGAGAGGGCCAAGGCGGCGGTGTCGGTGAATTCCTCGTCGTAGATGACCGCGTCCACGGATTCGCGGTTGATCACCTCGGCCAGCGCCGGTGCCGCGAACGACGTGTTGAGCAGCAGCACGTCGGCCCCGATGCGGTTGGCCGCGATCAGCGACAGCACGAACCCGCGGTGATTGCGCGCCATGATCCCGACCACTTTGGGCGCACCGGCCGGCAGCGCCTGCAGGCCGGTGGCCAGGGCATCGGCCTGCTGGTCGACCTGCTGCCAGGTCAGCGTCCCGAGTTCGTCGACCAGACCCGGCCGGTTCGGGCACCGCTGCGCCGAGGCCGCGAAACCTGAAGTGACGCTCATGTTCTCGCGGGCCATGGCCGAGGCGATGCGCAGGTATTTGTCCGGGCGCATCGCGGTGATGATTCCGGCTCGGCGCATGGTGGCCACCAGGCCGGCGGCGTCGGTGACTCGGTCCAGCGGTCCCGTCAACAGATCGAGCGGATTCACCGGTGTTCAGCCGATCACCGGGAAGCGGCGTTCTTCGGCCAACTCGTCCAAGGCGCGTTGCATGACGCGGCGGACGTGTGCGTCGACCTCGTCGATATCCGGGTTCTCGCCGAACTCGGCGATGATGTCGATCGGCTCCAGTGTCTTCATCACGATCTTGGCCGGCAACGGCACATTGAGCGGCAGCACGGCCGACAGGCCGAACGGGAATCCGAACGACAGCGGCACGATCTTGGTGCGGGCCAGCCGAGCGATCGGGCCCAGCGCCTTGGCCACCCCGGTGCCGCGGGACAGGAACAGGTGGGTCTCCTGGCCACCGATTCCGACCATCGGCACGATCGGCACGCCGGCGTTGATGGCCGCCTTCACATACCCGGTACGTCCGGCGAAGTCGATCTTGTTCGCCGACAGCGTCGGCCGGTAGACGTCGTAGTCGCCGCCCGGGAACACCACGACCACACCGCCCGAGCGCAGCGCCTCGTCCGCGTTCTCGTGGCTGGCCCGGATGAAACCGGTCTTCTTGAAGAACGCCGCCGTCGGGCCGACCATCAGCATGTCGTGGCTGAGGGTGTACACCGGGCGCGTGTAGCCGAACTTCTCGTAGAAACCCGTCGCGAACACCGGGATGTCCAGCGGGAACAGGCCGCCCGAGTGGTTCGACACCACCAGCGCGCCGCCGTTGGGGAAGCTGTCCAGCCCGCGCACCTCGGCGCGGTGATAGCCCTTGATGAGCGGGCGCAGGAAGCCCATGACCTTCTCGGTCAGGCCCGGATCCCACTTGGTGATTTCGGACGGGTCGATGTCGGTCGCGGCCACAGGGTCCCCCTGGTGTGGATTGGAACGTGTTCTAGTTTTGCCAGTGTACCCAGGTCGAGGGCAAAAAACCCATTTGCTATGTGCGCCCGTTCACCTACCGTCGGGTAGCTGCGGTCAATCCTCTCAAAAGCACAGGTCGAGTGCCGTCGCTATGAGCTGAGCTCCCGGACTTCGTCCCCGACATTGCGCCGCGCCTGTTCTTCCCAGCGTTGCCGGCCGGGCGCGGTGTGGAAGATCGACCCGTCGAGCAACGCCGCCAACACCCGGGCCCGTGCGGGCCGGAATACCTCATCGGGCACCGCCGCGTACTCCGCGCGGACGGCCTCGGCGTACTGCCGGTAGCGCAACGCCGGCGCCCCGAGCACCGACAGATCCGCATCGCTGAGCACCGCGGCATTGACGTCGTGGTCCTCGACCTTGTGTGACTTGGTGGCCAATACCAGCCGAGCGACTTCGTCGCGATCGGCAGACTCGGCCAACAGTCGGCGGGCCAACGCCGCGGAGCGATCTTCGTTGTCGTCGCTACCGACGTCGTAGATCGCATCGTGGAACCACGCCGCGAGTTCGACGGCTTCCCGGTCGAACTGCAGACCGTCCCCGGCCAGGGCGTCGATCGCGTCGAGCACTTCGCGCAGATGCGCGACGTTGTGGTGCTTGCGGTGCGGTTCGGACCAGCGGGCCAGCAGGTCTTCCCGCAACCGCTCGGTGAGATGTGCAGCCATAGAGGCCAGTGTCCTCCGGGATTGACCTCAACCGCCGTTGAGGCCGCATCATTGGCGGTCATGGGAATAGACCTCGCTGCCTACTTCGACCGGATCGGTCTGACGGGTTCGGTGTCGGCCGATGTGGACACGCTGCGTAACGTTGTCGCCGCGCACGGCCGCTCGATCCCGTTCGAGAACCTCGACCCGCTGTTGGGCATCCCGGTCGCCGACCTCGGTGCGGAGGCTTTGGCGGACAAGCTGATCACCCGGCGCCGTGGCGGCTACTGCTACGAGCACAACGGCCTGCTCGGGTATGCACTCGACGAGTTGGGTTACGGCGTCGACCGGCTGGCCGGGCGGGTGGTCTGGATGAAGGAACCTGACGCACCGTTGCCCGCGCTCACCCACAACGTGCTGGCCGTGACGGTTCCCGGAGAGGCCGGGCGCTTCCTGGTCGACGTCGGTTTCGGCGGGCAGACGCTGTCGTCGCCGATCCGGCTGCAGACCGGCGCGGTGCAGCAGACCCGCCACGAGCCCTACCGGCTGATGGAGGTGGCCACGCAAGGTGTGCCGGAATACGAACTGGCCGCCCAAGTCCGGGGACAGTGGCAGGCGCTGTACCGGTTCACCGCCGTGCCGCAGCCGCGGATCGATCTGGAAGTCGGGAGCTGGTATGTGTCAACGCATCCTGGCGGGATCTTTGTCGTGGGCCTGACCGCGGCGCTGGTCACCGACGACGCCAGGTTCAATCTGCGTGGCCGCAACTTGGCGATCCATCACCACGATGGCACCGAGAAGATCCGATTCGACACGGCCGTAGAGGTTCTCGATGCGCTCACCGAGCGGTTCGGCATCAATCTGTCCGATCTCGCCGGTGTTGACGTCGAGGCCAGGGTGGCGCAGGTGCTGGACAGCTGAGCGTGTTCGGGTAACCACAGCAGGAAATGTCATGGTCCCGCGGGTCGCGGCCGACCATACTCGGTTGACGTGGAGGACCAACCGAACCGACGTGATCGGCTTCGAGAACTGCTCGACGCCGTCGTCGACGACGAGAACTCGGGCGTCGGCGACATGGCGCGCAGCAGTTACGCCTCGGAGTTTCACTTCTCCCGGGAGGTGCGCCGGCTCACCGGAGAACCGCCCGCGGCGCTGCGACGACGGGTCATGTTGGAGCGGGCGGCCTGGCGGTTGCAGCAGGGGGCCGGGGTGGCGGAGGTGGCGGCAGCCGAGGGCTGGTCGTCGGCCGAGGTGTTCTCCCGGGCGTTCCGGCGGGCTTTCGGCGTGCCGCCGTCCCGCGCCGACGACGTCGGGTTTCGGTTGACTGCTCCCAACGGCGTTCACTTTCACCCGCCGCAGTCGTTGTGGTGTGATGCCGACTCGGGCGAGGCCTCGGGCCCGGATATCGCCCAGTTCATGCTCGTACACGACGTCGCCGATACCCAGTACCTGATCGATTCCGCGGCCCGTCTCTCCGAACAGCAGTGGGCCCAAGACATTTCGCCGGGTCAGGTGGTGCTCGACTGGGACGGTCCCGAGCCCAGCGTCGCCGCGGTGCTCGGGGCGATCGTGTGGACCAAAGAGGTCTGGCTGGCGACCATCGAGGGTCGCGATTTTCCGTCGCGCGACACGACCCGCAACGCGACCGCCGAGCAACTCGCGGCCCATCACCACGTCATCGGAAAACGCTGGACCACACTGATATCGGAGTACTCGGCGGCAGGGCGGCTGGGGGACACCGTGATCGACGCGCTGTGCGATCCGCCGGAATCCTTTCAGCTGTACGGGATCGTCGCGCACGTGCTGACGTACTCGGCGCACCGGAGATCGCTGGTGCGCGGCATGCTGGCCCGACATGGTGTCGAGGTCGACCGGGGCGACCCATTGGAATGGATGAGGAAGGACTGACCGGTGAAGACCGTGTACTACACCGCATCGAGCCTGGACGGTTTCATCGTCGACGCCGAGGACAGCCTGGATTGGCTGATCTCACGAAACATCGACCAGCAGGGCCCTTTCGGCTACGACGAATTCATCAAAACCATTGGCGCCCTGGCAATGGGGTCGGCGACGTACGAGTGGATTGTGAAGAATCAACCCGACGACTGGACGTACGAGCAGCCGACCTGGGTACTCACCCACCGCCCGGAGATCGTCATGGCCGGGCATCCGGTCCAGGTTCATGCCGGGGACATCGGCGAACTGCATACCCGATTGGTGACGGCGGCGGCGGGTAAGGACGTCTGGGTGGTCGGCGGGGGAGACGTTGCCGCCCAATTCGTCACGGCCGGGCTGCTCGACGAGATGATCGTCAGCTATGCGCCGTGCACTTTGGGAGCGGGGGCACCGGTGCTGCCGGTCCGCTCTGAATGGGTGCTGGCCGAAACCGCGCCCAACGGTGAGTTCGTCTGCGCCCGCTGGGTCAGGGCGCCGGCCGACTGACGCCCGGGACACCGTTGCGGCGAACGAATTCCCGTGACTTGATCAGGAATTCGAGCTGACGGGCGACGTCGCGCAACGGGTCGACCGACCTCGACGATCGACACAGCACCACGGCACCTTCCAGTGCGGCGATGCACATGACCGCCAGGGACGATGCGTCGGATTCGTCGAAACCGTCGGCGATGAAGTTGGCGGTGAGGGCCGCTCGCCAGCGATCGAAAATGCCGGCGGCCGCCGCGGCGAGGTCGGGCTCTTCGTCCGGTGCGGCGACCGCGACCGCCACCACTGGGCAGCCGGCGGCGAAATCGCTCCCCGCGAGTACGTGCTCCCAGAATCCGACGAACCGCTCCACGAGATTCCATGCGCTGTCAGAACTTTCGGCACCGATGGCGTCACCGATCTTGTCGCCGGCGTATCGCAGTGCCTCCATCAGAATCTGACGACGACCACCGGGGAAGTGGTGGTACACCGAACCGCGGGGCGCCTCACTGCGGGCCAGCACTTCATCGATCGTGACGCCTGCGGCGCCTCGTTCACGCAGCACCTCGACCGCGCTGCTGAGCATGCGGGCCCGGGTTGAGCCGCGCTTGTTTCGCGGCTTCGTGGCGGTGTCAGGCGACCCGGTCATGCAGGAATTGCGAGGAACAGCGGAGGAGCATCCGCGGCGTGATGGGGCGCACCGGGGTGTGTGGTGTGCGGACCCGACGGGTGAACCGGTGACCGGCGAGGTTGAGCTCAACGACCCACATCGCGCACCGCCCTTCTATGTGATCCACCATAGAAATGATGGAATCCTCGCATGGTGTCGAGTATCCAACGAGCATGCTTGTGCACAAGAGACTAGCAGGTGAACTGCGTCTGAACAGGTTCACCGCGCGCCGCCGTCTCGCCCCATAATTATGGTGTATTTCATATTTCCGCGCCCGCTGAGTCCCTCGCCGAACAGACGCAAATGTCCCGGAAAACCAGGGTTTTCCGGGACATTTGCGTCTGTTCGCGGGGGAATCTCGCGGCGGTTTTACTCCGGGGTGTAACCGAACGGCAGCAGCACGCTCTTGGCCTGGGTGTAGGCGTCGATGCCCTCGGGGCCGTTCTCGCGGCCGATGCCCGAGTTCTTGAACCCGCCGAACGGTGCGCCCGGGTCGAAGGCGTACATGTTCACCGCATAGGTGCCGGTGCGGATCTTCGACGCGATCTCGATGGCCTTCGGGAAGTCCGTGGTGTAGACGCTACCGGCCAGGCCGTACGGCGAGTCGTTGGCGATGCGCACCGCGTCGTCTTCGTCGTCGAACGGGATCACCACGAGCACCGGCCCGAAGATCTCCTCCTGCGCGATCGTCATCGAGTTGTCGACGTCGGCGAACACCGTGGGCTGCACGAACCAGCCCGAATCCAGGCCCTCGGGGCGGCCACCGCCGGTGACGATGCGCGCACCCTCCTCGACGCCCTTCTTGATGTAGCCCTCGACCCGGTCCCGCTGCTTCTCCGAGATCAGCGGGCCGATCATCGAAGCCGGGTCGTCGGGCAGGCCGACCGGCATGGCGGCCACCGCGGCCGAGAGCTTCTCGACGATCTCGTCGTAGCGCGACCGCGGCGCCAGGATGCGGGTCTGGCCCACGCAGGCCTGGCCACAGTTCATCAGGCCGGAGAACACGAGCATCGGCAGCGTGGAATCCACGTCGGCGTCTTCCAGGACGATGGCCGCGGACTTGCCGCCGAGCTCCAGCGTGCATGGCTTGAGCTTCTCGGCCGCGATCTTGCCGATCTCCTTGCCGACGCCGCTGGAGCCGGTGAACGTGAACTTGTCGAGCTCGGGGTTGGCGGTCAGGGCGCGGCCCGTCTCGGGGCCACCCGGCACCACCGAGAGCACGCCCTCGGGCAGGCCGGCCTCGGTCAGCACCTCGGCGAACAGGTTGGTGGTCAGCGGGGTCTCGCCGGCCGGCTTGAGCACCACGGTGCAGCCGGCGAGCAGCGCCGGGCCCAGCTTGTTGCAGGCCAGGAAGAACGGCACGTTCCAGGCGATGACGGCGCCGACGACGCCGATGGGCTCCTTGATGACCAGCGTCTGGCCGTAGATGCCGTCGCGGATGTCTTTCCAGTCGTACTTGTCGGCCGCGCCGGCGTAGTACTGCAGGCTCGACACGCCCGCGCCGAACTGCATCATGTCGACGATGGTCGGCGGCTGGCCGGTCTCGAGCTTGAGCAGGTGCTTGAACTCCTCGGCCCGCGCGTTGATGAGCTCGACGGCCTTGGCCAGCACAGCCTGGCGCTCTTCGGGAGACATGTGGGGCCAGGGGCCCTCGTCGAACGCCTTGCGGGCCGCGGCGCATGCGGCGTTGACATCGGCCTCGGCGGCCAGCGGCACCTGGCCGACCTTCTCGCCGGTCGCGGGGGAGAAGACCTCGATGACCTCGGAGGTCGAGGGCTCGACCCACTGGCCACCGATGAACAGCTTGTCGAATTCCGTCCTTATGGCGGCTGCGCTTTGTGTCATGGGCGTCACATTACCTAGGTTTCGGAAAAACGAGAACCTGTTCCAGTTACCCGTTTCAGGACGGCCGCAGAACCAACACCAGATTGCTCACCAGGAACTCCCGCAACCCCGGCACCGAAGTCATCCACCACGCCCATCGCGGGTGGTAGCGGGGAAATGCGGCGATCAGCGCGCCGGTGGCGGCGGCCCACTGCAGGCCGTCGGCCGCCGACACCGCGAACAACGACGAGCCGTAGTCGTTCTTGGGCCGATGGCCGTGTTTGCGGGTGTAGCGCTCGGCGGCCCGGGCTCCGCCCAGATAGTGGGTCAAGCCCATCTCATGGCCACCGAACGGGCCGAGCCACACGGTGTAGGACAACACCACCAGCCCGCCGGGCTTCGTCACCCGCAGCATCTCGTTACCCAGCCGCCACGGCTGCGGCACATGCTCGGCGACGTTGGAGGACAAGCAGACGTCGACGCTGTCATCGGCGAAGGGCAGGGCCATCCCCGAAGCCCGCACAAAGGTGCCTTCCGTGGCGTCTCCGGCCGGCCCGGCGTGCATTTCGCGAGGATCCGGCTCCACGCCGATGTAGTGCATGCCCGCGGCGTCGAATGCGGAGGCGAAGTAGCCGGGACCGCCGCCTACGTCGAGCACGGTGCGTCCCGCGGCGGATTCGCCGGTGGCCGCCGTCCACAAATCCGTGGTCATCGCGACGGTGTCGGCGGCCAGCGCGCCGTAGAAGCGGGCGGGTTCGCTCTGCTCGAAGCGGAACTGCGCGAGTAGGCGCACCGACCGGTTCAGGGTTGCCCGGCGGGCGAAGTGGGCCAAGATGTCGCTGGGCTGCACCCGCCCAACCTACTGACCGGTACCCTCAACACGATGTCTGCCCGTCCTGACCCTCGCTTGCGGAGCGTCCTGTTGCTCTGCTGGCGCGATACCGGGCACCCCCAGGGCGGCGGCAGCGAGGCTTATCTGCAGCGCATCGGCGCGTGCCTGGCCGACGACGGCGTCGACGTCACGCTGCGTACCGCGCGGTACCCGGGCGCCGCCCGGCGCGAGGTGATCGACGGCGTCAAGATCAACAGGGCCGGTGGACCCTACAGCGTGTACATCTGGGCTGGGCTGGCCATGGTGGCCGCCCGCGTGGGCCTCGGACCGTTGCGCAAGGTCCGGCCCGACGTCGTCATCGACACCCAGAACGGGCTGCCGTTCCTGGCCCGGCTGGCGTTCGGTCGCCGGGTCGCGGTGTTGGTGCACCACTGCCACCGGGAACTGTGGCCGGTGGCCGGCCCGATGAAGGGTCGCATCGGCTGGTTCGTCGAATCCAAGCTCTCCCCGCGGCTGCACCGCCGCAACCAGTACGTCACCGTGTCACTGCCCTCGGCCCGCGACCTCAACGAGCTGGGGATCGATTCCGGCCGGATCGCTGTGGTGCGCAACGGCCTTGACGAGGCTCCCGGCCCCACGCTGGAGTTGCCTCGGTCGACCAGCCCGCGGCTCGTGGTGCTGTCGCGACTGGTACCGCACAAGCAGATCGAAGACGCGCTGGAGGCGGTCGCCGCCCTGCGCGCGGAGGTGCCAGGGCTGCACCTGGACATTCTCGGCGGTGGCTGGTGGCAGCGGCGCCTGGTCGAGCATGCCGAATTACTCGGCATCTCCGATTCGGTGACATTTCACGGCCACGTCGATGAAGAAACCAAACACCGTGTGCTGCAGCAGAGTTGGGTGCATGTGCTGCCCTCGCGCAAAGAAGGCTGGGGCCTGGCCGTCACTGAGGCCGCCCAGCACGGGGTGCCGACCATCGGCTACCGGGCATCCGGCGGGCTGACCGACTCGATCGTCGACGGGGTCACCGGACTGTTGGTCGAGGACCGCGAAGGCCTGGTCGCGGGGATCCGCCAGCTGCTGAGCGACCCGGTGATGCGTGTGCAGCTGGGAAGCAAGGCGCAGACCCGCAGCGACGAATTCTCGTGGCGGCTCAGTGCGGACGCGATGCGGACCGTGCTCGGGTCCGTGCGCGAAGGGCAGTACATCAGCGGGCTGGTGTAAATCGCCGAGACGCGAGTGCGACGCACACGTCGTCACAGGCCGGCGCCGGCGACGTTTGCGTCACTCTCGGCGTCACTCTCGGCGTCGCGCTCGCGACCTACCGACCACCATCCCGACCGCACCGGCGGCCAATACCCCCAGCCAGACCAGGTGTGCGGCGATCAACACGCCGCGGTGAGGTGAGGCCGGGTGATCGCCGCCTATCCGGTACACGGCGATATCGCCGTCCCGGTACGCCGCCGGAAGATCCAGTTCTGCTGGTACACCGTTGGTTTCGACCACCAGCCAGCCGACACCGGCGTCGGCGATGGCGTGGCTGTCGGCACCTGAGCGCAGCAGTTCCTGCACCGCGCGCGCTCGCCTTCCCTCGCCGGGCACCACCCGCCCGCCGATCACCAGGTCTCCGGTCGACAGCACGTCGGCGCGCAGCCAGCGGGGCAGCGGATCGAGTACCGGCGCGGTGCCGGACCAGTAGAACAACCGCATGCTGTCCGGCGGCAGTACCACCACCGGGCGAGGGTCGTCGTTGATCGCTGTCGCTGCGGCGGCCCACCCGGACGGGTACTGCACGGCGCGCATCTGATTGCCCACGCCCCAGGCCAAGTCGGGCAGCACCGCGATCAGCGCCGCACAGCCCACCGCAGCCGAAGCGGCCACGGGCACTCGCAGCCGGCGCAAGGTGTCCGGTGCGGCGGCGGCAGCCAGTACATAGCCCGGCATGGCCAGGGCCACCCATTTCTGTCCGTCGCGCACCACGCCGAGGCCGGGTACGGCCCGAATCGTCGCTTCGACGAACGCCAGCCCGGGACCGGTGGCCATCGCCGCCGGGATTACGACTGCTACCCCGGCCAGTACCAGCAGCGGGACCGCCGCGCGGTTACGCAGCACCCGCGGCAGGCCGAACGCCACGATGCCGAGCAGTACCACCGTGGCGACCAGCGCGAAAAGTGTTGTGCGCGAGGCGGGTACCGCCTCGCCGTTCCAGATGCCGGCCAAACCGGCCAGGCTGCCCAGGGTGGCCAGGCCCGGCTCGGCCCTGGCCGCGAAGGCCTGAACCCCGGCCGCCGAGTCCGGGGAGGAGACCGCGCCCCCGACGGCCGCGGCCACCAGCCACGGCGTCGCGGCCAATACCGCGGCTCCCAGACACAGCCCGGCCACGCGCAGCCGTGCCCACCCGTCGCCGGGCACCGCGACGCACACCAGCGCAACCGTGGCGGCCAGCATCAGGCCCGTCGGCGTCAGTCCGGCCAGCGCGACCCAGAACAGCAGCCCCCACATCGGGCCGCCCACGGCGCGCAGGCGCAGCACGCACACCGCCACCCAGGGCAGGCAGCCATAGCCGACCAGCAGGCTCCAGTGCCCCTGCAGCAACCGTTCGGCCACATACGGGTTCCAGATCGCCAGCGTCGCGGCCAGGAACTGTCCGGGCAAACCGCATTCCAGCGCCGCCGAGGCCAGCCGGGCGGCACCCCACCCGGCCAGCCACAACCCCGCCACCAACAAGACCTTGACCACGAGTCCGCCGTCGATCACGGCCGAGGTGACGGCGACGAAGAAATCCTGCGGCAGTGCCCGCGGTGCGGCCTCGCTCAGCCCGAGCGCCGCGTCGGTCAGATGCGACCGCGGAGTTGAGACAGCGTCGCGCAAAAGCAGGTAGCCGGGCCCCAGCAGGGGCCCGGCTACCAGTAACGACAGCGCCAGCGCATAAGCCGGCGGCAGGGCGGAGCGCAGACGCAGATCTACCGGTCCGGCGGTAGATCGGACGGCCGCTGTGCGGGCAGTTTCTCGGTCTTGGCCTCCGCGCCCGGCACCTGGAAGCCCTGGGTGTTGAAGAACCCGTGGTCGGCGGTGTCGAGGCCGGGATCGATCAGCGTCGACTCGGCGCGCAGCGCGAACGAGCCCACGACGGCGCCACCGACCAGCGCCAGCAGGCCCAGCGCGGCGAACGTGATCGGCAGGACCCGGGTCCACAGCGACACCCGGTCCCGTTCATCCTGAGCGGCCGCGACCTGCGACTCGACCGTCTCCTCGTTGTAGGTGACCTTGTAGTCGACGTAGGTCACCTCGGGCTTGAGCGCGTCGCGCGCGTAGTACTGGTAGCCGTGATCCTGGGCCTTGACGATGGTGCCCGACACGGGGTCGACCCAGAAGGTGCGCTGCGCGGCGTAGAAGCGGTCCATGGTGATCCGCTCGTCGGGTTCGCCGGGCACGCCCCACATCGCGGCGGTGGCGGTGACCGAACTGTCCGCGTCGTCCTCGTACAGCGACGAGTACTTCACCGGCTCGGCCAGCTTGCCGTCGGAGTCGTAGCCGACGTTCTGGATGAACCGGTAGGTGGTGAGCCCGTTGACGTCCTCTTCGCCGTCATAGTTGGCGTCGAACGCCTTCTGCGCGATCGGGTCGAAGAACGGGTAGGTCTTCTTCTCGGTGTCGAACGGGAACCGGTAGGTCAGGCCCTCGTGCGGGAGCGCGACGTTGGTCGGCGGCTTCTCGTCCTCGATGGCCCGCGGCTTCTGCAGGGCCCCGCCCGGGTTGTTGTCGCTCGACACGGCCAGCGCGGAGCTTCGATTCATGGTGACGGTGTCCACCATCGCCAACAGCAGGCCGGAGTCCTTCTGCCGGTCCGTGCGCCGCAGCGTGCTGCCCACCTGCAGCGTCACCACCTCGGCGTTGGACGGTGATTCCACGCTGACCTGCTGTTGAAGAGCGACCGGCACGTTGCGGTCGACGGAGAACTTCTCGGCCACCAGCGATTCCGGATCAAAAGCGGTCGCGGTGCCATCGCTGACCAGGCTGGTATCCAGGTTGAGCGGGATCTTGGCGATCTTGCCCTTGGTATAGGTGGTCAGCAACAGTGCGGCGATGAGTAGGGCTGCACCCAGCCCCATCAGTCCGCATGCTGCGATACGCAGCGCCACTGCGCGGTTCAAACCGGGCCTCCTTCAGTGTGGGCCAACTCGTCGTGAGGCAAACCCGTTCGACCCTAACAGCACTATTTAAGGCCATTACTTACTCCGGTGGCACGCCGCGGGTGCATTGACCCGCAGTTTGGCGGGGTTGCCATCGCGCGGCACACTGGTCGCCGTGGCGACGGCAGCGTCGGATCCCGAAAACGATCCGGAGCAGGTCGGCGGAACGCGCAGCTTCCTGCCGGCCGTCGAAGGCATGCGCGCATGCGCGGCCATGGGTGTGGTGCTCACCCACGTGGCCTTCCAAACCGGGCACACCACAGGGGTGAGCGGCCGGTTCTTCGGCCGGTTCGACCTCGCCGTCGCGGTGTTCTTCGCGCTCTCGGGTTTTCTGCTGTGGCGGGGCCACGCCGCGGCCGCCCGTGGTCTGCGTCCCCGCCCACGCACCGGGCACTACCTGCGCTCCCGCATCGTGCGCATCATGCCCGGATACGTGGTGGCCGTCGTGGTGATCATCCTGCTGCTGCCCGAGGCCAAGGCCGATGTGACGGTGTGGCTGGCGAATCTCACCCTGACCCAGATCTATGTCCCGCTGACGTTGACGGCAGGCCTTACGCAAATGTGGAGCCTGTCGGTCGAGGTCAGCTTCTATCTGGCGTTGCCGGTGCTCGCGATGTTGGCGCGGCGGCTGCCCGTGCGGGCCCGCATCGGCGTCATCATCGCGGTGGCGGCGCTGAGTTTGTTGTGGGTGCGCATTCCGTTCGACGGCACCACCGGGCTCAACCCGTGGAACTGGCCGCCCGCGTTCTTCTCGTGGTTCGCCGCCGGCATGGTGCTCGCCGAACTCACGGTGAGCCCATTCGGTTGGGTGCATCGGCTGGCCCGGCGCCGCATCCTGATGGGCGTCATCGCCGCGGGGGCGTTCGCGATCGCGGCCTCGCCGCTGGCCGGCCTGGAGGGGCTGCGCCCGGGCTCGGTCGGTCAGGTGACCCTGAAGACCGCGATGGGCGCGATCGTGGCGGGCGCACTGCTGGCCCCACTGGTCCTCGACCACCCCGACACCGGGCACCCGATTCTGGGCAACAAGGTGATGGTCACGCTGGGCCGTTGGTCCTACGGGCTGTTCGTCTGGCATCTGGCCGCGCTGGCAATGGTGTTCCCGATGATCGGCGAGTTCTTGTTCAACGGGCAGATGGTGGTGGTGCTGATCCTGACGCTGGTGTTCGGCTTCGCGTTGGCCGCGGTGAGCTATGCGCTGGTCGAATCCCCGTGCCGGGAAGCGTTGCGGCGGTGGGAGTACCGCAACGAGCGCCCGGTGCCGCCGCTGGACAGCTCGATCACCGACGAGCCGGAGCCTGCCCCAGCCGCGCGATGACCGCGTCGCGTACCGCGGTGCGCCGGGCCTTGCCCGCGTCGTCACGCAACGGGGTGTCGACGAACTCCACGTCGACCGGCACCTTGTAGCCCGACAGGCGCTCGCTCAGGAAGTCTTGCACCGCCGCGGCGTCAAGGGCTGAGTCCGCGGTGGCCTGCACCAGCGCGTACGGCACCTGACCCAGATCTTCGTGCGGTACGCCGACGACCAGGCATGACAGCACGTCGGGATGCTCGGCGAGCGCCGCTTCGATCTCGGCCGGGTACACGTTCTTGCCGCCGACGGTGAACATGTCCACCCGCCGGTCGTTGAGGTAGTAGAACCGCTCCTCGCCGTCGTCGACGTAGTACCCGAGATCGCCGAGGGAATCCCAGCCGTCACGGCTCTTGGCCGTACTGCCCACGTAACGGTAGGTCGGTGCACTGCCGGGGCCGGGCCGCATGTAGATCTCACCGGTCACACCCGGCGGGCATTCGGTGCCGTCGTCGTCGAGCACTTTCATCTCACCGGCCACCACCACGCCGACCGAACCCGGATGCCGCAGCCACTGCTCACCGGAGATGAAGGTCAGCGCCTGCAGTTCGGTCCCGCCGTAGAGCTCCCACAGTGCGTCCGGGCCGAGCAGGTCGATCCAGGCCTGTTTTACCGCGGGCGGGCAGGGTGCCCCGACGTGCCAGAAGCGTCGAATGCTGGACAGGTCAAAGGCATTCGGGTCGGCGCGGTACACCGGCAGCAGGCGCTGCATGATGGTGGGCACGGTGGTCAGGAACGTCACGCGGTGCTCGGTGACCAGCGCCAGGAATTCGGCCGGGTCGAAGCGCGGCATCAGTACGAGGTGGTGGCCCTGCAGCAGGGCGATGGCGAACGTGGTGAAACCGGTGTTGTGGCTCATCGGCACCGACATCAGCGTGACGTCACCGGGTTGGGCGCCCAGCGGAACGCCGATCAGGGCGGGCACCCGGCTGTCGCCGCCTGCCTCGATCAGCTTCGGCCGCCCCGTGCTGCCGCCCGAGGCCATCGACTTCCACGTCGGCGAGACTGCGTCGGGCAGTGGTGCGTCGGACAGATCGGCATCGGGAGTGAAATCCGCCGAAACCCAAGGAGTTTCGCCGGCGTCGCGGCCGACCACCAGGGCTCGGGGACGTAGTGCGAGGATCCCGGCGAACTCGGCGTCCGGCAGCCGGGGTGACAAGGGTTGCGGCACCGCACCGAGCTTCCAGGTGGCCAGGACTGCCTGCACCCAGCCGATCGAGATGGGCAAACTGATGGTGACGTAATCGCCTTGTTGCACACCGAGTTCGGCATAGGCCCGGGCGAGTCGATTGGTGGAACGGTCCAGTTCTGCCCGGGTGAGCGTGACACCCTGGCAGGTCACCGCGGGCCGGTCGGGCTCGGCGTCGGCCAGTTGCGCGAACTGGGTGGGGATCGTCGGAATGGCGTCGGTCATCTCAGTAGCCGCCCTTGCGCTCGAAGATCCGGCGCGGATTGTCGACCAGCATCGTGGTGATCTGCTCCTCGGTCACCCCGCGCTCCCGCAGGGCGGGCAACACGTCGTTGTGGATGTGCAGGTAGTGACTGTTCGGAAGGGCTTGGGCGGTGAGCTCGTCGGGCAACGCGTCGAAGTAGCACCAGGTGTCGTGGGAGAGCACCATCTTCTCGGCGTGGCCGCGCTCGCACATGGTCGCCACTGTCGCGACCCGCTGCTCGAACGGGAGAAATACGTCGACACCGAAGCGGTCCATGCCGAGGTAGGAACCGTTGGCGATCAACTCCTCGAGGTAGCCGATGTCGGTGGTGTCGCCACAGTGACCGATGACCACCCGGGACAGGTCCACGCCTTCCTCGGCGAAGATGCGCTGCTGTTCGAGACCGCGCCGGCTGGCTGCGTGGGTGTGAGTGGAGATCGGCACCCCGGTTTGCCGGTGGGCCTGCGCGACGGCCCGCAGCACCCGTTCGACGCCAGGGGTGACGCCGGGCTCGTCGGTGGCGCACTTGAGGATCGCCGCTTTGATGCCGGTGTCGGCGATGCCGTGGTCGATGTCGCGGACGAACATCTCGGTCATCGGTTCGGGCAGACCCACGGCTGGTCCGTTGAAGTGGAAGGTCAGCGGCAGGTCGTTGTAGGTGTAGAAGCCGGTGGCGACGACGATGTTGAGGTCGGTGGCCGCGGCGATCCGGGCGATCCGCGGAATGTAGCGGCCCAGTCCGACCACGGTCAGGTCCACGATGGTGTCGATGCCGCGGGACTTGAGTTCGGTGAGCCGCGCGATCGCGTCGGCCTCCCGGCTGGCGTCGTCACCCCAGGACTCGGGGTAGTTCTGGGTGAGCTCGCTGCTCATGATGAAGACGTGCTCGTGCATGAGCGTGACGCCGAGGTCGGCGGTATCGATGGCTCCGTGAGCGGTGTTGACTGTCGGCACGCGCCCGATGCTAGGTGGGTCGGTCCGCCGCGTGTGGGGATTCGGCCCAGTTGCGGGCGGTGGTGCCCGCGCCGTCGAGCCCCCAGCTGATGACGCGGCGCGGCACGATACGGATGATGTCACCGGACAGTCCGCCGTCGGTGCTGCCGGCTCCGGGCAAGGCCGTTGCCGTACCGCGGATTTCGATGCCGCGTGCGTCCGGTGGCCGCACCGAGAGCACCGTGTCGACAATGAATGCCACCTGCGGGTTGCCGACGACGTTGCGCCACTTCTGCGTCGAGGCGAGGGAGTGGCCGACGATGTCGATGCCGTTCCGGTCCGGACTCAGGTGGACACCGACCGGGCGGATTTGCGGGTCCCCGTCACGGCCGATCGTGCACAGGCGGCCGATCGGCTGCTCGCGCAGATAGGCCAGTTCGGCGGCGGTGAAGGTCATTACGTCTGCCTTTCGTCGTCGGGTTTCCGGTCGTGCTGCAAGGTGCTGTGGAGCCGGGTGAATACCCGTTCGATGCAGTCGAGTTCGCCGGGCTGGATGTGGTCGAAGAACAGTTCGCGCACCGACGCGGCGTGCAACGGCATGGCCTCGCGGAGCACGTCGGCGCCGGAGGCGGTCAGCACCGCGCGGTAGCCGCGGCGGTCTTCGGGAACTGGTTCGCGCAGCACCAGACCGCGTTTGGTCATCGAGTTGATCTGGTAGGTGATCCGGCTGCGGGAGAACACCATTTTCTCGGCGAGTTCGCTCATCCGCAGGCGGCGGTCAGGGGCGCCGGCCAGCAACATCAACAGGTGATAGTCCATCAGGGCCAGGCCCGTCGTCTCCCGCAGGCGCTCGTCCAGCAGTGTCTCCAGTCTCAGGCTGGACTCGATGTAGGGCCGCCAGGCCCGCGTCTGGGCGGTGGAGAGCGCTCGCGTCATGTTCCTCCGATCGAGCAACTAGTTCAGATCGCAACAGTGTGAACCATCGCCTTGTCACAGCCTCATTCCCGGCCTACAGTCAATATAATACAAATTTGAACTAAACAAGGAGCAGGTGACATGACACACCGGATCGACTGGGATGACGCCTATCGCGGACAACAGACCCCGCCCTGGAGCATCGGTGCACCGCAACCGGAGTACGCCGCGATCATCGACACGGAGGGTGCTGTGGCCGGTGAAGTACTCGATGCCGGCTGCGGCCATGCCGAGCTGGCGCTGGCATTGGCAGCGCGAGGCCATACCGTCGTCGGCGTCGACCTGAGCCCGACGGCTGTTGCTGCCGCCGCCGCTGCCGCCGAGGACCGCGGCCTGGCCAACGCGACGTTCGTGGCCGCCGACATCTCGACGCTCACCGGGTACGACGGGCGGTTCGGCACGATCTTCGACAGCGGGCTACTGCATGCCCTGCCGGACGAGCTGCGCGACGGCTACCTGCGCTCGATGTACCGTGCCGCTGCTCCCGGTGCGCGGTTCTACATCCTGGCGTTCGGCGTCGGGGCGTTCGGGGAGCACGACGGGCCCGGTCCGACTCAGTTCACCGAAGAGCAACTGCGCGAAGAGGTTTCGCGTTACTGGCAGGTCGACGGCATCCGTCCGGCCCAGTTGCACGCGGCCCTGCCCGAAGGCCGCGCACAGATGCCGGGCTTCTTGGTGACGGCCAGAAAGGCCTAGTTGGCGGCTTGGGCCGCGGCCACCGCCTCGGGTGTGACCGGGTCGAGGGCGTCGTCGAAGTCGTGGTGCTTCTGCACGTACTTGGCGACGTACGGGCACACCGCGACGAGGCGCTTGCCGGCTGCGCGGGCATCGGTCAGTGCGGCCGAGACCAGCTCACCGGCGAGGCCCTGGCCGCCGAACTTGTCGTCGATTTCGGTGTGATAGAAGATGCGCTGATCGCCGGAATCGGTATAGGCCGCCAAGCCGGCATGCTCGCCGTCGACGGTGATCTCGTAATGGCGCGCTTCGGGAATGTTGCGGACTTCAGCCATGTCCTCACTATGCCGCAGGAGCGCTGGCAGCATCAGGCAGATGGCCGTCACTGCAACGTCGACGTGGGCGCCGCTGGCGTCGCCGATTTACCGCGCACTGTGGATCGCCCAGTTCGTCTCCAATCTCGGCACCTGGATGCAGACGGTGGGAGCCCAGTGGATGCTGGTCGGGGATCCGCGTGCGCCCGTACTGGTGCCACTGGTGCAGACCGCCACCACGCTGCCGGTGATGTTGCTGGCGCTCCCGTCCGGCGTGCTCGCCGATCTCGTCGACCGGCGCCGGCTGCTGCTCGCCACGCAGGGGGCCATGACGGCCGGTGTGGCCGCGCTCGCGTCTTTGACGGGTGCCGGACTGGCCACCCCGACAGTGCTGCTGACCCTGCTGTTCCTGATCGGCTGCGGGCAGGCGCTGACCGCCCCGGCCTGGCAGGCGATTCAGCCGGACCTCGTTCCTCGCGAACAGATTCCCGCTGCGGCCGCACTGGGCAGTATGAGTATGAACGGTGCCCGGGCGATCGGCCCGGCGATCGCCGGCGCACTGGTGTCGCTGTCCGGCCCGACGCTGGTGTTCACGCTGAACGCGGTCTCGTTCGTCGGCATCGTCGTGGTGCTGTTGCTCTGGCGCCGGCCTCCCACCGAACAGTTGTTGCCTGCCGAGCGGCCGTTGGCGGCACTCGGTGCGGGTGGCCGGTTCATTCGCAGGTCGCCGATCATCAGGCGAATTCTGCTGCGGGCGGTGCTGTTCATCGCGCCGGGTAGCGCCCTGTGGGGCCTGCTGGCGGTCATCGCCGAGAGGCAGTTGGGTTTGACCTCCTCCGGCTACGGGCTGCTGCTGGGTGCGCTCGGAGTCGGGGCGGTACTGGGCGCACTCGTCCTGGGGCGCTTGCAGTTCGCCTTCGGCCTGAACACGTTGTTGATCGTCGCCGCGCTCGGATTCGCCGGTGCCACCGCGGTTCTGGCCCTGGTGCACAATTTCGGCATCGTCCTGGCGGCGCTCGTCCTCGGCGGCACTTCCTGGCTGCTGGCGCTGTCCACGCTGAACGCCTCCATGCAGTTGAGCCTGCCCGCCTGGGTCCGGGCCCGCGGGCTCTCGGTGTATCAGCTGACGTTCATGGGTGGTCAGGCCATCGGCTCTCTGGTGTGGGGCCTGGTCGCCGGCGGCACGTCCACCGTCACCGCGCTGCTGATCAGTGCCGGCCTGCTGGTGTTCTGCGCGGTGTCGGCGTGGTGGTGGCCCTTGCACGCGCGGACCGGCGATCTCGATATGACGCCCTCGGCGCACTGGCCCGAACCGGCCCTGGTGTTCGAACCGGAGCCGCCCGACGGTCCGGTCCTGGTGCTGACTTCCTACCGGGTGGCGCCCGAGCAGGAGGCCGAGTTCTTCGCTGCGATGGGCGTATTGGGCCGGTCGCGCCAGCGCACCGGGGCCACGCAATGGCGGTTGTTCCGGGCCGTGGAGCGCGAACGCGTCTTCGTCGAGGCGTTCGTGGTGCGGTCCTGGGACGAGCATCTGCGCCAGCATCGCACCAGGCTGACGAGTAACGACCTGCTCATCGAGCAGGCGGTCGAGCGCTGGGTCGAGGGTGAGCCCGTCTCGCACCATCTGATCGCGGTGAAGACTCCTTGACTGTGAGGCCCATCACAGTAATATGACCAGTGGTCATACAGGCTGGAGAGTCAGATGCCGACAGTCACCTGGGCACGTTTGGATCCCGCGCGCAGAGCCGCGGTGGTCGAAGCCGCCGAGGCGGAATTCGGGGCGCACGGATACTCCCGCGGCAGCCTCAACGCAATCGCCCGCAAAGCCGGCGTCGCCAAAGGCAGTCTGTTCCAGTACTTCGCGGACAAGCGCGATCTGTACGCATTCATCGCTGACATCGGCAGTCAGCGTGTGCGGGGCTACATGGAGGAGCGCATCCGCATCCTCGACCCGGATCGACCGTTCTTCGAGTTCCTCACCGACCTGCTCGACGACTGGGTGGCCTACTTCGCCGATCATCCCCAGGACCGATCGTTGCATGCCGCGGCCAGCTTCGAGGTCGACACCGAGGCCCGGGTCAGCGTGCGGACCGTGATCCACCGTCACTATCTGGAGGTGCTGCGGCCCCTGGTGCAGGCCGCCCAGGCCCGTGGTGACCTGCGGGCGGATGCCGACACCGGCGCGTTGATCTCGTTGCTGTTGATGATCTTTCCGCATCTGGCGCTCGCACCGTACGTGCGCGGGATGGATCCGATCCTGGGCCTGGACGAGCCCAGCCCCGAGCAGCCGGCACTGGCCGTGCGCAGACTCGTCGCGGTGCTGGCGGCCGCATTCGCGGTACCCAACATCCCGACGCCCACCGAAGCTGCCCACCCGGGCTGAGGAGGTCAATTCCCATGTCACACAATCAATTCGGCTCACTGGCCAAGGGCGGGCTCAACTGGGACAGCGTGCCGTTGCGTCTGTTCGCCGGCGGAAACGCGAAGTTCTGGAATCCCGCGGACATCGACTTCTCCCGGGACCGGGAGGACTGGGAGGCGTTGACGGACCGGGAACGCGAGTACGCCACCCGGCTGTGTGCGCAGTTCATCGCCGGAGAGGAGGCGGTGACCAAGGACATTCAGCCGTTCATGAGCGCGATGCGGTCCGAGGGCCGGCTGGGCGACGAGATGTACCTGACGCAGTTCGCTTTCGAGGAGGCCAAGCACACGCAGGTGTTCCGGATGTGGCTCGACGCCGTCGGGATCACCGAGGATCTGCACAACTACTTCGACGACCTTCCGGCCTACCGGCAGGTGTTCTACCAGGAGCTGCCGGAGTCGCTCGACGCGTTGTACTCCGACCCGTCGCCGGCCGCGCAGGTTCGCGCGTCGGTCACCTACAACCACATCGTCGAAGGCATGCTGGCGCTCACCGGCTACTACGCGTGGCACAAGATCTGCGTCGACCGCGCGATCCTGCCAGGGATGCAGGAACTGGTCCGGCGGATCGGGGACGACGAGCGTCGCCACATGGCATGGGGCACTTTCACCTGTCGGCGCCACGTCGCCGCCGACGACGCCAACTGGACGGTCTTCGAGAACCGGATGAACGAGCTCATCCCGCTGGCGTTGCGCCTCACCGAGGAAGGCTTCGCGCTCTACGCCCCGGACATCCCGTTCGGTCTGGTGCAGGACGAGTTCATGCAGTACTCCGCGGACAAGGGCATGCGCCGATTCGGCACCATCAGCAGCGCCAGGGGACGCCCACTCGAAGAAATCGACCTCGACTACTCACCGCTGACGCTGGAGGACACATTCGCCGACGAGGATGCACGCGCTTTGGTGGCGACCGCGTAGACCGCGAGCGTGCGGTGTCGGCGAACCCCTCAGTCGCCGACACCGCACGCCGTGCGCACCACTTAGTGCGCAGTCACGCGAACACAGCTAAGCCTGCGGCTCAGCCCGCCCAACTGACTGCGTAGTTAGTTACTGCATCCAGTCGGGCGCAATCCAGGTCGACAACTTGCGATGCCTCGCACAGCAAAGTGTTTCCGGGACTACGCCACGCGTGCCGGTACCGTAAGTACTGCATACCTGTGTTGTCAACAGCTAAGCGGAATCCTGCGGCTTCGGGCGGCGCACGCCCAGCTCAGGGGTGACTGCGGACGCCGCTACGAATACCACCGACAGCAGCGCCGCCAGCTGCACCCACGGCGAGTGCCCGACGTAGCCGTCGACCGACCGCCACGGGTATTGGCTCAGCGCTGCCCCGGCCAGGATGAGACCGCCCGCCGCCACTGTCACGGTCAGCCTCTCGCACCACCGCTGACGACCGCGCAGCAGATAGCGCGACCCCAGTGCGGCACCGGCGACCAGCAATCCGGGCAGTCCGGAAATCGCCGCCCCCACCGCGAGCACCCCCGCCCCGGCGAGCAACGGGGACGGTTGCCACGGCCGCACGGGTTCGAGATCGGGACTGCGGCGACGGGCCGGCCACTGCGCCAGCAGCGCCAGCACCGGCAGCAGGGCGAGCCCGCCGATCAACCCGAGGCGGTATGGCCGGTTCGTGGGAAACGACAGCGTCACGGTGTCGGCGCCGCCGGCCGGGAGCACCCAGCCCTGCTGCCAGCCGTTGATCTTCACCGGGGTCAGCTCGGCACCGCCGGCGGTACGGGCGAGCCAGCCCGGGTTCACGCTTTCGGGCACCACCAGAACCCGGGTGTGCGTGCTGGCGGGTACCTCGGCCTGGCGCCGGTCCGGAGTCCAGACCGGAGTCTCGACGGGAGACGTTGTCGCCGTGCGCAATTGGGTTGACGCAGGGGTGTTGAGCACAACGCCGTCGACGACGAACGCCGCGCCAGGGCTGACCAGCAGTTCCTGTTGCCCGGCGGGCAGCGCGATCGGATCGGTCCGACATGGCTGGGCCGGAATTGGATCACCGTCGAGCAGGGCTCCCACGGTGGTGCGCACCGCGGTCTGGACGAACTCGCCGGCCACGCCGATGATCGGCCCCTTCCCACACGGCAGTGACACTGTCCGTTTGCGATTGGCGGCCGAATCGGCCGCGGCGACTGGCTTGCCGCGGACGTCGAGCACCGTCAGTTCCGCCAGCCCCGGGGGCTTGAGCTGATCGAAGCCCAGCGAGGTGCGGTCGATGATGTCGTTCCACGCCAGCAACGACACCGTGATGGTGTCCGTCACCCGGGGTTTGAGCTTCGCCGTCTGGACGTCACCGTTGCCCGCCAGCTTGTGCACCTGCGGGCCGTCGCCGAGGTCGATCGAAACCAGCGTCGGGTGCGCCGGCGGTTGGTTGGCGCCGGGATCGATCCGCAGAGCGCCGACTTCGGTCGGGGCGGGCAATTTCAGTGTCAGCGTGGGCGGCGCCTTGAACTGGACGACGCGTTGCGGAGCGGTCCACGACGTGCGCGGGTCACCGTCGGTGGCCGCATACGAAGAACCGAGCACATCGATCGGGTCGGCATCACCGGAGGCCCGGGTGGTCCCCGGTTGGGCGACCAGATCGGCCAGCTGGGGACCCTGGCGCGCCCGGATCCACACCGTCGGCTCGACTTCGGTGTGGGCCGGCACCGTCAGCGTGCGACTCAGGTTGACCGGCTCCTCGGATGCCAACGCCAACGCCGCGGCGCACCGCACCCCGACCGGACTGTCCGCACATCCTGGCCGGCCCAGCAGTTCGGTTCCCAGATCCCATTGAGCGACAACGGAATCGGCCGGAGGTGCGGGCACTTCTACGGTGTGGCGCAGGTTGATGGGATGAGCGAATCCCGACGCGTCGTACTGGGTCACCGACAGGTCGGTGATGCCGAACTGCACCCCGGCGGAGCCGTCGTCGGTGGCGACCGCGGTGATCCGCACCCACGGGGTCTCGCCGACCGGCAGCGGCACGGTCAACTGCTGACCGGCGGTGTCGAAACGCAGGCTGCTGGTGCCGGTCGCGGTGGCCACCTCGATACGGCGCACCTGGGCGCCGACGGCGGTCGCGCTGGGGGTGATGGTCAGGGTGGCGTTGGTGACCGGATGATCGAAATCGACCTGAAGCCATTGGCCGACCGCGGCCTGCAAGGCATTCGACACCCATGACGTCGACCCGTCGTTGTCGATGGCCGCGGCCGGTCCGGTGGCCGGCGCCACGTTGGGCAGGGCGGTGGAGTCCGCGGCCGAACTCGACACCGATATGCGTCCGCCGTTCCACTTGCCGTACACCGGCGCGGCCCCACCGGCCGGGTAGTCGGGCACCCGGTTGTGGGTGTGGCGGGCGTCGTCGGGGGTGCGGATCGCCGAGGCATGGTCGTCCACGCGGCCGTAGTCGACCTCCCGCGCGGTAGGGGTGTCGGTCACGATCACGCCGGCGGACCCGGGCGGTTGTACCGGCAGGCCGGCCCGTTGGGCATCGGCGGCCAGCAGCATCGGCCCCAGCGGCGGCAGCCGGTCCAGCCGGCGTCGCTCGTCGAGTCGCAGCAGCGCCTCGGGGGCGCCGGCGACTCGGGTCATCGCGTCGGCGTCGACGAGATAGGGCGCGCCCGGGTTCGTCCCGCCGGCGTCGACCCGGTAGATCTCCACGGCGGGGTACCGCGGCCGCAAACCGCTGTCTGCGACGAAGCCCTCTAGCGTCCCCGGACCCACCGGGGCGCCGAACTCCGCCACCTTCGTCAGCCCGGGGGAGCCGTCGATCGACCGGTGTACCAGCAGCGGGCGGGCCGACCGGGACACGTCGGGATCCAGGTCGTTGCGCAGCACCACATACGAAATGCCTTGGCGCGCAAGGCTGTCGGCGAGCCCCGCGGAGGGCCGGCCGGCGGCGAACAGCCGCTGCACCGAATCAAGGGCGCGGATCGTCTCCGGCGGGGTCAGCGGGATCGAATCCCGCACACCCCACGGGCTGGACCCGAGCACCTGTAACGGCTCATCGTGGCTGTTACCCCACGTCTGGGTGGCGAACGGCGCACCCGGGGCCACCAGCACCCGGCCCCGCTCGGTGTTGTGCTCGTCGAGCCAGTCGGCGGTGTCGTGCCAGTACTGCGGGATCGCGGTGAAGGTTCCGGCCGGGGCGATGCGGCCGGTCCAGGCCAGCGAGGTCCCGGCCGCCAGGGCCGCGAGCACCACGATCGCCACCGCGATCCGTTTGTCACGTTCGGGCCGGGAGAACGCCCGGACCCACACCGCGCGAGGAGCGCTGCCCGGCAACGGAATTCGGCCCAGCAGATGCGCCAGGCCCAGCGCCAGCGGCAGTCGCAACACCGGATCCAGCTTGGCCAGGTTGCGCAGCGGCGTGCCGGTTCCGTCGAGGAAGTCCTGAACGGCCGTTCCCACCGGAGAGCCCAGTCCCCCGGAATAGCCCAGCGCCAGCAACACCACGCCGATCGACAGCATGGTGATCAGCCGGCCCCGAGCGGGCATCGAGCGCAGGGCGAGGCCCGCCAGCCCGGCGGCGGCCACCAAGGTGGTGGCCAGCACCGCGACCGTGCTCGTCACGAGCGAGGTCGCCGCCGTGGCGGTCGAGGCCACGAACGGGGTCCAGGTGTGGGTACCGCGCAGCATCTCGGTCAGCGACATCCACTGGGTGGTGACGCCTGAGGATTCGATGAAGTCCAGGAACGGCGGGCTGATCCGGCCCAGCATCACCAGCGCCACCACCCACCAGGCGACCGCCAGTGCCGTGCAGCCGAACCACCACGCGGTGAACCGCCACCACAGCCGGTTCGGCCGGTGACAGGCCCACCAGATGATCGCGGCCAGGCAGCCGGTCAATGTCGCGACCGCGTTCACCGCGCCCATCAGCGCCACCGCGCCCGCCGAGCGGGCCGCCATCAGGCGTAGATTCCGGTCCCCGCGAAACGCCAGGATGATCGGCAACAGCACCCACGGCGTCAGCATCACCGGCAGGGTTTCCGACGAGATGGCCCCGAGCGTGGTCAGCACCCGCGGTGACAGCGTGAATGCCAGCGCACCGAGCACGCGTGAGCTGGTGCTGCCGATGCCCAGTGCTTCGGCGACCCGCACCACGCCCCAGAAGCCCACGGTCAACAGCAGGGCCCACCACAAGCGCTGGGTCACCCACCCGGGAACGCCGAGCAGGTCCCCGGCCAGAAAGAAGGCGCCGTGGGGAAACAGGTAGCCGTAGGCCTGGTTCTGCGCCTGCCCGAACGGCAGATCGCTGTTCCAGAGATTGAACGCGCGCGCCAGGAACCGCAGTGGATTCGCGGTCAGGTCGAGCTTTGTATCGGGTGAGATCTCTCCGGGCGACTGGGCGAAAGTCAGGAGCAGTGTCGCCGCGGCGACCACCCACAACCAGTGCCGCGACAGTGGCGCATCGAGCGCCCGCCGCGTTAGCGGCACATCCAAGCTACGACCGGTCGCCGTACTCGACCCTGTTGAGCACCGATGACGCCGGGTCGCCCGCTTGCAGCGGAGGCTTCGTGTCCTGCTGCACCATTAGCGTCACACCGAAGACGGCAGCCGCTCCCAACAGCAGGCCGACCACAACGCTGGCCGCGGAGGGGATGACGAACCGGTTCACCCGGCCAACCTAGCACGGGCGTGCCCCGAATCCGGGTGAGGTGGACCTGGGTCGACACGCAGAGAATCGATTACCGCCTATTCAGCGGCTAAGGTCGGGGCCCATGGCTTCACCGCGTCTCGTCGCAACCTTCGCAGCGTTGTCCGGGCTATTGCTGGCCTGCTCTCCGAGCACCCCGGCCCCTGAGCCTCAATCTTCGGACACGAAGCCGCTGTCGACCCACGCGCCGATGCCGGCGGCCCCGGTCTGCGACGTGGCCGCCCTGTCGCCCCGCGACAAACTGGCCCAGCTGCTGACCGTCGGCGTCAAAGACGCGGTCGATGCCCGCTCCGTGGTGTCCGAGCAGCACGTCGGCGGCATCATGATCGGCAGCTGGACCGACCTGTCGATGCTCAGCGACGGGTCCCTGCCCGACATCTCGGCGGCCGGCCCGGTGCCGCTCGCGGTCACCGTGGACGAGGAAGGCGGCCGGGTGTCGCGGCTGGCCTCGTTGATCGGTGAGCAGCCGTCGGCGCGGGTGCTGGCCCAGACCAAATCCGTCGACGAGGTGTACGGCATCGCGCTGGAGCGCGGCAAGAAGATGCGGGGCCTCGGCATCACCGTCGACTTCGCTCCCGTCGTCGACGTCACCTCCGACCCCGACGACACCGTCATCGGTGACCGCTCCTTCGGGGACGACCCGGCCAAGGTGACCGAGTACGCCGGTGCGTATGCCCGCGGACTGCGCGACGCCGGCGTGCTGCCGGTGCTCAAGCACTTCCCCGGCCACGGCCACGGCTCGGGTGACTCGCACACCGCTGGCGTCGTCACCACGCCGCCGCTGGCCGAACTGCAGAACAACGACCTCGTGCCGTACCGGACCCTGACCACTCAGGCTCCCGTCGCGGTGATGGTCGGGCACCTCGAAGTCCCGGGACTGACCGGATCCGATCCGGCCAGCCTCAGCCCCGCCGCATACGACCTGCTGCGCTCGGGCAATTACGGTGGCCCGGGCTTCAACGGCGTCATCTACACCGATGACCTGTCCAGCATGGCGGCGATCAACCAGCGCTACGGCGTCGCGGCAGCGGTGCTCAAGGCTTTGCAGGCCGGGGCCGACAACGCCCTGTGGATCACCACCGACGAAGTGCCCGCAGTGCTCGATGGGCTGGAGAAAGCACTGGCCGACGGCCAGTTGAATCAGGCCGCCGTCGACGCCGCGGTGCAGCGCAATGTCGACGCCAAGGGCGGAGTGCACTGCTGATTCACAGCGCGTAGACCCGCTCGGCGTTGTGCACGCCGAGCATGTCCACGATGCGGATCGCGTCGGACTCGCCGCAATCGCCGGCCCGTACCCACCCGCCCAGCACCACACCCATGGCGCGTCGCCACAGCACCGAACCGAGCAGATGGAGTTCGGGCGGTCCGAAACCATCTGACGAGTACAGCTGCTTGGCGAAGGGCGCCGTCTCCAGAGCCTCGGCGACCAGGCCGGTCGATCGTGTCCCGAGGTGATTGACGGCCAGGCCCACATCGAAATGCACGTTGTCGAAGGCCTGGGCCAGATAGCCGGCCTGCCGATGGAACGGATAGCAGTGCAGCAACAGCACGGGTACCGGGGGCATCGCGCGCAACAGCGGCAGCAGCAACATGGGATCGGTGCGGTGCAGGTCCAGATCGCGGTCGCCGAACCCCACATGCACCTGCAGTGGCAGTCCGAGATCGGTGGCCTCGTATATGCCGAAGGCCACGAGCACCGGGCTGTCGACCCGAATCGTCGCGCGGGCGGCAAGTTCGCCTGCCTGCTCGGCCACCACTGCATCGGTCGGACGCGACCAGTCGATGTCGAACGAGGTGCGGTAGGCGGCGATGGTCTTGGTGCCTACCACCGACGACGAGCCCGCCGCTTCCTGTAGGGCGGCGCGGAAGGCGTCGGGAAAATCGGCTGCCGGGGTCCCGGATTCCAGGAGCTGCTCGGTCAACCGTTCCAGCCGCAGGATCTCCGACGACGGCCGGCCGCTGAGCTCACCGAGACGCTGCGGGGTGGTGAGTGCCGCGCCGTGGAAACCGGTATCGACGATCCACCGGCCGATCCGGGCCGGCGGCAGAAACACCCGGGTCAGTTCGGCCGGGCTCAGCCGGCTGCGTCGGCCCCAGTACTCGTCGGCACCGGCATGCGCGGGCAGGCCGAGCAGCGGGGCGCACCAGCGGCGGATCGACAGCCCGAGCGGTGAGTCGAACTGCGTCATGAAACCGGGCACCGGGTCGGTCGACGCCTCGTTGAGGGACGCTTCGAAGGTGCCCCGGTCGATCGGCCGGTCGAAGCAGCCGTGCACGTGATGGTCGATCAGCTCGACCGTACGCAGATGCTCGGCGAGGGCCCCTGGAATCTCGGCGTCGACACCGTCGAAGATGTCGGTGAGCTCGCCATCGGGCATCGGGGGCCACCTCCGACCTCAATACACCACATCCGACCTGCGGGCGCGCGGGTACGGGCGATCAGACGGTGTTTATCCTGTTCGGATGGCAGGTGGAACGAAGAGGCTGCCGCGGGCCGTACGCGAACAGCAGATGCTCGACGCGGCGGTGCAGATTTTCTCGGTGAACGGCTATCACGAGACGTCGATGGACGCGATCGCCGCGGAGGCCGAGATCTCCAAGCCGATGTTGTACCTCTACTACGGCTCCAAAGAAGAGCTGTTCGGCGCCTGCCTGGACCGCGAGCTGACCCGTTTCGTGGACGTGGTGCGTGGGGAGATCGACTTCACCCAGAGCCCCAAGGACCTGCTGCGCAGCGCGGTGCTGGCCTTCCTGACCTACATCGATGCCAACCGCGCCTCATGGATGGTGCTCTACACCCAGGCCACCAGCTCGCAGGCATTCGCGCACACCGTCCGGGAGGGTCGCGATCGGATCATCGATCTGGTGGCCCGGCTGCTCAGTACCGGGACGCGTAATCCTCAGCCCGACAGCGACTTCGAGATGATGGCGGTGGCGCTGGTGGGTGCCGGTGAGGCGATCGCCAGCCGGGTCAGCACCGGGGACGCCGACGTCAACGACGCCGCCGAGCTGATGATCAATCTGTTCTGGCGCGGCCTGAAGGGCACCCCGTCCGAGGGTGCGCCGCATTCAGATCACGGGTCGGCCCTGGACGCGGAGTCGGCGCACTAGACGGCCACGCCCTCCACGACGCTGAACGGTGAGGCCGTCTCGACCACTCGGGTGAGCCGGAACCCGGCTTGCTCGTAGAGGCGCCGGTATTCGGCTTCGCTGCGCTCGCGGGCCGCGAGGCCGATCAGCATCTCCATGTCGGTCCACTTGCCCAGGTATTCGCGGTCATGTTCCGGGATGACCGTCTCGACGAGCAGCAGTGTGGTCCCCGGTGTGGCGGCCGCGCGCACATTGCGCAGGATTTTGACCGCGTCGTCGTCGGGCCAGTCGTGAATGATGCTCTTCAACAGGTAGGCGTCGGCGCCTTCGGGCACATTGTCGAAGAACGACCCGGCAAGCACCTGCACCCGGTCGGCCACGCCGTACCTGCCGAGGAGTTCCGGTGCGCCGTCGACCACCTGCGGCAGGTCGTAGAGCATCCCTCGAGCGGCCGGGGCGGCGGTCAGTACCGCGGCCAGCAGCCGGCCGTGCCCGCCCCCGACATCGGCGACGGTGCTGAAGCGGGTGAAGTCGTAGGCGGCGGTGACCGGAACGATCGCGAGTTCGGAGACGCTGGTCATGGCGTCGTTGAAGATCGCCGACAGCTCCGGCTGGGATCCGATGTAGTCGAACGTGGCCTGGCCCCGCAGCTTGGGAATGACGGCCTCACCGGTGCGGACCGCGTCGGCGAGGTGGCTCCAGTGCTCGCGATGCTGCGGCGAGCCGACGAATTTCGCCATTCCCGCGACCGAGACCGGCGCGTCGCTGCGCAGGGTGTCTCCGAGGGCGTTGAGCGCGTAGCTTCCGTCGCGGGTGCGACGGAAAATCCCCCTCGCTGACAAGGGCTCTCATCAATCGGTCCAGGGCGTCGGTGTCGGCCCCGACCCGTCGGGCAAGCTCGTCGGCGCCCAGCGGGCCACCGGCGAGCGCGTCGGCCACGCCGAGCTGCGCAGCCGCCGAGATGCCCTGGGCGATCCAGGCGCCGAGAATCATCTCCAGCATCGCCGCCGGCGGTGGCACGGCACGTCGATAGAGCTGGTGCAGATGATGGCGGACGCGTTCGATCACTCGAACCACACCGGCGGGCGGCACCTTGTCGGGAGTCACCGGACGACTCTAGAGCAGGTTGTTGAGGCGTGGGTCACCCTGAGCAACAGCAAACCGAACTGGCGTCGGGGCTTCTCGGGTCAGCCGCCTAAAGTGGTGCCAATGTTCACCGCGACGGAAGCTCCCGGCCATGCCTGAACCGGGTATGAGCGGCCCCTCGCTGGACCAGCTCTACCAGCTCAATCGCGAGGTCGCCGACTCGCGTTCGGCCCGGCTGCTGGTGACGAACAACCTGGCCACCTATCTCACGCTGATGGAACGCCACCTGGACCGCGGCGCCAAGCTCACCGAGATGGAACTCGTGGTCCGACTCGAACGTGATCTGGCCGACCTGGGCACGGAAACCGAGCAGTCCGGCCTGGCGCTGATCAAGTACTGGGCCAGCCAGGGCTGGCTGCATCGGATCACCGAGCAGTCCGGCGATACCGAACGCAACGTCTGCTACCTCACCTACGAGGCGCGGGCCGTCCTGGATTTCGCCCGCCGAATGCGTCGGGAGGACACCCTCGCCACCGGCGGCTCGATCACGGGCATCGCGGCTGGGTTGCGCCGGGTGGCGGGTCAGGTCAGCAACGATCCGGAACGCATCCGGGCTGACATCGAAGCCGAAATCGCCAAGCTCCGCGACGAATTGGATGCCCTGGACCAAGGGCAGCGTCCCGAGCCGGACCTGGTGGACGTCGAGGACGAGGCGCGCGCCATCGCGTTGCAGATGGAACAGATCATCTCCGACATCGGCCAGTACGGCAGCATGCTCAACCGCATCACCACCCGGCTGCTGGATGCCTCCGCCGACACCGATCTCGGGTACCGGGAGCGGCAGCGCCAGTTGTTCGACGACTACGAGTCACTGTTCGCCTCCCGTGAGAGCGCGTCGTACACCGCCTTCACCCGGATGATTCAGGACCCCGAGCAGCGGGCGGCGTTGGTGGCCGACATCGACGCGGTCACCCGTGAGCTCCCACATCTGGACCCGGGCCTGCGTGAGGTGATGACGGGATTCTTCAGCCTGGTGTCAGCGCAGACCGCAGAGGTCGGCCGGACGCGGCAGCGTTGCGCCCGTCGTATCAAACGCTTCGTCGCCTCCGGAACCCTGGAACACAGCCGCGGCGTCACCCGCCAGCTCAACGATGCCTTGGCCAGTGCGCACGACCTGCTCAGCGTCTCCCTGGCCGACAGCCGCATCGGTATCGAGGTGCCGTTGGTGCGCACCGACTTCAATTCGATCGGTGCTGTGGCGTTCAAGATCCGTGACGCGATCCCGCCGTCGCAGGCCGAGCCGTCGGAAGGTGAGGTGAATCTGTCGGCGTTCTCGGCCCTGGCCTCGCAGGTGGATGCCGCCGAACTGGCTCAGCTGGTCAACGGTGCCCTCGCTCGGGGGCCGTTGCCGCTGCCCGATGCGATCGGCATGCTGGACTCGGCCTACCTCGGGCATGTGATCGTGCTGTGGTCCTGGGCGCTCAAGCAACAACCTGCTGACGGAACCGAATCCGGGAATTCGGTGCGGGTGCGGTTCCGGTCATTGGAGGGCGCCGACCGCGAAATCGAAATTCCCCGACTGGTTTTCACCGAACCGATCCCTACTGTCAGCGAGAGCCTGCTATGACCGACAACCCGGACCCGTCGCCCGTCAAAGACGGGGTGATCGATTTCGACGCCCTGCCGAGCATCGACGCCGTCGAGCGGTCCACCGACCAGCGGCGTGCACCCCGCTTCGACGGGGATGTCAGCGAACTGCCCGACCGCGCCTGCTGGGCCTTGCAGCACCTGTTGTCGCGCCGCTACATCAGCAAGGACAACCACTCCGAGCTGTGGTCCTGGGTCACCCGCTACCGCACCGAGCTCACCGTCCGGTTGTCGGAACTCGATATGCGACTGTGCATCTCGGACGATCACGACATCGCCTACGTCGAGCAGGCCGACTACGAATCGCAGTGGCGGCGCCGCCTGCTGCGGCGTGAGACCCTCAATACCTACGACTCGATCCTGGCGCTGCACCTGGCCAAGCTCATGCGCGCCGCGGCGCGCGACGAGAACGTCTTGATCAGCCGTGACGAGATCCACGAGCTGTTCGCCGGGGTGAACAACGACACCGATCGCGACACCGCCTCGTTCGACAAGCGGATCGACAACGCGATCGAGCGGCTCACCGACATCGAGATGCTCGCGCGCAACCGGGAGGACGAGGACAGTTTCACCATCAGCCCTGTGGTCAACGCGATCATGACGGCATCGATGATCACCGAATTGCAGCAGCAGTTCGAGCAGCTCAAGCGGGCCGCGAACGGCACTGTCGATGATCCCGACGACCCCGATGTATCCGACCGGCTCTCCGACGATGTGGACGCTCATGGCTGAACCGACCAACCAGTTCTCTCTGTCGCGCCTGCAGGTGATCAACTGGGGCGTGTTCGACGGGTATCACTCGATCCCGTTCAGTCCGCACGGCACCCTGATCACCGGCTCCTCGGGTAGCGGTAAGTCCTCACTGCTGGATGCGATCTCGCTGGCTTTCCTGCCGTCGCACCGCCGCAACTTCAACGCTTCGGGCGATACCACCGCGGCGGGCTCGGGCACCGGCAAGCGCACGGTGGACAAGTACGTCCGCGGCGCGTGGGGCGAGCGTCGCGAGGGCACCAGCCGCCAGATCATGTACCTGCGCGGGACGGGTCCGGCCTGGTCGGCGGTCGCGGTCACCTACAGCGATCGAACCGGGCGCTCGGTCACCGGTTTGGTACTCAAATGGCTTGCCGCCGAGAAAAATTCGGATCCGGGCAGCCGCTACTACCTGATCGACGCCGACCGTGACATCTTCGGGCTGTGCAACCGGTGGGCGGCCAACGGGTATGACGCCGCGGTGTTCCGCGATGACGGTTGGACCGGTGGCCGCAGTGAGAGCCAGTACCTGGCCCAGCTGTACTCCAGCATCGGCATCCGTGCCTCCGACGCTGCCCAGCAGCTGCTCGGCAAGGCGAAATCCCTCAAAAGTGTCGGCGGCCTGGAGCAATTCGTCCGGGAGTTCATGCTCGACGAGCCGGCCAGCCTCAGCGGCGTAGAGGAAGCACTCGAACAGATCAACCCGCTGGTCGAGGCCCGCGGCTTGCTCGACGTGGCCCGGCGTAAGCGCAACACCCTGGGCAACATCGCCGCGGTACAAGCACGTTACGCCGACGAGGCGGCCAAGTTCGGGGTGATCGACACCATCGACAACGCGATGATCCGCGATTACGTCGACCATGTGCGGCTGGCTCAGGCCGGTCCGGAGATCGCCAATCTCGACGATCAGATCACCCAACTCGGCGCCCAGCGTGATGAGTTCGGCACCCAGCAGCGTCAGCTGAAGAATGAGCACAATTCCCTCATGGCCCAGATCAACACGGTCACCGTGGATCTGGTGCCGCTGCAGCAACGGCTGACCGAGGCCGAGCGGATCAGCGAGGAGGTGTCGCGCCGACGCAGCGCCTACGAGGACAAGGTCACGTCGCTGGGCCTGACCCCGCCGGACAACGGTGAGGAGTTCTGGTCGCTGCGTGAGACTTTGATGGAGGAAGCCGACCGGCTGCACCGCGAACTGTTCACCGGCAACCAGCCCTACGTCGAGGCCTCGGCCAAGGAAGTCCGGGCCCGCGAGGCGCGGGAGAGTGTGGAGGCCGAGCTGGAACGCGTGCAGCGGCTCGGCTCGCCGCTGCCGAAGACCGAGTACGAGATGCGGGCCCGCATCGCCCGCGCCCTCGACATCTCCGAACGCGATCTGGTGTACGTCGCCGAGTTGATGGAGCTCAAGCCCGACGAGACGCGGTGGCGGCTGGCCGTCGAAAAGGTGTTGCGCGGTGCGGGACTGCGCTTGCTGGTGCCCGATGCCTACATGGAGCGAGCGTTGCGCTTCGTCAACGAGAACGACATGCGCGGCCGGATCCAGTTGCAGCACGTCCAGCACGGCGCGCAACTGCGTACCCCCGCCCCGGGAACGCTGGCCACCAAACTTCAGCTGGCCGACCCGACACACGACAGCGCGGTGGAGGCACTCAACGTGGTCGCCGCTGTCGGCGATTACGTGTGTGTCGACGGGCCCGGGGAGTTCACCGAGCAATCCCGTGCGGTCACCGACCAGGGTCTGCGCAAAGACAGCGGTCGGCTCTCGATCAAGGATGACCGCTCGAGGCTGCGACCGTCGGACTACATCTTCCTCGGCGGCACCGCCGCCAAAGTCGAAGCGCTGCAGGATGATCTGGCGGCCGCGCACGATGTGTACCAGGTGGCCCGTACCGCGCGTGAGCGGCTCGACGAACACCGCGGTCAGCTGCAATCGCGGGAGCGGGCCTGCCGGGCGCTGTGCGATCAGTACATGCAGTGGAGCGACATCGACACCGATTCGGTCGATGAGATGCTCGAGCGGCTGCAGGACGAACACGATCTGCTGGTCTCTGACAACCCGGACGCCGAACGGCTGCAACAGCGGGCCGACGAATGCTGGGAGCGGGTGGAGAAGGTCATCCAGCAGATCGGCTCGCTCAACGAACGTGAGACCGCGCTGGATCGCCGGCGCACCGCGTTGCTGGAGCTGAGCGAGGCCTTGACCGAGCGGCTCGGGTCCAGTGAGTTCCCGTCGCATGCCCGCGACACGATCGACGGATATGCCGCCGACATCGCGCTGACCCTGGAATTGCTCGAACCTGAGCCGTACCGAAACGAGCTGATCCGGGTCATCAGCCGGGAGCGAGATCGGCTGCGGGCGGATCGCAACCGCTCGCACGACGAGCTGGCCGGCATCATGGCCGCCTACGACAGCTCGTTCCCGGATGCGATCCCCAACGACAGCGATGTCTTCGACGAGCGGGTGCACGACTATGTGGCGCTGTGCCGTCGGATCGACGAGCGGGAACTGCCCGACGCCTATGAGCGGATGCAGCGGCTGATCACCGAGCAGGCGCCGGGCGCGATCCTGAACCTGCACATGATCGCCGACAACGAGGCCCGGCGGATCACCGAGCAGATCGCCCTGGTGAACACGGGCCTGGGCGCGGTGGAGTTCAACCGCGGCACCCGGCTGACCCTGCACGCCGGGACCCGGCACCTGGCGGCGGTCGACGAACTGAACGAGAAGGCTCAGCGCATCTCGGCGCGGGTCTCGCTGGTCAGCTTCGGTGACGAGACCGCGATGTTCGAGCAGTACACCGACATTCTGCAATTGCGAAAGTTGTTGGCCGGCAACACACCCGAGGACCGACAGTGGACCCGCGACGCACTCGATGTGCGCAACCGGTTCGTGTTGTACTGCGAGGAGCGCGACGCCGAAACCGGCGAGGTGATCCGCACCTACAGCAACTCCGGTGACAACTCCGGTGGTGAGCAGGAGAAGCTGATGGCGTTCTGCCTGGCCGGCGCGTTGAGCTTCAACCTGGCCAGCCCTGACAGCAACGACACCCGGCCGCTGTTCGCGCAGCTGATGCTGGACGAGGCGTTCTCCAAGTCGGATCCGCAGTTCGCCCAGCAGGCGCTCTCGGCGTTCCGAAAGTTCGGCTTCCAGTTGGTGATCGTCTCGACCGTGCAGAACAGCACGACGATCCAGCCCTACATCGACAACGTGGTGATGGTGTCCAAGTCCGACGCGTCGGCGCCCAACGCGCGGCCGGTCGCCTCGGTCACCTCGGCATCGATCTCCGAATTCGCGGATCTACGACGGACTTCGGGGGACGCGGTACCGAGCGCCTGAATTCCGCCGAGCGTGCGCACAGATCGCGAATTCGCGTGAAAACGCGATCTGTACGCACTCTCGATGGGTCAGAGAGGCTGCACCGTTGCCGACAGGTGCGGGTAGCCCTTGGACAGGTTGCGCAGAGTCAGTTCCCAGCCGTCGGCGTCGCGCTCGACATAGAGCCCGGCCTTGGCCGGCAGTACCACGGGCTTGGCGAATCGCACCGAGTACTTGACCGCATCGGGGATCTGCCCCTCGATGTTGGCCAGAACCGCTGCCGCGCTGAACATCCCGTGCGCGATCACGGTGGGGAAGCCGAACAGCTTGGCGGCGATCGCGTTGGTGTGGATGGGGTTGTGGTCCCCGCCGATCGACGCGTAGTTGCGGATCTGGCCTGCGGTGATGCTCAGAACCGCGTTCGGCGGCGGCAGTTTCGGCTGCTTTTGCGGTTCCGGCTTCGGTTCACCGGACAAGCTGGTCTTCTGCTGGTGCAAAAACGTCGTCACCTGGTGCCAGGCCACGTCGTTGCCGACCTTGAGTTCGGTGACGATGTCGACCAGCAGACCCTTGCGGTGCTCGCGCAGGTTCTCCGCATGCACCGCCGCGCTGACGGTGTCGGTCACCTTGATCGGCTTGTACTGCGTGATGTGGTTTTCGATATGCACCGACCCCATTGCGGCGAACGGGAAATCGAAACCGGTGACCAGTGACATCACCGTCGGGAAGGTCAGCGCGAACGGGTAGGTCAGCGGCAGAGTGTCGCCGAACCGCAGCCCGGTCACCTGTGCGTAGGCCGCCACGTTGGCCGGGTCGATGGCTAGTTCGTCGACCGTGACGGTGCGGGCCGGCAGGGTGTCGTCGCGCGGGATGAACGGCAGGGCACCGACGACGGCGCGCAGCATGTTGTTCACGTGCTCACGCCCCCAGCATGGCCTGGCCGCAGACCCGGATGGTGTTGCCGGTGACCGCATTCGACGCCGGGCTGGCGAAGTACGCGATCAGCTCGGCCACGTCCACCGGCTTGCCGCCCTGGAACAGCGAGTTCAACCGACGGCCCACTTCTCGGGTGGCCAGCGGGATGGCGTCGGTCATCTTGGTCTCGATGAAGCCGGGAGCCACCGCGTTGATGGTGATGCCCTTCTCGGCCAGCACCGGGGCCAGAGCCTCGGTGAGCCCGATCATTCCGGCCTTGGTGGTGGCGTAGTTGGTCTGCCCGCGGTTGCCGGCGATGCCGGCCATCGAAGACAGCCCGATGACCCGGCCGCCCTCGCCGAGCGCCCCGGCTTCCACCAGGCCCTCGGTCAGCCGCTGCGGGGCAAGCAGATTCACTGCGATCACCGAATCCCACCGGCTCTCGTCCATGTTGGCCAGCAGCTTGTCGCGGGTGATGCCGGCGTTGTTGACCAGCACGTCGACCTTGCCGCCGTGCTGCGCGGTGACGTGGGCGACGATCTGCTCAACCGCGTCATCGGCAGTGACGTCCAGGGTCAGCGCACTGCCGCCGACCTTCTCGGCGACCTTGCCCAGATCCTCGGCGGCCTGGGGAACGTCCACCGCGACGACGGTCGCGCCGTCCCGCGCGAAGACCTCGGCGATGGTCGCCCCGATACCGCGGGCCGCGCCGGTCACCACGGCCACCTTGCCGGCCAGCGGCTTGTCCCAGTCGGCGGGCGGGGTCGAATCGGCGGCGCCCACCCGGTAGACCTGGCCGTCGACGTAGGCCGACTTGGCCGACAGGATGAACCGCAGGGTGGACTCCAGGCCGGTGGCGGCGGGCTTGGCATCGGCGGCCAGGTACACCAGGGACGCGGTGGCGCCGCGCTGGAGCTCCTTGCCGAGCGAGCGGGTGAAGCCCTCGAGGGCGCGCTGCGCGATCTGGGCGTGGACGCTGCCGGCCTCATCCGGGGTGGTGCCGATGACGACCACGCGGGCACACGAGGAGAGGTTGCGCAGCACCGGGGTGAAGAACTGGTAGAGCTCTTTGAGCCCGGCGGCGTCGGCGATGCCGGTGGCGTCGAGCACTACGCCACCGAACGAATCGGCCCAGCGACCGCCGATGTTGTTGGACACGACGTCGTAGTCGTCGGCCAGGGCGGTGCGCAGGGGTTCGACGACGCGGCCGTCACCGCCGATCAGCAGGGATCCGGCCAACGGCGGATCACCGGCGCGATAGCGGCGCAGGGTCTCGGGCTGCGGCACGCCCAGCTGCTTGGCCAGGAACGATCCCGGCCCGGAGTTGACCACTTGGGAGAACAGGTCGGAAGCCACTTCAGCTGCCTTTCGCTTCGCAGTACTGCGTTGTCAATACCGAACTTACTCCAGAGTAAGAACAGTGGGTAATATGGCCCCGGACAACCCGACAGTGGAGGGCAAACAGATGGCCAACAACACGACCCGGCGACGCGTTGCCGTTTTGGGTGGCAACAGGATTCCGTTCGCACGGTCCGACGGCGCGTATGCCAACGCCTCCAACCAGGACATGTTCACCGCGGCGCTGGACGGGCTGATCGACCGTTTCGATCTGGCCGGTGAGCGCCTTGGCGCGGTGATCGGTGGTGCGGTGCTCAAGCACAGCCGCGACTTCAACCTCATGCGTGAATGCGTGCTGGGCAGTTCGTTGTCGCCCTACACGCCCGCGTACGACATCCAGCAGGCGTGCGGCACCGGTCTGCAGGCCGCCACCGCGGCCGCCAACGCCATTGCGCTGGGGCAATACGATTCTGCGGCGGCAGGCGGAGTGGACACCGCGTCGGACGCGCCGATCGCGTTCGGCAACGACCTGCGTCAGGTGCTGCTGGGCCTGCGGCGGGCGAAGTCCAACGTCGAGCGGCTGAAGCTCGTGGGCAAGCTGCCAGCCGCCCTCGGCGTGGAGATCCCGGTCAACAGCGAGCCCCGCACCGGTATGTCGATGGGGGAGCACGCCGCGGTCACCGCCAAGAAGATGGGCATCAAGCGCGTCGACCAGGACGAACTGGCCGCTGCCAGCCACCGCAACATGGCTGCCGCGTACGACAGCGGATTCTTCGACGACCTGGTCACCCCGTTCCTCGGCCTGTACCGGGACAACAACCTCCGTGCCGATTCCTCGGTGGAGAAGCTGGCCAAGCTCAAGCCGGTGTTCGGCGTCAAGGCCGGCGACGCGACCATGACCGCGGGCAATTCGACCCCCCTGACCGATGGCGCCTCGGTGGCGCTGCTGGCCAGTGAGGACTGGGCGCAGGCCCACGGCCACGAGCCGCTGGCCTACTTCGTCGACTCGGAGACGGCCGCCGTGGACTATGTCAACGGGCCCGACGGCCTGCTGATGGCTCCCACGTACGCGGTGCCGCGGTTGTTGGCCCGCAACGGGCTGACGCTGCAGGACTTCGATTTCTACGAGATCCACGAGGCATTCGCCTCGGTGGTGCTGGCCACGCTGGCGGCCTGGGACTCCGACGAGTACTGCAAGGAACGGCTCGGCCTGGACTCCGCGCTGGGCACCATCGACCGCGCCAAGCTCAACGTCAACGGCTCGTCGCTGGCGGCGGGTCACCCGTTCGCGGCCACCGGTGGCCGAATCGTGGCTCAGTTGGCCAAGCAACTGAGCGAGAAGAAGAAGGCGACTGGCCAGCCGGTCCGCGGGCTCATCTCGATCTGTGCGGCGGGTGGGCAGGGCGTCGCGGCGATTTTGGAGGCGTAGCTTGCGGAGCCCGACCATCAGGCTGGAGGCGTAGCTTGCGGAGCCCGACCATCAGGCTGGAGGCGTAGCTTGCGGAGCCCGACCATCAGGCTGGAGGCGTAGCCCCGTCCTGACCTCCGGAAACTGTGGCCGCGAAAACATCCGAAAAGTTTGTTTTCGAGATGTGTAACGGCTGCGGCATAGGGGTCGATACATGGGTAGCTCCGTGTTGCCGTCTGACCCCCCGACCCGACGGCAACACGGGGCACCTAACTTTTAAGTCTCGGCGAAATCGGCCGTACTTTTCTCTGGTTTGAGGGGTACCCGAGGCGTACGATCGAGCCTACGACGGGTTCGGGAGTGACTGATCCAAAGAGTCGGCATTGGGGTGAAAGTCCGGCTGCGTGAGACAAATTGAGACGCCCCCAAGTGCCCTCCCGAACCCGCCCTTTTTGTCTACAGCCCGCCCCTTCTGGCCCGATCGGTCCGGCCTACGCATAGCGTGGTGCCATGCAGATCAGCCTTATCGCCTCACTGAGTGACACCGGGGGCCGCTCCCCGATCGACGCCACCGTAGAGAACCTCGCGCAACTGCACGAAGAGGGATTCCGGCGGGTCTGGATGACCCAGATGCCCTATGAGCCCGATCTGCTGACCGTCCTCGCGGTCGCTTTTCGTGAGGTCGACGGGATCGAGGTGGGCACCGGTGTCATCCCCATTCAGAATCAGCACCCGATGCTGCTGGCCCAGCGCGCGCTCACGCTCAGCCTGATCAGCGGCGGGCGGTTTCTGCTGGGCCTCGGAATGACGCACGCGGCGGTCACCGAGGGCATGTGGGGCATTCCGTGGGACAAGCCGGTCCGCCGGCTCCGTGAGTACCTGGACGGGCTGCAACCGCTGCTGGCCGGCGAGCCCGCTGATGCGCCGGGCGAGACGGTCACCACGCGCGGCGCACTACAGATCCCAGGGGCGACGGCACCGGAGGTGTACATCGCCGCGCTGGGGCCGCAGCTGCTCAAGCTCGCCGGCCGCCGCACCGCAGGCACCGTCACGTGGATGACCGGCCCGACGACGCTGGCCGAGCACGTCGCGCCAACGCTGCGCGAGGCCGCCGGAGAGCGACCGGTTCGGGTGGTCGCCGCGCTTCCGGTCAGCGTCACCGACGACGTCGACGGGGCCCGCGCCCAGGCCGCCAAGCAATTCGCGATGTACGGCCATCTGCCGTCCTACCGGGCCATGCTCGACCGGGAGGGTTACGCGGGCCCCGAGGACGCAGCCATCATCGGCGACGAAAGCACTGTGGCCGAACGCATCCGAGCCCTCGGGACGGTCGGTGTCGATGAGTATGTCGGGGTGGTGTTCGACGCGTCGCCCGAAACTCGGGCCCGCACCCGGGCACTGCTGCGCTCACTTTCCTGACGCGAGCAGACGCAACCTGCCCGAAAAACCGGATTACAGGGCAGGTTCATGTCTGGTCGGCGGGTGTCGGCTCCGGTTTGAGCAGTTCGTGTACCGAGGTGCGCGTGCCGTACGGGCGCAGCATGCGGCTCGCCGGCCGCGGCCGCACGATCTGTGGCCACCAGAACCACCGGCCCAGCAGGGCCGCGATGGACGGTGTCATGAACGACCGCACGATCAGGGTGTCGAAGAGCAGGCCGAGACCGATCGTGGTGCCGATCTGGCCGAGGACGATGAGGTCGCTGAAGATGAACGAGGACATGGTGGCGGCGAACACCAGGCCGGCCGCGGTCACCACCCGGCCGGTGCCGGCCATGGCTCGGATGACGCCGGTCTTGAGCCCGGCCCCGATCTCTTCCTGGAACCGGGATATCAGCAGCAGGTTATAGTCGGCACCCACGGCCAGCAGCAGGATGATGGCCAGGGCCAGCACGATCCAGTACAGCTGGATGCCGAAGATGTACTGCCACACCAGGACCGACAGGCCGAACGACGCGCCCAGCGACAACACCACGGTGCCTACGATGACCATCGCGGCGACCAGGCTGCGGGTGATGAACATCATGATGAGCAGGATGAGGCTGATGGCCGCCAATGCGGCGATCAGCAGGTCGTACTTGGCACCGTCCTGAATGTCCTTGTAGGCGGACGCTGTTCCGGCCACATAGATCTTGGCGTCCGACAGGGGAGTGGCTTTGATCGCGTCGAAAGCGGAGTCTTTGAGAGCGTCGATGTGTGAGATGCCTTCTGGGGTAGCGGGAGTGCCCTCATGCGTGATGATCATGCGGGCCGCTTTGCCGTCGGGCGAGAGGAACAGTTTCAGCCCGCGCTTGAAGTCGGGGTTGTCGAAAGCCTCCGGCGGCAGATAGAACGAGTCGTCGTTCTTGGCAGAGTCGAATGCCTGACCCATGGCGGTCGCATTCTGCAGGGCCTCCTGGGACTGCGCGTTGGTGCCCGCCGTGGTCGCGTAGTTCGACAAGGTCAGGTCGCGGTTGCGTTCCTGGATGGCGATCTGCGGCGGCAGCAGCGCCACGAGCTTCGGCTGGAGCGCGTCGAGCTTGTCCAGGCTCGCGGTGATCTGCCCGAACTGATCGCTGAGTTTGTCGATCCCGTCGAGCGCGTCGAACACCGACCGCAGCGCGGCGCACATGGGGATGTCGAAACAGTGTGGCTCCCAGTAGAAGTAGTTGCGCAGCGGCCGGAACTGATCGTCGAAATTGGCGATCTTGTCGCGCAGGTCGTTCACGATCGCCACGGTGTCGTGGAACGCCTGGGTCTGCTCATGGGTGGCGGCAGCGCTGGCCTGCTGCAGCGCGACCTGCTGCTTGAGGATGTTGATGGTGTTGGACAGCTCGTTGGCCTGCTTGAGCAGATCGGCGGCGCGGTCCTGCTGGTAGCCCAGATTCATGATCTGGCTGGCGCTTTGCGCGCTGATCTGAAAAGGGATGGAGCTGTGCTTGATCGGGGTGCCCAAGGGCCGGGTGATCGACTGGACCAGGGCGATACCGCGGGTGTGCAGCACGGCTTTCGCGACGCGTTCGAGGACCAGCATGTCCGCGGGGTTGCGCATGTCGTGATCGGTTTCGATCATCAGCAGTTCGGGGTTGAGCCGGGCTTCCGAGAAGTGGCGGGTGGCGGCGGTGTACCCGATGTTGGCCGGTGCCGAATCCGGTAGGTAGGGCCGGCCGTCGTAGCTGGTCTTGTAGCCCGGGAGGGCGAGTAGTCCGACGAGCGCGATCAGACACGACACCACCAGGATGGGGCCGGGCCACCGCACGATCGCGGTCCCGATGCGGCGCCATCGCGGTGCTCGCGGGTTGCGTTTGGGCTCAAGGAGCCCGAACCGGCTGCCGATGGTCAAGACTGCGGGCCCCAGGGTCAGCGCGGCCAGGAGCGTCACGAGCACGCCGATGGCGGCCGGTATCCCCAGGGTCTGGAAGTAGGGCAGTCGGGTGAAGTGCAGGCAGGCAACGGCGCCGGCGATGGTCAGCCCGGAGCCGACGATGACGTGCACGGTGCCGCGAAACATGTCGTGATACGCGGCTTCGCGGTCCATGCCGCGGCTACGCGCTTCGTGATAGCGCCCGACGATGAAGATGCCGTAATCCGTGCCCGCGGCGATCGCCAACAGGGTCAACAGGTTCGTCGAATACGTGGACAGGCCGATGACCCCGTAATGCGCGAGGGCAGCGACGATGCCGCGTGCGGCGGCCAGTTCGATCAGGACCGTCACGAGCATGAGCAGCATCGTGATCAGCGATCGGTACACCACGAGCAGCATCACCGCGATGACCAAAAAGGTTATCCCGGTGACCTTTTCGGTGCCCTCGCTGCCGACCTCGAAGTTGTCGGTGATGAGCGGGGCGGCGCCGGTGACGTAGGCCTTGACTCCGGGCGGTGGCGGGACGCTCGCCACGATCTCGCGGACGGCGTCGACGGATTGGTTCGACAGCGCTTCGCCCTGGTTGCCGGCCAGATATACCTGCACCAGAGCGGCTTTGCCGTCCTTGCTCTGGGAGCCGCCGGCGGTGAGCGGGTCGCCCCAGAAGTCCTGGATGTGTTCGACGTGCTTGGTGTCCTCGGCCAGCCGCTTCACCAGCGTGTCGTAGAAGCGGTGGGCGTCGTCGCCGAGCGGCTGGTCGCCCTCGAGCACGATCATGGCCGCACTGTCGGAGTTGAACTCGTCGAAGACCTGGCCGATGTGGCGCATCGCCATGGTCGATGGTGCGTCGGGGGCGTTCAATCCGACCGAGCGGGCTGCGCCGACGACTTCCAATTGTGGCACAAGGATATTCGTCAACGCTGCGATGGCGACCCACACCAGCACGATCGGTACGGCGAGCGCACGGATGGTCCGCGCCGACCTGGAACGTTCGACGCGTTCGGTGCCGTGGGCGCTCATGCTGACTTGTCCAAGCAGGCGATATAGCCGTTCACGTTGTCGGTGGACCTTTCGTCCTTGACCACACCGTTGACGGTGATGCGGCACCCGATGTAGTCGCCATCGCCTTGTGCTCGCAGGTCGGCGAAGAGGGTCGGGTCATCGGTGACCAGCGTCTGCGACCACGGCAGCGGCACGTCCTCGGCGCGCTGCGGTTGGGCGTCGATGTCGAGGTAGTTGATGGTTGCGACCGAGCCCGGTGAGCCGAACACTTCGAAGAGGACCCGCTTCGGGTTGTAACCGGTGTTCTCCAAAGTGTCGGCGCTGGGTCGCGATACCTCGTTGTCCGAACCGAAAATTGCGTGCAACCTGCTGACGGTAAAGGCGACGACGGCTACCACGAGTACGGCAACGATCACCGTCCAGCGCCGCTTCACCAGGCTGCCTACCGAGATCCCCTGCATCTCAGAGCCTTTCAACAACGGCGCGCAGCGCGCCGGAGGCGTGAGTCTTTGGCCGTTCGAAGCACCTGAACGGTACCGTACGGTACTCTTTGAGATAGGGCAATACCTATGGGCAACCCATAGGTAGCGGACATAGATGGTCACGAAAGGTTTTCGGTGTCTTCCACTTCAACAGCGCACGATGTTTCGGCGTCTCAATGGACCGAACGCGAGTCGGAGTTGTTGGCGGTGACCTTGCGGCTGTTGCAGCAGCACGGATACGACCGGTTGACCGTGGAAGCCGTGGCGACAGAAGCCAAGTCGAGCAAGGCCACCATCTACCGGCGGTGGCCCTCGAAGACCGAGCTCGTCCTGGCCGCCTTCATCGAAGGCACCCGGATTCAGCTGGTCCCGCCCCGCACCGGCTCGTTACGCACCGATCTGCTGAGCATCGGCACCTCGGTATGCGCCCAGGCGCGCGAGCATGGCAGCACGATGAGCGCGATCATGTCGGAGATCGCGCACAGCCCGGAACTCAGTGCGGCGCTGCAGAACCAGTTCGTGCTGCAGCGCAAGAAGCTCATGCGCGAGGTGTTGACCGAGGCAGTGGAGCGCGGCGAGATCAAGGCGGCGGCAATCCATGACGAACTGTGGGACGTGATGCCCGGTTACCTCGTGTTTCGATCTTTGATACCGGGCCGCCCGCCGACGGAGGCGACGGTGCGCGCGCTGGTCGACGACGTCCTGATGCCCAGCCTCACCCGGTTCTGAGATCACCGCCTCAGCGGCGGCGCCACCACACCAGCAGGCCGATCGCCGCGACCGCAGCGATGACAGCGGCGACCGGGATCGCCGGCTTGGACTTCGCGGCCTCGGTTGCCGCGTGCGCCCGGTCGACGACGGCTTCCTTTGTCTCGGCGGCCTTGTCCTGCGCGCGGCCCTTGACATCGAGCTTGTCGGACAGTGCGGCCACGGTCTGACCCAGCTCGTTGCGGGTCTTGTCGATGTCGGACTGAAGTTCGTCGATGCCGGCGTCCGGACCCGGTTCGGGCGGAAGGCGATCAGCGCTGGCCATGTCGTGCCTCCTTGAGCTCATCGAGATCCTGCTTGACGCTGTCGACCGATTGGGCGGCAGGCGGTGGCACCTGCTTCGCGTGGCTTCGGCTGACCATCGCGGCCACTGCGGCACCGATGAACAGCACGGCAGCGACGATGATCGCGGCCGCCCACACCGGCAGAACCAGCGAGATCGCGGCCACCGCGGCGGCGATGGCCGTCATCAGGCCCAGCACCGCCAGCAGGCCGGCGGCGCTGATCAGCCCGGCGCCGATCCCGGCGTGGCGCGCAGATTCCTGGAACTCGCGTTGCGCCAACCGCAGCTCATCGCGGACCAGCCGCGTCGTCTGCTCCTGCAATTGGCCGAGCAGCTGGGCCGTCGACGGTTCGTTGATGGTTTTCTGTTGAGTAGTCATGATGGGCCTTTCCCAGGCGTACCGCTTCTCTCACAGCAGTGCCCGACACTGGCTCGGGCAAAACCTGAACCGGGCAGGAGAACCGTTAGAACCGGTCGGTTCCGGGTATCCGCACTGTCAGCCGTTGTGAGGAGAACCCGTGAGCCGAGTCTCGAAAGTGCTGTACATGCCGCTGTCGATGGCGACAAGCGTGGGCGGGGGCCTGTTGGCCGGCGCGTTGTTCACCCAGATCTGGAAGCGCATCGATGAGCCGAACCGCGAACCACCCGATCCAAAGGATTTGAATCGGTCTGCCGCCAAAGCCTTGACGGCAGCAGCTATCCAGGGACTGGTGTTCGGATTGGTCCGAGCCGCCGTCGACCGGGCAGGCGCCAAAGGCTACCGGGCGTTGGCCCACGAATCGCCGGTTTAGTTCATTCGGACCAGGCCCGCCGGCCTGTTGCCCGAACGCGGCTGAGGGCCACCTGGTGCGTCCGGTCGCAGTGCCCATCGTTGATGAACGCGTCGTTTCGGCGCCCTTCGATCCGGTTGATGTGCCGGCTGAGGGCTCGTTTTTTCTGCTTGGACAGCGACTGGCCACGGTGGGCGAGGAGGTCGAGCTGCTGCCAGCTGAGTCCGTCGAGTTCACCGTCGGCGTCGTGGGTGGCTACGACGACACATCCGCGCAGCAGGGGAACCGTCTTGGCTGAGAAAGATGTTGTGGCCAGCAGCAGTTCGGTCGCCTGACGGTTCACGTGGCGCTGGCAGGAGTGGGTAGCAGGGCTGAACCAGAAGTCGAATTGCCGGTCATCGGAGGTCAGGCAGTGCAGCCCGCGATCGTGTACGAGTTGGTCGATGTCGGCAGTGGTGTAGGCCCGGGTCTCATAGATCGCGCCGTTGACGCTGAAATACAGGACTGTGTTCATGGTGATGTTCCATTCGCCTCTTTCTTTCCAGGGTCACCGCAGGTGCGCGGTGCTGTTACTGAAGTTACCCGTGTGGCAAATGGGATAAACCTTGGTAACGATCGGAACACGGTCGTTCAGCGCAGGCCGTTGAGCGCCCAGATCGTCAGATACGCCAGTCCGAAGAAGGCCGCGACAGCTACCGCCACTCCGGTCGACTGCACGTAGGACAGCGGTCCGCGCATCCAGTCGAACGTCGCCGCGACGACCGCGTCGGGACGGGTCACGAGGTCCCAGGAGTTCCAGCGCTGGAACCGTCCGATGACCACGCCGACCGCGCACAGCCCGACCGACATCACGGCCACCAGCCAACCCCAGACCGGGCCGAACTCGTCGTCCAACCGGCGGTGCACGAGCAGCAGCGACACCACTCCCAGCAGAATCCCGGTCCACGCGGCGAACCCGTACTGCAGCACGTGACGCCACAGTTCGTAGCCTTCACCGAGGTGAACCAGATCGGTCACCAAGTACGGGGCGTTCGGCAGGAAGGCCAACCAGACGGCACCCAGCGGCAACAGCCACAGCCGGCGCTCGACCAGATCGAAGGCGATTGCGAAGACCATCGGAATCCAGGCCAGTACGAGGTTCCACACCAAGAACTTGGTGGGGTAGGACATCGGTGCGGCCGGGTCGGTGATCCCCAGTGCGAGGGTCAGTGCCGTCGTCGCCATCAGCGAGACGACCAGCAGGATGCCGCGGGCTTCGGTCATGGGACCAGTTTGTCATCCGCCGAATGTTGGCTTGTGTCCGATAGTTTGGCCGGATTTCAGGACAACCCGACGTTGGGCTTGGCCATCGGCTACCAGCGCCGGCGTAGCCGGTCTCGGTAAGACCGTCCGTCAGGGTCGTAGACGGCGCGGTACACGGGTTCGGCCCACGCCCGGGTGAGCCGGCTGAGGCGCTCAGGCCGATGCGGCCGCAGGCGCCCGGGCGGGCGCGGGCCGGTCCGCCCGCCGTCGTGCCAGTCCTGCAGCGCCTGCGCCGACGCCGTGACGGCCTCGACCGCTGCCGCCGGATCGACCAGGTCGCGGTCGTCGTGGGCGGGGCGGTCGAGATGTTCGGCGAGCAGCCGCAGCCGGAGATCGCGGGCGAACACGCGGGCGCCGTCACCGAGGCCGGCCGGGTCACGGGGTTCACGTTGGTCGCGGGTGTCGTCGAGTACTGCGCACGACAACTCGCTGTCGTGTGTCCAGGACCGCCGGTTGAAGTTGTCGCTTCCCACACTGGCCCAGACGTCGTCGATGACACACACTTTCGCGTGTACGTAAACCGGTGTCCCCATGTGGTTTTCGATGTCGAAGATATGGACCCGCCCAGGGTCGACGGCGCGGCACGTCTCGATGGCCTGCTGGCGCCCAACCTGGTTGGGCGGCAGGGCCAGGCGGCCGTCGACATCGGGGTGTCGCGGCACCACCGCGATCAGGTGCAGGTCAGGGTTGTTCGCCAATGCCTCGGCGAACAACTGCGAAACCTGCTTGGACCACAGGTACTGGTCTTCCAGGTAGATCAGCCTTTTGGCCCGCTGCACGGCTTTCGTGTAGCCGCGTGCCACGCTGCGCTCGCCGCGCGGGGCAAACGCGTACTCGAAGTGGGCATCGGGATAGGTCCGCAGTACTTGCACCGCCGCTCGGCCGCACGGTGGGGGATCGGGCGGCTGCGGCGGCAACGCGCCGGCGCTCAGGTCGGCGCGGCGAAGTTTGTCGGCGATCCAGGCGATCGGCGACAGCATGTCCAGCGGTGCCGGGTCGGTCCAGCGCTCCCGGAACGTGAAGTCCAGCGAGCCGACCGCGGGTCCCTGGATGCGTAGCTGGACGTCATGCCACGGCGGGTGTTCGCCGTACTGGCGGGCCATCCGCATCGGCTGGGGATCCCCGTGATGGCTGGCGTCGTCGCGGCGCGAGTGGCACAGGTCGATACCGCCGGCGAAGGCGACGTCGCGTTCGGGTGCGCCGGGATGGCGCAGTACGACGAGCTTTTGGTGATGGGAACCGCCGATGCGTACCCGTTGGTCGAGCAACACCTCACCACCCGCTGCCTCGATCGCGTCTCCGAGATGCCGGTTCTCCTCCTCGCTGTAGGCGAATCGATCCAGGTGCGACCGCCACATCAAGCCCTTGACGACGACACCACGTTCCGCGGCCCGGCAGAACAACTCGGCGATCGTCGGTCCGTCCTGGCGCATCTTTTCGTCGGGGTCGCCGCGCCAGTCGGTGAAGAACAGATGGTCGCCTCGGCGCATCTCGGACACCTCGGCGGCCAGCCGATCGAAGTAGGTCGCACCGTGGATCAGCGGTTCCACCCGGTTGCCGGCACACCAATCCGGCAACGAGGTGTCCGGATTGTCGCGTTCGTCGGTCGTGAGGAACCAATTCGTCAATTCCGCGAGCACCGCCCGGGAGTACCCGTTGGCGGTCGTGTCTGCACCCGGCGCCTCAAAAGCGAACGCCCCCGGGATAACCCGGGGGCGTTCGACTTCGCAGCTCTTAGAATGCGGCCTCGTCGAGCTCCATCACCTCGTTGTCGATGGTCTCGATGACCTGACGGGTGCTGGTGAGCAGCGGCAGCATGTTCTTGGCGAAGAACGAGGCTGCGGCGATCTTGCCTTCGAGGTAGGTGCGGTCCTCGCCGGTGGCGCCGGCGTCGAGCTTCTCGATCGCCACAGCGGCCTGGCGGGCCAGCAGCCAGCCGAGCAGCAGGTCGCCGACCGACAGCAGGAAACGAACCGAACCCAGGCCCACCTTGTAGATGCTCGCGGCATCTTCCTGAGCGGCCATGAGGTAGCCGGTCAGGCTGGCGGCCATGCCCTGGACATCGGCCAGCGCGGTGCCGAGCAGTTCACGCTCGGTCTTCAGGCGGCCGTTGCCGGTCTCGTTCTTGATGAACTGCTCGATCTCGCCGGCCACGAACGCCAGGGCCTGGCCCTTGTCGCGGACGATCTTGCGGAAGAAGAAGTCCTGCGCCTGGATGGCGGTGGTGCCCTCGTAGAGCGAGTCGATCTTGGCGTCGCGGATGTACTGCTCGATCGGGTAGTCCTGCAGGAAGCCGGAACCGCCCAGGGTCTGCAGGCTCTCGGTCAGCTTGGCGTAGGCCTGCTCCGAGCCGAAGCCCTTGACCACCGGCAGCAGCAGGTCGTTGACCTTGTGCGCGAGCTCGCCGTCGACGCCGTGCAGCGCCTTGGCGACGTCCTTGTCCTGGAAGGTCGCGGTGTACAGGTACAGCGCGCGCATGCCCTCGGCGTAGGACTTCTGCGTCATCAGGCTGCGACGCACGTCGGGGTGATGGGTGATGGTGACGCGCGGAGCGGTCTTGTCCATCATCTGGGTCAGGTCGGCACCCTGCACGCGCTCCTTGGCGTACTCCAGAGCGTTGAGGTAACCGGTCGACAGGGTGGCGATGGCCTTGGTGCCCACCATCATTCGGGCCTGCTCGATAACGTCGAACATCTGCGCGATGCCGTTGTGCACCTCGCCGACCAGCCAGCCCTTGGCAGGCTTGTCGTGCTGGCCGAAGGTCAGCTCACAGGTGGCCGAAACCTTCAGGCCCATCTTGTGCTCGACGTTGGTGACGTAGACGCCGTTGCGCTCGCCCAGCTCGCCGGTCTCGAAGTCGAAGAGGAACTTCGGTACGAAGAACAGCGACAGACCCTTGGTGCCGGGGCCGGCGCCCTCGGGGCGGGCCAGCACCAGGTGGAAGATGTTCTCGAACAGATCGTCGGAGTCGGCGGAGGTGATGAATCGCTTCACGCCGTCGATGTGCCAGGAGCCGTCCTCCTGCTTGACCGCCTTCGTGCGGCCGGCGCCGACGTCAGAACCGGCGTCGGGCTCGGTGAGCACCATGGTGGCGCCCCAGCCGCGCTCGGAGGCCAGAACGGCCCACTTCTTCTGCTCTTCAGTGGCGTTGTCGTAGAAGATCTGCGCGAAGGCGGCACCGCCGGCGTACATCCACACGGCCGGGTTGGCGCCCAGGATGTGCTCGTTGAGGGCCCACAGCAGAGCCTTGGGAGCGGGCACGCCGCCGAGCTCTTCGTAGAGGCCGACCTTGTCCCAGCCGCCGTCGATCGCCGCGCGCACCGACTTCTTGAAAGACTCGGGCAGCGTGACGGTGTGGGTCTTCGGGTCGAACACCGGGGGGTTGCGGTCACCATCGGCGAACGAGTCACCGATCGGGCCCTCGGCCAGGCGAGCCATCTCGTTGAGCATCTCGCGGGCCGTATCGGCGTCCAGGTCGGTGTAGTCACCGGACCCGAGGGCCTTGTCGAGGCCGAAGACGTCGAACAGGTTAAAGACCTGGTCACGGACATTGCTCTTGTAGTGGCTCACTTTTCCTCCTTGTGAGAATGCCACCTGAGGTTGGGTACTTCGGATAAGTTACCCACCAGTAACTGTGCCCAACTATACCGTTCAGTAACTTCAACGCAAAGAGACTCTGAGCAATTTCTGGGAGCTAACCAACCCAGCGGTTGATCGACCTATGTACCGTCCGGTGAAAATCCCTCTGAACTGCGGTTTCTATCTATTGTGACGATCCTCACGAATATCGCCATTAGGGTGGGCGGATGCGTCGAGTCGCGGTGTGGGGTACGGGAAATATGGGTGCAACGGCGATCCGGTCGGCCACGGCCTTCCCGGGCCTGGAGTTGGCCGCCGTCATCACGTCATCTGAGGACAAGGCTGGTCGCGACGCCGCGACCTTCGCCAAGCTCGACGGCCTCACCGGCGTCAGTGCCACCACTGACGTGGACGCGGCGCTGGCCCAGTGCGACGCCGTCGCCTATATGTCTTCCGGCGATATCCGGCCGGAGGAAGCCATCGCCGAGATCGAGCGATGCCTCCGAGCCGGCAAACAAGTGGTGACGCCGTCGCTCTATTCGCTCTACGACCCGGCCTCGGCTCCGGCGGAGTGGGTCGAGCGGCTCACCGACGCGGCGGTGGCCGGCAACTCTGCGCTGTTGGTCAGCGGCGTCGACCCGGGCTGGGGCAATGACGCCCTGGCTGTGATCGCCGCCGGGCTGTGCACCCGGATCCGCACCATCCGATGCCAGGAGATCTTCGACTACTCCACCTACAACCAACCCCACGCGGTGCGAGTGCTCTGCGGCTTCGGCGGCTCGATGGACGAGACCCCGATGATGTTGCTGCCCTCGATCCCCACGATGGTCTGGGGCGGAAACGTCCGGCTGATCGGCCGCGGGTTGGGCCTGGAGATCGACGACATCACCGAGACCGTGGAGCGGCTGCCGCTGACAGAGCCTGTCGACAACGTCCTCGGCCACTTCGAGGCCGGTACCCAGGGCGCGTTCCGGGTTCAGGTCATCGGATGGGCCGACGGCGTCGAGCGCGTCGTCATCGAACACATCACCCGCATCGACCCGGGCTGCGCCCCGGACTGGCCGCAACCCGATCAGGGTGTGGGCGACCACCGCGTGATCATCGACGGTGACCCGCAGCTGAGCATCGTGGTCCGGGCCGACGTGCCGGGCGGCACTCGCGCCGACGGCGGCAATACCACTGCGGCCAACCGGCTCTTGGGCGCGATCGACTGGCTGGCGACCCAGAAACCCGGCATCTACGACGGGCTCGACGTGCCGTTGCACCCGCCGCTGCCACCCGAGGTCGAGGCCACCCGCTGGATCTGAGCACAACTCTTCTCTGCCGAACAGACGCAAATGTCCCCGCACGCGCGGCGTGTCGGGGACATTTACGTCTGTTCGCGGGTTCTAGTCCGCTGCCGCCGGCTCCGGCTCCGGCTCCGGCTCCGGCTCCGACGGTTCCGTCGTCGCCTCAGCCGGCTCCGCGTCAGGCAACTGAGCCACCAGATACTCGGCGAGTCCACCGATGGTCGGGTAGTCGAACACCGCGGTCGCGTTGAGCGTGAACTTGCCGCCGAACTGACTGTGCAGCCGGTTGCGCAGTTCGATCGCCATCAGCGAGTCCGTGCCGAGATCCAGGAAGCGGCTGGTCGCTGCCGGAGGCGAGGCGAGCCGCAGGAAGTTCTGCACCTCCTTCTGCAGGAACTCGGTGACGAACCCGGCCCGCTGCGGCACGGGGATCTCGAGCAGCTGCTTGAGCACCTCGCTGTCACCGACGACCTCACCGGCTGCACTGGGTAACACCAGATCGAGGATCGGCGGTCGCTGGCTGCCCAGCACCTTGGCCGCCCGCTGCCAGTTCGCCTTGAGGACGGTGGCCTGGCCGGTGCCGTTGGCCACGACCTCACCCAGCGCGGCCAGTGCCGCTGAGGGCTCCAGCGGAATCAGGCCCTGGGCACTGATGTTCGCGGTTGCCGCTTCCGAGGACGCCATACCGCCCTGGCCCCACGGACCGAAGTTGATGCCCGTGGCCGGCAGGCCCTGCGCCCTGCGCTGCGCGATCAGACCGTCGAGCAACGCATTGGCCGTCGCGTAGTTTGCCTGGCCCGGTGAACCGAACAGGCTCGACACCGAGGAGGAAACGATGAAGAAGTCCAGATCGTCGTCCTTGGTCAACCTGTCCAGGAACTCGGCACCGAAGGCCTTGGGCGCCAAGGTCGTCCGGAACCGTTCCACGCTCTGCTGGCCGAGCAGCGCATCATCGAGCACACCGGCCAGATGCGCGACACCCGCCAGCGGTGGCAGCTCCGCACGGATCCGCTCCAGCAGCTTGGCCACTTCAGCCTCGTCACCGACGTCGGCGGTGAAGACGTGAATGCGGGTCTTGTTGCGCTCGGTGATCTCCTCGATCAACCGCTGTGCATCTGCATCGGGCTCACGACGGCTGGTCAACACGATGTCCCCGGCGCCACGTTGGGCCAGATACGCCGCGGTGTGCAGACCGATCGCACCGAGCCCGCCGGTGATCAGGTAGGTCCGGTCCGGTTGCGGTGCAAGCGGAGTGGGAATCTGCAGCACGATCTTGCCGATGTGCCGGGCCTGCTGCATCCGCCGGAACGCCGTCCTGGCCTCGGTCAGCGGGTAGATCTCGGCGGGCAGCGGCTTCCATTCACCCTTGGCGAGGCCATCCGACACCTCGGTGAGCAGGTCGCGAATGCGATCGGGGTCGGTGAGCATCACCGTGTCCAGCGCGACGATCTCGTAGGAGATGTCGGGCCGCGCTTCGGCCATCTTTTCCGTTGACCAGATGTCGCGCTTGGCGATCTCGGCGAAGCGGCCGTTGCGAGCAGTGGCCTTCAGCGTCGCCTCGATGAACCCTTCGCTGGTCAGCGAGTTGAGCACCACGTCCACGCCGGCCCCACCGGTGTCGGCCAAGATCTGGTCGGCGAAGTCCGTCGTCCGCGAGTCGTAGACGTGCTTGACACCCAGCTTGTGCAACGTCGCGCGCTTGAACGTGCTTGCCGTCGCGTAGACCTCAGCGCCGCACTGCTGGGCCATCTGGACGGCCGCCAGGCCCACGCCGCCACTGGCGGCGTGGATCAGCACCTTGTCACCCGACTTGAGCTGGGCCCAGTCGAACGACAGCCGAACCGTCAGCGCCGCAGCTGGAATCGTGGCGGCCTCGACCGCGCTGACCCCGTCTGGAATCGGCGCCAGGAACTGGGCCGGCACGTTGAACCGGCTGGAGAACGCGCCCTGCATCGAGCCGTAGACCCGCTGGCCCACCTCGACGCCGGTGACGCCATCGCCCAATTGGGTTACCACGCCGGCGAAGTCGCCGCCGATCGGCCCGGGGTCACCCGGGTACAGGCCCAGGACGTTGAGCACGTCGCGGAAGTTGAGGCCCGCGGCCTCCACCCGCACCTGTACATAACCTTCGTCCGGTGCGGGCACCTCTTTTTCGGTGATCCGCAGGTTGTCGATCGCGCCGCGCTCGGTGGGGGCGAGTACGTAGTCGCTCCCGCGCGGCACCGTGAGGTGCCCGCTTCGTGACCAGGGCAGCAACCGGGAAGCCAGCAGCTTGCCTTGCCGCACTGCAATTTCCGGCTCCTCGACCGGCGTGGCCAGCAGGTTCGCCAGCGCCTGCACGGCCTCGCCAGATCCGTCGGTGTCGACGAGCTTGGCGCGCAGCGCCGGTTCCTCGTTGATCGTGGTCCGCCCGAATCCCCACAGCGCCGCCTGAACCGGGTCGACCGGCTCACCGGATTCGGTGGCGACGGCCCGCTCGGTGACGATCCACAGACCGCCTGGCAATTTCACCTCACCGCCCTGCACGGTGTGCACCGCGCTGAGCAGGTTGGTGATCTCGGTTTCGAGCCGGGCCTGGCTGCCTGCACTCGTTTCCTCTGCATCCGCTGCCGCAGCCCGCCAGACGACACCGGAGAACGGCAGGCCGCGTTCCTTGGCCTGTACCAGCACCTGTCCGAGGAGCTCGGGATCGGTGCTCCGGTCGAACGGGATGCAGCCGGGCACCTTGGCGGCCAGCTCGTCGAATCCGGCGACCAGCCAAGTGCCGGAGGCGGTTTCGGCCCCTTCCTCGGAAGCAGGTACCGGAACCTCGTGCCAGCCGAGGGTGTACAGCAGGCGGGTGGCGTCCCCGCCGAGGCCACGCAGCAGCGCTTCGCGAGGTGCACGCTTGACGGTGAAGTCACGCACGCCGCCGAGGTAGCGGCCGTCGCGGTCGAGGTAGTCGAGATCGAAGACCTGGGTTTCGCTGTCCAGGGCGCTCTCGTGCCAACGGGCGCGGCAGTAGAAGCGCCGAGGCATCTTCTCCTTCAAGGTCACCTGCCCGTACCGCAGGGGCAGGAACAGGTCGTTCACGCCCTGCTCGGCGGCCAGCAGCGCGGGGAACGCGGGGAAGGCGACACCGGTGCACAAGTCCATCAGGACCGGGTGCATGGGTTCGGTTCCGAGTTGTTCGGCGAGTTCCTCACCGACCAGGATGTCGCCGATCGCCTCACCTTCACCCAGCCACAACGACTTCAGCGAACCGGACCACGTCGGGCCCCAGGCCAGTTCCAGATCGGCGAAGGTCTCGAACAACTCCTGCGGACGCATGCGTTCGAGGCGTTCGATCGCCTCGTCCACCGGATCCGACTGATCGGGTTCCGGTTCGTCGGAGAGTCCGGCGGCAACAGTGCCTTCGGCATTCAGCGACCAGTCGGCGCCACGTTCCCCGTAGGGGCGGCTGTGCACCTGGAACTTCCAGCCGTCGCCGTCGTCCAGTGGGTGCAACGTCAGCTGCACCTCACGAGAACTCTTCTCAGGCAAGATGATCGGCTCGTAGAAGAAGACGTCCTTGGCGTGCGCGGGAGTACCGACCGCGGCCAGCGCCATCGCGGCGTAGGTCGCCCCTGGGACGACCACGGTGCCGTAAATGACGTGGTCGGAGAGCCAGGGCTGCGATTTGACCGACAACCGACTGGTGTAGACGGAATCGCCGGAGGCGAGTTCCTTTCCACTGCCCAGGATCCCCGATCCCACGGCACCGTTGCTGTCGGCGGTGATGCCGCTTCCCTTGGGCCAGAAGCGACGTCGCTGGAACGGGTAGGTCGGCAGCTCGAGCCGGCGACGGGGCCGGCGGTGCAGTGCGCTGAAGTCGGGTCGGTGGCCGCCGACGTAGGCCGAGGCCAGCGCATCGGCGATCTGCCGCCGATCAGCGACACCCTTGCGCAGCGAGACGATCGCGCGAGGCGCCGCCAAGTGCTCCGGCCAGACCTGCACAGCGGCCCCGGTGAGCACCGGCTGCGGACCGATTTCCATCAGGATCGAGCAGCCCAGAGCCGCCACGGTGCGTACGCTTTCGGCGAACTGCACCGGCTGGCGGGAATGCCGACGCCAGTACTGGGCGTCGAGCGGGGTCTGGGCGGTGAGTACGGTGCCGGTGCGGTTGCAGACCAGCGGCATCGTGGGCTTTGCGAACTGCAACTGCGCCGCGTATGACTCGAATTCGTCGAGCACCGGATCCAGCAGTTCGGAGTGGAACGCGTGGCTGGTCTCCAGCCAGGTGCACCGGATCCCCTCCTCCTCTTCGAACTTCTCGACGATCCGCTCGAGATCTTCACCCGGGCCGGAGAGCACGGTGTTGGGCCCGTTGTAGGCGCCTACCGAGACCCGCGGAAACCCGCCGGCGACCTGTTCGACGTGCTTGGGGTCTGCGAACACCGCCACCATGCGCCCACCTTCGGGCAAGCTGCCGAACAACCGTCCGCGTTCGGCCATCAGCCGGGCGCCGTCCTCCAGGCTGAACACGCCGGCCACGCATGCCGCGGCGTACTGGCCGACGCTGTGGCCGAGCACCACGTCGGGTTCGATTCCCCAGGACTGCCACAGCCGGGCCAGGCCCATTTCCACGGCGAAGATGGCTGGTTGCGCAAACGACGTGTGCCGCAGGGTTTCTGCCGCTTTGCCCCCGGTTTCGCGGTTGTCGGCAAGCAGCACGTCGAGCAGTGGTTGCGGCAAGATGTCGTTCACCGCGTCCGCGCAACGGCGCACGGTTTCGGCGAATACCGGTTCGGTGTCGAACAACTCACGCGCCATCCCGGCGTACTGGCTGCCCTGCCCGGTGAACAGCCAGGCTGTCATCGGGTGATGCGGGCGCTCGCCGCGTACGACACCGAGCCGCAGCCGATTCTCGGCCAGATCGGCCAGGCCCGCGCGGGCTTCGGCGACCGAATCGACGACGAGGGCGGCCCGATGTTCGAAGTGCGAACGGCCCGTCCCAGCGGTGAGGCACAGGTCGGCGAGGTCGACGTCGGGATGGTCCCCCAGCCAGGCGTCGTATCGCTGGGCCAACGCCGCCAGCGCTTCCGGTGACCGGGCGGACAAGGTCAGCACCTCAACCTGTCCCTGCTTTGTTTCCGTCGTTGCACCGTTGTTTTCCGGTGCGGCACCCTCGGCGAGTTCCCCGTCGGTGCGGGGCTCATCAGTGGGTGTGAGTTCGGGTGACGGTGCCGGTGAGGGTGCCTCCTCGACCAGCACGTGAGCGTTGGTCCCGGTGAATCCGAAGGAGCTGACGCCAGCGCGGCGCGGCCTGCCGTTGGGTTGCCATGGCATCGCTTTGTCCACCACCTGCACGGGCAGTGAATCCCACGGGATGTGCGGAGACGGATTCTCGAAATGCAGGCTTTGCGGCAGAGTTTCGTGCTGCAGCGACAGCACGACCTTGATCAGGCCTGCGGCCCCGGATGCCGACTCGGTGTGGCCGATGTTGGTCTTCACCGATCCCATCAGCAGCGGCCGGTCGGCTTCACGCGAGCCACCGAAGGCGGCGGCTGCCGCCTGCACCTCGATCGGATCACCCAGCGGGGTGCCGGTTCCGTGTGCCTCGAGGTAGTCCACATCGCTACCGGTCAGGCCGGCCCGGGCCAGCACCGACCCGATAAGACGTTGCTGTGCACCGCCGTTGGGCACGGTCAGGCCGCTGGAAGCGCCGTCCTGGTTGACCCCGCTGCTCGGGATGACCGCGCAGATCCGATCGCCGTCGCGTTGAGCGTCGCTCAGTCGCTTGAGGACCAGGATTCCGCAGCCTTCGCTTCGGACGTACCCGTCGGCGGACGCGTCGAAAGTCTTGCACCGCCCGACCGGCGACAGCATCCGGGCGCGGGATGCGGCGACCACGGTCACCGGAGACAGCAGGACGTTCACGCCGCCGGCGACTGCCATGTCGCAATCCCCGGATTGCAGTGCCTGGCAGGCCTGGTGGACTGCCACCAACGCCGAGCTGCACGCGGTGTCGACTGCCACCGCTGGTCCTTCGAACCCGAGCGCGAAGGCGACGCGCCCCGAGATGGCGTTGAGCGCATTGCCGGTGATGAAGTGCGGCTCGATCTTTTCGATGGGCTCCGACGACAGCAGGTGCGCGTACTCGTTGGCCGCCACACCGACGAATACACCGGTGCGGCTGCCGCGCAGTGCCTCGGGGGAGTGACCGGCTCTTTCGAGTCCTTCCCATACCGTTTCGAGCACGAGGCGCTGCTGAGGCTCGATCCAGACCGCCTCGCGGGGCGAGATCCCGAAGAACTCCGGGTCGAATCCGTCGATACCGTCGAGGAATCCGCCGTAGCGCGTGTAGGTCTTTCCGGGAGCATCCGGATCTTCGTCGAAGAATTCGTCGATGTCGAATCGCTCCTCCGGCACTTCCCGGATGGCATCGACACCGCCGGACAACACATCCCAGAACGCCTCGGGGTTCGGGGCGCCGGGGAATCGGCACGACACCGCGACCACCGCGATCGGGTCGTCCGTGCGCGTCGCGGCCGTCGATGCCGCGGCCGGGTCGGCCTTCTGCTCGGCAAGCCCTAGAACCTCGCCGAGCAGGTAGTCGGCCACGTCGGAGATCCGGGGGTGATCCATCACCACGGTGACCGGGATTTCCTTGCCGACGCCCTGTTCCATGCGGCGGCGCAGTTCCACGGCCATCAGCGAGTCCATGCCGAGGTCGAAGAACCCGGCGTCTTCACGGATCTCCCCGGCATCGACCCGGGTGACCTCTGCCACGGAGTCCCGCAGGTAATCCGTCAGGAGCTTCTTGCGCTGCTGCACAGGGGCATTCGTGAGCTGCTCGACCAGCTTGGTCTTGCCGGACGCGGTGACCGGCGACGCCGCACCCGTCGCGGGCAGTGCGGCCTCGAGCTCTGCCAGGAACCCCCGCCGGCCCGCCTGCTGGTAGAGGGGCAGGAAACGGGACCAGTCGATGCGGGCGATCACTCCATGGGCGGGTCCGTGCGCCGACGAATTCGCCACCACGTCGGCCAGACCGGCCAGCGCGTCCGACGGCGACAACGTCTTGATTCCGCGCTGCTCGAGTCGGGCCCGGGATTCCGCGTCGGCCATGCCGGCCGACCAGGGGCCGAAGTTGACGCTGGTGCCGGCGATGCCTTGCCGGCGCAGGCGCCAGGCCAGCCCGTCCAGGAATGCGTTCGCCGCACTGTACGCGGTCTGACCGAATCCGCCCCACACCGCGGCGATCGAGGACGTGCTGATGAAGAAGTCGAGGTTGTCCTCGGCTACCGCCTCGCTGAGATGCCAGGCACCCCAGACCTTTCCGGCGAAGACCCGGTCAACCTCGGCGTCATCGAGTTCGCTCAGCGGTGTGGTGCCGTTCTCGCCCGCGGCGTGCACGATCCCGGCCAGCGGAGGCAACTCGGCCCGCACGCCGGCCAGCAGGCGGGCGACGTCGTGGGCATCGGCGACATCGGCCGTGGCGACCCGGATCTCGCAGCCGTGCTGGTCACGCAGGGCATCGATGCGCTTCTGCGCGGCCTCACTGGGCTGACGCCGGCTGGTCAGCACCAACTGCTTGGCGCCGTGGGCCGCGAGGTACCCGGCGACCTCGAGCCCGATGGAACCGAGCCCGCCGGTCACCAGATACGTTGCGCCGTCGCGCAGTTCCAGCGGCTTGCCGCTCGGCAGATCCGTCGGCCGCACCAGTCGGGGTACGTAGACCTCCTGACCGCGCAGTGCGATCTGGTCTTCCTTGACCGCGGCGTCGGATCCCGACGTGATGCGGTTGAGCAGCGCGGACCATTCGCCGGACGTGAAGTCCGACAGGTCGGCCAGTCCACCCCACAGCGCGGGTAGCTCGAGGGCTGCGGCACGGCCGAATCCCCACAGCGCACTCTGCTCGGGCATCACGATGTCCGCGTCGGTGACGTGTTGCGCTCCATGGGTGACGAGCCAGATGGGTGCCCGCAGATCAGCGGCGACCGCGGCGCGGAAGAGCCGCCTGGTTCCTGCCAGGACCTGATGCTGCATCCGCAGCAGCGACCGCATCGATGGTGCTGCACCGGAATCCAAGCCCGCGACGTGAAGGATTCTGAGCGCCGTACCGCCTGTCGCCGCCGCGCGCAACACGTCTGCGAGCTGCTCTTCGTCTGCGTCCGACGCCGGCAATCCGAGAATCCGGCACTGCTGCCCACGCGCGGCTAGTGCATCCACCAGAGGCTTGACGGCCTCGGATTCCTCGCCGATCAGGATCCAGGAGCTGTCCGCGGCATCAGTGCCGGACAGCGGAGTAAGGGCCTTGTCCCAGCGGAACTCGTAGCGGTCGTCGGCGATGGACTGGGTCGAGCGTTGTTGATTGTGTTGCGCGGCAAGCTTGGTCAGTACCGTCAGCGTCGCACTGTCGTCGCCGGCGCCACCGAGCAGGGCAGCGAGCTCTTCGATCCGGCCGTCCTCGAGCAGTCGGACGGCCTGAGTGCGGGCGGCCACGTGCTGCTGCTGGTTCGGCTCTTCCCGATTGTCGCGGTACCAGTACTGGCGGTGCTCGAACGGGTAGGTCGGCAGGTCGAGCTTCCGCGCATGCGGCCGGCGGAAGGCGCCGAACTCGGGCAGGTGGCCCAGCACGTACGCGTCGGCCACGGCTTCGGTGATCTGGCGGTGGTCGGCGGTGTTCGGCCGCAGCGAGGCGATCACCCGCGGGGCGGTGGCCGGGTCGGGCCAGGCGCCCAAGGCCGTCGCGGTGAGCACGGGACGTGGACCGATCTCCAGCAGCACCTTGCAGTTCAAATCGGCGAGGGTGCGCACGCTCTTGGCGAATTCCACCGGTTGCCGGGCGTGACGACGCCAATACGCGCCGTCCATCTTGACGCTGCGTCCCAGTGCCGCGCCCGTACGGTTGTCGATCAGAATCCGTTGAGGTGCTTGAAAAGTGAACTGGTTCGCGTATGCCTCGAACTCATCGAGGATCGGTTCCAGCAACGCCGAATGGAATGCGTGGCTGGTTTCCAGCCAGTCGCACCGGATGCCGTCGGCGGCCAACCCGGCCACCGCTTTCTCCAGGTCCGCGGCCGGTCCGGACAGTACGGTGTTGGCACCGTTGTACGCGGCGACCGACAGCGTGGGGTACTCGTCGGTGAGGTTTTCGACCCGTTCGGCCGCCGTGAACACCGCCACCATGCGGCCGCCTGCGGGCAGACTGCCGAAGAGGCGTCCGCGTTCGGCCATCAACTGCATGCCGTCTTCGAGGCTGACCACCCCTGCGACGCAGGCTGCCGAGTACTGACCGACGCTGTGGCCCAGCACCACGTCCGGTTCGATTCCCCACGACTGCCAGAGCTGCGCCAAGCCCATTTCCACGGCGAACAGCGCGGGCTGAGCGTACGAGGTCTGCCGTAGCGTCTCTTCGGCCTCAGGGCTGTCCAGCGTGAAAATGACATCCAGCAAAGGCTTTTCGAGTACATCGGCGACCGCGGCCGCACACCGGTCCAGGGTCTCGGCGAACACCGGTTCGGTGTCGTACAACTCGCGGGCCATGCCGGGGTACTGGCTGCCCTGGCCGGTGAACAGCCAGGCCGTCTTCGGGACGTCGTGGGATTCCCCGCGCACCAATCCGGGAGCCGGACGGTCGTCTGCCAGTGCGCCGAGGAGTTCGACCGCGGCTTCTCGGGAATTGACCACCAGCGCGGCGCGGTGTTCCAGGTGGGCTCGGCCCACGCCGGCGGTGAAGCACACATCGGCCAAGGTGGCCTCGGGGTGCGCGGTCAACCAGCTGCGGTACTGGTCAGCGAGCTGCACGAGAGCTGCGGGCGTGCGCGCCGACAGCGGAAGCAGGCTGAACCGCTGGTCGTCGGAAACCTCCTCCGGCGCAACCACCGGCGTCGGTGCAGGAGCTTCTTCGAGGATGACGTGCGCATTGGTGCCGGCGAACCCGAATGAGCTGACGCCGGCGATGCGCGGCTGACCATTGCGTTCCCAGGGCCTCGACTCCTTGACGACCTCGACTGCCAGCCGGTCCCACGGAATGTGCGGCGACGGGTTCTCGAAGTGCAGGTGCTTCGGCAACGTCTCGTTCTCGAGCGACAGGATCACCTTGATGACGCCGGCGATCCCCGCTGCGGCTTCCAGGTGCCCGATGTTCGTCTTGGCCGAGCCGATCAACAGTGGTCGTTCGGCGTCGCGGCCGGCGCCGAGCACTGCGCCGGCGGCCTGGGCCTCGATCGGATCGCCCAGTGACGTGCCGGTGCCGTGAGCTTCCAGGTAGCCGACTTCGCTGGGTGCGACGCCTGCGCGTTTCAGCGCGGCGCTGATAACCCGTTGTTGCGCTACACCATTCGGTACCGTCAGCCCACCGGACGCGCCGTCCTGGTTGATTGCGCTGCCGCGGATCACGGCCCGAATGTGGTCGCCGTCGCGGATCGCGTCGTCGAGGCGCTTGATGACGATGACGCCGCAGCCCTCGCCGCGGACATAGCCGTCGGCGGCAGCGTCGAAGGTCTTGCAGCGGCCGTCGGGCGCCAGCATGTGGGCGCTGGAGAAGGTGATCATGGTGGCCGGAGTGAGCAGGACATTCGCTCCGCCGGCCAGTGCGAGATCGCATTCACCCAGGCTCAGCGCCTGGCATGCCTGGTGGATCGCCACCAGCGACGAGCTGCACGCCGTATCGACAGCGACCGAGGGACCTTGCAGTCCCAACCGATAGCTGATCCGGCCGGCTGCCGCGGCATTCGAGGTGCCGATGGCCATGTAGGCCTCGATCTCGGGGTATGTCAGCTCGTCAGAGGCCATTCCCAGGTAGTCGTGGGTGGCCAGGCCGACGAACACACCGGTGTTGGAGTCGGCCAAAGCTGTTGGTGCAGTGCCTGAATGCTCGACGGCTCGCCACGCAGTCTCAAGCAGAAGTCGATGTTGAGGGTCCATCAACCGGACTTCGCGGGTCGACATTCCGAAGAACGGAGCGTCGAACCCGGTTACGTCGTCGACGAATCCGGCACGACGCGTGACGACCTTGCCTGGTGAGCCCGGTTCGGGGTCGAAGAATTCGTCGGCGTCCCAGCGATCCTGAGGTATCTCGGAGACCGCATCGCGGCCTTCGCGCAACACGTCCCAGAACGCTTCAGCGTCCGGAGCACCTGGAAAACGCGCTGCGTAGCCGATTACGGCAAAGCCAGCGGTGGTTTCGGTCGGATGGTCGGCGGTTCCCATGCCGTTGTCCTCCTTGCATCGGCGGTCACACGGTGACTACGCGGGACATTTATCGCACGCGAAAATTGTCCGCCCCCCGACGGCATTACGCACTATTGCAGATGAACCTGTGACGTGTGGACCTAGGTTCTGCTGTCAGCCGGGGTAGGCGGTTGCCGGGGAGCCCGGGGTATGTTGGGCAACCACCGGGGTGATCACGGCCACTGCGGCCAAACTGGGAGGGCGACGCTTTGCGCATCGGCAAGATAACTGTTGGGGCACTTGAGGAATGGACGCTGAGTCCGGGCTCGGTAACTTCCTGGCATCCGACGGCGGCGGCTCAGGAAACTGCGAAACGAGCTCCGCTGAGCGCGGTTCCAGTTAGCTACATGCAGAGCCAACATCTTAAGAATTACTGCGACAGAACCGCTGCGGGCCTGAACTTTTCGCGGCAGATCATCGCCAGTTGTGAAGTTCCCGGACAGTGTGATATCGCGGCCATGGACCACGCCGTCAACTCATACCTGCGCCGGCACGACACATTTCGAAGTTGGTTCGAGCAGGCCGACGACGGCAAATTTGTTAGGCATGCGATCGAAGACCCCGCGGACATCGAGTTCATGCCGGTCGATCAGGGTCACATGACCGTCGATGAAATACGCGACCACGTTGTGGGGATACCGAATCCTCTGGAATGGGGCTGCTTCACTTTCGGCATTATTCAGAACGAGAATCATTTCACGTTCTTCGCCGCCATGGATCACGTGCACGGGGACGCCACCTTGATCGGCACGACGATGATGGAAGCCAATGGCATGTATTCGGCGATGAGTGGAAGCGGCCATGCCCTCGAGCTACCGGAAGCGGGAAGCTTCGACGATTTCTGTGTCCGCGAACGCGAATACACATCGGCGCTGACCCTCGACTCGCCGGGCGTGCGGGCATGGATCGAGTTCGCCGAGAACAACCGTGACGGTTTTCCGGAATTCCCCCTGCCGCTGGGCAATCCGGACAAATCGTTGAGCAGTGCCTGGAGTTCTCAGGTGTTGATGGACAACGCGCAAACGGAGCGCTTCGATGCGGCCTGCGCGGCCGCCGGTGCCCGCTTCGTCGGCGGTCTGTTCGCCTGCCTGGGCCTGGTCGAGCACGAGTTCACGGGCGCGCTCACCTATTACGGACTCACCCCGAGAGATTCGCGTACCGCGAGCGACAATTTCATGACGCAAGGGTGGTTCACCGGCCTGATCCCCATTGTCGTGCCGGTCGCGGCAACCTCTTTCAGCGACGCTGCCGGCGCGGCCCAGGCGTCGTTCGATTCGGGCCTCGACATGGCGAGGGTGCCCTACTACCGCGTGTTGGAGTTGGCACCGTGGTTGAACTGGCCACAGCCGAACTTCCCGGTTTCGAATTTCCTGCACGGCGGCGCGGCGCCGCTCAACGCTATCCTCGCCGCAGGCGATCTCGGCCTCGCGAACAACATCGGGATGTACCCCGACAATCGGTTCTCATACCAATTGACGATCTACATCTTCAGGTACGGCGAGGGCACGGTCATGGCGATCATGCATCCGGATAACGCCGTTGCCAAGAAATCGGTCACGCGGTACATGGACGCGATGAGGTCGGTGTCGTCTCGGGTTGCTGACAGCGGGCACTGGGGGCGCGTCGCGTAGCGGCGAGCAAATCGATGGAATGCGCAACGTGGGCGCGAGGGTGAGGACGAGATGCGACGGCTAGCCGATTTCGTGGTGCGGTGGCCCTGGGCTGTGATCGGGGTCTGGGCCGCACTGCTGGTGGCGCTTCCGCTGGCATGCCCGTCGCTGAGTGACATGGCGCAGAAGCATCCGCTCGCCATCCTGCCCAGCGACGCGCCGTCGAGTATCACCGCGAAAAAGATGACCGAGGCGTTCCACGAATCGGGGAACAACGACCTGCTGTTGGTGGCCCTGATCAATGAGAACGGGCTCGGGCCTGCTGACGAGGCGACCTATCGCAAGTTGGTGGACGCGCTGCGCGACGACGTCACAGACGTCGAAAGTGTTCAGGATTTCGTCGCCACCCCACAACTGCGGCAGTTCCTGACCAGCAAGGACAAAACCACCTGGGTCCTTCCGGTGGGTCTGGTCGGTGAGTTGGGCACACCGCGGGCCATCGACTCCTTCAACCGGGTTTCCGAGATCGTCAAGATCAGTACGGCCGGCAGCCCGCTACAGGTGCACCTCACCGGGCCTGCGGCCACCGCCGCCGACCTCACCGTCGCGGGGGAGAAGGATCGGCTCCCGATCGAGATCGCCATCGCGGTCCTGGTTCTGGCCGTATTGCTGGTGGTCTATCGAAGTCCCGTCACGATGCTGTTGCCACTGGTGACCATCGGGTCGTCTCTGCTGATCGCCCAAGCGCTGGTGGCGGGGTTCTCCGAGTTGACTGGTGCCGGCGTCTCGAATCAGTCGGTCGTGTTCTTGAGTGCGATCATGGCCGGCGCCGGCACGGATTATGCGGTGTTCCTGATCAGCCGATATCACGACTATCTGCGTTCGGGGGACGACTTCGACCAGGCGGTTCGCGCGGCGATGTTGTCGATCGGGAAGGTGATCACGGCGTCGGCGGCGACGGTCGGAGTCACCTTCCTGCTGTTGAGCTTCACCAAGATGGGTGTGTTCAAGACGGTCGGAACCGCGGCGGCAATCGGTATCGCGGTCGCCTATCTCGCCGGTCTGACTTTGCTGCCGGCCATCCTGGTGCTGGTCGGCCCGCGCGGATGGGTGAAGCCGCGACGTGAGCTGACCTCCCGATTCTGGCGACGTTCGGGAATCCGCATCGTGCGTCGTCCGGTGCCGCACCTCGTTGCGAGTCTGCTGATACTCGCCTTGCTGGCCGGTGCCGCGATCTTTGCCCAGTACAACTACGACGACCGCAAGGTCGTGGAAGCGTCGGCACCGAGCTCGGTCGGATACGCCGCGGTCGAACGTCATTTCCCGATCAGTCAGTCGATTCCCGAGTACATCCTGATCCAGTCGCCGCACGACCTGCGCACGCCCAGGGGCATGGCCGATCTCGAGCAGATGGCGTCGCGTGTTGCTCAGCTACCCGACGTCGGCCTGGTCAGCGGCATCTCCCGGCCACTGGGGGAGGTACCCGCGGAATTTCGGGCGACGTTCCAGGCCGGCATCGTCGGCACCCGGCTGGCAGACGGTTCCCAGCAGATCGATCAGCGCTCCGGCGACCTCAATCGTCTGGCCGCCGGGGCCAATACGCTGGCCGGCAGTCTTGCGCAGGTGCGGACTCAGATCAACCAGATCGCACCCAGTCTGCAGAGTGTGGTCGACACGTTCTCCTCGGTGCGCACCGAATACGGCGGCGACAAACTGGTGAAGGACGTCGAAACCGCGGCCAAGCTGGTACAGAGCATCAACACGCTCTCGAACGCGATGGGTTACAACCTGTCCGCGGTCAAGAACATCTTCGGTTGGATCGAGCCGGTTCTGGCGGCGCTGCAGAACAACGCCGTCTGCGACAACAACCCGTCCTGCGCCGAGACCCGTATCCAGTTTCAGCGCCTGGTCGACGAGAACAACGCCGGCAGCCTCAACGAGATCAACGATCTCGCCCATCAGCTCAACGGTGCCGGTGACGACAAGCAGACGCTCAACTCCACGGTCACCAAGTTGAACAAGGCCCTGGCCAGTGTGAACAAGGCGGTCAGCGCCATGGGGCTGAACAAGCCCGGCGGTCCGCAGTCTGGTTTGAAGGATCTGCAGTCCGGCGCCAACCGCCTGGCCGGCGGAAGCCGCGAAGTAGCCGGGGGCGTGGACGAACTCGTCAAGCAGGTCAAGGTCATCTCTGCCGGATTGGACCAGGCCTCCTCATTCCTGCTGACGATGCGTAACGAAGCCACAGATCCGTCCCAGGCGGGGTTCAATATTCCGCCCGAGGTGCTGAACATGCCGGAGTTCAAGAAGGCGTCGGCGGCGTACGTCTCGCCGGACGGTCGGACGGTGCGGTATCTGGTCCAGACCAAGCTGAACCCGTTCAGTTCGGAGGCGATGGATCAGGTCAATCAGATCCAGGACATCGCCCGGGGCGCCCAGCCGAACACCACGCTTGCTGACGCGTCGATCTCGATGGGTGGTTTCCCTGCCGCACTTCGGGACACGCGTGACTACTACCAGCAGGACATCAAGTTCATCATGATCGCGACTCTCGTCGTCGTCCTGCTGATCCTGATGTTGCTGTTGCGTTCCATCATCGCGCCCCTCTACCTCGTCGGGTCGGTGGTGGTCTCGTACTTCGCGGCGTTGGGTATCAGTGTCCTGGTCTTCCAGAACCTGCTCGGCCAGCAATTGCATTGGAGCGTGCCGCCACTGGCGTTCGTGGTGCTCATCGCGGTCGGTGCCGACTACAACATGTTGTTGGTATCGCGATTGCGGGACGAGTCTCCGCACAGCACGCGCTACGGCGTCATCCGCACCTTGAGTTCGACCGGAGGCGTGATCACCGCGGCCGGCCTGATCTTCGCGGCCTCGGTGGCCGGCCTGATGTTCTCTTCGATCGGCATAGTGGTGCAAGGCGGTTTCATGATCGGGGTCGGAATCCTGCTGGACACGTTCGTGGTGCGCACCATCACGGTGCCCGCCATCGCTGCGCTGGTCGGCAAGGCGAACTGGTGGCCGTCGCGCGCCACCGGGAGGAGGCTGCGCACGTGAGGAGCAAATTGGATCCTGCGCACGTGAGCACGGGTGAGCGCGCACGCGGGATGTGTGTGAAACTACGAAACGAAGCGGGGCGATCGGGAGTGGAGATGAAGAAACTCCTTGCGGGGCTTGCATTGGTGATGACCACCAGCGTCACCGGATCCTTCGGCGTCCTGGGCAATGCGTGGGCCGATGACACTCCGCCGCCTACGCCGCCACCTGGCGGCCCGGCCGCACCGACGCCGTCGAACCCGGGTACCGCGTACGCGTTGGGCGGCGCGCATGTCCTCGGGATCCCGTACGACGAGTACATCCGGATGACGGGTGAGCACTGGTTCCCCGGGATGAAGCGGACGAAGGTCGACTACCCGGCGGGCCAGGTTCAGGGTCACACCCTGGAGCGGTTCTTCCCCGGTATCGGTGCGCTCGGAGAGCGGTTCTATCCGGGAATCGGTCTGGATGGCCCCAGCATCGGTGAGTCCGTCGATGAGGGCGAGGGCAACCTCGATGCGGCAATCCGCAACGGCGGCAAGGGAACAGCGATGGGGCTGTCCGAGGGCGCGCTGGTGCTCAACGCGGTGAAGGCGCGCCTGGCCAATGACCCGACCGCTCCGCCGCCAGATCAGCTGAGCTTCGCGACATTCGGCGACCCGATCGCCAAACATCCCTTCGGTGAGAGCTTCCTGACCCAGAACTTTCCCGTCGGCAGCGTCGTGCCGTTCATGGACTACCGCATCCCGGCCCCGGTGGAGAGCCAGTACCACACTGACCAGTTCATCTCCGCCTATGACAGCATCGCCGACTGGCCGGACCGGCCCGACAACTGGATGAGCGTCATCAACGCGATCGCCGGGTTGGCCACCGGTCACACCGCGATCGCGTTCACCAATCCGAGCAACGTCCCGGCGCAGAACATCAGGACGACGGTCAACTCCAAGGGTGCGACGACGACGACGTACCTGGTGCCCGAGGAGCACCTCCCGCTGGTACTGCCCTTCAAGTACCTCGGCTATGACCAGCACACGCTCAACGAGCTGGATCGGGTGCTGCTGCCCATGGTGGACGCCGGTTATTCACGAAACGACGATCCGGCGACCGCTCCGATCACGGTGGACCCGGTACACGGGTTCGACCCCGCGGAAGTCACCGCACCTGCGAATGAGGCGACCTTCGGCGGCGGCACCGACCCGATGTCGGAGCTGGCCAACGCTGCGTTGTCTGTGCTGAACCCGCACGGCTGACGCCGACTCCAACCGATGATTCGACGAGTAACGGACGTGATGTGATGCCTAGCCCCCAGTCATCAATTCTGTCGATGCTGCACGGACGCGCCAGTCTGCGCCCGGACGACGTTGCCTTCACCTTCACCGATTACACCGCTGACCCGGCGGGCGTCGTCGAGACGCTGACGTGGTCTCAGCTATCGCGCCGGACGATGAACGTGGCACGGGAGATCAGCCTGCACGGGTCGGTCGGGGACCGGGCCGTGATCCTGGCCCCGCAGGGCCTCGAGTACATCCTGGCGTTCCTGGGTTCGATGCAGGCCGGGTTGGTGGCGGTTCCGCTTCCGCTTCCGCATCGCGGTTCGAGTCACGACCGTGTCAGTGCGGTCTTCGTGGACACGAAGCCTTCAGTGGTGCTGACTACGTCCGAGGTCGCCGAGGACGTCGGTGACTACGTGGATCAATCGCGGATGACCACCGCGCCGAAGATCGTTACGGTCGATTCGCTGAATTTGGACGCCGACGACGGATCAGCCGAGTTCGACAGCGGCGCAGTCGAATTCCCGACTACAGCGTATTTGCAGTACAGCTCGGGCTCGACGCGGCTGCCCACCGGGGTGATGATCTCGCACCGCAACGTCCAGGCGAACTTCGAACAACTCATGCGGGGGTTTTTCGCGGACACGCAACTCGGGTCCATCAAGGACGCCACGATCGTGTCGTGGTTGCCCTTCTACCACGACATGGGACTGGTGCTGGGCGTCTGCGCCCCGATCCTGAGCGGCTATCGCGCGGTGCTGACCAGTCCACTGGCGTTCCTGGAACGGCCGGCCAGGTGGATCCAGGCACTCGCCGAGAATCCCCGGACGTTTTCCGCGGCACCGAACTTCGCCTTTGATCTGGCGGCTCGCAAGACCAAGGACGCCGATCTGGCCGGAATGGACCTCAGCAACGTCGTGGGCATCATCAACGGTGCCGAGCGCGTCGAGCACGCCACTTTGGAAAGATTTGCAGATCGCTTCGCCCACTTCGGTTTTCGTGATCACATGCTGCGCCCTTCGTACGGCCTGGCCGAGGCGACCGTGTTCGTGACGACCGGCACGTGGAGTGAGTCGTCGGAGCCCGCTGCATTCGATGCCGATGAGCTGTCCGCGGGCCGGGTGCGCCGCTGCAGCACCGGAAAGGGCTCGTCGCTGGTCAGATACGACCTGCCACAGTCGCCTACGGTGCGCATCGTCGATGTCGAGACGAACCGGGAATGTGCCCACGACGTGGTCGGTGAGATCTGGGTGCACGGCGAGAACGTCGCTGCCGGTTACTGGAGCCGATCGCCGGAGGAGCAACAGTGCTTCGGCGCCACCCTGGTGGACCCGGCCCCGGGCACACCGGAGGGGCCGTGGCTGAAAACCGGTGACCTGGGCTTCGTCTCGGGCGGTGATCTGTTCATCGTCGGGCGCATCAAGGACCTGCTGATCATCCGCGGCCGTAACCACTACCCCGAGGACATCGAGGCGACGGTCCAACAGATCACCGGTGGCCGGGTCGCGGCGATCGCGGTTCCGGTGAACAGCACCGAGAAGCTGGTGACCGTGATCGAGCTCAAGAAGCAGGCAGAGTCTCAGGTGGAGGCGGTGCACTGGCTCAAGGAGATCAAGAGCGACGTCACCTCCGCGATCTCCAATGAGCACGGCCTGAATGTCGGGGATCTCGTTCTGGTACCTCCGGGCTCGATTCCCACGACCACGAGTGGCAAGGTCCGCCGTGCGGCCTGTGTCGAGCAGTACCGGCAGGATGAGTTCACCCGCCTGGACGCCTGAGCGTTACAGCCCGGCGATCCCCACGGCGAGCAGCACAGCGCCGACCGTGGCGACCACGGCGGCCACCTTTTGTCGGCGTTGGGTCTGCAGCCAATCGTGTAGGGCGGCCAGGCCGGCGCGGGTGCGCTCCGGGGCCACCAGATAAGAGATCAGCGGGATTTCCACGAGACCGAACGCCACCACGTTGAACAGCAGGAGCGCCCCCACCTGGGTTGCGGCCGCGGCGCCGGAGGCGACGATGAGCGCCAGCGCGGCCAGATAGTCGACCGACGGCAGGGCGATGCCGAGCCCTGCAGCACTCGCGGTCCACAGTGAATGACCGCCCAGCAGCTCCTTGATGCGCGTCACGATTGGCCCGGGCTGTCGGTCGGGCTTTGGACCGAACATGCGGGCGGGCCTTCCGACGGCCAGGACGGCCGCGGCCAGCAGGGCCAGTGCGCCGACTGCCAACTGGACCCTGGGTAGGGTGAAATGCGCCGACCCCAGGGCGGGCCGCAGCAGGAACAACACGATCACGCCGACCGCCGTGCCCATCGCGAAACCGCCGATGAGGAACGCCAGCAGTTGCAGCAGAGGTCGTGGCCGGTTGAGCATCACGACGGTCATCCCGATGCGGAACGGCTCCAGGCTGACGGCTGCGGCCATCACCAGAAGCGGAATCCACATGATGGACGCCAACCTACCGGCCAGTGGAACGGCGGGCCGCCCGGGGAGACGAGCTGTGTGAAGATGGAGGTGCTATGAGTGCAACAGAATTGAGCCCGACGTCGCTGCGTGAAGCGTTCGGCCACTTTCCGTCAGGTGTCATCGCGATCGCGGCCGAGGTGGACGGCACCCTGGTCGGCTTGGCTGCCAGCACCTTCGTGCCGGTATCGCTCGACCCGCCGCTGGTGTCGTTCTGCGTGCAGAATTCGTCGACCACCTGGCCAAAGCTCAAGGATCTGCCGTCCCTGGGGATCAGCGTGCTCGGCGAAGCCCATGACGAGGCGGCTCGCACCTTGGCGGCCAAGACCGGTGACCGGTTCGCCGGCTTGGAGACCGAGTCACGCGAATCCGGCGCGGTGTTCATCCACGGAACCAGTGTGTGGCTGGAAAGTGCCATCGAACAGCTGGTCGAGGCCGGTGATCACACCATCGTGGTGCTGCGGGTCAGCGATATCACCGTCAACGCCGACGTGGCACCAATCGTTTTCCACCGCAGCACGTTCCGCAAGCTCGGCGGCTAACCCGCCGCCGGCGGACCGGCGGCGTCAGGGCCGCGCGGCCAGTTCGTCGCGATACTTGGCGATGCGCTGCTCTATCTCGCCGGCATCGTCCGGGCGGCCCTCTTTACGAGCCAGGTCGGCCCGGACCGACAGTTCCCGGATCGCGGTCCGGATCTCGTTGATGCTGTGAGTCTGTCCCATGCTCATAGAGCTGCCTTTCGACGCTGATTGGCTGCTTTTCTCGAGCCTACGCGTCGAACGCCGGCCGGCGGTTCAAACTTCCTGGAGCCCGATCACAACCTTGCGGAACAACTGCGCGCCGGCATCCTTCTGGTCGGGCGGGCAGGTCACGTTGACGATCATTCCGCGGACCAGACCGTAGTAGTTACACCTCTCCTTCCCGTCTTTCGTCATCGCGAAGGAGTCATCGGCTGCCGATTCCGGTGCGGCAACCGTCCCGAAGTCGATCGTGATGACTTCGGTCTCGATGACCTGACCGTGCTTGCTGACGACGGTGGTGACCTTGGCGCCTTTGCAGCGCTCGTACCACTGCCGGGCGAAATCGAGGCTGGTCGGATCTTTCGACGGGAACACCGCCAGTGAGAACGACTTGCTGTCTTCCTTGTTTCCGCCGGGGTCGTCGACCGGGTACATCAGGCGCGAGATCTTCGAGTCCTGGTACCGCTCGGGATCATCGTCGGTATCCAGACCCAATTCCGCGGCGTACAGCGGGTCGTCGCTCGCTGTGCAATCCGGCGGTTCCGATGTCGACTTGTAATCACGATCGGGGTCGTAGGTGTAGCCCGAATCCTTGTTCATCTTCGTGTAATCGAACTCGGTGTAGCCCGGCGGGTACAGCGAGTCGAAGTCGATCGCGTTGAGGATCATCGTGGGCGGCTTGTCGCTCAGAAGCGGTCTGCCCTTTTCGGGTGCATCCGCGTGCTCGATGGGCGCCGAGTGCGGCCAGGCGAGCCAGGCCACCAGCGCCGCGACCAGTACCACCACCACGCCGATGCCGACGCCGCCGAGGACGATCGTTCGCCTCGACAGTTTTCGAGTACTCGCCGCACTTGGCGGAGCCGAGTATGACCACTGGTCGGGCATCCCGTTGGGTCCGGTCACGGCTGCGGTCCTGCCGTGCTGCACAGCGCTGTGGTCAAGTGACCGAGCGGAGTTCCGTCCGGGTCGCAGAAACCCGGACCGTCGGCTGGACGGAGCTCCACGTGGTCGGGGTATTCCAGGGGTGCGTCGGTTCCCGGACCCTGACCCGGCCCCGGTACTTGGACCGGCGTCGGCGGCGGTGGCGGAGGTGGGGCATTGGGAGCCGGTGGCTGATTGGGATCAGCCGGGGGTTGCTGGGCCTGTTCCTGCTGTTGCTGAGCCTGGCGCGCTGCCTCCGTCTTCTGTGCCACCTCCCGGTCCTTCATCTCGATGCATTCCTTCATACGGGCTTCGTCGTCGGGATACGGGCAGGGACCGGTCTTGGACTCGGTGAAGTCGATTCCGCCGCCGGGCGCACGCTTGTAGTCGTAGCCGTCGGGCGTCTTGGTCAGCGCTCCATTTTTGAGGGCGGCGAGCTTGTTGGCCAGTCGCTCGGGCGTTTCGCCGACGAATGCGCGGACGTCGGGGCTTGCGGAGGGGAACGTAGTGAAGCACCCGGTGTCGCCGTCGGCGGCTTCCACCGCGGGCGTCAGGAATTCCCGCGCCTTGGTGAAATGGCCCTGTTTGAGTTCGCTGTCACTGAGCTTCTCGGCGATCAGGGCGAAGTTGCCGCGCGGTGGGCAGGCGCTCGGTTCTTTCTCGTGCGCAGCCTTGAATTGTTCGAAGGCGCCGGGGACGTCGCCGCGAAGCATCAGCAGGTCGCCTTGGGCCAACTCTTCACGGAAGCCGCGCCCGATGTTGCCGACATCGATCCACTCGAGCGTGTTCTGCATGGCCGCATCGTCGCGGGCCGCGAACTGGCCGGGCAGTCTGTTGCCGAGGATTCCGACGCTGGCGATCTTGACCGCCAGCAGGAGCAGCAGTACCAGCACCGGAATCGACCAGAGCAGAAGCTTGCGCCGCAACTGCAGGCGGCTGGGCCGGGGAGCAGCCGGTTTCTGCTGCGCCTCACTGGATTCGGCGGGCGGGAGCGTTTGTGTCATTTCCGTACCGTCCCCCTTCTGCGCCGCAGCCAATGACCGGCCAGCCCGTACAGTTCGACACCGAACAGCGCTGCGGCGATCGCGGCAAAGAACCAGTAGAACTCCGTCCGGTCCGGGTGCGGGACTTTGGGATTGATCGGGTCGGCGGGGGCGGCCTGTGGCACCGCTGAGGGCAGTTCGTCGGCGCTGACCAATCCGCTCTCACGCTTCTGGAACGGAATTCCCAGACTGTCGGCCGCGGTGGTCAGGGCCTCTTCGTTGAGTGGGACGTCGACCGTGTCGTAGTTCGGGCCGGCGTAGATGCGTGGTTTGGTGTCGTTGGTTCCGTAACCGAACACCGCCCCGCCGGACACCTGGGCCAGTGGGATGTCGAACTCGGCATCGTCCGAGTCACTGCCCGCGCCGAAGATGAAGACGAGATTCGCCGATCCCGGATACGTCCGGGAGGCCGCGTTGAGTTGCTCTTTGAGAAGCGAATTCGCCGCCGTGACATCGGTTTTCACCACGCCATCGGTGGACCGCTCGCCGTATGGTCTGAAGTTCTGCAGAAATGGGGCCAGGCTCCACTCGTCGCGGGAGATCGGCCAGTCGACGCGGGCGGTGTCGGCATAGGAGATCACGCTGAACCGGGCGTCCGGATACTTCGTCAAGACCACCTGGGCGTCTTTCACAGCGCCCTCCAAACGGGTTTCGCTGTCGCCGTAGCTGGTTCCCGCCGAACGGCCGAAGCCGCTGGCATTCATGCCCGCAGAGCGGTCGATCACGAGGAACACATTGATGTTGGACTCTTCTGCGGTGGTGGTGAGCCGGGGCGGGCGCTCGGCATCGGACTCGTCGCCGAGGCGGGTGGCAGCCAGGCCGAGACACACGATGGCTACCAGTGCCATGCCGATGCGCAGCCACTCCCGGCCGTCGGGCATCCGCCCTCTGCGGCGGGCGCTGATGATGGCGGCGGCGATTCGCAGGCCGACCGCCACGAGCACGAACACGACGATCAACCAGATCGGGAACACCGGGGCGACACTGAGTTTCACAGCCGCATCCCCAGCCGTGCTGCAGCCAGCGCGACAGCCGCGATCAACGCGATCTGCAGGAGCAGGTCAGGCACATCCCACCGGAACGGATGCTTCTCCTCCTGGCGTTCTTCATCGAGCTTCGACGGTGGCGGATTCGACATGATCTTGTCGAGTGCGTTCGACAGCTCTTCCTTCTGATTCTCGATCTTCCTGGGTGTCGCGTCGTCACCGACAAGCCCGCCGACCTCGGTGTAGAGATACTGCTTGCCGCCGGAATCCTTCACCAACTGGTCGATGAACTTTCCGGGGTGGGTTCCCGGGACGATGGTGTTCACCTGGATCTTCGAATCCTTCACGACGGCGCTCAGCATGGCGTCGGAGTATGTCGGGGGAGTGTCGGAGTAGGTCTTGGTTCCGCCGATGTAGATGATGGCCCGGCCTCGGCCGTTGTCCGATCCGACGGCGGGCAGGCCCATCGCGCACATCGCGATCGTGTCGTTGATCGTGGACCTGGTGTCGGCATAGCGGTTGAACAGTTCGCTGTCCGAGGAAAACGCCGCTGCCGGATTGTCTTTGGACCCGGCCGCCTCGGCGACTTTGCCGATCTCGGCCAGACGTTGTGATACCCACGGCAGGTCCGAGGTGACCGGGAAGTTCCGGTAGAACTCCTTGGTCATCCCGATGCGTTGATTGCCGAAGCCGCCCACCTTCTCGCCCAGGATGGTCATCAACTGGGATATGGCAACGCTGTCGGTCATGCCGATGTTGTAGAGCGGCCCGAAGCACAGCATGATGTCGACGTTCGGGGTGTCCGACCCGGCCAGTTGCGGTTCGTATGTCTTGGTCGGACGGAGCGTGGCGCCGATGAGCATGAACACCGCGATGACCGCCATCACCAGTGCCACCACGGAGAGGCGTTCGTGCAGCCGCAGTGCGCGCTGGTATTCGGGCAGCGTCGTGATCCGAAACGACCTTGCCAGGTAAGGCAATTCGCCCTGCCAGCCGAAGCGCGTGCGTCGCGTGGCGTACCACAGCGCGACGCCGATGGCGATCGCGATCGGCAGCAGTAGGAGCGGCCATTTCACGCCCATGTCAGCACCGCCGTCCGTGCTGCCTGCACGACGTCGGGAACGCTCTGCGGATCGACTTCGTGGAACTGGCCCGGATAGGTCATGGCCAGGACATTGAGAGCAGAGCCGGCCAGCGGGCTGTATGCGACGTCGGTCGCCGTCATCCTGCGGGCCTGGAATCCGGTACGAAAGTCGATGAAATTTCTGAAGATTCGGCTGATCTCATGAAACGCGTCACGGGTGGAGAGCTGCCCTTCGCGATGCTGTTGCTCAACCTTGGTCAGTGACCGGGAGAACTTGAACCGCAGCACTTTGTAGCTGATGTCGCGGATCACCGGGATCCGCCGTAGCACCTCTATGGGCAGGGTCCACACGATCACCCCGACGATCCAGCCGATGACGAGGACGACCAGGAACGCGGCGCCGATCACCCACCACACCGGGTAGGCCATGGGGGGAAACAGGAAGTCGATCGCGTCGTGCATCAGCGGCGTCCCTCCGACAGCGTAGACAGGGCCGGGCCGATGTCTGCCCGCGACGAGATGCGTACACACGGGCTGTCGAGTTGCGCGATGAACGACTCCCATTCGGCCCGCCGCGCGGCCTCGGCGCGGCGGTAGGACTCCAGTACCTTGGTTCCGAGGACCGACGGGGTGAGCAGGGCCTTGCCGGTGGCGACGTCGAGCACTTCGTCGGCAGCGTGCGGTTGCCCGAGGATGTCGAGGTCTTCGATCAGGATCCAGTGAATCGCGTTGCGGCCCCGCAAAGTCATTGCCGCTGCCACGAGTTCAGGTGTGACGGCGGGCTGGTCGCACACGATGTAGATCGCGTACCGCTTGTCCAGATTGCCCGCTACGAACTCGAGCTGCCTGACGATGTTCGACGGGTTGCCGACCTCGATGTTGATGTGGCTGAGCAGGTTCAGGATCTGCTCAAGATGGTCCTCGCCGGTCTTGCCCGGTTCGATGGATGATCCGCGGTCGTCTCCGTAGACCAGGCTGATCTTGTCGGCCTGGGCCGAGGCGACCAGCCCGACCGCGCCGAGGGACAGGATCGCCAGGTCGCGTTTACTCTCCCCGCTTGGGGAATGGGCCAGCAGGTTGGCCCCGGTGTCGGCGATCAGCAGGAACTCCTGGGCCTTCTCGGCGACGTACCGGCGGACCACCAGGTGGGTGTTGCGCGCCGACGCCTTCCAGTCGATATCGCGGACGTCGTCACCGATGGTGTACTCGCGCAGGTCGACGAAATCATCGCTGCGGCCGAACTGCAGCGAGGTGTGCCCGCCCTCCAGGACCCGATGTGACCGCAGGCGCATCCCGACGGCCCGAGGGTCGAAATTGAGTTGGGCCCGGACCCGGTTGAGAATGTCCCCCATCGTGGCTCGCTACGGCGTCGGAACGCGGTGCAGGATGCCGTCGATGAGATATTCCGGGGTGATGCCTTGGGCCGACGCCTGGAATTTGAGGATGATGCGGTGCCGGAGAACACGCTTGGCGACGGCCTTGACATCGTCGGGAACCGCGTATGGTCGGCCCTCCAGCAGCGCGTGTGCGCACGCCGCGCGGCAGAGGGCGATGGTGGCGCGCGGGCTGGCGCCGAACTGGATGAGGTCGGCGAGTTGGGGTTCCAGGTAGTTCTTGGGATGCCGGGTCGCGTTCACGATGTAGCTCGCGTACCTGACGATCGAGCGGTCGATGAACACCCGCTTGAACATGGCCTGCAGCCAGAGCACCCGCTGCGTATCGAGCTGACCGTTCCCGGATTCCGGATGCGCGTCGAACACCCCGCCGGCGATCCGGGCGACGACTTCCTCTTCCTCCTCGGGCGTCGGATACGTGAGGATGTCCTTGAGCATGAAGCGGTCCATCTGCGCTTCGGAGAGCTGATAGGTGCCTTCTTGGTCGATCGGGTTCTGCGTCGCGAGCACCAGGAACGGGTTTGGCAGAGGGTAAACCGTTCCACCGATGGTGGTCTGGCGTTCCTCCATCGCCTCCAGCATTGCGCTCTGGGTTTTCGCCGACGACCGGTTGATCTCGTCGAGCAACACGATGTTGGCGTGCACCGGACCGAACGAGACCTTGAACTCACCGTTCTTCTGGTCCCAGATCTGACCGCCGGTGATATCGCTGGGTAGCAGGTCAGGTGTGCATTGGATGCGTTGGAACCGGGCGGCCAGGCTTTCCGCGAGGGTCTTGGCCGCCGTCGTCTTGGCCAGCCCAGGAACGCTTTCCAGCAGGACGTGCCCGGAAGCGATGAGCCCGATCAACAGCGACTGCTGCAGAGTTTTCTGGCCGACGATCTTGGCCGAGAGCGCGTTCTGCAGGTAGTGGACCGTCCCGCCGACGCGTTGGAGATCCTCATGGGACAGCTGAGGTCCGGACAACTGCATGCGTAATCCCCCGTCGAAGCGCGCCGTGTGTCGGATTGAGCGTAGCAACGGTCGGCGCAGCCCAGGTGCACCAATTTTCCGGCCGCGGATGGGGCAGATTAGGCACCGAATGTGCGCTCAGATCGCGTCCGGGAGCGAATTCACGATCTGAGCGCACCCTCGGGTTTCAGGGTCTACCGCCGGAACAGCTTGTTACCCAACCAGACAATCGGGTCGTACTTGCGATCGGCGACCCGTTCCTTCATCGGGATCAGCGCGTTGTCGGTGATCTTGATGTTTTCCGGGCACACCTCGGTGCAGCACTTGGTGATGTTGCAGTAGCCCAGGCCGAACTCGTCTTGGGCCATGTCCTTACGGTCCAGGACGTCGAGCGGGTGCATGTCCAGCTCCGCGATCCGCATATGGAACCGTGGGCCGGCGAACGCCTCCTTGTTCTCCTCGTGGTCACGCACCACGTGGCAGACGTTCTGGCACAGGAAGCACTCGATGCACTTGCGGAACTCCTGGCTGCGTTCGACGTCCTCCTGCTGCATCCGGTACTCGCCGGGCTGCAGATCTTTGGGTGGCGTGAACGACGGTATCTGGCGGGCCTTTTCGTAGTTGAAGGACACGTCGGTGACCAGGTCGCGCATCACCGGGAAAGTCCGCAACGGCGTCACAGTGACGGTTTCGGACGGGTCGAAGGTCGACATCCGGGTCATGCACATCAGCCGCGGACGGCCGTTGATCTCCGCCGAGCAGGACCCGCACTTACCGGCCTTGCAGTTCCAGCGCACCGCCAGGTCCGGTGTCTGGGTGGCCTGCAGCCGGTGGATGATGTCGAGCACCACCTCGCCGTCGTTCACCTCGACGGTGTAGTCCTGCAACCCGCCGCCGGTGTCATCGCCGCGCCAGACGCGCAGGTTCGCGTTGTAGGCACTCATGCTCAGCCCTTCCGATCCGGGTGTTCGGCCAATTCTTGTGCGGTGTAGTACTTTTCGAGTTCGGACAGCTCGAACGTGGCCAGCAGGTCCTCCCGCATGGGTAGCTGCGACTCGGGCGTCACGGTCACGTCCGGCACCACCTGGTCTTCCCCTGTCGCGCGGCACACCAGCAGGGTGTTACGCCAGTTGGGATCCATGTCCGGGTAGTCATCGCGGGTGTGCCCGCCGCGACTTTCGGTGCGGGCCAGTGCGGCTTTGGCCACGCATTCGCTGACCAGCAGCATGTTGCGCATGTCGATGGCCAGGTGCCAGCCAGGGTTGAAGACGCGACCGCCCTCGACGCTGACGTTGTGCACGCGGGTCCGCAGCTCGGCCAGTTTGGTCAGGGCTTCCTGGATCTCCTCTTCCTTGCGGATGATGCCGACCAGGTCGTTCATGCACTGCTGCAACTCAGCGTGCAGCGTGTACGGGTTCTCCGGATGCGCGTGAGATTCGAACGGCGCCAAAGCCAACTCGGTGGCCTCGATGATCGCGGCCTCTGACACCTTCGGCCGCTCCGGGAGCGCGGCCACATAGTCGGCCGCACCGAGCCCGGCGCGCCGGCCGAAGACCAACAGATCCGAAAGGGAGTTCCCGCCAAGACGATTCGAACCGTGCATGCCGCCGGAGCACTCGCCCGCGGCGAACAATCCGGGCGTGGCCGCGCCACCGGTGTCGGGATCGACCTCGATACCGCCCATCACGTAGTGGCAGGTGGGACCCACTTCCATCTCGTCCTTGGTGATGTCGACCTCGGCCAGCTCCATGAACTGGTGGTACATCGACGGCAACCGGCGCTTGATCTCCTCGGTGGGCATGCGCGAGGCGATGTCGAGGTACACGCCGCCGTGCGGTGAGCCGCGGCCGGCCTTCACCTCGGAGTTGATGGCGCGGGCCACCTCGTCGCGGGGGAGCAGGTCAGGGGTGCGCCGGGCCGAGTCGTTGTCCTTGAGCCACTGGTCGGCTTCCTCCTCGGTCTCGGCGTACTGGCCCTTGAACACCGCGGGGATGTAGTCGAACATGAACCGCTTGCCCTCGGAGTTCTTGAGCACCCCGCCGTCGCCGCGGACACCCTCGGTGACCAGGATGCCCTTGACCGAGAGCGGCCAGACCATGCCGGTCGGATGGAACTGGATGAACTCCATGTTGATCAGGCCCGACCCGGCGCGCAGCGCCAGGGCGTGGCCGTCGCCGGTGTACTCCCACGAGTTGGACGACACCTTGAACGACTTGCCGATCCCGCCGGTGGCCAGGACGATCGCCGGTGCCTCGAACAACACGAAGTTGCCGGTCTCGCGGTAGTAGCCGAACGCGCCGGCGATCCGATCCCCGTCCTTGATGAGCTCGGTGATCGAGCACTCGTGGAAGACCTTGATCCGGGCCTCGTAATCGCCGAGTTCGGCCTTGTCCTCCTGCTGCAACGAGACGATTTTCTGCTGCAGCGTGCGGATGATCTCCAGGCCGGTGCGGTCACCGACATGTGCCAGTCGCGGGTAGGTGTGCCCGCCGAAGTTGCGCTGGCTGATCCGGCCGTCCTTGGTCCGGTCGAACAGTGCCCCATAGGTTTCCAGCTCCCAGACCCGGTCCGGAGCTTCCTGCGCGTGCAGTTCGGCCATGCGCCAGTTGTTGAGGAACTTGCCGCCGCGCATGGTGTCACCGAAGTGCACCTGCCAGGAGTCCTTGGTGTTGACGTTGCGCATGGCGGCCGCACAGCCGCCCTCGGCCATCACGGTGTGGGCCTTGCCGAACAACGACTTGGTCACCACCGCAACCCGCAGACCGCGTTCGCGTGCCTCGATCACTGCGCGCAGACCTGCTCCACCGGCACCGATCACGACTACGTCGTAGGAGTGCCGTTCCAGCTCACCCATTGATTCCACTCGCCTTCTCGCGTGTACGTACTTGTCGGCCAAAGAAACTCGGTCTGACCGAGTCAGCCAATGAACCTGAGATCAGAGATGGTGCCGCTGGCCACCAACATGATGTAGAAGTCGGTGAGGACCAGGGTGCCCAGCGTGATCCAGGCGAAAAGCATGTGGCGGGTGTTGAGTTTGCTCACCTGTGTCCACATCCAGTAGCGCACAGGGTGTTTCGAGAAGTGCTTCAGCCGGCCGCCGGTGACGTGGCGGCATGAGTGGCAGGACACCGTGTAGACCCACAGCAGGATGACGTTGCCGACCAGAATGACGTTGCCCAGGCCGAATCCGAAGCCCGATGGCGAATGGAACGCCACGATCGCGTCGTAGGTGTTGAGCAGTGAGATGAGCACCGCGGCGTAGAAGAAGTACCGGTGCAGATTCTGCATGATCAGCGGAAGGCGGGTCTCCCCGGTGTATTTCGCGTGCGGCTCGGCCACCGCACAGGCGGTCGGTGACTGCCAGACCGACCGGTAGTACGCCTTGCGGTAGTAGTAGCAGGTCAGCCGGAAGGCCAGCAGGAACGGCAGTGAGATGAACGCCATCGGGATGAACCAGGGCAGCTCGCCTACCCACTGACCGAGGTGGCTCGATCCGGGCGCGCACGCCGTGCTGATGCACGGTGAATAGAAGGGCGTCAGGTAGTGGTAGTCCTCTACCCAGTACGCGCTTCCCCAGAACGCCCGGACCGTCGCGTAGATGACGAACGCCGCGAGCCCCAGATTGGTCAATAGTGGTGCCTGCCACCACCGGTCGGTCCGTAGGGTGCGTTGAGGGATCTCCGCTCGGGTGGGCGAGAAGACCCCGGTCGCGCGACGGTCAGCGGTGGGTGCGCTCACGGTTCCCTTTCTGAGGTTCAGTTGTTCGTCGGGCGTCAAACGCCCACGAGCTCAGCGGTATCCGCCGAGACCCTCGTCGGCGACGTCCTGCCAGAACTCGCGTCCGTATTGGGTGTCGGGGATGCCGATCTTCTCGCGGGCCGGTTGTTGGCGTGTCACGCCGTGACGCATCTCCAACTCTTCGGCGTCGATGTCCAACCGGTCGATATCGTTGAGGATCCGCTCGGCGTCGTTCATCACGCGGCGCATGGCGGGGGAATCCCCGTACTTCGACGCCAACGTGGTGACACAGCGACGCATGTCGCCGATCAGATTGTGCAGTTCAGAGAACTCGGTGGTGGTGGACAAGTGACCTCCTCGGGCTGAAGGTGTCAGGGCTCACAGTACGACACCCAATGCTAGCCACATCACGATCCCGACGTGATGCGCATCACGTCCGCGGCGGGCCCGTGGACCGCTCGCAGTCGCCGGCCCGGACCCGGGTCGTAGGCTTGCTCTCGCCGGCTTCCCATCTGGCCGAATGACACCTGAGCAGCACATCTGAGCACCCGGAGGATCAATGAGTGAGACCACGTTGCAGCAGCGCGCGGCGGCGTTGCTGGCGTTGCACCAACCCGGCAACCCCGTCGTGTTGCCCACGGTGTGGGATGCCTGGTCAGCTCGGCTGGCGGTCGGCGAGGGCTTCTCCGCACTCTCCGTGGGCAGCCATCCGCTGGCCGATTCCATCGGCAAGGCGGACGGCGAGGTGATGTCGTTCGACGATCTGCTCACCCGGGTGCGGCAAATCACCGACGCGGTCGACGTGCCGGTGTCGGTGGACATCGAGTCCGGTTACGGCGAGCGGCCGGAGCGGCTGATCGAAGGGCTGCTCGGCGTCGGCGCTGTCGGGCTCAACATCGAGGACACGGTGCACCGGGAAGGAAAGCGGCTGCGCAGCTCGGCAGAGCACGCCGAACTGGTGCGGCAGCTGCGGGAGGCAGCGGATGCCGCCGGCGTGCATGTGGTGATCAACGCGCGTACCGACCTGTTCCTGCGTAACGACGGAGACGATGCCGATCGCCTTGATCGGGCGATCGCCCGGCTGTCCGAAGCGGCCGCTGCCGGTGCCGACTCGCTGTTCCCTCCCGGCCTACGCGACCCGGAAGCATTGGCGCGCTTGGCTTCTGAGGTGCCGCTGCCGGTCAGTGTGACCGTTCCTCCGGATACCGCCGACCTCGCCGAGCTGACGGCGGCCGGCGTCGGGCGCATCACCTTCGGCCCGTTCCTGCTGGCCGTGCTGGGCGAGCGGGCCAAAGAGGTGCTCGGCCGCTGGCGGTAGCCGCGGGCGATTTGTGCGAACTGCCGCTTCTCGACCTGCGATTTGTGCCAATAATGACGCACTGATACGTCGAGCAGGGGTGCATGCGATGGACTGGCGCATTAGACGCACGGTGACGTTGGCGGCGGCGGGTGGGGTGGTGCTCGGCGGGGTGGGTGCTCCGCCGGCATCGGCGACGACCATGGTGCCGTTGTCGAATCACATCCGGAACTGCGATTTCGCCGAAGGTCTGTTCCTGGACGGTATGGGCTCGGGCAGCGGTGGCGGATTCGCTCACATCGGCGGCGATGGTTCGCAGGCGAGTGCCCAGGTGACCATGCAGTCGGCGCGGCCGGACACCGACTACCGGGTGCGGCTGATTCAGATGCCGCGATCGGCGGTCGCCACCTGCAGTGCCGGTGATCCCGGGGTGTCCAGCGGCGTCTTGCACACCGATGCCAGCGGCTCGGGCACCGTCACCGTCTCCGGACCGGTGGTCGACGGTGCCGGCCAGGCCTGGGTGGTGGTGGAGGGGCCGCCGGCTCCCGGGCGCATCCGTAGTGACGTGTACAGCTCGGATTTCCTCGCGAGTATCTGATTGGCGCGAAAGCTGTTGGAGTCCAAGGGGTTCTGTCGGCTTTCGGGGTGTCACCGCAGGCGGATGCGGACGGCCAGGGCGGCACAGCCGATAACGACGGCGCCGCCGAGCACCGTGGTCCAGGTGAGTCTCTCGCGCAGTAACAGTGCGGCCCAGGCGATGGTCATCACCGGCTGAACCAACTGGACTTGGCTGACCTGCGTCATCGGTCCGATGGCCAGGCCGCGATACCAGGCGAAAAACCCCAGATACATGCTGACCGCGGCCAGGTAACCGAACGCGGCCCACTGCACCGGCGTGGCGTGCGGCGGTTGCTGTGCCACGTCGAGCACCGTCAGGGCCAGCATCACCGGCGCCGCGATCACCAACGCCCAGGACACCGTCTGCCAGGCGCCCAGCTCCCGGGCCAGTAACCCGCCCTCGGCATATCCGACCGCGGCCGCCAGCACGGCGCCGAACAGCAGTAGGTCAGCCCAGCTCAGATGGCCGAGTCCGGAGCCGTGCAGCATCGCGAAGACCACGGCGGCGAGCGCTCCGGCCGCGGCCATGGCCCAGAAGGCGACCGGAGGGCGCTCGTGGCCGCGAAGCACTGCGCACACCGCGGTGGCGGCCGGCAGCAGTGCGACCACGATGGCGCCGTGGCTGGCGGGAACGACGGTGAGTGCGTAGGAGGTCAGTAGCGGAAAGCCCGCGACGACTCCTGCCGCCACGACGGACAGCCGCGCCCATTGCCGGACCGAGGGCGGGGCTTGCCGGGTGAGCGCCAGCGCGGCCCCTGCGATGGCAGCGGCGACGACGGCCCGTCCGGCGCCGATGAACAGCGGGGACAGTCCGCCGATGGCAACCTTGGTGAACACGATGGTGAACGAGAACGCGGTGACGCCCAGCAGTCCCCACCATAACCCGGAGCCGGATAGCGCAGACGCCTTTCGCTGAGTAGCGCTACTCTCTCTCAACATGGATAACGATAGCACTGAGCGCATCGTGTCCGGTCTGCGGAAGTGGATCACTACGGCACCGCCGGGCGCGCAGTTGCCGTCCAACCGGGCCCTGGTGGCCGAGTATGCGGCCAGCCCGGTGACGGTCGCCAAGGCCATGCGCGCGCTGCGCAACCTGGGGTTGGTGGAGAGCAGGCCCGGGGTCGGCACGTTCGTGCGGGCCGTGCGCAGTGCGCGCTTGCCCGATTACGGCTGGCAGACCGCCGCTCTGGGATCCCCGCAGGCACGCATCCCGGCACTGTCGACGCCGCTGCGCGGTGTCGCGCCGGACATCATCGCGCTGCACTCGGGTTATCCCGTCCGCGAACTTCTGCCGCAGCGACTGGTCCGTACTGCTCTTGCGCGGGCGGCCCGTGGCGACGCGGCGTTGAGTCCGGCTGCCGTGGCCGGACAACCGGACCTGCAGGCCTGGTTTGCTCAGGAGTTGGCGGAGGCGTTCGGAGCCGGCGTGACGCCGCCGACAGCGCGCGAGGTGATCGTGCTGCCGGGCAGCCAGAGTGGTCTCAGCTCTATCTTTCGCGCCCTGGTCGGGTTCGGCCGGCCGATGCTGATCGAGTCGCCCAGCTACTGGGGAGCCATCCTGGCGGCGGCCCAGTGCGGTGTGCGGTTGGTGCCCGTACCGAGTGGGCCGCGGGGCCCCGAACCCGAGGAGTTGTCGCGCGCGTTCGCGCAAACCGGTGCCAGGGTGTTCTACGCCCAGCCCAACTACGCCAACCCGACTGGCGCCCAATGGGATCCAGAGCTGGCAAGCCAGGTGCTCGAGGTGGTGCGCGGCCATGGTGCCTTCCTGGTCGAGGACGATTGGGCGCACGACTTCGGCATCGACAGCACCGCCACGCCGGTCGTGGCCTCCGACGACGCCGGGCACGTGATCTATCTGAGGTCGCTGACCAAAAGTGTGTCGCCGTCGATCCGGGTGGCGGCGATGGTCGCCCGAGGCCCGGCCCGCGACCGGCTGCTGGCCGACCGGGGAGCCGAGGCGATGTATGTCAGCGGGTTGCTGCAGGCCGCCGCCCTCGACGTGGTCACCCAACCAGCCTGGCGAACCCACCTACGGGACCTGCGCCAGCAGTTGCGGGCCCGCCGTGACCAGTTGATCGCCGCGCTGGCCGAGCACGCTCCCGGCGCCCAGTTGCAGCACGTGCCGCGCGGCGGGCTGCATCTGTGGCTGCGGCTGCCCGATGCGGTCAACCTGGCCCGGCTGGTGCGTGAATGCGAAGCTGAGTCGGTACTGGTCGCCGCGGGCAATGAGTGGTTTCCGGCTGAACCGGCGGGACCGTATCTGCGGCTGAACTTTTCCGGCCCGGATCCGCAACGTTTCGCCGAGGCCGCGCACGTCATCGGTCAGGCGCTGGCCCGTCAGCTGGGTTAGCCGGACCTCACGCCTGGGCTTCCTCACATGTGCGCCGCGGGGGCCGTGAGCACACCGTGACGGGCGGTTCACACAGGGCGACAATTCGGCAACTTCGGGTTCCTAACCTCGCCGTATGTCGTCAACACAGAACGTCGTGGTCGTCGGACACGGCATGGTGGGCCACCGCTTCGTCGAGGCGTTGCGGTCGCGTGACGCCGCAGGCACCTGGCGGGTGACCGTCCTGTCCGAGGAAGCTGACGCCGCTTACGACCGGGTCGGCCTGACCGGGTACACCGAGCACTGGGACCGGGCCAAACTGGCGCTGCCCGGCAACGACTATGCCGGTGACGACCGGGTGGACCTGCGCCTGGGATGTGCGGTCGACGAGATCGACCGCGAAGCCCGCACGGTGCGCACCGTCGCCGGCGAGACCTTCGCCTACGACGCGCTGGTGCTGGCCACCGGGTCGTACGCGTTCGTGCCGCCGGTACCGGGGCGGGACCTGCCGGGCGTGCACGTCTACCGCACGCTGGACGACCTCGACGCGATCCGTGCCAGCGCCCAGAGTGCGTTGGCGTCCAAGTCGCCGGTCGGCGTGGTGATCGGCGGTGGCCTACTGGGCCTGGAAGCGGCCAACGCGCTGCGACAGTTCGGCCTGCGCACGCATGTGCTGGAGATGTCGCCGCACCTGATGTCGGCCCAGCTCGACGAAGCCGGGGGCACGCTGCTGAACCGGATGATGCGGGGCCTGGGTATCGAGGTGCACACCGCGGTAGGTACGGACAGTATCCAGCCGGTGCAGCGGCACAAGCCGCTGCGCAAGTCCGACATCGACGATTCGATGCGGATCTCACTGAACGACGGCAGCACGATCGATGCCGGCCTGGTCGTCTTCGCCGCCGGTGTGCGCCCGCGCGACGAGTTGGCCCGGGCCGCGGGCCTGGACATGGCGCAGCGGGGTGGCGTTCTCACCGATCTGTCTTGTGTCACAAGTGATCCCAGCATCTATGCGATCGGTGAGGTGGCCGCCATCGAAGGGCGTTGCTACGGCCTGGTCGCGCCGGGTTACACGACCGCTGAGGTGGTAGCCGACCGACTGCTCGGCGGTGAGGCCGAATTCCCGGGCGCGGACATGTCGACCAAGCTCAAGCTGCTCGGCGTCGACGTCGCCAGTTTCGGTGATGCCAAAGGTGTTACGCCGAACTGCCTGGAGGTCGTGGTCAACGACCCGGTCAAGCAGACCTACGCCAAGCTGGTGCTCTCCGATGACGCCAAGACGCTGCTCGGCGGCATCCTGGTCGGTGACGCTTCCGCGTACGGGGTGTTGCGGCCCATGGTCGCCAGCGAGCTCCCGGGCGATCCGCTGGCGTTGATCGCTCCCGTTGGTGACAGCGACGCGCCCGCACTGGGCGTTGCCGCGTTGCCGGACATCGCACAGATCTGCTCGTGCAACAACGTCACCAAGGGTGATCTGAAGGAAGCCATCTGCGGCGGCTGCGACGACGTGCCCAGCCTGAAGAAATGCACGCTGGCCGGTACCTCGTGCGGCTCCTGCGTGCCGCTGCTCAAGCAGCTCCTCGAGGCCGAAGGCGTCGAGCAGTCCAAGGCCCTGTGTGAGCACTTCAGCCAGTCGCGTGCCGAGCTCTTCGAGATCATCAGCGCCACCGAGATCCGCACCTTCTCCGGCTTGATCGAGAAGTTCGGCACCGGAAAAGGTTGCGACATCTGTAAACCCACCGTCGCATCGATCCTGGCTTCGACCAGTTCCGACCACGTGCTCGACGGTGAGCAGGCCTCGCTGCAGGACTCCAACGACCACTTCCTGGCCAATATCCAGAAGAACGGCAGCTACTCGGTGGTGCCGCGGTCGCCCGGCGGTGAGATCACTCCGGAACAGTTGATCCTGATCGGTGAGATCGCAAGGGATTTCGACCTGTACACCAAGATCACCGGAGGACAGCGCATCGACATGTTCGGCGCGCGGGTTGAGCAGTTGCCGCAGATCTGGGCGCGCCTGGTCGAGGGCGGCATGGAATCCGGGCACGCCTACGGCAAGTCGCTGCGAACCGTCAAGAGTTGTGTCGGTAGCACGTGGTGCCGTTACGGCCAACAGGATTCGGTCAACATGGCCGTGGAGATCGAGAAGCGGTACCGAGGGCTGCGCTCACCGCACAAGATCAAGATGGCGGTCTCGGGATGCGCCCGGGAATGCGCGGAGGCGCAGAGCAAGGACGTCGGCGTCATCGCCACCGAGCAGGGCTGGAACCTGTATGTGTGCGGCAACGGCGGCATGTCTCCACGGCACGCCCAGTTGCTGGCCGGCGATCTCGATGACGAGACCCTGATCCGCTACATCGATCGGTTCCTGATGTTCTACATCCGCACCGCCGACCGTCTGCAGCGCACGGCACCGTGGCTGGAGGCCCTCGACGGTGGGCTCGATCACCTCCGCGAGGTCGTGTGCAACGACTCCCTCGGCCTGGCGGCCGAATTCGAGGCGGCCATGGAACGCCACGTCGCCGGCTACGCCTGTGAGTGGAAGGGCGTGCTGGACGACCCGGAGAAGCTGTCGCGTTTCGTGTCGTTCGTCAATGCGCCCGACGTCGACGACCCGACCATCACCTTCACCGAGCGCGCCGGCCGCAAGGTGCCGACCAGTTTGGGCATGCCGTCGATCATCCAGGAGGCGAAATGACACTGCTCGACGATCACAAGGACATTCACGCCTCGACGCCGTGGGAATGGACGACGGCGTGCCGCTATGACTTCCTGATGCCGTGCCGCGGCGTGGCGGTGCTGCTGCCCGATGGCTCGCAGGCGGCTCTGTTCCGCCTCGATGACGGCTCGTTGCATGCGGTGGGCAACATCGACCCGTTCTCCGGCGCGGCGGTGATCTCCCGCGGCATCGTCGGTGACCGGGCCGGCCGGGCGACTGTGCAGTCGCCGATCAAGAAGCAGGCTTTCGCGCTCGACGACGGCAGTTGCCTCGATGACGACGCGGTGTCGATCCCGGTCTACCGGACCCGCGTCACACCGGGCGGGTTCGTTCAGATCTCCGCCTGATCCGCCGTCCGGCTCCAGTGGGCGTCGCGTCCCTGGAGCTTGCGGCGCTGCACGGCGCCGCGGCGTTCGAGCACCGTGAGATTGCGGTACACGGACTCGATCACGACCGGTGCGCGGAAGTGCTGGTGCATGTCGTCACGTAGCTGGGCAGTGGTCATCGGCCCGGACGTGCGTTCCAGAGTGTTCAGCAGGTGTTCACGCAGACGTTCGGCCGGGACCCGGTTACCGGGCCGCACTGCCGAGCGCGTCGTCTCGACGGGCTGCGCCCGTCGGTGTGGTCACCTGCACGTTTGTCTCTACTCCCGCCGAATCGTCCGATGGTCGCGATAACGATAGCTGAGTTTTTGGGTCCGATCTGACGCCACGGCCCGCCGGCAAACAGTCGTCGGCTGGTTACTTCGGCAAATACCTGGCCAACGCCGGTTTCGCGGCGAAATTTGCCAGAATTGCACGGTCGGGAACCTTCTCAAAGCTGTGGCGGGCGTCTCTCTGGCTAACTAGAATAGTTCGCTGGAGTGTGTTTAGACTCCCTCTCAAGGAAGCGTCGTCAGAGGGGCTGACAAGGGATGTTTGCGCGTTCGGTAGTGAATTTGGTGGGGGCGGCAGCGATGCTGGGCGCACTCGGGGCAATGTTGATGCCCCTGGCCTTGAACGCCGTGGATCGCAGCGGTCAACCCATCCCATGCGGTAGCGGAGCGCGGCCGGATTACAGCGTCGCCGCTCAGCAGGACCAGCTCAACCTGGACCAGCACACGTTGGCCGGTCCGGGATTCATGGCCAGCGATTACGTCGAGCAATGTTCGGCGATGGTCGATACCCGGCGTTCGGCGTTCTTCTCGGTGGCCGGCGCCGGTGGTGTGCTTCTGTTGGCGGGTTCTGCCGGGCCGCTGATCGCCCGGTCAATCCGATCACGCCGCAGCCGGCAGGCTCAGCACTCCGGCCCGGCGGAACCGGTTCGCAATCAGCCGCACCATGCCGGGGTGGGTGCCCAGGGGTTCACTCACGATGTCGGCGCCGGATTCACGCAACCGGTCCTGGAAAAGCCCGTCGGCGAGCAGGTAGGACGCCACAGCTATGCGGCCATGGCCGCGGCTGCGCTGCGCGGCGACGGCTTCGGCAACGCTGGGCGCACCGGTCGCGGCGAAGGCCATTTCTACGCGATCGCCGGTCACCGCTGACAGCAGTGCCGCAGTGCGGCGAAGGTCGGACTGAGCGCCTCTGTCGGACGTTCCGGCTGCCGCCAGGATCACCGAATCACCCGGGCGCCAGCCCGATTCGGTGAGCCGATCCGCGAGGACCCGGACCGTTCCCGGGCAGGGGCCCAGTGGCTGTGTGACTGTGACGGCGGGATGCCCACTGGCCGCCACATGGTGGGGCACGTCGACGCGGACGTGATACCCGGCGGCCAGGAAGGCCGGCACCACCACCGCCGGACAGTCGGTGGGCAACGATGCGAGCACCTCGCTCGGAGTCGGTCCCACCACGTCGACGAAGGAGACGTGCACGGGCCGGCCCAGCAGGTCGGACACCCGCGCGGCGAGCTCGCCGATCATCGCCACGCCGCCGGGCTTGCGGGTTCCGTGGGCGGCCAGGACGAGGCTCATTGCGCCGTGACCATCTCGCTGTCGTCGACGGCGAGCCGGTAGCCGCGCTTGACGACCGTCGACACGATGTTCTTGTCCCCCAATGCGGTACGAAGCCTCAGCACCGCGGTCTCCACGGCATGGGTGTCGGTGCCGGTACCGGGCAGCGCGCTCAGCAGGTCGAACCGGGAAACCACCGCGCCCGGACGGTGCGCCAGCGCGCGGATGGTGGCCATCCCGGCCGGGGACAGAGACTTGACCACGCCGTCGACCAGAACGCACGTGCCCCGGATCTCGAGCGTGTGCCCGGCGACCCGAACGGTCCGCGCCTGCAGCAGTGGCAGTTCGTCGGTGATGTGACGGGCCAAGGCGCCCAACCGCATCCGCTCGGGGGCCGAGGTCGGTACCCCGAGCCGGACCAGCGGCCGCGCGGTGACCGGGCCGACGCACATGGCGTGGACATCGGTACGCAGGGCCGCCAGCACGCGGTCGGCGATGTCCATTTCGGTGGCACGCATCAACACCGAGGCCACTGCCATGGCCGAAGTGAAACTGACTGCGTCGAACCGTCGTTCGGCGATTCCGGCGACCATCTGGTCGAACTCGCCGTCCCGCGGCGCCGGGTGCCAGCGGTACACCCGGATCGGCACCACCTCGGCTCCCGCGGCGCGCAGCTCGTCGAGAAACTCGGGGAACGGATCCCACTCGTCGGTCGCCCCGTGCAGCTGCACCGCGATGCGTTGCCCCGCGACGCCCTGCTCGATGAGGTAGCGCAACACTTCCCGGGAGGATTCCGATTCCGGTGACCATTCCTCGGGTAGGCCCGCGGCCCGCAACGCTCCCGTGGCCTTCGGGCCACGGGAGACGATGCGGGCGTTGCTCAGGGCGTCGGTGAGCTCGGCGGCCAGGCCCCAGCCGTCCGCTGCGGCGAACCAGCCGCGAAAGCCGATCCCGGTGGTCGCCACCACGATGTCCGGTGGGACGTCGATCAGCGACGCGGTGTGGGTCCGCAGCTGGTCGTCGTCGGGCAGCGGAACCATCGTGATGGCGGCCGCACTGGTCACCGTGGCGCCGCGTCTGGTCAGCAGCGCGCTGAGCTCATCAGCACGTCGGGCGGAGGTCACCGCCACACGAAAACCGGTGAGCGGTGCCCAGTCGGGCTCGTTCATAGGTCCAGTAGAGGCATCGCGTGTTTCCAAGTGATTACCCGGCCATTGCCGAGGCGTGTCGGTCTACCGGGGTCGATGTGACCGCCGTCGCAGCCGGGCGCCGGACGTAACGGAACCAGGTGCATGCCGAGGCCAGCACGTAGAAGGCGAGGAAGATGCAGAACGCCGCGGTGGCCGATCCGCTGGACAGGTAGGACTGGCGCAGCGCCATGTTGATGCCGAATCCGCCCAACGCGCCGATGGCGCCGGCGAAGCCGATCAGTGCGCCGGCCATCGACCGCGACCAGTGCTGGCGGTCTTCCTCGCTCATGTCCAGAGAGTGGCTGCGGGCCTCGAAGATGGACGGGATCATCTTGTAGACCGAGCCGTTGCCGAGACCGCTGAGCAGGAACAGGGCGACGAATCCGATGACGTAGCCGCCCATCATCAGGCTGTTGGCGGCAGCGGCGGTGTGATCGTCGATCATGCTGATCGCCACCAGTTGGCCGGCCGCGAGGATCATGCCGCCGAACACCGCGAGGGTGACGCGGCCGCCGCCGATCCGGTCGGCGAGCTTTCCGCCGTACACGCGGGACACCGAGCCCAGCAGCGGACCGATGAACGCGATCTGCGCGGCGTGCAGCGAGGCCTGTGCCGCGGTCTGGCCGCCTGCGGCGAAGTTGATCTGCAGAACTTGGCCGAAGGCGAACGAGAACCCGATGAACGACCCGAACGTGCCGATGTAGAGCAGTGAGATCACCCAGGTATCGCGTTCTGCCAGAATCGATTTCATCGCGCCCAGGTCGATCTTGTGTTGTTCGAGATTGTCCATGTACAGCGCGGCGCCGATGCCGGCCACCGCCAAGGCCACGAGGTAGACGGCGCACACCCAATACGGGGCACGGTTACCCGCGGTGGCGATCACCAGCAGGCCGACCAGCTGGATCATCGGAACACCGATGTTGCCGCCGCCGGCGTTGAGGCCGAGCGCCCAGCCTTTGAGTCGTTGCGGGTAGAAGGCGTTGATGTTGGTCATCGACGAGGCGAAGTTGCCACCGCCGAAGCCGGCCAGCGCCGCACAGATCAGGTACGGCCACAGTGGCAGGCCCGGATTGGCGAGCAGCACCATCGTTCCCACCGTCGGGATCAACAGCACGAAGGCGGAGAACACCGTCCAGTTGCGCCCGCCGAACGTGGCGGTGGCCAGGGTGTAGGGGATGCGCAGGCAGGCACCCACCAGGGTGGCGGTGGCGCCCAGCAGGAACTTGTCGCCGGCGGAGAAGCCGTACACGGCCTCGGGCATGAACAGCACCATGACCGACCAGATCGACCAGACGGAGAAGCCGACATGCTCGGCGAACACCGACCAGATCAGGTTCCGTCGCGCGATGTACTTGTTTCCGGCCTCCCAGGCCACGGTGTCCTCGGGATCCCAATTGGTGATGCGATTGGACTTCAGCAGAGTGGGCATGGCGCAAAAGTAGGAAGCGTTTGTTGCAGAGGTGCTCCTGGCGATGACCCGGCCGTGAAATTCCGCTCACCCGCTCACACACTCGGGTGTGAGCCTGTGCTTTCTGGTGGTTTACCAGACGTCTCCGTCGCGCCAGTCGCAGGTGATCGGCGCGGTGGCGTCGAGATCCATGCCGGCGGGCAGGGCGACCGGCAGCACGAACACCGAATCGTCGTCCTCTGGTGTGCGGCTGACGCCGGTGGGGGACAGCGCCGAGGTCGGGCCCTGCCAGGGCACCCACCCTCGGGAGAGGTACATCTGCCGGGCCGGGTCGCCGCCCGAACTCAGCGCACCGAGTTGGTAGGCGCCGCGCAGCACCTGCTCGACGGCGTCCATCACGGCAGTGGCCAGGCCTTGGCCACGCCAATCCTCGCGCACCGCCACGGCTTCCACGTAACCGCAGCGCAGCGCGGTGTCGCGGTAGAGGATCCGCCGCTGGACCACGGCCGCGTGGGCGATCAGGGCGCCGTGATGGCAGATGTAGGCGTGCATACCCCCGAGGGCGTGCTCCCAGTCTGCTGCGGTGAAGTCACCGTCGAACGCCTCGGTGACCATGCGGCGCGCGCCCTCGCGGGTCTCGTGGTCGAGATCGGAGGTGTGGACCAGACGCGCGGTGTGCAGGATCCCGCCTCGGACTGGCGGCGCGCTGACATCCTGGAAGGGCACACCCTTGTTCTACCAGCGGTGTGCGCCGGTGTCTCTACGTTTGTGGGCTCGTCCGGGCGTCAACCCTGGAACGGCCGGCGAGGGTGCGCCCAGTGCAGTCGGACGGTCTGACCCGGCCGGACCTGGCCCAGCTTGTCGATGTCCTCGTCGGTCACCACGCCGATCACCGGGTAGCCGCCCGTGACCGGGTGGTCGGGCCCGAGGATCACCGGAAAACCGTTGGGCGGTATCTGAATTGCCCCGCGGGTGGCGCCTTCACTGGGCAGCTGTCGGTCGGGCCAGCGGTAGTCCAGCGGCATGCCGACCAGACGCATCCCGACCCGGTCGCTGTGGGTGGTCACCAGCCAGTTGGTGCGGATCAGCACGTCGGGGTCGACGAACCAGTCGTCGCGCGGGCCGGGCACCACGTTGAGTTCCAGCACGTCATCGCTGATCGAGGCGACCGGTGCCTGGTCCGTCTCGGGCAGGTCCGCGGTGTGCTCACCGACAGGCAGGACGTCGCCGGGGCGCAGCGGGGCCGGGCCGATGGCTGACATCACGTCGTAGCTCCGTGAACCCAGGACGGGTTCGACGGCGATGCCGCCACGTACCGCGAGATAGCTGCGCAACCCTGAGTGCGGCGCTCCGAGCGAAATCACCTCGCCGTCACGCACGTGGTGAATACTGTTGGTGCCGAAGGGAATTCCATTGACCGACGGGTCGGTGTCAGCGCCGGTGACCGCGACGGTGACGTCACCGCCGACCACCCGCGCCGAGAATCCGCCGAACATCACCTCGACGGTGGCATGCTCGCCGGGGTTGGCGACCAGTCGGTTGGCCAGCGTGTGGGACCGCCGGTCGGCGGCGCCCGATCGGGTGACGCCGAGGTGGGCCATGCCGGGGCGGCCGAGATCCTCGACCAGGGCCAGCGGCCCGGTGCGCAGCACTTCCAATGTGGTCATGGTGTCCTCCTCGCCGTCTAGCCGATGGCCCGGAACTGCACCCAGGTACCCGGGGTGAGCAGCGCGGGTTTGTCACGATGAACGTCGAATAGCACCGCGTCGGTGCGCCCGATCAGCTGCCAGCCGCCGGGCGACTGCCGCGGGTAGATGCCGCTGAACTCGCCGGCCAGTGCCACTGCCCCGGGCGGGACGGTGGTGCGGGGCTCGGCCCGGCGTGGCACCCGGAGCCGTTCGTCACCGCCGACGAGGTAGGCGAACCCGGGAGCGAAGCCCATGAATCCGACCTGCCACGGGGTGCCGGTGTGCGCCGCGATCACCTGTTCGGGGGTCAGCCCGGTGAGGGTCGCGACGTCGTCCAGGTCGGCGCCGTCGTAGACCACGTCGATGGTCACGTCCGGCTGGCCTGTCGGACGGACCGGTGCGGACCCGGGCTGCAGCCGCAGCTTGCTGAGCCGCTGCCGGGTGGGCGCCTGGTAGCGCGGGTCGGCCAGCTTGATCAGGATCGTGCGCGACGCGGGGACGATATCGAGCACACCTAGCAATTGGGCCGCCGTGAGCGTAGCGGTCCACGCCAAAACATCGGCAGTGCTGTCGAACTCGAGCAGCAGAGCCTGATCGCCATAGTCGCGGGCGGTGCCTGGGCTCAGGCTCGGTCCCGCGTCCATCACCTCTGATGTCACACTCATGACCTGAAGCTACCCGTCGGTAGCTAAGAAAGCTCCGGCTCTATGAACCTTGCCAGAGGTGCCTTATCGAAGCCTCACACGGCGAGCTGATACGTGGGCTCGCGGCGCTTGATCGAAGCGATCACGCGGTAGGTGACCGGCAGCATGATCACCTCGACCGCGGTCTTGTAGACCCAGCCCAGCGCGGTGTAGGTGACGAAGTCGCCGAAGGTGCTGATGCCGATCGCGCCGGCCGCGATGGCGCAGAAGACCAGCGTGTCCCCGAGTTGGCCGGCGAACGTGGAGCCAATGAGCCGGGCCCACAGGTGCTTTTCCTTGGTCCGTTCTTTGATGGCGACCACGACCCAGGCGTTGATGGTCTGCCCGACGATGAAGCCGGCCAGGCCCGCCACGATCAACTGGGTGTAGGCACCGACGACGTTCTCGAAGTGCTCCTGGTTGGTGTAGAAGTCCGCTGCGGGCAGGTAGATCGTGACCCAGAATGCCAGTGCGGCAAGGGCATTCATCGAGAATCCGAGGAAGATGGCGCGCCGGGCGGCCTTGAATCCGTACACCTCGGAGAGCACGTCGCCGATCACATAGGTGAGCGGGAAGACGATGAAGCCGCCGTCGGTGATGATCGGCCCGAACGCGACCCCCTTGGTGGCGGTGACATTGGAGATGATCACCAGTGCGGTGAAGATCGCGACGAGCACCGGATAGTAGGCCGAGCCCACGATGGCGGTGCCGCGGTGCTCGGGGTTCTGCTGGGTGCTTGTCACCCGGTCATCTTGTCAGGTCAGTGCCTGGTCGAGCAGGGGCGGCAGCTGGTCGGCCACCACGGGGTAGGACAGTGGCGACGCGAAGGCGATGGCGCCGGCCAGGTCTTTGGGGGTGAAGACGTGCCGCTTGCGGGTGGTCGCCCGCAGCTCGGCGATCGCCGGGTCGGCCAGCAGGGCGTCGCGCTCCTGGTCGCTTTCGGTGGTCCAGATCAGGACATCGGCGGCGTCGAGTACTGAGGCGATGTCCGCGCGCGGGATCAGTGCGGGTGTCTGCGGTACGGCGAAGCCCATCTGGGTGAGGAACTCGGTGCGCCACCCGGTCTGTGCCTGCACACTGTCGCGGAACAACGTGCCGCTCAGCAGCATGGCCTTCTTGCCGGCGAAACGCGGGTTGTTGGTGGCCACTGCCTTGAACTTGTCGTCCACCCCGGTGATCAACCCTGCCATCGCGTCCTTCTGGAACAGGGCCTGGCCGATCAGGGTGGCCTGGTCGCGCCACGGTTCGAAGAACGCGTCGGGCCCGGACTGTGCGATGGTCGGGGCGATCTCGGAGAGCTTGGCGTAGGTGTCGGCGTCGAGCCCGGCGTTGGCGGCCACGATCAGGTCCGGCGTGAGCTCCTTGATCTGGTCGACCTGGATGCCGTCGGTCAGGTTGAGCACGGTGGGCTGGGCGCCGCCGAGTCTCGGTTGCGCCCAGGGCCACACCGCGTACGGCTCGCCCCCGAACCACTCCGTGGTGGCGACCGGAACGACACCGAGGGCCAGCAGGTCGTCCTGTTCGGTGAACCCGGCGCTGACCACCCTCTTCGGCGGACCCGGAATGTTGGTGTCGCCGAAGAGGTGGCGGACGGTCACCGAACCGTCTTTCCTGACTTCGCCAGGCTTTTGCGTGCTACATGCGGCGACCAGGGCCATCGTTGCGGTGACCGTGAAAAACCCTCGCCGTGACCAGGTTGTCGGCACTTAGCCAGGGTAACGGCTAGCTCCCGCCGAAGCTGCCGAACAAACCGCCGAACAACAGCGAGGCCAACCCCAAGGCCACCACGATGTTGACGACGGTCGCGGCCGCGAACAGCACGATGGGCCGCCAACCGGCTTCCTTGAGACCGCGAAGGGAGAACTCCAGCCCGATGGCCACGAACGCAAAGATCAGGAACCAGGTCCGTAGGTCGTTGACGGTGGCGATCGCGGTTTTGCCGTCGGCCGCGAACTGGAGATACAGCGTGCCGATCACCGACGCGGCGAGGAAGCCGAGCACGAATTTGGGGAAGCGGTCCCAGAATTCGCGCAGGGACGGGCGTGCCACCGCCGGGTCGGGTGTGTCGGACTGGCGCTCGACCTTCAGGGCGAAGTACGCGGTGAGGGCGATGGCGACGATGCCGATCAGCGCGTTCTGCGTGGTTTTGACGATCGTGGCGATCTGCAGGGCGTTCTCCCCGGCGATCGTGCCCGCGGCGGCCACGGCCGCGGTGGTGTCGATGTTGCCTCCGATCCACGCGCCGGCGACCGCATCGGACAGCCCGAACACGTCGGCCAGCCACGGCAGCAGGAAGATCGAGGGCAGGGCGAACACGATGACCAGCGACGCGGCATAGGCCAGTTGCTCCTTGCGGGCCTGGACCGCGCCCGCCGCCGCGATGGCCGCACTCACCCCGCAGATGGAGACTGCCGAAGCCAGCAGTGCACGAAGCTTGTCGTCGAGGCCGAGCCGCCCGCCCAGCCACCAGGTGAACCCGAATACGACCGAAATCAGCAGCAGGGCTTGGATGATCGCCGGTCCTGCAGCGGTGGCGAGCACCTTCAGGTTGATCGATGCCCCCAGTAGGACCAAACCGGTCTTGATGAAGAATTCGGTGCGAAACCCCTGGGACAGCGCGTCTCGCAACGCGAACCGGGCCAGTATCGCGTTGCCGATCAGCCCGAGAGCGATTGCGTAGACCGGGAATTCGACCGATTTCGCGACCTTGGCCAACGCGGTTCCAGCGGCCCAGTGGGGAACCTGGGTCTCCAGGAAGCGGGTTGCCGCACCCAGCGCGATGACCACGAGTACACCGGCGACGGCATAACCGATCTTGGCCGAGCGCTGCTCGGAGCGTTCTTCGGTGCTGGTCATGGAATCACGCTGCCGGGGATCGCACCGACGAGCACGAGGGTGAGTAGGGTGAGGCCGACGATCACGGCCAGCCAGTCTTCGTTCACGCGCGTGAGGCTAGGCCGGGCCGAATCCGGCGGGGAGCCTTGCGATCTATGCGAATGCAACCGGTTACGAACGACGTGCGTTCTGGAAGAGGACCGGTTATTGTCGATCCCGCATATAGGGCGTCCTCGGGATTTATTCTCGGCTCACGGGGACCTACTGAGGAGTGGTCATGCGGAGCATGTGGCGTCCAGCATTACTCGGCCTGGCCGGATTGACCGTGCCGATCGCCATCGCCGTTGCACCGCCCGCCGCCGCTGATTGCGTCGACGCCGGTGGTTCCACGGTGTGTGCGCAGGGCAACGTGCGCGGTGGCGGGCCGACGCCCCCGAAGGCGGGTCCCTACTATCCGTATCCCTGTGCCAACGACTGGTACTGCGGCGATTGGGGCTTGGAGATCAATCTCGATCCCGGTCGCCCCGACAACGGCGGCGGTGGTGGCGGTGGTGGTTGGCGCCCCGGGCGTCCGTGAGCCGTAGTGCAGTTATCCGAGTCGACTTAGGAGCCACGATGTTCTCCCGTGTGATCGCCGCAAGTGCAATCAGCTTGTCGCTCTTGGCTATTGGTGCACCTGTCGCTGCGGCAGAAGAGCCGAACTGCACTGCTGCCGACCTGGCCGGCGTGATGGCCGGCGTCCGCGCGTCCACCTCGGCCTATCTGTTCACTCATCCCGACGTCAACGCGTTCTTCACCAGTCTCAAGGGACAGTCGAACGAGCAGATGGCCGATTCGGTGCGGGTCTATCTTGAGGACAAACCCCAGATCAAAGCCGAGCTGACGGGCATTCGTCAGCCGGCGATCGATTTCCGTAACCGCTGCGGCGGTTAGCCGGCTACGGCTGAGCCAGCCCGCGTAGCAGCACCGCCAGTCCGTACTCGAACGCATCGTCGGCTCGCGCAGGCCGGGGTGCGCCGGTGGCGAGCGCGGCGGTCAGCTCGGGGCCGACGGCGGCGCCGGATTCCCATGGTTGGTCCGGTGCGGTGAGGTCGAGGGCCGATCCCAGCACGTAGTTGTCGACCAAGGTGATGATCCGCAGCGTGTCGGTGGGGCTGAACCCGGCCCGGTGCAGGGTCACCGCCAGCGCGTTGTACATCGTGAGGGCCTGGCTGCTGTTGACGGCATGGGCGGTGAGCAGCGGAATCAGCCGCGGGTAGCGGGCGAAGCTATTGCGGTAGGAGCGCATGATGTCGGCCAGGATGTCGGCCCATGGCCGGTCGGCGTCGAGGTCGGGCAGTGCCACCTCCGACATCGCCCGTTCGCGGAGCAGTTCGACGATCTGCTCGCGCCCGGACACGTGGTTGTACAGCGATGACGGGCTGACCTTGAGTCTGCGGGCGAGTTCCGGGATGGTGAATCCACCCGTCGTGTTGACGAGATCCATTGCCGCACTGGCAATCCGGTCCATTGACAGGATCGGTATCGATGGACGCCCCATGACTGTCTCCCCCTAAATTTCGTCTCACCGCTTTACAACTGGTGGCCTGCATCACACAATAAACGAATTCCATTCGCTTTAGGAGCCGCATGACCACTCTCTTCCACGGCGGCGTCGTCTGGACGCCGACGACGACCACCGATGCGCTGCTGATCGCCGATGGGGTTGTGCAGGCCGTGGGCGCCGAAGCGTTGGCATCGGCGGCCGACCGGAAGGTCGACCTCGAAGGCGGATTCCTGATGCCGTCATTCGGTGACGGCCATGCCCACCCGCTGTTCGGCGGTTTGGAAGCCACCGGCCCCCAGGTTCGGCCCTGCCGATCGGTTGACGAGATCGTGTCGGCGGTGAAGGAGTACGCCGACGCGAACCCCGACCAGGAGTGGATCGTCGGTGCCTCGTACGACGGCAGCCTCGCGCCGGACGGTTTGTTCGACGCCCGCTGGCTCGACGCCGCGGTCCCGGACCGGCCCGTGGTGTTGCGCGCCTGGGACTATCACACGCTCTGGGTCAACTCGGTGGCGCTGCAACGCGCCGGGATCACCGCGGACACCCCGGAACCCGTGCTCGGTGAGATTCCGCGTCGGGCGGATGGCTCACCGCTGGGCACGCTGCGGGAATGGGGTGCGACCGATCTGATGACCGCGGTCATGCCGGCGCGTGACGAGGCGGTCCGCGTCGCGGCGCTGGGCACGGCTGCCGATTACTACCTGGCCCGCGGTGTGACCTGGGTTCAGGACGCGTGGGTCGAGCCGACCGAGCTGGACACCTACCTTGCGGCCGCTCGGCAAGGCGCCCTGCGGATGCGGTTCAACCTGGCGTTCTATGCCGATCCGCGCCACTTCGACACACAGGTAACCCAATACGCCGCCGCCCGGGATCGCGTGCACGCCGCGGGTTCGCCGCTGCTGACCGCGAACACGGTGAAGTTCTTCGCCGACGGCGTGGTCGAGAACGAGACCGGGGCGCTGCTGGAGCCCTACTGCTCGGGTCTGCACTCACACGGTATGCAGCTGTGGCAGGGCAACGCGCTGGCCGAGGCGGCCAAACAAGTCGACGACCTGGGCCTGCAGATCCACATCCACGCCATCGGTGACGCCGCGGTCCGCCAGGCCCTGGACGCCATCGAATACGTTGTGCGGCACAATGGTCCGCGGGATCGCCGGCCTGTGATCGCGCACGCACAGTTGGTGGACGACGCCGATCTGGGCCGGTTCGCCGAACTCGGGGTCATCCCGAACATGCAGCCGCTGTGGGCGCAGCTGGACGCCTTGATGACGGTGCTCACGATCCCCCGGCTCGGAGCGCAGCGGGCCGATCGGCAGTACCGGATGCGCACACTGGAGAGCTCCGGTGCGGCACTGGCGTTCGGTTCGGACTGGCCCGTGTCCTCGGGTGCGCCACTGGACGGTATCGCCGTGGCCGTCTCGCGATGCACGTCTGAAGGACAGCCTGCGGGTGGCTGGACGCCGCACGAGGTCCTTCCGATCGAGCACGCCCTGTCGTCCTACACCACGGCCGTGGCGTATCAGGCGTTCGCGGAAGACAATTGGGGCAGCTTCGCGCCCGGCGTGAGTGCTGATCTGGTGTGGCTGGACCGGGACCCACGGTATGTCGCAGCGTCGGAGCTTCCGGCGGTGACGGTGCGCGCCACCTATCTACAGGGCACGCAGGTCTATTCGGCCGCGGAATGAGAGGAACTGGCATGTCCGATGTGGCTGAAGTGACCGAGGGGCGGCTGCGCCGTGCCCTGGGGCTGCCATCGTTGGTGCTGTTCGGTCTGGTCTACATGGTGCCGCTCACGGTGTTCACCACCTACGGCATCGTCACCCAGACCACCGGTGGCCGATTGTCGGTCGCGTATCTGGTGACGCTGGCCGCGATGGTGTTCACCGCCCGGTCCTATGCCGCGATGGCGGTTGCTTTTCCGGTCGCGGGCTCGGCGTACACGTACACCCAGAAGTCGTTCGGTGCCCCGGTCGGATTCCTGGCCGGATGGTCCTTGCTGCTGGATTACCTGTTCCTGCCGATGATCAACTATTTGGTGATCGGGATCTACCTGAACGCCGCGCTGCCGGCGATCCCGGCCTGGGTCTTCATCGTCGTGTCCATCGCCGCGGTGACGGTGCTCAATGTCGTCGGCATCGTGTCGGTGGCCAGGGCGAACTTCGTCATCATCGCGGTACAGGCGATCTTCATCGTCACGTTCCTGGTGTTGGCTTGCTCCAAGGTTTTCAGCCTGGGCAACCTCGACCTGATGGCGCCGATCCACGGGGACGGCAGTGAGACCGGGTTCAGCCCGGTGCTGGCCGGTGCGGCCATCCTGTGCCTGTCGTTTTTGGGGTTCGACGCGGTGTCGACGTTGTCCGAGGAGGCCAAGGATCCCAAACGGTCTGTGCCGCAGGCAATCATGATCGCCACACTGGTGTCGGGTGCGATCTTTGTCGTGCTGTCCTATCTCGGCCAGTTGGTGTTTCCGTCCAATCAGTTCGCCGACGTCGAGTCCGGGTCCCTGGACCTGATGCTGACCGCGGGCGGGCAATTCCTGCAGACCTTCTTCACCGCGGCCTATGTGGCCGGCGCGCTCGGCTCGGCTATCACTTCGCAGGCCTCGGTGGCCCGAATCCTGTATGCGATGGGCCGCGACGGGGTCTTACCCCGGCAGTTCTTCGGCCACGTCGCGGCGCGGTTCGCCACTCCGGTGTATGCGATCCTGGCGGTGTCGGTGGTGTCGCTGCTGGCCATCGTGATCTCGCTGACCACGCTGGCTTCACTCATCAGTTTCGGTGCGCTGGTGGCGTTCTCGGTCGTCAACCTCTCGGTGATCAAGCACTACTTCGTCGACCAGGGGAAGCGGCAAGGCATCGAGGTGATCCGCAACCTGGTGCTGCCGCTGATCGGCTTCCTGCTGACCGTGTGGTTGTGGACGAGTTTGTCCGGGTTCACCTTGATCGTCGGGTTGTGTTGGCTGGCAGTGGGATTCGTGTGGCTGGCCGGGGTTACCCGCGGTTTCCAGCAGCCGACACCGGTGCTGGACATGAAGGAGTAAACCCGGCCGGCCTCTACGGGTCAGGCCACGCTGATGGTGACGTCGATGTTGCCGCGGGTTGCCTTCGAGTACGGGCAGACCTGGTGTGCGTCATCGGCGATGGCTTGGGCGGTCTCGCGATCGACCCCGGGGATGGTGACGTTGAGCCGGACCCGCAGGGAGAACGCGCCGTCGGTGTTGAGCAGGTCTACTTCTGCATCCACCGCGGTCTCGGCGGGCAGCTTCACATTGTGCTTGCCCGCGGTCAGTCCCATGGCGCTCAGGAAGCACGCCGACCAACCGGCCGCGAACAGCTGCTCGGGGTTGGTGCCGGTGCCGTTGCCTCCGGGCGGGGTGAGCTGGATGTCCAGGTTGCCGTCGGAGCTGTAGGACTCGCCCTGCCGGCCGCCGGTGGTGTGGGTCTGTGCGGTGTAGAGGACGTTGTCGGTCTGGCTGGTGGTCACTGCGGTTCTCCTTCGGGTGGATGGTCCTGTGCAATTGGACGCGTTAGAGGTGAACGTCGGATGCCCGGCTTTTCATCCCATCCGATTGAATCGGATCCGATATAATTTGGTATGGCACCTCGTCGCCCACAGCTCGCGGACTTCCTGTGCTTTGCCGTCTACTCGGCCAACTTGGCGTACGGCAAGGCTTACAAGCCGATCCTGGATGCCAAAGGCATCACGTACACGCAGTACATCGCGATCGTCGCACTCTCGGAGCAGGACCAACAGACCGTGGGCAGCTTGGGGGAAAAGCTGTTCCTGGAGTCCAACACGCTGACCCCGATCCTGAAGAAGCTCGAGGCGCTCGGATACGTGACGCGGCATCGTGATCCGAGCGACGAGCGTCAGGTGATCGTCAGCCTCACCGACGCCGGCCGGGAGCTGCGCGAGCTGGCCTTCGAGATGGACCTCGTCGCGGCGACCGGCCTGTCACCGGACGAGCTCAAGACCATGCAGCGTGGTGTTTCCACGCTGCGCGACAACCTGCGTAACTACTCGCGATCCCCTGTTGATCCTGCGGACACGGCGTGAGAGTTCGACTGGGCCGCGCCTTCTGCGCAGGATGAACGTCGGCATTTCTCCGGGATGACCAGGACCGGCGTCGTGGCGTGCGCGACGACAGCGGCCGCCACACTGCCCTCCAAATGGCCCAGCAATCCGTTGCGCCGGTGCGGGCCCACCACGATGAGGCTTGCGTTGTGCTCGCGCGCAGTCTCGACGATGCCCTTCCAAATCGGTGCCGCTTCGACGGCTATCGCCTCCGCCGAGAATCCGGCCCGGGTGGCCAGCGACGCGCCGTGTGCCGCCGTCTGCTGGGCGACCCGGCGTACTTCGGTGGCCTGATCGGCGTCGAAGTGCGTGGCCTCGGCCGGCGTGAAGCCGACGTCGACGGGTTGCCAGACGCACACCACCAGAGCGTCGCGCTGACCTGAGAGCTCGGTCGCGGCCTGTTCGATCGCGGAGGCGGCGCGGGCCGTTCCGTCGTAGGCGAGCAGTACCGGTCCCGGAGAGGTGGGCTCGACGACCGGTGCGATCGGCGTATCCCGATGGGCAGCGCCGGCGGGGGTGTGCGGCGCGGACAGGCCGGGACGGAGCCGGGCGAGCAGCGGCGGCGAATACCAGGCCGGCGATTCACCATCGAGGAACTGGTCGAGGTCCGGCTTCTGGGGGCGCGCGCCGCTGAGCGCGTAGACGGCCACCCCGAAGAGGGCACCTCCGATCGACAGCCCGAATCCGACCCACAGGGCATCGCCCGCGCCCGCGGTCAGACCGCCCGCTGCGGTGGCCGCGAAGTGGGCGAAGATCGGCGCCACCATGAAGGCCGCGACGGCTCGCAGCAGCTCGATGATCGCGAACACGCGCTGAAGGCTGTTCGACTGCAGGGAGAAGCCGGCGACGAACAATGCGGGAGCCACCGTGGCGCCCAACGCCAGCCCGGTCAGCGCCGAGGCGATGAGAGCGAGCGGTTGGTTCGCCGGTATCGCGAGCCGGAACATCACGATGCCCGCGGCCAGCAGTCCCATGCCGACCAGCGGAAGGTAGTGCATCGAGCGCTTGGAGATGACGGACCCGAACACGAAGGCCATCACGATGGCGCCACCGAGTTCCGGCAGGTAGAGCAGCCCGACCTGAACGGGACTGTAGGTCTGCATGAAGACCTCGGCCGTCAGCGCGGTAGCCGCCACCGACGCGGCCGCCGCGAACAACGCGACACCGACCCCGGCGACGGGAATCGAACTGGTCAGCATGGTGCGGACGGTCAGCAGCGGGCGAGGGGCCTTGAACTGGTACACGATCAGCACCACGATCAGTGCCAGGCCGCCGAGCATCGGCACGATCACCGCCGGGTCGGTGAACGCATGGCTGGTGAGTTGGGAGGCGCCGATGAAGGCGGCAGCGCAGCCGACCGAGGCCAGACCGATGGCGCGGAGGTCACGCGGCGCATCGAGGTCGGCAGGCGGTGCATCTTCGAACGTCAGGGCCGCCATGACCAAGGCCAAGAAGGCGATTCCGGCGACGATCCAGAACAGTGGACGCCAGGCGTCGGTCTCAGCTTGGACACCGCCGATGAACGGGCCCAGCGCGACGGCCCCGAACACGCACATGTTCATGATCACGGCGGTGTTGCGCAGCTTGTCTCGAGGAAAGCCGATGGTCAGGGGCGGTGCGGCGGCGATCAGCAGCATGCTGGTGGCCAGCCCTTGCAGGATGTGACCGCAGATGAACATCGTCCCGTTGACCGCCGATGCGGCCAGCACCGAGCCCACGACCAGGACCACCGCATACGCCAGCAGCATCCGGCGCTGAGGCAGGTGCTGGGCGAATTGGACCGCGAGAACGGTGCCGACGGCGTAGGCAGCGTTGCCCAGCCCCGAGCCCAGGCTCATCGTCTGGGTCGACATGTTCAGTTGAGCCGAGATGATCGGTACCAGCGGATCGACCGCGGCGGACAGCGCCAGGTAAGGGATCAAGGCCAGGGTGACCATGGCGGCCACCGCGGGGTACCGGCCGGCGAGTGGACCTTGACGCATCAGCGCCGCCCGCTGCGGGCTGTAGGCATTGCCTGGCGCTGCGGCGCCGCGTTCGGACAGTCGGCTATCGAGTTCGGTTGGCGCACGTGTCCGTTTAACCGCCCACCCGGCCGCGGTTATTCCGTTGTCTGCGAATTAATTCCGGATTGTGAAGCGACTCACCTAAATTTGCATAGAACAACGATGTGTTGTATGTCGAGCCAATTGTGCTGGGATGGTGAGGCTTTCAAGAAACTCACAGCAAATTGACAGTGGGTTCGAGCTTGACTACGGCTTGAGCTGAACTTTGAGATCCGCGCCCGAGCGAGAGAACGCTCTGGCATAGCCGTCTGCGGCCTCGTCCAGCGCCATCGTGGTGGTGAAGATTCCGTCGACGTCGAGACGGCCGGCCTGCAGTAGCGGAATCAGTTCCGGCCAGGTCTGCTGCACCGGTGCGGTGGTGAACCGGATGGTCAGGCTGCGCAGCAGGCAGCCCAGGGCGGGCATCGGGTAGGGCTGCAGGTCATGCACGCCGACGATCGACACCGTGCCGCCGGCGCGGGCGGCGTCGATGGCGTCGTTGATCGAGGCGTCCATGCCGACCGCGTCGATGACGGAGTCCACCCCGAGTCCGCCGGTGGCCTCCCGGATCGCCTGTGCCGATGGTGGAGCGAAGGTGATGGCGCCCGAGGCTTCCGCCCGTTCGCGCCGAGCCTCCACCGGGTCGACGGCGAAAACCTTTGCCGCACCGAGGGTGATGGCACTGCGCAGGGCACACATCCCGACCGCGCCCAGGCCGATCACGGCGACGGAGCCGCCGACGGGAATGTCGGCGCGTTTGGCCGCCGCCCAGCCGGTGGCCAGGTTGTCGGTGAGCAGGAGGGCTTGCTCGGTGCTGATGCCCTCCGGCATCTTCAGCAGTTGAAAATTGGCGGCCGGCACGGCAAGGAGTTCGGCCTGGGCGCCGCCGAGGAATCCGGTGCCGAAGATCTGTGGGCCCTGCACGCAGCGGATAGGGTCGTGGGTCGCGCAGCCGCCGCAACGGCCGCAGCCAGCCACCGAAGAGACCAGAACCCGGTCACCGACGTCGAATCCGGTTACCTCCGTGCCGATTTCGACGATCGTGCCGACGGCCTCATGCCCTACCGACACCGGATCCACGATCGGGTAGTGCCCCTCAAGGAAGTGCAGGTCCGATCCGCAGATCGAGGCGGCCTCGACCTTGACGATGGCACCGTCGGGTCCGGGGAGGACGGGGTCCGGGCGAGACTCGACGTGGATCTTTCCGGCACTGTCGACGACGACCGCGCGCATGCTCATGCCTCCTGCACTGTGAAGTCTGACCAGACGGGTTCATTGATGGCTGAACGGTATTCGCTCAGCCGCCACGGGCTGACGGTGTGGATCTCGCCGTCGGCATTCTTGAAATACGAGTGTTTGATCGACGGTTGCGCCCACACGGTGAGGCGGATCGCCTCCTGCGATCGCTGGTGCCACGCCTTGGTCGGCTCGGGCAGCGGCTCCATGGTCCGCAGACCCTCGGTGATGAGATGTTCGAGGCACTGATTGATGTAGCGCATCTGCAGCTCGGAGTTGAGGATCAGGCTGCCGCCGTGGGCCAGATGAGTACCCGGGCCGTAGGTCATGAAGAAGTTGGGGAAACCCGGCACCGTGATGCCGCGATAGGCGTACGGGCGCTGCCCCCATGCGTCGCGCAGGTCGATGCCGTCGCGTCCGGTGATGGTCATCGGGAACAGCACGTCCGTGGCGCGAAAACCTGTGGCGTACACGATGATATCGGCGTCGTATGTCTGGCCGTCGGCCGTGACGATCCCGGTCGGCGTGATGCGTTCGATCGGGGTGCGGATCAGCTCCACGTTGTCGCGTTTGAGGGTGCTCAGCCAGCTGCCATTGTCCTGCAGGGTCCGCTTGCCGGTCGCCGGATAGTCCGGCATAACCTTGGCCAGCAGTTCGGGGTCGTCACCGACCTGGGTGGTGATCCAGTCGGTGAACATGATGCGGGCGATGGCGTTGATCTCGCTGACCGCATTGCCCTGGTCGTCATAGTCGGGGTCGACCCGTGCGGCGTCCAAGCCCTTGTCAGCTCCGGGCCACAGCAGCAGGAAGCGGTACCAGCGGCCGTAGTACGGCAGGTGTTCCATTGCCCAGCGGACACCATCGGCGACGGGCTCGTGGTACATCGGGTTGGGGAACATCCACTGCGCGGTGCGCTGAAAGACGGTGAGGTGCTCGACCTTGTCGGCGATGGCCGGCGCGATCTGGAAGCCGCTGGCGCCGGCCCCGATCAGCGCGACCCGCTTGCCGGTGACGTCGACGTCGTGGTCCCATGCGGCGGAGTGAAAGGCCGGTCCCGCAAAGGTTTCCGCGCCGGGGAAGTCTGGGATCTGGGGTCGGTTGAGCTGTCCGACGGCGGTGATGACGGCGTTGGCCCGCAGGATCTCCGTGCCGGCCGCCGAACGCACCGTGACGTTCCACATCTCGCCGTCCCACGCCGCGGAGACCACCTCGGTGTTCCACCGGATGTTCGGTTCCAGCTCGTGGCGGTCCACCACGTCACGGAAGTACTGGCGCAGCTCGGGTTGCTCGGCGAAGAAGTGATCCCAGTGGTTGCTGGGTTCGAAGCTGTAGCAATAGAAGTGGTTGGCCACGTCCACGCGGGCCCCGGGATAGCTGTTCTCCCACCAGGTTCCGCCCGGTCCGGCGTTCTTCTCGATGATCGTGAAGTCGATGCCGGCCTGCTTGAGGCGCACCCCGGCCAGCACTCCGGACTCGCCACAGCCGATCACGATGACACGGAAATCGCGCGTGTCCTCCAGTGTCGCCGGCCGGCGCGGATCAACCCCCTCCAGGTCGAGTTCTTCGAGCATCAGCGGCACGTTGTCGTCATCGACCGGCTCGCAGGCCGCCCAGTCCATCATCTCCCGAACCAGCTCGGCGGGCAGCGGCTCGGGCACCGGGCACCCGCGGTCGCGGTAGTCGGCGATCACCGGCAACGCGACCTCGCGGACCCGTGCCTTGTCCTCCTCGCTCATGAAGCCCTGGACCTCGTTGAGGAACAGCCCGGCCTGCTTGAACTCGCGGATGTAGCGCGCATCGCCGGTGATGTGCACGAGTGAGAGCAGCAGGGTCGGGATGCTGACCTGCTCCAATGCCGTCGCGATCTCGGCATCGGGCGTGGTGAACGGCTGGCCGACGTGGAAACTCCGGGTCACGCGGCGTTACGCTACTGCCCGTAGCGTTATGTGACAAGGGGTGGACGGAGACGCGTCGTAGCTGTGGCATTGGCCAAGCGGTCTGAGAACCGATACCGGCGGCGCCGCAAAGTACCGTCGTACGCTTGCATGCGAATGAGCAGACCTGGCGTCGACCGAGGAGCGGCAATGAGTTCGTCCGCCAACGCGGCCCTACAAGCGCTCCGAAGTGCCGTTCTCGACAAAGAACATGACACGTCGAACATGAACGTCCTGCTACCGGGGGTATCCGTGCATCGGCACAACGGTGATGCCGTCCAGATGCCCAGCATCCAGAGCCCCTTCTTGTACCTAGTTCTTGATGGATCGCTCACGCTGCACCAACACGACGGAATCCGGCAGATCGGGCCCGGGCACTTCGTAGTGTCAGAGATCGACACCCCGGCTCACGGGTACATCGCCGAGCGACCGTTGGTGGCACTGTTGGTCGAGTTCACTCTCGACGAAGTCGCCTCGGTGCTCCTGGAATTCGACGACGGACTCCCCGGCACCGTATTCATCGGCAACGGCGACCCGGGCCAGGGTCTCGGGATTGACGAGCGACTGTTGGACAGCGTCGGCCGCCTGGTCGGACTGCACGAGAATCCGGACGACGTCGATTTCATGGCGCGCCATTTGAAGCGTGAGGTCATCTACCGGTTGGTCACCGGTGCGCAGGGGCGGGCGATCGTCAGCGCAGTGACGAATCTCCAGGATGCTGCTGAGATGTACTACGTCAACGCCTGGATAAAACGCAACTACAAGCGAGCATTCACCGTCGAGGCACTGGCACGGCAAAGCGATATGAGCCCGTCGGCCTTCCACCGCAAGTTCAAGAATGCCGTGCAGATGGGCCCGCTGCAGTGCCAGAAACAGTTGCGGTTGACCGAGGCTCGTCGGTTGTTGCTCGTCGGGACGATGAGCGTCACGGATGTCGCGGTGCACGTCGGGTACGAAAGCGCCTCGCAGTTCAGCCGTGAGTACCGTCGCGAGTTCGGAAAGCCGCCGCGTCAAGACATCGCGAGCCTCCAGGAACGCCTGCATCACTTGGCAGATAAGCCTGGGCGTCAAAACAACTGACGATTGCTGCTATTTCACGGGGCGGTCGCGAGCAGAATCGTGCATTCCCCGGCCAGGAACAGGCAACCCTGCACGGCTTGCGGAGTGAGAACGTCGAACGGTCGACGAGACAGACCGTGTCGTGACGCGCGCCGCGCGGACGTGAGAGAACAAGGAATAGCGACGATGACAACAATGATGGCCGTCCAGGTTCCCGCCGAGGGGAAGCCGTTGGAACTCAACGAGCTTCCGGTGCCGGAGCCCATGGCCGGGCAGGTGCGCATCAAGGTTGAGGCGTGCGGCGTCTGTCATGGTGAGGCGAAGATTGTGGACGGGTGGGCTTCGGCCTACCCACGCATCCCCGGACATGAGGTTGTCGGCATCATCGACACGCTCGGCGAGCAGGTCGAAGGCTGGGAGGTCGGCCAGCGGGTCGGTATCGGTTGGCATGGCGGCCAAGACAATACGACGGGCATGACGATGGACGGCGGCTATGCCGAGTACATGGTCGCGTTCCCTGAGGGTCTCGTCGAGATCCCGGACGGCATCTCCCCGGAGGAAGCAGCTCCCATCCTGTGCGCCGGCGAGACCGTGTTCAGCGCGCTGAAGAACAGCAAGGCCCAGATGGGCGACCTGGTTGCCGTGTCCGGTATCGGCGGATTGGGTCACCTCGCCGTGCAGTACGCGCGCAAGGCCGGTTATGAGGTGGCCGCCATCTCCCGCGGTGCCGACAAGGCAGAGCTTGCCCGTCAACTCGGTGCACACCACTACATCGACGCGGCGGCCGGTGATGTCGCCGAGCAGTTGACTGCCCTCGGTGGTGCGACGGTCATCGTGGCCACCGCACCGAACCCTGATGCCATCGCAGCGTTGATCGGCGGTCTGGCTCCCAACGGTGAGCTCGTCCTCGCCGCGGTGTCCGACGAGCCCATCGGCTGGTCGGCCCTGGACTTCCTTCGTGGGCAGGCCACTGTCAAGGGCACATTCACCGACGTCGATGCGATGGCCGAAGCGATCAAATACAGCGTCTTGACCGAAGCGCGGCCCATGATCGAGGTCTTTCCACTCGAGAAGGCGCGTGAGGCCTACGACAAGATGATGAACGCGACGGTCCGTTTCCGGGCCGTCCTCTCGATGCGCTGAGGCATGTACCCCACTGCGGGATGACGCCTTCATCACGTCGAGATGAGGCCCCCGGACGTGGTCGGGTTACCCGTGACGGTCACGGTGACAACGGTTGCGCCTGGATCTGATGCGATGACCAGGCGAGGGTCGTTCGGGGACGAGATGACGTGACCACCGGTGACGACGACCTCATAGCCATTCGGATATTGGACGGCAGGCGTCGAGATGGTGGTCTGCGATCCCGCGGCGAAGGCGCCGGTGCCGTCGACCCGCTCGGTGGAGTAGGAAAATGTGAACGTGCCGTCTTCGCTGACTGTCCAGCCCTGTGGGGTTCCGGAGACGACTTGTGGGTAGGGCTTGGAGAGCGCCTGCAGGTTGCTCGTGTTGACGTTGTCGCCGACGGGCGGCAAAGACGGGTCGTAGACCAGGGATTGGTCGCTGGGGCTGGCGCTGCTGGTGATTTCACCGATGCCGGAGTATGCCCAGTCCGCCCAGCTGATCTGCTTCGCGTCGGCGGCCTGCGTTTCGGCCGCGAGTGCGTCGGGGTCGCTGGTGGCCCCGAATTCACCCATGAAGGCCGGCATTTCATTATTCGCGGCGTAGGCGGCGGCCCGTCTCGCCAGGATCGGCCCGACAATGGAACTCAGGTTGATGCCGGCGACGTTTCCGTAGCCGTGGTACTCAAGCACGGTGTTCGGATCGGAGATTTTACCCAGTGCCACGGGCTGGCCGAACAGTATGGCACTGATCTCGTCGACCGCTGGGCTCGCGGGTGAGATGAACACCGGCGTGTTCGGGTCGACCGACCGGATGGCGGCGATGGTCTGGTTGTACAGCGGGGTCAGTTGCTGGGTGCCGAAGAACGAGCCGTTGAGAATCGTTGCGAGCCAGCCGGATCCAACCCAGGGTTCGTTGATGATGTTGTAGCCGATGACATCGGGGTTGTCGCCGAAGTAGCTGGCGACGGCTTGCCAGCTCTGCGCATAGTGGTTCTGTAGCCCGGCGCCATCGGGGGCGTCGGCATTGGCCCAGAACGCGTCCCAGGCGTGGTTCTGGGCGGGGCTCAGATAGTAGTTGACGACGAATTGGCCCAGCAGTGCACCCAGGTCCGGGTTGGGCAGTCCACCGGTCTGCGTTGCCCAACCCGGGGCGCCCTCGCCGTGGAGTTCGGTGCTGTAGAGATCCTGGTGCATGTCGATGAAGGTGTAGATGCCGTGGTCGCTGAGCGTCTGCACGGTCTGCTCGATCCCGGCCAAGTAGGCCGTGTCGATCACACCCGGCTCGGGTTCGACTGCTGCCCAATTGATTCCCAGTCGCACCACGTTGAACCCGTTGTCGGCCAGGAATTGCGCGTCATCGTCACTGAACCCCATTGCTGACGGGTCATACGGAGGTAATTTGTAGACCACGTTCACCCCGTGCATCAGGACGACTTGTCCGTCACTGTTGGTGAACCAGGTGCCGGTGGTCGTGAGCTTGCCGGTGCCCGGCATGCTCGGCGGAGCCCCAGCGATGGTGCCGAATCTGCCTACGTCGCCGTGGGTGCCGAAGATGCCCGCGATGCCGCCCGCGCCGCCGAGGGCGACCAAGCCGCTCGCCTGGCCGCCCACTGCGCTGTCGCCGGCATCACCACCGTTGCCCCCGATCCCGAACAGCTTGGAGCCATTGCCTCCGTCACCGCCGATACCGCCGACCGCGCCGTCGCCGCCATCGCCGCCACCGCCACCGAGTCCGAAGAACAGTCCGCGTCCGTCGCCACCGAAACCTCCGGCGCCTCCGCGCGCTCCAGAAGTGGCCGAACCGCCGTCACCACCGAGGCCGCCGACGCCCATCAGCAGTCCGCCCACCCCTCCCCGGCCACCGGCGGCGCCGCTACCTCCCAAGCCGCCGGCACCGCCGTTGCCGAGCAACCCGGCGGCACCTCCCGCTCCACCGGCCTGGCCCGCGGTGGTGCTGTGCCAGCCCGCGCCACCGTCGCCCAACAGCCAACCCCCGGCACCTCCGTCCGGGTGTTCTGCAGTGCCCGCCGCACCGTTGCCGATGGCGTAGGACCCGGTTGCGGTGTTGATGAACCCGTCGACGGCTTGACCGACCGGACTGGTGATCCACCCTTGTACAGCGTCGTGGATCGGGTCGTACAGGACGACCCCAACCATGGCAGCAGGTGACTGTGACAGCTGCGTGGTCACAATTGACTGCGGGCCGACAATTTTCGACTGGGCCACGTCCGTCCGGCGGCTGGCCACACCCAGGGCTGCCCAGGTCAGCAAATTTGAATCCTGCGGTGTCGTCGGGTGTTTGGTCGGTGCCGTTGGTTGACGTCTCGTAATGGCCGGCTTCGCCGATCTGACCGGCGAGGAGTCGTCGGCGATTGTGGTCGTGACCCTGGCGGGCCTGGAGTCGGGCTTCTTGACCGGACCTTTTCGAGCTGGGACCTCACCGTGCTTGCGGTTGGCATGGCGGGGAGAAACGGACATCGGCTTGTTCGACTTCATGGGCCCGGCGTGTCCGGACGACGGCCGCACGCTCGACTCACTCTTGGCGGGCCCGCTGGTGGGACTGCCGGTGGATTCCCCGGTATCCGCAGACGCCACCCAGCTGCCAGAAGCGAGCACGGCCCCGATCCCCAGTGCAACTGCCAGCCCGCCCACCCGACCCACATACGCAGATGCGTTCATGCGCTCATCACTACACGACCTGAGTTGCCTGCATGGCCGAATTACCGGCAGCCGGTGTGCAGTTCGTGGTGAAGCTACGTCTTGTGCCGCGGTGATCGCAGGTTGAGTGTGCGCCGGGTCGCCGTGACGAGTTCATCGACAAGCTCGCGGTCGTCGATACCGTCGAAGTCCACCCCGACCGCCGCCGAGATGCCGGCCATGACGAGGGCGGCTCGGACTTGGCCGGAGACGCCGGGTTCCGCGCCGGCGAGCAGATCGGCTTGCCGTTTCACCAGAGTGGCCGACTGCGGTTGCCGGCGCAGGAGTTCGGCGACACCGGGGTCGCCGGTGAAGATGGGAAACAGATCGCGGTGTGCGACGGCGAGGGAGATGTACCCGGTGAGCATCGACTCGGCTTGCGCTCGACTCCCACGCTGCGCCTCGGCGGTCTCGACCAGTTCCGCCAGCTCACTGATGACGGGTTCCATGATGGCACTGAGCAGCTCGTCACGCGTGCGGAAGTGGTGGTAGATAGCCGATTTCGTCAGGCCAAGTTCGTCGGAGATCATCTGCAGGGAGGTGCCCGCGACACTGTGCCGCCGGAACAGCTCGATGGCGGCGTCGATCAACTTCTGCCGGGTGGTGCCGCTGGCGTCAGGTGCGGGACCGCTCATCGAGGCGCCCTAAATGTAGCGTTACTAACAATTTCGCTCGTCCTGACCATTCGTACAGTATATGCCTGTACGATTGGTCAGTAACGAGCTGTACGTTCGGTCAGTAATTGGCCACGGATTATCCGGCTCACCGCCACTTTGTCGAGGAGCGCGCCGTGACGCTTAACGCCACGCATCAGACTGTTTCTGTCGATACGTCCCCGCTTGAGGGCGTCGACTTCTTCCACGACCCGACTCCGGTCGCGGACCCTTACCCGCTACTGGAGCGGATGCGGAACGCGAACCCCGTGCTGCGCGAGCCCACGAAGAACGTCGTGGTCGTCACCGGATACGACGAAGTGTTGGCGGTGGTCAGCGATCATGACTCGTTCTCGTCGTGCAACACCGTCACCGGTCCTACGCCCGGTTTTCCGGTGCCGCTGGAGGGACTCGACGAATCGGAGGTCCGCAGACTGATCGAGGCGCACCGCGACGAGTTACCGTTCAGCGACCAGCTCCCGTCGTTCGACCCGCCGGCGCACACCGCGCACCGTTCGCTGCTGAGCCGCCTGATCACTCCCAAGCGCTTGAAAGAAAACGAGGAGTTCATGTGGCGGCTCGCCGATCAGGTGCTGCAGCCTTATCTGGCCGATGGTGGCGGCGAGTTCCTCGGCGCCGTCGCCAATCCCTTTGCGCTGCTGGTCATTGCGGATCTTCTCGGTGTCCCCCAGGGGGATCGTCCTGAACTCACCGAACGGCTGATCGGGGACAACTCGCTGGGTAGTACCGCCGACGCCGTCATGACGCACAGTCCGCTGGAGTTCCTCTATGCCCGCTTCGGCGACTACATCGAGGACCGGCGCCGCAACCCCCGACGTGACGTGATGACCGAGATGGCGCAGGCCTCCTTTCCGGACGGATCGACCCCGGAGGTCATCGACGTGGTGCGGGTGGCGGCCAATCTGTTCTCGGCCGGTCAGGAGACCACGGTCCGACTGTTGTCTTCGGCGTTGAAGATCCTGGCCGAGGATGACCGACTCCAGCAACAGTTGCGGCGTAACCCCGACCAAGTGCCCAACTTCGTCGAGGAGGCACTGCGCTTCGAAAGCCCGATTCGAGGAGACTTCCGGCTCGCCCGTGCCACCACCACCGTCGGCGATGTCGAGATTCCCGCGGGCGCGGTGGTGATGGTGCATTACGGTGCGGCCAACCGTGACCCGCGCCAGTTCGACAATCCTGACGTCTTCGACCTCGACCGGCACAATGCCCGGCGCCACATCGCTTTCGGCCGTGGCATCCACAGCTGCGTCGGCGCGCCGCTGGCCCGCGCCGAGGCGAAAGTCGTCATCCAGAGACTGCTGGCGACCACCAGTGCCATCGAGATCGACGAATCCGAGCACGGAGCCGCCGACGCCCGGCGCTACGACTACGTGCCGACCTACATCCTGCGCGGTCTGACCGATCTGCATCTCAAGTTGACTCCGGCCACCGCACCCGAGGAGGAGCGGTGATGAGGGTCGTCGTCGACGACGACCTCTGCCGTGGCCACGGAGTGTGTGCGGCGCTGTGTCCGCAGGTGTTCACCCTGACCGACGGCGGTTACGCAGAGGCCTTCAGCACTGACCTTCCGTCAGAACTTCAAAGCACCGTCGCACAAGCAGTCGACGGTTGTCCCGAACGAGCCATCCGATTCACGGATTAGACAAAGGAAAGAGCACTATGGCAATCGATTTCGAACGTCGCGAGCGTTCCTCATTCGACCTGTCCGGCAAGGTGGTGGTCGTCGTGGGTGGCGGCCAGATGCCCGGACCCAAGATCGGCAACGGCCGGGCCACGGCCATCGTGGCGGCCCGCCACGGTGCCGAGGTGGTCGTCGCCGACCGTAACCTGGCCGCCGCGCAGGAGACGGTGGACATGATCGCCGCGGAGAACGGCAAGGCCTACGCCGTGCAGGCCGATGTGGCCGAAAAGGATGACTGTCAGCGCATTTTCGACACCGCCATGCAGCAAAGCGGTCACGTCGACGGGATGGTCTACAGCGTGGCGATCAACCCGCCGTTCGACCGAGTCAACAATGCGATGACCGTGGAGGACTTCAACCACGGCATCAACGTGAACATGTTGGGCTGCTACTACTGCAATCTCTTTGCCGCGCAATGCATGGAGAAGAACGAAGGTGGTTCGACCGGCAGCATCGTCAACTTCTCTTCGATCGCGAGCATCAAGAACGAGGTGGGTCTCAACATCGGGATCATGCCGTACGCCCTCGGTAAGTGCGGGTTGAACTACATCACCGAACTCACTGCGACCCAATACGCCGACGCGGGCATCCGCGCGAATACGTTGATGCTCGGCCCGATCGACTCCACATTGGGCAACACCGATTCCCAGTCGCTGTTCGGTTTCGAGCCCGAGGAGGTCGACGAGGCCTATCGGGAAGTGGTGATGCTGAAGATGGGTCGCGCCAGCGCATGGGAGACCGGCTATACGGCCCTGTTCCTGCTGGCCGACGAGTCCCGGTTCATGACCGGGCAGCAGATCCGACTCGACGGTGGGGCCACTTTGGTGCGGTAGCCGGTATCACTCCGAGTGCGCGGTCGGGCTCTGGGGGGATTCCGACTTGGCCTCCAAGGACCGCGTAACCGGTGTGCCGGCGGCCAGCTCACGCTGAGATGTGGCACCGTCGTCACCCTCGAAGGTGATCACGAAGCCCGATCCGGTGGATTCCTTGTGGACCACCTTGCAGGCCGGTTCGCCGCTACCGACGGTGATGATGTCGCCGGGGGCGACGTCGTCGATGCGGCTGTCAGCGATGGGTTCAGACATGCTTTATCGGTAGCCATTTCGTGCTGCCGTCAAACGGTGTGCCTTGTCTCTGGTAGCAGGAACGGCATCGGCGATCGTTGCCATACTGGCGAGGTGGATGCGTTGGCGACCATCACGCCGAAACCCGGCGTGACCATCACCCTCCGGCGCGCCTGTCGTGCCGACGTCGCCGAGCTCGTCGCGCTGATCACCTCAGACCCGGTTGCGCAGACCCGTGGCGATCTCCCGGACCAGGACATCGCGCCGTATCTGGACGCGTTCGACGCCATCGATGCCGACCCGAGCGAACTGCTGGTGACTGCTGACCGTAACGGAGCGGTCGTGGGCACTTTCCAGCTGAGCTTTCTACCTGGCCTCGCGCGCCGCGGGGCGACACGTGCGCAGATCGAAGCAGTCCGCGTCCGAGAAGATCATCGAGGGATGGGGATCGGGGAGGCCATGCTGCGCTGGGCGATAGCCGAAGCGCAGCATCGTGGCTGTGCACTCGTCCAATTGACCAGCGACCAGCGACGTGTCGATGCCCATCGCTTCTATGAACGTCTGGGCTTCGTCGCTACGCACGTCGGATACAAGCTCGAGCTCGACCCCGCGCAGCGACCACGCTAGCGCTCGCCGATCCACTCCTCATAGAACGGCGGCATCTCGGACGCCCGCGCGGTGAACTCCGGTGCGCGCTTGTCGAGGAAGGCCCGCACGCCGTCGTGGCCGTCGCCGATGCTGGTGTAGAACATCGCCAGCGAGTCGACGCGGTGGGCGTCGACCGGGTGCGGCTCGGCAGCATTCCGGTAGAGCATCTGCCGCATGAGCGCGACCGATACCGGTGAGCGGTCACGGGTCCACGCATCGGCCAGCGCCCGCGCCTCGCCGATCAGTGCGTCCGGTTCGTGGAGGGCCTGTGCCAGCCCGACTTCGCGGGCGGCGTCCGCGGTGAGGATGTCAGAGCGGTACACCAGGTCCAAAGCCGTTGGCATACCGACGATCCGAGGCAGGAACCAGGTGGAACAGGCTTCCGGGGTGATCCCCAGCTTTCCGAAGACCAGTCCGAAGCGGGCCTTCGTCGACATGAGCCGGGCGTCCATGGCCAGCGTCATCGTCGCGCCGATGCCGACCGCGGCCCCGTTGATGGCCGCGATGACGGGCTTGCGGCAGGCGTAAATGGCCAGCGTCACCCGGCCGCCGGTGTCGCGGACCCGGCGCAGCTCGGGGTCGTCGAGGTCGGCCATATCAGCCAGGCTCGGCGACTTCGACTCGTCGAGGCCGAACACATTGCCCTCGCTGGACAGGTCCATGCCGGCGCAGAACGCCCGGCCTTCGCCGGTCACGATGACGGCACGTACCGCGTCGTCATCGTTGACCGCCACGAAGGTGCGCTCCAGCTCGTCGGCCATCTCGACGGTGAAGGCATTGAGGTTGTCCGGGCGATCGAGGACGACGGTGAGGATCCCGTCGTCGAGTTCGTGCCGGATCGTCGTGAAGTCCACGGATGCTCCTCCTCGCGGGTTCGGTTGCTCCTCAGATACTGCCGGTAGGTCACCGCGAGACGTCGACGCGGTCTAGGTTCTTGGGATGGACTTCGACGAGTACCGGACACACGATGCCACCTCTTTGGCGAAACTGGTTGCTGACAAGCAGGTTTCGGCGGCGGAGCTGCTCGCTACCGCCCAGGAGCGGGCTGCGGCGGTCAACCCGAAGATCAACGCCATCGTCCGTGACGTCCCGGCGTCGCCGTCGGATGATCTGACCGGCCCGTTCGGCGGGGTCCCGTTCCTGATCAAGGACCTGGCGCAGGACTACGCGGGTCTACCGACCTCCGCCGGTTCCCGGGCGTTGAAGTCGTTGATCGCCCCCGAGCACGCCACCGTCGTCCAGCGCTGGATCGACGCGGGCCTGGTCATCTTCGGCAAAACCAACACGCCCGAGTTCGGGGCGAAGGGAATCACCGAGCCCGACGTCTGGGGGCCGACGCGCAACCCCTGGGATCTGACCCGGTCGCCGGGCGGCAGTTCGGGAGGATCGGCGGCAGCCGTTGCCGCGGGCATCGTGCCGTGCGCCGGCGCCAACGACGGTGGCGGATCGATCCGCATTCCGGCAGCGAGCTGTGGCCTGGTCGGGCTGAAACCGGGCCGCGGGCTGACACCGTCGGGTCCGGTGGTCGGCGAATCCATGCACGGCGCGGCCGTGCAAGGGGTGGTCTCGCGGACGGTGCGCGACACGGCGGCGATGCTCGACGTCCTCAGCGGCGGCGAGCCCTTTGGGCCGTACGTGCCGGGCCTGCCGGCCGAGTCGTTCGCGTCCTGCGTGGACGCCGACCCGGGGAAGCTGCGGATCGGGCTGCGGGTGCCGACGGCGATCAACCCGGCACCACACCGCGAGGCGTTCGCCGCCGTCGAGGCAACGGCGGCCGCGCTGACCGAGCTCGGCCACCATGTCGAGGAACTGCCCCAAGCACCGTTCGACGACGCCGCTCTGGCCCGCGACTTCCTGCTGACCTGGTTCGTCTACAGCGCATGGGAACTCGCCGAGGCCAAACGGCTGACCGGTGCGGGTGACGACGGTTTCGAACGTGACACCCTCATCATGGCGGCGATCGGACGCGCCACGAGCAGTGTCGACTATCTCGACGCAGTGCAGCGGCGCCAGGAGCACACGCGGCGGCTGAGTACGTTCTTCGAGTCCTACGACCTGCTGATGACGCCTTCCTTGGCGACCTTGCCGCCACGCATCGGCGAGTTCGATCTACCGGTCGCGTTGCAACATGGCGCGGATGTCCTGATCAAGACGCGCACGGCAAGCCTGTTGCGCTACACCAAGATCGTCGATGACATGGTGGACAAGAACCTCGGCTGGGTGCCCTACACGCAATTGGCGAATATCACTGGCCGCCCGGCGATCTCGCTACCGCTGCACTGGACGGCAGAGGGTCTCCCGCTCGGCGTCCAGTTCGTCGCCCCGCTGGCCGGTGAGGCATTGCTGCTCAAGCTGGCCGCCCAGCTCGAGCAGGCGATGCCCTGGGCCGATCGCTGCGCCCCGGTCTGAGTGGGTGCGCCAGCCGACCACTCGCGATACCGGCGGCAGTACCTGGCTACTCGGTCAGCCGGCTCGGTGCGGCCTGCCGCCAGGAGTCGAGCAGAATGTCGCAGAGCTCTCGCCGATCCTCCAGTTCGGCCAACCGGACCCGCACCCAGGCCGAGGCGGCCTCGTGTTGCGGGACCCAGAACTTGTGCGGTTCGGCGGCGATCAGTTCTTCACGGTCAAACCTGGGGCAGCGCACCGCAAATGAGGTCTCGTCGTCGGGCACGGTGACGAACATCTTGCCCGCCACGTCGAAGGTCGGGTGGCCCCAGCGTTCCTTCTCGGAGGTCTCCGGGAAAGAGAGTGCGATGCTGCGTACATCGTCAGCGTCGAACACGGGCACCGGACCTCCGATCGCGCATGGTTATCCGCTCCGGCAGCCTACCGGGCGATGCAGCGTCGTCAGTGCGAAGCTCTTTCTACCGGCTCGGGAAAGAAGACGTCGGTGACGTCGACGGACTTCTTCCGGACCAGCAGCACCGACGCGGCGGCGATCAGGCTGGCGGCGGCCAGCGCGTACAGACCCCACGTGACAGCGCCGGTGGCTTGTTTGATCAGGCCGAAACCGAACGGTGCGACGAATCCGCCCAGGTTGCCCAGGGAGTTGATGATCGCGATCGCCGGCGCCAAAACCATTGGGTGCATCGAGGATTGGGGGATGGACCAGAACAGGGGGCTGGCGCTCTTGAAGCCCATCGCCGCGATGCACAGGAACAACAGCGCCAGTAGTGGCGAGGTGATAGCCGCCAGGTAGGTGCCGACGGCAGCGGTGAGTAGGGCGAAAATCAGCAAGGGGCGACGTAGGTCAGGTCTGCTGTCGCCGAGGCGCGAGGACAGGTACATCGCGACGACAGCGCTGATCCACGGCAGGCTCGACAGCAGGCCGACGGTGATGTCGTTGAGGCCGTGGATGCGGCGCACGATCGAGGGCAGCCAGAACGTGTTGGCGTAGATCGACAGCTGGATGGCGAAGTAGATCCAGCAGAACAACAGCAGTTTGGGGTCCGCCAGCATCTTCCAGCGGTTGCCCCTGCCCTCGACGCCCGATGTCCTGGTCTTCTCGGCCTCCTCGACATCGATCGCCTCGATGAGGGCGTCCTGTTCGGCGCGGGTCAGCCACCTGGCGTCCCGGATTTTCGAGTTGAGCATGAAGTAGGCGACGACACCGACGAGTACCGACACCATGCCTTCGATCAGGAACAGCCACTGCCACCCACGCAGACCCGCCTGGCCGTGCAACGAGAGAAGGGGACCCGACAGCGGGCCAGAGATCGCGGCGGCGATCGAGGAGCCCGCGATGAACAGGGCCGTGGCCCGCCCGCGGTGGCTGTCGGGCAACCACTTGGCCATGTAGTAGATGACGGCAGGGAAGAAGCCGGCCTCGGCCATGCCGAGCAGGAATCGCAGAACGTAGAACATTTCCGCGCTCCGGACGAACATCATGGCGGCGGAGACCAAGCCCCAGCTGATCATGATGCGGGTCAGCCAGATTCGGGCGCCGAACTTCTCCATCAGAATGTTGCTCGGAAGTTCGAAAAGCGCGTAGGCGACGAAGAACACGCCTGCTCCGAAGCCATAAGCGGCAGCCCCGATACCGACGTCCGCCTCGAGATATTCCTGGGCATACCCGATGTTGGCGCGGTTGAGCTGATTGCAGATCAACATGATGATCAGCAGTGGGACGACGCGGCGGAAGAATTTCGACACCGCCGACTGCAGGTCGGCGGACGCGGGTTGCGTGATCGACACGTCCGCTCCTTCGGTCAGCCCACCGAGGCCCGGTGGTCGGGGATACAACGGCGAGTGACCCGCCTCACAATGAAATGTAAGGCAGGGAATTGATGCACGTCCAAGACCAATCAGGCATGAGTTGATCCAGCCTCGGCATCAGTTGGTTCCATGTGCCTGACCAGGCCCGAATCGGCGTCGTCATCTCCGCTGCAGATGACTTTGATCAAAAATGATCGTTGGACTTGATTGCAAGAGATTGGTCAGATTGGCCTATGACGTTCAGCGCGTCGTGAACGAGTTCCTGTGTAACCCAGTTGATTCGAAGGAGTATCGCATGCCCGTCGTCCGCTTCCAGATGACTTCAGCGCTTGATCCCGCCGCTGTCATGGGCGTGCTCACCGACTTCGGGCCTACGCGTCCGCAGCGGTGGCCGACGATCGACGCGGACCATTTCCGGGTGCACGCGCTCGGCGATAACTGGGCGGAAGTGACCGAGGGCACCGCGGCGGCATGGGAGCGGGCCCGCTACGACTGGGATGCCCAGCGTCGGCGCGTGACCGTGGCCACCCACGATTCAAAGGTATTCGGCCCGGGCGGCGGCTGGACCTTCCAACTGACCCCGGAGGCGGGCGGCACCCGCGTCGACGTCGAATTGATCCGCAACCCAACCGGACTCAAGCGCAAGCTGCTCGCCGCGCTGTTGCCCGTCGCGGCCCCGCGCGCGTTGAAGAAGTCCTTCGCGGGACCGCTGCGGGCTAAGTGATCGACCAGAACTCCAGCAGGGTGCGGATGGTGGCCACCAGGGGCAGTGGCTGATCCAGCATGGGGTGGTGGCCGGCCTCGGCAAGGTCGACGAACGGGCCGCGCAACTGCAGGATCGACCGGATCTGCTCGGCCATCCGGGGCGGAACCACGCCGTGCTCACAGTGCAAATAGCCGATCCGGCAAGGGATTCGGGCGAAAGCGTTCTCGAGGATCTCCTCGTCGTCGGGGGTTTCGTCCATCAATTGGCCGCCGAAGATGTCCGGGTCGAACTTCCACACCCACCCGTCGTCGGTCTTGCGCACCGATTGCACGGCGATGTGGTGACCGATGTAGGGCAGCGTCACCTCTTGTTTGGGTACCGCCCGGAATCGGGCCAGGATTTCCTCTTCGGTCGGGTATCCGGCGGTGTCCCGGCGGCGGTTACGCAGCCGGACTTCTTCTGGTGCGCGGTCCCGCAGCGGTGAATCGATGACCAGGATGCTGTCGATCTGCTCGCCGTAATGGGTGGCCGCGGACGCCCCGACCCAGCCGCCCATACTGTGTCCGATGATCGTGGGCCGCGCCGATGATCCGGACGCTGCTGCCGCGGCGAGAACTTCGCGCGCCCAGATCGACAGGGCGTACTCGGTGCGAATGCCGCTGTCGCCGTGGCCGCTCAGATCGGGTGCGAGGACTCGGTGGGTGCGGGCGAAGAAGGGGGCGATGTGGTCCCACCATCCCGAGTGCGCGCCGCCGCCATGGACGAACACCAGCGGGGGTTTGTCCGGGTCACCCCAGCTGCGCACATGAATCGGGCAGCCGTCGACGTCGATCGTGGAGTGCTCTGGGGTTTGTTCCAGGGCAGAGGTGAACCAAGCTGGAGCGTCCGCCATCGGATGCGGCGGCGGGGACGGTTCACGGCGGAACAGCGGACTCACCTGCTGATTCTGTCTCATGCCCGAAATCTGACCGACACTTGCCTGGCGAATCCCTGTTCGCGCGGTTGGCGCCGGCAGAGGCTCAGGACACCGCGAGGCTGACGCCGAGCGCCACCATCATCACCGCGATGACGCCGTCGAGGATGCGCCAGGTCATCGGGGTGGCGAACAGTCCGGCCAGTCGGCGCGCACCCAGACCGAGGCCGGTGAACCACAGCGCACTCGCGGCCACCGCGCCGGCGCCGAAGAGCCACCGCTGCTCCCGGTGTTCGTTGGCCAGTGAGCCGAGCAGCACCACGGTGTCCAGGTACACGTGCGGGTTGAGCCAGGTCAGGGCCAGGCAGGTGACCAGCACCTCGGCCAGCCGGGCCGGCGTGCGCTCGGACGGGTTGAGCGTCGAGGGTCGGAATGCGCGCCGCGCGGCCAGGACGCCATAGCCGATCAGAAAGGCCGCCCCGCCGAACTTCGCCACCGTCATCGCGTCGGGATGGGCGGTGATCACAGCGCCGACCCCGGCGATACCCGCGGCGATCAGAATCAGATCGGAGACCGTGCACAGCGCGATGACGGCGACGATGTGCTCCCCACGGATGCCCTGACGCAACACGAACGCGTTCTGCGCACCGATGGCGGCGATCAACGCCATGGTGGTGAGGAATCCGACGAGCACGGGTGAAGCCATGTCGTCGAGGCTATGGACGTGCAGTGATCAAGTACAGCTAATGATTCTTCATGTGGATTAGCTAGTCTCATGCAGTTCGCCAACGTGCGGAATCCTCGCCGTCTTGTTGTTGCTGCCGCCGTTATCGGTTGTCATTCTCGATGGCGCGTTGCCATTTGAAATGGCGCGACTTGGGCGTGCGCCTTCTGGATGGCAGTGGACATGGCGCCGTGGGGTGTTTGAAGGTGGTGGTGAGCGGCGCCGGCGTCAACGATCTCGGGTCAGGCGCCACGAACGCCGGCGCGTGGGATTGTGCGAGGGCAGGTCGGTAGCCGGCCGCGGCGGTCCATTTTCAACGGCGAGCTCTGCGATGGGAGGAGTGTCGCCGAACACCGCCGCGCGGATGGCGTTGAAGTCGCGGCGGCGCCAGGCATCGTAGAGCGCTGTGGCCGTAATGACCGGGATCGTCAGAGATACACGAACTCCGGTCTTGTGTAGGCCTGGTCGGTGCGGTCAGCAGAATAAGTTTTGATCTGATGGTTGATGATGAGCGAGACCCGGCTCATTTGGGAGCCTCACCATCGACATGAGCAGTATCGATCGTGATATTCGCGCGTACAACGAGCCTGACGAGCAGGGACGCCCAACCTCCGTCGTATCGCAGCATGTTCGACGTCCATCCGCTCCGCCAGTGCGCCCACAAGATGAGGTGACCAGCATTCAGTCCGTCGCTCTCGGCAGGTGGCGTCGAGTGTTCTCTTCAGGCTTGCGCGCGGAAGGCATCAGCGACGCGCTCGAAGGCTAGTTTGGGTTCCCAAGGGGGCGTCTGCCGAGAACGCGGATCTTCATCGGGAAAGGTCTTGACGAGCGAATAGCTCATCATATCGAGATCTTTGGCTCCTTCTCCGTATCGGTACAGCGGGAAGGAGAACACGTACACGAATGCAGCGTCGACGTCCTCGCTGGCGAACACCTCGAGTTGTTGAGTCACATATTCAGCCTGTTCGGATTCGCTGCGGACGGGCACCCTACCGCCGTCGAAGACGCCGCTGCCATCGTCGTTGACCCCTTTGAGGACCATGAACCCTCCACCGCCGAGCGGCGCGGCGCCTTCGTAGGCGCAGCAGCCAAACTCCATCACGGCCAGCGGCTTACCCTCATGCTTGAGCCGTCTGAGGCCGACCCTGTAGTCCTCGTCAGATTCGCCTTGACGGTAATAGTCCACCCCGACGACATCGAAAACACTCCAATCGACGTCCTCCCACGCGCCAGCCGAATAGGTAACGGGGCCCGTGAAGGAGACGCGCACTGTTTCGGCGAAAGACCGCAACGCTCTATTGAGTTCGATCGCCGTGGGCGCCAGTCTCTGCTTGCCCTGCTGTAGCGAGTTTTCGCTCGTCGGGTCGATCTGGCCGGCCATCCAGCCGATACGCTCCTGCACGTTTGATCCCGGATAGATGCCGTCCCCGAAGATCGAGAACTCACACGTGGTGACAAAAGTGATTCGGACACCTTCACGCCGCAGCTGCTCGGCTGCGATCGCCGCTTCGGCAACGTGGCGCCGCGTCTCCTCCACACCGGCATTCATCTTCCACGGATTGAAATAGACGGCGAGTCCGGCGCTGTGTGCGCATCGCGCTGCTGTGACCAAACGATCAATGTTCTCGCCCTCGATGCGAACTGCGTTGGCATGCAACTGTTCTGCGATCACCTGCATATCATGTGCGACCAGGGACGGATCAAACGGTTCTACCGAGAGTTCTTCGGGGGTGAATCGCAGACCTACGTCGTAAACGACACCGTAATCACGCATTTCAGCTATCCTCTCTAGGGTGTTTAGTCCAGCTAAGTGAAGTCTAGTGGCCGGGCAGCTCGCCCAAGCGCTACGACGGCGCCCGCGGCCTCTTAGCGGAAGGATTCGGCAGCTACAGGAGAAGAAGGCGCTGTCAGCAGATACGGATCCGAAGATACTCAGTGCATTGGTGGTTGCAGTACCGGATGGCCTGCAGACCCTGTGGATGTATGACAACAGCATCAACATGGCTGAGCACGTGGCGGGCGTCTTCGAGATCTTGGGTTTGCCGCCTAGCGGATCGGTACTTGTCATGACGACCGGCTTGGTACGTAATCCGGCAATATCAGAAATTACCGGCACCGCGCCGGTACCGATCACGACGTGGGCAGCGTGCACGACGGCGGTGTGTCCGCCGTCGGTGTCGACGGCGATGGTGTGGGCGTCGGTGAAGTGGGCGCGGCCGGTGAGAACCGTGACCGTGTTCAGGCCAGTGAGCATGGCGAGGTTCGCTGCGCGCATTCCGGTGGTCAGTTCCTTGGTCACCCGGGCTGCTTCGGTGTACTCATCAGGATGGCTTCCGTCTCCTGGGGGCAGCATCTCGCCTTGATGGACAAAGGATTTGGTCGGGACGCAGCCGATGTTGATGCAGGTGCCGCCGTACATGTCGGCGGACTGCTCGATCATCGCGACACGCCAGCCGCGGCGGCCAAGCGTCGCAGCAAGGGTTTTTCCGGCTTTTCCATATCCGATGACGGCGAGGTCGACGTCGAGGGTGTCGTGTTGCAGCGCAGACATGACAGATGTTCCTTTCCTGGAGGCACGCGTTGCTGGCCGCTGCCGGTGGCCGGCCCGGGTCGGGGCCGGCCACCGAGGGCGCGGCGTGGTGGTGGCCTGTAGGGGTCAGCGGCGGTAGGCCGGATCGTTGTTCGGCTGAATTCGCTGGGCGGCAAGCCATCCCAGGACGTAGTCGGCGATTTCCTGCCAGCCTTCGTCGATGACCAGGGAGTGGCCCCGATCCGGGAACTGCTTGAGGTTCGTGACTGCGGTGGAATCGCCGTAGAGCTTGTAGGCCGCCCGAGTGACCACGTCGGGCACAGTGTGATCCTTCTGTCCGGAGATCAGCAGCAGTGGTCCGCGCTGGGTGTTGGAAGTGTCCACCTTGGCGGGGGAATCCTTGTGGAAGTTGGCGAACGCGGCCTCGAACAGAGGACGGCCAGGCGAGGGGATCGTCCAGCGCTCATAGAGCGCATCGGAGGTTTCCTTGTCGATGGCGTTGCCAAACCCGTAACGGAACTGCTTGGCAGTCAACGACACCGCGCGCTTCTTGTTGGCCGGGTTACTCAAGACCGGGGAGCCCGAGCGAAGCTGCGCGAACGGCAGCGGCTTGACGCCCTTGATCTGGGCGGGGTCGATGGCCACGGCCGCGCGGCCGTAACCCAGGCCGGCCAGCTTCTGTGCGATCAGACCGCCGAAAGAGTGGCCGATGATTACCGGCGCCTGCGGCTGGGCGGCGATCACGCGGGCATAGTGCTCGGTGACCTGATCGATGCCGACTCCCGCCACCGCGTCGGCGTTGGCGCGGGCGGCCTGAATGGTGTTGGGTTCGCCGGGCCACCCCGGGGCGATGGGGGCGTAACCCTTCTGGCTGAACAGATCCATCCAGGGCTGCCACGAGCTGGCATGCAGCCAGAGGCCGTGGATGAAGATGACGGGGGTGCGGGTGTCGGTCATGCGAGTTCTCCTTGGTCAAGACGCCCGCTCCGATCTGTTTCGGGGCGGTGCTGTCACGACCAAGATTCGTCGCCGCCAGATCTCCTGGGATCAGACGTTTGACCTAATCGCCGAAGACTTACCTAAGCGGTGTCGAGGGCGTCGAGGGCCTGACGCAGTCCCGAACGCCTGGTGATGCCGAGTTTGGGAAATACCCGGTAGAGGTGAGCGCCGACGGTTCGTGGTGACAGGTAGAGCTGTTCAGCAATCTCCTTGTTGCTGAGCCCTTCAGCGGCCATCTCGGCGATCCGTCGTTCCTGCCCGCTGAGTGTGACCTCGGTGGTGTAGCCACGGTGCGGTGTGGAACCGGCAGCGCGCAGTTCGGCGGCGGTGCGCGCGGCCCAGGGTTGGGCACCGAGCGTTTCAAAGGCGTCGGCGGCTGCGGTGAGCGCGGTCTGGGCCTGTCGGTAGCGGCGTTGGCGGCGCAGCCACATCCCGTGCGCCAGCCGGATGCGGGCGTGCTCGAACGGAAAGGCCGACGCCGCGGGGTGGGCGATCGCAGCGTCGAACAAGGCGTCGGCGTCGTCCTCGTCGGCGACCAGCGCTGTCGCCCCGGCCACGGTCAGATCCAGCCGTGGGGAGATGGCACCCAGATTGAGTCGTTGGGCGGCAGCGACGTGTTGGCGTGCGGCATCGAGGCGGCCGGAACGCACGGCCGCCTCAGCGAGGTCGAAGATCGCCCGCAGTGCCTGATGGGAGTAGTGCGGGATATCCCCGGCAGCGCTGATCGCGGTCGCCGCCGTCCAGGCGGCCTCGTAATCGCCCTCGGTGAGGGCACACAGCAGAGCGATGCGTTTGGTGTAGCCGAGGTGCAGGCCCAGACGCCGGGGCCGGGCCCAGGCGTCCACCGCGGTACCCAGTTCGCGGGCACGCTGAATTTCACCTTTGGAAGCGGCCAGCAATCCTTCGAACGCGAGGAACTGATGCTCGAACATTTCGTGGCCGTGCTCGCGGGTCAAAGCCAGACCACGCTGCGCGGTACGTTCGGCGTCACTCCACTGGCCACAATTGATCTGGTCCAGCAGCCTCAGCTGCTCCATCGTCATCGCGTTGGTCAAGGCTCCATCGGCGCTTTCGCGGGCCGTGTGGTCGTTCATCGCGACGCGAAAAGACTCCAGTGAGTCGACGTAGTAGGCGCTGACCCCCAACCGCATCAGATCCCACGGTTCGAGCATGTCGAGGTGGTGCTGAATATCGTGTAGCCGCGCGACCACGGTGGCCGCGCGGTAGCCCACATCACCCCAGGCGTCGCGATACACAAGACATTTCGGATCTACGCGATCGGCAACGGCGTCGATCGCGAGATCGGTGAGGGCCCATTTGTCCGGGTCGGCGCAGTACTGGCTGACCGCCAGCAGAGTGTTGACCAGCCGGGTCACCGTGGCGTCGTCGAGGTCATCGGCGGCGGCCAGCGCATCGATCATCCGGCGATGGGTGGAGATGACATCTCCGTCGCGGTAGAGCGCCAGGTAGGACTGCGTGAGTGCGGCAGCGGCACGCTCGGCTGGGCTTCCGGTGGAGGCAGGTCCGGTGTAATCGGCCAGCAGGGAAGCCGCGTCATCGAGACGTGCGGCTTGGGCGGCCACAAACGCGGCTTCGCCCGACAGTTGCGCTCGCCGGCCGGGTTTCTTGCTCAACTCGGCGGCGCGGCGTAGCAAGCTGACCGCTGTGCGAGATCCGCCGCGCCGGATCGAGGCATTGGCGGCATCTTCCAGGACGGCCGAGACGTTGTCGTCGGGGTCGATAGTGGCCGCCGACAGGTGTGCGGCGCGACGCACGATGTCGTGGGTGTAGAGCCCGGCGAGTTCGGCGTGCGCGGCGCGACGTTCGTTGGCCGTGGACATCTGGATGACCGCGGCACGCACCAACGGGTGCCGAAACACCAGTTCGCCGTCCTCATCGACGCGGAGCAACCCGTATTCGATGCCAGCCTCGGCGCCGCGCATCCGGTATCGAGATTGGCCACCTGTCACCCCGGTCGGCGAGGCGGCTGACCCGTCTAGTGCGGCGCGCAGCAATTCCGCGCGGGCTTGCGGATCCAGCTGGACCAGCCGGCCGCCGAAGACACCCTGCAGTCGCTCGGTCAACGTGATCGCGGGGCCGCTGGCATTGGAGATCGCGGCGTGGCGCGGCAGCTCGTCGAGGGCCAGCGGGTTGCCGGCGGCCTCCTGCAGGATCAGTGCGCGCATCTCATCGGGCAATTCGGGAAACTGCATCCGCAGGTAGCTGGCGGCGGTGTCGGTGTCGAGGGCGCCGATCACAATGCGCGGCCATGGGCCATCACCGATCACCGAATGCACCTCGGCGCGGCAGACGGCAAGGATCCGCACCTGCGGGTTGTGAAGGCGCTGTCCGGCAATCGTCACGACGGCCGCGGTGACCTCGTCGAGCCAATGGGCATCATCGATCACGACCAGCAGCGGTTTGTCGCGTGCCACCACCGAGAGCAGTTCCAGCCAGGCCAGGGCCATCACCAGCGGTGAAGCCGGGCCGGCGGTGTCGCGCCCGGTCGCCGGCGCCAGTGCCGCCGCCGTCTGTGGGTCGAGCTCGCCGAGCCGGTCCCGCCAGGGCAACACCAACTGGCTGAGGCCGGCGAGAGCGAACTGCGCTTCGAATTCCACCGCCATGATGGCCAGCACCTGCCACCCGTCGCTGGCCGCCGCGTCGGCCACATCGGCGATCAGAGCGGTCTTTCCGACCCCGGCGTCGCCGCGCACCACCGCAGCACCGCGCCCCGTCGGCGTCGCCAGAAACGTCGCTACCTCAGCCAACTCGCGCGATCGTCCCACCAGCGGCTTGCGCAGATCGGTCACCGCCGGGCCTGCTCAGTCATCCGCCGGCTATCGCTTTGAGTCATTTGACCGATCCCGCGCGGACTCGCGCTGACGACAGTGAGATGCACACCCTCCCACAACACCAGATCGGAGCCAGACATGCCGCACTACCGGAGCATCACTGTCAACGGCCAGGACATCTTCTACCGCGAAGCCGGTGACCCGAACCTTCCGACCCTGCTTCTCCTGCACGGATTCCCGACCAGCTCGCACATGTTTCGCGACCTCATCCCGCTGCTCAGTGACCGCTATCACGTCGTGGCACCAGACCATCTCGGCTTCGGCTACAGTTCGATGCCCTCGACGAAGGAATTCATCTACACGTTCGCCGCTCTGGCCGAGCTGACCGAAGCGTTCACCGACGCGCTCGGACTGACCCGGTTCGCGGTCTATGTCCAGGACTACGGCGCGCCGATCGCCTGGCGGCTGGCACTGCGCCGCCCCGACAGCATCACCGCCGTCATCACCCAGAACGGCAACGCCTACACCGCCGGCCTCATCGACGACTTCTGGCGCGCGGTGCTCGAATACGCCCAAGACCCCACGCCCGAACACGAAGTCCCGGTCCGGGCGGCGCTGAATGTCGACTCGACCAAATGGCAGTACCTGCACGGTGTCGCCGATCCCACCCTGGTGTCCCCAGACGCCTGGCGTCATGCCCAGGATCGGCTGGACCGGCCCGGCAACGACGACATCCAGCTGACCCTGTTCCGGGACTATCCGACCAACATCGCCCTCTACCCCCAGGTGCATGCGTGGCTGCGTGACTACGGCATCCCTGTCCTGGCCGTCTGGGGCGAAAACGACCCGATCTTCGGCCCCGACGGCGCCCGTGGGTTCGCCGCCGACACCGCCGACTGCGAAGTACACCTGCTACCCACCGGCCACTTCGCCCTGGAAACCCATCACGAGGTGATCGCCGGTCTGATCGGGACGTTCCTCGACGAGCGCAAGCACCGGTGGTCGTGAGGCGGGCACCTGCTCGTCCCAGGCCAGCAACTTAGGTCGTTCGACCGATCCCGTCGGAATCCCCGCCGTCGAGCATGAGTACTGCAACCCATCCCGCACTTGAAAGGACTTCACGCGACATGTCTTCTCCCGCACCCGTTGTCGTCATCACCGGCGCCTCCCAAGGCATCGGCGCCGCACTGGTCTCGGCCTACCGTGCCCGCGGCCACCGCGTCATCGCCAACTCCCGTACCATCGCCGAGAGCACGGACGCTGACCTGGTGACCGTCGCCGGCGACGTCGCCGACCCAGCCACCGCCGAGGCCATCGTCACCGCCGCATTGGAGCGCTTCGGCCGCATCGACACCCTGGTCAACAACGCCGGCATCTTCGTCGCCAAACCGTTCACCGACTACACCGCAACCGATTTCGCCAGCATGGTCGCGGTGAATCTGGCCGGCTTCTTCCACGTCACCCAGCGGGCGATCGGGGCCATGGCCGAACAGGGCAGCGGTCACGTCGTGAGCATCACGACCAGCCTGGTCGATCAACCCCTGGCCGCGGTCCCCTCGGCGCTGGCCTCCCTCACCAAGGGAGGGATCGACGCCGCCACACGTTCCCTGGCGATCGAGTACGCCAGCCGAGGCATCCGCATCAATGCGGTCGCCCCGGGCATCATCAAGACGCCCGTGCACCCGGTCGAGACCCACGCACAGCTGGACACCCTGCACCCGGTCGGCCACATGGGCGAGATCGCAGACGTCGTCGATGCGGTGCTCTACCTCGACACCGCCGGGTTCATCACCGGTGAAACCCTGCACACCGACGGGGGCCAGCATGCCGGCCGCTGGTGAGCCTTTCGCCGCTACGCCCCCGGAATGATCGTGGGCTGTTTGTCTGTTGACCTCCATGCCGGCGTCCTCACGCCGACCCAATTGACCGTCGTGCTGGTGCTGGTTGAGAAGCCGATCCGATGGCGTATCAACCAGCACCGCCTCTGCCTTATCCCCTAAAAGCCGTCCGCCAACACCAGATACAGAGACCACTATGCCGACCCCAGCCACCACCACCGGCCCGGCGATCCTCGTCATCGGGACCGGAGAACTCGGCGCCAGCGTGCTCGCCGCGCTGTCCCACCACGTGAGCACCCACCCCGGCGCGGCCAGCATCACCGTGCTGCTGCGCCCGCCAGCCCCTGGAACCAATCCTGTCCGCGACAGTCGCAGTGCAGAACTGGCCAAGATGGGCGTCGCGATCGAGCACGCCGACATCGCCGGTGCATCGGCGAGCGACCTCACGGCGATCATGAAGCGCTATCACACTGTCATCAGTTGCATCGGATTCGCCGCCGGAGCCGGAACCCAGCTCAAGCTGGCCCAGGCCGCCCTCGCTGCCGGCGTGTCCCGGTACTTCCCGTGGCAGTTCGGTGTCGATTACGACGAAATCGGCCGTGGCAGCGCCCAACCCCTGTTCGACGAGCAACTCGACGTGCGTGATCTGCTGCGCCGCCAACGGGCCACAGAATGGGTCATCGTGTCCACCGGGATGTTCACCAGCTTCCTGTTCGAACCGGCCTTCGGCGTTGTCGACCTGGCCGCCAACACCGTGCACGCGCTGGGTAGCTGGGACAACCAGCTCACCCTCACCACTCCCGAAGACATCGGCGTGCTGTCCGCCGACATCGTGTTCGCTACACCGCGAATCCGTGACACCGTCGTCTACCTCGCCGGTGACACCATCAGCTACCGCGAGCTTGCCGACATCGTCGACCGGGTCCGCCACACCACGGTGACCCGTCAGGAATGGAGCACCGAGTTCCTGCTCGACCAACTCGCCGCCGAGCCGACCGACACAATGCGCAAGTACCGCGCGGTGTTCGCCCGTCCCACCGGCGTTGCGTGGCCGAAAGAGCAGTCCTACAACGCAGTTCATGACATCGCGACGACTAGTGTCGAGGACTGGGCGAAGAAAAACCTAGTGTGAGATGACTCGTCCACCGCAGGGGCGTGCTGCGCTGATTTGAGATGAAGTGCCCACGTTGCCGATTGAAAGCGGCGCCGAGCCGGCCGGGAACTCACTTCCCGGCCGGCTCGCGACGAAATACCACGATCCCCAATCCCTACCGGCCAAACCGTGGCAGGCGTCGTCAGGATGTTGGATCCACACGCACCAGCGTGCGGCCACGGTTGGCGCCGGCGCGGATTCGTGCCAACGCCGCGGCAACCTCTGCCAGGCCGACCTCATCGGTGGCAAGCTTGTCGAGCAGCGGCGGACGCAAGTCACCGGCCAGACGTTCCCACACCTGCCGGCGGCGAAGGATAGGGCACTGCACTGAATCGATGCCCAGCAGCGACACACCGCGCAGGATAAAGGGAAACACCGTGGTAGGTAACGCAACCCCTCCAGTGTTGCCCGATGCAGCCACTGCGGACCCGTATCGCATGGACGCCAGCACCGCCGCCAGGGTGCTACCACCGACGGAGTCGACCGCGCCCGCCCACGTCTCCTTCTGTAACGGCCGTGCCGGATCGCCGATCCCGGACCGGTCGACGACAACCGAGGCTCCCAGCGCGTGCAGCCAATCGGTCGCATCCGTCTTGCCCGTTACCGCGGTGACGGTAAAGCCCTGCGCCGCCAGAATGGAGACCGCAACACTGCCCACGCCGCCGGTCGCTCCGGTCACCACGACCGGTCCCTCATCAGGACGAAGTCCATGCTCCTGCAAGGTGATAACGCTCAACGCCGCCGTGAATCCGGCGGTGCCCAACGTCATCGCCTCGCGCAAACTCAGCCCGGCAGGCAGGGGCACGATCCAGTCTGCGGGCACACGGGCATACGTGCTGTATCCACCATGATGGGCCACCCCGAGGTCATAACCGTGTACGACCACCGGTGCACCGACGTCCAGACCAGAACTGCCCGGGTCCACGATCTCACCCGCAAGGTCTATTCCGGGAATGAGCGGGTTGATGCGGGCGACTTTGCCGTCTTTGCGGGTCGCCAGCGCATCCTTGAAATTCACACTCGACCACGACACGGCGATGAGGACATCCCCCTCTCCGAGTTCATCGGCTCCAACTGTGCGAAGTGCCAGCGTGGTCTGTGCACCTTCGGAGTCGGCGATGAGCGCACGGACCTGAGGTGACGTACCCGCTTCGGCAGGGTCGCCGTCCCGCTGGCCGCCTGCCTGCGATGCATCCGAACTCGGCTCAAACTCCATGGTGTCTCCTAAAATTCGCGGCGCTCGCCGTGCCTTCGCTCGCAGCGCAAGGGTTGAACGCCCAATCAATCTTGCCGAGACCAGCATGTGCCCGGGGCAGCCCGCTGCAATCAGTCAAATGACTGCATCTGACTTGAGGCATCGCAAAAGGGGTGGGTGACAACAGCCGCCGATGGGGCTACACCGATGTCACCCACCATTTCGATCTGTACGGGGTGTGTCACGATGTCGCGGCACCCGTTGACAGCCGAAGCGCTGCAAACACCGTAGTCGTTGGTGAGACAACACCTGCTCTACTTCTGGTGCTTGACCTTCGCGCTGTGCCCACCGTCGCGCTGGACCGTGTGATGTAGCGCGCGCACGGGCCGCACCCACAGTGCGGCGAACACAACCTGTATGACGGCGATGATCGCGACAGTCGGTCCAGTCGGCAGTGCGGCGTGATAGCTGACGAGCAGCCCGGCGGTTCCCGCCAGCAGCCCGGAACCAATGGCGATGAGCAGCATGGTGTGCAGAGATCGGGCGAGCAGCCGCGCGGTGACCGCGGGGGCGATGACAAGGGTCACCGCCATCAACACACCGACGGTCACCATTCCGGCGACCACGGTCAACGACAGCACGACCAGTAGGGTGGCGTCGACCAGCCCGACGTGGATGCCCACGGTACGTGCGTGCACGGCGTCGAACGTGGTGGCCAGCAACACCGGTCGCAGCGCGACGACGATCAGAGCAACAAGCAACGCCAGGGCTACGTCGACAGCCACGTCGGTGCCGGTGACCGTCAGTGGATTACCGAACAGGATGTGGGCCAATGCCCGCGGATCACTCTGCAGGGACACCCCGATCACACCGAGTGCAAACAGTCCTTGTCCGACGACGCCGATCGCCCCGTCCTCGGGTATCCGGGCCCGCACGACCAGTACCGAGACGATCAGTGCCATTGTCACGGCGGCGATCAGGCCGCCCAGCAGCAGGCTGGCGCCGATGATCGAGGCGCCCGCGACGCCGGCCAAGATACCGTGGCTCATCGCGTCGGTCAGATAGACCAGGCGGCGCGACAGCGCCCATATTCCACACATCGGCGCAGCCACACACACCGCCAGGGTCGCGACCGCTGCCCGCACCATGAACTCGTAGTCGAACGGGTCGGCAAGCCACGACCACCAGCTCACGCGGCCGCCCGTCGGGTGAAGATGTGTTCGACGCCGTTGCTGTCGAGCACATCGGCGCTGATGCCGTCGGCGACCACCGCTCCTCCTATCAGGGCCACCGTTCTGGTGAAAGATGCTCGCGCGATGTCGATTTCGTGCAGTGCGCAGATGAGTGTCCCGCCGGAACGGGTAAAGGCACCGAGCAGTTCCATCATGGTGTCCGTGGTGGTGAGGTCCAGCCCGGTCAGGGGCTCATCCATGATCATGACGTCGGGCTCCTGCACCAGCGCCCGGGCGAGTAGTACCCGCTGTGCTTGGCCACCGGAAAGTTCGGTAACGGGCCGATTCGCCAAGCTGGCCAGGCCCACCGCCGTCAACGCCTCGTCGACGGCGTCACGATCTCGTTGGTTGGGCCGATGCCACCACCATCGGTGCGGCCGACCCGCGGCCACCACATCACCGACGGTGAAGGGCAGATCCCATCGTGCCTGAGAACGCTGTGGCACGTAAGCGATTTCGACGGTGGTCGCCCGGTGATGACAGGCTTCAGCGTGCAGAATGACCTCGCCGCCCGCCGACGGTTCCAAACCGGCCAGGGCCCGCAACAGCGAGGACTTGCCGCTGCCGTTGTGGCCGACGACCGCCAGGGATTCTCCGGGATCGACGGCGAGGTTGGTGGGCTGCAGCGCCCGGCGCTCGCCGTAAGTGACGGTGAGCGCACGTGTTTCGATCAACGGCATCATCATCTGGTTGAAGCGGGCACATGGGCGACGACGGTGGCATCGGCCCAGCCGGCGAGCAACCGGCCAGCCCCATCCCAGCCGATTGCGGTGGCCGGCGCCTGTTCACTGAGCGAATCCATCGCCGCCATCGGATGACCGGGCACACCGCGACGGGCCTCCCACACCGCTACCCGACCGTCGCCCGCGGCGCTGGCGAGCAGTTCGCCGTCTGGTGCCCAAACCACGGTCGTCACGGTGTCGTCGTGTGCCCGCAAGACTCGTGGCGTTCGTCCCCGCGGGCCGGGGCCGGTGAAGTCCCAGACGGTGACGTCGTGTCCACCGCCCGACGCGAGCAACGTGGAGTCGGGCGAAAACGCAAGGGTACTGATCTTCGTGGGGTAACCCGACATTTCGAGCTCGCCGCGGCTACGCCCGACCCGCCACACATGCAGCGTCGCGTCCTGGTTACCGCTGGCGGCCCACCGCCGGTCCGGGCTGATCGCCAAGGCCAGAAGAGAACCGGTGAACGGCAAGATATCTGGCGCCGCGCCCGCCGAAGCGTGATACACATACACACCGCCGTAGGCGGCGGTCGCGATACGCCGATTGATCCACGCCACCGCGGTCACGGTGCTATCCCGCTCCGCGCTGAACACCTCATTGCCATCGGCATCGAGGATCACCCCGGTCCGCCCGATACCGGCGGCAACGCGTGAGCCGTCGGCACTCCACGCCACCGACGAACACCAGCCGCCGTGCCGACTGCCCACGATGTTGCCATCAGTGTCGAGGATGTCGACCCCGTGGACCGATCCGACCGCGATTCGCTTGCCAGTGGGCGACCAGGCCACCGCCAGGCAGCCAAGCGAGACATCCCGACGCCGGTCGACCGCGCCGTCTGCCGACAGCAGCACCACCGACCCCTCGGCCCCGGCGACCGCAACCCTGCCATCAGGAGCGGCCGACAGGGCGACGACGGCGTCATCGACATTGGCCCGCCACGACTGTGTCGGTAGGACCGACGTGCTCATCGCCCAGCCACCAAGCACTCACGGAAGCTGGACTCCAACTGTGCGCGGTCGAGATTGCGGCCGATGAACACCAGCCGGTTGATGCGGGGTTCCCCGGCGCGCCACGGCCGACCTTCGTCACCGTCGAAAAGCATGTGCACACCCTGGAAGACGTACTGTCGTTGCTGTCCGTCGATGGCCAGGATCCCCTTGCTGCGGAAGATGTCAACTCCGTTGGCGGACAACAACGCTCCCAGCCACAGGTTGAGCTTCTCGACATCGACGTCGCCGTCGACCTGGATGCCCACCGAGGTCACCGTGGTGTCATGTTGATGATCGGTCTGGTCCAGAAATGCCGGATCGTCAGTGAGCACCCGTTGCAGGTCGAAGGCACCTACATCGAGGATGCGATTCAGGTCCACCTTGGCGTCCTGGGCACGCACGATCTCGGCGCCGCGGTTGATACCGCGCAATCGGGTCTCGACATTCACCAAGTGTTCGGGGGACACCAGATCAACCTTGTTGAGGATCATTCGGTCGGCGAACGCCACCTGCTCGACGGCCTCGTTCTCGACGCCGTCCGGTTTCTCCTCGTCGAGATGGTCGAGCACGTGCGCGGCGTCGACGACCGTCACGATCGCGTCCAACCGCAGCTGACTGCGGATCTCGTCGTCGACGAAGAACGTCTGCGCAACAGGGGCGGGATCGGCCAGCCCGGTGGTCTCGATCAGGATGTGGTCAAAGCGATCCCGTCGTCGCATCAACGCCCCAAGGATCCGAATCAAGTCGCCGCGCACGGTGCAACAGATGCAGCCGTTGTTCATCTCGAAGATTTCCTCTTCGGCATCGAGCACCAGGGCATCATCGATACCGACTTCGCCGAACTCGTTCTCGATCACCGCGATGCGTTTACCGTGCTGCTCGGTGAGGATCCGGTTGAGCAACGTGGTCTTGCCCGCACCAAGGAAACCGGTGATCACCGTGACCGGTACGCGATCGTCAATCGTGGTTGGCATGGATACCTCCTTGCGGAGAGGCGACGAGTTCGGCCTGCAACTCCTCGATCGACACCTCATTCGTTGGTTTGGCGAACTTCCAGCTGCGCCGCGGCGGCCCGAGCAAGGCGACAACCGTCTCCACCGGTGGACATCCCGGTTCGGTGCATGCCAGTTGTTGCACCAGCACGGGTTCCTCGGCGTCCAGCCGAGCGAGCGTGCGCACCACATTCTTGAGCTGGGCGACATGATCGGCGTTTGGGGCGGCGTCACCCGTTGCGCCGCCGGGGTTTACGAGCCCGCGCACTGCAAGCCCTTCTCCAAGCGGTCCAAGTTGCCTCGCATCACGGTGAGGTAGTCCTGGTCGGGGCCCAGTGAGCCGCGGGGGTCGAACTCCAGCGCCGAAAGAAGGCTGACCTGTGCGCCGATCTCGTCGGCGACGGTCTGAGAGAGGTTCTTGGGCAACGCGTCTTCGAAGAACACCGTGGTGACGTGGCGCTGTTTGGCCACATCGGCGATCGAACGCAGGGTCTGAGGGTCCGGCTCGTCCTCCGGTGTGACGCCGGCGATCGCCACCTGCTCCAGCCCGTACTCGTGAGCCAGATATCCGAACGCAGCATGGCTCGTGACCAGCACCGGTGAGGCGCATCCGGTCAACCCGTGCCGGTAGTCGCTGTCGAGGCTGCGCAGGGTCGCCTGCAATTTCGGCAATGCTGTCTCGATCTGACCGCGTAATTGCGGGGCACCGGACGTGATGGCACTCGCCGCAGCGGCGGCCATCGCCAACATCTCGACGGGCGACAACCACACGTGGGGATCTTTGTTGCCGGCCAGAGCCTCTTTGCCGATATCCCCGGCCGGCAGCAAGGCGACACCTGGAGCGGCCAGCAAGTCCGTTCTGGTCACATCCGGGCCGAGTTCGGTCACCGCCCGCTGGACGTCGGGCTGAAAGTCGGCCCCGAGGTACAACACGACATCAGCACTGCCGAGAGCCTTCTGTCCGTTCGCATCGACCGCCAGATCGTGCGGTTCGGTGCCCTCTGGTGTCAGCGAAACTACGTCGGCGGCATCGCCGGTGAGCTCGGTGGCCAACCACTGAATCGGATAAAAGTTCGTCACGATCACCGGCTTGTCCTGCTGCGGAGCCGAGCTGTCCCGCCCGGCGGAGCCGTCGGACGAACACGCAACCACACAGCTGAGTACTGCCGTCGTGAGGATTACCGCGAAACCGCGTGGTGACATCCCGGCCCGAACCCTTCTTGAAAATGATTTTCAATAAGGTAACACAAGGCCTCGTGGGCCGCGGCGGCTCGGCGCGTTTCACCGGGTTCGTTCGACACTCCGATGGGCCGGTTGGAAGAACAGAGTGGTTCAGGCGCGGTGATTCGCCATTCCGCGTTGCAGCGGTTCGGTAGGCCCGAGGAGACGCGGAGGTGCTGGCGTTCTGCGCCGGAGAGAAGGCCTCCTACCTGACCGGCGTCGGCATCCTGTGCGACGGCGGTGTGGTGGCTTCGATGACGTTGCGCGACAGGCTCTCCCATGCATGTGCGTAGTGGTGCCCGATATCTACCAACAACTGGTCGGTACCAATGTGCTGAGCTGGCTGGTAAACGCCGAAACAGCCGCCGCCTCGGCGGCAGTTACTTGCGTCGTCCAGTAGGTGAGCGAACGGCTACCTGACCGCACGGCGCACCTGACGCTCCGACAGCGCACCGAAGTCATCATCGGCGAAGTGTGGGCCGCAATCTCGAGTCCGCCATCGATGGCGGCGCTGGAAATCCTCAGCTGCACGCGCCGCACACGTGCCGCGGCCATCAACCCCGAACTCGCAGCGATCTAAGAGCGGTTCACTGAACTCGGCGCTCACCTGGGCGCCGGCCTCGGCACCCCACACGCCACCGAGATCGGCAACCTCATCTGGTCGACTCTGCGCGGCATCACCGTGGCTCGGGACGCACGGTCATTTCTTGGCGTAGGCCGCGAAGTACTCCACGAGTATGACGCGCGCTTCCTCGATGATCGCCGGGTCCCCGTCGGGGTCTTCATTGAATGCCAGTTGGCAGAGTCGTTCCAAGGTATGAATCGCGACGCGGCATTGCAACTCGGAGAGGTCGGCGAAGAGCGGCGCGTGCTTGCGGAATTGCGCCAACGTCATGGCGGCGATCTCACCGATCGCGATGTTGTCGAGTTCCCTGACGCGTGAAGTGAGATTCTGGCGTACCCACAGCTCTCTGATCAGCGGCATCCGGTGCTCGGTCGTGTAATAGTCGACCAGGGCGTCGACGATCTCGGTCCACTCCTCACCCGAGCGGCCGCGAAGCGCCGAATCAATTCCTGAGATCGACTGTTGGATCTTCTGATACGACAGCTCGTCGAGGACTCGCTCCGGTGTCTCGAAGAAGGCATAAAAGGACCCGCGGCTGATCCCGGATCGCTCCAACAGCAGAGTAGGCGAACCGACCACGGCTTCGTAGCCCACTTCTACGACTACCTCCGCCGCGGTACGCAGAATGTGCTCGACCATCGTCCGTGATCTTTCCTGCAGCGGCCGTTTCCGTAGGCCGCCGGCGAGTTGGTGGTTCCACGGACCTCCGCCCTTCGCAGCTGCCGAGTGGGTCACCTCTGCTCCTTCCACCTCGACGCGTACATGCACGGATAGACGAACCGTAACAGCAACACGACGGCAGTCCTCTTGGGCGAAACGCGTCGGAGCGCCGATTCACTGCGCGGGACTCCGTAACTCCTGTGTAAACAGGCGGCCGCACACATGGACAGGCGAGGATGCCGCCATTATTTTCGTTAAAACGCGACTAACGTCGCGTCTGGAATCTAGATTGTCGTCAGCTTCTCGTCGTGTACCTGCTCTGAAGGTGAATGAATGTTCGACGATCACACGGCCTCTGCCGCAACAACCGCGGTGACAGCGCTATGCGCGCTGGGTGTCAGCCGCGCCCTGCTGTCGGGTTGCCGCACAGCTGCGGCCACGCGGAACTTATTGACTCACAGGGATTTACCAGAAAATTCAGAGCTAAAGGCAGGGCGAAGTGGTGCCGTCCGGCGCCTGACCGGACCCGGAGTGCGCGTCCTTCATCGAGCCCGAGCGCCCGCGACATACGTCCGATCGCGTACTCAGCCAACCTCACCTACGTTTTCAAAGGAGACACCACAATGACCGATAGCATGCTGGCGGCAGATCCGCCCAAGAGACCCCCGACCGGCGATCCCGCATCTCACACCGGCCTGTCTGGACAGATGGGCATCAGCTCCTTGATGCTCACGGTGCTGGCCTTTTCGGCCCCCATCGCGGCCGTCGCCGGCTTCATCCCCTTTGCCATCATGTTCGGCGGTGAGGGCGCCACGCTGGTGTTCGCAGTGGCATCCGTATCGCTGTTGCTCTTCGCCGTGGGTTACGTGACGATGGCGAAAGGTTTGCCGAAACCGGGATCGTTCTATGCCTTCATCAGCGCTGGTATCGGTAGGGTAGTGGGGCTGGGGGCGGCGTTCTTGGCCGTGGTTTCTTATCTGTTGATCTTGTGCGGGTGTTTCGTCTTCATCGGACTCACCGTCACCGAGCTCATTGAGAGTGTGGGCGGCCCGACGACGCCGTGGTGGCTATGGGGCCTCATTACCTGGGGCATCGTGAGCGTGCTGTGCTACTTCCATATCGAGGTGTCGGCGAAGATCCTCAGCGTGGCCATGGTGCTGGAAGTAGCGATCGTCATGGTGTTCAACATCGCAGTGCTCGTGCATGGCGGCGGACCTGAAGGATTCTCGCTGACTCCGGTGAACCCAGCTACCTTGGGCAACGGAGACATGGCCATCGCATTGCTGTTCGCGATCATGATATTTCTCGGGTTCGAGGCGACGGCGTTGTTCCGCGACGAAGTCCGCGATCCAGACAGGACGATTCCTCGGGCGACGTATGGTGCCGTGATCTTCGTGGGCTCGCTGTACACCGTGTCCTGCTATCTGCTGACCACGGCCTACGGCTCGGGCGCCGTCGAGGTGGCTGCTGACGACCCGAAGATGATGTTCCCCAGCGCCATAGGACATCTCGCGGCGCCGGTCTTCACTCAGCTCACGTTCCTGTTCATCGTGACATCAGAGATGGCTGCCGCGATTTCAGTCCATAATGTGACCGCACGCTATATCTTCAACCTCGCCGCGGACAAGGCGTTTCCAACCCAACTGGGCCGCGTTCACCCTCGGCACGGCTCTCCCGCCCGCGCTGCCGTGACGGTAGCGGTTATCACTATCTTGCTGACTTCCGTTGTCGGACTTGCCAACCCATCGGGTGAAGGTCTTGACGCTCAGCTTTTCGGCCTCGGCACGGTTGGGGTCTTGGTCCTCATGGTGCTGGTGAGCATCGCAGTCATCGCATGGTTCGCTCGAAAGGGCATCCCAGCCGGCGCCAACTGGTTCACCTGTTTCCTGGCGCCTGGCCTCGCCATACTGGCGCTGGGAACTACCGTGGTCATTGCGGTTCTGCATTTCGACCTGGTCGTCGGCGGCGCACCCGGGCAAAACCTCGGATTGCTGGTAGTGCTTGCCGCCTCCCTGGTGATGGGTTGCGCCCTGGCCATCTATTTCCGTTCGGCCCGGCCCCAGATTTTCAAGGTGCTCGGCCGTGCCGAGGCGCAGGGCTGATCGTCCACTGGTCGGTGCGAGAATGATGCCGAAGCGCTCCCCTGAAGTCGAATCGGAGAAATCCGCATTCCTACTTCGGGGAGCGCTTCAGGCTCTCAACCCGTTCGGCAACTATTTCCGCGCGGCGCATCGTCAGTGTCCGCGGGCGACCCATTCGTCGTAGTGGACGATTTCGTCGCCGATGGTGGTGGTGTCGCCGTGGCCGGTGTAGACGACGGTCTCACGGGGCAGCATTCCCAGGCGTTTGGAGATGGATTCCAGGATGGTGGGGAAGTCGGAGAAGGAGCGGCCGGTGGCGCCTGGGCCGCCTTGGAAGAGGGTGTCGCCGGAGATCACCGCGTTGAGTTCGGGGATCGACCAGCAGACCGAGCCGGGGGAGTGTCCCGGGGTGTGCAGGGCGTGCAGGTCAATGCCGCCGGCAACGACTTTGTCGCCGTGGGCAACTGGCCAATACCGGGCATTTGGGTGGGTGGTTCGCCACAGCATTTCGTCGGCTGGGTGTAGCAGTACCGGTGCGTCCAGTGCTGTGCCGAGTTCGGGGGCGACGGTGATGTGGTCGTTGTGGCCGTGGGTGCAGACGACCGCGACGACGTTGCGGTCGCCGACGGCCTCGACGATGGGGGCGGCGGTGTGGGCGGCGTCGAACACCACCACGTCGTTGTCGTCACCGACGATCCAGATGTTGTTGTCGACGTCCCAGGAGCCGCCGTCGAGTTCGAATTTCCCGGAGGTCACCACCCGCTGGATGTTGCTGCTCATTTCAGCACCACCACCGAGCGCAGCACCTCACCGGCGTGCATCTTGTGGAAGGCGTCTTCGATGGCGTCCAGGCCGATGCGTTCGGAGACGAACTTCTCCAACGGCAGCCGGCCCTGCAGGTAGAGCGAGATCAGGGTGGGGAAGTCGCGCTCGGGCAGGCAATCGCCGTACCAGGAGGACTTCAACGATCCACCGCGGGAGAAGAAGTCGACCAGCGGCATCTGCAGGGTCATGTCCGGCGTAGGGACACCGACCAGCACCACGGTGCCGGCCAGATCCCGTGCATAGAACGCCTGCTCGTAAGTGGCTGGGCGACCGACCGCATCGATGACGACATCGGCGCCGAACCCACCGGTGAGGTCCTGGATCGTGGCGACTACGTCCTGCTCGGTCGGGTTGACCGTGTGGGTAGCTCCGAATTCGCGTGCCAGATCCAGCTTTCGGTCATCCAGATCAACGGCGATGATAGTGCGGGCGCCGGCCAGGGCGGCACCGGCGATCGCCGCGTCACCGACCCCGCCGCAGCCGATCACCGCGACGGTGTCGTCGCGGGTCACCGCTCCGGTGTTGATCGCCGCACCGATGCCGGCCATCACACCGCAGCCCAGCAGCCCGGCCACCGCCGGGTCAGCCTCGGAATCGACCTTGGTGCACTGACCTTCGTGGACCAAGGTCTTGTCGGCGAACGCGCCGATACCCAGGGCGGGGGTCAGTTCGGTGCCGTCGGTCAGCGTCATCTTCTGGGCGGCGTTGTGGGTGTCGAAGCACAGATGCGGACGGCCACGCTTGCAGGCCCGGCACTCGCCGCACACTGCGCGCCAGTTCAGGATCACGAAGTCACCGGGCTCGACATGGGTGACACCCTCGCCGACCGCCTCGACGGTGCCCGCGGCCTCATGCCCCAGCAGGAAGGGATACTCATCGTTGATGCCGCCCTCGCGATACGTCAGGTCCGTGTGGCACACGCCGCAGGCGATGATGTCGACCACCACCTCACCGGGCCCCGGATCGGGAATCACGATGTCGACCAATTCCACCGGCTGCTTCTTGCTCCGCGAAATCACACCACGCACTACTTGACTCATGGGTTCTCCAAATTCTGTTGACGGATATCAGTGAGGCATTGGCGGGAATCAGTGAGCAGACTGGGGCGCTTCTGATTCCTGCCAATGCCATACACCCTGGTGTTGGAACCATCTACCGGCCGTTGCCGAAAGCTCGGCGGCTGAGCGCTTGTCGGATTTCGCTGGGCCGGAAGGCTGGTGCTCTCGGACGAGGCGTGCCTGAACCGCTGCGGCGCGTTGAAAGAGCTTGTATTGCTTGAATGTAAGCGTCGCGTGGCCGCCTCGCCCGAGTCGAAGTACCACCTCGTGGAATCGCTCCAGCAAGCGCGGAGCGTCCATGCCGAACAGCGGAACCGTATGCTCGTCGCTCGGGCCGCCGTAGTGCGCCCAAGCCACTACGAATTGGATTATCTCCCAATCGAACTGGTCGACCACCAATGGCGCTGCACGTTCAGAATGCCCGTTCGGAATGGCCGGCATGATGGTGCCGTGGACTCAGGACGACGAGGTGTTGACGAAGACGTTCTTGATCTCCGTGTAGGCGTCAAGAGCGTCTGGTCCGAGTTCGCGCCCCAGGCCGGACTGTTTGAAGCCGCCGAACGGCGTGGTGATGCGGACCGAGGTGTACGAGTTGACGGACAACGTACCCACGGCAAGCCGGCGCGCGATTCGCAACGACCGAGCGCCGTCTGTCGTCCAGATCGAGCCGGAGAGTCCGTAGATGGTGTCGTTGGCGCGGGTGACCGCTTCGTCCTCGTCATCGAAGGCCAGTACCGATACCACGGGTCCGAAGATCTCTTCCCGAACCGAGCGGTGGTCGTCGTCGACCGGGTGTAACACTGTTGGCGGGAACCAGAATCCAGGCCCGCCGGGCACCGATCCCTGAAACAGCACCGGGGCGTCATCGACGTAGCCTTGGACGCTTTGGGCGTGCGAGGCGGAGATGAGCGGGCCCATGTGCGTGTTTTCGTCGAGCGGGTTCCCGACCACCATGTTGTCCACGACGGATTGCAGCTTGTCCAGGAACTTCCCGAGGACCGGGCGCTGCACGAAAACGCGGGACCGGGCGCAGCAATCTTGACCGGCGTTTCCGAAGACTGCGCCCACGAGGCCTTCGGCTGCAGCATCCAGATCGGCGTCGGCGAACACCAGCGACGGAGATTTACCCCCGAGTTCCAACGTCACCCGCTTGATGCTCTCGGCGGCGCGCCGGCCGATGTCCTTGCCGACGTCGGTAGACCCGGTGAACGCGACCTTGCCGATACCGGGGTGCTCGATCAGCTGAGTGCCGATTGTCCTTCCCGATCCGACGACGACGTTGAGCAGGTCTTCTGGAAGACCCACCTTGACAGCCAGCCGGCCGAGTTCTAGTGAGGTCAAGGGCGTCAGTTCAGCTGGCTTGAGGACAACGGCGTTGCCGGCCGCCAGGGCCGGCGCTACCTTCCAGGCGGCGATGCTCAACGGGAAGTTCCATGGCGTGATCAACCCGACGACGCCGATGGGCTCCCTGAACGTCATGTCGACGCCACCGGTGACCGGGATAGTGTGTCCGAGAAGCCGTTCCGGTGCCGCTGAATAGTAACGGAAGGTCGCCGCCACCCCGGCCACGGCGCCGCGCGCGTCACCGATGGGCATCCCGACGTTGCGTGCCTCAAGGACGGCGAGCGCTTCGAGATTGTTCTCTATTTCGGCTGCCAGCGCCAACAGCACCTGGCCGCGATACTGCGGTGATTTGCCTGCCCAAACCTGTTGCGCGGCAGTCGCCCGGTCGATGATCTCGTTGAGCTGCTCAGGGGTGGTGCGCTCCACCGAAGCCAGGATCTCCTCGGTGGCGGGCTCTATTACTTCCAAAATGCTCATGATTTCAGTCACTTTCGACTCTGCTGGGTAGCGCTCACAAAATCAGTGAGCGCGTGTTGGAGCTCCGCTACTTCTGGATGCCACTGCACGCCCAGGGCGTAGCGGTGCCCCGGCCACTCGATCGCCTCCGGCAGCAGATCTGGGATCGACCTCGCCGTCACGACGGCACCTTCACCGAGAACGTCCACACCCTGGTGATGATGGGAATTCACGGTTTGCAGGCCGCCACCGGCGAGACTGGCCGCATGCGTGCCCGAATCGACCTCGACATCGTGGAACGTCGCGTGGTCGAGTCGCCCCGGGCTCCGTCGATGCTCGCCGAAGCCGGCGTCCGGAAGGTGTTGGTGCAGTGTGCCTCCCGTGGCCACATTGAGAATCTGCATGCCCCGGCAGATACCGAGCACGGGAATATCGCGCTGCAACGCAGCCTGGGCGAGGGCCAGCTCGAAGGCGTCGCGCCGGGGCTCAGTGGCCTCGGTGCGGGTGTCGGACGCCGCGCCATAGGACGCGGGCACGACATCTACTCCTCCGATCAACAACAGGCCGTCGATGCGGTCAAGCACGAGACTGGGTTGTTCGACGACGTGGGCATCAGGGATCAACCCCAGCGGTACTCCGCCGGCCGCATGGATTTTGCCGAGGTAGGTTGCTGGGACGATCGCAGCTTCTTGGCTCCAGAATCCCCAACTTGCGGTTTCGAACGCCGCGCACACGCCGATGACCGCCGCGTTCATCGGACCGCTTTGCGCCGCACCGACATACGAACGTCAGCCGATCTCATCGGCGAACTCGCTTTCTACTTCGGTCAGGCAACGATCGATGATCTCGATCGCCTGCTCGGCCTCGCCACGGGTGAGTACGAACGGGGGAGCCAGGTGCAGGACGTCCCACACTCGTGTGACGAGACCCTCCTCCTGCGTGCGGAGGGCCATCTTCCGGATGAACGGATGTGAGGTGCCCCAGGCTTCGCGGGTCGTCTTGTCCTTGACGAAGTCGATGGCACAGAGCAGGCCCTTCCCGCCGCGGACGTCACCGACGGTCGGATGGCTTCGAAGTCCCTGGGCCAATTCGAAGAGGTACGAGCCCATTTCGGCCGAGCGTTCGATGAGGTTCTCCCGCTCCATGATCTCGATGTTCTTGAGTGCGGCGGCCGCGGCGACCGCGTGGCCGCCGAAGGTGATGAGATGGGCCAACGCATTTCCGTCGGGACGGAAGTCGTCGAAGATCGACGAGCGGACGGCCACGGCCGCCGCCGGTGCGTAGCCACTGGACAGACCCTTCGCCATCGTCATGATGTCGGGCACGATGCCGAAATGCTCAGCGGCGAATATTTTGCCGGTGCGGCCCCACCCCGTGATGACCTCATCCATGATCAGCAGTACGCCATAGCGGTCGCAGATCTCGCGGAGCATCTTCCAATACGTGGGGGTGGGGATGTGCGTGCCGTTGGCTGCCGAGATGGGTTCACCGATCACCGCTGCGACGTTCTCGGGTCCCTGGGTGAGGATCTCCTGCTCGACGAAGCGGGCGCACATGATGTCGCCGGCCTCACCTTCCAGACCGAAGTCGTTGCGGTAGTGGTTGGGGTTGGGTACCTTGCTGACGCCTGGCATGAACGGGCCGAAGTACTTTTCGCTGGCACTGCCGGTGAGGCTGGCCGCACCGAAGGTGGTCCCGTGGTAGGAGCCGCGCCGCGCAATGATCTTGTAGCGCTTGGCGAAACCGCGCATGACCTGGACCTGCTTGGCGATCTTCATCGCGCTCTCGACGGCTTCGGAGCCGCCTGAACAAAGGAATACCCGATCCAAATCACCCGGGGTGAGTGAGCTGATCTTCTCCGCCAGCGCAATCGCAGCCGGATTGGCCGCGTTGGAGGCGGCGGTATAGGCCAATTTTCCGGCCTGGGCAGCCATGGCGTCGCCGATTTCGGAGCGTCCGTGACCGATGGCGACGACGAACAATCCGGCCAAGCCGTCGATGTACTGCTTGCCGTTGACGTCGATGAGGGTTGATCCGCGGCCTTCGACGAAGACGCGAAGACCACCGTCGACCAGCTCATTCCATTCCAGGTCGTTGCTGTGCAGCCAGAGGTGATCGAGGGCCGTGGCCTCGAGAGCATGACGAGATTGCAGTGCTGTCATAATCAGTTTCCCTTCCAGAGAACGTGTTTCAATGTTTGACAGAGTGATTGAGAAAGTTTCGGGCCGTCACCAGCCGCGTTCGGCGAGCCGGTGCGGCTGGGCGATCTCCTCGACGTTGATACCGACCATGGCCTCGCCCAGACCGCGCGACACCTTGGCCAACACATCGGGATCGTCGTAGAACGTAGTGGCCTTCACGATGGCCGCGGCGCGCTGGGCGGGGTTGCCCGACTTGAAGATGCCCGAGCCCACGAACACACCCTCGGCACCGAGCTGCATCATCATCGCCGCATCGGCCGGGGTGGCGATGCCACCGGCGGTGAACAGCGTGACCGGCAGCTTGCCGGCCCGGGCCACCTCGGCCACCAACTCATACGGGGCCTGCAGTTCCTTGGCCGCCACATACAGCTCGTCTTCGGACATCGAGGTCAGCCGGCGGATCTCGCCGCCGATCTTGCGCATGTGGGTGGTGGCATTGGAGACATCCCCGGTGCCGGCCTCACCCTTGGACCGGATCATCGCCGCGCCCTCGGTGATCCGCCGCAGCGCCTCACCCAGATTGGTCGCCCCGCACACAAACGGCACCGTGAAACGCCACTTGTCGATGTGGTTGGTGTAATCGGCCGGGGTCAGCACCTCGGACTCGTCGATGTAATCGACCCCGAGGCTCTGCAGGATCTGCGCCTCGACGAAATGCCCGATGCGCGCCTTGGCCATCACCGGGATGGTGACCGCTTCGATGATGCCTTCGATCATGTCGGGATCCGACATGCGCGACACCCCGCCCTGGGCGCGGATGTCTGCAGGCACCCGTTCCAGGGCCATCACGGCCACCGCGCCCGCACCCTCGGCGATCTTGGCCTGCTCTGGGGTGACGACGTCCATGATCACGCCGCCCTTGAGCATCTCAGCCATCCCGCGCTTTACACGCGCGGTACCGACGTGTGTCGGCGACGGTCGGCCCGGCTGGTTATTGGATTGCGTCACGATCCATTGTTTACCGGTGTGCGGCTCCTTCGTCAAGATGGGAACGAGCCGTGCCTGGTGGGGAGCTGCCGAAGCTTGAGGATGGTGGCGTTATTTAGCTTGTTGAGCAGCGTGTTTCAGAGAAGTTACGGACGGGAGTAAGTGCCGCTTGACGGTCTTCAAAACTCCCGACATTCGAGGGTGGCGGTATTGCGTGCCCGCTGCCGGTCTGATAAAAAGGCGTTCACCGAACTCCTTTTTAGGATGGCGATGCCGATATACACAGTCCTTGGACCGATTGCGCCGACCGAGCTCGGCACGACCAGCATGCACGAGCATCTGCTGATCGACGGTCGCGTGTGGTTTGAGCCCGCACGTGAGCCCCTGCCCGAGCCGCCGACGGTCAGCATTGAGAACTTGGGATTCGTCCGCTGGAATCTGGTCAGTCTGGAAGACAACCTTGTCATCGACGACGTCGATCTGGCTGTCCACGAACTCAATTACCTGGCAACCATTCCGAACGCAGGGCTGGTCGACCTGACCAACATAGGCCTGGGCCGCCGGATCGGCGATCTCGCGGCGATATCGGAGCGCAGTGGAGTTCACGTGATGAGCGGATGTGGGTTCTACGTCCACGACTCTCACCCCGACTTTGTCGAGCAATGGAGCATTGATCAGCTTGCGGAGCTGTTGATCTCGGAGTTGCGCGATGGTGTCGAGAACAGCGGCATCAAGGCCGCACTGATCGGAGAAATCGGCACCAGTTCGCCTGTTACGCAGCGGGAGAAAAAGGTTCTCGCCGCCGCCGGCACCGCTGCCGTCGAGACGCAGGCGTCGGTGAGCATCCATCTCGAACCCCGCGGAGCCGAAGCGCTGGTTGTCCTCGATGTCCTTCTGGCCCAGGGTATTTCTCCTGATCGAGTGATCATGGGACACCTCGACGAGCACCTGGACAAGGGCTATCACGCTGAGGTCGCACAGTCTGGTGTGGCGATGGCGTTCGACACATTCGGTTCCGACTTCTATTTCAGCGGGTTGTTCAAGGATCCCACCGACCTCGAGCGGATCGATCACCTGATGCCGCTGTTGGGTGAGGGCCACGCAGAGCAGCTGGTACTCGCCTGTGATGTCTGGACAAAAGCAAATCTGAAGAGCTACGGCGGTTTTGGCTATGACCATCTGCATCGCCGAATCTTGCCGCTACTACGCGACCAGTACGGCGTCGCCGACGAGATCATCACGCAGATGATGGTGGAAAATCCCCGCCGATTGCTCGATCGGCCCTAATCCCATCGATGTAGAGGAACCAATTTTGTCCACGCAATCGCTCGACGCTTGCTCAGGCCGGCACTCGATGTACCCACCGGGAACAGCGGCCGGTCTGCAGGCGGCCATTCCCGTCGATGCCCACTCAATGGTCCTGCTCTTTCCCGACATCCACGGCAATCTCCGGGGGAAGTTGTTGGATCCAGAAGTGATCAAGTCCGAACAGGCGCTCGCAGAAGGACTTCCGACGACGGATCTACTGCTGGCGGTCGATCCGGTCGACGAGCCGATCACCACGCTGTCAGAGATGGGGCTCAAGGGCGGGGCGAAAGACCTGTTGTTGCGGCCCGACCTCGGCACGCTGCGCCCATTGCCGTGGTTCCCGGCTGCCTACCTGCTGTTGGGCGATCTACTGGAGAGCGGTGGCGGACCGTGCGGGGTCAGTCCAAGGCAGGTATTGCGCAGGGCACTCGACGCGCTCGCCGAACACGGCCTGAAGATGAAGGCGGCATTCGAATTCGAATTCCGGCTGTTCCGCCAGGGAACCTGGGAACCGGCAACGTCCGGTCTCAGCTACAGCCCGTTGACGCTGTCGAATATCTCCGACTTCATCGGGACCCTCCGGCGCTATGCCGATGAACTGCGGCTCGGCCTCTCGGTCGTGCACAGCGAGGGCGCTCCGGGTCTGATCGAAGTCAACGTCGACCCCCAGGAGGGGTTGGCGGCCGCAGACACCGCTGCGTTGCTGCGCTTGGCCGCGGTCGAGGCCGGTCGGCGTCACGGTCTGTCGGCGAACTTCATGGCGAAACCCGTTGCCCTTGAGGAAGGTTCGAGTGCGCACGTGCACTTCTCCCTGTGGGACGAAGCTGGGCAGAACACGTTGCGAGCGGCGGGAGGCAATCGTGAGGACGATTTCTATCGACGTGCAGCTTGGGGGATGCTTACCCACTTGCCAGCCCTGAGCCTGATCTATAACCCGACCATCAATTCGTACAAGCGCCTGGTTCCGGGGTATTTCGCTCCGGTCAGCGCCGCCTGCGGTCCTGACGACAGGGCATTCGCCCTCCGCGCGCTGTTGAGGGGACCGGCGTCGAGCAGGTTCGAACTACGGCGTCCCGGAGCTGACTGCAACCCGTATCTGACACTCGCGGCGATCGCGGCGTCAGTGCATCTTGGTCTCGCCGCCGAAAGTGTCCCAGACCGGGCAGTCATCGACGGCCATGACGAAGCTCTGCCCACGAGCCTTGAAGGCGCGATTGCCGAGTTCCGCCGGCGCGACGGGGCGTTGGATATGGTGCTGGGCTCCGACTTCTGTGCCCACTATCTGCAGACTCGTGAATGGGAATTGCATGCCTGGCAGAACACGGTGAGTGAGTGGGAACGGCAACGATATGCATGAGCAGTTCTCGAGAGAAGCCGACCGCCAGGACGGAGAGGAGAATCTGCGGTACACCCAGGAACTCAGCCGGAGCCTTGGCTTGTGGGGCAATGTGGCACTGTGCGTGGCCGCGATCACTCCGGCCGTCGGTGTCTTCGCCATAGCCCCGATCCTGCTGAACATGGCCGGGACCGGGGCGGTATGGGCCTTGCTCATCGCTGGGCTACTCGGCTTGTCGATGGCGGCGTGCTATGGCGAATTGGGCAGCGCCTACCCCATCGCGGGCGGCGACTACTCGGTAATTTCTCGCACTTTGGGCAAGGCGGCGGGCTTTGTGTCGCTGGTCTTCACCGGGCCGGTGTGTGCGTTCCTGATTCCCGCCGTCGTTGCCTTGACCGTTGCGACCTATCTGAATGTCGTGGTCCCTCTGGACGCGCGATGGGTGGGCGCGGTAGTCATCGCGCTGGGAACACTGATCGCGATCCTCGGGGTCCGCTTCAGTGCCCGGCTGGTCGGCCTGCTGTTGACCATCGAATTACTGGTCGTCGTCTTTGTCACGCTGCTCGGATTCGCGCAGACCCAACACTCGTTGAGCGAGGTGCTCAGGCCTACGACGTTTGGTCCTGAAGGCGCCCAAAACCTCGCAGCAGGTGTACTTCTCGCCGCCGTTGCCGTTGCGGCCTTCACATACAACGGCTTTCAAGGTGCCTTACTGTTCTCGGAAGAGACGTCCGGCGGCGGACGCAATATCGCGCGCTCGGTCTTCATCTCTTTGGGCGTGGCTGTGTCCTTCGGTGTCATCCCAGTGCTCGGCGGACTGTTGGGAGCCCGCTCGTTGGCCGAGTTCACCACCTCGGCCACGCCTTGGCAGCAACTCCTCACGGACACCGGAGGGGAAGGTTTCAATACGATTGTCAGTCTCGGGATCGCGCTGGCGGTGGTGAACGGCGTCATGGCGCTGACTCCGTACTTCGCTCGGGTTGTCTACAGCTCCGGGCGCGATTGGATGTGGCCTGGGCCGATCAGCCGAGCACTGGCAAGAGTTCACCCGCGTTTCGAGACGCCCTGGGTGGCAACCCTTGTCATCGGAGTCGCCGGGGTACTGCTGATCCTCACGACGGACGTCGAGACGATGGCAACGGTAATCGGCACGATTATCGCCCTGGAGATGATTCTGGTCGCCGTGTCGGCGATCGTGAGCAGGATCCGTGTCCCCCGATTGTCTCGTCCGTATCGCATGCCGCTGTGGCCGGCGGCGCCGACGGCGGCCATCGCGCTCTGTCTGGTGGTCCTCGCTGAGCAAACTCGGAAGGATCAGATCGCGGCGCTCGTCATTGTGGGGATGTCCCTGTTGTACTACCGGTTCTACCTGCGGCCTCGATCGGAGACGCACATGAAAATGCTGAACCCGGCGGAGTCGGACTGAGGAGCACACCGCGATGAGCGGCAATGTCGACTGGGTAGCATTGTGCGATGAGCCAGCGCGCGCGCATGGACAGGGCGAGCGGATGAGTCTGTCGATCAGCGGGATATCGTCCGGCACGGTTTCCCTTCCTCCGTCACATGTGGACGTCAATAGATATGTGGCGGACCTCGTCCGTCGTGAGATCCGCCTCGGTCTGCTGCCGCCGGGTTCGGCGTTGCCTTCGGAGCGCGAGTTCGCCGAGATGCTCGGGGTGGGAAGGACGCCGGTGCAACTGGCGTTCCGTCAGCTTCAGGCCGAAGGATTGATCGAGCGCCGGCGTGGCCGCAACGGTGGAGCCTTCGTTCGCGGTGCCGGCGAAGACGAGTCACGCTTCCACGACGTGATTGTGGAGGCTATCCGGAACCGAGACGAGATCCGCCTCGCTATGGAGTATCGGTGCCTGGTTGAACCATCGGTGTCCCGGCTGGCGAGTGAACGACACACCGCGGCCGAACTCGACCAGCTGGAATCCGCACATCAACAATTGCTCGACGCCACCGACGACGCGACCTTCATGCGAAGTGATGCGGTCTTCCACCTCACTCTCGCCCATATCACGGCAAATCCGTTCTTGATTCGGGGCATCGAGGAGACCCGGCAGTGCTGCCACCCTGCGTTGGCGCTACTGCCGGAGGGTGGAACCTTTCACGAGGCGACCATCGCTGAGCACGGAGAGGTCTTGGCCGCCGTCAGAAATCGGAAATCCGACGATGCCGAGCGTGCGATGAGCGCCCATGTGCAGCGCAGCATGTGGAGTGTGCAGAAGCTGTTGTCGACACTCAAAGACCGGCACCCGGATGAAGCCGCACGGTGAGGAGCTCCGTGATCAGGCCTGCGCGTGGCCGGCGTAGTAGTCGATGAGCATTCGGCGCGCCTCGGCGATGATCGCGGGATCCCCGTCTGGGTCGTCGATGAATGCGTACTGGAACAATCGTTCGACGGTATGGATGGCGACGCGGCAGTGTAGTTCGGTCAAGTTGTCGAATAGCGGTGCATGCTTACGAAATTGGGCATGGGTCAGCGCCGCGAGATCATCGATCGCAAGGTGATCGAGATCCCTCACCCGTTGGGTGAGATTCTGGCGCACCCACAACTCACGTATCAACGGCGTCCGGTGCTCGGCGGTGTAGACGTCGAGCAGCACGTCGACGATTTCCACCCAGTGTTCGCCGGGGCGGTTCCACAGCGCGGCATCGAGGTTCGCAGTGGACAGCCGGATGCCTTGGTAGCACAGCTCGTCAAGGACGCGCTCAGGTGATTCGAAAAACGCATAGAACGAACCGCGGCTGACGCCGCAGCGATCGAGCAAGAGAGTCGGGGAACCGACGACGGCCTCGTAGCCGACTTCCTCGACCAGTTCTGCCGCAGTGTCGAGGATGCGTTGGATCATGGACTTCGACCGCTCCTGCAACGGCCGCTTCCGCAGTCCGCCGGCGAGGTCGTGATGCCAGGCCCCCGTCAGCGGCGGATTTGCGGTCCTCGCCATTCATGCTCCTTCGCATCCGCACCGCTGCAGTCCTCCAGGTGTAACGCTATCAGGGACGCGACTGAAGTCTTGATCTACTGGCGGAAGAGCGGGCGTGTCCAGAGCGCGTGGCCACGTATCGCGCTTGTAAATGTCACGTTAAACGTCACTTACGTATGGACAAAGTGACGTGATCCACACTAACCTGGTCAATACGCGACTCAAGTCGCGTTTCCAATCTAGTTTCGTATGTGGCGTCCATCCATATCGCGGAGGGTGACGAAGATGTGTGTAACCGACGGCGGCCTTGACTCCTCGCCCGGTGCGAGTGAGCGCGGCAACATTGACCCGTTCGAGCACGGTTTGTCGGTCGCGATCGTCGGCAGCGGGCCATCTGGCTGTTATGTGGCCCAATTCCTGGCGAAACAGTGCCCGCGCGCGGCGGTGACGATCTTCGAGTCGCTTCCCACTCCGTATGGGCTGGTTCGATACGGCGTTGCTTCGGATCACCAGGGCGCCAAAGGGGTGACCAAGCAGTTCGATCGCCTCTTCGCGACTCCCAATGTGCGATTCGCCGGCAACGTGACGATCGGTCGCGACCTGCCGTTCGAGACGCTCGCCGAAGCGTTCGATGTCGTGGTCCTGGCCACGGGGTTGCCCAACGACCGCCGACTCGACGTTCCGCAGGCACCGGGGGCTCGGGTCGTCGGCGCGGGTGATCTGCTGCAAGCACTCAACAGTCATCCCCATGTGCTTCTCCGGCGCGACGCCGCTGGGACGGACGCAGCCCTGGGGCGCCAAATCGTCATCGTCGGTATGGGCAATGTGGCCATCGATGTAGCCCGGTTGGCGTGCAAGGAGGGCGACGGCCTGATCGGATCGGACATCAACGACACGTTCCGTCAGGAGGTTCTGCCGGCAACCCCATTGCGCGTCGATCTTCTTGCGCGATCGTCTGCGGCACAGGCGAAATGCGATGTGTCGATGTTGCGGGAGCTGCTGACTTTGCCCAATGTCGAGACTACGGTTTGTGGCCTCGAAACAAGTGACAGCGGCCCGATCGTGGAGGTGTTGGACGAGTTCGCCAACACCGTACAATCGAATGCTTGCCGCTCCGACCGGTTCGCACCGACGAAGCTCAACTTGCATTTCGGTGTCGCGCTCGACCGGATCGATGCGCGCAACGGACAAAGTATTGTCCATGCGAGAACCCACTGTGGGACAAGGGTTGTCGAGATCGCGGCCGACACCGTGGTCACCGCAATCGGGTTCACCGAGGGTGACGACGCCGGCGTGACATGTCCGTCGGCATCATGGTCGGGGGCCCGCGTGTACCGGGTGGGTTGGCTCAATCGGGGACCGAAAGGCACGATTCCCGAAAATCGCAAAGAGGCCCGGAGAGTCGCCGACGCCATCATCAACGATGTGGTGGACGGGCGGGTCGTGGCGGGTCGCCGCGGTTTCTCTGATGTTGAGCCAATTCTGCGCAACCGGATGGTCAGTTTCGGCGACTGGCAGAAGATCGAGACATTCGAGGTGCAGTCGGCTCCACCAGATCGCTGCCGCCGCAAGATCTCTGACATCGAGCGAATGCTCGATGTGGCAACCGCACGATGACGGCTTGCTCAATCCGACAGTAGAACTCACGTCACTTCGACGATGCACAACCACGGAAGGCAGTACGTATGAGCACAATCACGGTCCTCTTCGGAACCGAGTCCGGCAACTCGGAAATGGTGGCTGACGACATCTGTAAACAGCTTGCCCATGATGGGATTCAGGGTGAGGTGGTCGGAATGGAGGATTACCACGTCGGCCGGCTCTCAACGCAACGAACAATCATCGTCGTTACTTCCACCTATGGAGAAGGCGATCTTCCGGAGACCGCCGAGCCGTTCTTCAACGCGCTCACATCGTCCAAGCCTGACCTCTCGGCGGTTCAGTTCGCCGCATTCGGCCTGGGCGATAGCAGCTATGACACCTACAACCGTGGAATCAGGACGCTGACTCAGACTTTCGCAGATCTGGGCGCGACCCAGATCGGCGAGACGGGCTTCCATGACGCCGACAGTGGACTGGATCCATCGCAAGTGGCGCTCGAATGGCTGGCCGGACTTCCCATGCCGCAGGCACAGGCCTGACGGACATCACCGCCCAGCGTAGAAGGTCGCAACCATGAGAGAACCCACGGTGTCGTTGAAGCCGCCGAGTGCTCCAGCCAGTGCCGAGGACCGGCATGCCGCAACGTTGACGGGCAACATGAGCGTCAGTTCACTGATGCTCACCGTCCTGGCGTTCTCGGCGCCGATCGCGGCGGTCGCCGGCTTCATCCCCTTCACCATCATGTTCGGGGGGCCGGGAGCCGCCCTCATCTTCGTGCTGGTGACCGCATCTGTGCTGATCTTCGCTGTCGGATATGTGACGATGACGCGCTGGCTGCCCAAGCCGGGATCGTTCTATGCCTTCATCAGCGCGGGCCTTGGCAAGGTTCCGGGACTTGGTGCAGCGTTCCTGGCGGTAGCGGCCTACCTGCTGATGTTGAGTGGGGTATTCGTTTTTATCGGCCTGACCGTCACTGAGCTGATATCGAGTGTCAACGGACCGTCGACACCGTGGTGGCCGTGGGCCGCCATCGCCTGGGCGATCGTCAGCACGCTGTGCTACTTCCACATCGAGCTGTCGGCCAAGATCCTCAGTGTCGCAATGGTGCTCGAGGTTGCCATTGTGATGGTTTTCAACATCGGAGTGCTTGTCCACGGAGGCGGACCTGAAGGATTCAGCGCTCGCCCCTTCAGCCCGAGCGCCTTGGCTGACGGAGACTTCGGAGTGGCGTTTCTGTTCGCTGTGATGATCTTCATCGGTTTCGAGGCCACCGCACTGTTCCGCGATGAAGTCCGTGATCCCGACAGAACCGTCCCGCGAGCAACCTACGGCGCGGTCTTGTTCGTCGGCGTGCTCTACATCGTTTCTTGCTACCTACTCATCACGGCCTACGGTTCCGATGCCGTTCAGGTGGCGACGGACGATCCGAAAGGGATGTTCTCCAACGCAATTGGCAACCTGGTCGCTCCGATGTTCAGCCAGCTGACCTTCGCGTTCATCCTGACCTCCGAACTGGCGGCCGGCATCGCGGTCCACAATGTCGTTTCCCGCTACATCTACAACCTGGGTGTCGACCGATCGTTGCCCGCTTTCGTGGCCGACGTGCATCCAAAGCATCACTCCCCAGCCCGAGCGTCGACCGCGGTCGCCGTCATCGTTGCGGTACTGCTCATCCCGCTCGGATTGGGTAATCCCGAGGGAGTGGGCCTGGACGCCCAATTGTTCGGTTTGGGCACTGTCGGAGTACTCACCCTCATGTGCCTGGTAAGCCTGGCAGTGATCGTCTGGTTTGCCCGCAAAGGCGTTCGGGCAGTGTCGAACTGGTTGAAATGCTTCCTTGCGCCCGCGATCGCGATCGCAGTCCTGGTCCCCACTCTGATCCTGGCTGTGTTGCATTTCGATCTCGTCGTCGGCGGGGCCCCGGGCCAAAACGTGGGCCTGCTCCTGATCCTGGCCGCGTCGGCCGTCATCGGTGCGATGCTCGCTGTCTACTTCCGCGCCTATCGGCCCGAGATTTTCGCCGCACTGGGGCGCGCCGACACCGGTGAGGCGGACGTGTGAGGCGCCGATTCAGCACCGAGACAGCTGTGAACGCCAGGGCGTTCCACACCATCACCCAAGAGGAGGAGATAGCCAGATGACGACATCCGCACCGCAACACGACATCGCCGTCGCCGGAGCAGATCCGGGGCCGGATTGTCCGAGGACCGAAGACTATCTGCCCTGGCAGGACGAGCAGCTGCGCGTGGATCCCTACCCGTTCTATGCGCGGGCTCTGCGTGAGGCGCCCGTCTCGATCGACTGGGACGGTGCCTACGTGCTGACCAAGTACGAGGACTTGATGCACTACGGCCGGCTGCCATCGGTGGTGATTGAACCCGAGTGGGCCGAAACCGGAGCGTGGGCGATTCTCAGCGACATGGCTCTCGGCCGCGACGAGCCCGACCACACGCGGCTGAAGCGGATGACCGGTAAATGGCTGACGCCCAAGAAGATCAAAGAATGGCTCAAGCTCACCGAGGAGATCACCGACGAACTCCTCGACGAGATCGGTGAGGACGGTCTGGTTGACGGGTCAGATCTGGCGGTCGAAGTGGCCCACCGCACCATCTGCCGAGTGATGCAGGTACCCGAGGGCGGCGCGCAAGAACTACGTCGGGAGATGCGCAACGCCATGTTCGTTCTCAGCTCGGCCCGCGACCAGAGCGACCGAGACCAGTCGGTTGAAGCCCACAAATACATGCAGGGGCGGGTGCGGGAGTGCATCGAGTACAAACGGGCCCACCCCAGCGATGGCCTGCTCGATGACCTGCTGCGGCTCCAGGACACCGGTGAAATGTCCGAAGCTGAAGCATTCGCCACCGCGGTGTTCTTCTACACCGTCGGCCATATGGATGCCAGCTACCTCATGTGCTCCGGCCTCCAGCTGTTCACCGAGAGGCCAGAGATTTTCGACGCCTTCCGGTCCAATCCCGATGTGCGCGACGCCATCGTGACCGAACTCGTGCGATATGACGCACCCGAGCCGGTGATCACCAGGTCGACCACCGAGGACCTCACCATCCGAGGGGTCCATGTCCCGGCGGGAAGCCGGTTGCGCCTGATGCTCGGTGCGGCCAACCACGATCCCGACGTCTACGACAACCCCGACGAGTTCGACTACACCCGGCCACCGGAACAGTCCCGCAGCATGACCTTCAGCTTCGGAACCCACACCTGTCAGGGAAAGCTCTTGGCACAAGGCGAGATCCGAGTGCTCTGGGAGAGGATCGCGGCACGCTACTCCCGCATCGAACTCGCAGGCGAGCCGACGCTCAAGAACACCGACGCTTCGCGGCACTACTACACCCTCCCGCTGCGTCTCGTCCGATAGTCACGTCGACGCGCCCGCCATTCGTTTCAGCGCAACACAACAAGAGAAAGAGAAGATAGATATGACCGCATCGAGCCAGTCAGCTGCCGCCACCGTGCGCATTCGCGACGTCGAAGCCATCGAGCTCGAAGACTGGGGCCCGCTGCCGGAGGCCACCGGTGAGCCGATGGCCACCGAGGGTAAGAAGCTTTGGACCGGCGACGGAATCACCGAGGTCGGCATCTGGAAATGTGCTCCCGGGCCATCTCGGTGGATCTTCGAAACCAACGAGTCCATCACCGTGCTCTCCGGGAGCATGACCGCCACCGAAGACGGTGGCGAGCCCGTCGAAATCACCGCCGGCGACAGCGCGGTGTTCGCCAAGGGTTGGACGGGAACGTGGGATATCCACGACACCGTCTTGAAGGTCTACACGGTCTTCTGACCAACACAATCCCGTCTCGGCCGTGTGATCCCAGTCTGGGACGTACGGCCGAGACGGTTCCCATGTCGACAGCCAGTCTCATCCGTACCGCAGACGTCAAACGTCGTACCGGTCAGCCCTTGTCGTAGCCACCGCGCTGTGCGCCGCACGCAGGGGAACTTCCAACCGCGCTCCCGCGCACTCCGCTACCCAATTCTGGAGAAATTCTATGCGAATCGGCATTCCCCGCGAGATCAAGAACAACGAGTACCGAGTGGCGATCACCCCGGCGGGGGTGGCGGAGCTGACCCGCCGCGGCCACGAGGTGATCATCCAGGCCGGGGCCGGTGAGGGGTCGGCCATCACCGACAACGACTTCAAGGCCGCCGGCGCCGAGATCGTGTCCACCGCCGAGCAGGTGTGGGCCGAGGCCGAACTGCTGCTCAAGGTCAAAGAACCCATCGCCGCGGAGTACGCGCGCATGCGCACCGGCCAGACCCTGTTCACCTACCTGCACCTGGCCGCGTCCAAGGAATGCACCGACGCCCTGCTGGCCTCGGGCACCACCTCCATCGCCTACGAGACCGTGCAGACCGCCGATGGTGCGCTGCCGCTGCTGGCCCCGATGAGTGAGGTCGCCGGACGACTGTCGGCGCAGGTCGGGTCCTATCACCTGATGCGCACTCAGGGCGGGCGCGGCGTGCTGATGGGTGGGGTGCCCGGTGTCGCCCCGGCCGAGGTCGTCGTCATCGGTGGTGGCGTGGCCGGCTACAACGCCGCACGCATCGCCAAGGGCATGGGTGCCCACGTCACGGTGTTCGACCTGAACATCAACACCCTGCGCAAGATCGACAACGAGACCAACGCCGGCATCGAAACCCGCTACTCGTCCTCACTGGAACTCGAAGAGGCCGTCAAGAAGGCCGACCTGGTGATCGGCGCGGTGTTGATCCCGGGCGCCAAGGCCCCCAAGCTGGTCACCAATGCCACCGTCGCCCATATGAAGCCGGGCGCGGTACTGGTCGACATCGCCATCGACCAGGGTGGCTGCTTCGAGGATTCCCGGCCCACCACCCACGACGACGCGACGTTCAGCGTGCACGACACGGTGTTCTACTGCGTGGCCAACATGCCCGGCGCCGTGCCGCGCACCTCCACCTTCGCACTGACCAACGCCACCATGCCCTACGTACTCAAACTGGCCGACAAGGGCTGGAAGGCCGCCTGCGCCGACGACGCAGCACTGGCCAAGGGCCTGTCCACACACGAAGGCAAGCTGCTCTCCCAACAAGTCGCCAAAGCCCATGGCTACGAGGCTGTGTCCATGTAATGATGACGCGGGCCGGCCTCACTCCTGACGTGGTGATGAGGCCGGCCCTTCGAATGTGCGGCGTTCTCGTCGAATACGACTGGGCGCAATGCGACAACCTGAGCGAAAGTGTGCCAATCCTCGATGTTCTCCAAACTGCTGGTCGCCAATCGTGGCGAGATCGCGATCCGTGCGTTTCGTGCTGCTTATGAGTTGGGCATTGCGACGGTGGCGGTGTATCCGTATGAGGATCGCAATTCGTTGCATCGGTTGAAGGCTGACGAGTCGTATCAGATCGGTGAGGTCGGCCATCCGGTGCGGGCGTATTTGTCGGTGGACGAGATCATCCGGGTGGCTAAGCATTCCGGGGCCGACGCGGTTTATCCGGGTTACGGGTTTTTGTCGGAGAATCCAGAGTTGGCGTCGGCGTGTGCGCAGGCCGGTATCACCTTTGTGGGGCCTTCGGCTCAGGTGTTGGAGTTGACGGGGAACAAGTCGCGGGCGATCGAGGCGGCGCGGGCAGCGGGCTTGCCGGTGTTGGCGTCCTCGGCGCCGTCGTCGTCGGTGGATGAATTGGTCGCTGCGGCAGCCGATATGGAATTCCCGCTGTTCGTCAAGGCGGTGTCCGGCGGTGGTGGGCGCGGAATGCGCCGGGTCACCGATCCTGAGGCGTTGGCCGAGGCGGTGGAGGCGGCTTCGCGTGAGGCGGAGTCCGCGTTCGGTGACCCTGCGGTGTATCTGGAGCAGGCGGTCATCAACCCGCGTCATATCGAGGTGCAGATCCTGGCCGATACGGCCGGCAACGTGATGCATTTGTTCGAGCGGGATTGCAGTGTGCAGCGCCGGCATCAGAAGGTGATCGAGCTGGCGCCGGCACCGAACCTGGATCCCGCACTGCGCGAACGGATCTGCGCGGACGCGGTGGCCCTGGCCCGGCACATCGGGTACTCGTGTGCGGGCACCATCGAGTTTCTTCTCGATGAGCGTGGCCATCACGTGTTCATCGAGTGCAACCCGCGGATTCAGGTGGAGCACACGGTGACCGAGGAGATCACCGATGTGGACCTGGTGGGTTCGCAGTTGCGGATCGCGGCCGGTGAGTCGCTGGCGGATCTGGGTTTGAGCCAGGATTCGCTGGTCATTCGCGGGGCGGCGATGCAGTGCCGGATCACGACCGAGGATCCGGCCAACGGATTCCGTCCCGATACCGGGCGGATCACCGCCTACCGCTCGCCTGGCGGTGCGGGGGTGCGTCTGGACGGCGGTACCAATGTCGGCGCGGAGGTGTTGGCGCATTTCGACTCGATGCTGGTCAAGCTGACGTGTCGGGGTCGGGATTTCTCCACCGCGGTGGCGCGTGCCCGCCGGGCGTTGGCGGAGTTCCGGATTCGTGGGGTGTCGACGAACATTCCGTTTTTGCAGGCGGTGATCGAGGACCCCGATTTCCGGGCCGGGCGGGTCACCACGTCGTTCATCGATGACCGTCGGCAGCTGTTGACCGCGCACACCCCGGCTGACCGCGGCACCAAGATTTTGAATTACCTGGCTGATGTCACGGTGAACAAGCCCAACGGCGAACGCCCGACGGGGGTGTACCCGCAGGACAAGTTGCCGGTGATCGATTTGGAGGCGCCGCCGGCGGCGGGGTCCAAGCAGCGGCTGGTCGAGTTGGGGCCGCAGGGCTTTGCCCAGTGGCTCAAGGATTCGCCTGCTGTCGGGGTGACGGATACGACGTTCCGCGATGCGCATCAGTCGTTGTTGGCTACCCGGCTGCGGTCGACGGGTTTGTTGAAGGTGGCGCCGTATGTGGCGCGGATGATGCCGCAGCTGCTCTCGATCGAGTGCTGGGGTGGCGCGACCTACGATGTGGCGCTGCGGTTTTTGAAAGAGGACCCGTGGGAGCGGCTGGCCGCCCTGCGGGAGGCGGTGCCCAACATTTGTTTGCAGATGCTGCTGCGCGGGCGCAACACCGTGGGCTACACCCCATATCCGGAGTTGGTGACCTCGGCATTCGTTCAAGAGGCCACCGCAACCGGCATCGACATCTTCCGGATCTTCGACGCGCTCAACAACATCGAGTCGATGCGTCCGGCGATCGACGCGGTCCGCGAAACCGGCACCGCGGTCGCCGAGGTCGCGATGTCCTACACCGGCGATCTGTCCGATCCTGCCGAGAATCTGTACACCCTGGACTATTACCTGAAGCTGGCCGAGCAGATCGTCGAGGCGGGCGCGCATGTGCTGGCGATCAAGGACATGGCCGGGTTGTTGCGCCCGGCCTCGGCGCACCTGTTGGTCTCGGCGTTGCGATCGCGTTTTGATCTGCCGGTGCACGTGCACACCCATGACACCCCCGGTGGACAGTTGGCCACCTACCTGGCGGCCTGGCAGGCCGGGGCCTCGGCGGTCGATGGTGCGGCGGCACCGTTGGCCGGGACGACCAGTCAGCCGGCGTTGTCCTCGATCGTGGCCGCCGCGGCGCACACGTCGTTCGACACCGGCCTGTCACTGGACGCGGTCTGTGATCTGGAGCCCTACTGGGAGGCGTTGCGCAAGGTCTATGCACCCTTCGATGTTGCGGCGTCGGGTCCTCCTTTTCCGACCGGGCGGGTGTACACCCACGAGATTCCCGGTGGGCAATTGAGCAACCTGCGCCAGCAGGCCATCGCGTTGGGGTTGGGGGATCGATTCGAGGAGATCGAAACCGCTTACGCCGCAGCCGATCGGGTGCTGGGCCGGTTGGTGAAGGTGACCCCGTCGAGCAAGGTGGTCGGGGATCTGGCGTTGGCGTTGGTGGGGGCGGGGGTCAGTGCCGCCGAGTTCGCCGCCGATCCGGCCCGCTACGACATCCCCGACAGTGTGATCGGATTCCTGCGTGGCGAGCTGGGTGACCCGCCGGGGGGATGGCCCGAACCGTTGCGCAGCAAGGCTCTTGAGGGCCGGGGACCGGCCAGGCCGATCCAGGAACTCTCGGTCGAGGATGAGGCGCTGCTGGCCGCACCCGGGCCCAAACGTCAGGCGGCGTTGAACCGGTTGTTGTTCCCTGGGCCGACCAAGGAATTCGAGGCCCACCGTGAGGAATACGGCGACACCTCGGGTTTGAGTGCCAACCAGTTCTTCTACGGGCTGCGTTACGGCGAGGAACACCGCGTCGAATTGGAACGCGGGGTGCAGTTGCTGATCGGGCTGGAAGCGATCTCCGATGCCGACGAGCGCGGCATGCGCACGGTGATGTGCATCCTCAACGGGCAACTGCGACCCATCACCGTGCGTGACCGCAGCATCGCCAGCGAGGTCCCGGCCGCGGAGAAGGCTGATCGCACCAATCCCGATCACGTCGCCGCCCCGTTCGCCGGGGTGGTCACCGTCGGGGTCGCCGCAGGCGACACCGTGGAGGCCGGCGCGACCATCGCCACCATCGAGGCGATGAAAATGGAAGCCGCCATCACCGCCCCCAAAGCCGGCACCGTGCAACGCGTCGCCGTGTCCGCCACCGCACAAGTCGAAGGCGGCGACCTACTGGTAGTGGTCGACTCAACGAGGGTCTAGGGGCACAGTGGTCGATTGACTGGAATGCCTTGGGTATCGGTTATGGTCGCTCGTAGGTTCCGGTCAGCACGCCGCGTGCGGTGGCACTGTCGCGTATGACTCTGAACAGGTCGTGTCGGGTCGTTACGTCGTCGGGTATGGGTCTGGGCACTGCGAAGATGTAGAAGCGGTAGTGATGTGCACCGTGACCGGGGATGGGGCGTGGTCCTGAATAGCCGTATCCGAGCGGTGTTTTGAAGAATCGAATACCAGGAGCTCCGGGTTGCAGCGAACCTTCGTCGAGATGGTCGAGGGTGGGATCGAGCACCGCGACGGTATGCATCAGCGGACGTGGCAACGGCACATCTTCGTCTTCGATGGCGAGTGCCAGTGCCGCCGTATCTGCGGGCACTCCAGTCCATCTCAATGGAGGCGAAAGATTCTCACCCACGCCTCGTCCACCGTACCGGTCAGGCATCGCACCGCCGTCGCGGAAAGCGGAGCTGGAGAGACCGAGGCTCAATGGCGGTGCCAGTGCGGCCAATCGGCTCCGATTGCGGCCGGCCCGAACCGGCCGGAGCGCAGTTCCGATGGCTTCGAGTACCGTCGGCGGCGCCATCATGCGCCGCTGCCCTGTGCTGCCGCCGACACCGCCGGTGACCGCAGCGTATCGGCGAGTTCGACTGGGATATAGCCTTGTTGGGCAAGTCGAGGTAGGGTGCCGCCGCTCGCGAGGATGTCGAGAATAAGCTCGGGAAGCTTGCCGGTGGTGCCGCATATGCCGGTGGTGTCGTTGCGCCACTCGCCGCTGCGCAGGTCAAAAGTTCCGGTATCACCGTCGGAGAATGCGGTCGTGGCCTCGGGTACGGTCATGGCCGGCAGGCCGGAGTTCACCGCATTGCGGAAGAACAGTGAGTTGAACTCCTCGGCGATCAACGCCGCCACGCCCAGCTGATTGAACAGGGCAGCGACGGGCCGCGACGATCCGACGCCGAAGTTCTTGCCGGCGACAACAATATCGCCTCGAGTCACTTGGTCCGTCCATCCGGGCCGCACGTCGTAGAAAACCATCTTTGCGGCATCGGGCAGGTCGAGTTTCATGGCATCGGGCGGGTACATGGCATCGGTGTTCAGACTGTCGCCGAACACCCAGACCCGGCCCGTCACTGTGAGGTCTGTGCTCATCGGGCCGCTCCGTCCCTGGCGTCGGTGATGTGTCCCGCCACCGCCGATGCCGCGACGGTGGCCGGGGAAGCCATGTAGATTTCGGCTTCGGTTGAGCCCATCCGGCCGGTGAAATTGCGGGTACTCGATGTCAGACAGACCTCGCCGGGCCCGACCACACCCAGGTGGTAGCCGAAACAGGCACCGCAGGTGGCGTTGGTGACGACGGCTCCGGCGTCGGCGATGTCCTGGAGGTAGCCCAGCCGCATCGCATCGCGGTAGACCTGCTGACTGGCGGGGGTGACGATCAGTCGCACGCCAGGCGCTACCTGGCGGCCGCGGAGGATGTCAGCGGCGATGCGGAGATCGTCCAGTTGGCCGTTGGCGCATGAACCGATGAAAGCTTGGTCGATCTTGCGGGGCTCTATCTCAGTGACGGGCAGTCCGTTTCGGGACACGGTCCCGGGGCGGGCGACGTAGGGCGCCAGTGCCGAAAGGTCGATCTCGCGCACGGCGTGGTAGGAGGCGTCAGAATCTGGGTAGGTCGGCTGATACTCGCTGATGCCGAGCTCATGAAAGTGCTCGGCCAGGACGTCGTCGTAGGCGAACGTGGAGAAGTCGGCCGAAACCTCGGCGCCCTGGGTGGCGATGGTGCGCCGGTCGTTGAGTGGGATCGAAGCGAGTCCGGGCCCGCCGTATTCGAGGTTGAGGTTTGCGGCGTCGCCGTACTCGTTGGCGATGTGCAGGAAGACGTCTTTGCCGCTGACGCCGGCCGGCAGGCTTCCGATGAGCTCATAACGGATGGTCGCCGACGCTTGGAACCAGGTGCTTCCGGTGCACAGGATCGAGTACACCTCGGCAGGTCCCAGTCCACGCGCCGCGGTGTTGTACGCGCCGCCCGCGCAGGTGTGGCTGTCGGTGCAGGCCAGGATGTCGCCGGGTCGGGCCAAGCCGTTCTCGGCGATCACCTGATGGCAGATGCCGTGGCGGCCAACGTCATAGAAGCGCTTGATGTCGAAGTCGGCGGCGAACTTGCGCGCCTTCGGGCCTCCCGCGGCGTCCTTGATGGTGGGTGCCGGCACGGCATGGTCCATGACGATCGCCACTTTGGCGCGGTCGTGGATCTTCAACGGTTGTATCCACATGGTGGCGAACTGCAAGTCGATCAGGACTGTCATGTCGACGTTTACGGTGACGATGTCACCGGCATGTACCTCGGGGAGGCCCGCTTTGCGGGCCAGGATCCGCTCGATCATCGTCATGCCCATGTCAAACCTCCTGTCCGGCGGGCTGGTACTTGTTGCCGAGGGCAAACCATTCGGCCATGCCGACAAGGTTGAAGAACTCCTCCGGCTTGCTCGGCAGGAACTCGTCAGCACTGATGCCACGCAACTGGCACAGGGCGGTCAGCGTTCCGAGCGTCGACTGGGCAAGAACCGCGGAAGGGTGGATGGCAACCGCAAACCCGAGTTCTTGCAGTCGGTCCGCAGATTGCTCGGGGGTCAGCCCGCCGATGACCAGGTTGAGCAATAGCGGGCCCTTGACCTCGGCGGCAATCCGTGCGATCTCGGAATAGCTTTGTGGCGCTTCGACGAACAGAATGTCCGCGCCCTCGGCGGCATACCGGTTGGCCCGTGCTATCGCCTCATCGAGTCCGAGTGGACCACGGGCATCGGTCCGGGCGATCAGCAGCATGTCTTCATCGGTGCGCGCCTCGAGAGCGGCTCCTAAGGTGCGGACAAAGTCGTCAGCACTCACCAGCTCCTTGTCCGGCAGGTGACCACATCGTTTTGGGAAGGCCTGATCTTCCAGTTGGAGTGCGGCCACCCCGGCGTATTCATACTCGCGTACGGTCCGGATGACGTTGATCGGAGCGCCGTAGCCGGTGTCCGCGTCTGCCAGCAACGGCACATCACCGAGCGCGCGCACGACGATCCGGGCACGTTCAACCATCTCGGTCTGGGTGACCAGCCCGATGTCGGGCAGGCCGAATCCTGATGCTGCGACACCGGCACCGGTGAGGTAGGCGGCGGTGTGGCCGGTGCGCTTGGCCAGTTGCGCTGATATCCCGTCATACACGCCGGGGGCGACGATGAGCTGTCCTCGGTCGAGCAGTTCACGCAGGCGAGCGCGAGCTGTTGTTGTCATGAGTTCTCCTGCGGGTCGACGGCCATCAGTCCAGAGCCCTGCCCACTTCACCGGCAAGCAGATCCACCAAAGGAGCGATGTCGTCAGCGTCGGGGAGGCCGAGTACAGCTTGTTCGATCGCAGTGGCCCGGTCCGCAGGCATGACGGGATCGACCAGGCGGTGGAACTTCGCGACAAGCTCGTCGTCGGTGACCGGATCTCCTGGGTAGCCGTGCGGTGCGATCACCGTTGCGGTCTCGGCACGGCCGTCGCTGAAGGTCACGGTCAAGTGCGTCTGGAACCGCTCGGCCAGCGGCAATTCGTCGATACTGCGGTCGAGTTCGACGTGGGTGCGATCCAGCAGCTGCCACACGTCGTCGGCGTCGAGCCGTTCGGCGGTGAACTGCTGCGGTAGCGCGGCGTCGTCGAGCAGGCTCACGGCCGCCGCGTAGCCGATGTTCATCTGCCCACCGATCGCGGTCAGCGGCCGCTGTGGGGTCCACCAGCCGTGATGGAAGATGACCTCGCCGACCCGGATATCGATGCGGGCAATCGTGCGGCCGGCCAGGCGCTTTCGCAGGGTGCGGGCCGCCTCGACCACACCGTGCAGGCCGCCCATCACCGCCCAGGACTTCACCATGATGACGGTTGTCTCCCAGTTTTCCCCGAGCCCGCGGGTGACCGCGGCCGCATCGGGGTCATGGCCCTCGCCGTACACCGCGAGGAAGCCGCCGTAGGGGCGTTCGAGAACCTGATCGATGCCGGTGTATCCGGCCTCTGCCAGGGCAGCGGAGTAGAAGCCGTTGCGCGCGGCGAAGCCGTGCTGCATCCGTTTGCCCATTGCTTCGTACTGTGCCGACATCAGGCCGGCGGATTGGGTAGCGGCGAAACCGACTGCGTCCTCAAGTTGGGCGCCGTCAAGGCCGCGCAGCCTGCCACAGGCCAAGGCACTCGCGATTCCACCGAAGATGGGACCGGAATGCCATCCCCGGGACAGCATTTCGGTGCCGCCGAGTGCATAACCGATCCGTGGGCCGGTCTCGAATCCGGCGATCGCCGATATGAGCAGTTCCCGGCCGCTGACGGGCCGATCGAGGTGGGCCGCGGTGGCGAGCAATGATGGCACCAGCACTGACGCGGAGTGCAGCGGCGCCAACGGATGAAAGTCGTCGAGTTCGAAGCCCTGGATGAAGGTGCTGTTGAGTAGGGTCGCCCCTACGGGTGTGGTAGTCCGTCCGGTACCGATGACCGGAACGATGCCGGGCCCCTCGATGCCGAGTACCGCCTCCGTCGCTGCCCGCGACCACGGCAGCTGCGCGCCGATCAGGCCGCATCCGATGCCGTCCAGCACAAGGTGGGCCGCGCGCTTGCGGACCCGGTCGGGAATCTGGCTCCAACCCAGCATGTGGACCCACTCCACCAGGCGGCCGGTGGGCCCCTCGGGTGCGCTCGGGGGCGCTACCCGGGATTGTGTCGACGATGCGTTCATACCGCCTATTGCAGCCAGTCCACCCCGCCAGAGACCACTCAACTTGCGGAATCCGCAAGTAAGATCGGACGGTGGCTACGACGGCCCTGCGCGGACTGCAGATGCTGGAGACACTGGCCGGGATGCGCCAGCCCGCTACTCTGCGCGACATTGCCGACCGCGCCGGGGTTTCGCAATCCAACACCTTCCGGATTCTGCAGGCGCTCGAGGAGGAAGGCTATCTTCATCACCTCGGCCGCTCCGGTTACCGACTGGCCAGTCGATCACTGGCGTTGGCAACTGTGATCGGTCCGCGACCGGCGATGCTGCGCTTGATGTATCCGGTGGTGGCGCGACTTGCCGCCGTCAGTGGCGAAGCCGCCGTGATTCACCTGCGGGCAGGCCCCTTCCGGGTACTCGTGCTGGGTGTGCCCGCGCGATCGGGGCCGCTCCTCGACCCAGCCGGCGTCCTCGGAGAACGGTCACCGCTGGCGTCCGGAGCCAGTGGCCGGATTATCCTCGCCTACCTCGATGAAAAGGAGCGTGCGAGTATCGATGTCGGCGGAATCTCGCCACAACAGTTGGCCGCGATCCGCGATCGTGGGTATGAAATGTCATTCGGCGAGAACCATCCGGGCATCAATGGGATTTCGGTGCCACTACTCGCCGAAGTCGACGATGCGCACATCCCGCCGATCGCATTGGGCGCCATGACGATTGCCGGGCCCGCCGAGCGCATGGCCGACGAGGTTCTGCTCCGCCTGGTGGGTCCGCTGACGAGCGCACGTCGAGATCTCAGTCCACGCCTGGCGGCGCTGCTGGGCCCCAATCCGGGCAATACGATCGACGCCCTCGATCTCTGACGGATTGCCCATGATGGGCGCGTGGCAGCTGCACTGTGACACACAGCCCGCCGTCGGCGCGCGGGTTGAGGGTGAGGATTCCATCGTGGGCCCGGACGATGCTGTTGACGATCGCCAGGCCCAGTCCGGCGCCGTCGTGGTGGGTGCGCGTGCGTTCGCTACCGCGTTGAAACGGTTCGACAAGTGTGGCAACCATTGTCGGAGAGTGTCTTTCGCCCGTATTCTCGACGGAGAGCTCCACCGAGGTGGGATGAACGCTCGTCGTGACCCATACGGTTCCGTGGTTGGGCTGGTTGTGCACGATCGCGTTGTGTATCAGGTTCGTGGCCACCTGTAGCAGGAGCGCCGCAGAGCCGATGGTGAGCGACACCTCGCCGTGGGTCTCGATGACGACACCGTGCCGCTCTGCCAGCGGCAGGAGCGTCTCTGTGGCTTCTTCGGCGATGAGGGACAGGTCGACGTGTTCTTGGGCGAAGGACCGTTGATCGGCACGGCTGAGCAGTAGCAGTGCTTCGGTGAGGTCGATGGCCCGGGTATTGACGGTGTGCAGGCGTTCGAGCACTGCATCGGTGTCGCGGTCACGGTCTTTGCGGGCCACCTCGAGCAGCGTCTGCGTGATCGCCAAGGGGGTGCGTAGCTCATGGGAGGCGTTGGCGGCGAATCTCTGTTGCTCGGCGACATGTGCTTCGAGCCGTTCGAGCATCGTGTCGAAGGCGTCGGCAAGTTCTCGAAGCTCATCGTGCCTGCCGGGAAGGTGAATTCGGTGTGACAGCGTGCCTTTTGAGGCCATGCGGGTGGCGGCGGTGATGCGAGTGAGGGGAGCGAGCATCCGGCCGGCCAGCAGCCAGCCTCCCACGAGGCCGAAGAGCAACAGGAGCGCCATCACGGCGGCGGCCCTGGGAGCGAAAACGTGCAGGAGCCTGGAGCGGATGGGGAAGACATCGTTGGGAAAGACGATGTCGGTGCTGCCCGGGATGATCATCATCCGGTCGGGCACGTACCGCAGCAGAAATACCCACACGGCGGCGAGCAGCAGGGCGCCGGCAACCATCAGAAATCCGGCATAACTGAGAGTGAGTTTGAGACGCAGGCTCAATCCCGGTGATCTATCCATTGTTTCGTTCCTGGTGTCCCGAGTCGGCGGTGTCGATGCGGTAGCCGACGCCTGGCACCGTGGCGATGATCCAGGGTTCGCCAAGGCGTTTGCGCAGCGCGGAAACGGTGATGCGCACGGCGTTTGTGAATGGATCGGCATTCTCATCCCACGCCCGCTCCAAGAGCTGCTCGGCGCTGACAACACCACCTTCGGCCGCGACGAGGATCTCGAGTACCGCGAACTGCTTTCGGGTGAGTGCGACATATCGGTCGTCGCGGTACACCTCGCGGCGGAACGGATCCAGCCGCAGGCCAGCGATCTCCCGCACCGGCGGCCTGCTGTGGCCCCGTCGACGGTCGAGTGCTCGCAACCTCAGCACGAGCTCGCGTAGATCGAACGGCTTGGTCAGATAGTCGTCGGCGCCCAGCTCGAATCCCGAAGCCAAGTCATCGAGCCGGTCTGCGGCGGTCAACATCAGGATCGGGGTGCCGCGGCCCGAGGCGACGATACGGGCAGCGACGTCGTCACCGGAGGGGCCGGGGATGTCGCGGTCGAGTACGGCGATGTCATAGCTGTTGATGCTCAACAACTCCAGCGCGGTATCCCCGTCGCCGGCGATGTCTGCCGCTATCGCCTGCAAACGCAAACCGTCGCGGATCGCCGTCGCCATGTAGGGCTCATCTTCGACGACCAAGACACGCATGATCTCCAAGTTACGAGCTCGCCCATATCGTCGGCATATCCAAAATCGCATACGCGGTGACAACGGAGCCTGGCCTTGACTAGCTGCCATGACACAAACCAACTCAGCACACACCCACCGCCCGTTCGCCACTTTCGCCATGGCCGCATTGATCGGCTCGGCTGGTGTAGCCATCGCCGCGCAGGCCGTCGCCGACCCGGCCGCTCAGCAACAGGCGGTGAAGTACTCCGAGTGCATGCGAGCCAACGGCGTCGCGGATTTCCCCAACCCCGACGCAGGAGGCCAAATCTCCTACGGAGGGATCTCCGTGCCCAAGGCTACGTGGCAGAACGCGGTCAGTGCGTGTGCCGGCCTGCAACCCGTCAGCTGGTCAACAGACGCGGGGCGCACTCCCGCGCAGCAGGCCGCTGCGCTCAGATTCGCGCAATGCGTGCGCGACCATGGAGTGCCGGACTTCCCCGACCCGGCCACCGCAGGCGACCCGCTCATCGACACCTCGAAGATGCGCGGCGACGTGAGCGCCGCCGGCATTCCCGAGCTGCAGCCCGCGGTGAACGCATGCCACGACCTCTTCTCCGCTGCGCTGCCGGCTGAGGGGACAGGTCGGCCGGGCTGACGAGGGATAGCGTCCGCGCTGACACCGCTGAGCCAGCTCAGCGGTGCGGCGCGACCATGTACTGCCACAGCGAGTTTGTGGCGCGCCGCATTGGGCCGACGGGTTGGATTTCGTGGCAGGCTGCCCAGGTGTCGAATGATTTCATCGTTTCGCTCATTCGGGAACTGCTGCTGATCGAGATCGCGATCCTGGTCTGTTCATCGGCAACTCGTGAAGTTCTGTTTCAGTTGCACACACGAGTTCCCGGGTGGCGTGTGCGTATCCATGAGGACTGGAACAGGCAATGGCAGGTGGACAACCTGGTGAGGCTTGGAGTTCGTGAAGATTCGGCATCCACCGGAAGAGGGCATGGGTTTATCGAGCTCGGCAACATAAAAAGAGCCGTTCGTCGACACCATCTTCGTGAAGTCTGGTTCTGGCGAATCGCAGGATTTCTGAGCAATCTGGGCGGTGTTTTATTACGGTTTCCGATCCTTGCCCTGAAGAAACCATTGCCTTGGCTGCTTGCCGCTGTGATTGCCTGTTTCCGCGCGTGGCCAAATATTTCCGAGGATGCCGGATATCTTCATGTGCTCGATACCTGGCGCGTATCACAGAATCCCGTCGCGGTGGTTTTGCCGGCGCTGACCTTGCTCGCAATCGCATATGCCTTGTTCTTCAGAAAGGCCCTCGGAAGTTCGCTCGCCCGCGAGGAGGCGCAGAAGGCGGCGAATGCGGAACTGCTAGGCCTAGGGGGAGAGCTTCTCAGACTGGCGTACGCGTTGAACGATCACGTGAAGGATCTCGCTCGATACCGCAGTGTCGTCCTGGAGCGCTGGGTGATGGAGGCATCCGGTGGTCGATATATTTGGAGCGCCTACGGAGTGGAGCGGGCCAACCGAACTCGCCCGGTATTCTCGCCCACTCTTCGCGTGAGTGGCATTTCAGAGACTTACGAGACGATGATCCACTGCGCGGATGACGTGTATAACCGCTGTGACAGTATTGCGAAGCAAGGGCTTGTCGCAGCGTGTACCGAATCGACCATGCCGGTGTTCCAGCAGTGCAATGAACTGTCGTTGTTCAGGTGGCGAGATGTCGATCGAGAGCAGTTCCGTCACACGCTTGTATTGAGGGGCTACCGAAGCAAATACGATGAACTTGCCACAGAGTTTGAGTACGCAGCCAAGAGTCTTGCAGATGGGGACCTTGACGCGATCTTCGAGGCGGTTGTTCGAACCGGTCCGATTTCCGTGGCCGGCATTCGTCTGATCAGGAATGTCATCAAGCCAATCGTCGGATACCGGCGGGCGTTGGTGGAGAAGAGTCACGCGCTCGTGTGGTATCTCGACGTGCTGCTGGTGGACGGCGAGGAGGCTGCGCTCAATTGCATCGACGTCGCGGTGTATCTGATCAATCGCGCCACGCACGAATCGAATTCAAGCAGGTTGTACAAAGCGATCAGAGGGAAGTGACGCCCGACGGCGGCCGGTGATGGTTCGTCTGCGGCGGCCTGTCGCTTTCAGCGCCTCAGCATGCGGATGGGACCGTCGCCTTCCCCACACCGCCCCAGAATTGGTGAGCCTTGACCCTCAGAAGCGGCCTTACGCTCTATCTATGTCGGCAAACCTGCGAGTGGCTCCCGCCGACCTGCGCACGGCCGCTACGGCGCAGGCCGAGATCGCAGCCGCGGTGTCGGCGCTGGGCGCCGAGCAATCGCTGGCCAGTGCCGGCAGCGGCATATCCGACCTGGTCAGCGGGGCGGCCTGTAGCTTCGTCGCGTCCGCCATCGAGAAGGCCACCGCAACGGTGAACGACGAGTTGACCATGCACAAAGACCGCCTGACGGCTGCGGCCGAACGGTACCGACAAGGCGACGAGGAGTTCGGCCGGCGCATACGGCGGATCGGTGGGTGAGGCCGCGCCGGCCGGGGCTCCGGTCACAATTCCCCAGGTAGAGGCATCGCAGCCCGGCAACCTGGTGCAGGCGGGCGCGGAGATGGGGCAGAAGGCCACAGCGCTCGGTACTCAGATCGAGCAGCATCAAAAGGGGCTGCAGACCCTGCATGCCGGGTGGCAGGGGTCCGCCTCAGACGCCGCGCAAGCCAAGTCGACGGCGACGGTGCAGCGGATGCGACAACTTCAGGAAGCCCTCACCCGCACGCAGACCATCATGCAAGAGGGCGGTGGCCAGCTCGCCCAGACCCGCACCAGCCTTCTGCAGACCGTCAGCGGCCTGACCGCGCAGGGCTGGCAGGTCGGCCCTGACGGTTCCGTCTCGGTCCGCCCCGGTTCGACGCTCGAGAAGTACGGAAAGACCAGCCCCGCGAACGCCATGCGACTGCAGGCATTGGCGGCGAGCAACGCGGTGAATGTGAAGACGATACTGGCCAACTTCGACACCACGGATCGCCGGCTCAGCCAGAATCTGCGTGGCGCGGTCAGCGCGCTGGACTCTCCGATGCAAACCTTCGGTCCCGGCGGCGTACCCGCGCCCCAGAGCCCGAAAGACACCGGTCCTCAGATACCGCAAGGCAAAGACGCCACAGAGGTCAAGAAGTGGTGGGAAGCGCTGAGCGAGGACGATCGGAAGCGGTTGCTCCGCGAGCAACCGGAGAAGCTCGGCAACCTCAACGGCATCCCGGTCGCCGACCGCAGCATCGCCAACAAAGCAGTGATGGACGCCGACATCGCCCGCGTGGAAAATGCCACGGAGGCTCTGTCACAGCAGGAAATGACTCGCTACTACAACGCGCTGAAAGTGCGGGACGGGCTGGACCACAACGCCGAGAACACCGATGCGCCCACCTACCTCTACGTGTACGAGCCGGAGGCCTTCAACGGCCAAGGCAGAGCGGCGATTTCGATCGGCGATCCCGATTCGGCGGACAACACCGCCGTGGTGGTTCCCGGAACCAGCCACAGCGTTTCAGAGGGATGGTTGAGCAGCGACGACGCGGTCAACGTGTACAACGAAACCCAGCGCGCCGATCCGAACAAGAGCAATGCGGTAGTGGCCTGGATGGGCTACAACGCACCCGACAGCCTGTTCGACCCGCAAGTCGGGCAGGTCGGCAATGCCCGAGAGGGCGGGGCGCTGTTGTCCTCCGACGTCAACGCCTTGTCGGTGACGAATCACGGCGACTCCCATGTCACGGTGATCGGTCATTCCTACGGTTCGACCACTGTCGCCGATGCCGCCGCCGGCTACGGCATGCGCGTCGATGATGTGGTTCTGATCGGTTCTCCCGGAACCGATTTGGCCAAGAGTGCGGCTGACTTCCACCTGCCCGACAACGGCCATGTGTACGTCGGCGCAGCCTCCACCGATCCGATCACTCATCTGGGTGGAGACAACAACCAGGTTCACGTCCCCGGAACCGGCGTCACCATCGGTTTGGGCACCGACCCTGCCGATGACGACTTCGGGTCGACACGCTTCAAGGCCGAGGTGGAAGGCTGGACCTGGCCGTGGAAAGACCACAGCGGCTACCTGGTTCCCGGCAGCGAATCGCTGTTCAGTATTTCCGATATCGCCTCAGGGCATGGCGACGCATTGGAGCATGATGGGATGACTGCTGATCACCGAACGCAAGTTCTCGGGGTGGAGATCGATCCCGAGTCGTGGCGGATCCCCACCGGCGGGCACCATCACCAATGATCGTCAAGCGACGCGGAGAAAAGGTCGGCGTGCGAGCGAATCTGTTCATCGCGGTGGTCCTGGCGGTCGCCGCTCTCACCTCAGGATGTGATGCCGTGAGTTCCAAGGCGAACGGGGTTTCGGAACCCCTCACGCCCGAACAGTCCAAGGCCCAGGTGGTCGATGCCGCTCGAGAGATCGTCCAGACCCTGAAACTCGATGCATCGGCAGTGGTCTTCCGGCGTTCGTCCTGCAATGACCAGCACGAGGCGCCGTTCCGTGGTGTCGTCAGGATCAAGTACCCGCTGGCTTCCAGTTTCGAGGCCTCCGGCAGCGAGGTCGAGCAGATGGTGCAGCAGCTGAAGTCCAACGGGTGGGGCGAAAACACGGATTTCAAGACGCATGCCAGCAGCCTGGCCAAGAACCAGGTGGTCGCGGTCTTCAACCCGCAGGCCAAGGGGACAGTGAATCGATCGATCGAACTCTACGGTGAATGCCGGGACGTCACTACGACCAAGGACTCCGCAGGCACCACGGAACAGATCGATCTCAACTAGCAGTTGTTCCGCGACGCGGTGTATTGGATCGGCATCGAACGGGCATTGCTCTACGGGCCGAAACCATACGAAGCGAGGAGCTGCTCATGACGATCTCGGCTGACGATGTACGACGGTTACTGGCCTCCGATGTAGCCGACGCCGTGCTGGTGCTCATTCAGGGGCACACCGAGGTGGTGCCTGCCGGAGAACTGGAGTCCGACGATTACCGCGGGGCATTGCGGGTGGCCTCCCGTTCCGATCTGATCAAGCAGGCCGGTGGAGTGCAACTGTCGGAGAAGCAGATGGCTGAGGAAGCGGCCAAGTTGGATTCAGAGATTTCGAATTTGGGTGCGTGATCCTGGCTTTCGGCGTTTCAGTCCGATTCCGAAGCCGGTGAACCGGTCTCGGCAGGATCGTCGGCACCTTCGGCCTGATCGGGCTGCGGCCGGAGCCGCTGCGGCTGGATCATCTCGGGATCAGCGTCTGGGTCGTATTCCGGAGTCTCGCCGGTGCGATCCGAATTTGGGTTACCCATGTGGCCCTCCCGCTCGAGTATCTGTCGCCCTTGCCGGGTACCCGCTACGAGAACCGATCAGTCCGGTCTGTCGCGTTTGCAGCCGGACATGATTCAGGAAGGGGATCGAGATGGAACGCGAAAGCTCCAAGCACGGTCCGCGCGAGGACGAAGCGCTCAAGAGCGAGCTGCGTGGCACATTGCAGGGCAACCGGTCGAGCCGCGTCGAAGAATGGCGCGATCCCGAGCCGCCGGCCGACGACGACCCGGACGTTCCGACGACTTGAGGATCAGCCCCGCCAGGCTCACATCTGCGGATACGTGGGGTACTCGATCCCGGACAAGTACTGCACGGTGCGCACCACCTGAGACGAGTAGCCGAATTCGTTGTCGTACCAGACGTAGAGGATCACGTTGTCCTCGTCGGCGATCGTCGCGTTCGCATCGATGATGCTCGCCGCACGTGAGCCGATGAAGTCGCTCGAGACCGCGTCGGTGGCCGCGGTGTAGTCCAGGTTGCGGCTCAACGGTCCCGACAAGGACGCCTGGCGCAGGTACTCCAGGACCTCGTCCTTGGTCGTCGGCTTGTGCAGTTGCATGTTCAGGATCGCCACCGATACATCCGGGGTGGGCACGCGGATCGAGCTGCCGCTGATCTTGGCCTTCAGGTCCGGCATCGCCTTGGCCACGGCCGAGGCCGCTCCGGTCTCGGTGAGGACCAGGTTGAACGGCGCGGACCGGCCACGGCGGTCGGCCTTGTGGTAGTTGTCCAGCAGGTTCTGGTCGTTGGTGAACGAGTGCACGGTCTCCACGTGACAGCGCGCGACGCCGTACTCGTCGTCCATGGCCTTCAGCGGCGGAACGATCGCATTGGTCGTGCAGGATGCGCACGAGAAGATCTGCTGCTCGAGATCGAGCGTGCGGTGGTTGACCCCGTGCACGATGTTCGGCACATCGCCCTTGCCCGGTGCGGTCAGCAGAACCTTGGCGATGCCGGGACGCAGGTGCTTGGACAAGCCTTCGCGGTCGCGCCATTTGCCGGTGTTGTCGATCAGGATCGCGTTGTTGATCCCGTACTCGGTGTAGTCGACGGTCGACGGGTCGTTGCTGTGGATGAACTTGATGACATTGCCGTTGGCGATCAGGCAGTTGTTCTCGTTGTCGACCTTGATCGAGCCGTTGAACTGGCCGTGCACCGAGTCGCGGCGCAGCAGCGATGCCCGCTTGGCCAGGTCGCCTTCGCCGTTGCTGCGGATGACGACGGCGCGCAGGTTCAGGCCGTTTCCGGACCCGGCCTTCTCGATGAGCAGGCGTGCGACGAGTCGCCCGATCCGGCCGAACCCGTAGAGCACCACATCACGCGGGCCTTGCGGGTCGATCTTGTTGTCGCCGGTCACGTCGCTGAGTGCCTGCGCGGTGAACTCGGGTACGGACAGCCCGCCATCGCTGGCCCGGTAGGCCATGACCAGCAGGCCGAGATCGATCTTCGACGGTCCCAGGTCCAGGTCGGCCAGTGCCTGCAGGAAAGGGAAGGTCTCCTCGACCGAGAGTTCGTCGCCACCCACCTGCCGTGCGAAGCGGTGCGTCCGCAGAATGCTGATGACGGACTTGTTCACCAGCGACCGGCTGTGCAGCAGGACGGTCACGCCCTTCGCCCGGTGCAGGGTTCCGATGATCGGGATCATCGCCTCCGCGAGTGCTTCTTGGGCATTCCAGTTGGCGAGTTCTGGCGAGTTCAAATCAAGCGTCCTGTGGGTCGTGTGGGCTGGCCCCTCGGATGAGTAGCGCCTCGATGTTAGCGATTGCCCGATTTCGCAAAACGTCCTGGTGGGGCGGCGAGTCCTGCAGTGGCGCAGGTCACAGGTGCAAAGATCGGGTGTGCGGGTCAGAAAGGGAAACTGGCGCCGGTGTCAGAACGGCGTCACGGTAGGGCGCTACCGCCGAGCCACTTGTCCCACGGGACGCCCCAGTCGCCGTTCTGCCAGGCGGGCAGCGGCTCGCCGCCGGTGTGGCGCACCTCGAACACGTCTCCGGGTTGGGAGAACTCGTAGAACCACCGCCCGTTGTCGGCATTGACGTTGAGGCAGCCGTGCGAGGTGTTGGTCTTGCCCTGCGCCCACACGGTGCTGTCGAGTTGGTGAACGTAGATCCCGCTGTTGGTGAGCCGCACCGCGTTCTTGACGGTCAGCTTGTAGCCCAACCGCGAATCAACCGGCAGCCCGTACGTCGAGGAGTCCATGACAACGGTGTCGGCTTTGTCCATCACGGTATAGATCCCGGGTTGCGTCCAGAAGGAAATGGTCTTTCCGGCAACAATTTCTGATCCGCCCATACCCATCGAGGTCGGGATGGTCCGGACCAGCTCGTCATTGCGGTAGACGCGGATCTGCTTGGTGGCGTCGTCGGCGATGGATACGTGAGATTCGCCGATGACGAACGAAACCCGACTGCCTCCTTCATCGCCGCCGACCGCAACGACCTCGGTGCCCGGGCGGTAATAGCTTTGCGGCCGCCAGTGGGCGTGCCGGCTGTCCATCCAGTACCAGGAACCGTCCACGGATGGGACTGTTTCGACCGAAAGTCGCCGCTCTGCGGCTGCGCGGTCGGTGACCGGTTCGTCGAAATTGGCCACGATCACCGTGCCGACGCCGTAGGTTCCGCCGTCGACCAATCTGGCACCCGAGGTGGTGGTGAAGCGGACCTGGGGCTGCTCACCGGCGGTGAGTTCGGTGACCGTCGATGTCGACTGAGCGAGCCAGATTGCCGCGCCGAGGGCCGCGATGAACACCACCGACAGGGCCGGAACCGGCCACTTCCACGGTGAATGCACAGACATCCCGGTTCCTCTCATTTGGCGGCCGCGGTCCGGCGGCACGTTGTGCTACAACAGAATACGTATCTACGGCGTAGGTACGTAGGAAACGTTAGCATGGAGGTGCGCGGTGAGCGGACGGCGAGAGAACGCCAAGAAGGATCTGATCTTCATCGGGGGCCTCGTCGTCATCGGCGCCGCATTGATCGCCTATCTGGTGATACGTCCCAGCGATGACGCTGCATCCGCGCGACCCGCTGCAGCACCGTCAGCGACGTCGCAGACAACCGATGCCGAAGCCGGTGCCGGGGGAAGTCATCCTCCCGTCGAACGCCGCCAGGCCGGCGATCCGCTGGCGCTGGGGGATGCCGATGCGCCCGTGGCGCTGGTGGTCTTCTCCGACTTTCGCTGCCCGTTCTGCGCCAAGTTCAGCCGCGACACCGAGCCCGAACTGGTGAAACGCTACGTCGATGGCGGGCAACTACGCATCGAGTGGCGCGACTTTCCGATCTTCGGGTCGCAGTCGATGGCCGCGGCGCGTGCCGGCCGCGCAGCCGCCGAGCAGGGCAAGTTCTGGGAGTTCAGCCGGGCCGTCTACGCAGCCGCGCCGGAACGGTCGAAGGCGGATCTGACGGACGAGAACCTGATCGGTTTCGCAAGACAGGCCGGTGTACCCGACATCGGTCGATTCACCGAAGGGATGCGCGGTGACCGCTTCGACGCCGCCATCAACGCCGACTTGGCGCAGGGTGCCGGGATCGGTGTTCCCAGCACCCCGGCCTTCCTGATCAATGACGTACCTCTGCTCGGCGCGCAGCCCACCGAGGACTTCGTGCGGGCGATCGACGGGGCACTGGCCAAGCGATGAGCGGCGTCGGTCTGCTCGGAGCCTTCCTGGGAGGGTTGGCCTCGCTGCTCAGCCCGTGTTCGGCCCTGCTCCTGCCGTCGTTCTTCGCCTACGCCTTCGACCGGACCCGCCTGCTGGTCCTGCGCACCTTCGCTTTCTGGGTCGGCCTGTGTGTGGTGCTGGTGCCGCTGGGTGCCGGAGTCGGAGCGCTGGGCAGCGTCGTCACGCGCTATCGCAGCGAGGTCACCGTAATCGGCGGTCTCGTGCTCGTCGGTTTCGGTCTGATGACCTTGCTGGGCAAGGGATTCGGCCTGTCGGGCATGCAACGGATGACGGCCCGGATCAACATCTCCGGCACCGTCTCGGTGCTCGCGTTGGGAGCGGTCTATGGCCTGGCCGGGTTCTGCGCAGGTCCACTGCTGGGAGCGGTGCTGACCATGTCGGCAATGGGTGCCGACCCGGTCTACGGGGCGCTGCTGATGGCGGTCTACGCCCTCGGCATGGCGACACCGTTGTTCCTGCTGGCTTGGATGTGGGACCGCTTCACGTTGTCCCGACGCGGCTGGTTGCGAGGGCGCCCCGTGCGTGTGGGTCCGATCGAGACCCACACCACCTCGCTACTCACCGGGGCGATGTTCGTCGCACTGGGGGCGGTCTTCCTGCTCACCGACGGCACCGCGAATCTCGGCGGTGTGCTGTCCGTCGACGCCCAGTACGACCTGCAGGTTTGGCTGGGCTGGTTGTCTTCGGCGGTCAGCGACCCGGTGCTGCTCCTGGGTGTCGTGGCGGCGCTCATCGCGTGGAGGTCAATTCGGTTGTGGCGGAAGCGGGCCGCGAGCGAGAGCGCGCAGCGATGAGAAGAGAAGCTACTATCGCGCTAAGTAGGTTCGATACCCGAGACCACGAAACGACGACGACGCACCCCTGCGGGCGGTAACGGATATGGGAATTAAAGGCTTTGGCGATCTCGAAGCTGTGGTGATGGAAGTGCTGTGGTCACGTGAGGAGCCCTCCACGGTTCGCAGCGTGCACGACGAGCTCGTCACCTTGCGTCAGATCGCCTACACCACGGTCATGTCGACCATGGACAACCTGTTCCGAAAAGGTTGGCTGCAGCGGGAGAAGGTAGGTCTGGCCTACAGCTATCGCCCGGTGATGACGCGCGAAGAGCATTCCGCCCAGCTGATGCGCACTGTGTTCGAATCCGGCGGCGACAGCGAGCTCATCCTCAACTTCTTCCTCGAGCAGATCGTCGACGACGACTCGCAGAAGCTCCGGCAGGCACTCAGACGGTTCACCGAGGAGCAGCCACGATGAACGCGGTCACGTTTCTGCTCGTCTACGCGATGGTTTTGAGCTGGCTGGCGCCGGTACTGTTCACCGGCTCGATCTCGGCCAACGTACATCCCCGACTGTCGGTCGCGGGCTGGCTCGTGGTCGTCGCAACCGCGTCATTCGCCTGGGCGGCGGCCTTGGTGATCCTGATCGTCGGGGCCGCTCACAGCCTGCTCACCCACACCGCACCGACGTTCTGCGTCGAGACACTGGGGATCGCCGGCGCGGTGACCTTACCGCCCACCGTCGCCACGGTATTGGTGGTCGCCCTGCTCGCGGTGACTGCCGTAGTGGCGACCAATACCACGCGCCGGGTGATCGTCACCTTGTACCGGACACAGCGCGCCAATCGTGAACACGCACAAGCGGTTCGAATCATCGGTCGGCCCACCGGGCACGCCGGCGTCGTCGCCATCACGGCTGACCAGCCCGCCGCCTACTGTGTCTCGGGCGGCCGGCACCGCGCCATCGTCGTGACGACCGCCGCCCTGGACCTGCTCAAGGCGCCCGCGCTGGCGGCGGTGCTGGCCCATGAGCGCGCACACCTACGGGGTCGACATCACCTCGTCATCGCGACGCTCAACACACTCGCCGCGGCGCTGCCACGGCTGCCCCTGATGAGGGCGGCGGCGCAGTCGGTGCCCGCACTACTGGAGATGTGTGCCGACGACGCGGCTACTCGCAGGCATGGCCGCGAACCACTGTTGGCCAGCCTGCTGGCTTTGAGCACGCACCGCCAGCCGGACGGAGTGCTGGCTGCCGCGGGCACCGCGGTAGCCGCTCGCGTCAACCGCCTCCTGAAACCTCAGCGAGCGATCTGGTGGCGTCCTCGCTCGCTGGCGACGATGCTTGTGGTGATCGCGATGGCCGTCGCACCGGCCTTCGCTCTGACGTTGTGCACCTTGCAGCCGTAGGCGCGATCAGACGTCGTGGCTGCTGCTCGGTCCGGTGCGGGGCCCGTAGCGTTCGGCATACGCCTGGTGAATGTGGGCGTTCTTCTTTCGCGACAACTCGTCGACCAGGCCCGGATTGAGTCCGTGTTTGGCGAGCATATGACGACGCCAGACCTTGTTGAGCGCGTGGGAGAAGTACACGAACGGGATGAAGATGGGCACCGTCATGCTGGCGTGCAGGTAGAGCGACATCGGGATGAACCAGATGGGTGCCAGGACGAGGAGCGCGGGGATCGCGACGCGGACCATCATCCGAATGGTGGCTCCGGGACCAGCCAGGTCTTTGGCCACCCAGTCGCGCATCGAATCGGGCAGCCGCTTGCCGTAGCAGTACCCGATGTACTGCAGGGGGCCCGGTTTGGTGCGTAGGGCTTGGCCGGTGGGCATCGCTGAAGCGTAGCGGTCGCCGGAACATCGCCGAACTGCTACCGGTCGGTCCCTTTCGGTAGCGGGGATCGGCCGATCAGGCCGTGTGTGGTCAGCGTCAAGCCGGCAGACGATCCAGCCAATCGGAGTTTCCGTCGACCGATTCGCCGTCGACGACGACCATCGGCACCCCCGAATCCGGGAGTTGCCGCAGCAACGGCAGGTTGCCGGCCGCGATGGCATGTCCGTCGAAGGGGATGGGCAGCCCCAGCTTGATCAAGTCCTGCGCAGACGGCGGCGCACCGGCGCGATCGGCCAGACCGGCGAGCTGATCGTTGCTCAGATCGGTCGGACCTTCTTCCTTCGGCTGCTGCTCGGCGGAAAAGATCTGCTCGATGAACTGCCAGGTGACCTCGCTCGACCGCGAGTGATCGGCGACGATGAAGGCGGCGTAGATCGCCCGGCTGTCGTAAGTGCCGCTGGCCGAATACTTTTCGAGAAAATTGACGAGCCGCAGATTGATGTGGAGCTTGCCGTCTTCGATGCGCCGGCCGATCTCGGCCCCCTGCTCGCGGACCATCTTCCCGCTGTAGGGGCAGAGCGGATCCAGGTAGAGGTCGATCTGGCCGGGGGCCGCAGGATCGCCGATCGACAGCACATCGCCGGCCGGCGACGCCTCCGCCGCGTATGCCCGTCCGATGCCGGGGCCCCACGTGAGAACCACTGCCAGCAGGCCCAGCGTCATCGCGATGACCATCGATACAGCTGCCGGCCGAGCGTCGGTTCTCCTGTGATTCGCCTTCATGGTCGCCATCTTGCCTTCCTGGGCGAGCCGGGCGTTGACAGCCACCATTGTGATAGTCATTATCAAAACCCTGTTGATATGGCCTCGGTCTCATCCGAAGGGTTGAAATGGCGGCAGACGCTGAGCATCTGGTGACCTGTCCTCTGTGTGAGGCGATGTGTGGGCTGCGGGTTCGTGTCACGGACGGGCAGGTGCGCAGTGTGCGCCCCAATCGGGACGACGTGTGGTCGGCCGGCCATATCTGCCCCAAGGGCGCCTCGATCGGGTACCTGCACGAGGACCCCGATCGCCTTCGTCGGCCTCTCGTCCGCCGCCCGGACGGCAGTCATGTCGAGGTGTCCTGGGACGACGCGTACGCAGAGACCGAACGCGTGCTGCGTCCGGTCCTCGACACCTACGGCGTCCGGGCCCTGACCGTGTATGTGGGCAATCCGGTGGCGCATAACAGCGACCTCGCCACCTACATCGGGTCGCTGCTGGGATTCGCCCAGGCCGCCGGGATGCAGGGTTATTACTCGCCGGGCACCGTCGACCAATGGTCGTTGAATGTCGTGTCGTGTCTGCTTTTCGGCGCGATGTGGAACGGGCCGATCCCCGACCTGTATCGCACCGACTACTTGATGATGTTGGGCGCCAACCCCGCAGCCTCACAGGGGTCGATGCTCTCGGCGCCCGACATCATGGGATTGCTGGCCGACATCACCAGGCGCGGAACCGTGGTGGTGGTAGACCCTCGCCGAACTCTGACAGCTGAGCGTGCCAGCGAATGGGTGCCGATTCAGCCCGGCACGGACGCGTTGCTCTTGTTCGCGATCCTGCGAACCCTCGGGGAGAACGGCTGGGTACGACGCCCGGAACACCTGCGAGGCCGGGTCCTGGGTCTAGACGAAGTCGTGGCGCTGGCCGAGCCCTTCACGCCGGAGCGGGTTTCTGCGGCCACTGGTGTTGCCGCCGAGGATATTCGGCGACTTGCCCATGATCTGGCGCATGCGGAAAGTCCGGTGGTCTACAGCCGGATCGGTGCCTGCGCACAGGAATTCGGAACGCTGACCACTTGGCTGGTGTTCGTGATCAACACGGCGCTGGGCGCTTTGGACCGGACCGGTGGTGCAGTCTTCGCCAAACCTGCGGTGTGGGTGCCGATGTTCGGAAAGCCACCGGAGCACGACGGGCCTGGCTACAGCTTCGGGCGCTTTCACAGCCGGGTCCGCGGAGCGCCCGAGGTGCTGGGCTGCTTTCCGGTGGGATGTCTGGCCGAGGAGATCGACACTCCCGGGGAGGGACAGATTCGGGCCATGATCACCGTGGCCGGCAACCCTGCGGTATCGGTACCCGGCGCAGCGCGTCTCTCAAAAGCGTTGGGCAGCCTCGACGCATTGATCTCGATCGACAACTGGCTCAACGAGACCAGCCGCCATGCCCATGTGATCTTCCCGGGGCTCTCGCCACTGGAGCACCCGCACATCGACGATCTGTACTGGAGCTACGCCGTCGCCTCCGGCATCAAATACTCTGACGCGGTCTTCGACCCGCAGCCCGACGCTCGGCGGCCCCACGAGTGGGAGATACTGTTGCGCCTCGGCGGCGCGCTGTTCGGCACACCCGTTCCCGAGGTGGATATCGCAGCGCTCGATGAGCTCTACACCGCGGGCACCATCGCCACTTTTTCCGGGCTGCCCAACAACCCGTTGACCGGGTTGGACGCTCAACAAGTGATGGCCGCCCTTGGCGGCCGAGGACCAGAACGACTGGCGGACCTGAGTATTCGGGTAGGACCGTGGGGCGACCGGTTCGGCGCCAACCCTGGCGGACTCACGCTCGAGGAGGTCAAACGCCACCCGAACGGCCTGCGCCTGGAGGAGTTGGCGGGCGGGCGGCTCGATGACACGGTGATCACGCCGTCCGGCAAAGTTGAACTGCTACATGCACATATCACTGACGACGTTCCCCGGCTCATCGCCCGGATGGATCGTCCGGCACCGGAGCTGGTCATGACCAGCCGCCGCCATCTGCGTTCGAACAATTCGTGGCTGCACAACGTCCCGGCCCTGATGAAGGGGCGCGACCGGTGCACCTTGCTCATTCACCCGGTCGACGCGGCACGGGTGGGTGTCGAGCACGGTGCAGCCGCCGAAGTGCGCACTACCGCAGGCGCCGTGACAGTGCCGGTCGAAGTGTCCGACGAAGTCATCCCCGGAGTGGTCAGCCTCCCGCACGGTTGGGGACACGGTCTTGACGGCACCCGGTTGGCGGTCGCCAACGCCCATCCGGGCGTCAACAACAACCTGCTCAACCCGACCGACGTGATCGACGTACCCAGCAATACGCACGCCACGAACGGCATTCCGTGCCAAGTGCGCCCCGCCGCCGGCCCGGTGCAGGCCACGACCTCAGCTTGAGCCGCATAGTCCGGATCGGTGAGGTTTAGGCCATCTGAACTGCGGTTTATGGCGATTTCTCTAGAAAGTTAGAGGAAAAGTGACATAGCCAGACATTTTCTTGTTACTGTCCGGTAATGCGCAATGCCGGGGGGATTGTCGTTGTCCTCATGCTGATGATCTGGTCGCTCGTTTTCTCCACCACAGCCGCACTCGCCGACACCGGTGACGAGCCGCAGTACGCGGATTTCTACCTACCGCCGAATCCGTTGCCGGACGGGATGTCCGGCGACGTCATCCGCACCGAACCGAGCCGGCTGGTACTCGAGCCGTCCGGCCAGCTGGGGGCCATCATGGCGACGGGGACGCGGATCATGTACCGCAGCACCGACTCTCGCGGGAATCCGATCGCCGTCACCGGCACGTATTTCGAGCCGTACAACGACTGGCCCGGCAAGGGCCCGCGTCCGTTGCTCGTCTACGCTCCGGGCACTCAGGGGCAAGGCAACCAATGCGCGCCGTCGCGTCAGTTCAATCAGGGCATCCACTATTCGGGTGGCTGGGACATCATGGTCAACTACGAAGAAGCGTTCGTCGCGACATTGGTGGCGCGCGGCTTTGCCATCGTGATGACCGACTACCAGGGTCTGGGCACTGACTCGATGCACACCTACGTGAACCGGCTGGCCGAGGGTTACGCCGTCCTCGATGCTGCCCGCGCCGCCATGAAATTGCCCGGGACATCGCTGGATCCGCATGGCCCCGTGGCCTTCTGGGGATACTCGCAGGGCGGTGGCGCAACGGCGTCCGCGGCCGAGCTGGCCTCGGCCTATGCGCCCGAATTGAACATCGTCGGCACCTACGCCGGCGCGCCCCCGGCAGACCTCAAGGAACTGTTTCCGTACGCCGACGGTAGTGCACTCGTGGGTGTTGTCGGCTATGCGCTCAACGGTGTCATCGCTGCATATCCGGAAGCCGCCGACGCGATCCGGTCGAAGCTCACCCAGCGCGGTAAGGACATGTTGGAATCGGTGTCACGCCAATGCGTGGGGCAGACGATCGTGGACTTCGCGTTCCGCCATCTTCAGCCGTATTTCAATGAGGACATCAACAAACTCGTCAACGAGGAACCGTTCAGCGGCCTGTTCGAACTGCAGAAGCTCGGTCGGTACAAGCCGACCGCGCCGGTCCTGATCAACAGCAACCGATACGATCCGCTGGTCCCGTGGACGGCCGCGAATCAACTGGGGCGGGACTGGTGCGCGCAAGGTGCCGATGTCGAGTTCCGCACCAACGAGCAACCGCCTTTCTTGAACAAGCTGGTGATCAATCACGCACTTCCGATGCTGGTGGACGGAGAGCCGGCGATGCAGTGGATCGCGGCTCGCTTCAACGGTGAACCGACCACGCCCAACTGTGGCCAGTTCTGATCGATACACTGCGGTGCATCGCTGAACGCAGGAAGTACAACGCCGCCCAGCGTCGCCGCGAACTGGCGGACGCTGCGATCGAACTGCTCGGTTCCGCTGGTGTGCGCGGCGTCAGCCATCCAAAGGTCGACAAGAAGGCCGGGGTGCCGGACGGCACCACGTCGTTTTACTTTCGAACTCGAAATGCCCTCATGCATGCGATCGCCGCGCGGCTCAACGAACTCGACCTCGCGGACCTGGCCCTGCTGACCGAGTCGACCGACGCCGACCCGACGGAGTTCGCGGGCACGCTCGGATTCGCCACCCTCGTCATGTATTCGGCCACCGAGCCCTGGCTCACCCGGGCCAAAGCCCGCTACGAGTTGGCCCTGCAGGCCGGGCGCGACGATGACCTCGCAGCCACGCTGCGCGAATCCGTGGAAGGGTTCTACGGACTCGCGCGCGCGGTTGTCGCCGAGTGGCATTCCGCTGACGAGAACCCGATGGCGCCAACAGTCATCGATGAACAAGCCAAGACCCTGTTCTCGTTCATCAACGGAGTGATGATGACGTTCGTCATCGGACAACCGTTGGTGGACAACGCCGATCAGCTCGACCGGCTGATTCGAGGAGTCCTGGCGGGCTGGTCCGATGACGGCACCGGCTGAATCACCTTGTCGAACAAAGGCGATGACAGCAGCATCGCCGTCACGTGGTCGACGAACATCTCCAGGTCGGAACCGAGGTTGCCCTCGGTCCACTCGATGAAGAGCGAGATGATCGCGCCGAAGACAGTGGCGTACTGCATCTTCACCGGTGCCGATGCCGTGTCTGCCCGTCCGGTCGCGACCGCCGCGCCACCGGTCAACGCGCCGATGGTGTCGCGCACAAACTGCCGCAGTGCGAGGTCGGCTATGGGCTCCACCAACAAGATTCGGCAGATCCGGGGATCCTCTGTGACGAGTTGGGCGGCGGCCCGCACACCGGCGCGGGTACGTGCGGACAAATCGGCCGACGGGTCGCCGGCGGCGTTGATGATGTCGCGCGCGTGCTCGAAGGTGCTGCGATAGACCGCGCGCAGCAAATCGTCGGTGTCGGTGAAGCTTTCGTAGAAGAACTTCTGGCTGAGTCCGGCCTCCCGGCAGACAGCGCGCATCGTCAAGGCGGACACCCCCTGAGTGCCGACCAGGTCAACGGCTGCCCCCAGCAGACGAGCGCGGCGATCCGCCGATCGCGCGTCGGCGTCCTGGCCGCGGTAGGGCCTTGACATGCCGCGAGCTTAGCGGGCACCATCCGATTCTGGAAGCACATGCTTCCGGAATTGGGAGGGAAGTCGTGGCCACGCCCGATGCAGATGAGCCCCGGGCCGAGGTCCAGGCCTGGAATGCGTTCGTCGACGGATTGCGCACGGCCGGCGAGCAACTCGCATCCGACACCGCGAACCTGCCGGAATCTGAACGTGTCGACGGCTTCCGGGCGTTGCTGCGGGGCCTGTCGAACCAATTGGGGCGTTTGGAAGTCGACCGCGACAAACCGGAACTCACCGCGTTCAACGGTTGGCGGCAGAAGTTCCTGATGGACAATCCCGACTTCCGGTACTGGGTCGCCGATATTCGCCCCGGCGGCCGCTACCGGATCCGTGGCAACCGCGGCGACGCGTCGTATGTGTCGATCACCGCCTACGGTGCTGGCGAGAACGGCGCCCAGGCGACCGCCCGGATCGACAGCGACACCATGACTTTCGACGTCGACGGCGGCTACCGACTGGTGGTCGGCGGTGCTCGTCCGGCGGCCGGTGATTGGCTCGATCTGCCGGAACTGGCCACGGTGGTGTGGGTGCGGCATTTTCACGACGCGTCGCACACCGAACAGCCGGGTTGGTCTGCCATCGAACCGGTCGTGCCGCCCCCGACTCCGGCGCCCGTCGAGTCGTCGAGGTTCGGCAAGCAACTGTCGAAGGCGTCGGCGGCGGTGACGCACCTGCCCCGCATCTGGAAAGCCGCCGTAGCCGCCGACGCGGAGTCGCCGAACCAGCTGCGTCACTGGACCGAGATGACCGGCGGCGCGGTGTTCACCGAACCGGCCATCCAGTACGTGCGCGGCGGCTGGCAGTTGGAACCCGACCAGGCTCTGCTCATCGAAGGCGACCTGGTGGGTTGCCGGTACTGGAACATCTTGGCGTACAGCAGGTTTCTCAACTCGCTCGACTATCGTCATCGGCGAGTCTCCTACACCGGTGCCACCGCCCACCTCGACGACGGGCGCTACCGGTTCGTCGTCTCGGCCACCGATCCCGGCCCGGCCGCCGGCGACTGGATCGACAGCGAGGGACGCGCATTCGGCATCGTCGTCATGCGGTTCCTGCAAGCCGAGCAGCAGCCGGCGCTGCCGTCAACCCGCGTCGTACACGTTGCCGATCTGGCGGAGCGCGCATGACCGGTTGGTCCGCGCCCGTCCGGACCCCGGAGGCCCTGAAGGCATACGCGGCGGCCGAGCAGGACCGGGCCGCGCGTCCTGACCGCTACCGGCTCGGGACGGACGCTGTCGACATCGTCATCGATCGCGGCACCCGCGGGGCGGGCGCCGGCGTGCTCGGCGAGCCCGGCCAGTGGCGTCCGGGCGTGCAGCAATATCTCGCGTCGGCGGAGGAGGACGGCCGGCTCAACGCGCTCGGTGCGTTGACCGCCCAGCGGACAGCGGCCGGCCGGCTGGCTGCCCGGGTGGCCATTGCGCGGTATCTGCATGAGCACCCCGCGACCGAGCACCGGAGCATGCCGGCTCCGATCATCATCACCGGCGGGTGGCGCACGGGCACCACGTTCCTGTTTCGCCTGCTCGGTCGCGACCCGCGGTTGCGCGCGCCGTTGCCCGCGGAGCTCGGGGCTCCCTGGCGTCTACCCGGGGACCTCGACCGCGACGAACGCACCCGGCGCCTCGAGGCAGCTGCCGGCGGCCAGTACCTGCTGCATGTCCTCAACCCGACCATGGCGATCGTGCACGACTCCGGGCCGCACCTGCCCGAGGAATGCGTGCTCGGCATGGGCACCACCCTGCGAAACTGGGGTTTTGCCGCCACGACCCGGCTGGACAGCTACGCGACCTGGCTGGCCGGCCAGGATTTCGCCGACGAATACGCCCAGCATCGACGGATGCTGCAGATTCTGGACGCCGGCGACGGCCGCCGTTGGATCCTCAAGGCACCGGCCCACACCGCCGAACTCCGGCACGTGGCCGCGACCTATCCGGGCGCCTGCATCGTGCAGTTGCACCGCGACATCGTGGAGACGGTCACTTCCGGCGCGAGCCTGTTCGCGACGTACCGATCCACCTACAGCGACCACGTCGACGGGGCGGACGTAGGCCGGTTCCAAACCGCGCAGACCGAACTGTGGCTGCGCCGCGCCGTCGCCGCCCGTGCCGCCGAGACCGACGTCACCTGGCTCGACGTTCAGTACACCGATCTGGTGGCCGATCCTGAGCCGACGGTACGGCGCATCTACGCTGCGGTGCAGATGGAGCCGCCTGACATCGCCGGGATGCTCGCCGAGCACCACCGCGCCCAGCCCCGGGACGGCAAAGGCAAACACCGATATCAGCCCGAAGAATTCGGCATCGTCCCGGGCGAGGTGCGGGAGCGGATGCGCTTCTACACCGAGACGCTCGCGCAGGAGTGACTGGCGCATCTTGCGTCGTCCCATTACTTTCCCTGAGGTGATGTCCTCAGCTGCTGGCGCAGTCGCGCGGTTGATCGTCCCTTTTCTGACAGTTGCCTCCGTGGTCGGCGCGGGTCTCGTCGCCGAGTCGGCGCCGCAGGTGCGCCTGGCCAGTGACGGCAACCCGCTCGAAGGGCACTCGTTCTACGTCAACCCCTCGTCGAAGGCAGCGCGTGCCGCGCAGGGCGACCCGAGCCCCGAACTGCAGATGATCGCCAACACGCCCACGGCGTACTGGATGGACAACGTTTCGAGCCCCGCGGTGGACGCCAAGTACATCGCCACGGCGCAGGCGGCCGGCACCATGCCGATCCTCGCGCTGTACGGCATTCCGCACCGCGACTGCGGGAGCTACGCCGCGGGCGGCTTCGGATCGGCTGCGGCCTACAAGGGCTGGATCGACGGCGTCGCCGCGGCCATCGGGGGCGGGCCGGCCGCGGTCATTCTCGAACCCGATGCGCTCGCCATGGCCGACTGCCTGTCCGGTGATCAGCGCGAGGAACGCTACAACCTGATGAGCTACGCCGTGGACACGCTGACCCGCAATCCCGGCACCGCGGTGTACGTCGATGCGGGGCACTCCCGGTGGGTGGCCGCCGACGAGATGGCCAACCGGCTCAACCGGGTCGGCGTGGCCAAGGCCCGCGGTTTCAGTCTCAACACCGCGAACTTCTTCACCACCGAAGAGGAGATCGGCTACGGCGACGCCATTTCGGGCCAGACCGGTGGCAAGCCCTACGTCATCGACACGTCGCGTAACGGCGCCGGGCCGGCCGAAGGCGAGATGTACTGGTGCAATCCGAGCGGTCGCGCCCTCGGCGTTGCGCCGACCACCGCGACCGGGAACGGAAACGTCGACGCGTTCCTATGGGTGAAGCGGCCCGGCGAGTCCGACGGCGCGTGTGGCACGGGTGAGGCGTCCGCGGGCACCTTCGTCAACCAGTACGCCATCGACCTGGTTCGCAAGGCGCACGGCTAGTTATTGCGGTGGCGGTGGTGGCGCCGCCTCGCACTCGGCGAGCATCGGTGTGGAGAAGCTGACCGAACCGACGCCGCCGAGCGTCATCCCGTTGTCGCGGAGCGTCATCGTCGTCGTGTACCGGCACGTCTGATTGACCGTGAGGCCTGTGAGGAACTCGACGTCGTAGGTGTAGAGGAACGACCGCACGAGCTGGTTTGCGTCCCATGGCACATCGAGTGCGAACCCGAGGGACGACGCGGACAACGCGTTGAGCAGCCGGGGGCCGACCTCACCGATTCCCGGCGTCAGATAGAACGGGGTGCCGTCGAGCTTGTTGCCGGAGATGCTGACGCTTCTGATCCGGTAGCCGGTGGTGCCGCCAGGGATGAGCGGTCCGCGTCTGATGTTCGTGCTGAACAGGATTGAATAATTCGTGCCGCCGACGATGGCCGTGGTGCTGAAACTCGTCGAGGTGAACTCCTGCGGCAGTTGGGCCGCGCAATTGCCGACCTTGCCGGCCGGATCACCGCATTCCTGCGGTGCTGCCAAGGCGGCTGGTGCCAGGGCTGCAGCGCCGACGACGGGCACCGTCAAGGCGGCACCGCGGATGAACGTGCGGCGGGAGAACGAGCTCCCGAAATGTTTCGTCATTGGTCTTCCTCCTTATTGGCTCGTGATTTCGATCGGCAAACTCGAACCTAACAAGGGTGACCAGGGATTTGGCGGCGAATGCGCTACCGGAACGAGCCCGCCCCGCCGTCGACGAGCAGCGTCTGCCCGGTGAGATAGGCCGCGTCGTCGCCGATCAGGAAGGCGACGACCGCCCCGATATCGGTGGCGGGATCACCGATTCGCTTGAGCGAGGTGCTTCTGACCACCGCCTCGTACTGTTTGGGCGCCATGTCGCGCAGCACTTTCAGGCCGTCGGTTTCGGCGAGCGGGCACACCACGTTCACGCGGATCCCGTCGACGCCCCATTCGAGTGCGGCCACCTTGGACATGCCGCGAATGGCCTCCTTGGCGCCCGCGTAGGCACCGAACGAGTGCGTGCCGACCGTTCCGGCGGCCGAGCCGAGATTGACGATCGCTCCGCCGCCGGCTTTCACCATCGCCGGGTGAACCGCCTGCATGAGCCGGAAAGTTGCCCGCGGGCCGGTGTCGTGGACCCGCTCGTACTCCTCGGCCGGGATGTCGACGAACGGGATCGGTCCGGCGCTGGCCACGGCGTTGTTGACCAGACCGTTCACTGTGCCGAAGGCGTCGAGCGCGGCGTCGACGATGCGTTGTGCGCTGTCGGGGTCACGAAGGTCCGCCACTGTCGACGCGACGTTGAACCCGGCCTCGGCGAATTCCGCTGTGGTATCGGCCAATACGTCGTCGAGGATGTCGGTCACCAGCACGCGGGCGCCGCGGGAGAGCAGGGCGGTGGCGATGCCCTTGCCGACACCACGGGCCGCGCCGGTCACGATCACGGCGTGGCCGTCCAAAGAGTGCGGATGGCAGTAAGTGGACATGGGGTTGCCTTTCTGGAGTGGACCAGATTTGGCACGCTAGCCGATACGCTCAAGCGCTGACAGACTGCGCCAAGCATTTCGCGGACATCGCCAGTGCACTGTTCCGGTAGAGCTCACACATGCGTCGCCGCCAGTGTGAACAGCTCCTTACCGAACAGATACGGCTGGGAAACTGGTTCGGCGAGCACCGCTGCGACCGTGTGACGATGACCGCAGACCCTGTTGATCCACTCTGGCTTCGGCCGGTGGCCGCGCCTGCGCCGGTGATGAACATGACTGACCGGGCCGGCGCCGACGTGCGTCAGGCGCAGGCGTTCATCGCCATCCTCGAAGCGGAAATGGCCGACCTCCAGTCGCAGTTGGCACGGATCGATGACCGTGTCAGAGCTGGGCGCCCGGGAGCACACCATCACCAGAGTGCGGTGCGCCTGCGGGTTACCGAGGTGCGGCGTCTCCTTGACGCCCTGATCTTCCGGTTTCCTTCCGCCTGAGCTTCGGGGCCGGGCACCTGTACCCAGCGGAAACGAGTAGTCGCATACGCGTGTGCACGAACAGTTCCAGGAAAAGACTCGATGTAGCGATATCCCGACTCACGCGAGGTGACCGCATGTCGAACGTATTCATGGAACCTGACCAGCACCGGTTGGTTCGCCGCGTTGCTGCGATCACCGCTGGTGACCTGACCTCGACGCAGATCAGCAAGGTCGTCGACGGCGACCTCGGACTGCTCAAGAACCTTCCGCAGTCCGGCAAGGACAAGGTCGCCGCTCTGGTCAAGCCGCAGCTACGGGATGAGTTGAGGAAGATCATCGGTCCGACGACCGACTTCGTGCCCGTCTATTACTTGGAGATGGCCCGGGCGTCCGCTCAGGCGGTGGCACGGGTCATCGATGGAAAGCGCCGCCCACTCGGCACCGGTGTGATGGTGTCGCCGCGGTTGTTCATGACCAACAATCATGTCGTCGCGAATGCGCGGAGCGCCGCGTCGACGTCGATCCAGTTCAACTACCAACTCGACATCGATGACGTCCCTGCAGCAGTGACGGAGTTTCAGCTCGATCCGGCAACGTTCTTCTGGACCAGTGATGAAACCGAACTGGACGTGTCGCTGATCGCCGTCGGCCCCCGTACGGCAGGCGATGGAAAACTGTCCGACTTCGGTTGGAGCGCACTGTCATCGGCGCAGGACAAACACGCCGAAGGGGACCACGTCACGATCATCGAACACCCGGACGCCGACTACAAACAGATCGCATTGCGCGAGAACCGGGTCATCGGCCGTGGCAGGAAGGGCGTCACGCTCTACTACGCCGCCGACACCCTGCATGGCTCCAGCGGCAGCCCGGTCTTCAACGATCAATTCGATTTGGTGGCGCTGCACCATGCCGGTGGTGGTCACAACGACACCGAGCTCGAAGACGGTAAGCCCGTGCCGGAGGATTGCAACGAGGGCATCAGGATCAGCACCATCGTTGATGCGCTGCGCGCCTGCCACGACCAGTTGCCCTTCGGGCCAAGGGATTTGCTGGCCGAAGCGCTCAATCCGCCGGCCGCCGCCACTCCGCTACCGGCAACGGGCACCGTCGCCGGCTCGGCAAACGGCACCTCGGTCGGCCAGCTTGCGGTCCTCGAACGGAATGACGCGCCCAACCCCGACTACAGCAACCGCGTTGGCTACGACCCTGACTTCTTGTCCAAAGCTGTTGCTGTTCCGTCTATCCCGGCGAAGCTGCTGACGCATTGCGCGGTGCCGGAGGGGCTGAAAAGGTCGTCGGCCAACGCGGTTCTGCGCTACCACCACTTCAGCCTCGTCATCCGCGCCGATCGGCGGATGCCGCTGTTCACCGTCGTCAACATCGACGGCCGCCGGCTGCGGAAGATCAACCGAACGACAGGAGAGGTCGAGGCTGTCGAGACCTGGTACACCGACCCGCGGCTGCGGCCGGACCAGCAGCTCGACCAGGACGTGTTCGAACGGCAGAAGCCGCGCCTGTTCGATCGCGGACACATGGTGCGTCGCCTCGATCCGGCGTGGGGCAGTCCCGTCGCGGCCAAGCAGGCCGCCGACGACACCTTCCACTTCGCCAACTGCTGCCCGCAGATCTCGGCGTTCAATCAACACCTGTGGGCCAAGATCGAGAACTACGCCCTCGACAACGCCGACGCCGAGAAGCGTCGGATCACCGTGATCACCGGGCCGGTATTCGGTGACCGCGACCCGCTGTACCGGGGTATCCATGTGCCACGTCAGTTCTGGAAGATCGTGGTGCGGGTCAGTGCCCGGGACGGCGATCTGCGCGCCACGGCATTCTTGGCCGATCAGAACGCGGCGCTGGATGCGGCCTTCGGGTCTGATACTGAATCCTTCACCGACATAGGAAAAGTCGTGATGTTCCAGAAATCGGTTGGCGATATCGAACGGCTCAGCGGGTTGTCGTTCGGTGGGCTGCACCAGCACGACACGATGACGGTGGGGCTGGAAGCGGCTTCACCGCTGCTGGGTTCGCTGGACGACGCCGCCTGGTAATCGACGACCACCAGTTTGGACTTGAAGGTCCATTTTTCTCGAGTCACGCTCGTGAAGTGATTGCGCGTGACTGGAGGTGTGCAGTGAATCTCGGTGAGTTCGGTGTTTGGCAGCCTGGCTATGCCACGACCCCCCAGATGGCCAAGCGGATCGAGGATCTGGGGTATGCCACGTTGTGGCTGGGTGGCCCCGAACCTGACCTGTCGGGTATCGACGACCTGTTGGCCGCCACGGACCAATTGGTGGTGGCCAGCAGCATCTACAACATCTACCGCGGCGATCCGGAGACGCTGGCGGCAGCGTACCGGCGTATTCAGCGGTCGTATCCGGACCGTCTGCTGCTGGGTCTCGGTGTGGGACATCCGGAACAGGTCGGCGACTACCGAACTCCGATGGCGGCATTGAACGGGTTCCTCGATGTGCTCGACGAGCACGGGCTGCCCCGCGAGAAGCGGGCGTTGGCCGCGCTCGGCCCGAAAATGCTCGCCCTTGCCGCCGAGCGTTCTGCCGGTTCGGTGCCCTACCTCGTCACACCCGAGCACACCCGTCGCGCCCGGGCGGCGCTGGGGTCGCAGGGTCTATTGGCTCCCGAACAGAAGGTGGTCCTCGACTCCGACCCGGAACGGGCCCGATCACTGGCCCGCCCGCGGATCAAGCATCCGTATCTCGGATTGGTGAACTACACCAACAACTTACGGCGGCTCGGCTTCACCGATGAGGATCTGGCCGGCGACGGCAGCGATCGGTTGATCGACCAGCTCACCGTCCACGGTGATGCGGCGACGGTCGCGCGCGGACTGCGCGAGCATCTGGTTGCCGGGGCGAATCACGTGCAGATCCAGGTGGTGGGTGAGCGCTCGGCGCCACACCCGCAGATGTCGGACGTCGTGCTGCAGGTCTACGACGAGGATGCGTTCAGAATCTACGAATCACTGGCCGAGGCCTTGGGTATTGCGCCCCGGTGACCTGGCTCAGCGCGACGCGCCCTGCCACACGGTGTCGAACGGTGCGTTACCGCTGATCCGCTCGACGATGCCGGCGGTGGTGAAGTCCTTGGCTCGGCGCACCGCCTCGGGAACGCCGGCCCCCTTTGCCACCGCGGCGGTGACCGCCGCTGCCAGCGTGCACCCCGCCCCGGCCACGCGAGCCTGACCGACCTTCGGCGCGCGCAGAACCTCGGCGTCCTTGCCGTCGAAGAGGACATCGACCGCGTCGTCACCGGGGAACTCGACGCCGCCCTTCACCAGGACGTAGCCGGGTCCCAGGTCACCAATTCGTCGGGCTGCTTCGACCAGGTCATCGATCGTGGAGATGGTGTCCATTCCGGCCAGCGTGCGGGCCTCGAACAGGTTCGGAGTGACCACGGTGGCCAGCGGCAGGATCTGGCGGCGCAGCGCGGTGTCGGTGTCGAGTGCGGCGCCGGGTTCCTGGCCTTTGCAGATCAGGACCGGGTCGACGACGATGTGCCGCCAGGGCCGGCGGGCGAGGGATTCGGCGACGACGTCGATGGTCGCCGGGGTGCCGAGCATGCCGATCTTGACGACGTCGAGGTCATAGGCCGAGGTCGCCGCCTCGATCTGGTCGGCGATGACTTGCGGGTCGACGGGTACGAACCGGTGGCCCCAGTTCGCCTTGGGGTCGAACGACACGATGCATGTCACCGTGCCCACGCCGTAGGTCCCGAAGGCCTGGAAAGTGCGCAAGTCAGCTTGTATACCGGCGCCGCCGGTGGCTTCGGATCCGGCGATCACGTAGGAGAGGTCGACCACGTGGGTGAGCGTACGCCTGCGCCGGCGGATACTGGCATACGTTGCCGCGCTCGCCAGAGAGGGAGGGGGACCATGCCCCGTAATCGTGCATTCGCCCAGGTCGACGTGTTCTCGCCAACCCCGTATCTGGGCAACCCCGTCGCGGTCGTACTCGATGGGGAAGGCCTCGATGACGTTGCCATGCAACGGCTTGCCCGGTGGACCAACTTGTCCGAGACGACGTTCGTGCTGCCTCCGGCCCACCCTGAGGCGGACTACCGGCTGCGCATCTTCACCCCGAGCAGCGAACTTCTGTTCGCCGGGCACCCGACTCTCGGCTCCGCGCACGCCTGGCTCGGGCACGGCGGTCGACCGCGGCGCGAGGGATGCGTCGTGCAGGAATGTGGTGCCGGCCTCGTCGAGATCAGGCAGCGCGACAGCCAGTTGTACTTCCAGGCACCGCCCACGCTGCGTTCCGGATTGCTCGACGACGAGTATCTGGACCAGATCGTCGACGCCTTCGGTCTGGTTCGCGCCGATGTACTCGCCCACCAGTGGGTGGACAACGGTCCCGGGTGGGCCGTGCTGGTGCTGGACAGCGCACGACGGGTGCTCGAACTGGAACCGGACCTGGCGCGGATTCCCACGGCGATGGTCGGTTTTGTCGGGGCGTATCCGCCCGGCTCGGCACATGAGTACGAGATGCGTACCTTCGCGCCCGGTGTCGACGTTCCCGAGGATCCGGTGTGCGGCAGCATGAATGCCTCGGTGGGGCAGTGGTTGACGAGTACCGGCGCGGCTCCGAAGCGGTATCGGGTCTCTCAGGGGGCACGGCTCGGCCGCGCCGGCGAGATCAGTGTGGTGGCTGAACCCGACGGGTCGGTGTGGGTCGGCGGTGCTACCACCACCTGCTTCCAAGGTGTCGCGACGCTCTAATGCGTGTGGGCGGCGACGGCCGGGGCCACCCAATCCCTCAGATAGGCGCGTAAACCGGTGTCGTGGCGAGACGGGCCGCCCGGGTCGACGATGAACGACTGCAGGGTCCGCAGCATGAACTCGACGAGCTGATCGAATACTTCATCATCGAATCCGACTGCCGCCCAATCGATGTCGAAGCGCCTCAGGATCGACTTGCCGAACTCGATGGCGAGATCCGAGGTCACCCCCGCGGTGAACGCGCTGGCTTTGCCGGGTTGCAGCACCAGGCTGAGGTAGCGGTCGTGGGGGATCTGCTCTGCGGTGTAGGCGATGCCCTCGACGACGGCGTCGCTGGGGTCTGTGATCGCCCCGAGTTCCGCGGCCAGCCGGTCGAGAAAGCCGTCGACTGAGGAGACGGCGGTGGCGACCATGAGACTCTCGACCGTCGGGAAGTAGCGGTAGACCGTCTGCCGCGTCACCCCCAGGGATTGGGCCACCTCGGACACGCTGACCGTGCCGCGCGCGTCGATCGCCTGGCGGGCCGTGCTGATGATGCGGCGGACGGCTTCGTCGTCGTCGGCGGGAATGTCGCCCGCCCAGCCGTGCCTGCGCATCCGTTGATCGTCGCACGAAAGGCGATCGAATCTTGACAATACAGTCAAACGTCATTGTATGGTCAGGCTATGACTGTCAGCCCAGTGAGCAGCACCGATGAGGAACTGACCCGCCGCGCCCTTCGACATGCCGTCGACGGGACGACGGATATGGCCGAGACGGTGCTGAAGGTGCCGCTGCACTACTACCGCGATCCGAAGATCACCGAGATCGAGGAATCCCAGATCCTGCGTCGGGTCCCGCTGGCAATCGTGCCGTCGGCCCAGATCGCGGAAAAGAACGACTTCGTCGTGCGCTCGGTACTCGGGGACTCGCTGCTGGTCACCCGCGACCGCACCGGCGTCAGCCACGTGTTCCTGAACTACTGCCGTCACCGCGGCGCGATGCCGGCCTGCGGGTCCGGCAACGCCTCACGCTTCGTCTGCCCCTATCACGCCTGGACCTACCGCAACACCGGTGAGCTGTTCATGGTCCCGGGCAAGGCCGGCTTCGACACGATGGACACGGCGGACTACGGCCTGGTGGAACTGCCATCGGAGGAGCGTTACGGGTTCGTCTGGGCCGTGCTCACCGCGGATGCCGCGATCGACCTTGACGGCCACCTCGGTGCGCTCGGTCCCGAACTGGCGCAATGGAATTACGAAACCTACGGTTATCACACCGATCGCGAGTTCTCCTCAGAGGTGTCGTGGAAGGGTGCGCTCGAAGCGTTTGCAGAGGGTTACCACTTTCCGTTTGTCCACGGTGAGAGCCTGATCGGGCAGAACACCCTGCCTAACACCGCGATCTACGACGAATTCGGCAAGCATCACCGCATCGGCTTCCCGTTCAACTGGATCAAGAACCTCACCGATGATCCGAGCGCCTCGTTCGACCCATCGGCCAACATGGGTGTCATCTACTGGGTCTACCCCAACCTGATCCTGGCGAACAGCCCGGTGGGAGTTGAGATCATCGACATGCTGCCCGAGGGCGAGCCCACCCGCTGCACGGTGCGGCACAGCTGGATGGGTCGCGTCCCGGCGACGAATGACGAGATGCGGGCCGCCTACGACGCCGTCTATGAGGGTGTTCACGCCGCGGTGCGCGACGAGGACTTCGCGATGCTCCCGCAGTGCGGCGAAGGAGTCCGGCACGGTCAGCATGACCATATGATCATCGGCCGCAACGAGATTGCGGTGCAGCACATGATCAAGGTCTTCGCCGAGGAGTTGGGGGTCGCGTTGGCCTAGGCCAGGCTGTCAGGGGCTGCACGCGCCGTCGCCCAGCCCGCCTTGGGGGCCATTGCTGCCAACTGCCGCTCAATTTCAGCCAGTGGAATTAACCGCGTTGACCAGCGTGTTGTGAGAGTCAGACCGGGTAGGAATCCCCCGAACCGGTGGACGAGACGTCCGAACCGCGACTCACACGCCACGGCTCGAACGCCCAAAGCGAAGGGCTTCGACATGAAGAAGTTTGGATTTGCCGGCATCATCGCCACCGGTTTCGCCGCCGCGATCGTCGGCCTGGCCGCGCCGGCGCAAGCTGACGTCACCCACCACCAGTGGGTGCACGACATCCAGCAGCACGCCAGCACCAGCGCCGTCACCTCGACATTCGGCAACGGCCGCTGAGGCGACACACGAGCGAGGGGCACCCAAACCGGGTGCCCCTCGCTCGTCGTCGGCGGCGGATCGCCGGAACGTAGGGTGGCGCAATGACCACCACCACGCATCGGCTGGCAGTGATCCCGGGCGACGGTATCGGCAAGGAAGTCATGCCCGAGGGCCTCAAGGTGCTGCAGGCGGCAGCGGACGCCTTCGGCTTCACGATCGACTATGAGCAGTTCGGTTACGCATGCGCCGATTACTACACCGACACCGGAGCCATGCTGCCCGACGGCTGGTTCGACGAGTTGAGCCGGTTCGATGCGCTGTTCTTCGGTGCCGTCGGCTGGCCCGACGTTGTGCCCGACCATATTTCGCTATGGGGCAGCCTGCTGCAGTTCCGCCGGCATTTCGACCAGTACGTCAACCTGCGCCCGGTCAAGCTGATGCCCGGGGTGAGAAGTCCGCTTGCCGGCCGCGGCCCCGGCGACGTCGATTTCGTTGTCGTCCGGGAGAACACCGAAGGCGAGTATTCGAGTATCGGCGGCAAGATGTTCGAGGGCACCGACCGTGAGACGGTGATGCAGCAGACGGTGATGACCCGCGTGGGTGTGGACCGAATCCTGAAGTACGCGTTCGAGCTTGCTCGACGCCGGCCCGACAAGCACTTGACCTCGGCGACGAAGAGCAACGGTATTTCCATCACGATGCCGTACTGGGACGAACGTGTCGAGCAGATGAGTGAGGACTTCCCCGACATCGCGGTGGACAAGTTTCACATCGATATTCTGGCGGCGAATTTCGTTCTGCATCCCGACTGGTTCGACGTCGTCGTCGCGAGCAACCTCTTCGGTGACATCTTGTCCGACCTGGGGCCTGCGTGTACCGGCACCATCGGTATTGCCCCGAGTGGAAACATCAACCCGGAACGACGATTTCCGAGCTTGTTCGAGCCGGTGCACGGCTCTGCCCCCGACATCGCCGGGCGTGGAATCGCCAATCCCATCGGGCAGATATGGAGCGCGTCGTTGATGCTCGACCACCTGGGGGAACGCGACGCGGCCGCCGCGATCCTGACAGCCGTCGAGGATGTACTGGCCCGCGGAGGAGACGCTCTCACTCCAGACATGGGCGGCACCGCGACGACGAGCGCACTCGGCACCGCCGTCCGCGACCAGCTGAAGGCGAATCTCTCTGGGGTGCAGTAGTTTTACTGCAGGTCAGGCCGACATCTGGCAGAGAAAGTCAGGCCCCCCGACGTAGACGATGCCCGACGGGTACGGAGCCGACGCGGCTCGGGCGATCGTGGTCGCCAGCTCGCGGTCGGACATCACTTCACCAGAGACCACGGTGAAATCGATTCCTCGCCGGTCGAATTCAGAGCGCATCGCGTAGAGCGCGGTCTCGCCGGCCCGCTTGCTCGCGGCGATGGTCGCATAGCCCTTCGGCACGGCCTTGTTGGGGAAGAAGTGTGCCTGATGGCTGGTGACGAAAACGATCTGACCGCCCACCGGCATCAGCGGCAGGGCGAGCTTGGCCAGCCGGCGCTGGGCGTCGCGGTTCAGCCGCATCGCGTAGCCCGGATCGGCGCCGAGCTGAAGCCCGGTCGATGCGTTGAGCACCAGCACGTCCAAACGGCCGAACTCGAGGCCCACCCGTTCGATCATCGCGGCGGCGGCCGCTTCGTCAGAAATGTCGGCGCCGAGCGTGGAGGCGCGACCGCCCGCGCGGCGGATGGCGTCGACGACCGTGTTGGCGCGTTGCGCGTTCTCGCGGTAGTTGACGACGACGTGGGTGTCCGGACCGGCGAGCTGCTGTGCGACGTCGGCGCCGATACCCCGCGATGCGCCGGTGACGAGTGCGATCCGGGTGGCTGCTGCAGGCTGCATGTCGGGTTCCTTCCGTCACTGCCGAGGCGGATGACCGCCCTGAGCACCCACCGTACCCCAACTCTAAGAAAAATAAGACCCCTTTAAGGTCACGGTAAGGGCAATGTCGTGTCGCAAGTGTGTTGCTGAGCTGCGGTGCTTAACCTGGCTTTATGACTGGCCAACGGGTACCCGGCGGCGTGGTGCACAAGTTGCCCGCGGACCTGCGTGAGGCCCTGATCGGAAATTCCACGGCATTGGAAGCCTGGAAGGACATCACGCCACTCGCGCGCAACGAGTTCATCTGCTGGGTGGAGGACGCCAAACAGCAAGCCACGCGCGAGCGGCGGATCCGGCGCACGCAGGAGGAGTTGGAGGACGGGCAGCGTCGGCCATGCTGCTGGCCCGGGTGCAAGCACCGCGAGCGCACCGGAAAGTAGCCGCGAGGCCCTACCGAATCGACAGGCCGGTGAGGGCACGGGAGATCACCAGGCGCTGGATCTCGCTGGTGCCCTCGAAGATCGTGAAGATCTTGGCGTCGCGGTGCATCCGCTCGACCGGGTAGTCGCGGGTGTAACCGTTTCCGCCGAGGATCTGGATGGCTTCATCGGTCACGTAGACGGCGGTCTCGCTGGCGACCAGCTTGGCCATCGATCCCTCGGCGTTGTCGAAGGGCTGGTTGTTGCGCGCCATCCAGCCGGCCCGCCAGACCAGCAGCCGGGCGGCGTCGATACGGCTCTTCATGTCGGCGAGCTTGAACGCGACGGCCTGGAATTCGCCGATCTTGCGGCCGAACTGCTCACGCTGGCAGGCATAGTCGAGGGCGTACTCGTAGGCCGCGCGGGCCACGCCGACGGCCATGGCGCCGACGGAGGGCCGAGTGCGTTCGAAGGTTTTCATGGCGGCCTGGCCGCCGGCCGAGGCTCCGGACTTCACCCGCGCGATGCGGGCTTCGAACTTCTCCCGCCCGCCCAGGATCAGATCCTCCGACAACCGCACGTTGTCGAGCACCACCTCTGCGGTGTGCGATGCGCGGATGCCGTGCTTCTTGAACTTCTGTCCCTGGCTCATGCCGTGGGTACCCGGCGGGATGATGAACGTGGCCTGGCCGCGGGAGCCGAGCTCGGGATACACCGAGGCCACCACGATGTGGACGTTGGCGATACCGCCGTTGGTGGCCCAGGTCTTGGTGCCGTTGAGCACCCATTCGCGGGTCGCCTCGTCGAAGCGGGCGCGGGTGCGGATGGCGCCGACGTCAGAGCCGGCGTCGGGCTCTGATGAGCAGAACGCGCCCAGCTGAGGTTCTCCCGGGGTGCCGAACATCGGAGGCAGCCAGGTGCCGATCTGCTCGGGAGTTCCGTTGCCCGCCAAGGCTGCTGCCGCCAGACCTGTGCCGAGGATCGACAGCGCGATACCCGCGTCGCCCCAGAACAGTTCCTCGAACACGGTCAGCATGCCGAGCCCGGTGGGCTCGGCGGTCTGCTGGGCGAACAACTCGGGGGAGTACAGCCCGACCTTGGCGGCCTCCTGGATGACCGGCCAGGGCGTTTCTTCTCGCTCGTCCCATTCGGCGGCAGCGGGACGCACCACGTCGGCGGCGAACTGGTGCACCCAGTCGCGAACCTCGATCACGTCATCGCTGAGTTGCATGGAGAACGTCACGTTTGGCTCCTGAAATGGTTTGGGGGTCAGTTGGTTTGAGAGCGGTGTTGCTTGATCATGCTGACGGTCTGGGCGACCCAGGCCTCGAAGAAGCGTTCGTGGTCGACGTTGCCCGGCAAGCGGCCGGTCAACGCCTGCAGGGTTGCCGCATAGGACAACCCGGAGATGGCGACCGCCGCAGCGGCCTCGGGATCCGGGATCTGGAAGCGGCCCGACCGATTGGATGCCGCGAGCTCATCGGCGAACCGCTGATAGGCGTTGTCAGTGATGACCTGCCAGGTCTTCTCGTCGAGCTCGCCGAGTTCGTCCGGTTCACGCAACATGACCCGCAGCAGCTCCTCGCTCTGGGTCAGGTTGGTCCAGATCAACTGCCCCGCGCTGCGCACCGCCTCTTCGACGGTCTTGGGATTGCCGGCGTCGTACTGCTCACGGGCGCTGACGATGGCGTCGATACGGTGTGAGACCGCGGCCTCGAGCAGCTCGCGTTTGGAGCCGAAGTGCTTGTAGAGCGCTCCCGAGCCGGGCGCCAAGCCGGCGGCCTGCTGGATGTGGGCCACAGACGTCGCGGCATACCCCTTGGCGGCGAACAGCTTCAACGCTGTCGCCAGGAGCCGGTCACGTCCCGTTGGCATGGTGAGAGAGTACTCACTCACCAAATCGAGGTTCAAAGGGGTCCCTAGCGCTGGCCGGATCGATAGGTTGACCTGGACTGTGTCGGTCTTACGGGGGAGGCGTGACGATGGCAATGCTGACACGAAACGACAAGATTTTGTGCGCTATCTATGCCGTGATCGCACTGGTCGCGCTGGTTGCGACCTGGTGGAACAACATTCGCTACGTCACCACGGAAAGCACCAGCCTGATCGACTTCGTTCAGAGCGGCTACGCCAACTACGCGTCGTCCTCGCTCACCAACGACCTGCTGCTGTTCGGGCTGGCGGCGTTCGTGTTCATGGTCGTCGAGGCCCGCCGGACCGGCATTCCGAAGGTGTGGATCTACCTGGTGCTCAGTGCGCTCATCGCGGTGAGCGTGGCGTTTCCGTTGTTTCTGATCCGACGACAGCTGGTGCTCGCGGACAGGCGGGGGTTCGGCTCCCCGGAAGGAGCACTCAGTGACGGGGCGTCGTGGTGATGTGCACGTGGTCGAAGTGACCGTAGCCGGATGCCTGCGGTCCAGACGGTGTGTAGTAGGTGCCCCGCCAGATCACGTCCTGTAGCCCGAATCGGGCCGCGTTGCTCAGCGCGAACGCCATGATTTCGTTGCCCAGCGCAATGCCCTCGGCGCTTTCGGGATTGGGAATCATGATGTCGATCGCGAGGCCGCTGGGGTGCCAAGGCTTCGAGTCCGGCCGGACGCCGTCGATCTGGGATATCTGCGGAAACTGTGCGCTGACCGCTCGTGCGGCCAGGATGGTGTTGGGCTGTAGCCCCACCTCGGAGGCGACGCCGACAGGCAACGAATCCGGTATATCTGCTGCGCCGGCGCCGGGCATCACCGCCGCCGCGTTGTTGACCACGGCCTGCTGTTGCGGGGTCAATGCCCCGTACTGTGCCTCCGCTGCGGCGATCTGGCGCAACAGCTCGCGCAGCTTGGTCTGCAGATCTTCGCGCACTGCGGAAGCCCGCTCCGCCGCGGCGCGAGCGTCAGCGGCCGATCTTTCCGAGGCTCCGGCAGCTTCGGCCGCGCGGTCACGCGCTGATCGATAGGCCTCCATCTTGTCGGCCGCCCCGTCGACCACCGCCCGCTGCACAGTGAGCTGATCGATCAGCTGTTGCGGGGAGCCGGCGGTGAGCACCGCCGCCACCTGGCCGGTGCCTCTACTCATGTAGGTCATCGCGGCCACCCGGTCGACTGCCGCCTGAAAGGGCTGCAATTGTGTGTTCGCGACTTCGAGGGCGTCCAGGTCGGCGCGGTGGCGGTCCGCGGCTGCTGTCTCTTCGGCCTGTCTGGCGTCGACATCGCGTTGAGCGGCGGTGACGGCCTTGCGACTCTCGATGGCCTGGCGGGACAACTCGTCGAGCTTGGTCAGACCATCGGCAGCAGGATCGGCCTTCGCGTCGCCGAGCGGTGTCAGCACCAGGACTGCGGCCGCCGCGCCACACACCGTTCGCCGAACCAGATGGCGCACCCCGGTCATTCGGATAGTCACGATCCTTCGTTGCAAGGACCGATCCTGGCCCGGCTGTATATCTCCCGGACAGGCTACGAACTGGTCTAGACGATGTCCACCCGTGCCGACTAGGTCCCGTACAGATGCAGCGCCCGGGCGGTCTCGGTGGCCACCTCACCGCTCAACTTCGTGATCGGCGGTCCGCCGCGCTGATGGATCACGTTCGCCAGGACCACCACGTAGGTGTCGGAGCCGGGATCCATCCACAGGGTCACCCCGGTGAATCCGGTGTGGCCGAAGCTGCCCACGGGAAACAAGGCCCCGCGCGGCCTGGAATGCGGGGTGTCGATGTCCCAGCCGAAGCCGCGCAGGTCCTGCCCGTCGATGGCCGGATAGTGCGGGCCGAGCTGAGCATCGGCGTCGTTGGCCGCCTCGACTTGTTCGGCGGTGTGGCCGGGCTGCTGCGGAGTCGTCATCAACTCCACGGTCGACTGCTTCAGCGGGAACGTGCTCGGCCGGCCGGCACGACGATCGAGTAAGGCTTGCGCGAACCGGCCGACGTCGTTCACCGTCGAGAACACCCCGGCGCTCCCGGCCACCCCACCCATGCGGCGTGCCGTCGGATCGTGCACTGTGCCGCGCAGCGGTCGACCGTAGTCGGGGTTGAGGTCGGGGGTGTCTTCGTCGAGCGCCGTCGGTGCGATGCGAGGTAAGAGGTCGGTGCTCCACCTACCCTCTGGACAGTCGGTCACCGTGGGCGCGTTCGGGTCGAAGGCCAAGGCGTTTCCTCGGACCTGGTGCGGGCCACATGCTTTGGTTGCGGGCAGGTAGTGGGTCTCGGACAACCCAAGTGGGGCAAAGACATTGTCCTGCACGTAGCGATCCAACGGCTGGCCCGTGATCCGCTCGATGATCGTGCCCACCAGGATGAAGTTGATGTCGGAGTAATGAAACAGCCGGCCGGGCTCGTACACCACCCAGGCGCCGAGCGCGCGATGAATCCCCTCGGCCTTGTCGGCCTTGTCCAGCCCCCACGGCCCGTCCAGGCTCAGGTCGCCCGCAATGCCCGAGGTATGGGTGAGCAACATGCGAACGGTCACCTGCGCGCGCCGTGGATCGTTGGCCGGGTTGAAGTCCGGCAGGTAGGTCTGTACCGGGTCGTCGACCTTCACCTGGCCCCGCTCGTAGAGCTGCATGAAGGCCGTCGTCGTCGCGATGCTCTTCGACAACGACGCGAGGTCGAAGATCGTGTCCTCGGTCATCGGCTCCGCAGGGGCCGGTACTCCGTCCAATCCGGGCTCGCCGCCGAGCTTGCGCGAGCCGTAGGCCTGGCGGAAGACCACGTTGCCGCCATGTCCGATCTGGACCACCGCTCCCGGCAGGCGATGAGCCGCGACCGCGTCGTTGACGAGTTTCGAAACCGGGGTGAACTCACCTGTGGGAACGACGGCGGCCAGGGTTGGGGCCGGTGCGGGGACCGCCGCGGGCGCCTTCGTGATCTGGGCGCCGGTGGCCGGCGGTGGGTGCGCTGACTGTCCACAAGAGGTGGCCGTGACGATCGCCAACGCGATGGTTCCGGCCGCGCAGAGCCGGGACAGACGAGATTGCGACACCGTCACCGGTTCGACGGTAGTCGTCGCACACCGCGGTATACGCTGCCATGCAAATCACAAGTAGTTGAGATTGCAGATGAAGGCAGACGCGATGACCACGGTGCAGCCTGTCGAGATCGATTTCGCCAGCCCGTGGGCACCGCACCGGCTGCGGATCTACACAGGCACCGGCTTGTTCGTCGGCATCATGTTTGTGCTGCTGACGATCGCGGTCAGCCTTCACGTCATCCCGCCGACATTCACCGTCGATGTCGTTGCGAACCTGGTGTTCGGCATTCCGGTGATGCTGCTGCCCTTCGTCATCCTGTGGGACGCGCCGGGGGAGCAGCGGACCCGCGTCGGAAAGGCGGCCGAACTCACGCTTTTCTACATTCCGTTCACCGCGGGCAGCCAGATCGGTTACGAGCTGATGTTCTTGATCGGACACCCGCTGGGGCTGTGGGCGCCGACCGATGACCCTGGCTGGAAGTGGCTCTGGTGGCAGTACGGTTTGGCCGATACCCGCTACGTCAGCGGTAACCCGTGGGTCTTCGCCCTGGAGATCGTGGGCGTCTGCACCGGGGCGACGGTGTTCGTGATGTGGACCAGGTTGATCCGGTCCGACCTGCCCATCGAGTCGAGGATCCGGTGTCTGTGGGTGGCCTTCGCCGGGATAGCGGTGCTGATGAGCAGTACCGCCGTGTACTTCCTGAGCGAGGTAGGGGCCGGCTTCGACGACATCGGGCAAGGCGCATTCGGATTCTGGTTCAAATTCATCGGCGAAAACGTGCCATTCATCGTTTTGCCGCCGCTTGTTCTCTACGCGATCTACCTACAGATCGACTACCTCACCCGCCGCGCCGGTGTGGGCGACGGCGGGCACCCCGGCGCCACGCTCTGATCGCGCGGCGGTGTCCGCGGCTCAAGATGCTTGGCCCAACCTGACGCACACACCACGGTGCAGGCGATCGCCAACAGCCCCACAACACTCAACATCACCGGGTAGCTGAACCAGTGTGCCAGCGCAGCCAGCACGGCAGGTAGCAGGAAGCCCAGATAGGCCAGCGAGTAGTAGACCCCGGAAATTCCGGCAAGCTCATCGGGCGGTGAAATGCGTTGGATCTCAAGTAGACCCGACACGATCGCGATCCCGTAGGCGCTACCGAGGAGCATCGCGACCAGCGGGGCGAGGAGCACCGAGCGGGTGACGGCGGTGGCCACGGCCGCGAAGATGCCCAGCGCCATCAACGCCATCGACACCACAACGGCCCGCGAGCTCGACACGTCGTCGAGCCGGCGGGCGACCGGCTGGATCAGCACGCCGCAGCCCAGCGTCAGCACGGTCAGCCCCACGGTGTACAGCAGGGCCCATGATCCGAGTTGGTCGGCGACCAGCGCCGGCACCACCGCGTAGGCGATGGCCGCCGAGCCGAAGATCCACGGCGCCATGGGCACAACGACGTGCAGGAACCGGCGATGCCCAGCTGCGGGCACCTTCAATCCGTCCAGGAACGGCCGAGAGGTTTCGCGAGACCGCGTCTCTGCGGTCCGATTCCACACCGCCCACAACACCGGCACGCAGAGCGCCGCGTGAACCAGGTACGTCAACACCAGCGGCAGCGGTGCGTACACCGTGAGCAGCCCGGCGCACAGCGGTCCGACACCGAAGCCCAGGGACAAGCAGATCGAGGCGCGGCGCGCACCGGCCCCGGCTGAGGCGTCGTCGAACGGCGGCCGAGACAATTCGGCGATCCAGGCCGAGCCCACCGCCATCGCGATACCGACGGCCGCTCCGCTGAACAACCGGCCGACGAACAGTGCCGGGAAACCCCAGTAGTCGCCGATCGCGAGGATGAGGCTGCCCAGCGCCGCACTGATGACGCCTGCGGCCATCACGTTGCGTCGCCCGTGGCGGTCCGACAGTGTCGAGGCGATCAGCAGGCCGGGAATCAGGCCGAGCACGTAGGCGCCCAGCAGGATGTCGACGTCCACGCGGGTGTAGCCGGCATGCTGGGCGTAGGCGATCAGCAGCGGGGTGAACTGGTTTCCGCCCCAGCCGATGCAGAACACCGCGATGGCCACCGCGAGCCACGGCTGCAGGCGGTGGCGAACCCGATCCGGCGCCTCAGCGGCGTCGAAAGCGACAGCGGTCATGCCAGCACCACCCGATAGGTCGCTTCCAGATGCGCCAGCAACGCTCCTTCGAAACCGGACACGTCGCGCCGGCCGATCGCGTCGGCCAATGCCGCGTGCTCGCCGATCAACTCGGTCAACCGTGCGGAGTCGGAACGCGCGGCATCGGCCATCATGCGGCGTTGCCGGTCGCTGAGCGATCCGTAGAACCGCCCGGCGATCGTGTTGCCGGCGACCTCCACGATGCGCCGGTGAAAGGCGTCATCGGCGGCCGCGAACTGATCGGCGTCGCCGATCGCGGCACCGTGACGCTGGCGCTCGACCAACTCGGTCAGCTCGCCGAACAGGGTGTCGATGGATTCCGCGGACCGGCACAGCCGGCGCACCGCCGCGGTCTCCAGGGCCAGCCGCATCTCCAGCAGGTCGGTGGCTTCCTGAGCGGAGACGGGGACGACGACGGCGCCGCGCCGCGGCACCAAATCCAGGAAATCCTCGGCTGCCAGACGCAGAAACGCCTCGTGCACGGGGGTGCGGCTGACGCCGAGTTGCGTCGCCACCTCTACCTCGCTGAGCAGTTGCCCGCCTCGAAACTCGCCGGAGAGGATCTGATCCTTGGTCATCCGGTAGACGCGTTGGCTGTTGCTCGACTTCTCGTCCGTGTCCACGAGAAACCAGCGTACCCCTTGCATGCAAGCTTGCATGCAAGGGGGTTATGCAGGCGAAACTGTCAGAAGGGGCTGCTGTTGGCCTGGTACTTGGAGGATTCCGGACGCGGGCCGAACCGGCGGATGTAGTCCTCGTGCTTTTGCTGGTCTTTCTTGTACCGGATCTCGTCGACCAGGTTGGGGTCGAGCCCGTGCTGAGCCAGGCGATGCCGGCGCCAGATCTTGTTGAGCGCCAGCGCCATCAGAATTGCCCAGATGTAGATCGGCACCGTCATCTCGATGTGCACGTAGAGCGAGGCGGGCAGCAGCCAGAACGGCGCCAGCACGAACAGCGGCGGGATGGCCATGCGAATCAGGTGCCGGCGCACGGCCCCATGGTCGGCCAGGTCATGCGCCACCCACTCGCGCATCGAATCGGGCAACCGCTTGCCGTAGCAGTAGGCGATGTACTGGAAGAGGTTGGGACGGTCTTTGGTTTTCTGGCCGGCCATGTTGGGCTCCTGGTGTCAATCGGTGAGTGAATTGGCCGCCAGCGCAGCCACGTTGATGCGGGTCAGCACCCGGTGAAGCTCTTCGAGTTCGGCGATGTCGACGCCCAGGCGTTCCACCACCGCCGGCGGAATGGCAAGTGCCTGCTCGCGCAGGGCCACCCCGGCCTCGGTGAGCTCGACATCGGTCGCCCGTTCATCGCCGGCCCGGCGGCTGCGGGTCAACAAGCCGAGCGCTTCCAGCCGTTTGAGCATCGGCGAGAGTGTCGCCGAGTCGAGCTGCAACGCGGCGGCGATCTGCTTGACCGACAGCGGGGGTACACCGCCGGAGTCGGACCGTTGGTGATCCCACAGCGCGAGCATCACGAGATATTGCGGGTGGGTCAGGCCCAGGGGTTCGAGCAGTGGGCGATAAACCGCGAGCACCGCGCGGTTGCTGACGGCCAGCGCGAAACAAACCTGCCGTTCGAGGGCCAACGGATCAGAGCTGAGCTCCGGCGCTTCGGATACTGCGGACACAAACTAAAAGTACCCTAATAGTTAGGGCACTAACAATGTCTCGGCAGTCACACGTCAGTGCGCGCGTTTGGCCAATCGCTCGGCGTTGTCGATCAGGATGCTCCGGCCCTGTACCCGGATCCAGCCGCGCTGCGCGAAATCGGACAGCGCCTTGTTGACCGTTTCTCGCGAGGATCCGACCAGTTGGGCGATCTCTTCCTGGGTCAGCTCGTGGTCGACGCGTAGCGCGGTGCCGTCCCGGCTGCCGAACCGCTGCGCCAGGTAGAGCAGTTGTTTGGCCACGCGGCCTGGCACGTCGGTGAAGATCAGATCGGACAGGTTGTCGTTGGTGCGACGCAGCCGGCGGGCCAGCACTCGCAGAAGTTGTTCGGCGATCTCGGGTCGATCGGCGATCCAGCTCCGCAGTACGGTACGGCTCATCACGACGGCTTTCACCTCGGTCAGCGCGGTCACCGTCGATGTCCGCGGCCCGGGGTCGAAGATGGCGAGCTCGCCGAACATGTCCGACGGACCCATCAGCGTGATCAGGCTGTCGCGACCGTCCACGGACTTGCGGCCGATCTTCACCTTGCCGGCGGTGATGATGTACAGCGTGTCGCCGGGCTCGCCTTCGGTGAACACCACCTCGGTCCGGCGGAAGGTCACCGGTTCGAGCTGGCGAACCAGTGCGGCGACGGCGTCTGGCGACACACCCTGGAAGATGCCGGCGCGGGCCAGCACTTCATTCATGTTTCCCCCTCGGTGGATGTGCCGAACCTGGCTGCCCGGAGTGTTTGCACTGGTAGCAGCCGGAAGTGCGACCGCCTTTCTACTTTACAAGGGCCCGCGGACACCGTCAGCCGCAGGGTTTACAGCTGTGATCGGTTTTGTAATGCAATCTGCCTCGAGTGCGACGGGGTTCAGATCGTTGAACAGCAGATTCGCTGAGCTTCGGCGACGGAATCCGCCAGCGGACGACGCGTATTGATCAGGTGGGCGTCGGACCAGTCGGCGCCGCCCGCCGCCAGTCCCTCGGCGATCTGCGGGGTGGCGTCCGAGTTGGTGATCCGCCGTTGCGTGATGCGTTCCTTGGCCTCGTCCAGGGGCACTGTGCAGGCCAATTCTGTTGTCGGGCAATGGCGTTGCGCGGCCAGTTCACGCGCGCGCTGCCGGAGGGCGGGGTCACGCCACGTGCCGTCCAGGATCACCGATCGGCCCCCGGCCAAGGCGGCGTCGGCTCTGCCCAGGACCGCGTCGTATACGGCGGCCACGTTCTCGCTGCTGTACAGACCCTCGTTGAGGATTCCCGCATCGCCGGTGAGGAGGCCTCGTTCCTGCAACTCGCGGCGCACGTCGTCAGTGGAGATGACGTGTGCTGACAACTGCTCAGCCAGTGCGTGCGCCAGTGTGGTCTTGCCGGTGCCAGGGCCACCGCCGACGACGACCAGCCGGATCGCGCCTCGGCGGAGGTGGGCGAGGGCGAGGTCGAGGTGACGTCGGGCGTCGGCCGCGGCATCTTGATTGCCCTGTTGGACCCTGATGCAGTCCGTCTTGGCGCGGACCCCGGCACGGTAGGCGATGTAGAAGTCCACCAGCGCAGTCGGGGCGGTATCGCCAGAGAACCGGCGGTACTCGGCGAGGAAGTGGTCAGCCAGATCTTTCCGGCCGAGAAATTCCAGGTCCATCGCCAGGAACGCGGCATCGTCGATGCAGTCGACGTGACGCAAGTTGTCATCGAACTCGAGGCAATCCAGGATCGCCGGCCCCTGAGGCATACAGAAGATGTCACCGGTCAGCAGGTCGCCGTGACCGTCGACGATGCGGTGGTTCGCGATCCGGTCGGCGAACAACGCGGCCCGCCCGTCGACGAACTGGTCGACCAGCCGGCCGATCTCTGTCACCGATTCGGCGGAGACCACGGTTCCGGCGTGCCGGCGCAGTTCCCTGAGGTTGTCGTGCCAGCGGCCGGATACAGCCGCAACCCGTGCCGCCGTGTCGATGTCGTCTGAACGCTGCGCGTCGGCGTGGAAGTGCGACAGTGCTTCCGCGATCGCCGACAGGTGCTCGACGGCGGGCTCACCATTGACGACGATTGATGTCAGCCGGAGGGCGTCGGGGTACCGGCGCATCACGATCACCGGCTCGGGCGGACCGCCTTGCGGATCCGAGAGGTGGGCGACCCCCAGGTAGCTGTCCGGTGCCAGTCGCTGGTTCAACCGGACCTCACGCTCGCATACCTGTTCGCGACGCTCGACCGAGCTGAAGTCGAGAAAATCGGTGACGACGGGCTTTTTGACCTTGTAGGCCCGGTCTCCGACCAGGGCGACGATCCCGGTGTGCGTCTCGTGGATCTCGGCCACCGCACTCGTGGTCTCGGATTCAGCGGTCGGCACCGGCGCAGGCCAAGCTGAACTACCCATGACCCCATGATGGCCGCGTGGGATCCCGTAGCGGTAGGGCCATAGGTCCTCGAGGTCGGTTCACCGGGGGCTGACGAGCCCGGTGTCGTAGGCATGGATGATCGCCGCGGCGCGGTCACGCAGGTCGAGCTTGATGAAGATGTGGCCGATGTGGCTCTTGACGGTGAGCCCGGAGATGCTGAGCTTTTCGGCGATCTCGGCGTTCGAATGCCCCTTGGCGATCAGGGTCAGCACATCGAGTTCGCGGGCCGTCAGGTCGCCGACGGCGGTACTGCGACGCGGTTCGGCTGACTTGCGGTATGTGGTGAGGACCCGTGAGGTCACCGCCGGGTCCAGATAGCTGTCACCTTGGGCGACCGCGCGCACCGCGCGGATCAGCTCTTCGGCCGAGGAATCCTTCAGTACGAATCCGCTGGCTCCGGCGCGCAGCGCCCCGGAGAGCAATTCGTCATCGTTGAACGTGGTCAGTGCCAGCACCGGTGGACCGTCGGCCGCGGTCACCTGCCGGGTGGCCTCGATCCCGTCGACGCGCTTCATCCGCAGGTCCATCACCACCACGTCGGGGCGGTACTGGGTGATGGCATCTGGCACCTCGTCGCCGTCGGCGCACTCGCCGACGATCACGAAGCCGTCCTTGCGTCGCAGTATGCGCCGCAGCCCCGAGCGCACCAGGTCCTGGTCGTCGACCAGGAGGACCGCGACGTCGGTCACGGGATCGGTCATGACACCACAGGGCACCACCGCGGCGCCCGGTCGGTGTCGTCGAGCGGAATGTTCGTGCGCACCGCCCATCCGTCGTCGGCCGGGCCGACGCTGATGATCCCCCCGAGTTGCTCGACGCGCTGGCGCATACCGTGCACACCGCGGCCCTCGACATCGCGGCCGTTCCTGACGGCCAGCGCGGGCACCGGGAGCCTGTTGGCAACGGTGAGCGACGCCGAAGTGCGTGAGATCCTCAGTAGCACCGTGGCTTCCGCGTCGGGAGCGTGTTTGGCGATGTTTGCCAGGGACTCCTGGGCGATGCGGTACAACGCCAAGCCCACCGCAGCCGAAACCACATCGGTGCGGCCGGTGGCGTCCAACCGCACGGTCAGCCCGGCGCGCACAAAATCCTCGACCAGGCAAGGAATATCGTCGACGCCCGGTTCTGGAGCCATGCTCATCGGGGCGCCGTCGAGCAGTCCGACCGTGCGGCGAATGTCCGCCATGGCCTGCCGGCCGAGGCGTTCGGCTTGTTCTAATGCTTCGACGGCATCGTCGACATCACGATCCTGCTGCAACCCGCGGCGGGCACCGGTCACATGCAGGAGCGTCACACTCAGCGAATGGGCGATTACGTCGTGGACCTCGCGGGCGATACGGCGGCGCTCATCGGCCGCGGCGTGCCGGGCTTGGGCGGCCTGAGCCTCCTGCTGCTGGCGCATGAGCTGCTGCTGGGTGTGCACGAGATAACCGACCAGCCAACCCATTCCGAGGATGCCGAGATAGAGCGGCAGGGCGTCGAGGCGGTGCTGTGCGGCGGCCGTCATCAACAGCGTGGCCGCGGTCAGCGAGGCCAGGAAGCCACCCCACACGCCGACGAGCGAAGCGACTTCGCCGACCATCAGTACCGCGATCAGCGGAGCGAAATCGTTGGACACCGGTGTTGCCGTCGCGAACAGCAACACCGCGGTCGCGGTGGTCCAGGTCGCCCAGACGATCGGCGCCTTGAAATCGACGCCGGACAGGTAGAACAGCGCGAACGGGGCAGTGCAGACCACGAGCGCGAGCAGGCTCGCCGGAAAGTCGGCGGTGGGGCGCTGCAGCATGGCCACCGCGCCGGCGCCGACCACCGTGGCGTCGAACGCCAACACGATGGCCCAGTTGTAGCCCACCGGCAGGGCATAGCCGCGCCGGCGGGCGTGCGCACGGAGGCGGCGCGCGATGCTCCCGAGCATGTTCTGATCGTAGAAGGTGAGCGTGCCGCCGCACCTCCTACTGCGGTGGGATTTTCTGGGGTCGGATTCAAGCACTCAGAGTCGCCACATCTCGCGCGCCATGGCGGCGTCCTCGACGAAGCCCTCCCGCAGCGGCGGATAGTAGGGCCGTTTCAGGTCTGGTCGGGGAAGGCCGGCCAGTGCGGCCCGCACCGCGGTCAGGGTGCGCCGCCACAGGCCGCCTTCGCCGTGGCGAGGGGTAGCCGGCGCCGTCACCGGAGGGGTGAAGACGGCATCTTTCGCCGCCCATCCACGGGCGACGCCTGTCACTGAATTCGCTATGGAGATAGCTGGGGAACGCTGTGCTCGTGTCATGCCTTGACGCTATGAAGAACGCAGGTCAGCCCACATCGCGCTGCCGTCCGATCTTGTCCTACGACCGTGGTAGGAGATCTGCACCGACCGCAGGACGATCAGCACGCCAATGATTACGCTCGTGCTGTGGTCCAGAGCTCGACGCGCAGACGTGGTCCCCGGCGCGATGTCGATACCCGGACATTGATCGTCGACACAGCGGAACGAATGTTCGCCGAGATGTCGATCGGTGCGGTGGCCGCGCGTGCGGTGGCCCGAGAGGCCGGGGTGGCCAGCCGAGCGGTGGCCTATCATTTTCCGGCCAAGAGAGACCTGGTGCTGGAGGTGGCCCGGCGGCGGGCCCCGACCGTCTTCGCGGCTGTAGTCCAGGAACTGGTGCGGGTGGCGCAGTCGGGCAACGAGATTGGTGTCTTCGACGTGGTCGAGGCGCTGATCGCACCGTATGTTCGTCTGCTCGACGACGATCCGGTGGGCGGCTTGCGCTGGCTCAAGGTGATGAATCAGCTGGCCTTGGACGAAGACCAGATCTGGCTGGATCAGCTGGCCGGCACGCCGAGTCTGCCGGAGTTGTTCTTCGCCGCTGCCGGTCGTGCGGTGCCCGACATCAAGAGCAGAGAAGGGCAGCAGCGCAGCACAATTGCGGTTCTTTCGATGATCGGTGCGCTCGCCAGTTCGGATCTCGCCCTCTATGGGCGCCCGCTGGGGCCCGAGGGCTTGGACCGCGGTTGGGTTGACCAGCTCGTCCGGTTCACCGGCAGCGGTTTACTCGGTGACGAGATCCAGCCCGATTAGGATCGTGGCGTGCAGATCGACGGCCAGCAGCTTGCTGCCTTCGCCGCGGTGGTCGAGCTGGGAAGCTTCGACGCGGCCGCGCAGCGTCTGCATGTGACTCCGTCGGCGATCAGCCAGCGCATCAAGGCCCTCGAACAGCGTGTGGGTCAAGTCCTTGTGGTTCGCGAAAAGCCGTGCACTGCAACGTCAGCAGGTGTTCCGTTACTGCGGCTGGCGGCACAGACGGCGCTGCTGGAATCCGAGACGCTGGCCGAGATGGGTGGTGGCTCAGCGCACCGCGCCAGGATCGCGCTGGCGGTCAACGCCGACTCGATGGCGACCTGGTTCACCGGTGTGTTCGCCCAGGCGGCCGAGTTCTTGTTCGACATCAGAATCGAGGATCAGGACCTCTCTGCGCGCCTGCTTCGGGAGGGCGTCGTGATGGGCGCGGTGACCACCGAGCGGCGGGCCGTTCCGGGGTGTCGGGTGCACCCGTTGGGAGCGATGCGCTACGTGCCGGTGGCCAGTGCGGACTACATGCAGCGTCACCTGCCCGACGGATTCACGCGCGATGCTGCGCAGGCGGCGCCCTCGCTGGCCTGGAACCGCGACGACGCGCTGCAGGACCAATTGGTGCGCAAGGTATTCCGCAAAGACATCGTGAGGCCGATTCACTACATCCCGACCGCGGAGGGGTTCGGGGCCGCCGTACGGGCGGGGTTGGCCTGGGGGATGTATCCCGAGGAACTGGTCGACGACGACTTCGTTCGGATCACCGACAACTACCTGGACGTACCGCTGTACTGGCAATGCTGGAAGCTCGACAGCCGCACCGTGCAGGCCGTCACGGCGGCGGTGCGCAACGCGGCGGGCAGCCTGCGCGGGTCGACGCTGGCTTGATTTCTAGCGCACCAGTGGCGCCAAGTGTTTGCGTGCGTAGTCACGGACCGCGGCATCGTCGTTGACGTCCAGTATCGGGCTGGGCATCTGGGCCAGCGACACCGCCAGTCGGATGTGCAATTCGGAGACGGCCAGCAGATCGGCGTCGGGCATGGTGGCACCCGCCGCGCGAAGCGCCTTGGCCATCGCCGACGAGGCATGGTGCAGGAAGGCCGGGGCTTGGTCGTAGGCGCCGGCGACTGCGGTGAAGTCGGTTTCCAGTCGCAAGAACCGGCGCATCACGGGTTCGGTGGTCAGCAGCCGCAGGCCTTCGCTGAACGCTGCCACCGCGGCGTCGCTGGGGCCCGAATCTATTGCCACGGTGCGCAACCGGTGCATGGCCGAGTCGAAGGTGCGGCGGCCGAGTTCGGTGATCAACGCGTCACGGGTGGGGAAGCGACGGTACAGCGTCCGGCGGCTGACACCGGCCTGCTTGGCGATCACGTCCAGGCTGGCCCGACCCAGCCCGACGAGCGCCACCTCCTCGGCGGCTGCCTTGAGGATGGCGTCTTCCTGCTCGGATTGGCTGGCGTTGCTGCGCGGCATCGATACCAGTGTGTCAGCCCGCCGCGGGGCATCCCACCGGGGCGAAGGAATCCAGCGCCACCGACCGGTGCAGACGCACCAGCTTCTCGTACTGCAGCCGGTTGTAGGCCAGGGGAACGAGCAGCAGCCGATCGGGCAGTACCCGCCAGGCCACTTGGAGCAACCTGGTGTACACCGCGAACTCCCGGTCGTGCCGGGATTGCCAGCGGAACCCGGTCAGCTCGCGTACCCCCGGGTGCATGATGCCGAAGGAGCACACCTTGATCACTCGGCCGGCGATGGGCCGAACCGCCAACCACGACGGAGTCAGCGCCAGGCGCACCGGTGCGGGCAGCAACAGGGTGGGCAACGGCAACCGGGTCAGCCCGGCCGTCACGCGGGTCAGGAATTCATTGCCCTGCAACTGGTTTTCGACCATGTCGTCGTAGTACTGAGTGGCCTCGGCGTAGGTTTGCGGCAGTTTCGCCGATGCGCCCGGCAGTTCGATAGCCCCGAAGGCCTTGAGCAACTGGGCGTAGGCCGCTTCTTGTTCGGCGGCGGTCAGGGTGATCCCGGTCGCCGGGGTGAACGAGTGCAGGACGACGAAGATCCCGCTGATGGCGATCCAGTTCCACAGCTGCGGGTTCAGTGCGCTGTAGCGGACGTCGGAGAAGTCGTCCTTTCCGTGCCCGCGGACGTCCCGGTGCATCGTCTGCAGACGGCGCCCTTCGGCGTCACGGTCTTCGGCGTCACCCCAGATCGCCAGGAATGCGGAGAATCCGCTGCGCACCCCGCGATCGAGGAAGTTGCGCTCGAACCGGCCACTGCGGTCGACGGCCGCGGCGACCGGCACCAGGGCCACCTCATCGAAAGCCGCGGCCCCGAAGGCGCCTCCCAGGATGCTGCCCGAGTGCCTGCGGAAATCCGCCAGTACTTCCGGTCGTACGACGTCCTGTTCGGCCACGCTGCCAATAGACATGGCACAAAGTCTAGTTATCTGTGCCAACGTGTCAATGGTGGTTCGCCGGGAACGTCTTGCCTGGTTGGTATGTTCGCGGCATGGCCAACCGGACGCATCGATACGAGGTCGAGGTCACCTGGACCGGCAACACGGGTTCGGGCACCAGCGGCTACCGCGACTACGCCCGCGACCATGACGTGACCGGTGTCGAGACGCCCGGCAAGCCGACGATTCCAGGCAGCGCCGATCCGGCCTTCCGCGGGGATCCGCAGCGGTGGAATCCCGAGGAACTGCTTGTGGCCAGCCTGTCGCAATGCCACATGCTCTGGTATCTGGCGCTGTGCGCCAAAGCGGGCATCGTCGTCACGGCCTACAGTGACCGTCCGCACGGCACGATGAGCGAAAATGCCGAGGGCAGCGGCGTTTTCACCGATGTCACGTTAAGGCCGCAGGTGACCATTACCGACGGCGAACGCGTCGGTGAGGCTACCGAGCTCCATCACGAAGCCCACCGGATGTGTTTCATCGCCAACTCGGTCAGTTTCCCGGTGAGCGCTACACCCACCGTGACAGCACTGAGCTAGGGACCGACGAGGCCTGGACCGGGATGAAATGAACCGCATTCCAGAGGTTTTCGTCGGGTAAGGGACCGGAGTCGATCACCACTGCGGTGGCATCGCCCCGGTCGCCGTCGATGTCGATCGCCTCACCGCTGTCGCCGTAGGTGCCATGGCAGTCACTCAGGCAGCGGCCCGTGGCGGGATCGATGTTGCCATCGAACATGTCGTTGATCCAACCGGCCATCAACCACTGCACGGCCGGGGGATTCTGCGGCTGGGGAACCCCGGCAACCAGATAGGCTGCGGCCTGGATCAGCGGGTTGCCGCCGAGCATGGAATCCATATGGACGCCACCGTCGACGACGACCCCGTTGAACTTTCCGGGCCGGGCCGCCGAGAGATCATCGTTCACCGTGCTCGTCGAGTTGAAAGCGTTCGACGGTGCGCCGAGCTCATATACCGGAACATAGTCGTCCGGGTCGTTACCGTTGCTTGCCTCCAGTTGCGCGAGTCGGTGCATCGCGTTCGGCAGCGTGCCCGAGGGCGGAACCCCGTCCAGCAACACCACCCCGGCCAGATCGTTCGGTGCGTCCTGGCCGTCGGCGCGGCGGGCCACCAACCCCTCGGCGTAGTAGCCGGCGACCCCGGGCGCGAAGCCCCCGCCCAGCGAATGGCCGACGAGTACGAACTGTTGCGGTACCGCGTAGGGCTCCTGCCCGGCTTTCAGCGAGGCGGTTGTCATGCTGGCGTTCAACGCGTCCCGATCTGGATCGAGGAAGAGATCGGCGACGGCCTTGTGCATGCTGTCCCCACCGAGCCACATGCCACCCTCGGTGTACGGGTTGGAGGTCACGGTGGTAACCACAACCACACTGTTGGTGCGCTCAGCCAGATACGAGGCCGTGTAGCTGTACATCGGGCCGGTGGCGATGAATCCGTGCTGTAGGTAGATCAGCCGTTCGGGGTTGCCCTGTGTCGGGAAGTACCAGTCCGCCGGGACCTCGTTACCCGGGGAGACGACCAACGTCGAACTGCTCACCTGAACCGAATCGCGGAGTCCTGTAGGTACCACCGGCGGTCCGTCGAATGTCTGGATGACGGCGCCGATCGCGTTGAAGACGGCCGAGCCCACCGCCTCGGAAACGCGAGAAGCCACTTGCGATATCGCACCCAGCGGGTCGGGCGCGTCAACCGTAGGTGAATCGACAGTCGATGCAACGGTGGACGCGCTGCGCTCGGCCACGCCCTCGGTCGGTGGCGTCACACGCTCGGTGACGTGTGCTCGGACCTCCTTGCGCAACACGGAGAGCGGATCTCGCGACGTCGGGACGCCCTTTGCTTTCTCCATCCGCTTCGCATGCCGGACCCGGGAAGCAGCAGTGGTTGCCGTGGTGACCGGACGATCACTGTGCTTGAGTCGTGAGTTGACGCGGTTGCGCGCGGAGGTTGCGGTGCCGCGTGCCTTTTCGGCACCGGCCGACGACGTCTTCGCCGGACCGGGGTCCGAACCCCCGTCGGGTTCGGCACCGGCGGGCGCGGCGCCGGCGAGCAATGCCGCCGACACCCCGGCCGTCAGCACACCGGCGCCCAACCATCCAGATCCGTGCATGAGAAATCCCCCGCCCGTGGGCCGATCATGAATGGCAGGATGCTAACTCGCCGAATCGGCTGCCGGGCGCGATTCTCAACTTCGGTTCACCGATGCAGCCGGCGCAGCTGGGCTGATGCCACCGACAGCACCGCCAGGTCGGGCTCGGCTGCATCAAGGAACTCATCCAGCGTGCGCTTGGCCCGATCCAGCCGTGGCCGGTTGTAGGCCTCGAAGTCGCGGATGGTGCATGCGGCCTGCGCGCCCTCGATTCCGTGCTTGGTGACGTCGATGGTCAAGTCACGCAATGATCGGTACAGGTCTTCCCGAAGGGCGAGCCGGGCCTGAGCATGCCAGCGGCCACCCCGGGGCAGCGACGACACCGCCAGCAACAGCCGGTCCACTCCGAGCCGGTCGGACAGTTCGAAGTAGATCCTGGCCAGCGCGGTCGGGTCTTCGCCGTGGACATGGGCGACCTCGATGACGTCCAGAAGGCTGAACGCATAGAGGGATTCGCTGATCCGCGCAGCGATATCGGCCGGTACACCGCGAGCCACCAGGTCGTCGTGTGCCGCCAAGACCGTGTCGCGCTCCTGGCCCCGCAGCATCGATCCGAGCTGACCGCGCAGCATCGCCACCTGGTTGCTGAATCGGGTGATCTCGGCGTCGATTTCGAGCGGTTGCGGCCGGTTGAGCACGAACCATCTCGCGGCCCGGTCGAGCAGGCGACGCCCTTCGATGATCATGGCATTCGTCAGTGCGGGCGGAAGGTCGGCGGCATAGATGTCAGACCAGAGCGTGTCGAGATCGAAAACCTCGGATACCACGGCATGAGCGCGCACGATATCGGCTGGGGTAGCGCCGGTTTCCTCTGAAAGCCGGAACGCGAAGGTGAGCCCGGAGGTGGCCAGCACGCGGTTGACGATCGAGGTGGTGATGATCTCCCGGCGCAGCGGATGCTCTGGGAGCGGCTCGCCGAGCCTGCGCCGCAACGTCGGCGGGAAATACCGAGTCAGCAGCGCGACGAAATACGGGTCCTCGAACATTTCGCCGCTGAGCAGCTCGGCCTTCAGGTCGAGTTTGACATGCGCCATCAACGTGGCCAGTTGCGGAGCGGTGAGGCCGCGTCCGCCCTTGGCCAGGTCCGCGAATTCCGTTTGGCTGGGCATGTTCTCGCGGGAGCGGTGCAACCCGCGCCTGGCCTCGAGGTCGGCCGTCATCCGGGCATGCACGTCGACCATCTGGGCGGCGTTGGAGCGGGCGTCGCTGAGCAGCCGATTGTGCGCCTGGTTGTTGGACAGGACGAGCTGCGCGACTTCGTCGGTCATATCGGCCAGCAACCGATTGCGTGCGTTGCCGCTGAGCAGGCCGGACCGCGCTGCGGAGTCCAGCAGGATCTTGATGTTGACCTCGTGGTCGGAGCAGTCCACTCCGGCCGCGTTGTCGATGGCATCGGTGCTCACCAGGCCGCCGCGCCGGGCGTATTCGATGCGGGCGCGTTGGGACAGACCGAGATTGCCGCCTTCGACGATCACCCGTGCCCGGACCGCGTCGGCGTCCACCCGCACCGGATCGTTGACCTTGTCGGCGATGTCGGAGTGCTGTTCGTCGGCGGCCTTGATGTATGTGCCGATCCCGCCGTTGAACAACAGGTCGACCGGGGCGCGCAGGATGTGGCTGATCAGCTGGGTGGGAGTGAGCCGGACTTCGCCGTCGTCGATGCCGAGTGCGGCTCGCATCTCCGGTGTGGTGACAATGGTTTTCGCGGTCCGCGGCCATACCCCACCGCCGATGCTGATCACCGAGCGGTCGTAGTCGTCCCACGAAGATTGAGGCAGTTCGAAAAGCCGCTGCCGTTCCTTGCGGGCCGACACGGTGTCGGGCTGCGGGTCGACGAAGATGTGCCGGTGATCGAACGCGGCCACCAGTCGCAGTCCGGGGCGCAGCAGCATGCCGTTGCCGAAGACATCCCCGCTCATATCGCCGACGCCGACGGCGGTGAATTCGTCCGCCGCCGAATCGATGCCGAGTTCGGCGAGGTGGGTGTCGCCGCTGACCCAGGCGCCGCGGGCGGTGATGCCCATCGCTTTGTGGTCGTAACCGGCAGAACCGCCGGAGGCGAAGGCGTCGCCCATCCAGTAACCGCGGTCCAGGGCGACTGCGTTGGCCGAATCGGAGAAGGTGGCGGTGCCCTTGTCCGCGGCCACCACCAGGTAGGGGTCGGGCCCGTCGTGGCACACGACGCCACCGAAGCGGGGTCGGTCGTCGGAATCGGACGGTGCGGTCTTGTCGACCACGTCGAGCAGTGCGGCGATGAACTGGCGGTAGCTCCGTAGCCCCTGGACGCGGGGAGATTCACCGGCTGCGGGTCGGGCCTTGACGACGAAGACGCCTTTGGCGCCGACCGGCACGATCATCGCGTTCTTGACGGCCTGCGCCTTGACCAGTCCCAGGACCTCGGTGCGGTAGTCGTCGTGGCGGTCCGACCAGCGCAGCCCGCCGCGGGCCACCAGCCCGAAGCGAAGGTGCAGACCTTCGAATTGCGCGGAGTACACGAAGATTTCGGAAAGTGGACGCGGCTGTGGCAGCTCGTCGATGGACTGCGCGTCGAGCTTGTGGACCAGATAGGGAGCCCAGACCGTGAGGGCGTCGGGTGCGAACGCGTTGGTGCGTACGGTGGCGTTGATCAGATTGTGATAGCTGCGCAGGATCCGGTCGGCGTCGATATGCAGCACCTGATCGATCTCGGTGGCCACCCGCTGTTCGGCTTCGGTGATGCGGGCGATGCGGTGGGGGCTGTCGGCGGGTTGCTCGGTGCGGTCGAACCGCGCCTCGAACAGGTCGAGCAGGGCCCGCGTGGCCGCCGGGTTGTCCAGCAGGACCCGCTGGATGCGGGTCTGGCCGTAGGGCAACGGCAGCTGCCGAAGGTATCGACTGTAGCTGCGCAGCACGGTGACCTGGCGCCAGCTCAGGGCAGCCCGCAGCAGCAGCGCGTTGAACCCGTCCGATTCGACCCGGCCCGCCCACATCGCCTGGAAGGTTTCGCGGATGCGGTCGACGGTATCGGCCTGCGGTCGGGCGACCGCTTCGGCAACGTCAGGACCGGGCTGTAACAGCAGGTGATAGACATGGCAGATCCGCCCGTCCGGCCGGGTCCAGGTGCCGGCCTGCTCCTCGAGGACCTCAAGGTCCATGCTCTGCAGCGCGGGCAGCATCCGGCGCAACGGGACCGGGTCGAGCGCGGCGAGGGCGAAGTTCAGCCGGCCGTCCGCGCCGGCAGCCCAGTCGAGATTCACCGCGACGGCATCACCCATCAGATCGTTGAGCGCCGTGGCCTCAAGGAGCCGGCTGGGTACCACGACCCCGGCGCGCTGATCTTGCATGTCGGGCCCAATGGCATTGGCGCGCAACGAGTCCACGGTTCGGTTCTCCTCAATCGTCGTTGATCGATGCCGTCGGTCGCGGTCGACGGTGTAGACAATCCTGGGGTGTGGAGCGCGACTGCGGAGCCGACAAAGTGTCAGCAACATGGGCCTGGTGTTTACACTGTGTCGGCCAAAGTCATGTGACGATGAGAGTGTCGATCAAATAGGTTGTTCGGCAAGCCATTCAGCCGCGTGAGCCCAGTGCTCGGAGGTCGGGTTGATCTGGTCGCCGTGAGGTAACCGGGCGTACTCACGCAGCTCGATGTTGTCGCCATGGCGGATCGCGGCGTCGCGGTAGTCGCGCGAATGCGCTACCGGCACGCGGGCGTCATCGAGCCCGTGGGTGATGAGTACGGGGCGGCCGACCGGGAGCTGGTAGCGCGGGGAAGCCGTGGCGTAGGCGTCGGGGTTCTGCTCGGGTGTGTCGCCGATGAACTCGATCGCGGCTTGCTCACCGAGGTCCTCATCGAAGGTGCGTCGCACATCTGTCACCGGCGCGAGGGCCAAGACGAGATGGGCCAGGCGGGCGTTGAGCAAAGCCAGTTCACCGCCAACGGAATGCCCGATCAGCACGATGCGGTGCTCACTGGGTGCCGCGCCTATCGCGACGGTGACAGCGGCTGTGGCGTCTTGGAGCGTTGTCGGGTAGCCGCCGGCCCGGCCGACCCGGCGGTACTCGATGTTGGCGACGCTCCAGCCGCGCGCCGTCAGGTCCGCGGCCAACGGTTCCATGAGGTCGGCGCCGAAGCTCCCGCGCCAGTAGCCGCCGTGGATCAGCACCGCCAGACCGATGGGCGCCGACCCCGGCGCCCACCGATCGACGTATTGCTCAGGATGGGAACCGTATGTATGTCTCATACAGTCGGTTCTAGCTCGCGGGCACGACTCCGCGGGGCAGGATCAGCGGCAGATCGTTGTAGGTGACGATGCCGGGTGCGGCGTTGACCACTGCGGGGATCGCGTTGATCGGGGGAGTGGCGGTCATGATGTGCCCGAGCACCATGAATTCCTCGAGCGTGGTTGCCTCGAAGTCCGGGGGCGGTAGGAAGCCGACTTTCATCGTCACCGTCGGCCGGCCGGCAACCTCGATTACCCAGCCGTCTTGGTCGATCTGCCAATCGGGTTGCAGTGTCTGGCCTTTGCGCCACCGCAGAGTGAGTTCGACGCGGGTGGTGTCTCCGACGATTCCCTTCCAGCTGACGAAGACGCCCGCCACACCGCCCGCCGGGATGGTCCATGATCCGAGATTGAGATCCTCTGTGGTCTGGGCATATTCGGCGTCGCAGCGGACTTCGTCGAATTCGATGCCGAGCGCATCGCCGATCATCCGCACGGCCTCACCGAACACTCCGGTGCCGTGTGCGGTCATCGCCTGCAGGTCGGGGTGATCGATGGGCTGACCGAACCCGACCGGCTTCTCGGTTTCGGGTGAGTCGTAGAACGTGGTGTCGGCGGCTTCGTTGACGGTGATCTTGTCCACGCGATCGCAGATACCCGCGGCAACGACTGCCAACTGGTTGACATAGCCCGGGCTGATGCCCGATCCGAACATGGTGGAACCGCCCATGCGGCACGCCTCGGCGATTCGGTCGCGGCCCTCGCCCTGGTTATGTCCGGTGATGAAGGAGGCCGTCGCCACGACATTGACGCCGGCCGACAGGATTTCGACGAGTTCGTCGACGTCGATCCACATCGGGTTGTAGACCACGACATCGGGTTTGAGGGCGAGCAGCGCCTGAACGTCGTTTGTGGCGGTCACCCCGAGCGGCTCGATCCCGACGAGCTCACCGACGTCCTTGCCGGCCTTGTCGGTTGACCACGCATAGCAGCCGACCAGCTCCAGGGTTGGGTTGCGGGCGATGGCCGCCACCGAACTCTTTCCGACGTTGCCGGTTGTCCACTGGACGACCCGATATGGCGAAGTTTGTGACATGCGGCGGCTCCCTTGCTCGGTTTCGGGCAGTTTTCCACGACCGTGAGAAAAAGGAAGAGTGGTGCGTCGGCATGGTCGCGAACAACTAGGATTGCCGGTGTGACCACCGGAAACGCACCACGCAGGGGGCGGCCACCGCGCATCGATCAGAAGCAGATCGTCGCGGCGGCGCGGGCGTTGGCGCCGGGTGCGTTGACCATGCAGGCGGTGGCCGACGCACTCGGGGTGGACCGCACGACGCTGCACTACTACGTCGGCGACCGCGACGGTCTACTCGAGCTCGTGGTGGCCGATCTGTTCGAGACCGAACTGCGCTCGATCGAGTTACCTACCGGGGCCGGCTGGCAGGAAGTCCTGCGGGCCTACGGCAACGCCATCCGGCAGGGCGTACTCAAACTCGGTGTGACGGCTACGAGTTTCCGGCTGCGCGGAACCAGCGGGGCGGCCAGCCTCGCCTTGGCGGAACAGGTGCTGCAGGCCCTGACCGACGGCGGATTCACTACCGACGATGCCGGGCGGGCGCTCACCCTGGTGTCCGGGCTCGCGATGTCAGCAGCGCATGACGTGCTGGGGTCGGCGGAGTCCCGACTGCACCACCAAACACCCGAGGTGGTGCGTGCCCTGAAGGACCTGCCGTCCAGTGACTTCCCACTGCTCAGTGGCGTGGTGGCCGACCGCAGCACCGATGCCGGCGCAGCTGCTCGGGATTTCGACTTCAACCTCGACATCGTGATCGCCGGCTTAGAGCGCTTCCTCGCTGCGTAGAGGCCGAGTCGCTGGGGAGGACCGGCTCGAGTACAGTGCTCAGCATCCTCTTAGGCGGAACTTGAGTTCCGTCTGGGTCAATTTTTGCATAGGGTCAGGTCGGGAGGCGCAACTGTGTTCGGGTTGCTCAAGAAAGCGTGGATACCACTCACCTTGGTGGTGGTCGTCGCTTTGGGCGCGTACGCGATCTTGCGGATCCGTGAGTCCAACCATCAGGTTCCGAGGGCGGCCGATGGCTCGGGTATCACCGCGAATTTCAATCCGAAGCACATCACCTATGAGGTCACCGGCTCCGGTGGAACGGCCAACCTCAATTACCTCGATGAGAACGGTCAGCCTCATCTCATCGAAAACACTCCGCTGCCTTGGTCGTTCACGATCGTGACGACGCTGCCCTCGATGTCGGCCAACATCATGGCCCAGGGCGATCGTGACGTGAGCGATCTGCGCTGTCGGGTAACGGTCGACGGCGAGGTCCGCGACGACCGGGCGAGCACAGACACCGTCAAACCGTTCATCTACTGCTTGGTGAAATCCGTATGAGCAACGCGCACTCGAAGCCGCACCGTCCGTTCCTGGGCCACATGGTCCGGATCTTCTCGCTGCCGATCATCATCTTCTGGGTGCTCGTGGTGGTCGCGCTGGGTGCGCTGGTGCCCTCACTCGACGCGGTCGCCGAAATGCGGCAGGTGCCGTTGAGCCCGACGAATTCGCCGTCGTATCAGGGCATGTTGAACATCGGCAAGGTGTTCCAACAGTACGATTCCGACTCCTCGGCAATGGTCGTGCTCGAAGGTGAGGACAAACTCGGCGACGAGGCGCACAAGTACTACGACCAGATCATCGACAAGCTCGAGACTGATCGCGAACATGTCCAGAACATTCAGGACTTCTGGAGCGATCCGCTGACCGCCGCCGGTTCGCAGAGTGTCGACGGCAAGTCGGCCTACGTGCAGATCTTTCTCAACGGTTCCCAAGGCACCAGCGCCAGCCACGAATCGGTGGCCGCGGTGCGCGACATCGTCGCTTCAGTGCCTGCCCCGCCGGGCATCAAAGCCCACGTCGCCGGCAACACCGTGCTCAACGCCGATACCCAGGTCGCCGGGCACCAGAGCATGGCGACCATGGAGTTGGTGTCGGTTGCCGTCATCATCGTGATGCTGCTGTTCATCTACCGGTCCATCGTGACGATGCTGGTGTCGATGGTCATCATCGGCCTCGAACTCTTTGCCGCGCAGGGAGTTACCGCTGCAGCCGGGTATGTGAACATCATCGGCCTGACCCCGTACGCGGTCAGCATGGTCACCATGCTGTCGCTGGCGGCGGGTACCGACTACGTGATCTTCCTACTCGGTCGATACCACGAGGAGAGATCGAAGGGCCTGGTGAAGGACGAGGCGTTCTACGTCGCGTATCACGGTGTCTCCCACGTCATCCTGGGCTCGGGTTTGACCATCGCGGGCGCCTGTATGTGTCTGACGATGACCACGTTGCCCTATTTCCAGACCATGGGTCTGCCATGCGCCATCGCGATCCTGGTGATCATCGCCGCCGCCCTGACGCTGGCCCCTGCTGTGCTGACGGTTGCCTCGAAGTTCGGTCTGCTGGATCCGAAGCGGGAGCTCTCCACCAGGGGCTGGCGCAAGGTCGGCACGTCCGTGGTGCGCTGGCCGATCCCGATCATCTTCGTCACCAGCCTGATTGCCGTCATCGGCTTCGTGAGCCTGCTGACCTATGTGCCGCAGTACAACGATCAGAAGTTCACTCCCGAAGACATGCCGGCCAACTTGGCCATGGGTGTGGCCGACCGGCACTTCTCCCAGGCCCGCATGAACCCCGAACTGTTGATGCTGGAAGCCGACCACGACCTGCGCAACCCGGCGGACATGCTGGTGATCGACCGGGTCGCCAAGGGGGTGGTCCACATGCGCGGTATCGAGCGGGTCCAGACGATTACCCGCCCGTTGGGTTCGCCCATCGAGCACAGCTCCATCCCGTTCCTGCTCGGCGCGCAGAACGCCGGAACATTGCAGGGCGCGAAGTTCAACAACGACAACTCCGCTCAGATGCTGGAGCAGGCCGACGAGATGGGCCGGACTGTGGCCAGCATGGAACGCATGTACACGCTCATGACCGAGCTGACCGCGACCACGCACAGCATGGTCGGCAACACGCACGAAATGGTGGAAGCTACCAAGGAGATGCGCGACAACCTGGCCAATTTCGACGATTTCTTCCGGCCGTTGCGCAACTACCTGTACTGGGAACCGCACTGCTACGACATTCCGGTGTGCCAGTCGATGCGGTCGATCTTCGACACCCTCGACGGCATCGACACGCTGACCGACAAGATGCAGACGCTGACCACCGACATGGACCGGATGGACCAGCTGATGCCGCAGATGCTGCCGGAGTTGCGTTCGACCATCGACTCGATGACCCGGATGCGCGATTTCATGATCGCCACTCACAGCACCATGGCCGGCACCCAGGCTCAGCAACAGGAACTGGCCAAGGGCGCCACCGAGATCGGTCTGTACTTCGATCAGGCCAAGAACGACGACTTCTTCTACCTGCCGCCGGATGTGTTCGACAACCCGGACTTCGAGCGCGGGCTGAAGATGTTCGTCTCGCCGGACGGTCATGCGGTGCGCTACATCATCACCCATCAGGGTGACCCGGCCTCGGTGGAGGGCATCGAGCACGTCCGCGACCTCAAAGGCGTTGTGGCCGATGCGGTCAAGGGCACCCCGCTGGCCAACGCGAAGGTGTCGCTGGCGGGCACCGCGTCGATGTATGCCGACATGCAGGACGGCGTCAAGACGGATCTGATGATCGCGATCATCGCCTCGATGATCCTGATCTTCTCGATCATGTTGATCATCACCCGAAGTGTGGTGGCCGCCTTGGTGATCGTCGGCACGGTGGCCGCATCCCTGGGCACCGCATGCGGCTTGTCGGTGCTGCTGTGGCAAGACATTCTCGGGCTCGGCGTGCAGTGGATCGTGATCCCGCTGTCGATGGTGATCCTGCTGGCTGTCGGTTCGGACTACAACCTGCTGGTGGTCTCCCGCTTGCGCGAGGAGATCCACGCCGGGCTCAATACGGGCATCATCCGTGCTGTCGGTGCCACCGGGCGAGTCGTCACGGCGGCCGGGCTGGTGTTCGCCTTCACCATGGCGTCGATGATCGTCAGCGACCTGCGGGTGATCGGGCAGCTCGGTACCACCATCGGCATCGGCCTGATCGTCGACACGTTGATCGTGCGCTCCTTCATGACCCCGTCGATCGCCGCGGCGCTGGGCCGCTGGTTCTGGTGGCCGCTCAACACCTTTGAGATCACCAGGCAGGGCCGCCTCGAACGCGAACGGAAGAAGTCCGACCAGATCGATGACAACACGGCACCCATTCCGACGACTTCGGCGTGACCATGACAGCCGGCCGTGACAATCTGCCGGACGCAGACTCAAAACTGCGTCGGCGTACCGATGGCCGTCTGGACCGGTCGCGTGACGCGGCCATCCTCGACGCGGCGCTGGCGGCCCTGGCGGAGAACGGCTACGTCAACACCAACATGAACGACATCGCCGCGCGAGCCGGTGTCGGGAAGGCAGCGATCTACCGCCGCTGGTCGTCGAAGGCCGCACTGATCACCGATGCCCTGGTGTACTGGCGGCCCGACCTACTCGATGACGATGCGCCCGACACCGGCAGCCTGGAAGGCGATTTCGACGAACTCGTCCGCCGAGCGGTGCGCAACGACGAAGAGCACTTCTCGTACGACTTGGTGTTGCGGGCCGCGGTCGAGGCCACCCACGATCCGCATCTGGCCTCAGCCCTCGACGATCTGATGCTGCTCAAAGGCAGGCGTGTGGTGACGGCCATCCTGCGGCAGGCCGCGGCTCGGGGTGAGGTGTCGCGAGACCAAGACTGGTCGCTGGTTGCCGATGTGATGACCGGGATGTGTCTCATGCGCGTGATCAGCGGGCAGAGTATCGACGCGAAGTTCATCCGGGATGTCATCGATACGTTGATCCTGCCTGCGGTGCGGGCGTCGAACCGCTGAGGTCCGCGGACGGATCGGGATGCCACAGGGTGGCAATTTCGGTCGCGGTGCGCCACTCTTATCTGAGAACGATGGATTCCAGAAAGTTGGGGTGCGACCATGGGGCCGAGTGCTCAGCGACTGTCTCGTAGAGAGCTGGACGAGCTCGACTGCCGTTTCTTCGGCAGGTCGCTGTTGTCGATGGGGCACACCATGAGCACGGCCAACGTGATCATGCAGTTGGCCAATCCGGCCGTCGGCTATGGCGTCGCCCGCAGCAAGGTGGAGGACGGGCGCCTGGACCGCCATCCGATCAAACGGGCGCGCACCACGGCTTCTTACCTGGCCGTCGCGGTGCTGGGAAACGCCGAGGATCGTCGCCGGTATCGGCAAGCGGTCAATCGCCAACACGCTCAGGTTCGTTCCGACGGGGACAGTCCGGTGGAGTACAACGCCATGGATCCGGAACTGCAGCTCTGGGTTGCGGCCTGCCTTTACTTCGGCTGGGAAGACATTTATCAACGGGTGCACGGGCCGCTCGCCGGTGCCGAGCGGGAAAAGTTCTACCAGCAGGGGAAGGTCTGTGGCACGACGCTGCAGATGCCGGCCGAGATGTGGCCGCCGGACCGTGACGCCTTCACGCGGTACTGGGATACGCAAGTCGGAAAGATCCAGATCAGCGACGAGGTCCGGGAGTTTCTGCTCGACATCGCCAACTTCGGGTATGCGCACCCGGTGATCCAGAAGCGGTTCGGGCCGGTCAAGTACCGCCGCACCATCGGCTACCTGCCGCCGGCGTTCCGTGAAGCGATGCGGGTGCCGTGGACGGCCGAGGATCAACAGTGGTTCGACGAATATGTGGCGCGGTGTGTCGCAGGGGAGCGGAAGAAGCCACTGTGGCTGTCGCAGTTAGGATTCCGCGTCTTGCTCTGGGATGTCCGTGCCCGGTGCCGACTCCGGCGGCGCTTGGTTTGACGGCGCAGTGGGACGTCGTCCGCCCAGCGGGTGTAGATTCGAGGGTGGGCCGGATACATCACAGGTCAGCCGGTGATCAACCGTCGCTTGCTTTCCACTACGGTGCGGTAGTCGCACCACTCAAGGACAGTCTTATGGAATCGTCCGAACTGTTTTCACACACCGAGCGACAAGACCCGGTACGGGTGGCGGCGAACTTGACCGAACCGGCGGCGCCGCTGGTCTTTTCGGATCGGGCGTCGGGCGAGCTCACGCCTCGATCAGGTCCGCAGTCGTCGTGAACGGCCTCAACGGGACCCGGCGGCTGGCCAGCCCGGTTCGGCTCACCCTCGCCACGCGATTGGGCGCTGACATCGATGGGGCGTGGTGGCCTCACACCGGGTCGGTGGCCAACGAATTGCCTGAACTGGTCGGAGTCCTGCATCGATCGCTCGGGGAAGTTGTTGATATTCGGGTCAATTGGTCGGCTTCCGAGGGGCAACTCGATCTTGACTCGATCGTTGGTGGTACTCGAAGCCCGACCGGGATGAAGCTGAGCCGGCCTCGTTTGATGATGGTGGCCGGCCGGGACGCGAGCGTGAAACTCCTTGTCGTGCCTTGCAAGACGTCCGTCGCTCTCGGCGCGTTGGTGATGCGCTGTGCCGCGGCGATGCCTGTTGAGGAAACGGTGCGGCGCTCTCCCGCTTTCGACACTGCAGACCGAGTGTTGCGTATCGCTCAGCTCGAATCAGCCAAGTGGTTACGGCGCGAGCAGGACGTGCCGGAAACGCTTGGCTGAAACCAAATGGGCCGGGCGGAATTCATCCGCTCCGGCCCACCATCAGGTCTTGCAAAGACTAGATCGCAGTGACTCCCACTGCCTGGGGGCCCTTGGCTCCCTGGGTGATCTCGAACTCGACACGCTGATTCTCGTCCAGCGACCGGAATCCACTTCCGGTGATCTCGGAGTAGTGGACGAAGACGTCCGGGGCGCCGCCGTCAGGGGCGATGAAGCCGAAGCCCTTTTCGCCGTTGAACCATTTCACAGTTCCCTGTGTCATATTTTTACTTCTCTCATTGGTGAAACAGGACGTACCAAAAACGTCCGCATCGAGTATCGCACGTGAAGCCGAGATAGTTGGCCTCGCGGCCCCGGCGAGAAGCCTGGCCACGGTATCGTGTGCAGCCGAAATCAGCGTCACGCAGGCGCGTCGTGCTTCTCCTTCTTGCCGAACGGCAGCACATGCATGATCCCGACCACCACGGTGCCGACCACAAGGCCGATGACAGCCGAGGCGGCGGTGTTGGTCAGCCAGGCCAGCAGACCGCCGAACGGCTCGCCGACGGCGTGGTGCACGGCCTCCTCTGCGTGGTGCACCACGTCGTAGATGGTGTGCCAGCCCAGGGTGTTGGTACCGGCCAGCAGGATGTGTCCGCCGACCCAGAGCATCGCGACCGTGCCGATGGTCGACAGGGCCGCCAGCAGCTTGGGCATGCCGGCAACCAGGCCGCGGCCGATCTTCTGCGCGAACTTTGATGAGCGCTGGGCCAACAGCAGGCCGATGTCGTCCATCTTCACGATGCCGGCCACCACGCCGTAGACGGCGGCGGTGATCACGAGCGCGACGATCACCAGAATGATCAGTCGTGGCCAGAAAGTCTGATTGGCCACTTCGTTCAGCGCGATCACCATGATCTCGGCGGACAAGATGAAGTCGGTGCGGATCGCCCCGGTGACCATGTATTTCTCGGCGTCCCCGCCGACGGCCGCGGTCAGCTCGCCGTGCTCGCCGCCGCCGTGTCCGCCGTGGCCGGTGAACCGTGCCCAGACCTTCTCGGCGCCCTCGAAGCAGAGGTAAGTGGCGCCCAGCATCAAGATGGGCGTCAGCAACCATGGCGCGAACTGGCTGAGCAATAGTGCGGCGGGCAGGATGAACAGGATCTTGTTGCGCAGCGAGCCGATCGCGATGCGCTTGATCACCGGCAGCTCACGTTCGGCGGTGATGCCGTGCACGTACTGCGGGGTGACCGCGGTGTCGTCGATCACCACGCCGGCGGCCTTGGCGGTGGCTTTGCCGGTGGCTGCACCGATGTCATCGATCGACGCCGCGGCCAGCCGGGCCAGCGCCGCAATGTCGTCGAGCAAACCGAACAGGCCGGCGCTCATGCCTTCATCCCCATGCGGGGAAGGCTACCGGCACTCACATGCCGATGAGTGACTCGATCCAGCCGCGGGCGAAGTACAGGATGAAGCCGGCGGCCACGATCCACAGCAGCGGGCTGACCTCACGCGCCTTACCGGCGGCCGACCGCAGCACAGCCCAGGCCACGAACCCGACGCCGATGCCGTTGGCGATCGAGTAGCTGAAGGCCATGGTGGCCACGGTGAGCACCACCGGCAGGGCCACGGAGAACTCGGACAGATCGATGTGTCGCAGCTGGGACACCATCATGGCGCCCACGATGACGAGGGCTGCGGCGGCGACCTCGGTGGGCACGATCGAGGCCAGCGGGGCGACGAACATGGCCGCCAGGAACAGCACACCGGTGATGAGGTTGGCGAAGCCGGTGCGGGAGCCTTCCTCGATACCCGCGCCGGATTCGATGAAGACGGTGTTCGACGACGCCGACGAGGAGCCGCCGACGACGGCGCCGGCGCCTTCGACGATCAGGGCCGATTTCAGCCGCGGGAAGTTGCCCTGGGAGTCGGACAGCCCGGCTTCCCGGGACAACCCGGTCATGGTTCCCATGGCGTCGAAGAAATTGGCGAACACCAACGTGAACACCAGCATGATGGCCGCCAAGTACCCGATCCGGCTGAAGGCGCCGAGGCTGACGTCGCCGACCAGTGACAGGTCGGGCAATGCGAACGGTGAGCCGGACAGGGCCGGCACCGACAGGCCCCAACCGCCGTGCTTTTCCTGCGCCGAACCCAGGTGCCAGATCGCTTCGACGATCACAGCCACCACGGTGCCTGTCACCAGACCGATCAGGATGCCGCCGCGGACTTTGCGGGCTACCAGGATGCCGGTGACCAACAACGTGAACACGAACACCACGGTGGGCACGGTGTTGATCGAGCCGACGCCACCGGTGCCGAGCCCGACCGGGGGTGAGGGCAGGCCGGTCGAGCCGACGAAACCCGCGTCGACCAGTCCGATGAAGAGGATGAACAGCCCGATGCCCGCCGTGATCGCCAGTTTGAGTTGCATCGGGACGGCGTCGAACACCAGACGGCGGAACCCGCTGGCCGCCAGCGCCACGATGATGAGACCGTCGATGACCACCAGGCCCATGGCCTCGGGCCAGGTGACCGTGCCCACCACGGTGGTGGCCAGAAACGAGTTGATGCCCAGACCGGCGGCGAACGCGAACGGCAACCGGGCGATGATCCCGAACAAGATGGTCATCACGCCTGCCGCCAGACATGTCGTGGCCGAGACCTGGGCGAACTGCAGCTTGTTGCCGTCGACGTCGGCGGAGGCGGAGAGGACGACGGGGTTCAGCACGATGATGTAGGCCATCGCGATGAAGGTGACCACGCCGCCCCGGATCTCGGAGAGGACTGTTGAACCACGGGTCGAGATCTCGAAGAAGCGATCGAGTCGATTCATAAGCGATGAGCCTAAGGCGCAAGCGGCCCAGTTTCCCGGCGTATCGGTCAACGTGGTCGGGGGCCATCCAACCCTGTGGTCAGTTACAGATGTTGAACGGCAACAGCCGCAAAGAGATTGGCGGCGAAAAATGGTTTGACCTCAACTTGGGTTGAGGTGTCATGCTGCGTGCATGACAGTTCGGCGCGACGGGTTCGGCCTGCAAGCCACCTGGAAAACCACCTCGAACCCGGGGGTTATCCCCCTGGGGAATCCGATGCGTCGCTGGATAGCTTCGAGTGGCGAGATAGCCGATGCCGAGGAACGCGGGTGGGCACGTGGATACTGATGATTGTCTCTCGGAACGGTTCGAGCGGGATGCGCTGCCGTTGGTGGACCAGCTGTATGCCGCCGCGCGGCGCTACACCCGCAATGTGGCCGACGCCGAAGACCTGGTTCAGGAGACAATGGTCAAGGCGTACAGCAGCTTTCACACGTACCGAGACGGTACGAACATCCGGGCCTGGTTGTTCCGGATCCTGACCAACACGTGGATCAACTCTTACCGCACGGCGCAGCGGCGACCGCAGGAGGTCTTCGCCGACGAGTTGACGGACGCGCAACTGGCCGAGGTGGCGGAGCGGTTCCCGCTCGGTGTGGTCTCGGCGGAACTGGCGGCGCTGGAATCGATGGGCGATGACGACGTGCGGCAGGCCATGCGGGCATTGCCCGAATCGCAGGGCATCGTCGTGTACTACGCCGACGTTGCGGGGTTCCGGTACAAGGAGATTGCCGAGATCCTGCAAATTCCTGTGGGAACGGTGATGTCGCGTTTGCACCGGGGCAGGCGAAATCTTCGTACCCTGCTCGTCGGCGCCGAGGTGGCCGGCGGGTATGTCGGCAATCGAATGCCCTGCGCGGCAGCGTGATTAGTGCTCAGCGAGCTCCAACGGTCCTTGGCCGTCTGCTGGACTGCGGATGATTCCCCGGTCTTTCGCGACGTCGTTCAGCAGCTCGCGTAGTCGGCGTCGGCCACGTGCGAGCCTCGACATCACCGTTCCGACGGGGGTGCCCATCAGGGCGGCGATCTCACGGTAGGCATAGCCTTCCACGTCGGCGAGGTACACCGTTACCCGGTTGACCGCCGGTATGGCGCGAAGCGCGTCGGCAACCTCGTCGTCGCGGATCGCTTCGAGGGCTTCCACTTCGGCTGACCGCAGCCCCGTTGAGGTGTGGCAAGCTTCCGCGGACAATTGCCAATCGGTGAAATCCTCACATAGCTGCTCGGCCACACTCCGCTGCCGCGCGCGGTATGTGTTGACCCAGTTGTTGTACATGATCCGGAACAACCAGGCTCGGGCGTTCGAGTCCGGCTGGAAAGTGTGAAATCCGCTGAACGCCTTGAGCATTGTGTCCTGCAGCAGATCTTCGGCGTCATACGGGTTGGTGGTCAACCTTCGTGCGCGGCCGCGGATCTGCTCGATGCAGGGCGATACCGTGTCGACGAAGCGGGTGGCGTCCGGGCGGTCGGGTGGCGGTGCCCCGTGGTTGTTCAACCTCAGGCACCTCCTCTCGACCTATATATAGAATATCTATGGATTAATAATAGCCGATCTAGGTAGCTCGCGGCAAATGATCTGGTGGGTCCCGCGCATCGAAAGGCCGGTCCGCTTGGTCAAAGTCGATGCCCCAAGGGGCCTTTCAGCGAGTTCACAGGAATAGGCCGCCGATGCGGTGGGTTGGGGACCGGTGTAACGTTTGTCGCCGCTGTACATAGTTAATCGAACTAATTCGCCGATCGCCAGGGCTTCTCGCCGTTGGCTGGTTCGGGTCATCGTCGGGAGGTGCCGGTGAGTCCTGGTCGGGGTGCTCGTCGTGTGTTGAAACACGTGTGGATTCCAGTGGTCCTCATTGTCGTACTGGCCATATCGGGCCTGGTGGTCTCGCGGCTGCACAGGATGTTCGGCTCGGAAGATCTCAACGCGAACGCCGGTGCCGGTATCGAGATCGTCCAGTTCAATCCCAAGGTGGTTTTGTACGAGGTGTACGGACCGCCCGGAACTTCGGCCGATATCAGCTATTTCGATCCGGATGCCAATGTGCACTCGGTCAACGCCCCGCTGCCCTGGTCCGTCACCTTGTCCACCACGTTGCCGACCGTCAGCGCGAACCTGATGGCGCGCAGCGACAGTGAAAGCAGCGGCGACCACATCGGGTGCCGTGTCACCGTCAACGGCACCGTCCGCGAGGAGCAATCCGCCAATGGCGTCAACGCCCAGACCTACTGCCTGGTGAAGTCCGCATGACCACATCCGCCAACCCGCCCGAGTCCACCGGCAGGCCGAAGCGGCCGGTCTTCCCGCACCTGCTCCGCATCCTGGCGTGGCCGATCATCCTGATCTGGATAGCGATCGCGGTCGTGGTGAATGTGATCGCGCCGCAGCTGGAGGTCGTCGGCGAATTGCACGCCGCGCCGATGGCGCCCGAGGATGCCCCGTCGATGCAGGCGATGAAGTTGATGGGCGCCAACTTCAAGGAGTTCAACTCCAACAGCACGATCATGGTCGTCGTCGAGGGCCAAGAGCCGCTGGGCCCGGACGCGCATCAGTACTACGACGAGATCATCCACAAACTGCAGCAGGATCCCGAGCACATCCAGCACATCCAGGACTTCTGGGGTGACACGCTGACCGCGGCCGGTGCGCAGAGCGCCGACGGCAAGGCGTCGTACGTGATGATCAACCTCGCCGGCGAGCAAGGCATGACGCTCGCCAACGAGGGCGTCGAAGCCGTCCGCAAGGTCATCGAGGAGACGAAGGCTCCCCCGGGAGTACAGGCGCACGTCGCCGGGCCCGCCGCCCTGACCAACGATATGCACGTCATCGGCAACGCGAGCCTGGCCGAGATCACGCTGATCACCCTGGTCGCCATCGCGGTCATGCTGCTGGTGGTCTATCGCTCGATCAGGACCACGCTGGTCCAGTTGTTCTTGACGTTCCTGGCGCTGCTGACGGCCCGCGGCGTGGTGTCCGTGCTGGCGATGCACGACGTGTTCGGGTTGACCACCTTCGCGGGCAACATCCTGACCATGCTGGCGATCGCTGCCGCCACCGACTACGGCATCTTCATCTTCGGTCGGTATCGAGAAGACCGCGGCATGGGATTGGACCGGGATGACTCCTACTACGCGACCTTCAAGTCGGTCGCACCCGTCATCGTGGGTTCCGGTCTGACCATCGCCGGAGCGACCTACTGCCTCAGCTTCGCGCGACTGCCGTACTTCTCCACCATGGGTGCCCCCGTCGCGATCGGCATGGTCGTGGTCGTGGTCATCTCTGTCACGCTCGGCCCGGCGGTGCTCTACCTCGGCAGTCGGGTGGGGCTTTACGAGTCCAAGCGCCCCCCGCAGAGCAAGTTCTGGCGCAAAGTCGGGACCGCGGTGGTGCGTTGGCCCGCACCGATTTTCGTGGTCAGCCTATTCATCGTGCTGATCGGGGTAGTGGCCATCCCGGGGTACAAGCCGGCCTACAACGACCGGTACTACCTGCCCGAGGATGCCCCGGTGAACGTCGGGTTCGCCGCTGCCGACCGGCACTTCTCCCAGGCCCGGATGAACCCCGACATCCTCATGGTCGAGTCCACTCATGACATGCGAAATCCTGCCGACATGCTTGTGCTGAACAAGATTTCGAGCAATGTGATGCACTCCGAAGGTATCGCGATGGTGCAGAGCATCACCCGGCCACTGGGAATCCCCATCCAGCACAGCTCGATTCCGTTCCAGACCAGCATTTCGGGGCAGACCAGCAATATGAATCTGCCGTTCCAGCGCAAGCAACTGGAAGACCAGCTTCGGATGATCGACGCGACCAACACGTCGATCGACATCATGAAGAGGCAATACCAGCTCTCGCTCGAACAGACCCGCCTCACCCAGGACTCCGCGGCCAAGTCGCAGGAGCTGCTGGAGGTCACCAAGAAGATGCGGGACAACATCGCGAACTTCGACGACCAGTTCCGGCCGATGCGCAACTACTTCTACTGGGAACCGCATTGCTTCGACATCCCGATGTGCTCCGCGGCGCGGTCGGTCTTCGACGCGCTCGACGGGATCGATGAGCTGACCGACAAGACCTCGTCGGTACAGGTCAATACCGACCAACTGGCGGACTTGGCGCCCAAATTGACTGCGCTGCTTCCCCAGACGATCGCGTCCATGGAAACCAGCCGGGACCTCTCGCTGGCGTCGTACAACTCGCAGAAGGCATTGATCGATCAGATGCAGGCGATGAACGACACCGCGCTGTCAATGGGTGCGGCGTTCGACGACGCCAAGAACGACGACCTGTTCTATCTGCCGCCGGAAGCCTTCACCAACCCCGATTTCGAACGTGGCCTCAAGATGTTCCTGTCGCCGGACGGTAAGTCGGCCCGCATGTTCATCACCCACCAGACCGACCCGGCGACGGTGGACGGGATCGCACGAGTCGAGTCCGAGCGCAAGGCCGCACAAGAGGCCCTGAAGATGTCGTCGCTGTCGGACGCCAAGATCTATCTCGGCGGTGTGGCAGCCACATACAAGGACATGTCCGACGGCGCCCGCTATGACCTGATGATCGCGGTGGTGTCGGCGCTGACGCTGATTTTCGTCATCATGCTCATCCTGACGCGCAGTGCGGTGGCCGCGTTGACCATCGTGCTCACGGCCGGCAGTTCGATCGCCGCGTCCTTCGGTATCTCGGTGCTGCTCTGGCAGGACCTGTTCGGGATGCCGGTGCATTGGTTGGTCATGCTGATGTCGGTGATCATCCTGCTGGCGGTCGGTTCTGACTACAACCTGCTGCTGGTGTCGCGGTTCCAGGACGAGATCCATGCGGGTCTCAAGACCGGCATCATCCGGTCCATGGCCGGCACCGGTGGCGTGGTCACCTCGGCCGGGCTGGTGTTCGCGGCCACGATGGCCGGCATGCTGGCGAGTGACCTGATCGTGCTGGCCCAGATGGGCTCGACCATCGCGATCGGCCTGCTGATCGACACCTTCATCGTGCGGTCCCTGCTGATGCCGTCGATCGCGACTCTGCTGGGTCGGTGGTTCTGGTGGCCGCAGGTGGTTTATCCCCGCGGCGACAACCACTTCCGTAAACCGGCACCGCGACGGGTGCCTCGTGAGGATGACGACGACACCGCGGCCATTCCCGTGCCGACGAGTTAGATTCGGCAGGTCTCGAACCCTGGAGCCACTTACGCCGAGGATTACTGCCAGTATGTGGCTGGAATCCTAGATATAGAGCATGGCTGGTCAATGGGAAGATGTTGTGGCAGTCCGCAATAGCGGACATGCGCTACCGGCGCGCCTTCCACTGCCGGTAAGCGCCGGGCAGACAGGCGGCGCAAGGGCGGTAGCCCACTGCTATGGCGGTCGGCACGTCGGGGAAGAAGACCCGGTGGCGGACGTAACCGCCGGCGGCGATGGCGCGCAGCGCCGATGGGCAGTCGAGGCGACCGTAGATCTTGCTCACCCGATGTCCCCCAACGGTTCCCGGGGTGCTGCTGGGGTAGGGGCGACCGTCGGTACCGATCAGGAGGTAGCGCTTCATGCCGCGTCGTGGAACACCAGGCCCAGGGTGAATCTGGTTCCGGAGCGGACGGTGGAGACCCCGTGCCGGATGGGCGCCGCCGACCAGCCCCGCACCGACTTGGTCGGCCGGTCGCGGGTGGTGAACACCAAACCGTGCCCGTGGGGGATGACGACGGCGGTACCGCGCGATTGCGCGCGGGGCCGTTGTTCATAGAGCAGGAACTCGCCGCCGGTGTAGTCGACGTCGGGCCCGGTCAGGTTCACCACCACCTGCAGCGGGAAGATCAGCTCACCGTAGAGGTCGCGGTGCAGCGCATTCCAGTCTCCGGCAACGTATTTCAGCAGGATCGCGGTCGTCTTGGTCTGACCCGCCGCATGGCACATCTGCAGCCAGTCGTCGAACTCGTCCGGCCAGGGCGCGTCGCGGCCCAGCCGGGTCCACCACGTGCGGGCGATCGGCAGCAGGTGCGGATAGAGCGCCTTTTTCAACGCCGTCACGGCCGGTGGATAGGGCTGCCGGAAGTACCGGTACTGACCTTCGCCGAACCGGTAGCGGCTCATGTCGATCGTCGAACGGAACCGGGACACGTCGGGATACAACGCGGTGATGTCGCGGGCCTCCGCCGGCGTCAGCAGTGGTCCCGTCAGCGCGCATCCCGTGTTGTCCAGTTCATCGCCGACAGCACTCCAGTCGGTGGAGTCGACGCGCCGCTGCCAGGAGTTCGTGCCGCTCACGCCGCGGCCTCCAGATCGAGCAGCAGGCGTTTGGCCTCTGGCCCGCCGAGATAGCCGCCCATGGCGCCGTCGCTGCGGACCACGCGGTGGCAGGGAATGACCACGGGGAGAGGGTTTTTCGCACATGCGGTGCCCACGGCGCGTACCGCCTTGGGGCTGCCGGCCAGGGCCGCGACGGTTGCGTAGCTGGCGGTCTGCCCGTAGTCGATCTCCGGCAGGTGATGCAGCACCGTGCTGCGGAACCCGGCAGCGAGCCGCCAGTCCAACGGCACGTCGAACGTGCGTCGGGTGCGGGCGAAGTACTCGTCGAGTTCCCGGGCCGCGGCGTCGAGGCGGACGGGGGCATGCAGGATGCGCGGGCTCACCACATCGGCGAGGTGCTGCAGCACGGTGGCGTGGTCTTCCCGGGCGTAGGCGACGCGAACCAAGCCCTGCTCGGTGGCCGCCAGCAGCAGCGGACCGACGGGGCTGTCGACGATGCGGTAGGCGATGTCGAGTACTCCGTCATGCTGGGCTGCGGCTGCGAGCCGGTCGTGTAGTTCGGCCAGCTTGCCGGGGTCGGGTCGGGTGATTCGGGCCAGTTCTTCGACGATGCCGTCGTTAGTCATGAGTCTCTCCGTTCTTGGCCGCGTCGCTGCGTTGATCGAGGTAGGTGCGTCGCAGGGTGGCGATGCCGTCACTGGAAGCGCGCCGGGCAGCTGCGGCGCTGCCGCCGAGGATTTCGGCGATCTCGTCGTAGGGCAGGCCGGCCAGGTAGTGGTAGGCGACGGCGTGTTTCTGTTTGGGCGGAAGCTGGTCCTCCGCGGCGGTCAGGTCAGCCAAGGTCTCGGTGCGGCTGACGCCCGCTGGTTCGGGGACGGTGTCGGTGGGAATGGGGTGGCGCGTCCGGCTCCGGATGAGGTCGACGGCTTTACGGTGCGCGACCGTGACCAGCCAGGCCTCGAAATTGGTGTCGGCCGGGAGGGTGGGGTAGGCCTTCAGCGCTGCCAGGAACGTCTCCGACCAGGCGTCGTCGGCGTCGTGCGCGCCCACGACGGCGCGACAGACCCGAAAGACGGTGGGTCCGTGGTCGCGAACCACGTTCTCGAACGGCGGTTTGGCTTTCACACTCTGAAGACGCTCCGGGGCCGGCTTTTGTGAGGTGTCCATCGTGGGCGATTTCCGCCATCGCGTCGAGGGACGCTGCCGTCGCTGCTGCGCGGACGTCAGATCACCTTTACAAATGGCTTCGAAAGTGTCACGGTGTGCTGATGGACTTCTCCTATGTCGAGCTCTCCGAGGAGGACGTGGCTTTCCGTGGCGAGCTGCGGACGTTCCTGGCCCTGGTCGTCACCGATGAGGTGATCGAGCGTGATCGCGCGACCGGCGAGAACTTCGACGAGGCAGTGCATCTGGCCCTGGGTAAGGCAGGATACCTGGCCGGCGACTACCTGGACGAGGCGGATGGAGGATTCAGTGCGATCCGGCGCCGCATCTGGGAACTGGAGATCGGCCGGGCCCATACTCCGTGGTTCCACTGGGGAACAACCGCGATGGTTGCGCACACGATGGAGAAGTTCGCCTCACCCGAGCTGCTCGACGAGGTGCTGCCGGGCGTGTTGGACGGCGGCCTGCGACTGTGCCTGGGCTACACGGAACCTGAGGGCGGATCCGATGTGGCCACCTGCAAGACGCGGGCCGTACGCGACGGTGACAGCTGGGTTATCAATGGCTCCAAGATGTTCACGTCGAATGCGCACAACGCTCAGTACGTGTTCCTGCTGACCAACACCGAGCCGGCCGCGCCCAAACACAAGAGCCTGACGATGTTTCTGGTGCCGCTCGATTCGGCGGGCGTCGAGATCCAGCCGATCCGCACCGTGGACGGCGACCGCACCAACATCACCTACTACAGCGATGTCCGGGTCAGTGACCGGTATCGCGTCGGTGAGGTGAACGGCGGCTGGACGGTGCTGCGCGGTGCGCTCGAGCTCGAACACGGCACCTTTGAACGAGAGACGCGCGGTCTGCAGAAGCTGGCCACCATGACCGAGCACATCACCTTGATGGCCGAGGCAGTGGACCGCGTCGCGGCCGTCGCTCCCGACGACGCCGCGGCGCGCTACCGGCTGGGCCGGGGCATCGCCCGGTTGGAAGCCGCGCTGAGCAGCCCCGACATGTACGGCCGCGTCGCGATCGCCCAAACGATGCGCGAGGTGTCGCCCGACCTCATGGATATCGTCGGATCCGCCGGTGCGTTGCCGGTCGGGACGGCCGGGGCAGCCGACGACGGGGGAGCCGAGTACATCTTCCGTCTGGCCGGTCCGACCGGCATCTACGGTGGCACTCTTGAGGTGTTCCGCAACATGATCGCTCAGCAGGCGCTGGGCCTGGGCCGGCCGAGCTACGCGCCGGCAAAGTGAGCGCAGCCGCGTCGGTACTGTGGCCCGGTGCATCCATTCGACAAGGCCCTGGAGCTAGAACCCTCAGGTGACGGACGGTGGCGCGGGCGGACCGTGCCCGAGTGGGCCAACATGGTCGGCCCGTTCGGCGGCATCACGGCCGCCACCTTGGTGCGGGCGGTCGAGCTGCACCCACAACGGCACGGCCATCCCATCGCCCTGACCGTGAACTATGTGGCGCCGATCGCCGACGGCGAGTTCGACATCGTGACGCGCGTCGTCAAGACCAACCGGTCCAATCAGCACTGGATCGTCGAACTCGGCCAGGATGGTGAGGTCAAGACCACTGCGACGGCCATCTTCGGGTTGCGTCGCGACACGTGGGATGACACTGAGGTGGCACCCCCGCCGGCTCCGGCTCCCGAAGACGCCGTGGCGTCGGCGCCGCCTTTCGGCGTGGTCTGGTTCGACAACTACGACATGCGTTTCGTCGACGGTGCCATGCCTGACGACGGCGTGGAATCCGGCTCGTCGACCACCACGCTATGGGTTCGCAACAACCCTCCCCGGCCGACGGATTTCGCGGCGCTGGCCTCGATCAGTGACATCTTCTATCCGCGGGTGTTCCTGCGGCGCGGTCAGTTCGTGCCCGCCGGGACGGTTTCGATCACCACGTACTTCCATGCCGACGACGAGCGACTTGCCGCCCAGGGCGATGACTTTGTGCTCGCCACCGCACGCGCGCAACGGTTTTCGCGTGGCTACTTCGATCAGACCGCGCACCTGTGGGGCCGTGACGCCACCTTGCTCGCCACCAGTCACCAGATCGTCTATTTCAAGGGCTGAGGGTTCTCCGGGGCCGATTGCAGGGCGATCCACGCGCTCACCCGGGTCTGCGGATCATCGAGCTTGCCGGGTAGCACCGCCTCGATGGCCGCGAGTCGATTGCGCACGGTGTTGCGGTGCAGGCCGAGCTCCTCGGCGACCTTGAGTCGTGAGCCATGGTGGCGCAGGAAGCAGCGCAGAATGTCCAGCTGCTCCGAATCGAGCCCGCCCAGCCACGATTCGGCGAAAGCGCTGGCTTTCTGGGGATCGATGAGGCCGAGGGGGCCGTTGTCGATCACCTGGTCCCACACCACCACCCCGGACACCTCGGTGGCCTGGGCGAGCGCCATCCCGGCCGTGCGGTATCCGGTCGCGCCGTCACCCGGGGTGACTGCATTTCCGACGCCCACGTGCAGCCCGCCCTCGGCCAGCCGTGAACCGGTCGGCTCGGCCAGCGCGGGTTCGATGACGGCGCACAACTCGCCGGCGTACTGCCCGGCAAGGATGCCGCGCCGGTCCAGCGAGCTTTCCGCGTCGTCGATGGCCGATTCGTCACCCGTGGCCCGCAGGAAGCGGAGGTGTTGCGGCAACTCGATCGGCGGCTGATCCACCTCCAGCACCAATTGTGCGGTGCGGAGATCGTTTTCGGCGAGCAGCTCCAGGGCCCGGCTACGCAGGTGCCTGCGGGTGGAGGTGCGGCTGCGGTCCTGCTCGTCGATGAGTCCCAGGAGGGCGACTGCGGTGGTCACGGCCTGGCGCTGGCCCTCCGATGCCCTGGCCGGCACCAACGCCGCCAGGTAGGTCGACGCCCTGCCGCGCAGTCCGATCGGGTGGACGGACACCGAGTGCATCGGACCGGAATGGGCTGCAGCCGAACGTAATCCGTACGCATGCAACCGTTTGACGTCCTCGGCGACCTCGTCGATCGGAAACTCGCTGCGGCGGGCACCGACTGGGCCCGTCACCACTCGTCCGTCGGGATTCATCAAGCAGGTCGCCCCGTCGAGTGCGGTGGCCAGTGCCCTGATGACGGAGACGGCGGGGTCCGGTTTGGCCGCGGCCGAGATGAGCTTGCGCTGCGTCTGCAGCGATTCGCGCGTCGCGGTGGATTCCTGTTCCTCCAGCTGATGTGCGACGTGTCGGCTGATCGCGACGAAGGTGGTGCGACGCGGTACCTCGAAGAGGTTCACCTGGTGGGCTCGGCAGGCGTCGGCCAGCTCGGCCGGGGTGACGGCATGGGTCAGCCCGACGGCGAAGCCCACCGCCGCCACCCCGGCGTCGGCCAGCCGGCGAACGTAACCATCCCACTCGTCGTGCCAGTTGGCGGTTTCCAGCCCGGTGGTCAACAGGATCTCGCCGCCCTCGAGGAAAGGGCCGGGATCGGCGAGCTCGCTGGTGGCCACCCAACGGACCGGTGCGTCGCCGCGACAGACCTCGACGGCGCGCAGCCCGAGAGCAGTCACGTTCAGCACATCGGCCACCAGAACCATAACTGCCAGTTTTGCACAATGCGTCATATCTAGTTGTGCACATCTGCCCTGCCCTGGTGGCCGGTGGTTCCCTAGCGTGAGGTCAAACAACCGCCAGCAGCAGGAGGAACACGTGAGCATCGCCGAGATCACCGGTGCGGCCGTCACTCAGGAACGCCGGCTCGTCACCTCCATTCCGGGACCGATCTCGCAGCAGATGCAGGCGCGGAAGACCGCCGCGGTGGCCGGCGGCGTCGGCACCACCTTGCCCGTCTACGTGGTGGCCGCAGGCGGCGGCATCCTGGTCGACGCCGACGGCAACCAGCTCATCGACTTCGGCTCCGGTATCGCGGTGACCACCGTCGGCAACAGTGCACCCGCGGTCGTCGAGGCCGTCACCGAGCAGGTCGCCGCGTTCACCCACACCTGCTTCATGGTGACGCCGTACGAGGGTTATGTACGGGTGGCCGAGGAGCTCAACCGGCTCACCCCCGGTGACCATGAGAAGCGCAGTGTGCTGTTCAACTCGGGCGCCGAGGCCGTCGAGAACGCCGTCAAGATCGCCCGCGCGCACACCCGCCGGCAGGCCGTCGTGGTGTTCGACCACGCTTACCACGGGCGGACCAACCTGACCATGGCGATGACCGCCAAGAACCAGCCGTACAAGAACGGGTTCGGGCCGTTCGCCGGTGAGGTGTACCGCGTGCCCACCTCATTCCCGTTCCGGGACGGAGAGACCGACGGCGCCGCTGCGGCCGCCCGTGCCCTCGACCTGATCGACAAGCAGGTCGGCGCCGAGAACGTCGCCGCCGTGGTGATCGAACCCATCCAGGGCGAGGGCGGATTCATCGTCCCGGCACCGGGATTCCTGCAGGCACTGCAGGATTGGTGCACCGAGGCCGGTGCGGTGTTCGTCGCCGACGAGGTGCAGTCGGGCTTCGCTCGCACCGGCGCGATGTTCGCCGTCGAACACGACGGCGTCGTGCCCGATCTGATCGTCACCGCCAAGGGCATCGCGGGAGGCCTGCCGTTGTCGGCGGTCACCGGCCGTGCCGAGATCATGGATGCGCCGCATGCCGGCGGCCTCGGCGGCACCTACGGCGGCAATCCGCTGGCCTGTGCCGCCGCCCTCGCGGTCATCGACACCATCGAGCGTGAGGGCCTGCTGGCCCGCGCCGTGGAGATCGAGAAGAGCATGACCGGTCGGCTCAAGGCGATCGCCGCGGAGGATTCCCGGATCGGCGAGGTCCGTGGTCGTGGCGCCATGATCGCCGTCGAGTTGGTCAAGGCGGGCACCACCGAGCCCGACGCCGAGCTGGCCAAGCAGGTTTCAGCTGCCGCCCATGCCCAGGGTCTGGTCGTGCTGACCTGCGGCACCTACGGCAATGTGCTGCGGTTCCTGCCGCCGCTGTCGATCCCGGACCACCTGCTCGAGGAGGGGCTGGACATCCTGGCCGCCATCTTCGCCGAGACCCGCTGACCTCCGCGACCCGTGGGAGACACTGTGAACACGCAGAACGTGATCGCCGCGCTCGACGCCAAGCACGGCATCCTGATCGACGGGCAAGCCCGCGGCGGCGCCTCCACCTTCGAGGTGCACGACCCGGCCACCGGTCAGGCGATCGCCGAGGTTGCCGACGGCAGCGTGGCCGACGCCCGTTCGGCCGTGGACGCCGCGCACGGGGCGTTCGGCGAGTGGGCCAAGACGAGCCCGCGGCATCGCAGCGAGATCCTGCGCCGGGTGTTCGACCTGATGGTGGCCGACACCGACCGGCTGGCTGCCCTCATCTGCGCGGAGAACGGCAAATCGCAGGCCGATGCCCGTGCCGAGGTGGGTTACGCCGCCGAGTTCTTCCGCTGGTTCTCCGAAGAGGCAGTGCGGACCGACGGCGCCTACGGCATCAGCCCGGCCGGCGGCACCCGCACCCTGGTCACCCACAAGCCGGTCGGGGTGGCGGCGCTGGTGACGCCGTGGAACTTCCCGGCGGCGATGGCGACCCGCAAGATCGCCCCGGCACTGGCTGCCGGCTGCACCGTGGTGCTCAAACCGGCGGCGGAGACACCGCTGACGGCCCTGGCGATCGCCGGAATCCTCTCGGCCGCAGGGGTTCCCGATGGTGTGGTCAACATGGTGCCCACCACCGATGCCGCCGCGGTGGTCGAGCAGTGGCTGAGCGATGCCCGGGTTCGCAAGGTCTCGTTCACGGGTTCCACCGGCGTCGGCCGCATCCTGCTCAAGCAGGCCGCCGACCGCATCGTCAACGCGAGCATGGAACTCGGCGGCAACGCCCCGTTCGTCGTGACCGCCGACGCCGACGTCCAAGCGGCCGTCGCGGGCGCGATGGTGGCCAAATTCCGCGGTGGCGGCCAGGCCTGCACCGCGGCCAACCGGTTCTACGTACATGCCGCGATCGCCGACCAGTTCGTCGCGGGCTTGGCCGCAGAGGTGGCGGCACTGCGGGTGGGCCCGGCGTCGGACCCGGCGTCACAGATCGGCCCGCTGGTCAGTGAGCGCGCGGCCCAGCGCGTGGCTGCCGCGATCGATGCCGCGGTGGCCGACGGGGCCGTGATCGCCGCGCGTGCGCAGGCACCGGCCGAAGGCTGGTTCGTCGCCCCGACGCTGCTGACCGGGGTCGCCCCGGACGCCGCGATCCTTGCCGACGAAATCTTCGGGCCCGTCGCACCGGTCGTGGTCTGGGAAGACGAGGACGATCTCCTGAGGTGGGCCAACGACACCGAATATGGCCTGGCCGCATACGTTTACGCTGGTCGTCTGCAAGACGCGGTGCGGATCGCGGAGTCCTTGGATGCCGGCATGGTCGGCATCAACCGGGGCATCGTGTCCGACCCGTCGACCCCGTTCGGCGGGATGAAGCAGAGCGGCCTCGGTCGCGAAGGCGCACGAGTCGGTCTGGAGGAGTTCCAGGAAACGCAATATTTCAGCGTGGCGTTCGACTGAGCGATGCGCTCAGAACGGCGCTGAATGCTGCATCAAGCTCAACATCAGCACGACCATGCACAACAGCGAACTGAACATGATCACGCTCATGACCACGATCACGAGCCACATCGTGCAGCGCTGCTTGCCGCGGGCTAGTTTCGCGAGTCGCTCGTCGTGCATGAGTTCGTCTGCGACGAAGGCGAACTCGACCCGGGCCAGTTCGGCGTCGCCTGCCGGTGCGCCGGAGGATATCTCCCGAAGCCGGGACGCGGCGATGCCGACGCCGACCCCGGCGAACCGCCGGCTCATCTGACGCGCCTGTCTGCGGGTGAGACGGTGGTCGAGCGCATCCATCGAATGCGGCCACTGTCCCCATCCGCTATGAGCGTTCGACGGGGTCGTCATAACCCACTCAGTTTAGATCTGCGTGGCTGTGCGGCGGTAGCGTATTCGCCGGATTCGGCGTGGGTCCGTCACTGCGAGTGGGCCGTTCGGCGGATGGTCCGGTGCACGTCGTCCAACACGTCGCCGCCTTCCTGTGCGATCCACGGTCCTTCGATCGACGGATCGATGATCCCGTCCTCCATCCACGTGTAACGACCGGCGAGCACCTCACGGGCCAGGGCACGGTCCGAATCGTCGCTGTTGTCCCAGAGTTCGGTGAACAGCCGCTCGGCCCGGACCCGCGACTGACGACAGAACGCGTCGGCGAGGTCCCCCGCGGAATCCGTGGTGTCGCCGCGGGCCCGGACACAGGCCGCCGTCATCGCGAACAACTCCGCCCCGATGTCGACGATCCGGCCCAGGAAACGTTGCTTGTATTCCAGCTTGCCCTGCCAGCGCGACATCGCGTAGAACGTGCTGCGGGCAAGCTTTCGGCTGGCCCGCTCGACGTAACGCAGGTGCCCGGCCAACGGGCCGAATTCGGTGAATGACGTTGGCAGCTGGCCTTTCCCGGTGACGAGCGTGGGTAGCCAGCGCGCATAGAACTTGCCGGCCTGCGCCGCTGCTTTCGCCTTTTCTTTGAGGTCGGTGTCGGGGTCGATGATGTCGCCGGCCACTGACAGATGGGCGTCCACCGCCTCACGGGCCAGCATCAGATGCATGATCTCGGTGGAGCCTTCGAAGATCCGGTTGATCCGCATATCGCGCAGGATCTGCTCGACGGGCACGCCGCGCTCGCCGCGCGCGGCGAGTGACTCGGCGGTCTCGAAACCGCGTCCGCCACGAATCTGCACCAACTCGTCGGCGATCAGCCAGGTCATCTCCGAGCCGTAGAGCTTGGCCAGGGCGGCCTCGATCCGGATGTCGGTGCGGCCGGCGTCGGCGAGCTCGCCGGCCAGCTCCACCATCGACTCGATGCCATAGGCGGTGGCCGCGATGAACGCCACCTTGCCGGCCACCGCGTCATGTTCACCGACCGGGCGGCCCCATTGCACCCGTTCCCTGGACCATTCCCGGGCGATCTTCAGACACCACTTCGAAGTTCCGGTACACACCGCGGGTAGCGAGAGGCGCCCCACGTTGAGTGTGGTCAGCGCGATCTTCAGGCCTTCGCCCTCGCGGCCGATCCGGTTCGCGGCGGGCACCCGCACGTCGGTCAGCTTGGTCAGGCCGTTCTCGATACCGCGTAACCCCATGAACGCGTTGCGGTTGGTGACGACGATGCCGGGCGTATCCGCTTCTACGACGAATGCGGTGATACCGCCCTTGTGTCCTTCACTCGGCGGCACCTGGGCCATCACCACCAGTAGGTCCGCGATGACACCGTTCGTCGTCCACAGTTTGACCCCGTTGAGCAGGTAGTCGTCGCCGTCAGGCGTGGCGGTGGCGTTCAGGCGCGCGGGATCGCTGCCGACATCCGGTTCGGTGAGCAGAAATGCACTGATCTCTCGCGTGCACCGGGGTAGCCAGGTGCGCTTCTGCTCGGCGGTGCCGAACATCGACACCGGCTGCGGTACGCCGATCGACTGGTGGGCGGACAGGAGTGCCCCGAGCGCGGGGTGGACTGAGCCGACCAACGCGAGCGCCTTGTTGTAGTAAACCTGCGACAGGCCGAGGCCGTCGTACTCGGCGGAGATCTTCATGCCGAACGCGCCGAGGTCCTTCAAGCCCTGGATGACCTGGTCCGGGATCTGCGCGCCGCGTTCGATCACCGCGGCGTCGATCTGCGTCTCGCAGAACTCGCGCAGCTTGGCCAGAAACTCCTCGCCCCGCTCCGCCGTCTCGGCCGGACCCCGTGGGTGGGGATGGACCAGATCCAACCGCAACCTGCCGAGGAACAGTTCTTTGCCGAAGCTGGGCTGGTGCCACTGTGCTTCCCGGGCTTGTTCGGCGACCTGCCTGGCCTGTCGTTCGTTGACTTCTCCGGTAGCGGTCATCGTCGGCCTCCAAACGTCCGTTCGCCGGTGGCATACCCGCAAACGGCGGCAGCCACGCTGCCCGGGCCGCGGGGATGCGGCTGCTCAGGCGCCGGCAGTCGGCCGCAGCGCAAATATCTGGAACCGGCGGCTGCCGGCACGCTTCTGGGCCAACGCGTAGTTGGGCCAGAAGTCGAGAATGGTGCGCCACGCGCGCTGACGTTCCGCCCCGGTAAGCAACTCGACGGTGACGGTTTCACGGTGACCGTTGCGATCGATGCGGGCGTGGTCGGTGGCCGCCAGATTGCGCGCCCACTCCGGATGTTTCGCGAGGCCCCAGTTGGATCCCACCACCAAGAGGGAGGGGTCATCCGCGACGTATTGAACGGTGACGGTTCGCGGCATGCCTGACTTGCGCCCGGGAACGGTCAGGTTCAGTGACGGCAGGCCGGCCAGCTCGAGCACGCCGAGGCGGCCGCGGCTGGCCCGGCGCAGCAGCCGCTCGATGGGCGGAATCAGCCGGTGCCATTTGAGCATCAGCCGGTAGGAAGACGGACTGCCGGCCACCGCACCGAGGAGTCCCATGCGGTAAGCATAAGGACCCGTCACGGTTTCGCGGGATGTCTTGGTGCGGCTTGGTTCAACTGACGCGGGGACCGTCATACTGACGACGTGGCGCCGAGAAAAATGCGGGACACATCACCGAAGCGGGGGTGGCTGACTCCCAAGCAGCAGCGCGCCTGGGTCGCTTACATGCGCGTGCAGCTGCGGATGAATTACGAAATGAACCGCCAACTGCAGGCCGATTCAGGGTTGTCGCTCGCCGACTACGACGTGCTGGTGGCGTTGAGCAACGTGCGGGACGAGGGCATGCGCGTCAGCGACCTTGCCGCGCAGATCGGCTGGGAACGCAGTCGGTTGTCGCATCAATTGCGTCGTATGGAGGAACGCGGCCTGACCGAACGCCGCGCCAGCACCGAGGACGGGCGCACCACCAACGTCGTGCTCACCGAGAATGGCCACCAGGCCATCGAGGAGGCCGCGCCCGCTCATGTCGATCTGGTGCGCGGCCTGTTCTTCGATCCCCTGCCCGAGAACCTGCTGGCACCGTTCACCGCGGCGCTGGAGCACATCCACGTAAACCTCGATCACAACAGCTCGCTGCCTCCCGCGCCGAGCTAGCATTTAGGTGAACTATCACCTAAATGTCAGGAGTTGAGATGAGTGAAGTGATCACCCGTCTGATGGAAACCAATCTTCTGGACGTGTTCGACCAGCGCGACCCGCAACTTCGCGCTGCAGCCATCGCGGCCACCTACGCGGATGATGTGCAATGGATTGACGACGAAGGTGTCGCCACCGGCCACGACGAACTTGACGCCAAGGCATCTGAACTGCAGGAAAAGCTGTCGGGATTGCATTTCGCCAAGGTCGGCCCGGTCCGGCAGACGCGCGGACTGGGATTTCTGGCCTGGGAGGTACGCACCGCTGACGATGTCACCGTGGCGTCGGGCTTTGACGTGGCCGAGATATCGGGCGAGCGAATCGTTCGGATGTGGACGGTGCTGAACTCGCCGGAATAGGTGATACATCACCTATGTTGTAGCGGGCGGAACGCACGAACCGCATACGAACGGAGTTCGATCATGGGACAGCTCGACGGCAAGACGGCACTCGTCACCGGAGGAACCTCGGGGATCGGCCTGGCCACGGCCCGGCGGCTCGCCGCCGAAGGCGCTTATGTGTTCATCACCGGCCGAGACCGCGCGCGCCTGGACAAGGCGGCCGCCTCGATCGGCGCCCACGGCATTCAGAGCGACATCAGCAAGATCGAGGATCTCGACACCCTCGCCGAGGAGATCGGCAAGCATGGCAAGGGGCTCGACGTCGTCTTCGCGAACGCAGGTGGCGGTGACTTCGCCACCCTCGCCGAGGTCACCCCAGAGCACTACCGGGACAACTTCGATCGCAACGTCGCCGGCACGGTGTTCACCGTGCAGAAGGTGCTGCCATTGCTGAACGAGGGCGCCTCGATCGTCCTCGCCGGTTCCACCGCCGCCTCGGAGGGCGTGGCCGCGTTTGGCCTCTACGCGGCATCGAAGGCCGCGATTCGCTCGCTCGGCCGCACCTGGGCCGCAGAACTGGCCGACCGCAAGATCCGCGTCAACACTGTCGTGCCCGGACCGATCGAAACACCAGGATTGACGGGTCTCGCGCCGGCTGGACAGAAGCAAGATCTGCTCGACGGGATGGCCTCGCAGGTGCCGATGAAGCGGCTGGGCCGTCCGGAGGAGATCGCCTCTGCGGTGCTGTTCCTGGCGTCAGATCAGAGCAGCTTCATGACCGGGGCGGAGCTCGCGGTCGACGGCGGGCAGATTCAGCTGTGACGCAGGTCTCGCTACACTTACCGTAAGTCCAACGGTTAGGAGCCGCGTTGATCAAGGTCATGCAGGGCGTGCGAGTGCTCGAGGTCGCGCAATTCACGTTCGTACCGGCGGCCGGGGCCATCCTCGCTGACTGGGGCGCCGACGTCATCAAGGTAGAACACCCGGTGCGCGGCGACACGCAGCGCGGCTTCATCAACATGGGCGGGTTCCAACTCGACCCCAACCGCCATCCGCTGATCGAACATCCCAATCGCGGCAAGCGCAGCGTCGGTATCGATGTCTCGACCCCCGGTGGTCAGGAGGTCCTCTACGAGATCGCCAAAACCGCCGACGTCTTCCTGACCAATTACCTTCCTGCGCAACGGCAGAAGAACAAGTTCGACGTCGAGCACATCCGGGCGGTGAACCCGGACATCATCTACGCCCGCGGCAGCGCCTACGGGGACAAAGGGCCCGAGCGCGATACCGGCGGCTTCGACGGCACCGCCTTCTGGACCCGCAGCGGCGTCGGGCACGCGCTGACCCCGGAGGCGATCAACGGCGCTCTGTCCCAAGGCATTCCGGCCTTCGGTGATTCGATCGGCGGGATGAACATCGCCGGCGGCATCTCCGCGGCGCTGTTCCACCGCGAGCGGACCGGGGAAGCCGCCGAGATCGACGTGTCGCTACTCAGCACGGCGTGGTGGGCGGCCGGCGCCAGCGTCACACAGGGTATGGAGACCGGTGAGACCATGCGCTCGCTGATGCCCGACGACGCCACTTCGGTGAACCCGTTCATGGCCAACTACCGGACCTCCGACGGCGGCACCATCAATCTGTGCATCGTCAGCCCGACGGGCTACATCCGCGATGCCTTCGAACATCTCGGGCTGCCTGAGCTGGCCGATGACCCGCGGTTCTCCGATGTACTGCCGCTGATCGAGAACGCCACCGAGGGTGTCGAGCTGATCGCGAAGGCCATCGGCAGCAAGCCGTTCGAGTACTGGCGTCAACACCTCAAGACGATGAAGGGCCAGTGGGCGCCGTTCCAGAGCCTGGTCGATCTCGCTTCGGACGACCAGGCGGTGGCCAATGACATGGTCGTCGAGGTGGAAGCCGCCGATGGGGGCAAGCCGTTCAAGGTGGTGCGCGGGCCCGTGCAGTTCAACCACGAGCCCCTCGAGACCACCAGGGCGCCCCAGGCCTCCGAGCACACCGAGATCGTGCTGATGGAGCTCGGCATGGATTGGGATCGAATCGAAGAACTCAAGGAATCCGGCGCGATCGCGTGAACCCGCGCCGCTTTACTTCGCCGTTTCTACCCAGGGGTCGTTGGATCGCAAGGATCGCGACCCCTGGGTAGAAAGCGACGTCGCCTGAACTAGTTACAGCCGCTCGCGTGGACCCAGCGGCCGTTGTAGCCGATGCAGCCGCTGACGTTCGAGCCCGGCGGAGGCGGTGGCGGCGGGGGCGCGTCCTCCGGAAGCGGTGCGTAGTAGGCCGGCGGCGGCACATACGGGGCGACCGCGTCGGCGACGTTGACGCAGCCACCCACCGAGATCCGACGTCCGGCGCTCGCACACACATCGGCGGCGGCAGTGCCTGCGGGAGCGAGAACGATGGCACCGGGCAGTGCGGTGAAGGCGAGCGCGACGGTGGCCGCGCGCAGCCATGATGATCGAGGCGTGTGCGTCATTGTCCTGGTCCTAATGGCTGGTCAGGCGGCTTGATACCGCAACGGCTGCGGAAATCGGTGAGCGGTTGACGGATACCGACCAGGTCAGCGTGGGCCTGGGGGTTGGCATCGAAGAAGGCCCGGGTGGCGTCCGGCACTTCTTCATGCGGGCGTCCGTGCAGATTTGTGTAGAAATCGTTCACGTCCGGATGGGTCCACAAGTATGTGGAGGTCGCGGCGGCGACGCCGGAGGCGATGCCGGCGAGATCGGCTGCCGTGCAATTGGGTGGGCGTGGCGGCGGTTCGGCTGCCGCAGTCGCGGGACTGAACAGACCGACAACGACTCCGACGGCACCGGCGGCCAATGCCGGGACCAATCCGGGGTGCGCGGTGAACGGTGTGCGGGACACAGCGGGACTCCTTCCCGAGGCGGGCAGGTGCCGAATGCATCGCCCGGCGGGCCGAACTGTAGCAGGCGCAACGGGGCGGGCGCGACGAATCGTTCGCTCGGCAAGTACGTGGCTTGGCTTGGCCCGCCGGGGTTTAGGGCAAGGGTGCTGACCCGGTCCGGGCTTTGCGGTAGGCCGTGGGAGTCGAGCCGAACCAGCGTTTGCAGGAACGGGTGAGCACGCTCTGCTCGGAGTAACCGAGTTGGCGACAGACCTGGTCAAGGCCGAGATCGGTATCGAGCAGCAGACGTTGAGCGACGTCGCGGCGGGTTTGATCGACCAGATCGGCGAACGTCGCGTTCTCCGCGAGCAGACGACGTTGCAGGGCCTTGGGGTGCAGGCCGATGTGGCGGGCCACGTCGTTGAGCCCGACAGGTCCAGTGGGCAGGATTTGGCGGACCAGGCTGCGCACCAGTTGGCTGGTCGCCGGGTTGGATTCGCCGATGACCTGGGCGAGGTAATCGACCGCGGTCTGATGGGCGAGTCGATCGGTGGGTAGCGGCCGTTGCAGGTCGGCGGTGCGCAGCGTGAAGCCTGCGACCGGTTCGAAAAAGCTGGGCGGACAACCGAAGTAGGCCTGATAGTCGTCGGCCGGTGTCAGTGCGGGATGTGGCAGGTGCACGGCTACGGGCCGGTAGTCGGTACCGAGGAACAGTCGCAATACCTGCAGCGTGACTCCCAGGGAGAGCTCGACGGCCTGGGCCTGCGGTGGTGACGGGTCCAGGAGGTACTCGAATTCGAAGCGGCTCAGTTCGGGATCGAGGTGGGCGGTCACCCGCGCGGTGATCGACGGGCTGTAGGCCGCCATGAACTTGTCGAAGATCACGAAGGCTTCGGCGACGGTACCGGCGTTGCGGCCTGCCAGCCCGACCGGACCGAGGATGTCGATGCCCTGCTGCAGCGCCAAACGCCGCCCGAAATCCGGTGTTCCGAGTGCGGCGGCAGTGTGTTCGAGCATCTTCGCCCCATTGGGCAGGGAGATAAAGCGATCGTGACGACCGACGTCGTCGTAGGGAATGTGGGCGGCATCGACCAATGCGCGACTATCCCCACCGAGTTCGGTGACCAGTTGGTGAAAATTGGTGAGTGCCGTCCCCCGAATCACGGCCATGTCCCACAATGTCAAAGATTTGTCTCGGAATGTCAAGACAGCGGCTGTCGGTTTGCTGCACAGTAGATGCCCAGGTCGGGGTAAATCGGCTGCGCGGCTTGCCCCACCAGTGGTCGGCTGCACAGCCCGAGTCCTGTTGAGGAGAGGGGCGCGGTGTCTGACGTGCAGGGTGACCACATGGTGGCGGCGGCTCTACCAGACGGAGGGGTTTTGCCCTTCCCACCGGTTCCGTCGGGCAGTATCGCGGGCCGCACGTTGCAGGAGTCGACGTATCAGCCGCGCGCCGTTCCGAAACGGCTGCACGATGACTCGCCGAACATCGTCATCGTCCTCATCGACGACGCGGGGCCCGGCCTGCCCTCGACGTTCGGTGGCGAGGTCACCACATCCACGCTCGATCGGATCTGCGCTGAAGGCGTGTCCTACAACCGCTTTCACACCACCGCGATGTGCTCGCCGACCCGCGCTTCGCTGCTGACGGGCCGCAACCACCACGAGATCGGCAATGGTCAGATCGCCGAGCTGGCCAACGACTGGGACGGCTACGCAGGCAAGATCCCGCGGTCGAGTGCCACTGTGGCCGAGGTGCTCAAGCAGTACGGCTACGCCACATCGGCCTTCGGAAAGTGGCACAACACCCCCGCCGAAGAGACCACCGCGGCCGGACCGTTCGAGAACTGGCCCACCGGTTTGGGTTTCGAGTACTTCTACGGCTTCCTGGCCGGTGAGGCCTCGCAGTACGAACCGAACCTGGTGCGCAACACCACCGTCGTCGCGCCGCCGAAAACCGCCGAAGAGGGCTACCACCTCTCCGAGGACCTGGCCGACGACGCGATTTCATGGCTGCGCCGGCACAAGGCGTTCAACGCCGACAAGCCGTTCTTCATGTACTGGGCCAGCGGCGCCATCCACGGCCCGCACCACATCATGAAGGAATGGGCGGACAAATATGCCGGCAAGTTCGACGACGGCTGGGATGCCTACCGGGAACGCGTCTTCGGGCGCGCCAAGGACAAGGGCTGGATCCCGCAGGACTGTGCCCTGACCGAACGCGATCCGCAGCTCGCGGCGTGGGACGACATCCCCGAGGACGAGAAGCCCTTCCAGCGCCGGCTGATGGAGGTCGCGGCCGGCTACGGCGAGCACGTCGACGTCCAGGTGGGCCGCATCGCCGACGAGCTCGAATCGCTCGGCTACGCCGAGAACACGCTGTTCCTCTACATCTGGGGCGACAACGGTTCATCAGGTGAAGGCCAGAACGGCACCATCGCTGAACTGTTGGCGCAGAACGGTATTCCCACCACGGTGCGCCAGCACATCGATGCCCTCGACGAGCTGGGTGGCCTCGACGTGCTGGGCTCCCCGCTGGTCGACAACCAGTACCACGCGGCCTGGGCATGGGCCGGTAGCACTCCGTACAAGGGGATGAAGCTGCTCGCCTCCCATCTGGGTGGCACGCGCAACCCCATGGCCGTGCGCTGGCCGGCACGGATCACCCCGGACGCCGCTCCCCGTGACGTGTTCCTGCACTGCAACGACATCGTGCCGACGATCTACGACATCGTCGGCATCGTGCCCCCGCAGATGGTCAACGGTGAACCTCAGATGCCGATCGCCGGAGCGAGTTTCGCCCGCACACTGGCAGATCGGGACGCACCCGGCGGCAAGAAGACCCAGTACTTCGAGATCATGGGCAGCCGCGGTATCTACCACGACGGCTGGTGGGCCTCGGCCCGCGGGCCCCGGCTCCCCTGGGTGCCGGGCCAGCCGCCGGGCATCGCCACCTGGACACCCGACAACGACGTATGGGAGTTGTACCACCTCGACGAAGACTGGTCGCAGTCCCACGATCTCGCTGCCGAACAGCCCGAGAAGCTGGCTCAGATGCGCGAGATGTTCATGGTCGAAGCCGCACGCAATGCCGTGCTGCCCGTCGGCGGTGGCCTGTGGGTTCCGGTCTATCACCCCGAGCTGCGCATCGCCCCGCCCTACAAGGAGTGGGAGTTCTCCGGCGACACCATCCGGATGCCGGAGTTCTGTGCGCCTGCCCTGGGCAACAAGAACAACGTCGTCACCATCGACGTCGACATCCCCGCCAGCGCCAACGGGGTGCTGTACGCCCTCGGGGCAGCGGCCGGAGGACTGACCCTCTACCTGGACGAGGGCTACCTCTGCTACGAGTACAACCTCTTCATCCTGCAGCGCACCAAGATTCGGTCCGAATCCAAGGTGCCGCCAGGACGAGCGACGCTCACGGTGACCACCCAGTACGCGGATCCGCGCCCGGCCGGCCCGCTCGACATCACCGTGGCCCGCAACGGCGAGACGATCGCAGGCGGGCAGGTTCCGATCAGTGCGCCGCTGTTGTTCACCGCCAACGACTGCCTCGACATCGGTACATGCCTCGGCTCGCCGGTATCACTCGACTATCGCGAACGCGCGCCCTTCCCCTTCGAGGGACGGATCCACCGCGTCCACGTGGCATACACCTGATCGGCAAAACCTCATAGACGAAAGGCTTTTCGTGAAAATGGATCGACGCACGACCAGATGGCTGGTCGCGCTCGGCACCACGATGCTGATGATGGTCACCTCGGCATGCTCGCCGTCGACCCCCGAACAACCAGCCGAAACCGGGCAGCTGACACCGGCTGAGGCCAAGGCCATCGCGCTGGACGCGTACGTCTACGGCTACTCCCTGGCGACTGTCGAGATGACGCGACGGGTGATGACGAATGTCGACAAGGTCGAGGCGCCGCGGGCGCCGATGGGACAGCTGATGCGGATGCGCGAGTATCCGAACGCCCAGTTCCGCGACGTCACCGCGCCCAACGCGGACACGCTGTACACAAACGGATTCATCGACGTCAAGAACGAGCCGTGGGTGTTGAGCCTGCCCGACGCTCACGACCGTTACTACCTGTTCCCGATGCTCGATGCCTACACCAACGTGTTCGAGGTTCCTGGGAAGCGCACTACGGGCACCGGTCCGCAGACCTACGCCATCACCGGGCCCGGTTGGAAGGGCACGCTGCCGCCGGGCGTGACGGAATACAAGTCGCCTACCTCGACGGTGTGGCTGCTGGGACGCATCTACTGCGATGGCACACCCGAGGACTACGCCGCTGTGCACAAACTGCAGGACGAGATCTCGCTGGTGCCGCTCAGCTCGTACGGCAAGCCCTACACGCCACCGGCCGGCAAGGTCGATCCGGCAATCGACATGAAGACCCCGGTCCGCGATCAGGTCAACAACCTCAGCACCGAGGACTACTTCAACCTGGTGGCCACCTTGATGAAGGACAACCCGCCCACCGAGGCGGACAAACCCATCGTGGACAACATGGCCAAACTCGGCATCGTCGCGGGGGAGAAGTTCGAGCTGAACAAGCTCGGTTCCGATGTCGCCGCGGCTCTGCAGTCGGTCCCCAAGGACGGCGCCGCGAAGATCATGTCCCGCTTCAACGAGTTGGAGGACGTCAACGGCTGGCGGTTCACCACACAGACCGGTGAGTACGGCACCGACTACCTGCAGCGCGCACTCATCACCTATGTCGGTCTTGGCGCCAACCGGCCACAGGATGCGGTCTACCCGACCTCGGAGACCGACGCCGATGGGCAGGCCTACGACGGCGCCGACAAGTACACCGTGCACTTCGACAAGGGCCAGTTCCCGCCTGTCGATGGGTTCTGGTCACTGACCATGTACGACGAGGGTTTCTTCTTCGTCGACAACCCGCTCGACCGCTACACGTTGAGCCAACGGAACGCATTCGTCACCAACCCGGACGGGTCGGTCGATCTCTACCTGCAGCACGACAACCCCGGCCCAGAAAAGGAAGCAAACTGGCTGCCCGCGCCGGCCGGCAAGTTCAACCTCATGCTGCGCCTGTACTGGCCGAGGGAAACCGCGCCGTCGATCATCGACGGGACGTGGAAGCCACCGGCCATCAAGAAGGTCCCCTGACAGGGCTTGCCGGAAATTTGCCAAATTAAAAACGAGATGGCTGCCACACCAGGTGTGGCAGCCATCTCGTTTATTCGGGTGTAGCAAGGGCTACATGTGCACCGCCCGGTGGCGATGGCGAAGCAGGCGGGTCAACCAGCGGACATCGATCAACATTGCATCGGCCTTTCTGTCAGGCGCTCTTGATAAGCAGGGGGAGCAACCGGCGGCGTGCCGTGTTGCCTTCGGCGAAGTGATGCAGGGCTTCTGGCACCGACGAGCTGAGCGGGACGCCCACCTGCTGGCGACGAATCTCGGTGACGACCGGCTGGCTGGCGACCACCGACCAGTCCACGCCGAGCGTGCCGCACCTTTCATCGATGTCGTAGAACAGTGAGATCGCCTGCGGGGCAAAGCTGTTCACGCCACTCAGGTCGAGTGCCAACGGCTTCTCCGCGAGGATGAACCGATTTGCATACGACGCGATCTGGTCGATGTTGTTGCTGTCGATATCTCCCTTGACGGTCACCACTGTCGCCAGCTGGCGGCATACCGCGCGCATCGATGCGCCCTCGCAGATGACTGCCGAGTTTCCGTACCGAAAGTGTCGATCCATTGCCGGGGTGTTGTTCGTGAATGTCATGATCAGCCTCCCGCCTTCTTTCCTGAGCTCTGGCTGAGCTCCGTCGCGTCAACCTGTCCCCAAAGTTATGCGGGCAATCTAAGGCGGCTGGGTGGGCAGCGTTAATACTTTGCTAAGAACCCTTCCGGGCTTACTCGTCGGTAAGGTTCACACGATCAGGACGTCGAGGGTTCGAGGTCCGTGGACGCCTTCTACCCGCTGCAGTTCGATGTCGCTGGTGGCGCTGGGGCCGGAGATGAAGGTCAGGGGCCGCGTCGGCGTCAGCCCGGCGAACGCCTGCGGCACGGTGTCCACGATCTGATCGGCCCGCACCACACAGAGGTGGTGGTCTGGCACCAGGGTCAGCGCCCGCCGTCCTTGGGTGGGGCCGGCGTCGAGCACGATCGTGCCGGTCGCGGCGATGCCGAGCGCACATCCGGTCAGCACTGCATCGGCGCGGTCGAGTTCGGCGACGCCCAGTGTCGGCTCGTCGACGACGGTCGTCAGCCCCGCCACCCACTCGGGTGGCAGATCGGCGGGGATGACCACGGTGGCCTCCGGGCCGACCAGTGCGCGGACCGTCGACGCGATCGCCTCCGGCTCGATGCGGTGTACCCGGGCCCGATACTCGGCGACTGCTTCAGCGAACCGTTCGATGTTGCCCGGGCCGGTCAGCGGCTCGCGGTGGTAGTCACGTGGAACCAGCACCGGCTGCGGTGGCGCGGACGCCAGGGCGGCCCGGATCCGTCCCAGCACCGCAGCCTTGGCTTCAGGCGTCGCGCCGGTCATCCTTGCCCCTCATGCGTGCGGCTCCACCATTGTCGGAATGTCTCCGCAGGCGGTTGGGGAATGTCGCGGCTGGCGGTCCATTTGGAGGCAGGCCAGGGCAGCGCGGTGATGCGGTGGTCGCGCCCGGCGATCAGCCGCCCGGCACTCAGGGCCTTTTCGGCCAGTGAAAACCGGCCCGCACCGGCCATCGCCCACCCTGCGGCCTTCATGGCCAGGTCTTGCCCGCCGGGTAAACCTCCTCTGTCTTGGTCCACCTGCTCGGCTCGCAGATGGACAAGGATCGACGGGATGTCGATGCGGACCGGGCAGGCTTCGAAGCACGCCCCGCACAGCGAAGAGGCATACGGCAGGCTGGCGTTGGGATCATCGTGACCGGTGGTGCCGGTGAGCTGAGGACTCAGGATCGCCCCGATCGGTCCCGGGTACACCGACCCGTAGGCGTGGCCGCCGGTGCGTTCATAGACCGGGCACACGTTCAGGCACGCACTGCAGCGGATGCAGTGCAGGGCGGCGCGGCCCACCTCGTCGGCAAGCACCCGGGTCCGGCCGTTGTCCAGCAGGACCAGGTGGAACTGCTGCGGCCCGTCGCCGGGATGCACGCCCGTCCACATCGAGGTGTACGGATTCATCCGTTCGGCCGTCGAGGAGCGCGGCAGCAACTGCATGAAGACCTCGAGATCGGTGAACGTCGGCACGATCTTTTCGATGCCCATCACGGTGATCAGGGTCTGCGGCAGCGTCAGGCACATCCTGCCGTTGCCTTCGGACTCCACGACCGCCAGCGTCCCGGTCTCGGCGATGCCGAAGTTGGCGCCGCTCACCGCGACCTCGGCGGTGAGAAACTTGCGGCGTAGATGGGCCCGGGCCGCCATCGCCAATACGCGGGGGTCGTCGGTGAGCTCACCGGCATCGGGCATTTCGCGCGTGAAAATCTCACGGATCTCGGCGCGGTTGCGGTGGATCGCCGGCACCAGGATGTGACTCGGTTTGTCGTGACCGAGCTGCACGATGAGCTCGGCCAGATCGGTTTCGAACGCGGCGATGCCCTGGGCTTCCAGGTACTCGTTGAGGCCGATCTCCTGGGTGGCCATCGACTTGACCTTGACCACCTCGTCGGAGCCGGTGGCGCGGATCAGGTCGGCGACGATGCGGTTGGCCTCGTCGGCGTCGCGGGCCCAGTGCACCACACCGCCACGCTGGGTGACGTTGTCCTCCAGCTGGACGAGCAACTCGGGAAGCCGCGCCATGACGTCCTGCTTGAGCGCGCTGCCCGCGGCGCGCAACTGCTCCCAGTCGTCGCATTCACGTATGGCGTTGAGCCGCTTGGTGCGAATGGTGTGGGTGGCATGGCCGATGTTGCGGCGCAACTGAGAATCGGCCAGCGCGGTGCGGGCGGCTTGCGGAAAAGGGACGTCGCCTCGCAGGTTGCCGACGCCCGGAGTTCCCAGGAAGGTGGTCATCCTCGGGCCGCCAGGATCTCGGCCAGGTGCACGGTGCGCACCCCGGAACGCAGCCGGCTCAGTCCGCCGCCGATGTGCATCAGGCACGACGAGTCCCCGGCGCTGCACACCTCGGCCTCGGTCTCCAGGATGTGGCCCATCTTGTCGGCCAGCATCGCCGTGGAGGTGTCGGCGTTCTTGATCGCGAACGTTCCCCCGAAACCGCAACAGGATTCGGCCTCGGGCAACTCCACCAACGTCAGGCCCCGCACGTTGCGCAGCAGCCGCAGTGGCTTGTCGCCCACGCCGAGCATGCGCAACGAATGACAGGTCGGGTGATAGGTGACGCGGTGCGGATAGTAGGCGCCGACATCATCGACCCCGAGCACGTCGACCAGCAGCTCGGACAACTCATAGGTCTTGGTGGCCAGCGCCTCGGCACGGGTGGCCAGCGCTTCGTCACCGGCGCGGCGGGCCACCATCGCGTGCTGGTGACGTGCCGAACCCACACACGAGCCTGACGGGGCGACCACCGCATAGCAGTTCGCGGATTCGAATGCCGCGACGTGATTGCGCACCAGCGCGGTGGCTTCTTGCAGGTAGCCGGTATTGACATGCATTTGGCCACAACAGGTTTGACCCTCCGGGAACACCACCCGATGGCCCAGGCGCTCGAGCAACTGCACCGTGGCGATCGCCGCGGGCGGAAACATGGCATCCGCCAGACAGGTCGCGAACAAGGCGATTCGCATGCGCACTCCTAGGATTCCCGGTGCCACTGTGCGCCGCGGTAGTGCTCCCATGGGTTGTAGTCGGCAAGCAACTCTTCCTGCGGCGGGCGCTCGGCCTCGGGTACGTGCTGCAGGTTGATCCGCACCCGGTACCAGATCGAACTCGGCCCGCGCATGCCGTCGAGCAGGACGTCGACGGGTTCGAGCCGCTCGGCCACCGCGGGATGACGCTCGCGCCACACCTCCAGCGCGGCCATGGCCTCATCCTTGGTTTTGGTCTTGGCGATCTCGATCAGCGGCATGCTCGACTGTCGACGCCCATCGTGAGAAGCGCCCTTGGGTGCCTTCTCGGCCGGGCCGAGTTCCTTGGCCAGCGCGAGCAACGCTTCCAACCCGCCGACTGTAATGTCCATGCCCTCCCAGGGGTCGCCGATCTCGGCGAACCGCTCGGGCACCGTGGCCACCGTGAACGCCTCCGGGCGGCAGCCGTCGACCTCGTCCCAGCGCAACGGGGTGGACACCCGGGCATCGGGGGTGGCCCGCACCGAATAGGCCGAGGCCACCGTGCGGTCCTTGGCGTTCTGGTTGAAGTCGACGAACACCCGGGCGCCCCGCTCTTCCTTCCACCACCGCGCCGTCGCGAGCTCGGGTACACGTCGCTCTACCTCGCGGGCCACTGTCTCGGCCGCCAGCCGCACCTTGGTGAACGGCCACCTCGGGTGGATGCGCGCATAGATGTGGAAGCCCCGGGAGCCCGACGTCTTGGGCCACGCTGTCAGGCCGTGTTCCTCCAGCACCGCGCGGGCCACGTGGGCGACGTCGACGATCTGGGACCAGTCGACCCCGGGCATCGGGTCCAGGTCGACCCGTAGTTCGTCGGGATGGTCGAGGTCATCGGCCCGCACCGGGTGCGGGTTCAAGTCGACACACCCGAGGTTCACCGCCCACGCCAGACCCGCCGTGTCGCGCAGCACCGCTTCCTTGGCCGACGTGCCCGATCGGTATTTGAGCTCGGCGACGTCCACATAGTCCGGCCGCTTCTCCGGTGCCCGTTTCTGGAAGATGGCCTCGGTGCCGATGCCTTTGACGAACCGTTTGAGGATCATCGGGCGCCCGTACACACCGCGCAACGCCCCGTCGGCCACTGACCGGTAGTAGTTGATGAGGTCCAGCTTGGTCACGTGCGCGTCAGGGAAAACCACCTTGTCGGGGTTGCTGACGGCCACCGCGAGGCCGTCGATCTCCAGCGACACTGCACCGGCCATGACCACATGGTAGTTACCGCCCGCCGTGCGATAGACGTCACTTATTGTGGCGACATGCCAAGTCTGTCTGATCTGCCGGCGAACGTGACCGCGAAGGCCAAGCAGTACGCCGAGCGCGGCGCAGCCGAATTGCACTACGCGCGCAAGATGTTCGAGGCCGGCGCGCTGCGGCTGGAACCGCCACAGAACGTCCTGGCCATGCTGAGCGACATCCGCACCTGGGGCGAGATCGGGATGATCCCGGCGCTCAACGCGCGTCGGCATCCCGACCGGGTCGCGGTCATCGACGACGAGGGTGAATTCACCTTCGGTGAGCTCGACTCGGCAGCGCACGCGCTGGCCCACGAACTGCTCACCATGGGCGTCAGGGGTGGTGACGGGGTAGGGATCCTGGCGCGCAACCACCGCTGGTTCCTGGTTTCGCTGTACGGCGCGGCCCGGGTCGGCGCCCGGATCATCATGCTGAACTCCGAGTTCTCAGGGCCGCAGATCAAGGAGGTCTCCGAGCGCGAAGGCGCCAAGGTGATCATCTACGACGACGAATACACCGCGGCGGTGGCCCACGCAGAACCGGAACTGGGCAAGCTGCGGGCATTGGGCGTCAATCCGGACTCCGACCGGCCCTCCGGAAGCACCGACGAGACGCTGGCCGAGGTGATTGCGCGCGCCAACGGACGACCGGCGCCGAAGGCCAGCCAGCACCCGTCGATCATCATCCTGACCAGCGGCACCACCGGCACCCCCAAGGGCGCCAACCGGGCCGCTCCGCCGTCGCTCGCCCCGATCGGCGGAGTCCTCTCGCACGTCCCGTTCAAGGCCGGCGAGGTGACCGCGCTTCCCGCGCCGATGTTCCACGCGCTGGGTTTCCTGCACGCCACCATCGCGATGATGCTGGGCACCACCCTGGTGCTGCGCCGACGGTTCAAACCGGCGACTCTGTTGGAGGACGTTGAGAAGCACCAGGTGACCGCCATGGTGGTGGTGCCCGTGATGCTGTCGCGGATGCTCGACCATCTCGAACAGATGACGCCTAAGCCCAACCTGTCCTCCCTGCGGATCGTGTTCGTCTCCGGCTCCCAGCTGGGCGCCGAGTTGGCCTCACGGGCGCTCAAGGAGCTCGGACCCGTCGTCTACAACCTCTACGGCTCGACCGAGATCGCCTTCGCCAGCATTGCCCGGCCCAAGGATCTGTCGATCAACCCCGCGACGGTCGGGCCGGTGGTCAAGGGCATCACCGTCAAGATCATCGACGACAACGGCAAGGAGCTGCCGCAAGGGCAGGTCGGCCGCATCTTCGTGCGAAACACGTTCCCGTTCAAGGGCTATACCGGTGGCGGCGGCAAGCAGATCATCGACGGCATGCTGTCGTCGGGCGATGTCGGGTACTTCGACGAGCACGGTCTGCTCTACGTCAGCGGCCGCGACGACGAGATGATCGTCTCCGGCGGGGAGAACGTGTTCCCGGCCGAGGTCGAGGATCTGATCAGCGGCCATCCCGAGGTCATCGAGGCCACCGCGCTGGGAGTCGAGGACAAGGAGTGGGGCCACCGGCTGAAGGCGTTCGTGGTGAAGGCCGAAGGCGCCAGCATCGACGAGGACGCGATCAAGACCTACGTCAAAGAACATCTGGCCCGCTACAAAGTGCCGCGTGAGGTGGTCTTCCTCGACGAGTTGCCGCGCAACCCGACCGGCAAGATCCTCAAGCGGGAGCTGCGCAACCTGGAATAGTTCGCTGCGATCGGTGGTAGTACAGCCTTGTGAACATCGATCTGACCGGAAAGACCGCACTCGTCACGGGTTCGACGCAGGGCATCGGCCTGGCCATCGCCGAGCAACTGGCCCGCAGCGGTGCCCGGGTCGCCGTCAACGGCCGCACATCGGCCCGCGTCGATGAGGCGGTTGCCAAGCTGGGCGAGTTCGATGTCCTGGGTGTTGCCGCCGACGTCTCGACCGAGGCGGGGACGGGCGACCTGCTGCGTCAGCTGCCCGAGGTCGACATCCTGGTGAACAACCTCGGCATCTTCGGGGCCGTGCCGCCTCTGGAGATCACCGATGACCAGTGGCGCAGCTACTTCGACGTGAATGTCCTTGCCTCGGTGCGGCTTATCCGCAGTTACCTGCCCGGGATGACCGAGCGCGGGTGGGGCCGGGCGATTCAGATCGCCAGTGACTCGGCGATCGTCACGCCGGCTGAGATGATCCATTACGGCGTGTCGAAGACGGCGCTGCTCGCGGTGTCGCGTGGTTTCGCCAAGGAAGCCGCGGGCACGGGCGTGACCGTGAACTCGGTGATCGCCGGGCCGACCCACACCGCAGGTGTCGAGGACTTCGTCTACCAGCTCGTCGACAAATCCCTGCCATGGGACGAGGCGCAGCGCGAGTTCATGGTCAAGCACCGCCCGCAGTCGCTCATCCAGCGGCTGATCGAGCCGGAGGAGATCGCCAACATGGTGACCTACCTGGCCTCTCCGCTGGCCTCGGCCACCACGGGGGGAGCCCTGCGGGTCGACGGCGGTTACGTCGACTCGATCTTGCCCTGAGGGCCCCTCGCGCAGGAGTTCAGTCGAGCATCGCGGTGCCGGGCACGGCCAGGCATATCAGTGACAACGCCAGCAGAAACCACCCCGCGCCCTGCCAGATGGGCCAGGTGCCCTCGGCCTTCCACACCTGATAGGTGCGGAAGAACGCGCCGAGACCGCCGATGAACAGGATCGTCGGGACGAGCGCCGCCGAGAGAGTGGAGTGGTCAAAGGCGTAGAACGTCATCGCCACGGCGGCCACTGCCACTACCGCCACCACGTACCAGACGGCGGAGCGAAACATCTCCGGGTTGTGCCAACGCTTTTCGACGTCGTTGCGGTCGCTGCTCATAAAAGTCAACTCACATCGTCACGGCGGCCCGTTGACGTACCAGCCCAGGCAGCCTGGCCTGTCCCGGCACGCGATGATCGCTCCGGCGTCGGGGGCCGAGCCACGTACCCGGGGCGGTCTGGGCTGCAGATTGCAGTTCACAACGTAGGGGTTCCACGGAATGACGCCGTTCACACATGGCTCGGCCTGAAGTTTTGTGGGCCCAGGCTCAGCCTGACCCCACACGACCGTGGGCGCGATGACCATCGACGCCGCCGCCACACCCAGTACCACCGGGCGTGCAATGCGTTGTAGTGACGTTCTCATCGTGCATTGCCAACCGTTTCTGGTCGCCGCCTATTTCGACGGTACGCCTAACCCCGGCTCGTGCAGAGAAAGTTACGGATCGCGGGGCAGGCCGAGGAGCCGTTCGGCGATGATGTTGAGCTGGACCTCGGTGGTGCCGCCGTAGATTGTGGTGGCACGGCTGGCCAACAGGTACTCGGCCCAGCGGCCGAAGTCCTGCTCAGGATCACCGATGGCGCCGTCGGTCCCGAAGGAGGCCACCGCGAACTCCGCGTAGCCCTGGCCGGTCTTCATCGACAACAGCTTGGAGATCGCCGCGGCCGGCATGGCGTCGCCCCCGGCCAGCGTCAGCAGGGTTGACCGCAGGTTGAGCACCTTGGCGGCATGGCCTTCGGCGATCAGCTGTCCGGCGTGGTTCTGCTCGATCTGGTCGAACTGCCCGTCGCGCAGGAACGCCACGAACTGGTCGAGGTTGGCCAAAAACGGCGGCTCGCTGCTGCCGATCGACACCCGCTCGTTGGTCAGCGTGTTGCGGCTGACCTCCCAGCCGCGGTTGACCTCACCGAGCACCATGTCGTCGGGCACGAACACGTCGTCGATGAACACCGTGTTGAACATCGCGTTGCCGGTCAGCTCGCGCAGCGGCTTCACCTCGACGCCCTGGGCCTTCATATCCAGCAGGAAGTACGTGATGCCGTTGTGTTTCGGAGCGTTGGGGTCCGTCCGCGCCAGCAGGGCACCCCACTCCGAGAACTGTGCACCCGTCGTCCAGATCTTCTGCCCGGTGATGCGCCAGCCTCCGTCGACCTTGGTGGCCTTGGTGGTCAGGCTGGCCAGGTCCGAACCCGCGCCCGGCTCGGAAAACAGCTGGCACCAGATCATCTCGCCGCGGAACGTCGGCGGCAGGAAGCGTTGCTTCTGCTCTTCGGTGCCGAACGCCACGATCGACGGGATGATCCAGGAGGCGATGCCCATCTGCGGGCGCCGCACGCGGCCGGTGCTGAATTCCTGGGCGATGATGATCTGCTCGATCGGCTCCGACGCGCGGCCCCAGGGCTTGGGCAGGTGCGGCTGCACCCAACCGCCCTCGGCGATCGCGGTGTTGCGCTCGGCTCCGCTCGGAAGGGCTTTCAGCGCAGCGACTTCCGCGCGGATCTCGTCGCGCAGCTTCGCGGTGTCGGGATCCAGGTCGATGTCGACCGGACGCATCCCGGTGGTGGTCGCGGTGTCGACCACGGACTGCGGGTAGTCCGAGGCCCGGCCGAAGCAGGCGGCCAGCACGAGTGCGCGCCGGTAGTAGACGTTGGTGTCGTGCTCCCAGGTGAAGCCGATACCGCCGTGCACCTGGATGCAGTCCTGGGTGGTGTGCTGGGCGGCCGCAGGGGCCAAGGTGGCGGCCACCGCTGCAGCGAACTCGAAATGGGTTTCGGCCGAGGGCTCTTCGGCAGCTTCATCCAGTGCGCGGGCGGCGTCCCAGACCGCGGCGGTGGCCCGTTCGGTCTCGGCGATCATTCCGGCGCACTTGTGCTTGATCGCCTGGAACTGACCGATCGGCCTGCCGAACTGTTCGCGGATCTTGGCATATGCGGTCGCGGTGTCGGTGGCCCAGCGGGCGACGCCGATCGCCTCGGCCGACAGCAGGGTCGTGATGAGGGCGCGGGCACGGGCACTGTTGAGGTTGGACAGCACACGATCGCCGGCCACCTCGGTGGCGTTGGCTCGGACATGGGCCAGTGGGCGCAGCGGATCGACGCTTTGTACCGGCTCGATCTCCAACTGGGCGGCGTCCAGCACCACCCACTGGACACCGGATTCGATGGCGACCGGTAGCACCAGAACGGAGGCCTGCGCCGCTGCAGGCACCGCACGCGCCTCGCCGCGAATCACGAGACCGTCGCCGTGGCGGGTCGCGGTCAGGCCGGAGTCGATGGCGTAGGCGGCGATGGTCTCGCCCGAGGCCAGGCCGCTCAGGACCTTGGCTTCGGGGTTGTCGGCCGAGATCAGTGCGCCGGCGATCGCCGATGGGACGAAGGGGCCGGGCACCGCGCCGTAGCCGAACTCGGCCAAGGTGATGGCCAGCTCGAGGATGCCGAAGCCTTGCCCGCCAACAGATTCCGCGAGATGGACGCCTTGCAGGCCCTGCTCGGCCGCGGCTTTCCAGTACGGCGGGGGATTCGGGATCGGGGTCTCGAGCGCGTCGTGCAACACCTCCGACGGCGCCACCCGCGCTACCAAAGACCGAACAGAATCGGCCAGATCGCTGTGCTCAGACGTGATCGCAATGGGCATGCGGTTCCTCCATCCGGGGCATAAACCTAATAACCGGTCGGTTGGGCCGAGGGTACCCCGGCGTGACCGGCGCCACTCCAGCGGCCTATTTAACCCCGTTTACTACGTGGGCCAAGCCCTCCCCGTCGCGGATGCGCCGGCAGTTGTCGACCGCCATGGTCAGGTAGCGGCGCATGGTGTCGACGGTGTACCAGGTGACGTGCGGGGTGAGCACCACATTGGGCAGTTCGAGCAGGGGATTGCCGGCTGGTATCGGTTCCTCGGCGAACACATCGAGCCCGGCTGCCGCCAGCTGTCCGGTGCGCAGTGCATCGACCAGAGCCGGCTCGTCGATGATCGGGCCGCGCGCGGTGTTGACGACGATGGCGCCGGGTTTCATCGACGCCAGCGCCTTGCTGTCGAGCAGTCCGTGAGTGGCCTCGGTCAACGGCAGGTGCAGCGAGACGATGTCGCTGGCGCTCAATAGATCTGGCAGGCTGCGCCACCGAGGGTGGCCGGTGTCCCGGGTGCTGGTGTGCAGCACCTGGGACGGCTCGGCGCCCATCGCGACGACGATCTTCTCGACCCGCTTGGCGACGTTGCCGTAGCCGAGTAGGCCGACGGTGCACCCGCCGATGTCGCGCACCGTCTCGCCCAGGCTGTGATCCGACGGCCAGCCCCTACCGTCGCGGGTGGCCTGGTCGAGTTCGGGTAACCGGCGCAACGCAGCCAGCATCAGCAGGACGGTGCCCTCGGCGACCGACGGGGCGTTGGCTCCGGGCATGTTGGCCACCAGGATGCCCAGCTGGTTGGCGGTTTCGACGTCGATCGTGTTCACCCCGGCTCCCAGCTTGTGCACCAGCCGCAGCCGGAGACCGCGCCGCAGGTCGTCGCCAGAGACCGGCCGCAGCACATGCCAGAGCACCTCGGCGGTGGGCAGTTCCCGGTAGAAGGTGTCGTCGTCATCTTCGGCGCAGAACCGTACATCGAGCCAGTCCTGATGCGGTGCAAGGAAATCCAGCACCTTGTCGCCGGGGGTGAAGTGGGCGAGGACCCGGATCCGTCCGGGATTCACCGCCACCGCTTCGCGATCCATTCGGCGATGGTATCGGCCTGCTCGTCGCGGGCACCGGCGGTGGTGAAGTAGTGATCGGTGTCGATCGACGTGTGCGACTTGTCGGTCCCGGCCAGCGCGTCGTAGATGCGTTTGGCGTCGGATGGATACACGCCGGTGTCCTGGTCGGCGTTGATCACCAGGGCGGGGCAGGTGATCCGGGCCAGATGCGGCTCGGCCCGGGTCTGGGCGTGGCGCAGGCTCCACATGCCGATCCAGTTGCGCACGGTGGTGGCTGCGGCGATGCCACGGGCGGACCGGTTGGCCTTGATGGGTGTGCCGGCGTAACAGAGGTTGACCTGCCGGTGGGTCGGCTCGATGGTGGGATCGACCATCCTGGGGTCGGCCCAGGTGCGCATGACCGTGAACGGCCGATCCGAATATCCCGCTGCCTGGATCTTTTTGAGCTCTTTCTCGGCCCAGTCGGTGATCTTCTCGTTGCGCGCGACCTGGGCCGCGCGGTATCGCGCCACGAAGTCGGCGGAGTATGGCGCGGGGTTGCGCTCGTCGAACAGGTCCAACTCGGGGTCGCTGGCGACGGCGTCGTTCTCGTCGACGACGGATGCGTCCATCCAGGCGGTGAGCACGTCGGGGCGGCCGGGATGGGCCGCGCTGGCCACATACCCGTCGGCGGGCAGCAGTTCGGTCAGGCCCGCTGCCGGCCGCATCCCGTCCAGGGGTCGCACGTTCGGGTCGACGGCTTGGGACTGGTAGGCGGCCATCAGCGATCCGCCGCCGGAATTTCCCAGCAGCACAACCGTTTCGATCCCCTTCGCCTCCCTCAGCCACCGAACCCCCACTCCGATGTCGACCAGAGCATGGTCGAGCAGGAAGCTGCTCTCGAATCCGCGGAATCGGGTGTTCCAGCCGAGGAAGCCGATGCCCCGGGCGGCCAGGTAGTCGGCGATGTAGTGCTCGGAGTAGTCGATCTGGTAGTGCGTGGCGATCACTGCGACTGTCGGGTGGTGTCCCGCGGCGTGGTGGTAGAGGCCCTGGCACGGGTAGCCGCCGGCGCCGGCGCGCTGGGCGGTCGGTGATTCCATCCCGATGAACTCGCGGACCACTTCCGGCTGCTTCATGTGCGGGGCGTCTCCTCGTGGTAGATGGTCCGGTAGAACACGTTGGCCAGGGTGGTGATGCAGGCGGTGTCGTCGGCTGTGGCGTCGCGACCGCCGGACAGCTGGGCGTAGCAGTACTGGTTGAGCATCGACACCAGTGCCACCGCGGTCAGGTGAGCGTCGTCGTCGGGGCAGAACCCTTGCTGCTGAGCATGTTTGATCATTTCGGTGATCATCGATATCGGCAGCTGGCAGATCTCGTCCCAGTATTCGGCGAAGTCGTCATCGATCATCGCCATCTGGGACACGCTGATGATCTCGGCCAGGCGGTGCCGGTAGGTCATCCAGTGTGCGGAGGCCGCTTGATGGCAGCGTTGCCAGTTGGTCAGGTTCGGCCCGGTCGCGGGCAGCGCGCGTTCGCGGGCCTCGTTTCGGAAGCGCAGGGCCCATTCGCGGACCATGGCTTCTTTCGAGGCGTAGTAGTTGTAGAACGACGCGGCCGAGCGGCCGGCCTCGGAGGCGATGTCAGAGATGGTCGTGGCCAGGATGCCCTTGCGGGCGACCACCGTACGGGCTGCGCTGTCGATCGCAGCCTGGGTCTGGCGGCCGCGCGCGGTCGGCAACGGTGTGCGGGGGCTGACGGTCACGGATTTCCTCACTCCCGGTGGCCGGGAAACTCGCCGTTGATGACATCTGAATCTGATGTTAGATTCAGATTCGCAGCTGCGCCAGTCCTTGGCGTATTCGCCCCGGAGGTTCATCGACGTGATCAAACCCGACAATCCCAACTCGGAGTTCGAGTTCGGCGGAATCAACCATGTGGCCCTGGTGTGCGCGGACATGGCGCGCACGGTCGACTTCTACACCAACGTGCTCGGCATGCCCCTGATCAAGTCGTTGGATCTGCCCGGCGACATGGGGCAGCACTTCTTCTTCGACGCGGGCAACGGGGATTGCATCGCGTTCTTCTGGTTCCGTGACGCCCCCGACGGTGTGCCCGGGATTTCGGCGCCGGCTGCCATCCCCGGCATCGGTGAATTCGTCAGCGCCACCGGCTCGCTCAACCACATCGCCTTGCATGTCCCGGCCGAGAAGTTCGACGAGTACCGGCAGAAGCTCAAGGCCAAGGGTGTTCGCGTCGGCCCGGTGCTCAACCACGACGACAGCCCGATGCAGGCGTCGGCCACCGTGCATCCAGGGGTCTACGTGCGGTCGTTCTACTTCCTCGATCCCGACGGCATCACGCTAGAATTCGCCTGCTGGACCAAGGAATTCACTGACAACGATGCGCAGACACCGCCCAAGACCGTGGCTGACCGTCGCCCGCCGGTGGCAGCGGGATAGGGCCGGGGTCGGCCTCGTCGGCCTCGCGTAGACCCCGCCGTAAACCCCGCCATTGTCACGCCAGCGTGGCCGTCGGGCCCGGCAGCCACTCCAGCGTGACAATCGAGCGGAGCCCGGCCTACTTGGTGGCGACGACGAAATAGCCGCGCGGCACGCCGGGGACATCGAGCGGCACCGAGGGGGCGAACCACCGGTTCCAGTTGTTGCCCGGTTCGGCCACGTCTGTGACCACTGCCGACCAACCGAGCGGTTCGCACAATTGCTCGGGGGAGTCGGTTCCGAACAGCCAGGGCGCCCCGTTGCGCGACATCTGCTCGCGAACCGGGGCGAGCATCACGCTGTCGAGCAGTGCCTTGCCGACAATGTCGTAGAGCAGGACCGACCCGGGTGCCGAGAGCGCGTCGACGCGCTCGAACAGGGCGCGTACGGCGCTCTCGTCGAGATACTGCAGCAGCCCTTCCATCAACCAGACGCTGGGCTGCCTGTCGTCAAAACCGTTGGACCGCAAGCTATCAGTCCAGTCCTTGGTGAGGTCGACTCCGATGGCCACCCGTCGGCAGCGGGGTGCGTCGCCGGCCAACGCCTCAGCCTTGGCTGCGATCACCGCGGGCTGGTCGAGCTCGAAGACCGTGGTGCCGTCGGGCCAGGGCAATCGGTAGGCCCGGGCATCCAGACCGGCCGCGAGGATCACCACCTGCTTCACCGGAGGTACGGCATGCAACAGTGCCTCGTCCCAGAACCGCGTGCGCACCACGATCTGCAGCGTGGACTTGTCGCCGCTGACGGCCACGGCCTCGGCCAGCATCTGCCGACCGTGTTCACCCGCCAGCTTCTGTGCGAACGGATCGGTGAAAAGCCGGTCGGGACGGCGGTTTTCCTCGGCGCGGATGGCGGCTACCAGGACGCCGGTATCAGCGACGGCCTGACCTGGAGTCTGTCCGGAAGTCATACCGCCATCATGCGCGTCGGGCAGGACTGAGGTCTTGGATATTTTTGTCACGCGATTCCCGCGCGAGCAGTTGCAGCGCATCCGCCGAACTCGAGCCTTCAGCCGTGGTCACCACGCACAGTGATTGCTCGACGTCACGGGCGAGCTTCAGATTCTGCATCGTGACTGTCAGCGGGCCGGCGAGCGGATGGCGCAGCTCATATGAGTCTGCCTCGCAGGGCTTGACCCGGTGATCAGCCCACAGTGACACGAATTCTGGGCTCTTGACCGACAATTCACCGATCAGGGCCGACAGCAGCGCGTCATCGGGGTGTCGGCCGGCAGCCAGGCGCAGGCTGCCGACCACGGTCCGGACCTTGCGGGGCCAATCCACATAGAGATCACGGGTGTGAGGATCGAGGAACAGCAGCCGGGCCAGGTTCGGCCGGGTCGAGGGATTGTCCACTGCGGTGAAATCCACGTGGCCCGCCAGCAGCGCATGGCCCAACTCGTTCCAGGCCAGAACGTCGGTGCGGCGACCGATCACCATCACCGGTAGGTGGTCCATCGAGTGCAACAGCTCGCGCGTCAATGCGCTGACGCGCTCGATCGGGGGCCGTCGTGGCGGTTGTGTCCGCTGGGACGCCAGCTCGCGCAGATGCGTCTGTTCGTGAATATCCAGCTGCAGAGCCCGCGCCAGCGCCTCGAGAATCGCGTCCGAAGCATTGGCCGACTGTCCCTGTTCCAACCGCGTGTAATACGACACGCTCACCCCGGCGAGCTGGGCGACTTCCTCCCGTCGCAGCCCCGCCACCCGGCGCCGCTCGCCGTATCGCGTCAGGCCCACATCCTCCGGACGCAGCCGCGCACGCCGGGCCCGCAGGAATTCGCCGAGTTGTCCGGTGGTCACCACCCCACTATGCCTCCGGTCTGATGGGCCGTGCCTATCCCTGCCAGTGGTAGGCACCGCCGGGGCTGGTTGACCGGTGCCGGCGTGGCCAGGCTGAGGACATGAACGACATCGTGTTGGGTGACGTCACGGTCACCCGGGTCATGGAGTACTACGGCTCGGTCCGGCTTTCGCCGCAGGAGTTCTTCCCGGAGAGCATCGACGAGGCGTGGCGGTGCAACGAGGATTGGCTGGCACCGGATTTCTACGATCCGGCCGACGATGTCTGCGTATCGGCCATCCAGACCTGGCTGTTGCGCAGCGAGGGCAGGACCATCCTGGTCGACACCGGGGTGGGCAACCACAAGGACCGGCCGCACGCCCCGGTGTGGGATCACCTGGACACCGACTTTCTGGGAAACCTGGCGCGGGCCGGTGTCGCTGCCACCGATGTCGACATGGTGATCAACACCCATCTCCATGTCGACCACGTCGGCTGGAACACGTATCTCGAGGACGGAGACTGGATCCCGACCTTCCCGAACGCCACCTACCTGATGCCGCGGGTCGACTTCGATTTCTGGAATCCGGCCAATCGCGGCGGCCCGGGCGCAGGGCGGGACAACGTCTTCCTCGACAGCGTGGCGCCGGTCCACCGGGCCGGGCAAACCACGTTGTGGGAGAGCGAATTCCAGATCGATGCCAACCTCACACTGGAAGCGGCGCCGGGCCACACCCCTGGCTCCGCCATTGTCAGGCTGCGGTCGGGCGGCGACCGTGCCGTGTTCGTCGGCGACATGATGCACACGCCGTTGCAGATCGTCGAACCCGACACCAACAGCTGCTACTGCGAGGATGCCGAACAGGCGCGCGCCACGCGCAGGCGGGTGCTGAGCCAGGCCGCCGACACCAACACCCTGGTGATCCCGGCCCACTTCGGCGGACATGGAGGCGTCGAGGTGATCCGCGACGGCGACGGCTATGCCATCAAGGCGTGGGCTCCGTTCGACCGGGTGACGAAGGGTTCGTGAGGATGACCGATCCGATCGTCGACACGACAACCGGTGCCGTGCGCGGGTTCCAGACCGCGGACACCCGGACGTTCCTCGGAATTCCCTACGCCGCACCGCCTGTCGTCGGCGGCCGCTTCGCGGCTCCGCGAGTTCACGAACCGTGGCGCGACGTGCGCGATGCCACCAGACCCGGACCGACCGCACCGCAGTCACCTCGTGGCGGCTTCGGCCGGTTGGACATGTCACCGTTCTTCGGGCCGGGATGGGTCCGCCACCCTGACTACCTCACCGTCAATGTCTGGGCTCCGCCTGGTGCGCACCGCCGACCCGTCATGGTGTTCGTCCACGGGGGTGGCTTCGTGGCAGGCTCGACCCGCTCACCGTTGTACGACGGCACCGCGTTCGCCCGCGACGGCGTCGTTCTGGTGACCGTCACCTACCGGCTCGGCGTCATCGGATTTCTCGATCTGCCCGGAGCGGTGCCCAACCGGGGCCTGCTCGACGTGTTGGCCGCGCTGGCCTGGGTACAGGCCAACATCGAGGCATTCGGTGGCGATCCCGGCAACGTCACCCTGTTCGGTCAGTCCGCCGGCGCGACGGTTACCGCGGGAGTGCTCGCTACACCCGGTGTGCAGCGCTTGATTCGCCGGGCAATCATGCAGAGTGGCAACGGGTTCGGTGCGTTCAGCCCGGAACAGGCGGGGCGGGTGACCAGGGCGGCCGCCGAGGCCCTGGGTGTCGAGCCGACGCGGGCCGCTTTCGACCGGCTCTCCGACGAACAGCTCGTCGAGGTGGTACCCGAGCTGTCCGGGCTCGATCTGCGCACCGAAGGACGGCTCGACCCGCTGCTGGGATTGAGTCCCTTCAGCCTGGTGCTGGCCGACCAGCCGGCCCAGCGGCTCCATCCCGAGGTGGCGCTGCTCGTCGGGACGAACACCGAGGAGGGGAACTTGTACCTGGTGCCGCAAGGCCACCTCGACTCATCGCACCGCGACGACGTCGAGCGGCTGGCGGCGCGGGTGGACCCAGACCCATCCGCCCTGATCCAGCGGTACCGCAACGTTTTTCCGCGGGCGAGCTGGGGCGAGTTGCGTTCGGCGATCCTCGGCGACGCGCTGTTCCGGACCGGCAGTGACCGGACCGCGGCGGCCCATGCCCGATTGGGCGGGGCTGCGACGCACCGCTACGAATTCTCCTGGCGTTCCCAAGCCGTCGACGGCGCGCTGGGTGCGGCCCACGCAGTCGAGTTGCCGTTCGTGTTCGATCGCATCGGGGTGGAGTCGCTGCGCGGCCCCGGTGCACTACTAGGCCCTGGCGAACCGTCGCCCGCATTGGCGGCCGAGATGCACAGTGCCTGGGTCCGTTACGCCGGTACCGGCGATCCCGGCTGGGCTCCATCGGTGACGCGGCAGTTCACGGGTCGCCACGTCAACTCCCCGGTTGCTGCATGCCCGCCACTGCGTCGAGCATTGCGCGCAATTGATTGATGAGCTGTTCGGGGGATAGCGCGACCTCACCGGACAGCCAGGCGCTGATCGTCTGGGTCACCCCGCCGACCGCGAAATACGACGTGGCTTTGAGATAGTCGTTCGCCGGCAGTCGCAGCGCGTCGCCGGCGTGCTGGCCGAGCAGCGTGGCGAACAAGGCCACGGATTCGACGCGTTTGCGGGTCAGCACCTCATTGGACAGTTTGACGCTGAACAGCAGTCGGCCGATCCGCGGATCCTCGGCGATCAGATGCACGATGTTCGCCATGCCGGCCATGGTCTGGTCGGCCAGGGGGACGGCGTCGACGGCCGCCTGGGTCGAGGTGGCGATATCGGCGATCACCCAGTCGTAGACCGCGCCGATGAAGTCGTCTTTGTCCGCGAAGCTCTCGTAGAAGTACCGTGCGGCCAGCCCCGCGGTGCGGCACACGGCGCGCACGGTCACCTCGGCGTCTTCCGCGCCCAACAGGTCCAGCCCCGCCTCCAGCAGCTGGCTGCGCCGCTGTGCGAGGCGGTCGGCGGCCTCGATGCCGCGGTAGGGGCGGACCTGCTTCACTCCCACATCTTGACACCCGTCAGCCTGGCGGGCCAATATCGGGAATCAGGCGTTCTCAGTTTTAGAAGGGGTGACCATGACGGTCAGCGAACCGATCCCGCACGTCGAACGGGCAATGAACGATCCGTCCCGTCCCGGCGCCGCGCCCAAGCGTCGCAGGCGGGGTGCCAGCTTCGACGACGGCTTGATGGGCGTCGCACTGCTGGCCGGTCCGGCCAACGTCATCATGCAGCTGGCCAATCCGGGCGTCGGGTACGGCGTGGTCGAGAGCCGGGTCGAGAGCGGCCGCACGGATCTGCACCCGATCAAGCGGGCCAGGACCACCTTCACCTATCTCGCCGTCGCCACTCGGGGGAGTGACGCGCAGAAGGCGGCCTACCGTCGTGCGGTCAACAAGGCGCACGCGCAGGTGTACTCCACCGAGGACAGCCCGGTGAAGTACAACGCGTTCGACAAGAACCTGCAGCTGTGGGTAGCCGCCTGCCTCTACAAGGGCGGCGTCGACGTGTTCCGCATGTTCATCGGTGAGCTGGACGACGAGATCGCCGATCAGCACTACCGCGACAGCGTCACGATGGGCACCACGCTGCAGGTGCCCGAGGAGATGTGGCCGGCGGACCGCGCTGCGTTCGACCGCTATTGGGAAGAGTCGCTGGAGAAGCTGCACATCGACGACACCGTGCGCAGCTACCTGTACCCGATCGCTGCAGGCCGGCCCAAGAACCCGAAGCTGCCCCGCTTCGTGCAGCGTCGCCTCGACGCGGTTGCCCTGCTGATCACCACGGGGTTCCTGCCGCAGCGTTTCCGGGACGAGATGCGCCTGCCGTGGGATGCCAAGAGTCAGAAGCGGTTCGATCAGCTGATCGCGGTGCTCCGCACCATCAACGACCTGCTGCCGTCGTTCCTGCGGCAGTTCCCTTTCAACCTCCTGCTCAAAGATCTCGACTGGCGTATCCGCACCGGTCGTCCCTTGGTGTAGCCGTCAGCATCGCGGCGTACCCTCGCGCGGGTGAGCACCGGACGCACAGACGCAGACAACTGGGACATCACCACGAGCGTGGGGCAGACAGCGCTATTTGTCGCTGCCTCAAGGGCATTGGAGGCGAAGAAAACCGATCCACTCGCCGTCGACAAGTACGCCGAGGTGTTCTGCCGCAGGGTCGGGGGCGAATGGGCGACAGCGGTCGAGGGCACCGACCCTGAGCATCCCCTGCAGACCGAATTCGGCGAGCACTTCGTCAATTTCCAGGGGGCCCGCACGAAGTACTTCGACGAGTACTTCGCGCAGGCCATCGAAGCCGGGGTGCAGCAGGTGGTGCTGTTGGCGGCCGGTCTGGACTCACGGGCCTACCGGCTACCGTGGGCCGACGGCACCGTCGTGTACGAGTTGGACCAGCCTCGGGTGCTCGAGTTCAAGCGCGAGGCCATTGAGGAGCTCGACGACGCCCCCAAGGCCCAGCGGCGCGAGGTTCCGGTGGATCTGCGGGAGGACTGGCCGCGGGCCCTGCAGGAGGCGGGCTTCGACCCGTCGCGGCCCTCGGCCTGGATCGCCGAGGGATTGTTGATCTACCTGCCCGCCACAGCACAGGAACAATTGTTTGCTGGAATCGACGCGTTGGCGGCGCCGGGCAGTTTTGTCGGTATCGAGGAAGCCGTTCCGATGCCCGACGAGGCGTTCGAGGCCAAACGTGCTGAGGCCCTGGCCTCCGACGAGGAGAATGCGTTCTTCACCCTGGTCTACAACCAGCAGCACGCCCCCGCCGAGAGATGGTTCGGCGAGCACGGCTGGGATGCCGTGGCGACGCCTCTACATCAGCTCCTGGCCGGGCTGGGACGTCCTGTGCCCGATCCAGGCTCTGAAGCAGGCCTGATGACGGGAACTATCACCTTGGTCTCCGCGACAAAAAGGTGAGGCAGTTCACGACCTAGCTCGAGTACGTGCCTCTCGACACTTAAGTTATGCAATGCTAACTTCAGCAAAAGTTAGCTTAGCCATACATAAGGGAGAGATTCGGGGGCTTAGTCGCTCCCGTGCACGCATATGGGTAGTGACACGCTTGCGGCTCCAACACAGGGAGCGCCCCGGCTTGATCGCGATGTGATCAGCCGCTTCGCCACATGCTGTCGTGCGCTGGGCTTGACGGTGAACGACCGGCAACGGCCGGCCGATGCCGACGCGGCCCGGACCGGCTTTGCTGGTCTGACACGTATTGCGCATGACCATTGTGACGCCTGGACGGGCCTGGCCGCCGCGGGCGATGTGTCCGGACCGGTCATCGACGCGGTATGGCGCACGCGGGGCAGCGCCGGACTGTTGCAGCGGGAGATCGAGCTCGCTGCCGGTGACCTCGGCTTCACCTACGACAGCGGCCTGTACCTGCGGTTCCGTGCCAGCGAGGTGGACGACTTCCAGCTGGCCTACGCCGCGCGCCTCGCCGGCGAGGGCCGGCTCGCCGAGGCCGACGCGCTGGTGGGCGAGCTGCTCGCCCGTCGTCCCGGATGGCTCAACGCCACCTGGCTGCGAGTGGCGTTCAATCACCACGCCCAGCGGTGGAATGACGTGGTGCGGCTGCTCACCCCGGTCGTCACCAACCCGTCGCTCGACGAGGTCACCGCCCACGCCGTGCGCACCACCCTCGGCATCGCGCTGGCGCGGCTCGGCATGTTGGCCCCCGCGCTGTCCTACCTGGAGGATCCTTCCGGTCCGGTCGCGGTGGCCGCGCTCGACGGTGCACTCGCCAAGGCGCTGACCTTGCGCGCCCAGGGTGAGGACGAGGACGCAGCAGAAGTTCTGCAGGACCTGTTCGCCGCGCACCCGGAGAACAAGCAGGTCGAAGAGGCGCTGCTGGATTCGACGTTCGGGCTGCTGATCACCAACGCCGCACGTATCGACGCCCGCACCGATCCGTGGGATCCCGAGACCGAACCGTCGGAGTCCGACTTCGTCGACCCGGGCGCCAAGGAGCGCAAGGCGCACCTGCTGGTCGAGGCAGAAGCCGAGCTGGCGGAGTTCATCGGCCTGGAAGAAGTGAAGTTCCAGGTGGCCCGGCTCAAGAGCTCGGTGGCCATGTCGATCCGTCGTCAGGAACGCGGGCTGACCGTCGCGCAGCGCACCAACCACCTGGTGTTCGCCGGTCCGCCCGGAACGGGTAAGACCACCATCGCGCGCGTCGTCGCCAAGATCTACTGCGGCCTGGGGCTTCTCAAGAAGGAGACCGTCCGCGAGGTGCACCGTGCCGACCTCATCGGTCAGCACATCGGTGAGACCGAGGCCAAGACCAACGCGATCATCGACAGCGCACTGGACGGCGTGCTGTTCCTCGACGAGGCGTACGCGCTGGTGTCCACCGGCGCCAAGAACGACTTCGGTCTGGTCGCCATCGACACCCTGCTGGCCCGCATGGAGAACGACCGCGACCGGCTCGTGGTGATCGTCGCGGGTTACCGCAAGGACCTCGACATGTTCCTGGACACCAACGAGGGTCTGCGCTCACGCTTCACGCGCAGCATCGACTTCCCGTCCTACTCGTCGTCCGAACTCGTCGAGATCGCCGAGCGGATGGCCGAGAAGCGAGACAGCACCTTCGAGAAGGCCGCCCACGACGAGATGGAGAAGCTGTTCGGCCACCTGGCCGAGGCCACCACGCCCGACGCTGCCGGTGTGCCGCGGCGCAGCTTGGACATCGCCGGTAACGGCCGATTCGTCCGAAACCTGGTGGAGCGTTCCGAGGAGGAACGCGAGTACCGCCTTGATCATTCCGACCAGGACGACTTCACCGACGAGGAGATGATGACGATCACCGCCGGTGACGTGACGAATTCGGCGGCCCCGCTGCTGCGCGGCCTGGGATTGACGGTGCCCGAATGACCGCGCCGAACTCTTCCGACGAGCGGCGCTCTTTCAGCTCGCGTACGCCCAACAATGAGAACCCCGACGGTGTGCAGTACCGTCGCGGCTTCGTCACCCGTCATCAGGTCACCGGCTGGCGATTCGTCATGCGCCGCATCGCTTCCGGCGTCGCACTGCACGACACCCGCATGCTGGTCGACCCGCTGCGCACGCAGAGTCGTGCGGTGATGACGGGGGCGCTGATCCTGGTCACCGGTCTGATCGGTTGCTTCATCTTCTCGTTGGTCCGCCCCGGCGGAGCCGCCGGAAACGACGCGGTGCTCGCCGATCGGTCGACGTCAGCCTTGTATGTGCGGGTCGGGGAGCAGCTGCATCCGGTGCTCAACCTGACCTCGGCGCGGTTGGTCGCGGGCAAGGCCGACAACCCGACCACCGTCAAGACCAGCGAGATCGACAAGTTCCCGCGCGGCAACCTGCTGGGTATCCCCGGGGCGCCGGAGCGGATGGTGCAGAGCACCAGCACGAGCGCGGATTGGACTGTGTGCGACAGCAACTCGGGTTCATCCGCCGGCGTGACCGTGATCGCGGGAACGCTCGGATCCGGTGAGGAGCGGGCGCTGCCCCTCACTGCGGGACAGGCGGTGCTGGTGCACCACAGCGGCGGCCCCACCCCGGGTGACTGGCTGTTGTGGGACGGCAAGCGCAGCCCGATCGACCTGAACAACCGCGCGGTCACCGATGCGCTCGGTTTCGGCTCCGACATCCCGGCTCCGCGGCCGATTGCCGCGGGCCTGTTCAACGCGATCCCCGAGGCGCCCGCACTGGCTGCTCCGGCGGTCGCCGGAGCAGGAGCGCCGGCGCCGTTCGAGTTGTCGACGCCGGCGCCGGTGGGCGCGGTGGTCTCGGCGGCCGAGGCAGACAACACCGTCCGCTACTACGCCGTGCTGCCGGAGGGCCTGCAGCCGATCTCGCCGGTGCTCGCCGCGATCATGCGCAACACCGATTCCTTTGGGCTGCAACAGCCGCCGCGGCTGGGGGCCGATGAGGTAGCCCGCACCCCGGTGGCCCACGGCATCGACACCGCCGCCTACCCGACGAACACCTTCGAGCTGGTGTCCGACTCGGCGGCCCCGGTGACCTGTGCGCAGTGGAGCAAGCCGGCCGGTGCGACGGAGAGCCGGCTGAGCCTGTTGTCCGGCGCGGCCCTGCCGATCCCCGACGGACAGCGCAGTGTCGACCTGGTCGGTGCGGGGGCCAACGGCGCGGCCACTCGGGTTGCGCTGGCACCGGGTACCGGATACCTGGTCCAGACCGTGGGCGCCGAACCGGGATCGCCGACCGCGGGCTCGCAGTTCTGGGTGAGCGATACCGGTGTGCGCTATGGCATCGAGACCAACGGTGACACCAAAACCCTTGCCGCGCTTGGTCTCACCTCGCCTGCCCTACCTATCCCGTGGTCGATCCTGACGCAGTTCGCTGCCGGTCCGACCCTGTCCCGTGGCGACGCCCTGACCGCACACGATGCGCTGTCGCCCAATGCAAATGCTGCACGCCTGGAGGCGACGACCCGATGAGCCGGCTGATCTTCGAGCACCAGCGGAGGCTGGCCCCGCCCACCACCCGCAAGGGCACCATCACCATCGAGCCGCCGCCGCAGTTGCCGCGGGTGGTTCCACCGTCGCTACTGCGCCGGGTGCTGCCGTTCCTGATCGTCATCCTGATCGTGGGAATGATCGTGGCGTTGGTGGCCACCGGGATGCGGATGATCTCGCCCACGACGCTGTTCTTCCCGTTCGTGTTGCTGTTGGCGGCCACCGCGCTCTACCGCGGCTCCGACAACAAGATGCGCACCGAAGAGGTCGACGCCGAGCGGGCCGACTATCTGCGCTACCTGTCGGTGGTCCGCGACAACGTGCGTGCCCACGCCGCCGAGCAGCGGGCGGCCCTGGAGTGGTCGCACCCGGAACCCGAGGCGCTGGCGGTCATCCCCGGCACGCGCCGGCAGTGGGAGCGCGACCCGCGCGACCGTGACTTCCTGGTGCTGCGTGCCGGGCTGCACGACGTGCCGCTGGATGCCGCGCTGAAGGTCAAGGACACCGCGGACGAGATCGACCTGGAACCGGTGTCGCACAGCACCCTTCGTGGATTGCTCGATGTGCAGCGCACCGTGCGCGACGCCCCGACGGGCATCGACGTCACCAAGCTGGCCCGGATCACCGTGATCGGTGAGGCCGAGGAAGTTCGCGACGCGCTGCGGGCCTGGATCGCCCAGGCCGTCACCTGGCACGACCCGACCATGCTGGGGGTGGCACTGGCCTCACCCGATGTCGATGCCGACACCTGGTCATGGCTCAAATGGCTGCCGCACGTCGATATTCCGTCTCAGGCCGACGGTGTCGGCCCGGCGCGGTACCTGACCACCGGTGTCAGCGAGCTTCGCGGCCAACTCGATTCGGCCCTGGCCGGACGGCCGGCCTTCCCGGCGGTCGCCGACCAGGCACTCAAGCACCTGCTGGTCGTGCTCGACGATCCCGAAGCCGATCCCGACGACATCGCGCGCAAGCCCGGTCTCACCGGCGTGACCGTGATCCATCGCAGCGACAAGCTGCCCAACCGCGAGCAGTACCCCGACCCCGAGCGGCCGATCCTTCGGGTCGTCGAGGGCCGGATCGAGCGGTGGCAGAGCAGCGGATGGCAGCCCTATGTCGACAAGGCCGACGCGATGTCGGCCGCCGCGGCTGCCCACATCGCGCGGCGGTTGTCGCGCTGGGATTCCAACCCCGGCTATGTGCGGTCGACCGCTACCGGCGGCGCCACCTTCACGACGCTGCTCGACATCCCGGACGCCTCGTCGCTCGACGTGGCCAGCCTGTGGGCTCCGCGGAACCGCGACGACGAACTGCGGGTGCCGATCGGTGTGACCGCCACCGGTGAGCCGCTGTACTTCGACCTCAAGGACGAGGCCGAGGGCGGGATGGGGCCGCACGGCCTGATGATCGGTATGACCGGTTCGGGCAAGTCCCAGACCCTGATGTCGATCCTGTTGTCGCTGTTGACCACTCACTCCGCTGAGCGGCTCATCGTGATCTACGCCGACTTCAAGGGTGAGGCCGGCGCCGACATCTTCCGCAACTTCCCGCAGGTGGTCGCGGTCATCTCGAACATGGCCGAGAAGCGGTCGCTGGCCGACCGGTTCGCCGACACCCTGCGCGGTGAGGTGGCCCGTCGTGAGCAGATGCTCAAGGAGGCCGGCCGCCGCGTGCAGGGCAGTGCCTTCAACTCGGTCACCGAGTACGAGGCCGCCATCGCAGCTGGGCACGATCTGCCCCCGATGCCGACGCTGTTCGTGGTCGCCGACGAGTTCACCCTGATGCTCGCCGAGCACCCCGAGTACGCGGACCTGTTCGATTACGTTGCCCGCAAGGGCCGCTCGTTCCGGATCCACATCCTGTTCGCGTCGCAGACCCTGGACGTGGGCCGGATCAAGGACATCGACAAGAACACGTCGTACCGGATCGGCCTGAAGGTGGCCAGCCCCAGCATCTCCCGTCAGATCATCGGGGTGGAGGACGCCTATCACATCGAATCGGGGCGTGAGCACAAGGGCGAGGGCTTCCTGGTGCCGGCGCCGGGCGCGGTGCCGATCAAGTTCCGCAGCACCTATGTCGACGGCATCTACGACCCGCCGCGGGCCGAGAAGTCGATCGTGGTGCGGGCCCTGCCGCAGCCGCAGCTGTTCACGGCCTCGCGCGTCGAGCCCGAACCCGACACGATCATCGTCAGCAACGAGCCCGAGGTCGACGTCGCGCCGCCGCGCAAGCTCATCGCCACCATCGGCGATCAGCTCGCCACCTACGGTCCGCAGGCACCCAAGCTGTGGCTGCCGCCGCTGGACGAAGCGATCGCGCTGGACGACGTGCTGGCCGGCACCGACATCGAACCCGGCCAATTGCGTTGGCCGCTGGGTGAAATCGACAAGCCGTTCGAGATGCGCCGCGACGCTTTGGTGTACGACGCGAACTCGTCGGCCGCCAACGTGCTGATCCACGGCGGTCCGCGCTCGGGCAAGTCGACCGCGCTGCAGACGTTCGTGCTGTCGGCGGCCGCCCTGCACTCGCCGAGCGAGGTGAGCTTCTACTGCCTGGATTACGGCGGTGGACAGCTGGCCGGCCTGGCAGATCTGGCCCACGTCGGCAGCGTGGCCACGCCGCTGGAGCCCGAGCGCATCCGCCGCACCTTCGGCGAGCTCGAGCAGCTGCTGCAGGCCCGTCAGCGCCAAGGTGCCGTCAGCCGGGTGGGCAGCTATTCCGACGGCTACGGCGAAGTGTTCCTGGTCATCGACAACCTCTACGCGTTCAGCCGGGACAACACCGACACGTTCAACACCCGTAACCCGTTGCTGGCCAAGGTGACCGAGCTGGCCAACAGCGGGCTGGCCTACGGCATCCACGTCGTCATCACCACGCCGAACTGGCTGGAGGTGCCGCTGGCCATGCGTGACGGCCTGGGCCTGCGGCTGGAACTCAAGCTGCACGACAGCCACGACAGCATCGTCCGGGTGGTGGGTGCGCTGCGCCGTCCAGCCGAGTCGGTGCCCGCCGATCAGCCTGGCCGCGGCCTGACCATGGCTGCCGAGCACTTCCTGTTCGCCGAGCCGCAGTTGAGCGACATCGCCGTGATCAACGCGCGCTACCCGGGGCAGAGCGCACCGCCGGTGCGCCTGCTGCCCACCGCGCTGGCTCCGGCCGCGCTGGCACCGCTGTACCCGGCTCCCGAGCACGTGGTCATCGGCCAGCGGGAAGAGGACCTGGCGCCGGTCGTGCTCGACTTCAAGACCAATCCGCTGCTGGCGGTGTTCGGCGACACGCGGTCGGGCAAGACGACGCTGTTGCGACACATCATCCGGACCATCCGCGAGAACTCGCGGCCGGACGAGGTGGCCTTCACCGTCATCGATCGGCGGCTGCACCTGGTCGAGGAGCCGTTGTTCCCGGACAACGAGTACACCGCCAACATCGACCGCGTCCTGCCGGCGATGCTGGGTCTATCGGCGCTGATCGAGAAGCGCCGTCCGCCGGCCGGTTTGAGCCCGCAAGAGCTCAGCGCCTGGAACCAGCGGACCGGGACCGATGGTCACATCCACTATCTGATCATCGACGACGTCGACCAGATCCCCGACGGGCCCGCGGTCAGCGGACCGTTCGCCGGGCAGCGGCCCTGGACCAACATCGTGAACTTGTTGGCCGAGGCCACCGATCTGGGCCTGCGCGTGATCGTGACGGCCCGGGCCACCGGATCGGCGCACGCGGTGATGACCGCACCGCTGCTGCGTCGTCTCAACGATCTGCAGGCGACCACATTGATGCTGTCGGGCAATCCCGCCGACAGCGGCAAGCTCCGCGGGCACCGGTTCGCCCGGTTCCCGGCGGGACGCGGCATGTTGCTCGGCGACGGCGATGCGCCCGAGTTCGTCCAGCTCGTCAACCCACTCATCGATGACACGGCACTGTCCGTGAACAACGGGAGAAAGGAATTCTGATGACATTGCGGGTAGTTCCGGAAGGATTGACCGCCGCGAGCGCGGCCGTCGAAGCGCTCACCGCTCGTCTGGCCGCCGCTCATGCGGCCGCGGCCCCCGTCGTCTCGGCGGTGATCCCGCCGGCCGCGGACGCGGTGTCGCTGCAGACCGCGACCGGGTTCAGCGCGCACGGCGCCCAGCACTCGGCGTTGGCTGCCCAGGGCGTCGAGGAACTCGGCCGCTCGGGTGTCGGTGTCGGCGAGTCCGGTGCCAGCTACGTCACCGGTGACGCGATGGCGGCTGCGTCGTACATGACTGCGCGCGGCCTCTGACATGACCGCCCCCATCTGGATGGCCCTACCACCTGAGGTGCACTCGACGCTGCTCTCCAGCGGCCCGGGCGCCGGGTCGTTGCTGGCCGCGGCGGGGGCCTGGCAGGCGCTGAGCACCGAATACGCTTCGGCGGCAGCAGAACTCACCAGTGTGCTGGGCGGAGTGCAGGCCGGGTCGTGGGAGGGTCCGAGCTCAGAGCAGTACGTCGCGGCCCACGGGCCGTACCTGATGTGGCTGGCGCAGCAGAGTGCCAACAGCGCGGCGGTGGCGGTGCAGCACGAGACGGCGGCCGCGGCCTACACCACCGCGGTGGCCACCATGCCGACCCTGCCCGAGTTGGCTCTCAACCACGTGGTCCACGGCGTCCTGATCGCTACGAACTTCTTCGGTATCAACACGATTCCGATCGCGGTCAACGAGGCCGACTACGTCCGGATGTGGATCCAAGCGGCCACCACGATGGCGACCTACCAGGCCGTGGCGGGAGCTGCGGTGATGGCGGCCCCGGCCGGCGCGCCGTCGCCGATGTTGCTCAAACCCGGCGTGGGCGAGGCGGGCACCGCTTCGGCCAACGCGCAGCAGATGATGGCGCAGGGCACCGCCACGGATTCCGGGGCGGCGCTGACCAACGCCGATGCGACCGCTGACAACGAGTACCCGAATCTGCCGCAGTGGTTGGTGGACTACCTGGGCAACGACTCGATGATCGGCGGCAAGGATCTGCTGAGGTTCCTCAATGATCCGCTGGGAACCATTCAGCAGATGCTGACGGACCTGATGACCAATCCGGCAGGATTCCTGACCACCTGGGGTCCGTTCTTGTTCGGCGTGATCTACCAGATGATCTTCCAGCCCGTCGGTTGGGGCACCTGGATCAGTGTTGCGTTGTCGCCGTTCCTGATCCCGCTCCTCGGCATCGGCCTGGCCGCGTTGGGATTCCTCGACCTGCTCCCCACCGACGAGGTACCGGAAGAGGCACCGGCCGACGCCGATGCTCCGCCGGTTCCGGTTCGCGCGGACCAGAGCCTGCCTGTGGCCGGCCTGGGCCCGGCGGGCATCGGCGCCGGTGCGCCGGCCGCCCCCGCGGGTGCACCCGCCGCCGGCGCGGGAGGTGCCGCGGCGCCGGCTCCGGTCGCGGCGGCGGCTTTCGCTCCTTACGCCGTGATGGGCAACGACCCCGATGAGGGATTCAGCCCGACGGTGGGCGGCAAGTCCAGTGCCTCGGCACCGGCCTCCGGTATCCCCGCGGCCGCGTCCGGTGTGGCAGCGTCGCTGGCGGCGCGGCGCAAGCGTCGGCGCAAGCGGGGTGCGGCACTGGAAGACCACGCCTATGCGGATGCCTACATGGACTACGAGGCACCTGATCCGGAACCGGCGCCGAAGCCGGAACCACGTGTGCGTGCCTCCGAAAGCGGCGCCGGAACCATGGGATTCACCGGCACCGAAACGAAATCCGAGGCGACCGCGGCAGGTTTGACCACCTTGTCCGGCGAGAGATTCGACGAGAGCCCCGTCTCGCCGATGCTGCCCGGTTCCTGGGAGCCCGACGAGGGTCCGGTTGATCCGGAAGGGGGTTCGCGCAGCTGACCAGACCGCCCGTGCACGACCAACCACCAACGATCCGAAAGGAAAAACCATGAGCCTGTTGGATGCTCACATCCCCCAGCTGATCGCTTCCGAGGCCGCCTTCGGCGCCAAGGCCGCGCTGATGCGCAGCACCATCGCCCAGGCCGAGCAGGCCGCCATGTCGTCGCAGGCCTACCACATGGGTGAGGCTTCTGCCGCGTTCCAGGCCGCCCACGCCCGGTTCGTCGAGGTGTCGGCCAAGGTCAACGCGCTGCTCGACATCGCGCAGCTCAACCTCGGCGACGCCGCGAGCACCTACGTCGCACAGGATGCCGCCGCCGCCAGCACCTACACCTCGGTCTAGCCGAACAAGCAACGGATACAGGAGTTTTCATGTCTCAGATCATGTACAACTACCCGGCCATGCTGGCGCACGCCGGGGAAATGAACACCTACTCGGGCGCTCTGCACGCCGTCGGCGCCGACATCGCCGCCGAGCAGGCCGCGCTGAGCAGCGCCTGGCAGGGTGACACCGGTATGACCTACCAGGCCTGGCAGGCACAGTGGAACCAGGCCATGGAAGAGCTCACCCGCGCCTACCGTGCGATGGCATCGACCCACGAGATGAACACCATGTCGATGAGTGCGCGTGACGCGGCCGAAGGGGCCAAGTGGGGCTGATGCCGGAGGCTCCGCGTTGAGCACCGGAGCCAACGCGGTCGAGCTGACCACCGATCAGGCCTGGTACCTCGCCGAGGTGCTCGGCGCCGGAGCGTACCCGTGGGTGCTGGCCATCACGCCGCCTTACAGCGAGCCGGCGCAGCGGTTCGGCTTTGCCGCCGAGCAGACCGCTGAACTGACCAGGATGGGTGTGCTCGACGCCAGTGGGGCGGTGAATCCGCAGGTGGCGCAGTGGGTTCGGCTGGTGTGCCGAGCAACCCAGTGGCTCGATCTGCGGTTTGTCTCCGGCCCGGGGGATCTGCTGCGCGGGATCTTGGCGCGCCGTGAGGGGCGCACGGTTGTCGTGCTGCGCAACGCGCAGTTGGTGACGTTCACCGAGATGGACATCAACCATCCCCACGCGTTGGTGCCGGTGCTCACTGCCGGACTCTCGCAGCGCAGGCCGGCACGGTTCGAGGAGTTCGCATTGCCGGCAGAGGCCGGTGCCCGAGCGGACGAGCAGATCCGCAACGGCACACCGCTGATCGAAGTGCTGGGATTCCTCGGTGTCCCGGCCTCGGCCCGGCCGATCGTGGAATCGGTGTTCGACGGACGGCGTACGTACGTCGAGATCGTCGCCGGCGAGCACCGCGACGGTCACCGGGTCACCACCCAAGTGGGGGTCAGCATCATCGACACCCCCGAGGGGCGGATCCTGGTCTCCCCGTCAAAAGCTTTTGACGGGGAGTGGATCTCGACCTTCACGGCGGGCACGGCCGAAGCGATCGCGATGGCGATCGAGCGGCTCACTGCCTCGCTGCCGAGCGGCTCCTGGTTCCCGGACCAGCCGCTCATCCGCGACTTCGACGAAGTGGCGGCGCCCGACCGCGTAGTAACCAACAGCGCTGCATCCCACAGCGATTCACGCTCCATGAGAAGAACCCAGAAAGCATAGGAATGTCCGACAACACTGTGATGCCGATCGTTCGGGTGGCCGTGCTGGCCGCTGGAGACGACGGCGGCCGGCTGACCGAGATGGCGCTGCCGTCCGAGCTGCCGTTGCGCGAGATCCTGCCCGCGGTCCAGCGCATCGTGCTCCCCGCCGGGGGTGACGACGCGACCGCCCCGGACCCGGTACGGCTCAGCCTCGCTCCGGTCGGTGGTGCGCCCTACAGCCTGGATGCCACGCTCGACACGGTCGGTGTGGTGGACGGGGATCTGCTTGCGCTGCAGGCGGTTCCCGCCGGGCCCGCTGCCCCGCGCATTGTCGAGGACATCGCCGACGCCGCTGTGATCTTCTCGGCTTCGCGTCAGCGTCCGTGGGGTGCCGCGAACATCGCGCGCTATGCGTCACTGGCTCTGATCGGACTGATCCTGGTCGGCACCGGGCTGGGCGTCGCCCACCGCGTGGCGACCGGTGAGCTGCTCGGCCTCTTCGTCGTCGGCGGTATCGCCATCGCCTCGGTGCTCGCATCGCTGTCGCTCAAGGGGCGCTCCCCGGCGCTGGCCACCGCGCTGGCCGTCACCGCGCTCGTCCCCGTCGCCGCGGTGTTCGCTCTCGGTGTGCCCGGTGAATTCGGCGCGCCCAGCATCCTTCTGGCCGCAGCTGCGGTGGCCGCATGGTCCCTGATCAGCATGGCCAGTTCACCCGACGACCGGGGCATCGCAGTGTTCACCGCGACCACGGTCACCGGAGTCGGCGTGCTGCTGGTCGCGGGTGCGGCCTCGCTGTGGGAGATCAACTCGACGGTGATCGGTTGCGCACTGATCCTGATCGCGCTGGTGGTCACCGTTCAGGCCGCCCAGTTGTCGGCCATGTGGGCCCGCTTCCCGCTGCCTGTCATCCCGGCTCCGGGCGATCCGTCGCCGTCGGCACAACCTCTTTCGGTGTTGGCAGACCTGCCCCGCCGGGTCCGGGTGAGCCAGTCGCATCAGACCGGAGTCATCGCCGCAGGAGTACTGCTCGGGGTGGCCGGGTCACTGGCGCTGGTCGGTTCGCCGACCGCATCGCCGTGGGCCTGGTACGTCGTGGTGGCCGCAGCTCTCGGCGCAGCTCTGCGTGCCCGGGTCTGGGACTCCGCCTCGTGCAAGGCATGGCTGCTCGGACATCCCTACCTGCTGACCGTTGTCCTGTTGGTGGCCTTCGCAATCGACGGCCGCTACCAGGCCGCATGGTGGGCGCTGGCGGTACTGGCCGGCCTGGTCGTGGTGTGGGCCGTGGCCGCGCTCAACCCGCGGGCCGCGTCGCCGGACACCTACTCGCTGCCGATGCGTCGCCTGGTCGGCTTCTTGGCCACCGGTCTCGACGCCTCGCTGATCCCGGTGATGGCCTTCCTCGTCGGGCTGTTCAGCCTCGTCCTCGACAGGTGATGAATCGGTGATCCACAAGAGCCTGGGTGTTCTGGCCACAACCGGTCTGGTGTTGTTGGTCGGCTCCCCGTCGGCGGGTGCCATCAGCCCGCCCGAGGTCGATCCACAGGTCGCCCCACCGGCCGGCAGCGCCGGCCCGGTGGGGGCAATGGCACAGCGTTCGGCGTGTGCCACCACCGGTGTTCTGCCGGGCACCGACCCGGGGGCGGTCAATCCGAATCAGTTGGCGCTCAACCTGTCCGGTGCATGGAAACAGAGCCGCGGACAGGGCCAGACGGTCGCTGTCATCGACACCGGTGTGCAGCCTGGCCCCCGGCTGCCGCACGTCGAGGGCGGCGGTGACTTCATCGAGTCCACCGACGGCCTGACTGACTGTGACGGCCACGGCACCTCGGTGGCCGGCCTGATCGCCGGGCAGCCGGGACCCGACGGCTTTTCCGGCGTGGCGCCGGAAGCCCGGCTGATCTCGATCCGGCAGAACTCACCGCGGTTCGCCCCGCGCGCGGCCGGTGGTGACATGGCTGAGGCGCGCGTCGCGGCCGACGTGGCCAGCCTGGCCCGAGCCGTGGTGCGCGCGGCCGACATGGGTGCCCGCGTCATCAACATCTCCGTGGTGACCTGCATGCCGGCGGACAAGCACATCGATCAGAACGAACTCGGTGCGGCGCTGCGTTATGCGGCGGTCGAGAAGGACGCGGTGATCGTCGCGGCCGCGGGTAACACTCAAGGTGGCGTCACCACCGGATCGGCGTGTGGGTCCAATCCGTTGTCTGGTGCGCCTGCTGACCCGCGGAACTGGGGCGGCGTCTCCTCGGTGTCCATCCCGTCGTGGTGGCAGCCCTACGTGCTCTCGGTCGGGGCACTCAACGCGACCGGCCAGCCGTCCGCATTCACCATGGCCGGACCGTGGGTGGGAATCGCGGCGCCCGGGGAGAACATCTCCTCGGTGAGCAACGCGCCCGGCGGCGGACTCTCCAACGCCATGCCCACCGATCAGGACAAGCTTGTTCCGCTCAGCGGCACCAGTTACGCCGCGGCATACGTGTCCGGCGTGGCGGCCCTGGTGCGCAGCAAGTTTCCCGATTTGAACGCCCGTCAGGTGGTGCACCGGCTGACCACGACGGCTCAGGGCGCGCCCCGTTCGCCGTCGAACGTGATCGGCGCCGGTGGCGTCGATCCGGTGGCCGCACTCACCTGGGACGTCGCCGATGTGCCGCTCGACGGCCCGGAGGCTCCCGCAGGCAAACCCATTGCCGCACCGGCAGAGCCGGCCCCGCGTGACAACACCGGGCGGATCGTCGCGTTCGCCGGGACCGGAGTACTTGCGCTGGCGGCGATCGCCGTTGCGTTCAGCGCATACCGACGGAAGGACCACACATGACCGCCCGACTTGCGTTGGCGTCCCTGTTCATCGTCGCGGCGGTACTGGCCCGGCCGTGGCAGACCAACACCGAACGCTGGGTGCTCGGCGTCTCCGTCGCCGCTGCGGTGCTGCTCCTGGCCTGGTGGGGCGGGATGTTCCTGACCACCCGGGTAGCCCGGCACCTCGGGGTGATCCGGCGCAACCTGGCCAAGAAGCAGCCTGAGGCGGCAGTCGACTCGGAGACCGTGGTGCTGCGGGTCGACCCCGCAGAACCGGCACAGCTTCCGGTCGTGATCAGCTACCTGGACCGCTACGGCATCCGCTGCGACAAGGTCCGCGTGACCCACCGCGATGCCGGTGGCACCCGTCGCAGCTGGATCAGCCTCACCGTGGCCGCCACGGACAACCTCGACGCGTTGCGTGCCCGGTCATCGCGAATCCCGTTGCGGGACACCACTGAAATCGTCGGCCGCCGGCTCCGTGACCATCTGCAGGAGCAGGGCTGGACGGTCACGCTGGTCGACGGGGTGGATTCCCCGCTGCCCGATCCGGGCAAGGAAACCTGGCGCGGTGTCAAGGACGACTCCGGATACGTCGCGGCATACCGCGTCAACGTCACTGACAAGCTGGAAGCCGTGCTGGCCGGCATCGGCGCGCTGCCGGCTCAGGAGACCTGGACCGCACTGGAATTCACCGGGCCACCGGCACAACCGCAGTTGACGGTGGGCGCCGCCCTGCGTACGGCGGACCGGCCCGCACGGCGGGCTCCGCTGGCCGGGCTGAAGCCGGCCGGCGGTCGGCACCGTCCGGCGTTGGCCGCGCTCAACCCGTTGTCTTCGCAGCGTCTGGAAGGCATCCCGGCTGCGGTGCCGGACGGCCTGGTGAAGAAGTCAGTCGAACATGAAATCCCGCAGGAAGCGGGTCATCCGGCGTAGGTAGTCCGGCTGGCTCACATGGAGCAGGTGGTTGCCGGGGAACCAGTGGAACGCGCAGCGATCCCAGTGTTCCCACAGCATTTCGGCCTGTTGCGGGGGAGCCAGCCGGTCACCGAGGCCGGTGATGATCAGGCGTCGTTCCTTGGGCACCAGCGGGCGGTAGTTGAGTGGTGAGGCGTACCGCGCCGCCGCTTCGGTCAACGCGGGATCGGTTCGGGCCACCAGCCGTTGCAGGGCCACCAGCTTGTTGGCCGGGAACCACTCGTCGACCGTGCGATCCGGCGTCACCACAGGGACATTGGGAACTACGGCCTGGATCCGGTCGTCCACACTGGCCAGCAGTGCCGAGGTGAAGCCGCCCAGCGAGATACCCGTCAAGGCAACCCGGTTGACACCGGTGGACTCCAGATAGTCGATCACCGAGCGGAAATCATGGACGGCCTGGGCCATCGCCTCTGAGAAGCCGGCGAAGCCGTGGGAGAAGAACCCGTAACCGCTGAACGGTGAGAAGCGTTCGGCCCGGGCGCCGTGAAACGGCAACGTGTACAACAACACGTCGTACCCGGAGCGGTAGAACCACGGCAGGGACAAGAACAGGCCGTTCGCCAGGTACGGCGACCCCATGAAGCCATGGATGACGCACAGCGTGGGATGCGGTCCGTCATCGTGGCGCCAATGCTGTGCCCGGACAACATTGTTGCGGGTGAACCCGCCGCACAGGTCGCGCAGGGCGGGATTGACCGCGGTGAAGCTGCTGTCGAACTGGAGGTTCTCCACCCGGCCGTGCGCGATCATCTCGGCCAGGGGATTGGCCCGGCGAGTGGAGACCCTGGGCGGCCGCGTCGGCACCGGAAATGCCACGGCGGGATCTTGTGCGGTGGCCAGTTCGGCGTAGAACCGCATGTGGTCGTTCTCGGCGCGCGACGCCGACGGATGCAACATCGACGCGAGCGTGGCCGGCACCATCGATGTCGCCACGATCGAGGCGACCCCGGTGCGCAGCGCGATGTCGGCGATTGCGGAGGCATCGACGATGGCGCGCTGCCTGATGGTCAGATCGGCGCGACGCGGCAGCCCCCGGGCACCGGCGTCGCCGCCGGGGACGTCAGGGACTGGGATCGGAGGTTCGACCGGGTCCGCGTCCACGGTCCCGATGCTAACCAACTGCTCAGCTCAGCCCGAACAACTTCGCGGCGTTGTCGTGCAGAACGTTGCGCCGCCACGCGTCGTCGACACCCGGCAGGTCGATCAGGTGCCGCACGGCCTCGGCATATCCGTACGGGATGTTCGGGAAGTCGCTGCCCCAGAGGATGTGCTCACCCAGGTCTTTCAGCCGGCTCTGTTCGATGGTGGGGAACGGCATCGTCTCTTCGACGAACGGGGTGAATGCCATGGTGGTGTCCAGTCGCACGTTGTCGTAGCGTTCGGCCAGGTCCAGGAATGCCGAGTACTCGGGCATACCCATGTGCGCGATGATCAGCGGCAGTCTCGGGTAGCGGCTCAGCAGCCGGACGATGGGGTCGGGGCCGGTGAAGTCGCCCGGCGTCGGGCCGGAACCGCAATGGATGACGACCGGGACGCCGGCATCTTCGATCTGGCCCCAGACCTCGTCGAGCAGCGGATCGTTCGGCTCGTAGTTGCCGACCTGGATGTGGGCCTTGAATACCTGGGCGCCTGCGGCGATGGCGTCGCCGACGTAGCCGGCGGCCTCGGGCTCTGGGTAGAACGTGGCGGTGCCCAGGCAGTCCGGGGTGTCCTGCGCGAATCCTCTGGCCCATTGGTTGAGCCAGGCCGCCATGTCCGGCTTGTGCGCGTAGATCAGCGAGGTGAACCGGCGGACGCCGAACTCGCGCAATGTGGCCATCCGCTGCGCCTCGTCCGCGCGGTAGGTGATGGGCCATTCCCGGCCGATCAGCGGGCCCTGGCTGTCGAAGTATCGCCACACCTTGTCCATGACGTTCTTGGGCATGAAGTGGGTGTGCACGTCGATGATGCCGGGCAGCCCGAGTCCCGACCAGATTTCCCGCACCTTTTCCGATTCGTCCATCGGGTCCGACGATATCCACCCGGGTGCCGGGCATGATCGGGGCATGTGGAATCCGGATACCTACCTCGCGTTTGCCGACCATCGGGGCCGGCCGTTCTATGACCTGCTCTCGCGGGTCGCGGCCGAGGCGCCGCGCCGGGTGGTGGACCTGGGATGCGGGCCGGGGAACCTGACCACGACGTTGGCGCAGCGCTGGCCGGCCGCCGCACTGGAGGCCTGGGACAGCTCACCGGAGATGGTGGCGGCGGCGCAGGCCCGTGGGCTCGAGGCACATGCCGGCGCGATCGAGGACTGGGAACCCGGGCCGGACACCGACGTAGTGGTCTCCAACGCGGCGTTGCAGTGGGTGCCCTCGCATCGCGAACTCGTGGTGCGCTGGGCCCGGCAGCTGCCTGCCGGGGCCTGGATTGCGTTTCAGGTGCCCGGCAATTTCGACGCGCCTTCGCATCACGCGGTGCGCACGCTGGCGCGGCGCGAGCCGTTCGTCGAGCCGCTGCGTGACATGCCGTGGCGTGACGTAGGCCAGGTGGACACGCCCGTCCAGTACGCCGGGCTGCTGACCGACGCGGGCTGTGCGGTGGATGCTTGGGAGACCACCTATGTGCACCAATTATCCGGCGAGACACCGGTTCTGGATTGGATCACCGGAACGGCTCTGACGCAGGTGAAAGGCCGGCTGACCGATGAGCTGTGGCAGCAGTACCGCCAGGCGATCATCCCGATGCTGGCCGCGGCCTACCCGCGACGCGCTGACGGCACGACGTTCTTCCCGTTCCGTCGGGTGTTCGTGGTCGCCAAAGTGCTGTAGTCATTACCTGGCACGTAATCGACATGCGTACCTTCACGTTCCACGATTGGCATATGCCGACATTCACGACCGCAGACGACACGGACATCCATTTCACCGCCACCGGGTCCGGGCCGACCTTGGTCTTCACCCACTCGTGGGGACTCAATTCAGGTCAGTGGGATCAGGTGATCGAGCGCCTGGCGGACAGCGGTTTTCGCTGTGTGAGCTACGACCGGCGAGGACACGGACGCTCCGGCGCCCACGACGGTGAGTGGACGCTGGATCTGCTGGCCGACGACCTGGCCGCGCTGCTCGAACACCTGGATATCGACGGCGTGACATTGGTGGGGCATTCCCTGGGCTGCGGTGAGATCGTGCGCTATCTGAGCCGGCACGGGACCGCGCGGGTGAATCGTGCGGTGCTCGTAGCGCCCCAGCTCCCACTGCTGGTCGAGACCCCGGACAACCCAGACGGTGTTCCTGAGGCGATGCTCGACGGACTGCTCGCCGAGCTGGAACGCGATGTGCGGCAATGGTGCATCGACAACGCAGCGCCCTTCTTCGGCGACCACCCGGTGTCACCTGAGGACTTCGAGTGGACCGTGGACCAGATCGCCGCGCTGCCGCTTGCGACCGTGCTTGCCACCCAGCGGATGGGCGCCCACACCGACTATCGTGCCGAACTCACCGAACTCGACCTGCCCGTTCTGGTGATCCACGGTGACGCCGACGTATCCGCACCCATCGAACTCACCGGGCGGCGTACGGCGGCGCTGCTGCCGCACGCGGAGCTCGTCGAGATCCCCGGCGCGGCCCACGGGCTGTACCTGACCCATGCCGACCGCATCGTCGACGCGATTTCGGTGCAATCACCGGCGCTGACCGCCGCTAGACGCACCGAAATCACTGGTGGGTAGGCCGAGTTCCTCGGCATCGCGGCGGTAGCGGTCCACCCATTCGTCGGACCGCTGGTCGGCCTGGCGTTCCAGTACCGGTTGCGGAGCCAGCCCCGGGTCCAGGCCGAGTGCTTCCAGCACGGTGGCCACCACAGTCGTGAGATTGCGCCACAGGTAGGGGTAGGACACCTCGATGGGGGAAATGTTCTCTTCGGCGAACCAGGAGCGCCAGCCCTCCTCCTGGGCCTGCAGCAACTTGACCACGTGGGCGATGGCACCGGCGTGGTATTCGGCGCGGGCATCCCGCACCGGGTCGGCCCGGCCGCGCCAGACCCTGGTCTGCACCGCCCGCCAGAACGAAACCGCTTGCGATACAACATCGGGACGGTAGACGTGGATCAGCACCGGCTCGCTGCCGACGACATCGCGGATCGCGTCCAGCAGGCCCGGCCCGGACCGCTCGGGCAGTCCCTCGACACGGTCGAGCAGGAGCGGCGTCTGGTTCCACATCAGCTTGCCGCCCCATACCCCGTTGGGGGTGCGCCCGACCGTCCGGATGTAGTCGCGCCAGATCTCGGCGGGTGCGATGTCCGGCTTTCCTTCCACGATCGGGTCGAGAAGACGCAGGATCGACTCGTCCTCGACGCCGGCGAACCATTCCCGCGGTTGCGGCGACATGCTGGTGGTCGGCAGGTACTGGAAGAACTCCTGGGGCTCACCGGCCATGCCGGTGGCGCGAAGGGATTCCACCAGCAAGGTGCTGCCGCTGCGCTGGGAAGCGAGCACCAGGTAGGCGGTCGGATGATCGGACATGCGCGAGACTCTAACCATCATTTGTTTGCGGCGCCTATTCAGAGAAGCGTCAAGAGTTTCAGTTCATTGAGATGAAAACTATTGATGGGTATCGGTGATGCCGCGGTCGGCGGCGATCGCAGATCTGCTGGTGGCGGGGCGGCCGTGGATACTCAGATAGGTCTGCGTATAACGCTCGGAAATACGGGTGCCGGCGAATTCGGACGGTATGACGTCGAGGGTCTTCTGACGCCAGTCGTTGAGCAATAGCGCGAGGTTCTCGGCGATCGCCTCGGCTTTGTCGGTGGCACCGGGTCCGAGCAGGTTGTTGCGCTCAGTGGGGTCCGCGACGAGGTCGTAGAGTTCGCGATCGGGCCGGGGCTCTGAGACGGCGGCGCCGAGAGCGCGTCCCGGTGGGCTGTCGGCGATATCCCACGGCAGATCCAACAATGGTCGTGGCGCGTAATTCTCGATATAGCTGTATTCCTTCGTGCGGATGGCACGAATGGGGTCGAAAGAATCGTGATAGGTCTTTGTGGTGTACACCTCGGAGCGGATCTCCGCTGCTTCCGTAGTGGTTGTCGTGAGGTTGCTGGCGTGTGACAGTCCTTCGATGTCGTCAGGTACATCGACGCCGAGCAACTCGAGCAGGGTCGGCAACAGATCGACCCCGCTGAACAACTCGTCGTAGCGGCGCGGGGCCACGCCAGCGCCCCGCGGCGGCCGCACGATGAGGGCGATGCCGGTGCCGGCGTCGTACAGCGTCGACTTGGCCCGGGGCAGCGCGGGCCCGTGATCGGTCATGAACACCACCCACGTGTTCTCGTCGAGCCCGGCCGTGGCCAAGGCGTCGAGCAGTTCGCCGACTTTCGCGTCGGCAACCGCGATCGACCCGTAGAACTCGGCGAGATCACCGCGTACCTCGCCGGTGTCGGGCAGATAGTCGGGGACTTCGACAGATCCCGTATCCGCGGGTTCGTACCGGTCCAGGGGATACGGGCGGTGGGTCTCGAAGAAGCCGGTGGTCAGCAGGAACGGCTTACGCGGAGCGTCAGCCAACCATGCCGATGCCTGTTCGACGACGTACTCGCAGAACGAGTTCGACACGTCGTATTCGTCATAGCCGAGTTTCGCTGGATAGGACGTCTCATGCTGCATACCGAACAAGGCTGTGTGCCAACCTGATTCGGAGAGAATGTGCGGGAGTGTGCGCACCCCGGCACGGTACTCCCAGCCGTGGTGGGCCAGACCCACCAGTCCGTTGCTCTGTGGGTACCGGCCGGTGAACAGTGAGCCCCGCGACGGTGAGCACAGGGGCGCCGTTGCGTGCGCGCGGGTGAACAGGATCCCCTCGGCGGCGAGCTGGTCGAGGTGCGGGCTGGCCACGTCGGGGTGGCCGTATACGCCGAGGTGGCGCCCGAGATCGTGCCAGTGCACGACCAGCAGGTTCTGCTGTTGCGGCTCGGTCACGTCACATCCTTTCCGTCCACCCTACGACCGAACCGCCTGAGCTTGCCGACCGCAACCGTTTGGCTCACCGAGAGCTACTTAATCGCCGCGGGGTCATCGGTAGGGTGGGGCCATGCCGACCGCCACCGATACCGCTGCGGTCAGCGGCTATGAAGCCCGCTGGGAGCAGCACAACACCGAGCGGCGGGCCAAGATCCTGCAGGCGGCGGTCGCGCTGATCGAGGAGAACCCGCCGGGCGCCGATATCTCCATGGCGCGGATCGCCGACCGCGCCGGACTGGCGAAGTCGGTGGTGTATCGCCAGTTCACCGGCAAGGACGAGCTTGAGCGCCGGGTCCGGTCCTATGTGTTCGACGATTTCGCGGCGGTTCTCGACACCAACCTGGATGTCAGCAATGGCTCGTTGCGGGAAATCCTGACCCGCACCGTGGCGGCGGTGGCCGACTGGATGCTGGACCACCCGCGGCTTGACGAGTTCGTCCGGCGCGGGCCGACGTTCGACAGCGACGGCTCGCTGGATGCGGTCAGTGAGCTCAAGCTCCGCATGACCAGGCAATCCGAGGGGATCATCGCCACGATCGCCCAAACGATCGGCGTGGACGACAGTGCGTTCAAGACGGTCCCGTTCGCGGTGGTGACGATGGTGGAGGCCACCTTGTCGGCCTGGATCCGCGGCGCGGCGCCGGAGCGGTCACGGGAAGAGATCGTGACCCACCTGGCTGACTTCGGCTGGTATGTCCTGGACGGCGCAGCCCGCGCGAGTGGTCTGGACATCAATCGCGACGACGAGCTGACGTCGGTGATCGCCGCGCTGACCAACCGCGAGCCCGGCTAGGTCAGCAACCCTGCGTTGTAGTCGGCGGTCAGGCTGCGCACAGTCTCCTGGGCGCAGGACTTGTTGGTGCCGATGAATCCGGTTGGTCCGCGTTTGATCCACCCGGTGACGAATGCGCCCCGCACGCCCGTAACCCGGCCACCTTCGTGAGGCACGGTCGCTGTGGCGTCGTCGAATGGCAGCCCCGTTACCGGCCGGCCGCGATACCCGATGGACGTCAGCACCAGGCCCGCTTCGATGACCCGTTGGAGCCCAGTCGATTTCACCCGCGTCGAACCGTCGGGTGCGGCGATCAGCTCGTTGTGGACGAACTCGACGCCTTCGGCGGCGGACTCTCCGAGGATCGCGGTCGGCGACAGCAGGTACTCGAACACGATCCGGCGATTGCCCGCACTGCGCGGAGCCGCGCGCAGGATCGCGGCCCGCGGATCGGACTCCGGCAGGGTCCGCAGGTCCTCATCGCGGACGACGACGTCGACACCTGGTGTCGAACACAGCCCGACCAGTTCGGGGACCGTGAACGCGGACTGTTCGATCCCGCGCCGGCCGACCACGGCCACTTCTTCGATCGCGCTGTGGCGCAGCGCGTTCAGTGCGTGAGGAGCGATGGACGTGTCCGCCAGGCGGTCGCGGTCCATGGTGAGGATGCGTGCGACGTCGAGGGCGACATTGCCGTTGCCGACGACGACCACGCGACGGCTCGACAAGTCGAAGGTCCGGCCTGCGTGCTCGGGGTGGCCGTTGTACCAGGCGACGAACTCGGTGGCCGAGGTGACACCGGGCAGGTCGATGCCGTCGATGTCGAGGCGACGATCCGTCGACGCGCCCACCGCGTAGACCACCGCATGGTGCTCGGCGAGCAGATCCTCGTGGGTGAGGTCGGCACCGACTTCGACCCCGAGACGCATCTCCAGGCGTGGGTCGGCGGCGATGTGGTCGAACTGGCGCGTCACCCCGCGGGTTCGCTGGTGATCGGGTGCGACCCCGAATCGGGCCAAACCGTAGGGCTGAGTGAGTTTTTCGTAGATCCGAACCCGGGCGCCGGGAATGGTCAGCACCTCTTCGGCGGCATACATCGCGGCAGGGCCGGACCCGACGATCGCCACGTGCAGGTCGCCGGTGCGCACCTCAAGCGGCGGGACCACCGGAGCCAGGATCGGCCGAGGCCGGGGCGTGGCGTAGAAATCCGCGTTCAGTCCGGCGAACACGGCTTCGGCGCCGGTCAGCTTGGTATGCGGTTTGATCGCATCCACCGGACAGGCGGTCACGCACGCACCGCAGTCGACGCATTCGACCGGGTCGACATAGAGCATCTGGGCGGTGTGAAAGTCCGATTCGTCGGGGGTGGGATGGATGCAGTTGACCGGGCAGGCGTACACGCATGAGGCGTCGCTGCAGCAGGACTGCGTGATGACGTGGGGCATCAGGCCAGCGCAACCGCTTCACGGTCGGGCACCCCGCGGTAGCGGGCCGCCTCGCCGTCGATGCCGCAGCGCTTCCACACCCAGCGGCCGACCCGGTTCATCAAACCGAGTTCTTCGCTGAGCGAACGCATCTCACCGAAATAGCCGGCCAGGATCTTGCGGGAGTGCGGGCTGCGCCAGAACGCGTCCTTGATCACCTCGCGCGGAATGCCGAACTCTTCGCCGAACGATTTCGGCGGAGCCACGATCTCGTGGGCCAGCCAGCGCAGGGTCAGCGGGAACGCCACGCAGGCGAACGCCTTCATCCGCCAAGAGCGTTCCGGCAGATGGGTTTTGAGGAACTCATGCGCCCAGGAGATGTGGCGGGCCTCTTCGGCGATGTGGATCTGCATGGTGCGAAGCACCGCGGGCGGGATGTTGGCGCCCTCGCGGATCAGGCCCTTCTGGAAGTGGTCGATCGGCTCTTCGCCGGCGAGGATTCCCGCCATGAACGCCGTCGGCGAGTACTGGCCGACCAGGCCGATGTACGGCGAGAGCCGGCGGAACAGCGGCCGCATGCCGGGAACGTCCACGCCGCTGCGGTTGACCAGCTCTTGGAACATCTGGATGTGGTTGCACTCTTCGGTCATCTCGTGCAACGCGTAGCGGAACTCGGGGGAGTTGTTGGGCAGCTTCATGATGAACGCCATCAACCCGCGGATCAGGATGCTCTCGAAGGCCGCGCCGACCTTGACCGAGTTCAGTGTCCGCCAGCGGCCGATCTCGATCTGCCGGGCCAGCGGCTGGGCCTGGTACCACGCGGTCGCGCCCAGCGGATCGACGTTCGGTGAGAGCACCCACCGTGGATCGTCGAGGTCGATCGCCAATTCGGGGGAGTCCCACGCGATGTCCAGGTAGGGGTCGAAGCGGCGGCGCACAGAACCCTCGGACAGCGTCTGCAACAGGTCCTGGTAGTCCGCATCCAGTGGTGCGACAGGTCGGGTCGAAGCCATGGGCACAATTTACCGAGACTTTGGGTCCCGGTAAATACCGGTTTGCGGATTTACGGGTGGTACGGCACGCCAACCGCGCGGAACACGTACTCCGCCCCGACGTCGAAGGCCAGTGAGCGACGCGGCAGCGAAGCCAGGACGTCGGCCGGGATCTCGGTCTTGTAGTGCAGCGACAACTGGCCGCGGCAGCGCTGGTCGATCTGGGCCACATCGGCGGTCAGCGTGAGTCCGGTCGGGTCGAGCTCGGCGTGTACCGCGCCGAGCTGCGGCGCCGACCACGGTTGGTCGATGCTGCGACCGGCAAGCTTGGGCAGCGTGGACATCGTGGCAAGCGCGCGATGGTTGGTCAGCACCAGCGCGCCGGCGTAGCTCGCGACGCTGCCCGCCGACCGCTTGCCAGGAATGGTTCCGCTGAAACGCCTGGTCACGGGGACATACTCGGCGAGAAACAGGATGCCTTCGGCCTCGGCTTCGGCTCGCAGACCCTCCGGCAGAGCGCCGATGTGCATCAGCTTTCGCAGGATCAGTGCCATGTCTTCGACGGTAGCGCGCGATCATGGCAAATCGATTGGAGCTGGTAGAGATGATCTGGTGAAAACCCGGGACCGGTGGCTGATCGTGAGCGCGGCGGCAGCCCTCGCGGTGTATGCCGCACTGTGGCTCGGCTACCAGATGCAGTGGACGTGGCTGTCCGATCTCGACACGGCCGGGCTGGCCGTACCGTACCGGTACGGAACGGCACACCCCGCCTGGGTGACGGCGTGGGATGTGATCTGCACGGTGCTGGGCCCGTTCGCGTTCCGGTTGGGGACCGCAGTGCTGATCGCGGTCGCACTGCTGCGACGACAGCGGCGTATCGCGCTGTTCCTGTTCTTGGCCGTCGAGCTCAGCGGATTGGTGACCGAGCTGGCCAAGTTTTTGGTGGACCGTCCGCGGCCGGCCACCGCAATGGTGCACGCGCTGTCGACCTCGTTCCCGTCCGGGCACGCGCTGGGTGTCATGGTGGCGGTGCCTGCCCTGCTGGTGGTGGCCTGGCCGGCGATTCGCCCCGCGCTGCGAGCCTGGTGGGTGTCGGCCGGGGTGTTGACCATCGTCGCAATCGGGGTGGGACGCGTCGTGCTCAACGTCCATCACCCCTCGGACGTCGTGGCCGGCTGGGCATTGGGCTACGTCTGGTTCGTCGCGGTCTACCTGTTGTGCCCGCCGTCGCGGACAACCGTTACGGCAGCGGACGAAACACCGGCAGCGCCCGGTAGCGGACGCTGAAGCTGGCCTCGCTGAGTGCCTCGCCGACTTCGCCGTCATGGGCGACGGTGGTGGGGCCGTCGACGGCCACGAACCGGAACTCCGGCACCTGCAATTCGTGGTACAGCGGGCTGCGTTCCAGCCGGCCCAGCACCATCGCCGTCGCGATGCGTAGCCGGCTCAGGCGTCGCCCCGTCTCCAGGATCCGCACGTCGATCAGGCCGTCGTCGAGGCGCGGCCGCTGAGACGGGGCGAATCCGGACGGGAAGTACGTCGAGTTCCCCAGGAAGAACAACTCCGTCTCAAGGGTCTTGTCGTCGTAGCTGATTCGGACCGGGGCCTCCCGGCGCAGGGTCAGGTACAGCGCGTACATGCCGGCCAGTCGCTTGCCCATCCGGTGTTCGAGCTTCTCGCGCGTCCGCACATACTTCGGATAGGCGCCGATGCTGGCGGTGTTGATCACCATGCGTTCCTCGTTGAGGCACACCAGGTCGACGTAAGCCGCCGAGCCGTCGGCGATCGCCTTGACGGTCCGGGCTACCGACTCGCAACCGATGTCCTTGGCGAAGTGGTTGAACGTCCCGCCGGGAAACACCGCGAGCGGCACACCCGCCTCGACGGCGATGCCCGCCGCACACGCCACCGTGCCGTCGCCGCCGCCCACTGCGAGTACCTCGGTGCGTGCCGCCGTTTCCCGCAGCACCGCCTCGATGTCATCGTCGTCGCCGAGCTCGATGATCTCCGCTTGCGGCAAGGCCTTTCGGACATCATCGATGATTCGTGCGCCTGTCCCGTCGCCGGAGGCCGGGTTGATGACGAGTGCGACGCCGGCGCCGTCGGGCCGCGGATCGGTGCGGTACCGCAGCGGTTCGGAGCGGGGCAGTCTGGCGGCCGGGATGGTGGGGACGATGCGGGCGCCGAGGATGGCGATCGCCGCTCCGATGCCGAACCCGGCGAACACGTCGCCGGGATAGTGCGCACCGGTGGCGACCCGGGACAGGCCGACCAAACCGGCCAAGAGCGCCAGCGGCAGGCCCGTCGGTGCCGACTCGAGGCCGACCCCCACCGCGAAGGCCGCGGCGCTCGCGGAGTGCCCCGACGGCAGGGAGTGAGAGGTGGGCACGCGGCGGGTCCGTCGGGCCAGCGGAATCACGCTGCGGTCCGGTCGGGGTCGGCGCCAGATCCGCTTGGCCACCTGGTTGGTCAGCAGGCTGGTCACCGCCAGGCTGACCACGCCGCGGGCGGCGCCGCGGCGTACCGACACGCTGCCGACCACCCCCAGGCCCGCTGCGATGGCGAACCACAGCTTGGAATGGTCTGCGGCCCTGGTCAGCCGCGGCATCAGGCTGTCCAAGAGCGGGCTGGGTGATTCGGCGACTGCCTCGAAGACCTCGCGGTCCAAGGTGCCCAGTCCTTTGCCGATTGCACGCATGTCCATCCCGCCAACGTATCTGTCGCGACCGGATCGTGCTCCAAGCTTTATCCGGCCGAGAGGGGCAGCGGCGACGATGGACGGATGCGCCGACTGCTCGCCCTGCTGTGTGCCGGGGTGCTGGCATTGGCATGTGCGCCCACCGCCGGTGCCGTCGACCCGCCGTGGTTCGCGTCCTCGGTCGGCAACGCCACCCAGGTGATTTCGGTTGTCGGCGTGGGTGGTTCGAAGGCCAAGATGGATGTCTGGCAACGCGGGCCGGCCGGCTGGCAGCCGGTGGGCGCGGGGATCGACGCAAATGTCGGTGCGAACGGGATGGCGCCGCAGACCCACGACGGCGAAATGAAAACGCCCATGGGCATTTTCACGCTCGACTTCGCCTTCGGCACCGCACCGAATCCCGGCGGTGGGCTTCAGTACGTCCAGGTCACGCCCGACCATTGGTGGGACGGCGACATGAAGAGTCCGACCTACAACACCATGCAGGTTTGCAAGAAGGCCCAGTGTCCGTTCAACACCGACCCGAGCAGCGGGACGGAGAACTTGCACATCCCTCAGTACAAGCACGCGGTGGTGATGGGCGTCAACAAGGCCCGGGTACCCGGCAACGGCGGTGCGTTCTTCGTGCACACCACCGACGGCGGACCGACGGCCGGTTGCGTCGCGATCGACGACGCCACGTTGGTGAAGATCATGCAGTGGCTACGGCCGGGCGCCGTGATCGCTGTGGCCAAATAGCCGTCAAATATTCAGCGCGGCACCGGGTTCCAGGTTGAAGTTGAGCCCCTCCAGCGACAGGGTGGCGTCGTAGGTGCGGTCGTAACCGGTGGCGCTGATCTTCCAGCCGTCGGCGGTACGGCGGTAGCGGTCGTGGTAGAAGGCCGAGCCGAACAGCATGAAGTTCATGCTGGGGACGATCACCCGGTCCTGCAGGTACCAGGTGGCGGTGGCTTCGTCGCCGTCGATCTCGATCTCCGGGTGCGCGACGCGATGTTCGGTGATCACCTCCGGCCCCAACGAGCTCTTCATGTACTCGACCAGAGAGTCGCGGTCGGTGAAGTGCAGCGTCTTGCCCATGGACTGCCCGTAGTCGCCGGCGATGTCCTCGGTGAGAGTGTCGGCGAACTCATCCCAGTGCTTGGTGTCCAGGGCACGCAGGTACCGGTACTTGACTTGCTTGATGTCGTCGATGTCACCCATGCCCGACATTGGAGCACACCGGCCGCCGCGGGTGTGACGCTATGCCGAACGCGTGAGGTCGCGGGTGGCCGGGCCCTCGATCAGCGTTCCGTCCGGAGCGAATCGAGAGCCGTGCAACGGACAATCCCAGGATTTGTCGGCGTCGTTCCAATTCACGATGCCGCCCAGGTGGGGGCATACCGGTGACACCGTGCGTTGCACCCCGTCGACGACGCTGTGGGCCTGCAGGTGCCATGGCGGGCCGGTCACCACGCCGCAGTCCTCGGCCGCCGTGGTGCCCATCCGGGTCAGCGGGGTGAGCCAGCCCTTGGCGAGGTTGAACCCGACGGCCAGGTTGGCCTGTGCTGCGGTGGCGAGACCCGTCAGCTCGTGCGGGCTCCAGCTCGCGAAGGCCGCTGCCCAGTCCATGCGGCCGCCGAGGGTGCGGCCGGCCAACGCCAGCGCCGCGGCCACGCCGTTGGTCATTCCCCATTTGTCGAATCCCGTTGCCACCAGGATCTCGTCGTGGCCCGGAAGAAGCGGTCCGACGTAGGGAAGCGCGTCGACGGGCTCGTAGTCCTGTGCTGACCAGAAGTGGGTTTGCACGGCGCCCGGCCAGTGCTGCTTGGCCCAGGACGCCAGCTCGTCGACCGATGCCGCCGGGTGGCTGCTACGCCCGACCGGGTGGCCGGCGCCGCCCACGATGAGCAGTTCGCCGTCGGCGGTGGGCGCCGAACGTGTTGAGCGGGTGGGTGAATCGGTAGAGATGAACATGCCCCGGGTGATGTTTCCCGGTACCTGAAACGCCATGCAGTAGGACCGGTGGGGAGTCACTCGGGCGAAAAAGCCGCCGCGATCGAGAATCGGAATGCCGGTGGCCAGGACGCAGCGTTTGGTGCGGACTTCGATGTCGTTGCCCGTGCCGGTGTGCACCCGGAGCTTCAGGTGGTCGCCGTCGCGGCTGACGTGCTGCACCCGGGCTCCCTCGACCAGGCGTCCCTCGCGCTCGTGAAGCTCGGCGATCAGGTTGTCCAGCAACGGCATCGGGTCGAACTGGGCTTGGTCGGCCAGCCGCACGCCGCCGTGGAACGGGAAGGGCACGTCGGCCTCGTCGACCCACTCGACATCCAGACCCGCGGCCTGGCAGGCCTTCAGTTCGGCCTTGGCTTTGGCGACACCGTCGTCCGACTGCGCGTAGGTGTAGGCGTCCTCGCGCTGCAGGCTGATCTCGCGCTGCGCGCAATAGTCGATCAGCCACTGTTGGCCTTCGAGATTGCCCTGGACGTACTGCTGGGCCACCTTCGGTGAATGCTTGCCGATGATCTGAGACATCCGAGTGCCTTGCAGCAAGCTGATCTTCGCGGTGGTGTTGCCCGTCGCGCCCGCGCCCGCCGTGCGGGCCTCCAGGACCAAGACATCCTGCCCCGCCCGGGCCAGCAGGACTGCGGTGACGAGGCCGGTGATTCCGGCGCCCACCACGACGACGTCCGCGCTCGGATGGTCCTCGGTGAGAGTGGGCACTATTCGGTGCTCGGGGCGGTCGGCCAGCCACAGTGAGGTCATGGTGGTGGCTGTACCCGCAGGCAGGAAAGCCAAACGCGCACCAGTTCTCCTGATCGTGACCGTGCGATGAGCGCTGCGGCGGAGTGTCGGGCTGCCCCGGCGTCGCGGGACGGCTATCGTGGCGTCCGTTATGAGCGGCCCGTTGGGGTTGTCGATCGGGACCACCAACTTGGTTGCGGCGCGTGTCGGCAATCAACCTGTCAGCCGGCGTGCGCTGTTGACCTTGTCGACCGACCGGACGCCGCAGGTCGGCGTGCCCGCATCAGGTTCCGGTGTCACGCTGGGCGGTTTCGTCGAGCGGGTCGGCGACCCGGTTCCGCTGGTGGCTCCCGACGGTGCCTCCTATCCCGCTGACACCCTGCTGGTCGAGGCGCTCGATGCGATGGTCGAGTTGGCCGGTGGCCCCTCCGAGCAGCTGGCGATCGCTGTTCCCGCCCACTGGGGAGCGCCCACGCTGCGCGCCCTCCGCAACGCGCTACGCACCAATCCGACCTTCTCCCGCGACGGGAGGCCGCCTCGGCTGGTTCCTGATGCCGTCGCGTCCCTGGCCGCGTTGCGTGCCAACCCGGGGCTGCCGCCCAGCGGTGTGGTGGCGCTGCTGGACTTCGGCGGCGGCGGTACCAGCATCACGCTCGCCGACGCGGCCTCGGCGTTCGAGCCGATCGACGAGACCACCCGCTATCCCGATTTCTCTGGTGACCAGATCGATCAGGCGCTGCTGACGCATGTGCTCGACGGCGTCGCCCAGGCCGGTGGCATCGATCCGGCCGGTACCGCTGCGGTCGGTTCTCTGGCCCGGCTGCGCGAGGAATGCCGGCAGGCCAAGGAACGGCTGTCCGCACAGACCGCGACGGATCTCGTGGTGGAATTGCCCGGCTACTCGGCCACCGTGCGGGTCACGCGAACCGAACTCGAGTCGTTGATGCACGCTCCGCTGTCCGGCGCGCTCGACGCACTGGAAAAAGTGTTGGAGCGCAACGGGATCAGTTGGCAGGCAGTCTCCGCAGTGGTGACCATCGGCGGCGGTGCCAGCATTCCACTTGTCACCCAACGACTTTCCGAGCACTCACAGGCAGTGGTGGTGACGACGCCACAGCCTGCGCTGGACGCTGCGATCGGCGCGGCGCTGTCTGCTGCCTACCTCGCCGACGCCGATGCGCAAACCGGCGTGGCGCCCACACTGGGTGTGGCTGCCATGGTGCCGCCGGTCGAAATCCCTTCCGGCGCAGAGGGTTCCTCCACGTTTCGGGCGCTTGCCTGGTCGGAAGACGACGCCGGCGACGACGTGGTGCCGTATACCGGTCCCGATTTGGTGGACTCCTACGGTAGCGAGACCGCTGCGCGACCGGCCGTGCAGTACGTCCCGCCGACAGGGCCGATCGAACAGCCGAGCGGGGGCTGGCAACGGTTGCCGTTGACGGTGTTTGCGGTGGCTGCGGCGCTGGTCGTAGTGGCGATCGGTGGCGTGACCTATGCGCTGACCAGTGCCACCGGCACCGCACCCAGTTCAGAGGTCAAGCCGCCGGAGGCCAAACCGCTGCCCCCGCAGGAAGTGGCACCCAGCCCGGTCGAAGCCCCGCCGCCGGCCCCGGTGGCGCCGCCGCCCGAGCCCGTGACCCAGGCGCCGCCTCCGGTGACGGTGACCCAGGCGCCGCCCCCGCCGGTGACGGAGACACGCGTCGTCACGCAGACCACCACGCCTCCGCCCGTCACGACGACCACCACGACGACAACGACCACCACCACGACCACGCCGCCGACCACCACCACGACGGTGCCGACGACCACGACCACGACGACCAACCCGATGACTACGACGTACGTCACGGTGCCGTTCGTCCCGGTGCCGATTCCGATTCAGGTGCCGAACCGCGGTGAAACACAGCAGCCGTACCCGCAGCAGCCGCAATACCCGTACCAGCAGCAACCGCAGTACCCGTACCGGCCGTATCCCTGACGCTCCAGCCTGTGCGTCGGGACGTAACTCCCTGTGCCGCTGAGTATTTTGACGTCAGCGCGCGGTCTGGCGGGGCCGGCGGTACCTTCTGGGTCAAAACCGGGAGGAAAGATGAAGAGCATCCATGCCCTCGTCGTGGGCGCGGTGGCCACCGTCGCCGCAGGCGTGTTCGTCGCACCCGCTGCCGCCACACCTGCCGAAGGTGACGTGGTGCGAACTGATCTTGGTCAGGGAACCACCACAGCGCCGATCTGGGTGGTGACGGCAGGCCAGCCCATCACGTTGCACGTGCAGGGTCTGTTGCTCAAGCCCGGCGCCGCCAGCGGTTGGCACAGCCATCCTGGATGGGAACAGTCGGTGATCAACAAGGGTGCTGTGGTGGTGCAAACCGCGGCCAACTGCGCACCGGTGGAGTACGCCGCGGGCCAGGCCGTGGTGATTCCGGCCGGGGTCGCTCACCGGGTGTCCAATGAGGGCGGAGTTGATGCGGATGTCGTGGTGACTTACACGCTTCCCGCCGACGCACCGGTGCGGGACGACGCTCCTGCCGCATGTCCCTAGCTGCGTAAACGCAGCCGACACCACGAAACTTTGGGCAGGGGTCGGATATCTGGGTAAGAGTTCGGTTAAGGTTCAGCTGTGCCTGAGATGGATCGTCGCAGTGTGATGTTCATGATGGGTCTGGGGGTGGCAGCGGCTGCATTGCCTGCCGGGATGGCCAACGCCGACCCGGCAATTGGTGATAACCCGCCTGCGCCTGCCCCCGGAGCGCCCACTCCGCCTGCTGCCGCCGCGGCGCAGCCCACCTTCCTGTTCCAGGACGAGTTCAACGGCCCGGCCGGTGCTCCGCCGGACCCGACGTGGTGGCACCTGATCCCGGAGCGGGAGACCATCAAGAACCCGGTCGAGTGGGATAAGCCGTTCAACATGGGTCGCTACGTCACCGACACCGAGCACGCTTTCCAGGACGGCAAGGGCAACCTGGTGATCCGTGCGACGCGCGGTCCCGGCACCACGATCCAGGAGAAGTACGCCAGCGCCAAGGTCGTGGGTAACTGGCGCGGCGGCATCGGCACCACGTGGGAGGCCCGGGTCAAGCTCAACTGCCTGACCGACGGTGCCTGGCCGGCGTTCTGGCTCCTCAACGACGATCCTGTCCGTGGTGGCGAGGTCGACTTGGTCGAGTGGTATGGCAACCGTGACTGGCCGTCGGGCACCACGGTGCACGCCCGGCTGGACGGCGAATCGTTTGCCACCAACCCGCATCCCATCGACAGCGGCTGGCACACCTGGCGGATGTCGTGGACCCCGCAGGGCATGTACTTCTGGAAGGACTACGCCCCGGGCATGGAACCCTTCTTCGAGGTTCCGGCAAACTCGTTGGACGACTGGCCTTTCAACGATCCGGGTTACACCATGGTGCCGGTGTTCAACATCGCCGTCGGCGGCTCGGGTGGCCGTGACCCGAGCGGTGGTAGCTACCCTGCCGAGATGCTGGTCGATTGGATCCGCGTCTTCCAGGGCTGAGTTCTGTGCGCCGAGAGTTGGCTTATGTGCGAGATTCCGCGAGAATTTCGTACCCAAGCCAACTTTCGGCGTTCAAGGGGTGACGGCCGTGCGCAACTTCCCCGATGGCGGCGTGCGCAGCGCCGTCTCGATGTCCTCGAGCGGCACCGGCGCGACCACGAGCGATTCCCACGGATAGCGCTCACGGGTGCGGTCGAGAAATTCCACCGCCTGGTGTAGGTGCCGGGGCTCGTAGTTGTGTACACCGGTGATGGTCAGCCAGTGTCGGACAACGGTTTCCGGATCCACCGATAGCGGCGGGCCGGGGGTGACCGACCCGGCCAGCACCAGGGTGCCGCCGATGTCGAGTCGGCCCAGCGCTTCTGACACGGCCGCGGTCGAGCCGGTGTAGTCGATCGCCACGTCCACCGGACCATGGTCAGAGACGAGCCCGCCGAACCGTGCCGCCAATGCCATCCGATCAGGGTTGCGGTCGATCACCTGAACTTCGGCGCCGGCGCTGGCACATGCCGCGACCGCGGTGAGGCCGAGCATGCCCGCGCCGTTGATGAGTACCCGTCTTTCCTTCAAATCGCCCGCTGCCTCCAAGGTGGCCATCACCGTCGCGGTGGCACACGCGGCGGGTGCGGCGACCGCGTCGGGCAGCGTGCCGGGAACGGCTGCGATGGTCGTGCCCCGGGGCAAAACCACATGTGCGGCATAGGAACCCGACAACGGCCAGTCCCCGTCGAACGGCTCATGGCCCACCTTGCGCACTGACAAGCATTTGGCGCTGAGCCCGGACCGGCATCTGCTGCAGCTACCGCAGACCACGGTTACCGACCAGATAACGCGTTGCCCGACTTGCGCATCCGCTCCCGGACCGACGGCGACGACGTCCCCGACCGCTTCGTGTCCGAGTACCGACGGGCACGGGGCGGGGCGGCGACCCATGACGGTGTGCAGATCGCTGCCGCACACCGTGGCCAGCCGGACCCGAACCAGGACTTCACCGTCGCCGAGTTCGGGGACCGGTACCGTCCGCATGTCGACGCCGGAGCCGGTCCACACCGCGGCCGCAGTCACACGAGGCGAGATCGGATCCATCCGGACATCCTTTCGATGGCGTAGACGATGACGAAGATGACCAGGACGATCGCTCCGGCGACATCGAAGTTCAGGGTGCGGATCGACTCGAACAACAGATAGCCGACACCGCCGGCGCCGACGATGCCCAGGATGGTCGAGGTCCGCACGTTGACGTCGAACAGGTAGAGACTGGACCCGACCATTGCCGGCATGGCTTGCGGAATCACCGCGGAGAACAACGTCTTCCACCAGCCGCCACCCACGGAGTGAACGGCTTCCAGCGGTCCCGGATCGATCTCCTCGACCGCGTCGGCGACGAGTTTCGCCAGGAATCCGATGGAGCCGATGGCCAATGCGCAGGTACCGGCGATCGGTCCTAGACCCAGCGCCGCGACGAACACCACGGCCAGGATCAGTTCGGGTACGGCCCGCACCAACAGGATCCAACCGCGGGCCAGCCAGTAGACCACAGGGTGCGGGGTGACGTTGCGGGCGGCCAGGATGCCGACCGGGATCGACAGGACGACGCCGATGGCGGTGGACACCACGCCGATCGCGACGGTTTGGCCTGCCGCCGCGAACAATTCGCCGCCCAGCGCGGAGAAGTTGGGCGGGATCATCCGGGTGAACACCTCAACCGCCGGGCCCACCCAGGTCACCAGGGACACCGGGTTGATCTTCAACACCACCAACGCCGACACAGAGACCGCGATCAGTCCACCACCGAACACGAATCGTGCGATGCGTTCCCGGGACGGGTTTGCTTGCGCGGAATCCAGCAGCATTCGCCGGATGACGATGGACAGCAGCTCCATGGCGGCGATGATCGCCAGGATGACGCAGGCGATGCCGAGGGCTCGCGGATAGATCAAGCCGCGCAACGCATCCTGCAACGCGAAGCCGATGCCACCGGCACCGACGAAGCCGAGCACCACCGACATACGCAGGTTGATGTCGATGCGGTAGATGAACGTGGCGATCCAGGAGGGGATGGCCTGGGGGACGACAGCGTTGAGCATCTCGCGGAAGTATCCGACGCCGGTGCTGCGCACCGCCTCGCGCGGACCCGGGTCGGTCTGCTCGATGGCATCGGCGAACACCTTGCCGAGCATTCCGATGGAATGCAGTCCCAACGCGAGAATGCCGGGAAGCACACCGATTCCGAGCGCCCGGACCAACAAAACAGCGAACAGCAGGTCGGGCATGGCCCGGCAGAACGTGATGATGGCCCGGGCCACGGCCTGCACCGCCGGGTGCGGCGTGGTGTTGCGAGCAGCCAGAAAGGCCAGCGGCACCGAGGCGATCGCTGCGAGCACCGTACCCAGTACGGCCATCAACAAGGTCTCGACGGCCAGTCCGCCGATGCGTCCCGGATCATCCAGCCGCGGCGGGAACATGCGCTCCAACAGGGCGACGACTTCGTCGACGCCGTCGAGCAGGGTTGCCGGGGCGAAGTCGATGGACCAGGCCGCGACGATGGTGGCCAGCACTGCCGCCACCGTGACCAGGTGCAGCAGCCCGGGCAGGGCCCTGCGGTCGGTTGGCGGAGGCGCCGAGGGTGTGGGCCGCTCGGTGACGTCGGTGCTCACGAGGGCCGCGCCGCCGAACGGGCCGCGGGGTCGACGCGTTGGTAGATCTCCATGACGTCGTCGCGGGTCATCCCGACGGCGGGCCGGTCGAGGATCTTCTGGCCGTTGCGCAAGCCGACCAGGCGGTGTGCCCAGCCGAGTGCGAGATCCACTTGGTGCAGAGTGCACACCACGGTCAGCTTCTCCTCGATGCACACCCGGAACAGCAGATCCATGACTACGCCGGCATTTTCGGGATCCAGCGAGGCGACGGGCTCGTCGGCGAGCAGCAGGCCGGGCTTCTGCATCAGGGTGCGGGCGATCGCAACGCGTTGTTGTTGGCCGCCGGAGAGGGTATCGGCGCGGCGGTCGGCGTAGTCCGCCAGGCCGACCCGGTCCAGATGTGCCAGGGCTTCGGCACGCATTGTCTTGGGGTAGGTCAGTGTGCCGTAGCGGGGGAGTCGGAGCTGGCCGAGGCCGCCGATCAAGACGTTCTCCAGGCAGCTCAACCGCCCGACCAGGTTGAAGTGCTGGAAGACGAACCCCACGTTGCGGCGCAGCGCCCGCAACTGTCTGGCCGAGGCGGTATCGACGTGGGTGCCGCCGACCTCGACACTTCCGGACGTCACCGGGTGCAGCCCGTTGAGGCAGCGCAGCAGCGTGGACTTGCCCGACCCGGACAGGCCGAGCAGCACCAGCATCTCGCTGCGCCGCACATCGAGGCTGACCTGGTCGAGGGCCAGGGTGTCACCGAAGCGTTTGGTGACGTCGCGGGCGATGACGACGAGGTCGTCGCCGGCGACGGGGTGGTGGGGTCCGCCTGCGTTCATGGGTTGTCAGCCCTTGCACTTCTCGGAGCCGGTGACGTCGCAGACATGCCGCACACCGCTGTAGTCCGAATCCTCGACCGGGACGAAGCCCCAGGCGCGCTCATCGGTGATTCGGCAGGCGTCACCCTGGCAGAAGCCCTCGGCCTCAAGGTTCGTCACGTTCACCTTGTCGGCGAAGAGGGTCTTGAGCTTGCCGACCGCCTCGGGGCCCAGGGAGTCGTTGGCGGCGAACACCGACCCGGCGATCATCTCCGACTTCCACACCGTCTTGAGCTGACCGGGCTTGAGATCGCCCTTGGCGACCATGGTCTTGTCGACCATGGTGTCGAAGGCGAAGCCGGCATCGCAGTCACCGTTGGCGATGGCCAGGGCCGAGGAGTCGTGTCCACCGGCGAAGATCGGGGACATCGCCTTGGACAGATCACCTTCGGATCCGGATTTGATCACACCGGCCTCGATCAGCCCGGCGGTCGGGTAGAGGAACCCCGACGTCGAACTCGGGTCGACGAAGCAGACCTTCTTGCCGGCGAAGTCCTTGAGGCCGTTGATATTCGCCTCATCCGCGCGGGCTAGACCGTAGGACTGGTAGCCGGGCTTGGCGCCCTGCTCCTGAATCACCGCGCCGACCGGGGTGATCTTGGCCCCGTTGACGCCGGCGACCACGTAAGCGAACGGGCCGAAGAACGCGAGGTCGACGTTGTTGGCGATGATGCCCTCGACCACGCCGGCATAGTCGGAGGCCTGGACGAACTCGACCTTGGAGCCGGTCTCCTTCTCCAACAACTTGATCAGCGGCTCGTAGCTGGCCTTGAGATCGGTGGAGTTCTCGGCCGGGATCGCGGCCAGCGTCAGCGTTTCAGGGAAGCCCTGGGCGGTTTTGGCGTCGGACTTGTCGGAGCTCGAACAGCCCGACAATGCGAGCGCAACACAGGCGGTGGCTACGGCAGCGATACGAGCTGAGGTACGCGGGATGCGGAATGTCATGGCGCGTCATACCTTTCGGGCGGGGGACGGTTGGCGGGCAGCGCGCGAGCGGGGGTGCGCAACTGCCCTGCCCCACACCCTGTGGGTTGGTCTATACCAACGGGTGCATCGAAGTTGGCGAGGAGGTTAACAACACGGCAAGTCTTGGTCTATACCAAAGCTTGGTACGGTGGGCGGGTGGCGACAAGTGCCGAACCCCGGGTGCTCAAGCACCAGGTTGTCCGCGCGCAATTGGAGCGCCTGCTCGATGACCTGGAGGTCGGAGACGCGTTCCCGGCCGAGCGGGAGATCGCCGAGCGGTTCGACGTCGCCCGCGAGACGGTCCGCCAAGCGCTACGAGAACTGTTGTTGGCCGGTCGGATTGAGCGCCGCGGCCGCACCACCGTGGTAGCGCGGCCCAAGATCCTGCAGCCGCTGTCCATGGGGTCCTACACCGAGGCCGCCAAGGAGCAGGGCCGCAGCGGTGGCCGCATCCTGGTCGGCTGGAGCGACCTGATTGCCGATGAGATCCTGGCCGGGCAGCTCGCCATCGACATCGGCGCACCCATCCTGCAGCTCGAACGCGTCCTGACCACTGACGGCATCCGCGTGGGCCTGGAGACCACCAAGCTGCCCGCCGTCCGCTACCCGGGATTACGGGAAACGTTCGACTACCGGGATTCGCTCTACGCCGAGATCCGCAGCCGTGGAATCCATTTTGCGCGGACCGTCGATACCATCGAGACCGCGCTGCCCGACTCCCGCGAGTCGGCACTGCTCACTGTCGACAGTCGCACGCCGATGTTTCTGCTGAACCGGGTCTCCTACGACCAGGACGGCATTCCGATCGAGCAGCGGCGCTCGCTGTACCGGGGTGATCGGATGACATTTACCGCGGTGATGACGGCGCCGTAACGAGCGCGCACCGCAATCGACCCCCGCCCACCGCCGGGCGAGGGTCGATTGGGTCTGTGTTACTTGGAGCCTCCTGAACTGCTGGAACCGGTGCCCTTGTCAGAACTGGTGGCGGAGGCCGGCTTCTTCTCCGGTTTGGCGAAGGCCTTCTTGACGCTTTCGCCGATCTTCTTCGCTGTGGCTGAGATTCGTTCTCCGACTGCCGAAGCTGCGTTGGCGTCGGGCTTGTGGGTGGTGCCGAGAACGCCGGTCTGGCCTGGAACGGAGACCAAGCTTTCACGAACCAGGGGAACCGCGGCTCCCTTGGCCAGTTCAGGTTTGGCGGCCACGAGCGGCTCCGCGGGCGCTGATTCAGCTACCTTTGTCGCTGAATCAGACTCTGTGGCAACAGTGTCCACTGTTTGTATTGCCTCAGTCTTCGTCGCGGTGAGGGCTGGATCCGTCGAAAGCGTCACCGTCGAAGCTGCGGAAGCATCAGGAACGGTGGACGCCTCTGCGGGCATGAGTGCTGGCGGCGGTGTCGGCTTCGGCTTTCCTATCGCTCGTGCGATGGTTTCCGTAGCTCTCAAGAAGCTACTGAGCGGGCCGTACTTGCCTAGCATCCCGCTATCGCCCCAGGATGAGTATCCGTTCAGCACCGCACCGGCCATCACTGCCGGGAAGTTGACGGCAATGCTCGCCGCAGTCTCGGCATCACCAGCCTTGACCGCATCCACAAATCCTTGAGCGCTATCGGCCAGCGCAGTACTGAAGGTACTCCCTATGCCGTTCAGGAACGCTTGGCCCGGACTGACAACAAGACCCGGCAAAGCCGTGACAAATTTGCCAAAGTTTGTCGCTGTGCTGGTGGCGGCGTCCCCAAGTTGCAGCACTGCGACCAATTTTCCGAAGTCTTTTGCCGGGCTGGCGACCAGCGGATCCCAGAGGGTCAGTGCGGAGAATCCCAGTTGGCTCACCGGTGCGTTGATGAGCGCCAACCATGCATACGTGATCGCATCGTCAACCGCGCCCGCCGCAAGATAGCCGAAGGCCGTTTGGAGTCGAGTCACCGATGAGTACGGGTTGTTCGGATCCAACAGGTATTGCGTGGCGGTAACCAACGACTGCAAGATGGTGCCGACTTGCGTTGCATTCGCCATCCGATTGGCGAAGATCTGCTGCACCACTGCGCCGACCTGCTGCCAATCGGGATTGAAACTGCCGATCGGCTTCGTGGTGTTGGCGGTTTGGTTGGCGATGATTTGCCGCAAGATGGGGAAAGGATTGTTTGCGAACGTCTGGCCGAGGGCCTCGGCGTTCGTGGCTGCCTTCGTCAGTATCGACGCCCACGTGTCGAGCGGGTTGGTGAAGGCGGACAACTCAACGCTGGCCTGGATTGGAAGTGCAGGCATGTGTACTGCCGCTGGTGGTGCCGCCACCGGTGTGGCTGCGATGACGCTGGCGCCGACGAGGGCTATCCCCGCAGTCGCATAGGGCCGTAGAGCGAGGTTCAACTCGGTCTCCTTCGGATCAGATGAGGGCGTCAGCTGTGGCTGACCGCCGAAAAGTACGGCGTGATCCGCCGGAGCGCATTCACATTCTTTTGACTTTCAAAATATTCCGGCTAAATCGCGTTCCGAAAATTGTTCTGTGTCCGAGCAACGCGGGGGATAGTGTCGGGTCGACAGTGAACCGCTGCTCGAGAGTTGCTGGGATGCGGATGAAGCCATGGGACGGCGATCGGCCGATGACCCCACGCGTGGTGCTGGAGCATAAGGATGTCGCGGCCCGCGGGATGTCGTTCAACTTTGCAACGGAACTGATCGCTGAGCCCACGGATTGGTGTAGCTTCAGCGATACCCACCACCTGGTGTACGTATATCGCGGCGGCGCAATGCATTCGATGCAGACCGCCCTCGATTGGGGGCCGTCCGGCCGAATGTTGCCGACGGTGGGGGACATCTGGTGGAAACCCGTCGGCGTCCCATGCGCCGCCCTGGTCCAAGGCGATGTCGCGGGATATTGCGAGATCGCCATCCCGCGCCGCGTGATCGGTGACACCGCACTGCTGCCGCGGATCAAGTATCGAGATCCGTTGATGCACCACTTGGTCGAGGAGATATACAGCGTCGCCGACCGTGACGATGCGCTTGCGCGGTTGCTCACCGACTCGGTCGCTGAGACCCTGCGGCTGCTGGTCAGGGACAAGTACGCCGAGGCGCCGCCGAAGCAGCGTCAACACCGAGCCTTCGACGCAGCCACGCGCAGGATGCTCGTGGAATACCTCACCGACAGCCTGGACTCGGACGTTCATCTGGACTCCCTGGCGCAGCTGGCCGGGATGCCGGTCCAGGGATTCATAGGTGCGTTCCGGCGGGCCTTTCACACCACGCCGTACCAGTTCCTGCTCGACCTGCGGATCGACCGGGCCAAGACGCTCTTGCTGACGACATCGCAGACTATCGCGGAAATAGCGGTGTCTGTGGGGTTTTCGACGCCCAGCCATTTCGCCACCGCATTCCGGAGACGGGTTGGAATCTCGCCCAGTAGCTACCGTCGCCGTTCGTGATGAAGGCGTGCTCTGGCGTCCCTGTGCGATCAGATCAGATTGCGGTAGCTACTTGGGGACACTCCCACGCGATGCCGGAACGCGGTGGCGAAATGATTCGGCGTTGAGAAGCCCACCATGGCACCGATTTCGGTGACGGTCCGCTGGGTGTTCAGCAGCAACGTCTTGGCGCGATCGATCCGGCGGTCCAACAGGAACTGGTACGGCGTGGTGTGAAACGCATCCCGGAAGGCTTTGATGAAGTTGCCCACCGACATCTTCGCCTGCTGCGCAAGCGTTTCGAGGGTGATCTCCGAGTCGATGCTGTCCTCGAGAAACTCGATGAGCCTCGAGCGGGTAGCTGAATCCAGGACGTTGGCTCGATATTCGGTCCGGCGCGGCGGTGTCTCCGTGTAGTTGTCGGTGATCAGTAGTCGCAAGGTCTCACCGATGGAGTCGGTGAGTAGGCGGGCGAGTGCATCGTCACGATCGGCGACGTCGTGAAGGCGTTCGACCATCTGGTGGATCAGGGGGTCATGGTGTTTGACGCGTGGAACCAGCGTCGTCTCACCGAGCACGTGGCTCGGGATGGCGATCTCGCAGTATTCGGCGGTGCTTCCTTCGACCAGCGACGCACATTTGTCGCCGGCCGGCACCACCCACATATCGCCGACATCCGGTAGCGACTGTCCTGACGGACCCCAATCCAGATCGGTCTCCATCGACCGCAGGCGCCCGGCACGGTGCACGAAAACCAGATGACGGGAGTCGTCGAAGCAGCACCAATCGGTCATGGAGTCGATCTGCTCGGTGGCGAATCGCAGGGACATGCCGCGGGTGGCCATCTCCCGCTCGCCCAGAACGACGCGTCGAGTAAGAGGGCGGTCGTCATTCCACAACTTCATCGCCACACGCGTACCTCCTGCGCGTTTTCGGCAGCGTCAATCCGCAACGGAGCGTAGCGATGCGCAGGCGGGCGAGTGGATGTTTTCATCGCGAAATCCCGCGCCGAGTCGTCTTAGAGATTCCTTAGTTCCGTGACCAATTTGTGACTAATGACCTGCGTAAACACGCCGACGAAATGTTTGACATGTTTCTGAGGAAACTCGTAGATCGGGGGAGGGGTTGCTGCGTTGCCGTAGAAGTGCCCGTATGGTGCCCGTGTGGGCCGACACGCATTAGCCAGCCCCAGTCAGCGCAAACTGCCGGCTGTAGCGGCTGCGATCATCGCGCCAGTCGCTGCGTTCTTCGCAAGTGCCAGTGGTGTTCCTTCATCCCCGTTTGCCGATGCCGCTAAACCCGCAGTGGCGCCCGAACCGGCCAGTGAGGCGTCGTGCTGCATGGAGATCGTGGCCGCGTCGGCACCGTCTGCCACGACCGCTGTCGCGCAGACGGTGGGCCTGAGCGCAAATCAGGCGGCACCGGCTACCGCCTCCCGCTGGCGCGTCATCAACATCCCGCAGTTGTTGCCCGTCGGTCTCGCGCCGGAGCGCGGGCTGCAGGTCAAGACCATCCTCGCGTCGCGCGCCGTCAGCGCCGAGTTCCCCGAAATCCACAACATCGGTGGTGTCCGCCCGGACGCGCTGCGCTGGCACCCGAACGGTCTGGCTCTCGACGTGATGATCCCGAACCCCAGCAGCTCGGCAGGCATCGCGCTCGGCAACCGCATCGTCGCCTACGCCCTGAAGAACGCCGACCGGTTCGCCCTGCAGGATGCCATCTGGCGGGGCACCTACTACACGCCCGACGGCGGGGCCAAAGCCGGCGGCTACGGCCATTACGACCATGTCCACCTCACCACCAAGGGTGGTGGCTACCCGACCGGCGGCGAGCTGTACCTACGCTGAGCGTGTCACCTGATCAGGGCCCCGCATGCCCTCTAGATTCGCTTCGTGGCGCGCAGAATGTCGTTCCGCCGGGCGCGATCGGTGATGAGCGCCGAGATCGCCGCGATCCGTCGCACCGATCCTGACCTCGACGCCGGTGACATCGCCGGCTTCACCCTGCCGATCCTGGTGCGTGCTCTGGGCGTGATCGCCATCGGCCTGGTGCCGCTGCTGGTGGTGCGCAACGGGGAGACGGCGAACGAGCAGCTGGTCCCCGTGATCGGCTCGCTGGCGTTGGTGATCATCTGCGCTGCCGTGGTGGCCTGGCTGATCTCGATCGTCATCTCCGGGCTGGTGGTGATGATCCTGTACCGAACCCGGCCGGCGTCCTCCTCGCGGCTGGTGATGCGCATCCTCACCGACTCCTTCATGCGCATCGACGACTCCACCTCCGCGCTGATGCTGCTCGCGCTGCTGGCCGGTCTGCTCTCCCTCGCGTTCGGCCTGCCGACGCGCAGTGGCGACGAGTTGGCCAACTCGGTGCTCGACGACCTCTTGGCTGCGCAGATCGGAGTGTTGTTGGTGGCGTTGGGTTTTGCGTTCATCGCAGAATCCATCCGCTCGGCCGCCGACATCGTCGACGACCAGTCGCTGTTGTTGGCCTGGCCGTGGGCGTTGCTCATCGCCTCATTGAGTTGGGTGCTGTCCACCGTCGCCGGGCCGTTCGAAGCCACCCGGATGCTGACCATCCTGTTGCACGAGTGGTTGCCCGCCGTCGTCGACGGCAGACCCAGCGCCCAGGTGATCGCCGAACTGGTCCCGCCTTCGGCGCGGTGGTGGGTGGCGTTCGGGCCACTGCCGATCATCGCCGCGATCTGGGCCTACGAAGCCTACCGACGGGGCGGTTTCGTCGCGATCCGTCGGTTCTTCGACGACGACGGGCCTTCCGCGCCGGAGGCTCCCCGCGACAGCGACGAACCCGCGGGTTAACCTTCGCGGAAAAAGGGGGATGTCAGGTGTCTGTCGCCTCGGTGCTGCGCCTGGTGTGGCGCAGTCTGAGCATGCTCCGCGGGGTCTGGCGCGCCCTCGTTCTGTTATTCGTGATCGGGGTGATCGCCTCGGCGATGCCTTACCTCACCGTGGCCGTCTTCGGACCCATGGTTCAGGTCATCTCCGAGGCCGCGGACAGTGGAAACCTCAGTGGTGTATGGGGTTTGAGTGGCCCGCTGGTGGCGCGCCAGGATGGCCCGCTTCGTGCGCTGGCCAGCCCGGTGCCGTTCGCGGTGCTGTTGACGGCATGGGCGTCCTCGCTGGTGCTGACCCAGCTCATGTACTTCGTCAACGCTTGGATCGGCGCGTGGGTCGAGCGGGTCCTGGTGGTTGATATCCGCCAGCGCGTCCACGACCACCTGCAATCGTTGTCCCTGGACTTCTTCCTGGGATCGCGCAGCGGCGAGCTGATGCACCGCGTTATAACGGAATCCACTGCAGTACAACGACTTCTGACTGACTGCCTATTGCCACCACTGATCGATGTGGCGGTGCTGGTGGTGGTGATCAGCTACCTTCTGGTCATCTCATGGCAGATGACGGTAGCTGCGCTGGTGCTCACGCCACTGGCGCTGCTCACCCTCCGATTCGCCGGACGTCACGTGCAGGCGGTGATGCGGCGGGTGATGAACGCCGAGCGGGCGATGGCCACCGAGGTCGAACAGACGATCAGTGGGATCGCCGAGATTCAGACGTTCAACGCACAACCAATCCGCAGCAAGCGGTTTCGTGCGGTCTCGGAGGAAGCGGCGAAGGGATCGGCGGCCTCGGTGGTCTGGATGCAGGCCACCGTCAACGGCTCGCAGATCTTCGTCGCGCTGAGCACGGTGGTCGTTCTACTCGTCGGCGTCGGCCTCAGTGGCAACTTCGGGCTGACGTTCGCGGGCCTACTGGTGTTCGCCGGTGTGGTTCCTGTGATGTTCAGTGCGGCTCAACGGGTTCTCGGGGCCTACACGGTCTACCAGTCACTGGCGCCGAATGTGACGTCCACCTATGAACTGCTCGACACTCAGCCGTCGGTGCGCGAGGCCGCCGACGCAGTCGCACTCGGAGAGGTGCACGGGAACCTGGTTTTCCAGGACGTGACGTTCGGATACGTGCCCGGCGAGAATGTCCTCGACGGGTTGTCGTTCACGGTCGCCGAGGGGGAGACGGTGGGCCTGGTCGGCGGAATCGGGTCGGGCAAGTCGACGGTGTTCAACCTGCTGCTGCGGTTCCGCGATCCGCAGCTGGGTCGGATCCTGATGGACGGCAACGATATTTCCACCGTCACCCTCCACTCGCTGCGCGAACAGGTGTCGAAATTGGCCCAGTTCCCCTTCTTCACCAAGGACACCATCCGGGAGAACATCCGGCTGGCCCGGCCCGACGCCACCGATGCCGAGGTCGAAGAAGCCTGCGTCGAGGCGCACATCCATTCCGTCATTACGACGAAGATGCACGACGGCTACGACACGGTGGTGGATGTGCAGGTGCCCTCGGGCGGGCAGAAGAGGCTGATCGCGCTGGCGCGGTGTCTGCTGCGCCGGCCTGAGGTGCTGCTGCTCGACGAGCCGACCGAGAACCTCGATGCGGCTCAGCGCGCCTGGGTGATCCGGGTGATCCGTGACTACGCCCGGGACCGCACCTGCATGGTGGTCAGCCATGACCTGGATTTCATTGCCGCGGTAACTGACCGGATCCTGGTCCTCGAAGACGGGCGCATATCGCAGAGCGGTGATCACCGGACCCTGATGGCGCAGGGCGGGCTCTACAAGCGGCTGCACGAGGTGCAGAACAGGGCTTAGTCGTTCTCGGTTAAGCGTTGTATTTCAGGCATAAGTGCTTGACTGCGCAATGGCATGAATGCCATGGTGGTTATGCCTCATTTTTCAAGCATAGGGGTAGATATGGCTGTCCCACGTCGCACGAAACCATCGATGGACGTGCCTATGCCTGAAATTGCACGCATAGGGAGGCTCTTCGCTGAGCGCCGTGTCACGCTGCGCCTCACGCAGCAAGCCGTCGCTGACTTGGCCGGTGTCTCCCGCTCCAGTATTCAGTCGCTGGAGCGGGGAAGCGGTTCGATCAAGTTCGGTTCGGTCCTCGAGGTCGCTGAGGTTTTGGGTCTGCACTTCAAGGTCAGTGAGGCGGCGGAATGACGACTCCTGAAGCTCTCGATATGACCTCGACGGGGTGTGGCAGCCAACGCCCGCATACGATCTCTTGTGCACTCAGCCCTATGCAGGCTGGCGAGATCCTATGGCGCTCAGCCTTTTCAGCCACGCCAACCGGATCTCTCGGGCTAACTTCGTCGATGCCGGCGAGCGTCTCGGTATCAGGGCACGTGCGACGACGAGGATGATCGACGAACTTATCGACGCTGCCAATGACTGGCCGGACAGGTGTGGACGGATCGGATTCGGCGACCGGCAGACAGAGCTTCTGGCCGACATGCTGCGGACGAGACTGGGCAGCTTGAAGTAGGGCTGGTCCTGGCTGTGTCCGTGCCGAGTCTCGCGAATCCGACCTGGTCCGCGACAAGTGGGTCATCCCGGTGCGCCGCAACACCATTCATATTGATTAGAGGTGCTCTACGTCTAGGATTCCAGACACATACTGGCAGTAATCCTCGGGGTAAGTGCTTCCAGACCTAGTCCTCCTCGGGTTCTGGCTCTGGTTCGGCATCGGGAACGTTGCGCCGATGCGAGAACATCAGCACGATGTCGTGGATCGGTGCCTCGCGTCGCGCACCCCACTCGGGTCCCACGGTGAAATCGGCGTCGGTGGCCACGAAGCGGTAGCCCGGAAGATCGCGTTGGGGAGCGAACGGGAACTTCATGCGCCACAAGCGATCTGCGACAGCTACGGCGGCGTCGGTGGGCATGGTTCGGTCGATCCCGAGCGGTATGCAGATGTCCTGGGTGTGGATCAGGATGTCCAGCAGCGGGTCGACTTCCTTGGTCCCCGGTGGTCGCTTCCGCGACCCTGCCATTGCTCGGATCCGCGCCGTGATGGCGGCTGGCTCGGCAGGATCTTCCAGCGCGGCGCGGCGGACCATGGCGTCGAAGCGGAAGCCTGACTTGATGGCTGCCGGCAAGAACTCTCGGAAGCTCGCGTGGGCCTGCGTGATGTGAACGGCGACCTCGCGCACCGTCCAGCCCGCACACAGGGACGGCGTCGCCCACTGCGCCGGTTCAAGCGTGTCGAGCAGGTCGGCGAGCTGTCCACGCTGTTCATCGACATTGCGCCAGATCGTGTCGGAGTCCACGGCCCGCTCCTATCGTCAGGGTTTCTCTGATCAAAATAGTCGGATTTGCAAACAGCACTCTGGCCCAGCACCTCGTGCTGGGCCAGAGCATCCACCGTGGCTCAGTCCGTCGCGAACGCGGCCTGCGCCTCGCGGTTGAGGTCGACGTACTTCTCCTCGCTCACGTCGACCGCCACACCCTTGATGGTGCCGCCGGTGAACCGACCCGGATTCTGGTACAGATCGGACACGTTGTCGCCGCTGTCGAACCCGACACACAGCCCGTCACCGGCGAGGGTGAACTTGCCCGTCTGGGCCCGCATGGGGCCCTTGGCAGCTTCTTTACCGTCTACGTAAAGGATTGTGGTGCCCAGGGATTCGCCGTACTCACCCTTCTTCTCCCAGATGAACTCCATGCCCAGCGCATGCTTGCCCTCGGGCAGCGGGCCGGAGACGAACACCTGCTCGGGCTTGATGCCCAAGAAGTTGTAGACGTAGTGCAGCTTGTTGTCCTTGATGAACAGGGCGTGTCCGCCGAAGCGTGAGCCGTGCGCGAACAGCACGCCCTGGGCCGCCTTCGTCATGTCGACGTCGGCGATGATCTTGTAGGACCGGCCCCGGATGTTGACCGCGACACCCTCAGGTACGGGCGCGGTGTCCGGGTAATAGAGGTAGCGGGTGCGGGGTGGCTCGAACTGTGGCCGTTGGATGGTGATGAGGTCTACCGCGGTGCGGTCATCGAGGGGAAGGACGTAGTTGTTCTTTGCCTCCTCGTTCCACGCGTCGATCAACTCCTTGAGCTTCTCCGGATTCTGATCGGCGACGTTCTTGGCCTCGGAACGGTCCTCGTCGACATGGAAGAGCTCCCACTTGTCCTGATCGAAATGGCCTTTGCCGCTGATCGGTGCATGTAGCGCCGAGGCCTTCCAGCCGTCCTGCCAGATGCCACGAGTGCCCAGCATCGCGTAGTACTGGCGCTTCTTGGTCGTCGGAGCGTCGGCACCGTCGAAGCTGTACCGCATCGACACCCCGTTGATCGGGTACTGCTTGATGCCGCGATACTCCTCGGGCATCTCGATGCCCGCGACGTCCAGAATGGTCGGGACGACGTCAGTGGCGTGGTGATACTGGTGGCGTACCTCGCCCCTGGCTTTGATGCCCTTCGGCCAGTGGATCACCATGGGATCGCAAGTGCCGCCGGAGAACTGCGAATAGCGCTTGAACATCTGGAACGGTGTCGAGAACGCCACCGCCCACCCGGTCGGGTAGTGGTTGTATGTGTCCGGCGTGCCGAGTTTGTCGAGCATCTTCATGTTCTCGGCCAGATCGTCGGGATAGCCGTTGAAGAATTTGTTCTCGTTCACCGACCCGTTCGGTGACCCCTCGCCGGACGCACCGTTGTCGGCGCAGTAGAAGATGACGGTGTTGTCCAGCTGCCCGGTCTGCTCGAGGTAGTCGACCACCCGCCCGACCTGGGCGTCGGTGTATTCCGAGAAACCGGCGAACACCTCGGCCATCCGGCTGAACAGCTTCTTCTCGTCGGGGTTCAGCGAGTCCCACGGCCGCACCGCGTCGGCCTCTGACGCCACGTCTTCGGGCAGCGGGTTGATCGGGGTGAGCTGGGTGCCCTCGGGCATGATGCCCTTGTCGATCATCCGCTTGAGCACCCATTCGCGGTAGGCCTCGTAACCGTCGTCGAACTGACCCTTGTACTTCGCGGAGTATTCCTCGGGGCTGTGGTGTGGGGCGTGGTTCGCTCCCGGGCAGAACCACATGTACCAGGGCTTGGAAGGGTTGCTGGAACGTTGGTCGCGCAGCATCCGGATGGCCTGATCTGCAAGGTCTTTCGACAGGTGGTAACCCTGCTCAGGAGCATATGGCTGATCAATGAACCGGTTGTCCTCGGACAGATCGGGATACCACTGATTGGTTTCACCGCCGAGGAAGCCGTAGAACCGGTCGAAGCCCTTCTGTAGCGGCCACTCGGACTTGCTGCCGCCGCTGGAGACGTCCTCCTCGGGAACGTTGTGGTCCTTGCCGACCCAGAAGGTGCTGTATCCGTTGTCCTGCAGCACCTGGCCGACCGTTGCGCACTGCGCAGGTAGCCGGGCCGCCGCACCGGGGAAGCCGTCAGAGCCCTCGGTGATGCTCGCGAACCGGTTCACGTGGTGGTTGCGACCGGTCAAGAGGCAGGACCGGGTGGGCGAGCACAGTGCGGTGGTGTGCCACTGCGAATAGGTCAACCCGTTGTCGGCCAGGCGTTGCAGCGTCGGCATGTTGATCCGGCCGCCGTACGGGGACCACGAGGCCATCCCGGTGTCATCGAACAACACCACGAGAACGTTGGGTGCGCCCTCGGGTGCATGCTTGAGTTCGAAGGGCTTCCAGTCCGGCTTCGAATCGCGGACGTCGAGTTCGATTTTCCCGTCGAAGCCCTCGTTGATGCCGGTGCCATAGTCGGGCGGGCCGGCATTCCCGCCGGCGCCTGGTTTTCCGGTGTTGTCCTCGCATCCGGCGACTAAGGCGCCGGCAGCGGCGACTCCGACTCCGGTGGCGGCAATGCCACCGAGCATCGAACGCCTCGACAATTTGCCGCGTTTGTCGCCATCGGTCTGGGTCATGTCATCGTTTTTCGATTCCATGTTGGCTGACACTATGCCCGATCGACCGCATTGTCCGGATAAATCACCGCAGGAATTGATAACAGTCGATATGTGTTGTGCGTCAAGACATTTCCTCGAATGGATATGTCGATTCCGTATCACCCGATATGGGTGATGGTCCTACAGCGGTATCGGACGGTTCAGGTCGTCGGCATCATCGCTGGCGAGCAGCTCATGAAAATTGCGTAGCACCGACGCGCATGCGGCCCGTTCCTCCGGATCGAGGCGGTCGAGTACTTTGCTCAGCTCGCGACGGCGACGCGTGTTCACCTGACGCACCAGTTTGCGCCCGCGGTCGGTCAGGGCCAGTGTGACGACACTGCGGTTGTTCGGATCGGAGCCTCGGGTCAGATGGCCGGATGCATCCAAACGGTCGGCCAGTCGAGTGACCGTCGACCCGACCACCCCGAGCGCCTGAGCGCATTCCGTCGACGCCGACTTCCCGCGCTCCTGCAGCACGAGCAGCAGCCGGAACTGTGGCAGTGAGATCTCCAGCTGCTCGACGCTGCGCAGCGCCACGCCCACCAGATCTCGCGTTGCGACTTCGAATGCCGACAGTTCGTCGACCGGAGTTCGGGTCATTTCGTGCTGCTGCGCGCTGCCCATCCCGCGAGTATCCCACGTCAACGGGTTCTGTGGCGGTGACTCGTTGTGTTGGCGCCGAATATCCGTGTCAATGGGCTGTTCCCGTCAATTGTGGATACGCATGTGAGCAAAAAGCCGCTATTTCAAGGGGATTCGGAATACCTGTCGGCCGCCAGTTTATCGGACGTCGTGTTCAGCGCATTCTCGCGGAACGCTGGCCGCGTCGATTTCGACCACAGGGTCGTAGTCGTCGGCCGGTAAGCAGCCGTACCGTGGAAAACGGTGCAGCGCTGGCTTCGTCATCGCCCGCCGATTTTTACCTCAGGGTCGTGACGGCCTGCGATCGCAGCCCTGGTGTGGAAACCGGCGTGGCAGCGGCCCGCTTCATTGCCGTGGCTGGGAGAGTAGTGCCACCACCGCGTCTGCCAACGTCGCGCGGGCGACCGCGAGGTCCGAGGTGAAACCCACCTGGCGTTCGTTGCTCAGGCCCCGGATTGCGGCGGGCAACAGGCACCGCACCCGGTACAACTGATCCGGATCGAGGTCCAGGCCGTCCATCAGATAGTCGAAACCTTGAATCCAATCGTGCTCGCGTGCCGCGAAAGCCGCTGCCGTCTGCGGGTATTCGGCGGCGATATCGGAGCGGCGTGGTGGCAGCGACGTGCGCAACGCTGTGAGTGCGCGGCCCTCGGTGGTGTCCAGGTATGCCCAGACCGAGTCGATGGCTGCGGCCACCCGCGCCCGTAGATCGCCTCCACGGGGCGGTTGTTCTTGGAAATGCCAACTGCGAGAGTGTATTTCGGTGATCACCGACACCCACAGCCCGTCCAGGTCGCCGAACTGATGCTGCACCGTGCCCCAGGTGACGCCGGCATCTTTGGCGATGCGATTCGCCGAGACTGGCTCGCCACCGCTGCCGGCCAAGCAGCGGATGGCGACGTCGAGTAACCGCGCGCGGGTCTCAAGGCCGCGCTTGTTCAGCTTGGTACCCGCTGCCGACGTGACCGCAGACGGCACGGCCACCTGCCACTGCTGCCGAGCGCGGGCGGCCTGCGGGGACTCGTGCGTGCTCAGGCAAACCTCCCCGGGTTCGCCGCGACCGCACGGCGTAGCGCCGGCCGATTCTCCCGATAGGCCTGCACGACGGGTGCGATCTCGTGCGGGCTCGCGCCGTGCATGATGACTGAATGGGTGCCCAGTTCGAGCTGTCGGGCGATCGTCTTCGCACAGTTCTGCGGTGATCCCTTGGCCACTGAGTCCAGCCATTCGGCGGGAATCATCTCGGCGATTCGCTGCAGGGTCTCGTACGAGGCACTCGCATCGATCGGCCCGGCAGCGGCCGCGTCGGTGAACAGATCGCTCTGCTTGATCCGCTCCCAGGCGGCGGGATCCCAGCCGTTGGCCGAGACCAACACATCCGCGTACGCCTGCAGGTAGGTGGCCAGGCGCCCGACGCCGCGGCGCAGTTGGTCCTCGGGCGACAACGCGTCGGGGACCGTCGCCAGGCACGCCCAGATGCGGACATTGTCAGGATCCCGGCCCGCACGCTCGGCCCCGCGGCGCACCGCCTCGATCGACGACGTCGTGGCCTCATCGGAGAAAAACGTATGGAGCACAACGAAATCGGCGATCTCGCCGGCGAGCTCCATCGTCTTCGGGCCGACCGCGACCAAGCCGATCGGCGGTCCGTCCGGCAGGCCACTGGCGTGGCGCAGGAACGGCCACTTCCCGGCCGGGCCGTCGTGGTTCAGGATCATCTCGCCGGCCCAGAGCCGACGCAGAATCCCGAAGAAGTCCCGCAGCCGGGCCTCGGTGACCACCGGCAGGCCGATCGCCTGCCAATACGCCGCCATGCCCCGGCCGAACGCCATGGCGAACCTGCCCTCGGTGAGCGCGTGCATGGTCGACCCGATCGTCGCAGTGACCGTCGGGTGCCGCGTGTGGTAGTTCGTCGACGGCGCGATGCCCAGCGTCGTGCTGGCACCCGCGACCGCGCCCGAGAGCACCGCCGGATCCTTCACCGTGAACCGCTCACCGATGTGGCAGGAACCCAACCCGAGCTCGTCGGCTGTACGGGCCTCGGGCAGCACCACCCGGACATCCGCGGGGTGGCGGGTCACGGCGTAGTAGCCGAGCTCGTTGAGCTGGTCGACGGGTGGATTGGTGCTCAATTGCGTGCCTCTCGTTCGGCGGACGTCTAGCACTGTCTGCGCGGAGGCGGCAATTGTCAACGAGGGTTCTCAATGAATGGGAGACGGCCGGTGAGTTCGATGGCCTGCTCAAACTCGGTCGATGCGGATCAGGTTCAACCCCACCTGTGTGTAGGCGTCCGGTAGGGCAGACCAGCGGAACCATGCATCTTTGACGCTTTCAAAGTCGTACTCGAGTTCACCTGCCTCGCGTACCAAATCGACGAAAAGGGTGTAGGTCTGCCTGAAGAGTTCTAGATTTCCGTTGACCGTTGACGGTATTAAAAGTGACAGTGTGTCACCGCGAATCCAGGAAGTGCTCTGCGCCAGGGCTTCCTCGATTCGATCGCCGACCCTTCGATCGCGTCCGGCGCATCTTTCGTGTTCAGTGTAGGCGGCGAAGAATTCCGTGAACAATGGAAATTTCGGGGAGAAGTAGCGCACCGTGTCATTGGCATCAATTATCAGCGCCGTTCCACCGGGTCGAGTCAATTGCGACACACGGTCGAGAGCAGCTGGAATGTCGTCAAGATGTTGAAGTAACAGACGCATCAGAACGAAATCGTAGGTTCCCTCGTGGTCGAACAGACGACTGTTCTCGAACGAGACATTGTTCTCACATGCTTCCCGATTGGCGACGTCGACCAGTTCGGGGGAGAGGTCGATGCCCGTGTACTTCTTGCCTGGGAATCGGGCCGCTATCTGTTTCAGGTAGTAGCCGTTTCCGGTTCCGACATCTAGTACCGTATGAGCGTTTTGCCACTGCGGTGATGTGTAATAGAAACTGAGTTCTTGCGCAATTGCGAAATCGGTCTGCAACCGCTGCATCTGGTCCCATATTCTCTGGATCGTCTCCTTGTGGGTGCCGAAATGGGGGTCGGCGACGGGGGCGTATTGGAAGGTGGTCATCACTCGCTCCGGGTAGCAAGATGGGTATTGGTAACATCGATGTAGGCGATCAGGAGATACATGTTGTGTGGTCCGTCTCTGTCGCCGTCGATCACTTGAGAAGTTATGCATGGAAGGAAAGCTCTTCCCCTGAATTCATCCGTATGAGAGCTGTTGATCTTTATCGGAATGGTGGCGATAGCAAAACCGAGATCCTTGATCACGGTATCGGTGAGGGTCACCTGCTCTTGCAAAAACTTCTGCCAGTCGTCCGTGTCTGAGAACTTCTCGAGCCGCTCGAGCAATCGGTCCAGCGTAAGCGGTCCGTCCTTGAGTGCGGAGGCCTTGTCTACGTAGCCGTAGAGGCGACTGAACTTCTCGTCGAATTCAACGACCTCCGTCGGGGACTCTGATTCCTCGAACACCCCCCGTTTTACGAAACGTATTTCGACGACTGAGAATGGATAGTATCGGGTGATTTCACTGTCGGACAGTATGCCGCGCAGCTTTTGTGCGGGCGAGAGCGCGCACACCGCATGGTCGTTTTCGATCTCTTGGAGTGTCAATCGCAAGCTATTTGCAAGGCCGTCGTCTTTGGCATCGACCACTTCCTGCAAGGACGGCGGTATCTCCCCTTGGTAGTCGACCAATTTAGGGAAATCCTTACTGGCGATGCGGTCTATTTCTTCCAGCACCTCATCCTGTCTCCACTCCTGGTAAGCCACCGCGGACTCGTAAACGGGAATGTCGTCTGGCGAATCGACTATTAGAATTACTGGGGTCCGGTCACGGCCTCGGCGATATCCAAGTTCATACGTGACAGTGAAATTCCGTTCCGAAAGTAGTGCGATAAGGATATCGGCCTCGTTGATTTGGGAAAGTGCCTGACTTGGAATGTCATTAATGGATGCCTTTGCTACATTAACGCTGTAGGTCACGTTCATTCCCGTGGTGGGAGAAGGGATGACCTGGCACTTCTTCTCGATGATATATTTCAGGCGCCTGAAATTCAGGACAGCCTTCCTGCGCTCCGTCCCCGGTTTGCCGAAAGGCATGGCCACCACTACGTTCCTATTGTTCATCTCCACATCACTTTCGTGCTATTCGCGGTCGGCGAATAAATATCCAAGGCACGTATTGCCCGATCGGGAGAAGTTGGGATCGCTTCGCCGGTGGCAGCAGGATGACCTATCCCAGGTCGAGCACTCCGCCTTCGTTTCGCCGAACTGGCTGGGGATCGATTGCCCCATCAACGACAAGTCTCGTGTTCACCGTGTGTGGCTGGTATCTGTCATAGCCCGACCCGCCTTCCCTCGCGATCACGACGCCGTTTTCCCACAGCGTTGTCTTCTTTGATGGAGGGTGCATGAGTAGTCGACTACTCGATTCCGCATCCACCGGGTTGATAACCCGGCGTTTCGTGGAGCCGATGACGGGAATCGAACCCGCGTATTCAGCTTGGGAAGCTGATGTTCTGCCATTGAACTACATCGGCACGGTGCTGACGAAGGATAGCAACCCGCGCCGGGCCGTGGGGAAGGTGGGCAGGCGACTCGCGGTGAGTCTAAGAAATTGACGCCGACGAATCGGACGGGAGATGGCCCGCGGATGGCGAAGGGGCTCGGTGCAGTCGGCGGCGGGTTGCCCAGTGCGGACCCGACGCCTCCGGTTGCGTGGCGAAACAGCTGACCCCAGAACATGATCGCCGTTCACGCGGCAGCCTGAGAGTCGGGTAAATCCTCGGGCTGACGTTCTCAGGCGCAGTTACTACCGTCGGTGTCGTGGGCTCCATCCGGTGCTGAATGGAGCGAAGAGGCCCGCAGCCCGGGCCGAATCAACCAAGGGACTCAACGCATGGATGTTGTCATCGGTATTGCCATGACCTCGCGCGACGCCCGGCTTCTCCTGGTCGAGGGCACCCACGGCGATGGCGCGGTGATCGACCACAACTCGCTGCCCGCGGGCGACGCCGCCGGCGTCGAGCACTCTGGTTTCCGCGACCGCGTCGTCGACGCGGTGATCGACACGCGCGCGACCGCTCCGGCCAACGGATACACCGTGGCACGCGTCGCGCTGACCTGGACCGATGCGATGGCCGCTGAGGCCAAGCTCGTTCTCGACGCCCTCGAGGAGCGGGGCATCACGAACGCCGCAGCAGTCTCCAAAGCCGATGCATTCGAAGCGGCCGCTGACTACACCGCCCAGATCGGGGACTACGAGGCCATCGCGCTGTGCGTCGTCGAACCGGAGGAGGCCATGCTGGCCGTGACCGGTTCCGAGCGCGAGGATGGCCGGCGCCGGCTACGTACCCGCCATCTCGACGGACCGGACGCGGCTACCGCGGTGCTGGCCCTGCGCGGTCTCTGCGACAGCTTCCCGGAGCCGATCGACGAGGTGGCCATCGCGGGATCGGCTCCAGATGCGGAAAACCTTGTCGAGGAAGCCAATTCGGTGATGTCGCGGCCTGTACTGCTCGGCGACGAAGCTGCCCTGCTGCTGGCTCGCGGCGCACTGATCGCCAGCGCGGATATTCGTGACGATCCGGCGTCGGCAGTCAAACCTGCCCCGCTGACGCACACCGTGGCCATGGCCTTGGCGACAGCGGCGCTGATCGTGGCGGGCTCGGTGTTTCTGGCGGTGACGGTGCGCGGCGGCCACAGCAGCGTTCCACCGCAGGCGTCGACCACGGCGGAACATGCCGCACCGCCCCCACCCACCGAGTCGGTTCACACCGTGGTGCGCAAGGTGGTGCCACTGGCGGGGCAGGCGGCAGACAAGTCCTTCGTGGCGCCTTACGCCGAGCGCGCCGTGTCGCCGTCTTCGGGGGTGGTCCGTCGGTAACCGATACGCTCGTCGGGTGCTGCTCTCCGATCGAGACATCCGGGCCGAGATCGCCGCTAAACGCCTGGCCATCGAGCCGTTCGACGATGCCCTGGTGCAGCCGTCGAGCGTCGACGTCCGTCTGGACAACTTGTTCCGGGTGTTCAACAACACCCGCTACACCCACATCGACCCGGCCAAACAGCAAGACGAGCTGACCACGCTGGTCGAGCCGGTCGAAGGAGAGCCGTTTGTCCTGCACCCGGGCGAGTTCGTGCTGGGCTCCACGCTCGAGGTCTGCACGCTGCCTGACGACCTGGCCGGACGCCTGGAAGGAAAGTCCTCGCTGGGCCGTCTCGGATTGTTGACGCATTCGACCGCGGGCTTCATCGACCCGGGTTTCTCGGGGCACATCACCTTGGAGCTCTCGAATGTCGCCAATCTGCCCATCACGTTGTGGCCGGGCATGAAGATCGGCCAGCTGTGCCTGCTGCGGCTGACCAGCCCCGCCGAGCACCCCTACGGCAGCGACAAGGTGGGCTCGAAATACCAGGGCCAGCGCGGCCCGACGCCGTCTCGCTCGCATTTGAACTTCATCAAGTCGTAGTTGCCACGAGGGGCTGGCCCGCCCATGCACCGCGAGTGTGCGCAGAATGCCGCCAGATGACGGCGGGTCGGCCAGCAGACACGCACGCTCGGCAGAGCAAGAGCAAGCCGGACGCAAAAGCGCCCGGTGAACTTTCAGTAACCACACCGCAACACGAAACACGGCTGAAACACGCTTGCCGCGTGGCTGAAACGCGGGCCGGAGATTCTCGTCGAGACCAAAGGAGCTCGACGTGCCCGAAATCGATCCGGCCGCCACCGCCTGGCTGCTTGCCAGCACCGCGCTGGTCCTGCTGATGACCCCCGGCCTCGCCATCTTCTACGGCGGCATGGTCCGCACCACCGGCGTGCTCAACATGATCATGATGAGCTTCATCTCGATCCCGCTCGTCACGGTGGCCTGGCTGTTGGTCGGCTACACCCTGGCGTTCTCCGATGACGCGGGTGGTGGCTTCATCGGCGGCCTGCAGCACTTCGGCATGCTCGGCATCACGCCCAGCACCGCCCACGGTTCGGTGCCCGAGCTGCTGTTCGCCACGTTCCAGCTGACCTTCGCGATCATCACGGCCGCCCTGGTCAGCGGGGCCATCGCGGACCGCGCGAAGTTCGCCGCCTGGATGCTGTTCGTCCCGCTGTGGGCCGTCGCGGTGTACGCCGTCGTCGCGCACTGGGTCTGGGGCCCGGGCGGCTGGCTGGCCGGGCTGGGCGTGCTCGACTACGCCGGCGGCCTCGTCGTCGAGATCGTCTCCGGCTCCTCTGCCCTGGCGTTGGCCCTGGTGCTGGGGCCCCGCATCGGTTTCAAGCAGGACGCGATGCGCCCGCACAACCTGCCCTTCGTGCTGCTCGGTGTCGGCCTGCTGTGGTTCGGCTGGTTCGGCTTCAACGCGGGCTCGGCATTGGCGGCCAACGGCACTGCCGCGGCGATCTTCCTCAACACCCTGGTCGCCGGCTGCTTGGGCATGCTCGGCTGGCTCACGGTCGAGCAGGTCCGCGACGGCAAGCCCACAACTTTCGGCGCGGCCTCCGGTGTGGTGGCCGGCCTGGTGGCGATCACCCCGTCGTGCGGCACGGTCAACACCCTCGGCGCGGTCGTGGTGGGCCTGGCCGCCGGCGTGGTGTGTTCCTTCGCCATCGGCCTGAAGTTCCGGTTCGGTTATGACGACTCGCTGGACGTGGTGGGAGTGCACTTCGTCGGCGGCGTGGTCGGCGTCCTGCTCATCGGCTTCCTGGCCACCGAGGTGATGACCCAGGGCCCGCAGGGCCTCTTCTACGGCGGCGGGCTGACCCAGCTGGGTAAGCAGCTGCTGGGCGCGATCGTGGTGGCGGCCTATGCCTTCACCGTCTCGTACGGGCTCGCCAAACTGATCGACCGGTTCATGGGGTTCCGGGTCAGCCCCGAGGACGAGACCACCGGCGTCGACTTCACCCAGCACGCCGAGTCCGCGTACGCCGAGGGAGTGCACGGGCACCTGCCCCAGCGCCGGCCGGGATTGTTCGGAACCTTGGGCCAGTTGGGTCAGTACGGCGACCGGGAACAACGCCCGGATCCGGCCGAAGAAGACAGCGCGGGATGAACCGGGCGGCGCTCTTTGTCGTAATGCCGAGTAGGGTCTAACTAACCGGCGCCGGCACGCACCATGCCGTCGCGGTCCGACCGGGATCTCAGCGCTGCAGCTAACGCGCGGAGGTGTAACGATCGAGCACGTTGCACCGATGAAGGTTCTAGTTGTCGGTTCGTGCGACATGTGTGCGCAATGGCGACAAACGCAGTGCAGCAAACACATTGGAGGACTCGGTGGACATCGTATTGGGTGTGGCGATGGCACCTACAACGGTCCGCATGGTGCTGGTCGAGGGGGAGAAAGCCGACGGGGTCACCGTCGATCACGACGTCTTCGACGTCACCGCCAATGAAGACTTGGCAACCACCAGTGCGGCCGATCAGGTGGTCGCTGCCATCCTCGGAACCCAGGAGAGCGCCACCACGGGTGGGCACCATCTGAAGTCGGTCGGTGTCACGTGGACCGACCATTCCGACGCGTCGGCTCTGCGCGACGCCCTGTCCGTGCACGGCATCGACGACGTCATGCTGGTCTCCGAAAGCCATGCCGCCGCCGCGCTGGCCCAGGCCGTCGGCCGCGCCGTCGGCTACGACACCACCGCGCTGCTGTTCATCGACCGCGACGCCGCGACGCTGTCGGTGGTCAAGACCGACGACGGCTCGGTGGTCAAGGTGCTCAGCCGGTCCCTGCACAGCTCCGACGCGATGGCCGTGCTCACCGAGATGGCCGCGGCCGTCGACGCTGCCGAATCCGCGCCCGACGGCATGTTCGTCCTCGGCGCCGGTGTCGACGTCGCCTCGGTCAAGGCCCACCTCGAGCCCCTGGTGTCGCTCCCCGTCAGCGCCCCGGACGAGCCGGAGATGGCGCTGGCCCGCGGCGCCGCACTGGCATCGGCCAACGCTCCGGCGTTCGAAGCCACCACGGTCGGTTTGGCCTACTCGCAAGATCCCGACGGGACGACCGCGGGCAGTGCCTACGCACTGGCGGGTCTGTCCACCCAGATGGCGCCGCTCGGTGCCGAGGCGATCGACGGCGTCGACCTTGTCGCCGACGAGATGCCGCTCGACGAGGAACGCAAGCCGTTCCTGCTCGTCGGGTCCGCGTTGACCTCGGTGTTCGTGGTTGGTGTTGTGGCCCTGGTCATCTCGCTTGCGGTGAGTATCCGGCCGACGGTCGATCAACGCCCTTCGCCGGCGCAGGGCGCGGTGGCGCCGACCGCCCCGGCCAAGCTCCCGGCGCCCGCACCCGCGCCGGAGGCCCAGCCCGCGCAGCCGGCGGCCCCGCCCCCGGCCCCACCGCCGGAGACCATCAAGGCACCCATCCCGGTGGTCCAGGAAGCGCCGGCGCCCGCACCGCAGGCCCCGCCGCGCACGGTCTACGTCGAGCAGCCCGCTGCCGCCCCACCGCCTGCGCCCGAGGCGCCTGCTCCGGCTCCGGAGGCTCCGCCGCCGGCCCCGGTTCCCGTGGCGCCTGCGCCGGCTCCGATCTACAACCCGCCGGCGCCGTACATCCCGCCGCTGGTCGTTTTGCCGCCTGCGCCGCGGCTGCCGAACATCTTCCGTCCGCCGTGGGAGCCGCGTGAGCAGGCGCCGCGATGGGATCCGCCGTCACGCCACGAACCGGAAAGCCCGCGGTGGCCTGGCTCAGGCTCGGATGACTGGAACCCGGGCCGGGGTGCGGGCGATTGGAATCCGGGCCGCGGATCCGGCGACTGGAACCCTGGGCGGTCCAGTGGTTCCGGTGACTGGAACCCCGGTGGTTCGGGTTCCGGTGATTGGAACCCCGGTCGGTCCGGCGGTTCACGCAGTGGCGGTGACGGCGGGGGCCTGTGGCCCTTCCCGTCATTCGGCGGCCACTGAAAACCGTTACCTGACGTTGGCCTGCCGCTCAGTGTCACGTAGCGGCTAGCTCATTATCGCGGCCTATCCAGGCAGTATGCGATGCACCGTATTCGGTACCGGCTATCTGGGCGCGACACATGCCGCAGGGATGGCCGAGCTCGGCCATGAGGTGACCGGGGTCGACATCGACCCGGGCAAGGTGGCCAAACTCGCCGCCGGTGACATCCCGTTCTATGAGCCTGGCCTGCGAAAGGTGTTGAACGACAACCTGTCCGCCGGACGGCTGCGGTTCACCACCGACTACGACGAGGCCGCCGATTTCGCCGACGTGCATTTCCTCGGTGTCGGCACGCCACAGAAAAAGGGTGAATACAGCGCCGATCTGCGCCACGTGCACGCCGTGATCGACACCCTGGTGCCCCGGCTCCGCCGGCCCGCGGTGATCGTCGGCAAGTCCACCGTGCCGGTGGGCACCGCCGCGGACCTGGCCGAGCGGGCCCGCGCCCTGGCCCCGGCGGACGTGGACGTCGAGGTGGCCTGGAACCCCGAGTTCCTCCGGGAGGGGTACGCGGTGCACGACACGTTGCACCCGGACCGGATTGTGGTTGGTGTGCAGCGTGATTCGGCCCGCTCCGAATCCGCGGTCCGCGAGCTGTATGCCCCGATGATCGCCGACGGGGTGCCGTTCCTGGTCACCGACCTGGAGACCGCCGAGCTGGTCAAGGTTTCGGCCAATGCGTTCCTGGCCACCAAGATCTCGTTCATCAACGCGATCTCCGAAGTGTGTGAAGCCGTCGGCGCCGACGTCACCCTGCTGGCCGATGCGCTGGGCTACGACCCGCGGATCGGGCGGCGATTCCTCAACGCCGGTCTGGGCTTTGGTGGCGGTTGCCTGCCCAAGGACATCCGGGCATTCATGGCCCGGGCCGGTGAGCTCGGCGCGAACCATGCGCTGACGTTCCTGCGTGAGGTCGACAGCATCAACATGCGCCGTCGCACCGCGATGGTGGAGCTGACCACCCGGGCCTGCGGCGGATCGCTGCTGGGCGCCAACATCGCCGTCCTGGGTGCGGCGTTCAAGCCCGAATCCGATGACGTGCGTGATTCGCCGGCGCTGAATGTCGCGGGCATGCTGCAGCTCAACGGCGCCGCGGTCAACGTGTATGACCCCAAGGCGATGGACAACTCTCAGCGGGTGTTCCCGACGCTGAACTACTCCACCTCCGTCATCGAGGCCTGTGACCGGGCCGATGCGGTGTTGGTGCTCACCGAGTGGGCCGAGTTCGTCGACCTGGACCCGGCCGAACTGGCCGACATGGTGCGGGTCAAAGTCGTTGTGGACGGCCGCAATTGCCTGGACGCGCAGCGGTGGCGCGATGCGGGTTGGCGCGTGTACGCGCTGGGGCGCCCAGTCGCCACTGTTTGACGCTTGTAGAACAAATTTCGCGGTCGTAGGCTCGGGCCATGCGGGAACGAATCCGGTGGCTGGCCCTGCACGGCGTGGTTCGAGGCATCTCTGCGTACGGCGTGCGCCGCGGGGATCCGCAAGCTCGGCTGATCGCCGACCCCGCGGTGCGGGCCGACCCGGCTCCCTTCGCCGATGAGATGCGCCGGCGCGGGCCGATCGTGCGCGGTCGTGCGCTGCTGATGACCTTCGATTACGACGTCGCGACCGACCTGCTGCGCTCTGACGACTTCCGGGTGTCGCGGCTCGGCGGGAACCTGCCGAAGCCGTTGCGGTGGGTGGCCGACAAGACCTACACCGGCGGGCTGCACCCCCTGCTGGCCCCGTCGCTGCTGGCCGTGGAGCCGCCCGACCACACGCGCTACCGCAAGCTGGTCTCATCGGTGTTCACCACCCGAGCGGTCTCCCGGCTGCGGGAACGGGTCCAGGAAACAGCCAACGAATTGCTGGATGCCATGGACGGCGGCGTGGTCGACATCGTCGAGCAGTACTGTGCCCAGCTGCCGGTCGCGGTGATCAGCGACATCCTCGGCGTGCCCGACGCTGATCGCTCCCAGATCCTTCGCTTCGGCGAGCTCGGCGCGCCGAGCCTCGACATCGGCCTGACCTGGCGGCAGTACCAGCAGGTGAACTCCGGCATCCACGGATTCGAGACCTGGCTGACCGATCACCTGCGCCAACTGCGTCGGAACCCCGGCGAGGACCTGCTCAGCCAGATCATCCAGGCTTCCGACGCCGGCGCGGCCGGGGAACCGCTCGACGAATCAGAACTGCGGGCGCTGGCGGGGCTCGTCCTGGCGGCGGGGTTCGAGACGACGGTCAACCTGCTGGGCAACGGCATCCGCATGCTGCTGGACCATCCCGAACACCTGCAGACCCTGGCCTCTCGGCCCGAACTCTGGCCCAATGCCGTCGAGGAAATCCTGCGCCTGGACTCACCGGTGCTGATGAGTGCACGAGTGGCCCGCGTGGACACGGAAGTGGCCGGAACGCAGGTGCAGGCCGACGAACTGGTCATCGTGCACCTCGCCGGGGCCAACCGCGACCCCGCGGTGTTCACCGACCCGCACCGCTTCGACATCGAGCGCGACAACGCCGGGCGGCACCTGTCGTTCTCCGGAGGAAGACACTTCTGCCTCGGCGCTGCCCTGGCCCGAGCGGAAGGCCAGGTCGGCCTGCAGACCTTCTTCGAGCGTTTCCCCGACGCCCGGCCGGCCGGTCAGGGAAGCCGCCGCGAGACCCGAATCCTGCGGGGGTGGTCGACTCTGCCGATCGCACTCGGGAAGGCACGCACAGCGGTAAGTTCGTGACGTGGACTTCCGAGCTGCTCTGCTCGACCAGACCCGTTCGTTCGGGGAGCTGATCGCCTCCAGCGATCCTGAGACGCCGGTGCCGACGTGCCCGGAGTGGACGCTCAAGCAACTGTTCCGTCATGTGGGGCGCGGAAACCGTTGGGCGGCACAGATTATCTCCGAGCGTCGGGTGTCCCCGCTCGACCCGCGTGAGGTACATGAGGGCAAGCCGCCCGACGACGCCGAGGCTGCGATCGAGTGGCTCAACGCGGGTGCGGTCCAAATCCTCAAGGCGGTCGACCAGGTCGGCACCGACACCAGGGTGTGGACCTTCCTGGGCCCCAAACCGGGCGGATGGTGGATCCGGCGTCGAGTACACGAGGTGGCGGTGCACCACGCCGACGCCGCGCTGGCCCTGGGAACCACGTTCGACATTCCGGCCGACCTCGCCGCCGACGCGGTCAGTGAGTGGCTTGAGATCTCCACCGGCATGGCCAACAAGCGGCACGGCGAACCCCTCGCGTCGGGTGCCAGCATTCATCTGCACGCCACCGACGAGGGGCTGGGGCCCACGGGGGAGTGGATGCTGGAGCACGACGAGGACGGGCTCGGGTGGTCACACAGTCATGGCAAGGGCACTGTCGCACTGAAGGGTCCGGCCGGTGACCTGTTGTTGGCCGTCACTCGGCGGCGCAGTGCGGGCGACCTCGGACTCGAAGTGTTCGGCGACACCGCGACCTGGGCCGCCTGGCTCGACAACACACCGTTCTGAGTGGCGTACGTTGCGTTCATGACCACATCCGAGATCGCCACGGTTCTGGCCTGGCATGACGCGCTGAACGACAACGACGTCGACACCCTGATCAAGCTGTCCAGCGATGACATCGAGGTAGGCGATGCCAGAGGTGCCGCCCAAGGGCACGCCGCCCTGCGTGATTGGGCCGGCTCCGTGGGCAAGACCGTGACGCCGGGGCGGATGTTCGTCCACGACGGCGTGGTCGTCGTCGAACAGACCGTTCTGAGCGCCGACGGGACGGCTCGCGCCGGAGCCGCCGCGTTCCGCGTGGTGCACGACCACGTCACCTCGGTGTTTCGCCATGACACCCTTTCTGCCGCTTTGGCCGCCACCGAACTCACCGAAGACGACCTGGCCGGCTGACCAGGCTCAGGGCAGCCCCGGCAACACTTTGTCGAGAGTGACCGGTAGCTCCCGGACCCGGACCCCGGTGGCGTGGTGTATGGCGTTGACCACCGCCGCCGCGGCGCCGACGATGCCGATCTCGCCCGCGCCGCGAGACCCCATCGGGTTGAGGTGTTCTTCGACCTCGTCGAGCCAGATCGCTTCGACATGAGGGACGTCGGCGTGGGCGCTGATGTGATACGAGGCGAGATCCTGGGTGACGACATGCCCGAACCGTGAGTCCCGCACGCTCTCCTCATGCAGCGCCATGGACAGCCCCATCGTCATGCCACCGATCAGCTGGGATCGGAGTGTGCGCGCGTTGATGGCCCGGCCGACCGAGAAGACCCCGAGCATGCGGGGGACCCGGATTTCGCCGGTGTCACGGTTGACGTGCGCCTCGACGAAGTGCGCGCCGAAGGACTGGACCGTGAACTTCTCGGTGTCGGGGTTCTGCGGAGCCTCGGCCGTCGCTGTCACACCGATGTGCGGATGGTCGCCGTGCTCGCGGCGAAATTGCTTGGCCGCAGCCACGATTGCCGATCCCCACGAGGTGATGCCGGACGAGCCGCCGGCCACCGATGCCTGCGGCAGGTCGGTGTCACCGATCTGCAGGTCGATCGCGGCGACATCGCATCCCAGGGCATCGGCGGCGATCTGGGCCAGCGCGGTCCAGGTGCCGGTGCCGATGTCCGCTGCGCCGATCTGCACGGTGTAGTGACCCTGCCCGGTGTGGCTGATGCGGGCCGTGTTGCCTTCCATCGCCATACCTGGATACGTGGCCGCAGCCACCCCGGTGCCGATAAACCAATTGCCGGCAAGGTATTTGGCGGGCCGCGGATCGCGTGGATGCCAGCCGAAGCGCTCGGCGCCGACACGGAGACACTCGATCAGGCGTCGGCTCGACCAGGGATTGCCTGTCTCGGGATCGACCTCGGGTTCATTGCGGATCCGCAACTCGATGGGATCGAGTTTGCAAGCCACCGCGAGCTCGTCCATCGCGACCTCGGCGGCGAACGTGCCGGGGCATTCGCCCGGAGCCCGCATCCAGAACGGGACGGGCACGTCGAGCGCGGCCAACCGGTGCGATGTGTGCCGGTTGGGGCTGGCGTACATCTTGCGGGAGGTGACGGCCGTCTGCTCGGCGAATTCCTTCACGGTGGAAGTCTGTTCGACGACGTCGTGTGCCAGGGCGACGAGGTGACCGCCCTGATCGGCGCCCAGTCGCAGGCGCTGGATGGTCGGGGTGCGATAGCCGACCAGCGAGAACATCTGTTGTCGGGTCAGTGCCAGCTTCACGGGTCGGCCGCCGGCGCGCTGGGCGGCGAGCAGGGCCAGCACATCATGCGCGTGCGGCGCGCCCTTGGACCCGAACCCGCCGCCCACGTGCGGTGCGACCACCCGGAGTTGCTCGGGCCTCAGGTCCAGCAGCGGCGCCAGCGTCTTGCGTACCACGTGTACGCCCTGCGTCGAGTCGTACAGGGTCACCGAGGGTTCACCGTCGCGCATCGTCCAGTGTGCGATGCAAGCGTGCGGCTCCATCGGGTTGTTGTGCTCGATCGGTGTGCGGTAGGTCGCGTCGACGGTGACCTCGGCTGAGGTCAGGGCGGTTTCGACGTCGCCCTGATCGGTGTCGGCGGGAAACGACGGATTGACCGACTCGGGCTTGTACAGGCCGCGGTGATCGGCGGTCAGCGCTACGTCGTGCGGCTCCTCGTGGTAATCCACCCGCACCAGAGCGCTTGCCTCCCGGGCGATCTCAGCGGTTTCGGCCACCACGCCGCCGATGATCTGTCCGCGGAAGTGCACTTGATCGTCCTGAAGGATCGTCAGCTCACCGTCGGAGGTGTCGGCCAGCTTGGGCGCATCGAAGACGGTGAGCACGTCGAGCACCCCGTCGAGGGCGATGGCCGCGGTGGTGTCCATGGTGGTGACCCGGCCGCGTGCGATGGTGGCCTGGATCGCATGCAGGTACGCGGGGTGCTCGACCTGCTGCTCGAATGCGTAGCGGGCGGTGCCGGTGACCTTCGCACGGCCGTCGGTGCGGGCCATCGGTAGGCCCATGGCATGCGGTTCGACGAGAGTCATGGCCGTCTCCGTTCGGTGAGCATGCGTAGTTGGGCGACCAGTGTGCGGCGGGCGAGGTCCACTTTGAACTCGTTTCCCGGCAGTGGTTCGGCTTGCTTGAGTTCGGCTTCAGCCGCTGCGTCGAAGGTCTCGGCCGAGGGCTGATCGCCGGTCAGTACGCGCTCGGCCCGCCGCGCCCGCCACGGCTTGTGTGCCACGCCGCCCAATGCGATTCGTGCCGACCCGATCTGGAATGTTGAGGTGAAGGTCAGCTCGGCGGCGACCGACACCAGCGCGAACGCGTAGGAGGCACGGTCACGCACCTTGCGGTAATCCGAGACCGCCCCACCGGGTGGCGGGGGCAGTTCGACTCCGGTGATCAGCTCACCGTGCCCCAACACGGTGTCCCGGTCGGGTTCGTCACCCGGAAGCCGATAGAACTCGTCCACCGGGATGCGGCGTTCCCCGTCGCGAGTCCGCACCACGACCTGCGCGTCCAGGGCGCACATCGCCACTGCCATGTCCGAAGGGTGTACTGCCACGCAATGCGGCGATGCGCCGAAGATGGCGTGGTAGCGCACATAGCCGTCGAGCGCCGAGCAGCCGCTGCCCGGCTCGCGCTTGTTGCACGGCGTGGTGACGTCCTGGAAGTACACGCACCTGGTTCGCTGCAGCAGGTTCCCGGCCGTGGTGGCCGCGTTGCGTAATTGCCCGGACGCACCCGACAGCAGGGCCCGCGCCAGCATCGGGTAGTGCGACCGGATCACCGGGTCGGCCGCCAGATCGCTGTTGCGGACGTTGGCGCCGATGCGTACGCCGCCGTCGTCGGTGACTGCGATCTCCGACAGATCGAGGTGGCTGACGTCGACCAACAGATCCGGTTCTGTGACACCGAGTTTCATGTGATCGACGAGGTTGGTGCCGCCGGCGAGAAAGGCTCCGCGGGGGTGCTCGGCCAGCGCGGCCACCGCATCGGCGGGACTCGTCGCGCGGTGGTAGTCGAACGGCCTCATTGGGTCGCCGCCCGCTCGATCGCGGCGACGATGTTCGGATACGCCGCGCACCGGCAGAGATTGCCGCTCATCCGTTCCCGGATCTCATCGTCGGTCAGCACGGGGCTGAGCTCCAGATCTTCGGTGACGAAGCTCGGTGCGCCGCCCTTGACCTCGTCCAACATGCCGACCGCAGAACAGATCTGGCCGGGCGTGCAGTAACCGCATTGAAAGCCGTCCTCGTCGTAGAACGACTGCGCCACCGGGTGCAGCCGACCATCTTGCTCGAGGCCTGCGGCCGTGGTGATCTGTGCCCCGTCGGCGGCGACGGCGAACGTCAGGCACGTGGTGACGCGACGCCCGTCGAGCAGCACCGTGCACGAGCCGCACTGTCCGTGGTCGCAGCCCTTCTTCGGCGCCGTTACGCCCAGCTGTTCACGCAGCGCATCCAGCAGCGTCATGCGGTTGTCGACGGTCAGATGGCGGCGGGTTCCGTCGACCTCGAGGGTCAACTCGCTGCGATGGTGATCGGGCTGGCTCACGGTCGCGGGATACCCCGGCCCGTGGTGGCCGAAACTGGCGGCTCAGTGCCTGCTGACCGGCCTGCTGGTCTGCGGTGTTGCCAGCACCGCGGCGATGCCCGTCGTCAGCGGGACCGACAATGCCAAGGCGATACCGCCCACCGCGGACCGGGCGATCTCGATGGCCACGCTCTCACCCGTCAGCACGTCGGCCAGCGACCGGTTGGCCACGCTGAACAGCAGCAGCAGCGGCAGGGCGCTGCCGGCATACGCCAGCACCAGCGTGTAGACGGTGCTGGCGATATGGTCACTGCCCACCCGCATGGCGCCGGCGAAGATCGAGCGCCGGCTACCGCCGTGCTCGGCGAGCTCGAACACCGCCGAGGCCTGGGTGATGGTCACGTCGTTGAGCACGCCGAGTGAGCCGATGATGAACCCGGCCAGCAGCAGCCCGGTGATGGACACGTTGCCCATGTAGGCGGCGACCTCGTTGTTCTGATCTTCGGACAAGCCCGTCAGATGGGCCAATTCGATTGCCGCCCAGGACAGTATGGCGGCCAACAGCAAGGACGTCAGCGTGCCCAGCAGAGCCGCGCTGGTGCGCAGGCTGACGCCGTGCGCCAGGTAGATCACCGCATACAGGATGGCTGCCGAGGCCACCAACGCCACCGGGATCGCCGGGGCACCGTCGCGTAACGCGGGTAACAGGAAAATCATCAGCACCGCGAACGCCACCACGATGCCGACGATGGCCCGCAGTCCGCGCCAGCGCGCCACCGCCACGATCACCACGGCGAACACCACCGCCATCGCGATCAACGGCCAGGTGCGCTCATAGTCGAAGAACGCGTAACTCGTCGTCCCGGCCGCATCGACCTGGCGACTGACCCGAATATTGTCTCCGGCAACGAGATTCGGTTGGCCAGGGCCGGTGGTGAACTCCAGCAGCGTCTTGGCGCCCTTGTTGGGGCCCGAGTCGATGGACACCAAATTCTGTACACACGTGCCGCCTCCGGGGGCGGCCGGCTGCGGTTTGGAGGTCAGCACGCCGCCGGCTGACGGGCTGCCGCAGTCCGCCAAGGTGCTGGACACCACGTGCCCGGCTTCGGTGGTGACGGCGCCGCCCGCGGCGTTCTGGAACGGCAGCGGAATGTCGACCTTCTGATGGCTGGGCCACAGCACGGCAGCGCCGATGAGGACAGCCAGCCCGATGGCAACCAACAGGCCGACGACGATGCGCGCGGCCAACGGACCGAGCGGAGACGGTCCGGCCAGCGAATGCGAGTGGGAATGCGTGTGCGCCACCCGGTCAGCGTAGAGGGGGCGGCTGTCTGGTTCCTGACGCCTACTGGCGGTAGCCGGCCAGGAAGTTACCCAGCCGCTCGATGGCCTGGGCCAGATCCCGCGCCCACGGCAGTGTCACGATGCGCAGGTGATCCGGTGTGGGCCAGTTGAACCCCGTGCCCTGCGTCAACAGGATCTTCTCCTGCAACAACAGGTCGAGAACCAGTTGCTCGTCATCGTGGATGTCGTGCACTTCAGGATCCAGACGCGGGAACGCGTACAGCGCACCCGCCGGTTTCACACACGAGACACCGGGGATCTCGTTGAGCTTCGTCCAGGCGGTGTCCCGCTGCTCGAGCAGGCGGCCGCCGGGCAACACCAGATCGTCGATGCTCTGATGGCCGCCCAACGCGACCTGAATCGCGTGCTGCGCAGGGACATTCGGGCACAACCGCATGTTCGACAGCAGGCTGATGCCCTCGATGAAGCTGCTCGCGTGCTCCTTGGGACCGGTGATGACCAGCCAGCCAGAGCGGTAACCGGCCACCCGATAGGCCTTCGACAACCCGTTGAATGTCAGGGTCAGCAGGTCGGGCGCCAAGGTGGCCAGCGAGATGTGCTTGGCGTCGTCGTAGAGGATCTTGTCGTAGATCTCGTCGGCCAACAGCAGCAGCTGATGCTTGCGGGCCAACTCCACCATCTGCTCCAGGGTCTCGCGGCTGTACACCGCGCCCGTGGGGTTGTTCGGGTTGATCACCACCAGCGCCTTGGTGCGCTCGGTGATCTTGGACTCGATGTCGGCGACGTCGGGATTCCAGCCTTGGGTCTCGTCGCACAGGTAGTGCACCGGGGTTCCGCCGGCCAACGCGGTCGATGCCGTCCACAACGGGTAGTCCGGTGCCGGAATGAGCACCTGGTCACCGTTGTCCAGCAGCGCCTGCAGCGTCATCGTGATGAGCTCGGAGACGCCGTTTCCGAGGTAGACGTCCTCGATGTCGAACTTGGGGAATCCCTCGACCAGCTCGTAACGGGTGAACACCGCGCGCCGCGCGCTGGCGATGCCCTTGGAGTCGGAGTAGCCCTGCGCGTACGGCAGCGCCTGGATCATGTCGCGCATGATCACGTCGGGTGCCTCGAAGCCGAACGGCGCAGGGTTGCCGATGTTGAGCTTGAGGATGCGGTGCCCTTCAGCTTCCAGCCGTGAGGCCTGCTCGTGTACCGGCCCACGGATCTCGTACAGGACGTCCTGCAGCTTCGTGGACTGGGCAAACGTACGCGGCTTCGGGTGCTGACCGGTCTGCCACGGCAACTGATGGGTAGTCACGCCCTCCATCGTCTCACCACAGTCCACTGATTTTGGAATTTGCCCTTGTGGTAGGTGGCCACCGCCACAGTCGGCCGGCACCGTTCTGTGCCCCGGATACGCCGAACGGCCACCTCCCGGAGTGGGAGATGGCCGTTCGATGCGACTGCGTCGCTCAGCGCTTACCGGGACGCTTGGCGCCAGGCTTGATGCCAAGGCCCACGACCGGCGGTTCCGGCTTGGCTTCCTCGGCGGGCGCTTCGGCGGGCTTCTCCGCTGCCGGTTCCGGGGTCGCCTCGGCGGCAGGTGCGGCCGGGGCGGGGGCTGCCGGAGCAGCCTTGGCGGCCTTCTTGGCACCCGGACGACGTGCGCCCGCGGCAATGCCCAGGCCGACCACCGGCGGTTCCGGCTTGGCAGGCTCGGCGGCCGCGGGAGCCGCAGCCGGTGCTTCGGCGGCAGGAGCTGCCGGAGCCGCGGGAGCCGCAGCCTTCTTGGCGCCCGGGCGCTTCGCGCCGGCCGCCAGGCCCAGACCCTTCACCGGAGCCGCGGGAGCAGCCGGGGTTTCGGCCGGAGCCTCGGCCGGGGCGGCAGAGGCGGCCGGAGCCGCGGTCTTCTTGGCACCTGGACGCTTGGCGCCACCGGCGATGCCCAGGCCCTTGACCGGAGCAGCCGGAGCGGCGGCCTCAGCAGCCGGAGCGGCAGACGCGGCCGGAGCCGCTGCCTTCTTGGCGCCCGGACGCTTGGCGCCACCGGCCATGCCGAGACCCTTGACCGGGGCCGGCGCCGCAGTTGTTGCGGCCGGTGCCTCGGCAGCAGGCGCTGCCTCAGCCGCCGGGGCCTCCTCGACGACCGGTGCCGGTGCCGGTGCCGCAGCTGCTGCCTTGGCTTCGGCTTCTGCGCGTGCCTCGGCTCGCTTCTCGGATTCCTTTGCCGCCGTGCCCTTTTCGGGGAGTGTCACGGCGCTCTTGTCCAGCGAGTTCAGCAGTAGCTGAGCCACGTCGAGCACTTCGGCCTTCTCGACGTTGCGGGCCGCGGCCACGTCGTCGACACCGTCGGTGATCATCACGCGGCAGAACGGGCAGCCGGTCGCGATGGTCGAGGCGGTGTCCATCGCCTCTTCGGTGCGCTCCACGTTCACGCGCTTGCCGATGTGCTCTTCCATCCACATGCGCGCGCCACCGGCACCACAGCACAGGCCGCGGTCGGCGTGGCGGGGCATTTCCTTGAGCGTCACGCCGGAGGCCTCGACCAGCTCACGCGGAGCTTCGTAGACCTTGTTGTGGCGACCCAGGAAGCAGGGGTCGTGGTAGGTGACCTCGGGGCCCCCGGTGGACTTGACCGGTACCAGCTTCTTGTCCCGGACCAGGCGGTTCAGCAGCTGCGTGTGGTGCACGACGGTGTAGTTGGCACCCAGCTGCGGATACTCGCGGCCGATCGTGTTGAAGCAGTGCGGGCAGGTGACGATGATCTTGCGATCGACCGTCTCGACACCTTCGAACAGCTCGTTGATGGTCTCGACGTTCTGCGCGGCCAGCTGCTGGAAGAGGAACTCGTTGCCGGAGCGGCGGGCCGAGTCACCGGTACAGGTTTCGCCGGTGCCCAGCACCAGGAACTTCACGCCCGAGGCGGCCAACAGTTCGGCGACTGCCTTGGTGGTTTTCTTGGCCCGGTCCTCGTAGGCGCCGGCGCAGCCGACCCAGAACAGGTACTCGAAGCCGTCGAAGCTCTCGACATCCTCGCCGTAGACCGGCACGTCGAAGTCGACCTCGTCGATCCAGTTGGTGCGGTCCTTGGCGTTCTGGCCCCAGGGGTTGCCCTTGGTCTCCAGGTTCTTGAACAGCACGCCCAGCTCGCCGGGGAACTCCGACTCGACCATGACCTGGTAGCGGCGCATGTCGACGATGTGGTCGATGTGCTCGATGTCCACCGGGCACTGCTCGACGCAGGCGCCACAGTTGGTGCAGGACCACAGCACGTCGGGGTCGATGACGCCGCCCTGCTCAGCGGTACCGACCAGCGGGCGCAGCGCCTGCTCGGGACCGGAACCTTCGATGCGGGCGTAGCCGTCTTCGGGCACGCCGTGTCCGTGCAGGCTGTCGCCGAGCTTGGCGAAGTCGACCGAGCCCTCTTCGGGCATCGGCTTGCCTTCGATGATGTAGGGAGCCTTCGCGAACAGGTGATCGCGAAGGTTCATGATCACGAGCTTGGGCGACAGCGGCTTGCCGGTGTTCCAGGCCGGGCACTGCGACTGGCAGCGACCGCACTCGGTGCAGGTCGCCATGTCGAGGTTGCCCTTCCAGGTGAAGTCCTCGATGCGGCCCTTGCCGAAGACCGCGTCCTCAGCGGGATCCTCGAAGTCGATCTTCTCGCCCTTGTACTCCATGGGCAGCAGCGGGCCGAGGCCGTCGGGCAGGCGCTTGAAGGTGACGTTGATGGGGGCCAGGCCGATGTGCAGGTGCTTGGAGTGCAGCACGATCAGCAGGAAGGCCAGCATGACGCCGAGGTGGGCCAGCAGTGCGATGGTCTCCAGCCACACGTTCGCGGTGTGGCCCAGCGGAGCCAGCAGCGCGGCCATGCCGTCGGAGAAGAAGGCGCCCGACTGGTAGGGGAAGTCCTCGTCGAGCACGTTGACGGCCGCACCGCGGAACACCGCGTATGTCGCGATGACCAGGAAGATCATGATGAGGATCGTCCAGGCGCCGCCGTTGTGTGAGCCGTAGAAGCGGGATTCGCGGCCCAGCTGCTCGGGGTTCTTCAGGATGCGGATGATCGCGAAGACGATGATGCCGACCAGCACGGCGACGGCGAAGAAGTCCTGCAGGAAGCCCAGCACCGCCCAGCGGCCGACCAGCGGGATGTGGAACTCGGGGTTGAACAGCACGCCGTAGGCCTCGAGGTACACCGTGGCCAGGACGAAGAAGCCCCACATGGTGAAGAAGTGCGCAAGGCCGGGGATCGACCACTTCAGGAGCTTCGACTGGGCGAAGACTTCCTTGTTCTGGTTCAGGAAGCGGGTGACGAGATGGTCCTTGCGGCCACGCTCGTCGCCGACTTTCTGGCCGGAGCTGATCAGCTTGGTCAGCCACAACACGCGCTTGCCGGCGAACGCCAGCACGACGAGCGTTGCGAGCAGACCGAGAATCAGCCGCGACACAGCCAATGTGTGTTCGAGACTCTCCACAGAAACGCCTCCATTCGCGAGTTACTCGCGGGTAACTTGGGCATAGTTACCCGTCGGTAACTTAGCTTCCTTCAGCTCATAGTGACATTTACGAGTTTCTTAGCGCTACCGAGGCTTACCTAACTTTGAGCTCACTGTGGTATAGCTCTCAGCCCTGCGGAGCCAGCATCGCCCGCAGCATCGACAGCATTTCGGTGCGCGAGTCGGCCCCGAGACGGCGCCGGATCCGCGCGACGTGATGCTCGACGGTCTTCGCCGAGATGAACAACTGACTGCCGATATCGCGGTAGGGCATGCCGAGCAACAGAAGTTCGGCCACCTCGCGTTCGCGGTCGGACAGCTTGGTCGACGACGGCGCCGGGGCGGCCTGGGTTGCGGCGACAGGAGCCCCGGCCGCCACTGCGGTGCCGTCCGCCTCTTCGAGCGCACTGGTCTGTTTGAGATCGCGGGCCAGTTGCAGCATGGCCTGCGACACCCGCGCGTCCGGCGTCTGCAGCGCGGCCTGACTGGCCAGCCGGGTGCCATCCCAGGTAAGACCGAACTGGGACAGGGCCCGGGCCGCGACGGTCACCTCATCGACGTCGACGTGGTTGGCCAACACCCGCAGCCAGGTGCGTCCGCCGTTGGCCAGCGCCCGGGCGAAGGCGCTCTGCCCGGCCGCGGCTGTCAGTGCCTGCCCGTGTGGGGCAACGGCAGCGGGCGAGTTGGCCAGAATCCCGGCGTGGACCCCGGCCCAATGCAGGGGCACCGACCACAACACCGGATTCCCGAGCGCTGTGAGCAGATCCCAGGCCTCGGTCAGCGCGTGCTCGAGCCGGTCGACCTGACGCATACGCGCGCCCGCCACCCACAACTCGCCCAGCGGCAATAGAGAGAAGAGGTCGATCGAATACTCGGCGAGCACCTCCACGGCGGCATACCAATACTTCTGCACCGCGCCGCTGTCGCCGCTGCGCCGGGCGATCGCGGTGCGCAGCGCGGCGGCCCACAAGGCGTCGCGCCGGTGCAGGTCTTCGCCCGCTTCGGCCGCGGCAACGTCGGCGCCGGCCGCGCCGAGCTGACCGTCCTGCATCTTCACCCACCCGAGCAACAGGCGGTGCCGGGCCGCACTGAACGCCTCATCTGCGCCGCCGGCCCGCACCGCCCGGCTGATCACGCTGCGCGCCCGCACCGAGTCGCCGCCGTGCAGCGCGGCCAGCGTGACCAACGCCCCCGGTGTATCCGGCGCGACGCCGGCGGCTTGATAGTCGGACGTGACGGCCTGTCCCAGCCGGGCCACCGTGACGGCGAACGGCTGATCCAGTGACAACACCAAGCCTTCGGCCAGGCTGCGAGCCGCCCGCGCCGTCGAGGTGGGCGGCCCGGCTGCCTCGGTGCTCGACGCCGCCCGTGCCGCGTCCGCGTCGCCGGCCGCGAGAAAGGCCGTGGTACTCGCTGAACTGACCAAGACGTCCGGATGCGGGCCGAGCCAACGGAACAAGTCCGCTGCCTGGGCCGCGCTGCCGTCGTGCATGGCGACACTGGCCGCGATCCGTACCGCGATGGCCCGCTCGGCCGGATCCTCCGAGTCGAGCAACTCGTCGGCCATCCGTGCCGCGGTGGCGCAATCGCCGGCCAGGGCCAGCGCATCGGCCAAGCGAGTGCTGACCGCCGCGGCACCCGCGGTGACCGCGGCGCGGTAGAGGCGCGCCGCGCGCGCGGGTCGGGCGCGGTTGTGCGCGGCATGCTCTGCCAGCGCCTCGGCGAGCCGATCGTCACGCAGGCCGTGCTCGGCCAGCCGCACCGCGAGATCGGCAGACAGTGTCGAAAGTTCGAGTTGTGAAGCCAGCAGAGACATTTCGATCTCGTGGTGACGAGCGGCCCCGGCGATCTGCGCGAGCGACTCGTGAACCATGCGCACGAACCGGCCGTCGTGGGAAGGCTCCACCAATCCGCAGGCCCGGGCCCGATCCACCGCCGCCGACGCCTCCGTACTGCTCAACCGCAGTGCGGCCGAGACGTCGTCAGGGCCGAGATCGTGACTCAACGACAGGATCAGCAGTGCATCGCGGGTGTCCTTGTCCACTCGACGCAACCGCTCCAGCAGGGCGAAGCGGGCCGCGTCAGCCGGCGCCTCGGCCGCGGCCGCCGCCGACAACAGAAACGGCAAACCGGCGGTCACACCCAGAACCGATTTCACGGTCTCCTGGGTGGCCGGGGCCCCCACTGCCGTGCTCAGCGCCCGGCTCACCGCGGAGGCGGTCAGGGGACCCAGTCGTACGGCGGGGTTTTCCCGTTCCAACGCGGTGGCCAACGTGCGCAGTGCGGCGCGGTGGGCCAATGGCTCGCTCGCCACCATGACGGTGGCCGAAGGCTCGGTGACTTTCTCTGCAAGACAGTCGATTTCGCTGTCGTCGAGCAAGTGTGCATCGTCGATGACGTATGCCGCTTCGGGGTCGTCGTCCGGCCGGGGAGCCCGGGTCAACACGGTCCGGTCGGCTCCGCGCAGCGCCTCGCGGAGCTGGGCGAGCACCGTGCTCTTTCCGGTTCCGATTCCGCCGGCCACCAGCAGTTTGACCGGTGTGGCCGGTGCGGCCCGCACGGCGTCGATCGCCGACCGGGCAGCCGACGCAAGCTCCGGAACGGACTCCGGTGCGGTCATCGGTGCCCGCCTAGGCCCCGCCGTCGCCCTCCGCCGCCGCACTCGTCGTGGCCGGCGGTTGGGTGGTGGTGGGCGGCTGTGTCGTCGTCGGTGGCCGGGTGGTGGTCGTCGGCGGCTGCGTCGTGGTGGTCGTGGTGCGGGTGGTCGTTGTCGTTGGAGCAGTGGTCGTCGTGGTCGTCGTGGTGGTCGTGGTCGGACTGGTCGTCGTCGTGGTTTCCGGAGCCGACGTCGTCGTTTCCGGCGGCGGCGGGGGTGGCGCCACGACCGTGGTCGTCTTGACCCCGTCCGGCCCCTCGGTCACGGTGGTGACCGGCTCGGGCGGCGGTCCCTCCGGAGACGGCCCCATCGAATACGTGGTGCTGGTCTCGGTGACCGGAGTCGAATCCCCTTCGGAGCTGGTCAATGTCACCGCGAGGCCGCCTGCGGCCAGTAGGGCGGCCGCAGCCGCTGCCCCGAACAGGATCGGCGGGCGTTTGTACCAGGGCAGCGGAGCCGGACCGGCGTCGAACATCTCCTCGTCGTGGCTGAACTCGACGGGTGGTCGCGCCGCCGTGTTACCCGCGGGAGTCTCGTATTCGCCGCCCGCGTATGGCACCGGCTCGTTGCCGGGCGCGTCGTCTTGCGACCAGGCCAGTGCCCCGAAGTTTCCCGAGTCGGCGTTGGCTGCCGGGCCCAGGCTGGTCGGGGCCATGCCGGTCGGAGCGTCGGCGGCGGCGATCTCGGGAGCCAAACCTGTTGGCGCGTCGGCAGCCGCCACGATCGGGGCCATCCCGGTAGGTGCGCCTGCGTCGATCACCCGCTCGGCGACCAGAGCGGCCCCCGCGGCCACACTGAATTGGGGACGTGCGGTGGTGGCGACCGCCGTGCGCAGCCGCTCCGACAGCCGCTGCGTAACGAGCGGAATCGCCGCGCCACCGCCGACGGTGGCCACCGCGTTCACGCTCGACAACGCAATGTTGTTGCGCTGCAACGTGTCTTCGATGGTGTCCAGCAAGCCGGCCAGCGGTGCGGACATGAGTTGTTCGAGTTCGGGGCGGGTCACCCGGACATCGGAGTTGAACCCCGGCAACTCGGTGTGGACCACTGTGGCGGTATCGGCCGACAACCGCTCCTTGGCTTGGCGGCATTCGGCCCGCAGCCGGGCCAGCGAGCCGACCGCCGCGGTGCCTGCCGGATCGGTATCGCCGGCCGCGGCGACTCCGCTGAGCACATGGTTGAGCAGGGCCTGGTCGATCAGGTCCCCGGAGAAATCGGGATAGCGCACGGTCGGACCGATGGTGGCGAAGCCGGCGCCGGCGTCGGTCAATGTCACGCTGGTCCCGCTGCCGCCGAAATCGCACAACACCACGACACCTTCGGTGGGCAAGCCGGGGTCGCCCTGCAGGGCCGCCAGCGCGGTCAGCGAGTCCGGGACCAGGCCCGGCGCGGCACCGCCGGCCGCGAGCGCGGGATAACGCGGCAGCACATCACGCAGGGCGTTGACGGTGCTCGGGCCCCAGTGCGCCGGGACGGCGATGACCACCGGCGAGCCGCCACCGGCAAGGCGTGCCATCGCGGCCAGCGCCTCGGCCAGCACCAGCTCACCGCGGTGCTGGGATCCGTCGGCCGCGACCAGCGGAACCGGGTCACCGACCCGCTCCACGAAGCCGGCCAGCGGCAATCCGTTACCCGTGTATTCGCCCACCTCGGGGGCACGGTCGTTGTGCAGGGTGAGGATCGATCGGCGGATCACCGGTTGGCGACCCTCGCGCGCTGCCACCAGGTTGGTCATCCCGATCGACAATCCCAGTGAGTCGGTCATCAGGCGTCACTCCTGTTGTCTCGGCCGAACCTCACCCTATCTGCTGAGACCCGCCGAGCCCGAGATTGATCCCCTAGTGGCGTCGATCCCCTAATGCCCGCCCCCCTAATGCGGTGTCGCCAGGGGTGGGTTCGGCACCGATCCCAGCGCCCGTCCAGCTGGCTAGCATTCACATTGAACTGTTGAGGAGGTGGAGTATGGCGAACACATTGCTGGACTTTGTGATGTCGCTGGTACGCGACCCCGATGCTGCTGCCCGCTATGCCGCCGACCCGGCCCAGGCCATTGCCGACGCTCATCTGACCGATGTGACCAGCACCGATGTGAACAACCTGATTCCCGTCGTGTCGGAGTCGCTGTCGACGACCGGTGCCGGCGGCGGGTTCGGCGATCTCGGCGCCGCCGACCCGGGCGGCAACGTATGGGCCAGCGGTGCGGCTACCGCGGCGTTCGACGCCTTCGGCGATCACGTGCCGCTCGATTCCCCCAACGACGCCTGGGATGTCGCGGCCGGCCACGTCATCGACCAGTCGGACTCGCTGGACCATCTCACTTCCGCGGCGTCGGCCATCGACGACGGCAGCTTGGCGAATCAGCCGCTCGATGAGCTTTCGCTCCAGCTCGACGAGCCCGTCATCGAGGATGCGCCGATCATCGATCCGGAGCCGGCGCCCGACTGGGCCCATCCGATCGCCGACGACCAACACCACACTGACAGCGGCGGGGGATTCGACATCTTCGACTGATCTCTCACGACTAGCGCGAAAACGCACGGCCCGAGTGGTCGTGCGTTTTTTTGCGTTTACCTGCCGAAACGTCAATAGCGGGGTGGGTTGAACCGGACACCCCTACATATCCCCTAACCCCCTATTGGGGTAGCCCCCGGTACCCCGAGTAGGGGCGATACGGGGAGGGGAACCGGCCCCGTTTCCGCGGCCGGCGCCGCTCCATAAATTGGTCTCCAGATCGCCGGAGAGCCCGGCGGGGGGACTCACCAGAGACTCCACAGAAACATCCGAAAGGGTTGGAGAAATGACCACTCTGATCGACTTCATCCTGGACCTGTTCCGCAGCCCCGCCTCGGCAGCTTCGTTCATCGCCGATCCGGACGGCAGCCTGCGTGACGCCGGCCTGCCGAACGTGACCGCGGCCCAGCTGCACGCCGTCGCGGCCACCGCGGCCCCAGCGGGCGTCCTGCTGGGCGGCGGTAACCCGGTGCTCGGCCTGCAGCGCGCGGTCGCCGACCACCACAGCATCCCGGCTTCGTTCGGCAACCAGGTCGCTTCGCCCTTCTCCCCGCAGACGCAGTTCGCGCCGGAAGTGGCCAGCAACAACGACACCGAGTGGGCCAGCCACAACAACGTGCCGGTGATGAGCCCCAACCAGGACGCCGGCGCCAACGCCCAGCAGGGTGCGTTCAACCTCGGCTTCGGTGACATCACCCTCGGCGACAAGAGCACCAACACCGCCACCAACGGCGGCGTGGTGGTCGACGGCGAGAACAAGGGCGACATCGTCAGCGGTGACGGCGCGGTGCTTGGTGACGGCAACACCATGAACAACGGCGACATCTGGGCCGGCTCCGGCTCGCATGTCGCGGTGGGCAAGGACAACGCCATCGAGGACAACTCGCAGCACGCCGGCGGTGACCTGATCTCCGGCAACGACGGACCGGTGATCAGCGACGTCGACATGAGCGGTGGCCACGGCGGCGGCGCGTCGGGCGGCGACAGCCTGATCGGTATCGGCAGCGGCGGTGCGTCCGGTGGCGACGGCGGCAACGCCGGCTCCATCATCCTGACCGATGCGTCCACCAACGCGGTGGGCGGCAACCAGACCACGGTCGACGGTGACTACGGCAGCCGCAACACCCAGGACAACTCGGTGAGCACCTCGGTGCAGACCGAGACGACGCATAGCTACGAGGACAACTCCTCGAGCTACACCTCGAACATCGGGTCCGGCAACGACACCGCGTTCGCGTCGAACAACGACACCGCGTCGCACAACGACACGTCCTTCGGTTCGCACAACGACACCAGTTCGGCGCTGGGCTCCGGCAACAGCTACGAGTCGCAGTCCCACACCGACGTCGCGTCGCACAACGCGACCGACACCGGGTTCGACGCCTTCTGATCCGATCCGTACAGGGACGGGGGCCATCCGTACGCGGGTGGTCCCCGTCCTATTGGCGCGCCTACCGTTGAGCCCGGCATGCAGGAGGGACTTCCATGACGCAACCCAGCGACCCGCGCAAAGTAAAGGTGATCGTCGAACTCATCGACCACACCAGCACGATCGCGGCCACCTACGACCGCGGTGACCTCGTTGAGCGGCTGCGCGTGGCCAAGGTGCGCATCAGTGACCCGCAGATCCGGGTGGTCATCGCTGGCCAGCTCAAGCAGGGTAAGAGTCAGCTGCTGAACTCACTGCTGAACATTCCGGTGGCCCGGGTGGGTGATGACGAATCCACCGTGCTGGCCACCGTCGTGGCCTACGGTGAGCAGCCGTCGGCCCGCCTGGTCGTGGCGCGGCCCGACGGAGCTGAACCCGAACTGATCGAGATCTCGCCCTCCGAGGTGACCAATGACCTGCGCCGCGCTCCGCAGGCCGGCGGCCGCGAGGTGCTGCGTGTCGAGGTGACCGCGCCGAGCCCACTGCTCAAGGGCGGGTTGGCTTTCGTTGACACTCCCGGTGTCGGCGGCCTTGGGCAGCCGCACCTTTCGGCCACCCTGGGTCTGCTGCCCGACGCTGACGCGCTGCTGATGGTCAGCGACACCAGCCAGGAGTTCACCGAACCGGAAATGACGTTCATCCGCCAGGCGATCGAAATCTGCCCGGTGGCAACGATTGTCGCGACCAAGACCGATCTGTACCCGCATTGGCGCGAGATCGTCGGCGCGAACACCGCGCACTTGCAGCGGGCGGCCATATCGACCCCCATTACGCCGGTGTCCTCCGTGCTGCGTAGCCACGCGATCCAGCTCAACGACAAAGAACTCAACGAAGAATCCAATTTCCCGGCCATCGTGAAGTTCCTGTCGGAGAAGGTGCTGACTCGCGAGAGTGACCGGATCCGCGACCAGATTGTCGCCGAAATCCATTCGGCGGCAGAGCATCTGCTGTTGGCAGTGGATTCCGAGCTGTCCGCGTTCACCGACCCCGACGAACGCGAGCGGCTCACCGCCGAGCTGGAACGGCGCAAGCAGGAAGCCCAGGATGCCCTGCAGCAGACCGCGCTGTGGCAGCAGGTGCTCAACGACGGCATCGCCGATCTGACCGCCGACGTCGACCACGACCTGCGCAACCGGTTCCGCAACATCACCCAGCACGCCGAGAAGGTGATCGACACAGGGGATCCCACCCTGCACTGGGCCGAGATCGGCTCGGAGTTGGAAGAGGCGGTGGCCACCGCGGTCGGCGACAACTTCGTCTGGGCCTATCAGCGGGCCGAGGCCCTGGCCGCCGAGGTAGCCCGCACCTTCACCGAAGCGGGACTGGAAGCGGTGCAGCTGCCGCAGATCGATGCCCGAGACATGGGCGCCGGATTCGGCGAGATGAAATCGCTGGCCAAGCTGGAGGCCAAGCCGATCAAGGCCGGGCACAAGGTCATCACCGGCATGCGCGGTTCCTACGGCGGCGTGCTGATGTTCGGCATGCTCACGTCATTCGCCGGGCTCGGCATGTTCAACCCGTTGTCGCTGGGCGCCGGCCTGGTGCTGGGCCGTAAGGCCTACAAGGAGGACATGGAGAACCGCATGTTGCGGGTGCGCAGTGAGGCCAAGACCAACATGCGCAAGTTCATCGACGACGTCGCCTTCGTCGTCGGCAAGGAATCACGGGACCGGCTCAAAGGCATCCAACGGCAACTGCGCGACCACTACCGGGGCATCGCCAACCAGACCACGCGCTCGCTCAACGAGTCGCTGCAGGCCACACTCGCCGCGGCCAAGACCGAGGAGAACGAGCGCAACAACCGCGTCCGGGAACTGGAGCGGCAGAAGAACATCCTGACCCAGGTCGTTGACCACGCCAAGAACCTGGCCGCAGCGGGCATCTAAGCTCCAAGTGCTGGTTTTCGAATGAACTCCCGGTTGATTTCCGGGTTGGAAGGGTTGGATTCCGCAGCGTGAGCACGGCCGATCAGGTGCGATCGATTCTGGGCGGCACCATCAACGCGTACCGGGGCGATCCGGCCTACCGTAATCGACCCGACGTGCACAACGAGCTCGACCGCATCGGCCGCCGGCTCAACCAGCCGATCCGCATCGCATTGGCCGGCACGCTCAAGGCCGGCAAATCGACGCTGGTCAATGCGCTGGTCGGAGAGGACATCGCGCCGACGGACGCCACCGAGGCCACGCGCATCGTGACCTGGTTCCGGCACGGCCCCACACCGAAGGTGACCGCCAACCACCGCGGCGGGCGGCGGACCAATGTGCCGATCGCACGAGATCCGCATGACCGAGGCCTCACATTCAGCTTCGCCGGACTGAACCCTGACGACGTCGTCGACCTCGACGTGGAGTGGCCGGCCGCCGAACTGGTCGACACCACGATCATCGACACCCCCGGCACCTCGTCGCTGTCGCGCGACGTGTCGATGCGCACCCACCGGCTCCTGGTCCCAGAGGACGGCGTGCCCCGCGTCGACGCCGTCGTCTTCCTTCTGCGCACCCTCAATGCCGCCGACATCGCCCTGCTCAAACAGATCGGTGAACTGGTCGGCGGGTCCTCGGGAGCGCTCGGTGTCATCGGCGTGGCATCACGGGCCGACGAAATCGGTGCCGGTCGTATCGACGCGATGATGTCGGCCAAAGACGTGGCCAAACGCTTCACCGAGGAGATGGACAAAACCGGAATCTGCCAGGCCGTCGTCCCGGTGTCCGGTCTGCTCGCCCTGACTGCGCGCACCTTGCGGCAGAGCGAGTTCGTCGCGCTGCAGAAACTGGCCGGGGTGGAACCGGCCGCGTTGACGAAAGCGATGCTGTCGGTCGACCGGTTCGTTCGTGAGGACAGCGCGTTGCCGGTCGACGCGGCGACCCGCGCGGCGCTGCTGGACCGGTTCGGCATGTTCGGCATCCGCATTTCGATCGCGGTGATGCACGCGGGGGTGTCCGACTCCGTGGCCCTGGCCGACGAACTGCTGGAACGCAGTGGCCTGATCGCCCTGCGGGACGTGATCGACCAGCAGTTCGCGCAACGCTCGGAGCTGCTCAAGGCGCACACCGCGCTGCTGTCGTTGCGGCAGTTCGTACAGCACAATCCGATCTACGCGACGCCGTACATCCTGGCCGACATCGACCCGCTGCTGGCCGACACTCACGCCTTCGAAGAACTGCGGCTGCTCAGCCTGCTGCGTTCGCGCCCCACGACCTTGAACGAGGACGAGATGGCGTCGCTGCGCCGCCTCATCGGCGGCTCGGGCACCGATGCCGCCAGCCGGCTCGGACTGCAACCGGACGCCCCGTTCGACGGGCCCCGCTCAGCCTTTGCCGCGGCGCAGCGTTGGCGGCGCCGGGCCGATCATCCGCTCAACGATCCGTTCACCACGCGGGCCTGCCGGGCTGCGGTCCGGAGCGCCGAGGCGCTGGTTGCCGAATATTCATCGCGCGGCCTAACGAATTAGGTCGCTGCGTCGACATACAGGTATGCGTGATTGCCTGGGGTTGTCTGTGGGGGCGACCAATGTGGTGGCGATCGCCGATCATGCGCCGCTGGTGCGGCGGGCGGTGCTCACCGTGTCCGCCCAACATGGGGCCGTGGTCGGCGCGCCGTCCTCGTCTGTGCCCGGCGGCCTGGTGTTCACCGATTTCGTGCACCGGGTCGGTGACCCGGTACCACTGGTCGCTGCCGATGGTTCGACGCACCACGCCGAACACTTGTTGGCCGGCACCGTCGAGGCGTTGACGCGCGAGGCCAGCCCCGCGCATCGCCCCGACGTGTCAGTGCTGGCGGTACCTGCACATTGGGGTGCCGCCGCTCTCGACGCCGTGCGCGGCGCGCTGCCCGGGGTCCGGGTGGTGCCGGATTCGGTCGCTGCGCTGACGGCCATTCAGGCTTATCCGGGTCTGCCCGCCCGCGGTGTCGTCGCCCTGTGCGATTTCGGCGGCTCCGGCACCAGCCTGACCCTTGTCGATGCGGGCGCGGGCTACGCGACCATCGGCCAGACGATGCGCTATCAGGACTTTTCCGGCGATCTGATCGACCAGGAAGTGCTACGGAACGTCCTGAGCGGCCTGGATGCCGAACCGGCAGGCACCGCCGCCGTAGCCGCGCTGGCCCAGCTGCGCGAGCAGTGCCGAGCCGCCAAGGAACGGTTGAGTGATGAGAGCGCGACCAGCCTGGCCGTACCTGGAGGAGCGATCAGGCTCACCCGGGCCGAGCTGGACGCGGTGGTGGACCAGCCGCTCGGCGGCGTGATCGAAGCATTGTTGGACCTGCTGCGCCGCAACGGTATTCACCCGGCACAGCTGGCCGCGCTGGTCACTGTAGGCGGTGGAGCTCGGATACCCCTTGTCACCCAACGGCTTTCAGAGGCCTTCCGCTTGCCCGTCAGCACGGTGCCGCAGGCCCAGGTGATCGCGGCCGTCGGGGCTGCGCTGATCGGCCGCCGCGGTGTCGATGAGACCGCGACGCAGGTGGCGGTGACTCCTGCGGCGGAGCCCGTCACGAGCACCGTCGCGGCCTCCGCCATGGCGTGGTCAGTGGAAGACTCGGCTGCCGAAGTCGCCGAGTTCATCCCGGAGTCGGTGACTGAGGATTCCGCCCGGCCGGCCTTCATGTTCACCGAGCCGCCTGTGCCACCCGCTCCCGCGCGCCTTCCGTGGTATCGGCGTGGGGGTGTGGTGACCTACGCGGCGGTGTTCCTGGCCGTCGTCGGCACGGCGGGCATGGTGTTGTCCGCGCGGGCCGATCGGCTCGATGCCGCCGCGACCAGTGTGCCGGCGCCACAAACTGTTCCGGCCGAGTCCCCACTGGCTCAGAACGCTCCGGCGCCGCCGACCCGAACCGTGGTCGTGCGTGACCCGTCCTGGCCGGGTACAGGTGCGCCCGCCGCACCCCGGCAAGCTTCCGCACCATGGATGGTCCAGAGCCGGCAAAGCGCACCGCTGGCCCCGGCTCCGCAACGGGTGGCGCCGGCGCCGCGAGCGCCCCAGCCCCGGCCCGCTGCGCCTGCACCGGCACCCGCGCCTGTTCCTGTGCCCGTGCCTGCTGCGATCCCGGTGCCGCCGTTGGTTTTTCCGCCTGTGGCGCTCCCGCAGTTGCCGGTGCCGACGTTCAAGCCGCCTACGCCTGCACCATCGCCGGCGCCGGCGCCCGCGCCCTCGCCGAGCCCGAGTCCCACGCCTACGGTTGAGCCCACGCCTACACCCACGCTTACGCCGGAGCCGACACATGCCCCGGAGCCGACGCCTGAGCCCACACCCGCCCCGGAGCCCACGCATTCGCCACAGCCCACAGCGGCACCGGAGCCCACCGTGGCGCCTGAGCCCACGCCCTGATTGGGACTTGCACCGAGGATTACTGCTTGGTGGTGACTGCAATCCTCGGTGTTGATGGCCTTACGCGGCGCGGTCGAGTCGGGGGAACGCACACCGAGGTCCGCACGGGTGACCGGCCATCGCGAGCCCGTGCAGCTGCAGCACCTGGGCGATCTTGCCCGCGGTCCGACATGGCCGGTCGAAGACCTGCCCGTAGGAGAGCCGGATTGTCGATCGGCCGTCGACGGCGGCGTCGAGATCCCGTTCGAAGTCGGCATCGCGCCTGGTCGCTGAATCGTGATGGACGCGGCCGTCGAGCTCGACGATGAGCCGTTCGCCGTACTCGGCATCGCGATAGCAGACCCCGGCGGATGTTGCGGATCGCGTCTGCCGCACAGCCCGAAGGAGACCGTGCGGCCGCTCGACGCGGACCAGATAGCCGTGCTCGAGCACCGAGCAGGTGCCGTCGGCGATATCGACCAACACCGCGCGTAGCCACTGTCGACGGCGGACCCGCGCCCGAGAATCGAGCACTCGCAGTAGCCGATTGGCAGTAGTGCGCCGCGATTGGCAGGCGTTGGCCAGGACCGCGATGGCATCGAGTTCGGACGCGGCGCGGCACGCGACGTCGAGCACGGCCTCGTCGTAACGCATCCGTGGCGGGCTGACGTTCCACAGCACCCGCTCCTGAAGGTTGACACGGTGGTGAATGCGGACTCCCTCCGGTTGAGCGAGTATCGCCCGCTGTTGCGCGACAGCGACATGGATGGGCAACGTGTCGGCTCCGAGTGCAGATTCAAAGCACAGTGCAGCCGGAGCCGCGTAAAGCACTGCCGCCCAAGCGCGTTGCGACCATGTCAGCGGTCCGGTGTGGTCGACGTACACGCCCGGGTGAACCCGCGCCCACTCGTTGCGTCTGAGCCGTCGCCGAATCTCGTGCTCCCGCAGACCCGCGTCCAATGCCTGTCGGCGCGAGATCACCCCGTCCTGTTGTCGAAGCACATTGTCGACGTCCACCAACTCGATACTCGTGGCCGGGCGTGATCACCACCAGAGCACTTCGACGATCTGTGGATAACTGCTTACCCGCCGGCAGGCGCTTGACTTGTGGTCGTCGCCGGTGCGGTCGTGGTGGTGGTTGTCGGCGCAGTCGTGGTGGTTGTGGTCTCGGTTGTCGTCGTGGTCTCGGTCGTAGTGGTGGGGGTCGTCTCCTCAACCGTGGTGGTCGGGACGACTGTCTCGGTGACGGTATGAGTCGGGGCCGGAATCACCGGAGCCGTAGTGGCGATTGATGTGGTCGTCGTCGTGGTGGTCGTAGTGGTGATTGTCGTCGACGGAGAGTCTGACGAAAACAGCTGCACCAAGGCGTAGATGACCAGCGCTGCGATGACTGCTCCCGCGGCGCCCATGCCGATCAATGCGGCGGGCTTGCGGTACCAGGGGACGGGCTCAGGAGCGGGCGGTTCCGAGTAGTCGCCGCCGTAGCTGGGGGCGTACTGGGTGGGCTCGTCGTCGTCGTAATAGTTCGACACTCGCCGATGGTAGGCGGGTTCAGCCGCCCGGCGCTGGATACAGCGTGCGTGTCACGTTGGTGCGGGGCCGGCGGTACGTCGTGGTGGGGTACTCGCCGTAGCCCGCACTGCTCGACTCAGTCGTGGTGGTGGTCGTGGTCGTCGACGTGGGAGAAGTCTCTGAGGTGGTCGAGGTGCCGGAGGTCTCCGACGGCGACGTCGTCGTGGTGTCCGACTCGCCCGGCAAGCCGAACTCGGTGGTGACCGGAAGGCTGCTGCTCGTCGTCCGGGTCGTGGTGGACTTCGAGGTCTTCACGGTCGTCGACGTGTAGGTCGGCGGAACGAATTCGATCGGCGCATCTTCGGGGCCACCGGAGCTGGTCAGCGAGATCGCGGCCCACAGGACCAGCCCGATTACGGCGAGGGCGGCGGCGCTGGCCCCGGCGACAGCCGGTGTCGAGTGATGCCAGGGCGCCTCGGGAGGCTGTCCCTGATCGTCCTCGTCACCGGTCACGGGCACCGATACTATGCCCGGCCGAAGACCGGGCTTCGATCAGCTCAGTTGACGGACGACTTCACCCGCGAACAGCTCCAGATGATCCAGATCGGACTGGTCGAGCATCTGCAGGTAGACCCGCTGCACGCCCGCCTCCAGGAAGGGCCCGAGCTTGTCGACGATCTCGGCGGGAGTGCCGACCAACGGCGAATTGCTGCGCAGCTCGTCGACCTCGCGATTGATCGCGGCGGCCCGCGTGGCGATCTGCGCCTCGTCGCGGCCCGCGCACAGCACGAACGCCGCCGAGTAGGTCAGCGAGTCGGCAGCTCGTCCCGCTGCGGCCACTGCGTCGGCCACCCGCGCAAACTGGGTCTTGAGGGTGTCCAGCGGCACGAACGGGATGTTGAACTCGGCGGCGAACTCAGCGGCCAGCGCCGGCGTGCGCTTGGCGCCCATGCCGCCGATGATGATCGGCAGGTTGGACTGGGCGGGCTTGGGCAGGGCCGGGGAGTCGACGACGGTGTAGTGCTTGCCCGAGAAGTCGAACGTCTCGCCGACCGGTGTGCCCCACAGGCCGGTCAGGATGCGCAGCTGCTGTTCGAGCCGGTCGAAACGCTCACCCAGCGGCGGGAACGGGATGGCGTAGGCCTGGTGCTCCGCCTCGAACCAGCCGGCGCCGAGGCCCAATTCGACACGGCCACTGCTCATTTCATCGACCTGCGCCACAGAGATGGCCAGCGGTCCGGGGTGACGGAAGGTGGCCGAGGTGACCATGGTGCCCAGGCGGATCGTCGAGGTTTCGCGTGCGATGCCGGCCAGGGTCACCCAGGAGTCGGTCGGCCCGGGCAGGCCGTCACCGCTCATCGCCAGGTAGTGGTCGGACCTGAAGAACGCCGAGTAGCCGAGAGCTTCGGCGGCCCGTGCCACCGCGAGCTGGTCGGAGTAGGTAGCGCCTTGCTGGGGTTCGACGAAAACACGGAAGTCCACGGACCCCAGCCTATCGGCGATCTGGTTGCGCTACAGCCCGCGACGGGCGGAACGCAGCGCGGCCACTGCGTCGTCGTCACCGGAGAAAGTCACCCGGGCCTGTTCGCGTCCGGCGGCGAACATCAGCAGCTCGCCCGGTTCGCCGGTCACTGTCACCTCGGGCCCGGAGCCGACGGTCGCCAGCGTCTTGCCCTGCGGGGTGGTCAAGGCTACCCGCGCCGGGGATTTGCCCATCGACATTCGGGCCATCGCGCCGATACCGCGAGACAGCGCGGCTACCGTCGCATCGTCGAGATCCCTTGGCTCCCAGCCAGGTTGGGCCCGACGCACATCCTCGTTGTGGATGAACATCTCGGCCACATTGACCAGCGGGTCCAGCAGCTTGAACGGGGAATACAGTGGCGGGCCCCCGGCGATCTGGTCGATCAGGGCGTCCCATTCAGTTTTTTCGGTGACCTTCTGCTGCACGCGCTCGGTGTAGCCGGCGAGCTGGGGCACCAGGATGCCGGGGGCGGCGTCGAGGCGACGCTCCCGCACCACCAGATGGGCGGCCAGATCGCGCGCGGTCCAGCCCTCACAGAGGGTGGGCGCATCGGGACCGGCGGCGCGCATGGACTCGACGAGTGCGGCACGTTCCCGCTGGGCGACGCTCATGAGTGCAACTCTAGAAGGTTTTCACTCCTTGGACAGCGATGGTCATGCCGTGCCCGGTGCTGTCGTTGCTGATCCGGGTGCCGTCCTCAGTCGCATCGATGGTCCAGCCCACCGCGCTGTACTTGCGGTAGTCGAGGGTGACCACCGGAATGTCTCCCAGATTGCCGACGACCCACTTGATCTGGCCGTCGGAGGTGAGCATGACGCCGTTCGCCTGCTCACCGTCGACCACCGGTGCGTCGGTGAAGTCGGATTCGCAGCCGACGTCCCGCTTGGACAGCTGGCAGCGGGTCTTGCCCGATTTCGTCTCGATGAAGACGTATCCGTTCTCAGGCTCCAGTGGGGTGGCGCCAGATGGTGCGCGGGAGGTGCTGGGCGGAGCCGCGGCGGTGGTGCTCGGCGAGGGCACTGGGCTGGACCGGGTCGGCCGCGCCGTCGGGAAACTGGGCTCGGTGGGTGATTGCGGGCTGGCGGCCGGGGTGCCGTCGATGCTGGATTGGCAGCCGGGCAACAGCGCACCCACTGCCAGCAGGGCGCCCAGCGATTGCCACGCCTTCACCGCGCCAAGGCTACGCATCGCGCCCGGTGACGCCGGGTTATGACACGCCGTCTCGGGAACTTCCCAGCTACGTCACCTAACGTCGTCGCGTGCTCGGCAAGGCTCTCGATGCGTTCCTGGACTCTCCGTTGTCCGGGATCGTGCCTTGGGCGCTCATGGCGATCCTCGCCGGTCCCGGTCGGTACGAGATCGCGGTGTGGGGCGCTCTCGGTTTCTCGCTGCTGGTGCTGGCGTTGGACCGTCGCCGCAATATTCCGGTGCACGTGCTGGAGGCGCTCGGCGTGGCCTTCTTCGTGGTGCTGGCCGCCGTCGGCCTGGTGGCCTCCAGGGGGCAGAACGCGTGGCTGGAAATGTGGTCGGGCGAGGTCACCAATGCCTCGCTTGCGGTGTTCGCCCTCGTCAGCGTGATGATCGGCCGGCCGTACACGACGGCGTATGCCCGTGACATCGTCCCGCCGGAGCAGTGGGACACCCCGCTGTTCAAACGCACCAACATGGTGGTGGCCACGGTGTGGGCGGTCGCCTTCGGTTTCTCCGCGTCGGTCGGTTTCCTCGGTGATGTGGTCTATGGCAGCACCGACAACTTCTGGACCGGCTGGGTTCTTCAGCTGGCCGCGCTGTTCTTCGCGGTGGCCGTCACGGAGTTCTACCCCGAGTACGCCCGTGCGAAAGATGCGGCGCACGCCCACCACACGGTGCCGTCCTGGTCGCGGGTGTTCGAGTGGCTGCCCCCGTTCGTCTTGGCCACCGGTGTCGCGGGTTGGTTGCTGGCGACAGCCAGCAGCGGCGTGGCCGCTGACCTTGTCATCGTCGGGGCGTTCGGGACCGCCCTGCTGCGACGGCGCGACCTGCGGGCGCGGGTCACCTAGCGGTCACGACTTGCTCGGCTCCGGCAGGAACCGATTGTCGAGGAACTTCGCGTAGTCCGGCAGTTGCGTGCCCGGATCGATGGACTTTTGCGTTTTGGCCCACGTTCCCAGCTCGGCGAGCTTGTCGGCCACGTCAGCCTTCAGCTGCAGAGTGAAGTCGAATTCACCCAACACGGTGCTCAGCAGTTCGGGGTCCAACTGGGTGGCCTTGGCGACGGCGTCGGTGGCGGATTTGTCGTGCTGCGACAGGGCAGAGCCCGCGTCACCGAGTGCGGCGAGGAAGGCCGTGATCGCCTTGCCCTTGTTCGAGACGGCCGCATCGGTGGCGATGAACAGGCTGTGCTGGTTGTAGGTCCCACCGGTCAGTGCCACGGCGTCGTCGCCGAGGGCCTTGATCGTCTGCGCCTGGTAGGGCTGGAAGATCGACACGGCGTCGACGTTGCGCTGGGTGGCGGCGGTGACGATCGCCGACGGCGCGACCTGCACCAGCTCGGCCTTGATGTTGTTCTGCGCCAAGGCGTTCGATACGTAATAAGCCGCACTGGTGCCCTGTGGAGTGCCGATGGACTTGCCGGCCAGATCGGCGAGTGAGTTGATGCCCGCGCTGCGGCGGGCCACGATGCGCGATCCTTCCCAACGCGAGCCGTCGGCGATCACCCGCAGCGTGGGTGTGCGGGTCAGCGTGGCCGAGGTCGGGACATCGGCAGCAGTGGTGATGTCGACCTGACCGGCCGCGGCGGCCTGCAGCGCCTCGACGCCGGACTGGAAGTTCACCACTTTGACGTTCACGTTGTGGTTGCTGAAGAGTCCGTTGTCGGCCGCTACCGGGATCTGGGCCCAGGACGGGTCGACGACGAATCCGACGGTGAGTTGATCGGCGTCGGTGGCGCTCGAGTCGGTGCAGGCGGTGCCGGTCAGAGCGAGGGCGGTGGCAAGTGCTGCGGCGGCGATGCGCCGAAGAGGGGTCTTCACGGATGAGTTCCTTGTCGGTGGCGGGTCAGTGCACGGCGTGATCGATGCCGAGTTGGTGGTGCAGGGACTTGCGGATCTCGCTGTAGCCGGGCTGATCTGCCAAAGAGTCGGCAGGCCGGGGGCGGCTGAGGGGGTTGGTGATCTGATCGGCGATCTTCCCGTCACGTAGCACGCTGACGGTGTCGCCGAGCCGGATTGCCTCGTCGATGTCATGGGTGACGAACACGATCGTGCGGTTCAACCGCGTCCACAGATCGATCAGCAGGTCTTGCATGCGCAGGCGAGTCAGCGCATCGAGGGCAGCGAACGGTTCGTCCATCAGCATCACTGTGGGCTCGCCGGCCAGGACTCGGGCGATACTGACCCGCTGCCGCATTCCGCCGGACAGCTCGCCCGGGCGTTGCCGGGCCACCTCGTCACGCAGCCCCACCAGGTCGAGCAGTTCGTGAATCTTGGCTCGTCGCTGGCTTTTTGCCGAACGTCGGGCAGCAAGGGCGAAGTCGATGTTGTCGGCCACCGTCATCCACGGGAACAACACGTCGCGCTGGAAGGCCACGCCGCGCCGGGGATTCGGTGCGGTGACGTCTTCACCGTTGTCGGTGATGGAGCCGGAGGTGGCGGTGATGAGTCCGGCAAGGCAGTGCAGCAGCGTCGATTTGCCGCTGCCGGAGGCGCCGACGAGCACCGAGAAGGACCCGTCGGGAATGGTCAGGGAAATGCCCTTGAGCGTCGGCTCTTGCTTGCCGGGAAATTTCACCACGAGATCACGGGTCTGGATGGACATCTCAGCGCTCCTCCTGGGCCCAGCGGGTGAACGGGGATGCGGCCGCGGCGACCAGCAGGTCACACAGGGCACCGACGATGCCCAGGATGATGAGGCAGAAGATCAGCCGATCGGCCTGAGAAAACAGTTGAGCCTGGGAGATTCGGTACCCGATACCCGCTGTGGTGCCGGTCATCTCGGCCACCACAATGAGCACGAACGCCATCGCGGCACCCACCCGCAGGCCCGAGGCGATATCGGGCGCGGCCTCTGGCAGCACCACCTTCGACAACGTCTGCCAGCGGCCGGCGCCCAGGCAACGTGCGGCTTTCAAATAGTCGATCGGTGTGCCGGCCAATCCGGAGTGGCTGTTGATCCACACCGGGACGAAGACGCCGAGCGCGATGACCAATAGCTTGCTGTTCTCACCGAGCCCGAACCACAGGATCGCCAGGGGGACCAGACCGATCGTCGGGATCGGCGAGAACACCCGAAGGACGGGTTGCAACAGATTGCGGCCGGCGGCGGTGGTCGCGGTGAAGACGGCCACCACGATGCCGGCGGCGGCACCGATCGCGAAACCGACTGCCGCCCTGCGCAAACTGGCGACGATGTCGTCGGCCAGCAGGCCCTCGGCCCACAACGTGTGTCCGGCCGCCAGTATCTCGGGCACGCTCGGGAACAGTTGCCGCGGGAACCGCCCGGTCGCCACGATCAGCGACCACAACGCAGCGGCGATCGCCAGGCCGGCGAGTGTCCAGCCCAGAACCCTCGCCCGCGCGAACGCCGACCGTAGCCGTGCCGGACGCGGGCTGTGCGGTGACGCGGCCGGGGCTCGGACCGCCAAACCGGCTGTCATGGACGGCTTCCCGCTTCGGTTCCCACGGCACGCAGCGGCTCGCGCGGGTTCCCCGACGGAACCCAGTCGAACGGCACGGCTTGTGACCGGTACACCAGCGCCGTGCGGGTCAGCCGGTCTACCCCGGGCACCCTGGTCTGCTTGACCTCGGGCTCCCCGGCCACGCCGTAGCCCTGATAGGGGCTGTGATACTCCCACACCACGTCACCGCCGGGGGTGACCTGGAACAGCCGGCCCTGCATCCCCTCGGTGATCAAGGTGTTGCCGTTGGGCAGTCGTTGCGCATTGCTGACGAACGAGCTGAAGAAGGTCCACGACGGTAGACCCGAATCCTCAGCGGTGTACTGCCACACGATTTCGCGGGTGAGAGGGTCGATTTCGAGGACCCGGGAGCCCGCGTAGATGCCCAGCGGTGCGGCAGGGTATCCGGCGCCGCCCTGGTTGTCGAACACCAGGATGTTGCCCGCGCCGGGAAGGCCCGCTGCGATCATGTGCGGGTTGTGCTGACCGGAGGTCTGGTCGACCGGGCGTGGCACCTTGTGCACGTTGATCCGCTGATGCTGGGCGCCGAATTCGGCGTCGTAGTAGGGCCCCAGCTTCCAGGCGATCGCACCGGTCGCCTTGTCGACGAGCGCGATGATGTTGGCCTTGCGGAAGCTGATCAGGATGTTGTCCGGGTGGAACACCGAGTCAGGGTCATTCAGGTACCACCGGTTTGGACCGAGGGTCTTGGCGCTGTTCATCTCCAGATAGCCCCAGGGATCGTCGGGATCACGGGCGACGGCCTGACGCAGGGCATCCCAGCCCGTCTCGGAGAAGCCGAACTCGTCGAGGTGGTCGCCGGCCAGCCACTGCCAGACGATCTCGCCGCCGGGGGTGACCTCGTAGAGTCCCTGGTCCCCTACGGTGTGCGTGCCCAGACTGGGTACCACCCGGGGAACGGTGACCAGGATCAGGCGATTGCCGTTGGGCAGTAGCTCCCAGTCGTGGTTCTGCCGGGCGGCGCCGTCGGGCGCCTGGGTACCCCATTCCCAGACGACGTCGCCATTCCAGTCGAGCTGGCCGACGGTGCCGTTGGCATAGATGCCGCCGCGGGCGTCATCGCTGTCGGACAGTTGCACCCCGACGTCGCCGAGCCGGCCGCCGTTGAGCGCGGGGTCCAGAATGCGGGGTGGCACACCGGCATACGGCCACTCGTGCGCCACGGTGCCGTTGAGGTCGATCACTCGGGTGGTTCCGTCGGCGCCGGTGAACAGGACATAGCTGTCATGGACAAGCTCGGGGTCGAGGTAGCTGACTCCACTGAGACGTACAAATGCCATGTCAGTTACTCCACCAACGTCCGGTTACAACCACGGGTCCTCCTCGTTACGGTTCTAATCGATTAGCGTGAGGCAGGCGAAACATGGACGGAACCGTCACAATCGAGGTGATTCAAACTCTTTCGAGCGACCGTCGACGAGCGGAGGGTCCACCCGTTGTGAGTGGGAAACGTCCGACCCTGGCAGATGTGGCCAACCGCGCCGGCACGTCGACGGCGGTGGTCAGCTACGTGCTCAACAACGGGCCGCGACCCGTGTCAGACCAGTTGCGGTCCAAGGTGATCCGCGCCATCGATGAGTTGAACTACCGGCCGGATGTGCGTGCCAGGGCGCTGCGCAGGTCCCGGCGGTGGCGGCAGATCGGTCTGCTGGTTCCCGACCTCACGCTGCCTCTGTTCGGCGAGTTCGTGGGCCGGATCGAGGTCGAGGCCCGTTCCCGCGATCACCTCACCCTGATCGGCAACACCGGCTACGACCCCGAGCGGGAACTCGAATTCGCGACCGCGTTCGCTGAGGTCGGGGTCGACGGACTGCTGGTCGTCGGTGCGGCGAACGCTCCGCAGACGGCGGAACTGTGTCGGCAAGAACGTATTCCGGTGGTATGGATGCACAACATCCGCGGTGAAGTCGAGGCTGACATCGTCGCGGTCGACCACGCCCACGCGGGCGCACTCCTCACCCGGCACCTACTCGACGTCCACGGCTGTCGCGACATCGCGTTCGTCGGCGGTTTCACGGAGGTCGACGTCCGCCACGGCGACCGGGAGACCGTGCAGCAGCGATTCGAGGGTGCCGACTCGGTGGTCGGGCGGGTTCTGTCACACATCCGCACCGATCTCACTCCCGCCGGTGCGTACGCCGCGGTCGGGGAGTTCCTGCGCGACGCGACACCGGCTCCCGGCGCCCTGGTGGTCGGGACCTACGGGCAGGCCGCCGCCACCGTCCGCGCGATCATCGATGCCGGATTGCGCGTGCCCGAAGATATTCGGGTGGTGGGTTTCGACGGCGCCACCGCCGACTATGGGCGGGTTCGGCTCACCGCGGTCCAGCAACCTGTCGACGCGCTCGCCCGCCTGGCGTTGGGCCGATTGCTCGGGGATGACGCCGACGACGACATCACGCCGACGCTGCGGGTGGGGGAGACCTGCGGGTGCGCGTGAGTCAGGCGGGAAGCAGCCCGCGCAGCGCGGTCTCGGCCAACCGCCGGGCATGTTCCTCGGTGAGGGCATAGTGGCCACTGAGGCGACGGAAGATGAGTGGCCCGAACAGGATGTCGATGACATCGTCGATCGCGATGTCCGCGTCGGCGTCGCCGCGGTCGACCCCGCGCTGCCACAGTTCGGTGATCGCGGCGCGTCGTCCACCCAGGAAGTACTCACGGAAATACGCTGCGCCCGTTTGATCTTCGACGCACGCCGCGAGCAGCTGGGCGAACACCTCGCCGCGGGCGCTGGCGTAGAACGCCGACACACGGATCACCTGCTCAGTGAGATCGCCTGCGGTGCTGCCGGTATCGGGCAGCGGCAACGCTTCGGCCATCATCGATCCGAAGGCCTCGGCTGCGACGGCGGTCCGCGATGGCCAGTGTTTGTAGAGGGTGGCCTTGCTGGCTCCGGATCGGGCCGCGATCGCGTCCATCGTGGCCGCCGGGAATCCACCTTCGTCGAGCAGCTCCGCGGTGGCGTCGAGCATGGCCTGGTGGATGCGGTCGCTGCGCGCGCCGGTGGGGCGGGCGAAATCCTCGCCCGCCCCGTCGGCCGCCGTCTCAGTGGGCCGCGACATCATCGAAATCTGTTGATTCCGAGACACTTCGCCATTGCGCCAATTCAGCCTGCACGTGGGCGATCTTGCCCTCGACTGCCGCGATGGTGTCGTTGCCGAGCAGGAGGCGAAGCGGCGGCTCGTCCGCCTCCACGACATCGATGATGGCCTTGGCTGCCTTGACCGGATCGCCGGGCTGGTCGTGATTGCGCTCGCCGGCGGCGACGCGCATCTGGCCGGCCGGACCGTTGGCGTAATCGTCGATCAGGTTGCGCTGGGTCTGCAGGCTCGACGAGTCGAGGAAGTCGGTGCGGAAGTAGCCGGGCTCGACGACCATGACGTGCACACCCAACGGTTTCAGTTCGGCGTGCAACGCTTCCGAGAGGGCCTCGACGGCGAATTTGGTCGAGGCGTAGACGCCCCATCCGGGCGAGCCGACGAAGCCGCCGACCGAGGAGATGTTGACGATGGTGCCCGACCGTTGCGCCCGCAGCACCGGGGCGACGGCCCGGGTGACGGTCAGCAGGCCGAACACGTTGGTCTCGTAGACCGAGCGAACCTCGGCATCGGTGGCTTCCTCGACCGCGCCGAGCAGGCCGCGCCCGGCGTTGTTGATCAACACGTCGATCCGGCCGAAGCGATCCACGGCGGCCTGCGCGGCTTGTTGTGCCTGCGCCTCGTCGGTGACGTCCAGGGCGACGGCGAGTACGTTGTCGTCCTCGCCGAGGGCGGCGGTGACGGCCGCGGCATCGCGTGCGGTGGCGACCACCTGGTGGCCGCGGGCCAGGGCGTCGCGGGCGATCTGCAATCCGAATCCGCGGGATGCTCCGGTGATGAACCAAACGCTCATGTCTTTGACCACCTGTTCTTTGTTTATCTGAACTGTACGTTCAGTTTAGTTACGATGATGGCCGGTGCAACTTGAGCGGGGCCGGGATTATTCCGACCGGCTGACGCGGCCGGCCGAGTAACATCCGTCACATAACTCAATACGTCGATGACGCATTGCGGGAGAACCTCCGATCGGGAGGCGCCGTAGGAGCAAATCCTCCCCGGGAATCTCTCAGGCCCAGCACCGCAGTGTCGAGGCAACTCTGGAGAACAGCGCGGCCATCACGCGCTTACCGAAGGTGAAAGGCGCGGCGCGCCAAATCTCTCAGGTTTCAGGACAGAGCGGGGAGGTGTCACCACACACCCGGAGTTGGTAGTCATGACGATCAGTGTTTTCGATCTGTTCTCGGTCGGGATCGGCCCGTCGAGCTCCCACACCGTCGGTCCGATGCGGGCCGCCGGCATGTTCGCCGACGAACTCGTCCGCCGCGAGGCGGTCGATCGCGTCGCCGCGGTAGAGGTCGAACTGTTCGGCTCGCTGGCGGCGACCGGTGCCGGGCACGGCACGATGCCGGCCGTCCTGCTGGGGCTGGAGGGATATCGGCCCGAGACCATCGAGACCGACGAGATGGAACGGCGGCTCGCTGCCATCCGAGCCGACGGCAAGATCCGGTTGGCCGGTCGGGTGCTGATCGCATTGACCGAATCCGACGTGCAGTTGCTACCGAGCCGCCGGCTGCCACAACACCCGAATGCCATGACCCTGGCGGCATTTTCAGCGACCGGTGAGACCGTCTACCGCGACACCTATTTCTCGGTGGGCGGCGGTTTCGTCGTCGCTGAATCTCGCGCCGAGCCGCAGGCATCGGTGCGGCAGGACACCGATGCCCCTTTCCGTTCGGCCGCAGAGTTGCTCGCGTTGACCGATCGGGACGGGCTGTCGGTGAGCCAGGTGATGATGCGGCAGGAGTGTGCCGCCCGGCCGGAAGCCGAGGTGCGCGAACGTCTCTTGCATATCCGCGACGTCATGGTCGCCTGCCAGGTCAACGGCATGTCGCGCGACGGCGACCTACCCGGCAACCTGCGGGTCCGGCGCCGCGCGAAAGACTGGTTCCTGCGACTCGAAGCCGAGGACCCGACGCGTGATCCGGCGTTCGCCGAGGACTGGGTGAATCTGGTGGCGCTCGCGGTCAACGAGGAGAACGCGTCTGGCGGTCGGATCGTGACCGCGCCGACCAACGGCGCGGCCGGGATCATTCCGGCGGTGCTGCACTACGCAGTCCACTACACCGCGGCCGGGAAAGTCGACCCGGATGACACCACGGTGCGTTTCCTGCTCACGGCCGGAGCCGTCGGATCGCTGTACAAGGAGCGGGCTTCGATCTCGGGCGCCGAGGTGGGCTGCCAGGGGGAGGTCGGCTCCGCTGCGTCCATGGCTGCCGCAGGACTGGCCGAGATCCTCGGTGGGACACCGCGACAGGTCGAGAACGCCGCCGAGATCGCCATGGAGCACAGCCTCGGCCTCACCTGCGACCCGATCGGTGGGCTGGTGCAGATCCCGTGCATCGAACGCAATGCCATCTCGGCGGGCAAGGCGATCAACGCGGCCCGCATGGCGCTACGGGGCGACGGTACTCACCGGGTGAGCCTGGATCAGGTCATCGAGACCATGCGTGCCACCGGAATGGACATGAGCGCCAAGTACAAAGAGACTTCGACGGGTGGGCTCGCCGTCGCCGTCAATGTCGTCGAATGCTAGTGGTGCAGAAGGGTATTGAGTGCGCTTACCTGGGTCTCGCGACCGAAGTGCTCGACGACCTGCACCTGGATTTCGCCGACGATGCCGCCGAGGATCGCTCCGACCGCGATCATGGTCGGTTCGTCGTCCTTGAACACCGGCCGCAGGATCGACTCGTACTCCTCATTGGTGAGCTGACCCATCTTGTCGATGATGGTCTTCTCCAGGTCCAGCGCATTCATGGCATAGTCCTGCGCCTCGACCAGCGTGGTGGGCAGCCGCTCGAGCACCAGCTTCACCAGACGGTCCTTGGCCGCGTTGTACCGCTGGGTGCCGACAGCGAGTTTGACCAGCGGGGTCGCGATGCCGGTCTGGGCATCGATGGCCGCTTCGACCTCCTTGCCCACGAGCGCGAACAGTTTGTCGGAGCCCGGGCCTCGCAGCACGCCGTCGAACAGGATCTCGGGGGAGAACAGGTCCTCGGCCAGAATCCGCGCGTAGTCCTCGGTGATCTTGTCGCGCTCGGCGTGCAGTAATCCCTGGAACGGGATGAAGCCGAGGTATTTGGTGGGCCGCACGGGGCGGAACAACATGTTGAGCGCGATGTAGTCGCTGATAAGGCCGACGCCGAAGCCGAATGCCGGCATGATCCACGGGTTCTGGAACAACGCCCAGGCAACCATCTGGACCACGCCGATCCCGAGCCCGAAGTAGATGCCGCTGCGGCGCACGAAGGCCATCGCGTTGTCGCCGAGCCCGCGCATCAGCCTGTTGAGCTTGTCTTTGTTGCGGACCAGCGTCGTCACGGCCAGGTACTGGATGTCCACGAACCGGTTCAGGTCCGCACGCATCTCGTTGAGCATCTTCTCCACGATCCTGGGGGTCTGGTCGTGGATGCGGGCCTGGATCGCGTTGCGCGCGGCGTCGGGCAGTGAATCCCACAGCCCGGGGCGGATCTGCTCGGCGATGTCGCGGGAGATGTCGTCGACGGCCTGGGTCAGGGGCTTGCGTAAGGCCTCGACGGCCTCCTTGGCGTCCACCTTCGCCAGCAGCTCTTCGGGTTTCAGCAGATTCTGGGTGAGGAGCTCGATGGTTTTCGAACCCACCTTGCCCGCGCGTCGCGGGACGATGCCCTGCCAGCCGAGCACGCCGATGCCCCGGAACTCCATCGGTCGGTAGAGCATCTCGAGCGCGACGATCTTGGTGCTCCACCCGACGAAGGCGGCGACGAACGGCATCGACAGATAGATCAGCCAATTGACGCTGAAATCCGCCTTGATCTCCTGCCAGGTCTGGATCGCGAGAACGGCCTCGCTGCCGGCCATGCGGTTAGGAACCGTCCCGTTCCACCGCGGCCTCCCACAAGCCGCGACCAAGCCCGGACAAGGTCAGCGTGAGCTTGTCCACTCTGGCGGCGAGAGGCCCGCGGGATCCGTTCTTGATCGCCCGCAGCACCATCGGCTCGGCCATGAGCACCTCGTACTCGGCTTTCTGTGACGGATCCTCGGGACCGGTTTCCACCAGACCAAGTGACAGCAGATGCCCGACGTACTGGGGGACCATCGCCGGCAGCGCCACATTCGCGGTGCGGCCGATCAGGCAGGCGTTCTCCAGCACGGCCTGCCCCGGGGTTCGTGAACGCGTCCAGGTGTAGACGTTGACCAGTGGCGAAGCCTCACCCTCCGACAGGGCGCCGATGATCCGGGCCTCGTCGGCGACCAACTGGTCGAGCAGGCGGTGGTAGAGCTCCACCTGGCTGCCGGCCGTGCTCTGGTCGAGGGCGCGGTCCAGCAACCGGTCCATCTTCAGGTTCAGCGATTCGGCCGTCGGCTCCTCCGGGGTGGGCACCGGGGCGGGTCGCGGTGCCGATTCGATGGCCTCCAGCCGGTTCTTCACCAGCGTGGCCAGCTGCTCTTCACCCCAGGCCGCCAGCTTCATGCTGGTCTTGGCGGCGTCCAGCGCACGGTCGGTGAGACCGAACGGATCGAACCGCTTCGGCACCAGCGGCCGCGGGTTGCGCGGGGTCCGGATCGCGAAGGCGATCTCGCCGATCGGAGTGTCCAGTTTGAAAGCCCGACGCTGGTAGCTGCGTTTTGTCCGCTTGTCCGCAGGCACGTTCGGCCCCGTTGTCGTGATCTCGTCTGACATCGCCGGTCGATCCCCCTCAAGTGGCTGCCTGCGCCCTACGGCGGCATCTGATTATGGGGCACGATCCCCGCGCGAAAAATTGGGCGGGCTTCGGGAACAAAACCGCCGAAAGCCCCGTTGACCAGATCGACAACAAGTTGAGTGACATCGACTCAAGTCTGGGTTGACAATCTAAGCTCGCCCGGAGCAAGCTTGAGCGCAGTCCGCTCAGACCCCTATATCTATCAGGAGGCAACACCATGGCTCGTGCGGTCGGTATCGACCTCGGGACCACCAACTCCGTTGTGGCGGTCCTGGAAGGCGGCGACCCCGTCGTCGTCGCAAACTCGGAGGGCTCCCGGACCACCCCGTCCGTCGTCGCATTCGCGCGCAACGGCGAGGTGCTGGTCGGCCAGCCCGCCAAGAACCAGGCGGTGACCAACGTCGACCGGACCATCCGTTCGGTCAAGCGTCACATGGGCACCGATTGGACCGTCGAGATCGACGGCAAGAACTACACGGCGCAGGAGATCAGCGCGCGCACGCTGCAGAAGCTGAAGCGCGACGCCGAGGCGTACCTCGGTGAGGACATCACCGACGCCGTCATCACCGTGCCCGCGTACTTCAACGACGCCCAGCGTCAGGCCACCAAGGAAGCCGGCCAGATCGCCGGCCTCAACGTGCTGCGCATCGTCAACGAGCCCACCGCGGCCGCCCTGGCCTATGGGCTCGACAAGGGCAGCAAGGAACAGACCATCCTGGTCTTCGACCTCGGTGGCGGTACGTTCGACGTCTCGCTGCTGGAGATCGGCGACGGAGTCGTCGAGGTGCGTGCCACCTCCGGTGACAACCACCTCGGTGGCGACGACTGGGACGACCGGATCGTCGAATGGCTGGTCGACAAGTTCAAGGCCACCAGCGGCATCGACCTGACCAAGGACAAGATGGCGATGCAGCGGCTGCGCGAGGCCGCGGAGAAGGCCAAGATCGAACTCTCGAGCTCGCAGAGCACCTCGATCAACCTGCCCTACATCACCGTCGACGCCGACAAGAACCCGCTGTTCCTCGACGAGCAGCTGACCCGCGCCGAGTTCCAGAAGATCACTCAGGATCTGCTGGACCGCACTCGTCAGCCGTTCCAGTCGGTGATCAAGGACGCCGGCATCTCGGTCTCCGAGATCGACCACGTGGTCCTGGTGGGTGGTTCGACCCGTATGCCCGCCGTCACCGACCTGGTCAAGGAACTGACCGGCGGCAAGGAGCCCAACAAGGGCGTCAACCCCGACGAGGTCGTCGCCGTGGGTGCCGCGCTGCAGGCCGGTGTGCTCAAGGGTGAGGTGAAAGACGTTCTGCTGCTTGACGTCACCCCGTTGTCGCTCGGTATCGAGACCAAGGGCGGCGTGATGACCAAGCTGATCGAGCGCAACACCACCATCCCGACCAAGCGGTCGGAGACCTTCACCACCGCCGACGACAACCAGCCGTCGGTGCAGATCCAGGTCTTCCAGGGTGAGCGCGAAATCGCTTCTCACAACAAGCTGCTCGGATCCTTCGAGCTGACCGGTATCCCGCCGGCCCCCCGCGGCGTGCCGCAGATCGAGGTCACCTTCGACATCGACGCCAACGGCATCGTGCACGTCACCGCCAAGGACAAGGGCACCGGCAAGGAAAACACGATCAAGATCCAGGAAGGCTCCGGCCTGTCCAAGGAAGAGATCGACCGGATGATCAAGGACGCCGAAGCGCACGCCGACGAGGACCGCAAGCGTCGCGAAGAGGCCGACGTCCGCAACCAGGCCGAGTCGCTGGTCTACCAGACGGAGAAGTTCGTCAAGGAGCAGCGCGAGGCCGAGGGCGGGTCGAAGGTTCCCGAGGAGACCTTGGCCAAGGTCGACGGCGCGATCGCCACGGCCAAGACGGCGCTGGAAGGCTCCGACATCTCGGCGATCAAGGACGCCATGGAGAAGCTCGGTGTCGAGTCGCAGGGCCTGGGCCAGGCGATCTACGAGGCCACCCAGGCCGAGCAGGCCGCGGGTGCCGACGGTGGAGCTTCCTCGAGCGCCGCGGACGACAACGTGGTGGACGCCGAGGTCGTCGACGATGATCAGGAGAACAAGTGAGCGAGAACGATCCGCACGAGCCGGTGACCATCACCGACAAACGGCGCATCGATCCCGACACCGGTGAGGTTCGTGAGCAGGAGCCGGCCCCTGGTGGGCCGGCTCCGGCCGCCTCCGCTGCCGGTGCGCCGGCGAACGACAGCGACGAGGTCGCCGAGCTCAAGGCCACGCTGCAACGCGTGAAGGCCGAATACGACAACTACCGCAAGCGGGCGCTGCGCGATCAGCAGGTCACCGCCGACCGGGCCAAGGCCGCCGTCATCACCCAGTTGCTGGGTGTGCTCGACGATCTGGACCGGGCCCGCAGCCACGGTGACCTGGAGGCCGGGCCGCTCAAGTCGGTCGCCGACAAGCTCGTCGGCGCCCTTGAGGGACAGGGCCTTTCCGCATTCGGCGCCGAGGGTGACGAGTTCGACCCATCACTGCACGAGGCTGTGCAGCACGAAGGTGAGGGCACCCACCCCGTGGTCGGGACCGTGATGCGGCGCGGCTACAAGATCGGTGACCAGGTGGTCAGGCACGCCCTCGTCGGCGTGGTCGACACGGTTCCCGACGCCGAGGCCGGTGCTGGTTCCCCGTCGGGGGCAGCGGATAACGGTGACGCGGCCGGCGATCAGGCCGCAGAATCAGACAACTAGACAACCCAACTAGAGAGAAGAGGTAAGGAGGTGGCGCATGGCCCAACGCGAGTGGGTCGAGAAGGACTTCTATAAAGAACTCGGCGTCTCCTCTGACGCCAGCGCCGACGAGATCAAGAAGGCCTACCGGAAACTGGCCTCCGAGCTGCATCCCGACCGCAATCCCGATGCGGGTGCGGCCGAGCGGTTCAAGGCGGTTTCCGAGGCGAACAGTGTTTTGTCGGACCCCGCGAAGCGCAAGGAGTATGACGAGACCCGCCGGCTGTTCGCCGGGGGTGGGCGCCGGTTCAACCCGGGTGGGAACTTCAGTGGCGGGTTCGGTTCCGACGGAGCCGAATTCAACCTCGGAGACCTGTTCGACGCGGCCGGCCAGAGCGGCGGCGCCAACATCGGTGACCTCTTCGGCGGGCTGTTCGGTCGCGGTGCGCAACCGCGGCCGAGTAGGCCTCGTCGAGGCAACGACCTGGAAACCGAAACCGAGCTGTCCTTCCTGGAAGCCACCAAGGGCGTGGCCATGCCGCTGCGGCTGACCAGCCCGGCGCCCTGCACCAACTGTCATGGCAGTGGTGCGCGGCCGGGCACCAGCCCCAAGGTATGCCCGAACTGCAACGGCTCGGGTGTGGTCAACCGCAATCAGGGTGCGTTCGGATTTTCCGAGCCCTGCACCGAATGCCGGGGCAGCGGCTCGATCATCGAGCACCCCTGCTCTGAATGCCAGGGCACCGGCGTCACCACCCGGACCCGCACGATCAATGTGCGGATCCCGCCGGGTGTCGAGGACGGTCAGCGCATCCGGCTGGCCGGCCAGGGCGAAGCCGGGCTGCGAGGTGCGCCGTCGGGCGATCTGTACGTCACCGTGCATGTGCGGCCGGACAAGGTGTTCGGGCGTGACGGCGATGACCTGACCGTTGCGGTGCCGGTGAGCTTCCACGAATTGGCACTGGGCACAACACTTTCCGTTCCTACCCTGGACGGCAAGGTCGGGGTCAGGGTGCCCAAGGGCACCTCCGACGGGCGGATCCTGCGCGTGCGGGGACGCGGAGTGCCCAAACGTTCCGGCGGCCATGGTGACCTGCTGGTCACGGTCAAGGTCGCGGTGCCGCCCAACCTTGAAGGTGAAGCGGCAGAGGCGCTGGAGGCTTATGCGAAAGCCGAACGGGCCAGCGGTTTCGATCCGCGGGCCGGATGGGCAGGCAACATATGAGCCAGCGCAAAGAGGAAGCCCGCACGTTTTTGATCTCGGTGGCCGCCGAGCTGGCCGGTATGCACGCGCAGACCCTGCGCACCTACGACCGGCTCGGCCTGGTCAGCCCGCAGCGCAGTTCCGGCGGCGGGCGCCGCTACTCCGAGCGTGACGTCGACCTGCTCCGTGAGGTGCAGCGGTTGTCACAGGACGAGGGTGTCAACCTGGCCGGTATCAAGCGCATCATCGAATTGACCAATCAGGTGGATGCACTGCGCACCAGGGTTTCCGAGTTGACCCAACAGGTCGAGCAACTCAGCGATCAACGCCGTGACGTCTCCGCGGCGTCCAAAGCGGTCGTGCTGTGGCAGCCACGACAGCCGCGCCGCAGTGCCCGTTAGCCGACCCTGATCGAAAAGATGGCCGTCTCCGGACTTCCGGGGGCGGCCATTCTGTAATTCCCCCGGCGTAGCGCATCGGTGGGTGCGGTCATCGGCTCGATCCCCACCACCGCATCGCTTCCGGGCGCGAAAAGCTGTGCGGCGGTGTAGCCCTCGTCGAAGGTGACCTCGACCCGGCGGCCGCCGCCAGACAGGGTGAACACCGCACCCGGCTCGACGCCATCGAATCCGTCGTCGAGTTCGGTGGTGCCCAGCCGCCTCGCCCCGTCCGGCCAATCCCGGGATTCACCGGTGGGCAGCCCCCGGTCATCCACGAGCAGGTGCCGCATGGTCGGGGTTTGCAGCTGCCAATCTTCGCGTGGCACTTCGGGAATCGTGACGTACGGGTGGTAGCCATAGCACAGCGGGACCGATTGTTCGGCAGTCGGCGTCACCGTCGTGGACACGGTGAGCGTTCGGTCGGCCAGCGTCACCGCCATGGTGAGGCGGTGCGGAAACGGGAACGTGGCCAGCCGCGCCGGTGCGGCGCCCCAGTCCAGTTCGGCGGTGAGCGTGTTCTCCGATTTCTCGGTCACCCGCCAATCCGGATTGGCGGCCAGCACACCGTGCATCGGCGCTCCGTGCGCGTCGGCGCGCACACCATTCTCCCCGGGTGCCACGTTCACCGCCGTCTCTCCGACGCGATAGTGGTTGCCGCTCAACCGGTTTGCCCACGGATAGAGGATCGGGATGCCCATCGTCTTGCCGTCGGAGAGGTAAGCTTGCAGCCCGCGGCGCTGTCCCAGATACTCGACGCCACCGTCGGACAGCGAGGTGCAGATCATCCCCGCCGCCGGCACATAGGTGGCCATCAGCGACGATGACGGGTCAGACAAGTTGACTGGTTGAACCTCGACCATGAGGCAAGTCTGGCACGGGTCAGCGAGTCAGCGGGTCGTGCTGGATGCGCTCGGCCGGCGCTCCCCGCTCGATCAGGGCGGCCTTGGTGGCGGTGACCATGTCCGGTCCGCCGCAGATGAGGATCTGCCGATCGCCCCAGTTGCCGTACCGCGTCACCACCTCGGCCAGCGTGCCGGTCTGGCGCACGTGCAGGCCACGCGGAGGTTGGACGTCGGGGTACTGGCCGGCCCACGGCGGGTCGGTGCTGTATTCGGACACCGGGGTCACCGACAGCCACGGATTGGTCGAGGCGATGTGCCACAGGGTTTTCAGGTCGTACAGATCGCACGGATAGCGGCCGCCGAAGAACAGGTGCACGCGCGGATTCTCGCCGTGCAATGTCATGTCCATGATGATGTTGCGCAGCGGAGCCAGGCCTGTGCTGCCCGCCACCATCAACACATCTTCGCCGTCGCGGTCGACGTGCAACCCGCCGTGTGGGCTGGACATCCGCCAGCGATCTCCGATCTTGGTCTCGGAGACGATGGCGGTGCTCACCATGCCGCCGGGGACTGACCGGATGTGGAACTCGATGCCCCCGGACCGGTCGGAGGGCACGGCGGGGCTCAGGTAGCGCCACCGGCGCGGCCACTGTGGCACCTGGACGGTCACGTACTGGCCGGGGTAATAGAACAGCGCCTGGTCGAGTTGCAGCCGGATCACCGAGACATCACGGGTGACCCGGTGGTGCTCGATCACGGTGCCGTCGCAATACGCCGGGGATTCCTCGGCATCGGCCGCCCCGCGCATCACCCCGATGACCAGTGCCACGGCGTCGTGAGTGGCCTCGGCCAGCCGATCGTCCCATTCGGGTTCGAGATGGCGGTGCAGAGCGTTGTACAGCGCCTCCTGCATGGAGTCGTAATGGCTCTGTGTGACACCGTATTTGCGGTGGTCTCGACCCAGCTGAGCCAGGAACGCCACCGGCTCTTCGGCACGTTGGGCGATCAGCTCGCCGAACAGCCAGGTCAGGGCGCGGGCAAAGACATCGCGCTGGCTGTCCATGTCGGGCGGGAACAGATCACGGGCCGAGAGGTCGGTGGCGAACCATTGGGTGTAGAAGTCGCGGATCAGCGGCGCGGAGCCCTGCTCGGGGTCGACGGCGCGCTGGAGTGTCTCCAGTGCTTGACGGTCATCGAGTCCCACGGAGTCGCATCATATGCGCGGAAGTTCCGGGCCGCCGCAATGCGGCGATGATCAGCAACGTCAGCCCGGCAAGCGCCCAGCAACTGAGCACAAGGATCGCCAAGTCCGCGCCCGCACCGTCGAAGTATGCGGTGGATCGCAGCAGCGTGGCGGTGGCACCCTGTGGCAGCAACTGGCCCAGCTGGCCCCAGCCGGCGGGCAGCATTTCCGGTGCGGCGGTCAGCCCCGACAGGGGGTTGCCCAGCAACAGAGCCAGTGCGGCGCCCACGCCCAGGCCGACCTTGCCGAACAGTGAGCCCAGGCCGAGCACGGTCAGCCCGGCCGCGGCGATCCCGAGCGTCAGGCCGGCGGCCACTCCCCAGAAGTTCGAGTCGATCGAGCCGAACACGTACTGGAGCAGGGCGGCCACGGTTGCTCCGGCAACCGCGGAGAACACGATCGCCGCGATCAGCCGGGTCCACACCTCACGGCGCAGTATCAGCACCAGGGCGACCGCGGGCAAAATCCCGGCCAGGGTGATCGGTAGGGCGGAGGCGGCCAGTCCGGTGCCGCGCGGATCCTGGCTCGTGGGTGCAGCGAGATCCTCGGAATGCAGCGGGACCCCCTGGTGTGCCGCGATGCCGTTGCCGATCTGGGTCAGCAGTTGCGCGACGGCGGGGCTGCCGCCGGTGGCGGTGAGCAGGGTGGGACCCTGCGTTCCGAAAGCGATGCCGCCGTACACATTTCGGTTCAGAATTGCTTCCCGCAGGGCTTCCTCGCTCGGGTAGTAGGTGACTGCGAATGCTTCGGGAGCCTGCCGTTCGAGGAGTTCGGCGACCTGGCTGGTGGCTGCCTGCGGGCCCGCGGCTCCGATCGGAACGTCGTGGGGCTTGGAGCGTGCGGCGGGCAGGGCGAAGGCGATGGCGACGACGGCGATCGCGATGGCCAGCACTGTGACAATGCCGGCGGCGCGCAGAGCGGCGGGTGGTTGGTGTTCGGGTGCCGCGTGGTGCACGGGCGGCGTGGTCTGGGTCGAGAGCATCGTTCCCTCTTTTCATCCGACGTTGAATTAATCGGTTGATGTGAGGGTAGGCCGTGTAGGGAAAGTTTTCAACAGTCATTGAAATGATAGTGTCGCTGTATGGCTTCACCTGGTAAAACGCCTGGCCGGCGAGGGCGCCGACAGGGTGATCCGGTGTCCCGCGACGCGGTACTGGCCGCGGCCAAGCTGCGCTTCGCGGCGGAGGGCTACGAGAAGACGACGCTGCGGGCCATCGCCTCGGACGCACACGTCGACGCGTCGATGGTGCTCTATCTGTTCGGGTCGAAAGCGGACCTGTTCCGGGAATCGCTGCGGCTGATCCTCGACCCCGACGTGCTGGTGGCCGCGTTGGAGGGGCCGGCCGACTCGATCGGCGAACGCATGGTGCGCGTCTATCTGAAGATGTGGGAGACGCCCGACACGGCGGCCAGCATGCGCGTGATGCTGCAGTCGGCGACATCGAATTCCGATGCGCACGTGGCATTTCGAACGTTCATGCAGGATTACGTGCTGACCGCGGTGTCAGGAGTTCTCGGTGGTGGCGAACAGGCCCGATTGCGGGCGATGCTCGCCGCATCAAGCCTGGTGGGCACGGCGATGCTGCGCTATGTGATGGCCGTGCCACCGTTGGCGACACTCGACGGGGAACAGGTCGTGGCACTGTTGGCGCCCACCTTGACCCGCTATCTCACCGCCGATGCGGATGAGCTGGGGTTGCCCGAACTGTAGGTGCTACTTGCCGAACGTGGCGCTTGCGGCAACCTTGGCGTATTTCCCGATGACCTGCCCGACCTCGACGGCATTTGCTGCCGAGTTGGCGCTCATCACCGCCATCTGTCCGGCAGCAAGCGGTACTGAGCCGGCGACAGCGCCGATCTCAATGGCCAGTGCGACAGCAGGACCCTGCGGACCGGAGACTTTCGCAATCATTGCGGGCAGGATCGCATACCCGAGCACAGTCGCGCAGGTACCGAGGAACGAGCGGGTCTGATCGATTTGACTCGCCTGTTTGCCGACGATTGCTTCCAAGGCTTTGTCTGCTTCTGCGATCGTGCGTGCGCGTTCCTGTTGTTTCGCGTCTTGGCCTGTGTAGGCCTGCGACGCGTCGCCTTGCCAACCAGCTGCCGGCTTCGCCGATTCCAGGGTGTCATGGACTTGGCCCAACTGCTCTGCGCCCTTGCCGAACCTGTCGCCAGTATCCGGATTGCCGACTCCGCAAGTGAGAGTCATACCTTGGATGCCCAACAGGCCGACATTGATGATGGGAGTTGCGAACGATTTCTTGAGAAACATCTGCACGACGCCAATCGCGTCGGAACCCAACCCGATCTTGTCCCCGGCATCGTAGTGAGACTTGGTGGACCACAGCGTGTTGGCATTCCCGAGTTGGCCTAACTCGTCACTCTTGCCGAGCGTCTTGCTGACCGCATCTGCTGCATCCCAAAAGCTCATCTCGGTCGATCCCTCCTTCGTTGAGGGGAAGCCTAACAGCGTTTCAAGACGTTGCTACGCACCAAATTTCGGACACTTGGCAAGGTGCGTTGACCGTCTCTGGAGCGACCTCATTCACCGGGAAAAACGAGACAACGGCGCATCCGACGGAAGGTCGTCGTAGAGAAAGTGCGCAAATGTTATGGCCAACATCAGGGCAGGCATCGGCGGGGAAGTCGGGCGCGCGCAATCCAGCCGGTAGTCGAAGGTCCTTCCTGTCAATCCGAGCGCGCGTGTCGGCCCGGATTGGTTCGGCTGACTACGCACTCGCCCGATCTCTGTGCCGTTCGCGTCGGTGATGGGAGCGTCGAGTTCCAGCGGGGTGAAATAGGGGATATGGCTGCGTATTTTCGTGCTGCCCAGAGGTTGATCCTGGCACTCGAGATCGACAGACATCCACGGTGTTCGCAAGTACTGCCAGTATGAGTTCGTTTGACGGAGGCAGCCGAGTTCATGGCCGGTAGGGTCGTGAACTTGCAGGCGGTGGCGGCGCCGGTACATCGGGCCAGTCGAACGGGTGAACCGTAGTAGTTGGATTCCGTTGGGCCGAACCACCTCGAACTCGATCTTGTACAGTGCCGCACCCCCAAAACCCAGTGGGAATTCTCCCAGTGGCTGGATCAGCGCCAGAGCCTGACCGTCGGAGTTTGTGATCGAACAGCGAATATCGGAACCGAATCCACCGCGGATTGGCTGGAGAAACAGGGTGGGCTCCCCGAATGGGTACCCACCCGAAGTCAGCGGTGGGGCAGGCGCCTGCGGCGCGGTCTCTGCCTGCGTCGGTGGACGAGCTGCCACGTGGGGTGTCCACTGTCGGCCGTCGAAGTACCGGATCTGCTGAATGTTCCACGGGTCGGTAAACCAGCCCGCTTGCGGGGGCAGTGGCAAGGATTCGTTGATGATGGTTCCTCGGTCAGTCTTCCCGCTCGGAGTGCCGTGCGATGAGCGCGAGGTCGGCCTCGTGGGCCTGTTCCGGGGTGGCGAAGGGCATGTTGGTCTCCACGAAATCTCGCGCATCGCGGAGATTCATACCTTGCTCGACGAACATGTTCACCACGCCGACGTGCACGACCGCAGCAGCCTTCTTGGTCGCCACGCCTGCCACGAACCGAATCTCTTCAGCCAGTTGGGATTCGGTTAGAGCGGTCACCTTTGGATCTAGATCGACGTGAGCGACCGAACCGCCGAGGTAGGCCGTCACGGCGACGGTGCCGGGCGGGTTGATCGCCTGGACCACGGGCCCCTGATCTTCGTCCGCCGTAGCCGCGTCGGCGTCGACTGGGCCGAAACCGTCGTCCTCGTCTTCTTCGACTTCGGCGTTGGTGAAGTCGTCGACACCATCGAGGTTGGTCCGGTGGTCGATTTCGCCGATGGAGTAGTCCGGCAAGGCGTCGAGTCCCGACCCGTCATCGTCGGGTTGGATTGGTGTGTCGAAGTCGAGCGCGTCCAAGCCCGTGTCTTCGGAGTGGAAGAACTCATCGTCAGGATCGTGTGTGGTCACGTATCTGAAGTTCCGATTCTGATCGAGCGCCGGCGCGAGCCGAGACAGCTGGCTGTGATTCGTACGTTACCGCTGACGAAGTTGCCCGCCGGTAGTGGGCTCAGCGGGGATGCATCTCTTTACTGAGTTTGCCGGCCCCTTGCGCGTCGGACTGGTCGTAACGTGCCGCCGCCATCCCGAGCCGGCTCGACAGACTGGTCGAGACCGAGTTCATGCCGGCGCACGCAGCAGCGCGTGCGCTTTCTGCCGCAGCGACGGCCGCGTTTGCGGCTGAGCACACGACGCCGTGATTAACCACCATCGATGTGCTGACACCATGTGACGCCGTGGCCGCTGCGACGATCTGTTCCGCGGCGGTAGCTTGCATCTGCGCAAGTTCGAGCACGTGTGAGGTAATCACGCGCAGTTCGCCGGACATCTGGATCTCCTCGTATATCAGCTGTCGAGTGGTGGTGGCGGCGGACCCGTTTGGACGAAGCCTCTATCTGGGTGAGCTTAACTGCCCACGAGGGGACCTCTGTGCACCAATTCTTGTGCGGCAGGCTGCGCTGGGAGTGGTTAGAACCGACCTTGGGTGAGCAGCCCGCGTTTAGGCTGTGGCCGTGCGAGGGGACGAAGTGGCAGTGGAGTTCGTCGCCCGTGGAAGCCTACCGAGCACGGCAGAGGAATGGCTCGGGCTGTTGGCGGCCATCGGTGTGATGATCGCAACCTATGTGCTGGTGCAGGTTTGGGCCGGCCGCAGCGCAGCCAAGGAATTGGATGCGCTGGAAGCACGATTTGTAGCGGAATCAGCCCAGTTCAACTCCCGTTGGCCCGCGCAAGTGCTTTGGCAGGCACCGTATTTGGAGCTGGAAGCGGAAGCAGAGCGTTCTTGGCGAGTGGTCTTCGTCCTGGAGCGGCGGCGCGATCTCGCGCGTCGAGGACGAGGCGGCGACTTTGATGCTCAAATCGCCGCCGTCCGCAGCTGGATCACCACAGTCGTCAATGCAATGAACAACGCGGCTTCCCGTGGACGGTAAGCCGATGTATGACCATGTGCTTGCTGCGGGTTCTCATGAGCCAAAGAGCTTCCTCACCTATCTGACGATTGGGCTGGTGGTATCTGCTCTCTTTGCTGCCGGAGCGATTGGACTGTCCATGATTCCGTCGTCTGCGGGCGAACGACTGGATGCCGAGCGGGCGCGGCTGTTCACCCACTCGGAAGCGTTCTGGGCTCGATGGCCGAACAATCGTGTGTTCGAGGCGCCATATGACGAATTGGCCGGCGAGGCGGCCAGGTGCGCGCGGCTCATCGAGATCTTCCAGGGGCAGCGGGGCACCAATGTCCGTCCGGCGACGGGTCATGCTCGCAAAACCTATGACAAAGCCAATGGTGAGATCGCTACCTACCAAGCGATGCTCAACTCGGTGCACAACGCGATGCACTACGCGATCTCGCAGGGACGCGGCCCTCAACTACCTTCGAATTGATTCTGCCCCAGGCTGTCCACGAAAGTAGGCCCGCGTCGGTCGAGCTCGCGCAGGTACTCGTCGGCCCACGTACTGAATGGCTGATATGCCAGGTACTCGTTGCGGAACCGGTCGTCCTCCGAGACCTCGGAAACGCAGAATGACGGAATCGCCAGATTGACCACGGGACCGCCGCGTTCGACTTCGGAAAGCAATAGCGGCGCGTTTCGCCCCAGGAACTGGTCGATGATCCAGCCGTCCTCGCCCAACCACATCGAGTAGCGAACCTTCGCGACGACGTGTTCGGATCGACCGACGATCTGCGCGGCGACCAATGGATCGAGTTCGCGTTCGGCCTCGTATCGGGTGCCGCCGACGGCGGGGCCTTTAGCCGTCATGGTCCCGAGCGATTGCTCGCCCAACGCCGCGACGAGCTCCGCGGGCGGGGCATCCAATTTCGCTGGTGCCGGGCCCTGTACTCGGACCCGCACCGCGTATCCGTCGGCCGCGAACAGATACGCCTGGACGATCAATGCTGGTGCGGGATCTGATGCTGCCACTGCGGGCAATTCGCGGACAAAGAACTTCCGCTCGAATTCGAAATCACCGAAACCGGATTCGGACATGCGCACACCGTAGCCCGTCCCGCCCCGAATACGTCGCCTATAGGCCGTGAATTCCTTTGTAGAGCACGAGGAGACCGATCACGACGAGAATGGCCGCAACCAGCACGGCGTGGTTGCGTTCCATCCATTCCTTGAGTCGGGCGAGCGCGGGGTCCAAACGCTCGCCGGACACCGCGTAGGCGAGGATCGGCAGGGCCACGGTCGATCCGGCGGCCAGGACGAAGTACAGGCCGGCCGCCCACACTGCGGGTTGGCCGAGGCCGGCGCTCCCGATCGCCAAACCTGCTGCCACGCAGATCAACAGCACTTTGGGGTTCACCACGGTGAGAATCGCGCCGGCAGCACCGGCCCGGAGCGGCGTGAGCTTGCTCAGGCTGGCCATCCATTTGGGGCTGTGCTCTGCCTCGGACCGGGTCAGGTAGCGGTACGCGCCGAAGACGATCAACGCCGCACCGACGACGATGCGCAACCATGATGCCCACGTCGGGGGCTGGTCAAGCCGGCCGAACAGGCCCGAGACGCCGACGAAGATCGCGGTCAGCGCGCTCAGGCCGAGAAGCCATCCAGCGAGGAAGGACAGGCCTGTCGGCCGGGGACGCGGGGTGTGCAGCACCAGCACCGCCGGGATGATCGAGAGCGGCGACAGTGCCACCACCATGGCCAAGGGGATGAGTTCGGCAAAAACAGAACCCCAGCTCTCCGTCATAGCGAGCAACCTAGCAACATCGCGGCGCCGGGTTGTGACTGTTCACCAGCGTCCGGTGGCGACATCCTCGACTGCGTCGGCGGCGTGCTCGGGCCCGCCATGCGCGCGGATCTCGTCACGAATCTCGTCGAGGTTCGCCCGCACCCGATGATCGGCCGCGATTCCGAGCACCGCGGCGCGGATCGCCGCCGCACTGGGGAGATGGTCCTGGAGATGACGGCCGACGCCGATCGCCTCCAGTCGGGCGGCATTGGCCGGCTGATCGACGGCCTGCGGGATCGCGACCATCGGTACCCCGAACCACAAGCCCTCGGTGCATGAGCCCATGCCGGCGTGGGTGATGAAGCAGTCGGCGCGTCGCAGCACCGCAGGCTGGGGAACGGTCCCGCGCACTTGAACCCACGAGGGCACCGTGCTCAGGTCGTCGGCCCGCCCTGTGGCCAACACCAACCGCCAGCCCTGCCCGTCGAGAGCCTCGATCACGTTGCGGTACACGTCGGCTCGGTCGGTGTAGGCCGTGCCGAATGCCAGCAGCGCCAGCGGGCCGTCACCGGCCGGAGGGCTCCAGTCACCCGGCGCTTCCCGTCGCGGATCAATGCACGGCCCGACGAACCGATAGCGATCGCCGACGCGGTCGGCATGGCGTTGCATGACTCGCGGGATCAACACCAGGCAGCGTCGCGGTACGCCGGTCACCTCGTCGAATGTCAAGCCCGACCGGGAACCTCGCAACCATGCGTCGAATGCCTCGCGATAGGCCCGTCCGCCGGCACTCTCAAAGATCGGGTCGAGGATCTCGGCCATGTCTTCGCGGTAGCCCTCCCAGGCAACCTCACTGGGCGACAACTGCGCCGCGGGCACGCCCCATTGCTCGGCCGCCACGGGGCCGGCCATGCCGCCGATGTCGTAGAGCACCAGGTCGGGCCGATCCCGGTCGAGCGCGGCGTGGAGTTGCGGCAGGACGTGCATCGCCTCGTCGAGGAACAAGCGCATGCCGGCCACCGGGTCGGTTTCGTCGAAGGACTCCGGCGCACCGGGTGCGCCCGGCAGCACCGAGGTGCAGGCGATGACGTCGGCTCCGGTGGGGGCGACGAGATCGGCCAGGTGGCCGCCGACCAAGTAACTCACCCGATGACCGCGGCGTACGAGCTCGGTGACCACGGCCAGATGCGGGTACATATGGCTGGGTGCGGACGCGGCGACGACGACGATATGCACGCGGACAAGTCTGCCTGCGGAAAATTTTCAAAGTTGAGCGGAACAGACTCAACCTTGACTACGTTGTAGATGGCGACAAGCATTTTCTCTATCGGAAAAGGGAGGTGTCGTGGACTCGTTCAACCCGACGACCAAGACTCAGGCGGCGCTGACCTCAGCGTTGCAGGCGGCCAGTTCCGCCGGTAACCCGGAGATCCGGCCCGCCCACCTATTGATGGCACTGCTCACCCAGAACGAGGGCATTGCCGCACCCCTGCTCGAGGCCGTCGGCGTGGACCCCGCGACGATTCGGACCGAGGCGCAGCGGTTACTCGACCGGCTGCCCAGCGCCAGTGGCGCCAGCAGCCAACCACAGCTGAGCCGCGAATCGCTCGCCGCGATCACCACGGCCCAGAACCTGGCCACGGAGATGGACGACGAGTACGTCTCCACTGAACATCTGATGGTCGGCCTGGCCACCGGTGACTCAGAGGTCGCCAAGCTGCTGACGGGCCACGGCGCCTCACCTGAGGCGTTGCGCGAGGCCTTCACCAAGGTGCGCGGCAGCGCTCGGGTCACCAGCCCCGACCCCGAGGGCAGCTACCAGGCACTGGAGAAGTACTCCACGGACCTGACCGCTCGCGCCCGGGAAGGCAAGCTCGACCCGGTTATCGGACGCGACAACGAGATTCGTCGCGTCGTGCAGGTACTGAGCCGGCGCACCAAGAACAACCCGGTGCTCATCGGCGAGCCCGGTGTCGGTAAGACGGCGATCGTCGAGGGTCTGGCCCAGCGCATCGTGGCCGGCGACGTGCCGGAAAGCTTGCGGGACAAGACCGTCATCTCACTGGACCTCGGGTCCATGGTGGCCGGCGCCAAGTACCGCGGTGAGTTCGAAGAACGGCTCAAGGCTGTCCTCGACGAGATCAAGGACTCGGCCGGACAGGTCATCACCTTCATCGACGAGCTGCACACCATCGTCGGCGCCGGCGCCACCGGTGAGTCGGCGATGGACGCGGGCAACATGATCAAGCCCATGCTGGCCCGCGGCGAGCTGCGGCTGGTCGGCGCGACCACGCTCGACGAGTACCGCAAGTACATCGAGAAGGACGCCGCCCTGGAACGCCGGTTCCAGCAGGTGCTGGTCGGTGAGCCGTCGGTCGAAGACACCGTCGGCATCCTGCGCGGCCTCAAGGACCGCTACGAAGTGCACCACGGCGTGCGCATCACCGACTCCGCACTGGTGGCTGCGGCAACCCTCTCCGACCGCTACATCACCGCGCGTTTCCTGCCGGACAAGGCCATCGACCTGGTCGACGAGGCCGCATCCCGGCTGCGCATGGAGATCGACTCGCGGCCCGTCGAGATCGACGAGGTCGAGCGGCTGGTCCGTCGCCTCGAGATCGAGGAGATGGCTCTTGAGAAGGAGGAGGACGACGCCTCCAAGGAGCGGCTGGAGAAGCTGCGCGGCGAGCTGGCCGATTACAAGGAGAAGCTCTCGGAGCTGACCACCCGTTGGCAGAACGAGAAGGGCGCCATCGACGTGGTCCGCGAGCTCAAGGAGCAGCTCGACAGCTTGCGCGGTGAGGCCGACCGGGCCGAGCGCGACGGTGACCTGGCCAAGGCCGCGGAGCTGCGCTACGGGCGTATCCCCGAGGTCGAGAAGAAGCTCGACGCCGCACTGCCGGTGGCCGAGGCTCGCGAGAACGTGATGCTGAAGGAAGAGGTCGGGCCTGACGACATCGCCGAGGTGGTCGAGGCGTGGACCGGTATTCCGGCCGGCCGGATGCTCGAAGGCGAGAGCGCCAAGCTGCTGCGTATGGAAGAGGAGCTGGGCAAGCGCGTCATCGGACAGAAGGCCGCGGTGACCGCGGTGTCGGATGCGGTGCGCCGCACCCGGGCCGGGGTGGCCGACCCGAACCGGCCGACGGGTTCGTTCATGTTCCTGGGCCCGACCGGTGTGGGTAAGACCGAGCTGGCAAAGGCGTTGGCGGAGTTCTTGTTCGACGACGAACGGGCGATGGTCCGCATCGACATGAGCGAGTATGGCGAGAAGCACTCGGTGGCTCGGCTGGTCGGTGCGCCTCCGGGCTACATCGGCTACGACCAGGGCGGTCAGCTGACCGAGGCAGTGCGGCGGCGTCCGTACACGGTGGTGCTGTTCGACGAGATCGAGAAGGCCCACCCGGACGTTTTCGACGTGCTGTTGCAGGTGCTCGACGAGGGCCGGTTGACCGACGGCCAGGGCCGCACGGTCGACTTCCGCAACACGATCCTGATCCTGACCTCCAACCTGGGTGCCGGCGGCACCGAGGAGCAGGTGATGGCCGCGGTGCGGGCGGCGTTCAAGCCGGAGTTCATCAACCGGCTGGACGACGTGATCATCTTCCACGGCCTCGAACCCGGCGAGCTGGTGTCGATCGTCGACATCCAGCTGCAGCAGCTGCAGAAGCGGCTGTCGCAGCGCCGGCTCACCCTCGAGGTGTCGCTGCCCGCCAAGCAGTGGCTGGCCCAGCGGGGCTTCGACCCGCTCTACGGCGCCCGCCCGCTGCGCCGCCTGGTGCAGCAGGCCATCGGCGACCAGCTGGCCAAGATGCTGCTGGCCGGTGAGGTGCACGACGGCGACGTGGTGCCCGTCAACGTCAGCGCGGACGGCGAAGGCCTGGTCCTGGGCTGAGTCACGGGCGAAAAGTCCCGCCACACACGGTGTGGCGGGACTTTTTCGTGCCTGCGAAGGTGTGCTGTCCATTTTTGAGGGATTCGTGGCCGAACGAAGGCGGCGCAGCACCCATGGCAGCGAGAAGCATGGTGGTCAGACCCAGACACAGACGGACCACCAGAAAGCCCAGAAGCCATGTCACACACCATCGCCGGGATCGAGATCCCCGACACCGCGGCAGTCGCTGAAGCGACACGCCTGGTCCAGCAGACCATCACGCCGCTCATCTACCACCACTCGTGCCGGGTGTTCTACTTCGGCCAGATTCATGCCCAGCGGCTCGGCGTGAAACCGGACCCCGAATTGCTGTACCTGGCGGCCATGTTTCACGACACGGGTCTCGTGACGCCATTCTCCGATACCGAACAGCGCTTCGAGGTCGACGGCGCCGATCACGGACGCGAGTTCCTGCTCAAGCGTGGGTTTTCCGCCTCGGCGGCCGACACGGTGTGGACGGCGATCGCCCTGCACACCACACCGGGCATCCCCGGCCGGATGGGCCCCGAGATCGCCGCGACGCACCTCGGGGTGCTCACCGATGTGGTCGGTTTCGGTCTCGATGATCTGGACTCGGACCGGATCGACGAGATCCTTGCGGTCCACCCGCGCGGTGATTTCAAGAACGAATTCCTGAGCGCGTATTTCGACGGTTTCAAGAACCGGCCGGAGACGACTCTCGGCACGGTGAACTTCGATGTCCTGCAACACTTCATGCCCGACTTTCGAGGCGTCACCACCGTCGAGCGCATTCTCGGATCGGCCTGGCCCTCGTGACTGGCCCCGCTGTGCTCATCGTCCACGGCGCCTGGCACAAGCCCGAACATTTCCGCTTGCTCGTCGAGGAGCTCTCGGATCTCGACGTACGTACCGTGCACCTGACAAGCAGCGGCGACGATCCCGCCGTGCTGGGCGACATGTATGCCGATGCCGAGGTGATCGCACAGGCCGTCGCAGCTGTTGACGGGCCGGTCGTCGTCGTCGCTCATTCCTACGGTGGTGTGCCCACCACACAGGCGTTGGCCAACGCGCCGAATGTCCGAAAGATCGTCTACCTCGCCGCATTTCAACTGGAGGCCGGCGAATCACTGCTCTCGCAGAACCCAGATTGTGCGCTGTGGCCGTGGACCAAGCTCCGGCACCGCGACGGTGCCGAAGACTTCGTCGAAGTGATGACGCCGGCGGAAGTGTTCTACAACGATCTCGACGACGCCACCGCAGAATTCGCTGTCAGCGAGATCGGTTACCAGTCTTACTCTTCCATGCGGCAGCCACTGACAGAGACGGCGTGGAAGACGCTACCGAGCGCCTACATCGTCTGCGAAGCCGACAACTCGATCCCGGTGACCGCGCAAGAGCGGATGGCCGGGCACTCCGACGAGGTCCATCGGATGAACACGTCGCATTCCCCGTTTCTCTCTCAACCAGCAGCGCTTGCCCAGCTGCTGCGTCGTCTGTTCGCCAACGCATAACCATCGCGTCTACACCGGAGGTTTCCCATGAGGCTCGGACTTCGCCTGCCCCAGCGATTGGGCGTCGACCTACAGCATGACCTGGTCGAAGCGGCCAGAACGGCAGAGGACGCCGGGTATGCCGGCTTGTGGACCTATGAGCGGCTGCTGTTTCCGGAATCGCCCGTCGAATCGTATGCCGGCACCGACGTTGCCTGGCCGCGGCACTCGCGGCAGGCCGCCGACCCCTTGGCGGTCCTTACCGCAGCGGCGGTGGTGACCGAAAAGGTGCGGCTCGGCACATCGGTTCTCGTCGCCGCCCTGCACACACCCATCCAGTTGGCCAAGGCAATAGCGACAATCGACCAGATCAGCGGAGGCCGCATGGTCGCGGGCCTGGGCACCGGTTGGGCCACCGACGAACTCCAGGCCACCGGCGCCACCCGCGCCGATCGCGGCCGCTTTCTCAACGAGACGCTCGACGTGTTCGATGCTGCGTGGGGGCCGGACCCGGTGATCTTCAAAGGTCCGCGTGTCACCATCGACCACGCCTCGGTGCTGCCCAAGCCCGTGTCGAAGATTCCTGTGCTGCTCGGCGGTGGCGGCAGCAATCTCGGTCGGGGTACCAGCTCAAAAGCTCTGCAGCGCATAGCCAAACGTGCCGACGGCTGGATGCCGGTGCTTACCACCCCCGGATTGGTCGGCGTTGCGGAGCTGCGCACAGGGTGGGATCGGATCCGGGAGATGGCCTCGGAGTACGGCCGGGACGCGAGCCGAATGGAGATGGTGGTGGTCGGCAATGTGACCTTCACCGAGCGCGATGCCGGGCCTGACCGGTCGGCGTTCGTCGGCACGCTCGACCAAATCATGGAGGACATCGACACGGCCGCGCAGGCCGGTGCAGACGAACTCATCGTCGACCTGAATCTGCAGGACTGGTTCACCAGCACCGGCCAGATGCTTGAGACCGCAGTGGAGATCCGCCAACGGTACGCGGTCTGACTGAAGGAGTCGGTAAATGATCACCAAAGCCCTGCTGGCCGCTGCTGTGGCGGCCATGGTTGTCGGCTGCGGCGCTCCGGCCGCGAAGTCAGAACCACCGAACCTCGCCAGTAGGAACCTCACGTCGGCGATCGTCACCTTCCCACCGGGCGCGCAGGTGGCGCCCCATCGCCACGGCGACGCGTTCGTCTTCGCCTACGTGCTCGAAGGCGCGGTGAGCAACCAGCTCGAAGGCGAACCCGCGCACGTGCACCGGCAGGGAGAGAACTGGTTCGAGGAGCCGGATGCAAACGACGTCGCGATAAAGAACGTCAGCTCAACCGATCCGGCGAAGCTGCTGGTGGTCTTCATCCTCATCACGGCGCAGCCGCCCAAGGCTGATGGCCGGCCCGGCTAATCGCCGTCCGAACCGGCGCGACGAGCAGTGCTGAACCGGCGTTGGTAGGCAGCCGGGCTGATGGACAGCTTCCTCACGAACACCCGTCGCATGCTCTCGTAGCTGGGGAAGCCGGCATGAGCAGCTGCCTGGGTGGCGTTGTGCCCTTGATCGAGCAGCGCCCTGGCCATGTCGAAACGGATGCTCTCGACGTATCGCGCCGGTGTGGTGGACAGCTCATCGTGGAAGAGCCGGGTGAGGTGCCGTGTGCTCACGTTGAGGTGGTTGGCCAGTTCGGTGAGCGAATGGTCGCCTTGCGGATCCGCCGTCACCAAGTCGACCACCTGCCGTAGGGCTGGAGAACGGGGCGGCGGGCCTTGTAGGGGAGCGGAGAACTGTGACTGGCCGCCGGCCCGCTGCATATACACCACCAGGGCGCGGGCGACGTCGCGGGTCAGGTCGGGCCCGTGGTCTTCTTCGACGAGTGCAAGTGCCAGGTCGATCCCGGCGGTCACGCCCGCCGATGTGTAGGTGTTGCCGTCACGGACATAGATCGCGTCGGGCTCGACCTGGCATGTCGGACACCGCGCGGCCAGTTCGCGGGCGACGTTCCAGTGCGTGGTCGCCCGCTTGCCGTCGAGAAGTCCGGCGGCGGCGAGGATGAACGCGCCGGTGCAGATCGATGCGACCCGGCGGGCGCCCGGTGCCGGAACCCTTGCGGCTTCGGCCAACATCGACGGCACCGGCGTCCGCGGATAGTTGTCGGAGCCGGGCACCAGATATGTGTCTGCTGCAGGCTCACCAACGACGTCATGCTCTACGGTGATGCCGAAACCCAGGTTGGATGTGACGTTCTCACCCGTGGGCGACAGCAGCACGATCTGGTAGTCGGCGCCGAACCGGTTCGCCGTCTTGAACACCTCCGCCGGACCCGCGACGTCCAACAGCGTCACGCCGTCGTAGACGAGGATCGCGACGCGGCGTGGCGCCGGCTTCGCGGCAGTGGTCGACGCTGGCATGACCACCAGTGTGCGCGCTTGCGCGGTTCAGAGGGCAAACCTGCCGGCGAAGCCGCGCAGTGGCACATCGGCGCTCGTCAGCAGTCCGGGCGGCGCTGCTACCACCGAGGCGATGGCATTGAGCGCAGGCAGCCCCGTCACGGTCATGCCGATCGACGCGAACGAATCGGGATCGGACAGGTCCACCCCGGGTTTCGGGAAGATCATGTGCTTGTTGTACACGCACGGATCGCCCTTGATCTGAGTGATGTAGCAGCCCTTGATGTCCCAGCTGGGATCGGTGTGCGGGGTCATCTGCCATTCCAGGTGGGTTTCGACGCGCGGCACACCGTCGACCATGCCCTGGTATTTGATGTAGTTGCCGCCGAGCGATCCCTTGGGCAGTGTGTACCAACCCAGGTCGACGTCCTTGGTGCACGCACCGAGCTCGTAGCTGAACTTGACCTCGTCGAGCGTCAACCCGAAGCAGTCGGCCATCATCAGCACGCTGTCGGCGAATACCTCGGTGTACTTGCGTAGTTTGCCCGGGATCGACGGGTCATCGACCGGGAGCCCGTAGCCGACCTCGATCCAGGTGTCCTTGCTGTGATGGCATGACACGTCGACGGATTCGATGGTGGTCACGTTCTCGATCTCGGCGACGTCGGCCGAGCACACCACGCCGAGAATCTGGTTGAGCCCGGGGTTCATACCGGTGCCGTAGAACGTAGAACCACCAAGTGCGGCCGCTTCCGCCAGGACCTGGGTGACCGGTCGCCCCGACGGGTGGGGATGGTTGGTGTCGCGATGCCAACCGGTGATCCAGTCCGCGGTGGTGACGATATTGATCCCGGCCTCAAGGACTTTCACATACAAGTCCTCGTCGGGAAATACGCCGTGGAAGGTCAGTACGTCGGGACGCGCCGCGATGATCTCGTCGACCGAGCCCGTCGCCGTCACCCCGATCGGGTCGATGCCGGCGATCTCCCCGGCATCGCGTCCGACCTTCTCCGGTGTGTAGCAATGCAATCCGATCAGTTCGAGATCGGGCCGCTTGCCGATGCGCTTGATCATCTCGGTGCCGACATTGCCGGTCGCCACCTGGAATACGCGGATCTTCTCGGTCATAGGGTGTCTGCCTTCCGTATACGCGCGAGGTCGGCCGCGCTGCCGCCACGGCCGTCGGGATAGAACTGCATGGCCCACTTGCGAATGGCGGTGAAGCCTTCGTACTCGGCGGTGGCCAGCGCCGGGGGATCGGAGTAGCGCTGATGCGACCAGATGTGGATGTCCTGGGTGAATTGGCGGATCACCTCGTCGCCGAACTCCGCGGCCTTGGTGGCGGCCCGATCGGAGTCTTTTCCTGGGGTGCGGCCGATGTAGACCATGAACCGCACGTCGGAGGTGGACTCGTCGACCGGGGTGACCGCAGAGATGGTGCGGTTGTCGATCATTCCCCAGCTCTTGGTCACCGCGATGCCCAGGCCGCCGTTGATGGCCTCGACACCGCTGCGCACGTCCTCGATCGACTGTTGATCGTCGCCCTCGAAGGTGATGGTGAAGTCGACGTAGGAGACCGGTGCGGCGAAGTCGTGGCGGGTGAACACCGGGACGATCGGCGTCTGGTGCACGAATTTGAAGTGTGCGAAGTCGACGCCGTTCTCCAGGACGTACTGCGGATGCAGCTCCAGCGCTTCGCGGAACAGCCGCTGCTGGGGGTAGTAGTCGGCGGCGCTGCTGCCGTCGTTGAACGAGGCGAACACGTCCGGCGCATCGAAGAACGGCTCACGTCCCTCGATGTCGTGCCAGATGTAGATGGTCTCGTTGCGCTCCACGACGGGATAGGTGCGCATCCGGCGACCGCGATTGGGCCGGTCCTGGTACGGGATGCAGACGTTGCGGCCCTCGGCGTTCCACTGCCAGCCGTGAAACGGGCACTGGATGACCTCGCCGATCACCTGGCCGCCGAATCCCAGATGGGCGCCCAGGTGCTCGCAGAACGCGTTCATCACGGTCACCTGGCCGGATTCCGAGCGCCAGGCGACCATCTCCTCGCCGAAGTACTTCATGGCGTGCACGTTTCCGACGTCTACCTGGTCTGACCAGGCGACTTGGAACCATCCCGTCGGTTTCATCGACAACGGTGGCTTGGCCATGACACGAATCGTAGGAGGTTCTGTGAAACTTTGGAAGAGGGTTCTGTGAAAACGGGGTAGCCTCTCGAAGATGACCGAGGTGAGCGGGCGCCGCACCAACAGGCGCGGTGAAGCCACCCGGGAGAGCATGCTGGAAGCCGCCCGCAAGGCCCTGGCCACCGGCGACCCGGGCGCGGTCTCGGCCAATCGGATCGCCAAGGACATCGGAGCCACCTGGGGTGCGGTGAAATACCAGTTCGGCGACATCGACGGGTTCTGGGCCGCCGTGCTGCAGCGCACCGCGGAGCGCCGCGCGGGACTGTTCAGCCACCACGACAGCTCTGCGTCCTTGCGTCAACGCGTCGCCGCCATCATCGATCTGCTCTACGACGGCTTGACCGCAGGTGATTCGCGGGCGATCGAGAACCTGCGCGCGTCACTGCCGCGAGACCCTGCCGAACTCGAGCGCCTCTACCCGAAGACCGCCGCGGAGCTGTCGTCCTGGGGCCAGGGCTGGTTGCAAACCTGCCAGCAGGCCTTCGCCGATCTCGGCGTCGACCCCGAGCGGGTGCGTGAGGTTGCCGCGTTCATCCCCGGGGCGATGCGTGGCATCACCTCCGAGCGTCAACTCGGCAGCTTCATCGACCTCGACGTGGCCCGGCGGGGGCTGACGAACGCGATCGTCACCTACCTCGAAGAGTCTCGGTCACAACGCTCTGATCACCAGTAACCGGGTTGTGACCTCACAAGGCTGGGGGATTCCCGCAGTCAACAAGTAGGCTATGCCCGATGGTCCCGCTCTGGTTCACGCTGTCCGCACTCTGTTTCGTGGGTGCGGCGGTGCTGCTGTACGTCGACATCGACCGTCGACGTGGGTTGGGACGGCGCCGCAAGTCGTGGGCGAAGTCGCATGGCTTCGACTACGAGCACGAGTCGCACGAGATCCTCAAGCGCTGGAAGCGCGGGGTGATGTCGACCGTCGGTGACGTCACGGCCAAGAATGTCGTGCTCGGCCAGATCCGTGGCGAGGCGGTGTTCATCTTCGACATCGAAGAAGTGGCGACGGTGATCGCCCTTCACCGCAAGGTCGGCACGAACGTCGTCGTCGATCTGCGCCTCAAGGGCATCAAGGAGCCTCGCGAGAGCGATATCTGGCTGCTCGGCGCGATCGGCCCGCGGATGGTCTACTCCACCAACCTCGACGCCGCTCGTCGCGCCTGCGACCGCCGGATGGTCACGTTCGCCCACACCGCGCCCGATTGCGCCGAGATCATGTGGAACGAGCAGAACTGGACTCTCGTCAGCATGCCGGTCACGAGCACCCGCGCCCAATGGGACGAGGGTTTGCGCACCGTGCGTCAGTTCAACGACCTGCTGCGCGTGCTGCCGCCGGTTCCGCAGAACGGTGTGGCACCGCAGTCGGGCCAGGGCAGTCAAGCGGCGCTGGCACGTCGTGCGGGCTCGCCCAGCCGCCCGTTGGCCCCGACTCCAGCCGGGCGCCGGGAGCTGCCACCGGGGCGGGCCGACGCCGCCCCCGGGCGTGGTGACGTCAGCCGCTACACGCAGCCGCGCCAGGAAACCGGCCGTCCGGACGTGATTCGCCGGACCCCGCCGCCTGCACGCAACGGGCGTCACGCCCCGCACTACCAGCGCTAGCCGGCGCAACAGGACTCGGATGACATGGGCAGTACGCGCGCTGATCGGCGCGGTCATGGCAGTAGTTCTCGCCGTCATCACGGGCTGCACATCTGATCAACCGGCACGCACGTATGAGGCGTCGACGGCTGCGCTCGGTGATTCACTGGACATCCTCGGCTGGCACCTGAAGCTGTCGGATCTGCGGTTTGACTCCGAACGCGTGCTGGTCGACGTCGAGGGCTCCGCATCGGGCGATGCCCATGCCAAGCCCGAGGACATCCGGTTCGGCCTGTACGGCGCCCTGGCACATCCGATCGAGGCCGACGCACTGCACGGCTGCGACGGCATCGCCGACCTGGGACTGCGGCCCCTGGCCGCGCCCGCACCTGACAAGCTCAGCGGCACAGTATGTTTGGGGCCGCAGCGGGATCAGAGTCAGGTTCGCGGGGTGTATGTCTACTCGCCGCGTGAGCGCATCGCCGGCACCACCATCGCCTACCCGGCGGCCTTCCCGGTCGGGGTGCTGCCGACCAACGTCAACGACGCCGGCGTCACCCTCAAATCCACCAGCGTGGACGCGTTCAGTGCCGACGGAGGGCAGCTGGCCCCGGCCGCGATGGGCGACCCCACCGCCTTCAACGGTAAGGGGTACATGCTGCTGGGCCTCCAAATCGACGGTGCGGCAAAGCGTTACGCGGACGATGCGGCGGCCCGCGGCGGCCCGCTGATGGTGGTGGCAGGCCCGTCACTGCCACCGCCCGGACTCAGCCCCGCCTGCTCGGCGTACGGCTCCTCGGTGCTGATTCTGCCGGAGGCATCGCGTGAGGCCGTCAACGTTCGGGCCTCGCTGTGCACGCAGGGTGAGATGAATGCGGCCCTGCTGTACGCCTCGGTTTCGGTGATCGGCACCCACGCCGCACTGTGGACCACCGGTGGTTGAGGCCGCCGGCCCCACTGAGTGGGGACAATCCCCGGGAGTGGGGCCGTGGGAGGGGCCGTTGCCGTGCGGGGACGACGCCGCTCGCTATGACCCCGAGCTGTTGCGTGACGGCGATACTCGCAATGTCGTTGATGCCTACCGGTATTGGACTCGAGAGGCGATCATCGCCGACATCGACCACCGGCGGCATCCGCTGCACATCGCGATCGAGAACTTCGGCAACGACGCCAACATCGGTGCGGTGGTCCGCACGGCCAACGCCTTCGCCGTGGACACGGTGCACATCGTGGGCAAACGCCGGTGGAACCGGCGCGGTGCCATGGTCACCGACCGCTACCAACGGTTGCGCCACCACGACACCACCGCCGAACTGCTGTCCTTCGCCGCCGACGCCGGACTGACCGTCGTCGCGGTCGACAACGTGCCCGGCGCGGTGCGGCTGGAACAGACCGAACTACCGCGGGACTGCCTGCTGATCTTCGGTCAGGAAGGCCCGGGTATCACCCCGGAGGCGCAGGCCGGTGCGGCCGTGACCGTCTCCATCGCGCAGTTCGGCTCGACGCGGAGCATCAATGCCGGAGTCGCGGCGGGAATCGCGATGCACGCGTGGATCACTCGCCATGCGGATTTTTCTCAGGCCTGGTAGCGGCGGGGTCTCGGGGAAAACTGTTCGACATGCCGACAATTCGGTGGCCTGGTAAGGCAGGATCGACAGCATGGATCAGCTATGGGCTAACCGTGCGGCCAGCGCCGAAGCTGCGATCACCCAACGGCACCTGAAGAAGCTCTGGGGCCTTCCGGGCACCCAATTGGGCGTGGTGGCCTGGCCGGCGACCAAGAAGTACCGACAGTTCGGGACCTGGCATTTCTGGTGGCAGGCGCATCTTTTGGACACCCTGGTCGATGCGCAGGTCCGCGATCCTCAGCCGGAGCGGAAAACCCGCATCGAACGGCAGATCCGCGGGCACTGGTTGCGCAACAACTTGTCGTGGACCAACAGCTACTACGACGACATGGCCTGGCTGGCGTTGGCTCTTGAGCGGGCGGGTCGACTTGTCGGGGTCGAGAAAGCCCACGCGCTCAAGAAGTTGTGCGCGCAGTTCGTCGATGCCTGGGTTCCCGAGGACGGCGGCGGGATTCCATGGCGCAAGCAGGACCAGTTCTTCAACGCCCCGGCCAACGGCCCGGCCGGTATCTTCCTGGCCCGGTACGACGACCGGTTGCGCCGCGCCCAGCAGATGGCCGACTGGATCGACGACACCCTGATCGACCCGGAGACCCATCTGGTGTTCGACGGCATCAAGGCCGGTTCGATGGTGCGGGCGCAATACACCTACTGCCAGGGTGTGGTGCTCGGGCTGGAGGTCGAACTCGCGGTGCGCACCGAGGATCCGCGCCACGCCGAACGGGTGCGTCGCCTCGTGGCCGCGGTCGACAAGGAGATGGCCACCGACGGTGTCATCAAAGGCGCCGGCGGCGGTGACGGCGGGCTGTTCAACGGGATCACCGCGCGGTATCTGGCGCTGGTGGCGACAACGTTGCCAGGCGATACGGCCGAGGATCAGGCCGCGCGCGACACCGCACGGTCGCTCGTGCTCAAGTCCGCGCAGGCGGCGTGGGACAACCGTCAGACCGTGGACGGGTTGCCGCTGTTCGGGTCGTTCTGGGATCAGACCGCCGAAGTACCCGGGGCCGAGGGCCAACAAGCGCAGTTCGTCGACGGTGCGGTGAGCGCCTCGGCGACACCCGAACGCGACCTGTCGGTTCAGGTGTCGGGTTGGATGCTCATGGAGGCGGCGCACACGCTGGCCGGATAGGTGTCGGCCGGTACGACCTACCGACCAATTCAAAAAATGGTCAGACCATAATGGGTGTGCAGACAGTCTGACGGATGTGTGAAGTAGGTCGTGAATGGAAAGGGTCGCTCGGACCTCATTGGTCGATGTCGTCGTGGCTCGGCTTCGGGACGAGATCAGAGACGGCGGTTGGCCGGTCGGCACGAAGATTCCGACTGAGGCGAAACTTGTTGAGGCACTTGGCGTGAGCCGTCCGTCAGTTCGTGAGGCGGTGCGCGCCCTGGTTCAGGCCGGCCTGCTGGAGACGAGGCGGGGTGACGGCACCTACGTGGTCGCCGACGACGAGACGGCGGTTGCGCTGCTGCGGGTGATCGGCGCGGCGGATCGAGTCGAGGCGCACATGGTGCGCCACACGCTCGAGGTGCTGGCGGCACGTGAGGCTGCTGCCCGCCGCTCGGCGGCAGATGTCGAGGCCTTGCGCGTCGCGGTCGCCGGGCGCCGCATGGCAAAGGCCGAGGCTGACCTGACGGCGTTCATCGACCACGATGTCGCCTTTCACATCACGGTGGCCCGCGCGTCGCACAACTCGTTGCTGTGCGAATTCATCAAGTCTTTCGAGAGCGTGATGCGCGACGCCGACCATGCGGCGATGTGCATGCAGGTCCCGGATGATCCCCACCGGGAGTTCCACAACGATCTCTACCTCGCCATTCAGCGGGGCGACCAAGCTGCGGCGACGCGTGCCGCGATCGACGGGCTCAGTGTCCGCGAACGACACTTGTACGCGATCGGTAGCTGAGGAAAGCAAAGGTGCCCGGCCCAGAACTGAGCGCGTGCTCAGCGGGGGCTAGGTTAGGCACCGTGAGAGAAGTGCTCGCCGATGCACTGTCCGTCTGGCGTGCCGGCGGCACCGCGGGCATGGCGACAGTGGTGCGCACATTCCGTTCCGCACCACGGCCTGCCGGGGCCTCGATGATGGTGGCCCCCGACGGCACGGTGACCGGCTCGGTATCCGGCGGCTGTGTCGAAGGCGCCGTGTACGAACTCGCGGGAGACGTGGTCGCCCAGGGCACGCCGGTGCTGCAGCGTTACGGAGTCAGTGACGACGACGCGTTCGCCGTGGGGCTGACCTGTGGCGGCATCCTCGATGTGTTCGTCGAGCCCGTGTCGCGGCGGACGTTCCCGGAACTGGAAGCTCTCGTCGACGACATCGAGGCCCATCGGCCTGTCGCGACCGCGACCGTCATCGCACATCCCGATCCGACGTGGCTCGGTCGGCGGCTGGTCATCCGCGTCGACGAGGTCACCGGCACGCTCGGCTCGGCCCGGGCGGACAGCGCGGTTACCGACGATGCTCGTGGCCTGCTCGACACCGGCCGCAGCGGGGTCCTGACGTTCGGTCCCGACGGCGAACGTCGCGGCGAGGGAATGGAAGTGTTCGTCTCCAGCTTCGCGCCGCCCCCGCGGATGCTGGTGTTCGGCGCCATCGACTTCGCGGCCGCCGTCGCCCGGCAGGGCTCGTTGCTCGGCTACCGCGTCACGGTGTGCGACGCTCGCCCGGTTTTCGCCACCGCGGCGCGCTTCCCGACCGCTGACGAGGTCGTCGTCGACTGGCCCAATCGATACCTCGAGGCGCAGGCCGCTGCGGGCGCGATCGACGGCCGCACGGTCATCTGCCTGCTCACCCACGATCCGAAGTTCGATGTGCCATTGCTGGAGGTGGCTTTGCGGCTGCCGGAGATCGGCTACATCGGTGCGATGGGCTCGCGACGCACCCATGACGACCGGATCGCCCGGCTCCGTGAGATCGGCCTGACCGACGACGAACTCGCGGGGCTGTCCAGCCCTATCGGATTGGACCTCGGTGCCAGGACTCCTGAAGAGACCGCGGTGTCGATCGCGGCCGAGATCATCGCCCGACGCTGGGGCGGTACGGGTACCCCGCTGAGCGGCACGGGCGGCCGCATTCATCATGAACACAACGAACCGAGTGAATTGAGGAGTGGTCAGTGACACGAGCCAAAATCGATTTCCCCAGCCGAATCGGTGTGTGGTGGGCCAGCGACACCTGGTCGATGCCCGACGCGCAGCAGGTGGCGCGGGAGATCGAGGACCTCGGATTCGGTTCGTTGTTCTTGCCCGAGGTGGTCGGCAAGGAGGCCCTCACCCAGTCGGCGGCGTTCCTGGCCGCCACCGAGCGGCTCGTGATCGGCACCGGCATCGCCAACATTCACGTCCGGGTGCCGTCGGCCGCAGAATCCGGTGCGCGCACGTTGACCGCTCTCTACCCGGGACGGTTCGTGCTCGGGCTGGGCGTCAGCCACGGGCCGCTGGTGGAGCACGGCCTGGGCGGCACCTATGCCAAGCCGTTGGCCACGATGCGCACCTACCTGGAGCGGATGGCCGCGGTGCCCGACCAGATCGAACCGGGCGTCGGGCGACCGCCCCGACTGTTGGCGGCGCTCGGCCCCAAGATGATCGAGCTGTCGGGTACGCACGCCGACGGCGCGCACCCCTACCTGGTGACACCGGAGCACACCGCGACGACGCGGCAAATCCTGGGGGAGGACCGCTGGGTGGTCTCCGAGCAGGCCGTCGCCATCGGCGGCGACGATGCCGACCAGCTGGCCCGGGCGCACAAGCACCTCGAGGTCTACAGCGGGCTGCCCAACTACCGGAACTCGTGGCTGCGGCAGGGTTTCGACGAATCCGACCTGGTGCGTGGCGGATCGGACCGGCTGGCGCGTGGACTCGTCGGCATGGGATCGGCCGAGCACGCGGCCGCCGTCGTCACTGCGCACCTGGATGCCGGCGCTGACCACGTCGTGGTCCAGGCGCTGGGGGAGAGCCCGACGGCTGATCCGCGCCCGGCCCTCCGGGAGCTCGCAGCGGCGCTGGGCCTCGGTTAGGACTGAGGGGCGGCGGCCTTCTTCGCGGCCCGGCGGCGCTTGAACCATTCGATGAACATCGGCGCCACTGAGGCCACGACGATCAGGATGAAGATCGGCTCGAGTAGCTTCTGGATGATCTCGAACTGGCCCAGCCAGTAGCCGAGCAGCACCAGGCCTACGCCCCACACAATCGCGCCCAGCACGTTGAACGTGGTGAACACCGAGTAACGCATCTTGGCGGCGCCCGCGACGATCGGCGCCAAGGTGCGCACGATCGGCACGAAGCGGGCGATGACGATCGCGAACGGTCCGCGCTGCTCGAAGAAGGCATGGGCCTCATCGAGGTACTTCTGCTTCAGCACCCGGGCGTCGGGTTTGAACATCTCGACACCGATGAACCGGCCGATGAGGTAGCCGGCCTGCCCACCCAGGATGGCCGCCACCGGGATGAACACCAGCAGCTGCCACAGCGCGAAGTTGGCGTCCACCGCCGTTCCCTGGGCGGCGCTGCCGGCCGCGAGCATGCCCGCGACGAACAGCAGTGAGTCGCCCGGCAGGACGGGGAACAACACCCCGGACTCGACGAAGACGACAACCAGGATGCCCACCAGGGCCCAGGTGCCGAAGGATCCGATGAGGTGCAGCGGATCCATGAAATCCGGCATGAGCGCCAGATTGGTCGTAGCCTCATTCAGGGCGGTGTCGATCACGACTCCCAAGGGTACCTGGGCCCCACCACCGGTCTTCACCTGCGATAACCCGCGTCCATACGGAAGGAATAGCCATGCCGATCGCCACGCCTGAGGTCTATGCCGAGATGCTGGGCCGGGCCAAGGAGCATTCCTTCGCCTTCCCGGCCATCAACTGCACGTCTTCGGAGACGATCAACGCCGCCATCAAAGGATTCGCCGATGCGGGCAGCGACGGCATCATCCAGTTCTCCACCGGCGGGGCCGAGTTCGGCTCCGGGCTCGGCGTCAAGGACATGGTGACCGGAGCCGTCGCGCTGGCAGAGTTCGCCCACGTGATCGCGGAGAAGTACCCGATCACGGTGGCCCTGCACACCGATCACTGTCCGAAGGACAAGCTGGACACCTATGTGCGCCCGCTGCTGGCCATTTCCGCCGAGCGCGTCGCCGCGGGCCGCAACCCGCTTTTTCAATCGCACATGTGGGACGGCTCGGCTGTTCCCATCGACGAAAACCTGGCCATCGCGCAGGAACTGCTGAAGGTCGCGGCGGCCGCCAAGATCATTCTCGAGGTCGAGATCGGCGTGGTCGGCGGTGAGGAGGACGGCGTCGAGGCCGAGATCAACGAGAAGCTCTACACGTCCTCGGAGGATTTCGAGAAGACCATCGACGCGTTGGGCGCCGGTGAACAGGGGGCCTACCTGCTGGCCGCCACGTTCGGCAACGTGCACGGCGTGTACAAGCCCGGCAATGTGGTGCTCAAGCCCGAAGTGTTGGCCGAGGGGCAGCGGGTGGTCGCCGCCAAGCTCGGATTGCCCAGCGATGCAAAGCCGTTCGATTTCGTCTTCCACGGCGGCTCGGGTTCGCTGAAGTCCGAGATCGAAGATTCCCTCAAGTACGGCGTGGTGAAGATGAATGTCGACACCGACACCCAGTACGCGTTCACCCGTCCGCTGGCCGCGCACATGTTCACCAACTACGACGGCGTACTCAAGATCGACGGCGAGGTGGGAAACAAAAAGGTCTACGACCCGCGCAGCTACCTCAAGAAGGCCGAGGCGTCGATGTCCGAGCGGGTTGTCGAGGCCTGTAACGACCTGCACAGCGCCGGGCGCAGCGTCACCGGCGGATAGCGCTCAGGCGGTCAGCTGCCCGAACCCGAGGATGCCCGCCATCTCGGCGTCGTCGAGGGTATGCACCCGGATGCCGCCCGCCTCGTTGCCGCCGAGCGTCGTGATCCCGTTGTCATCCACGGCGACAACGAAATTGGTGTGCAAGCCGAGCGGGCTGCCGTCGGCGTACATCACGACGTCACCGGTGCGCGGCCGGTATCCGTCGGGCTCGGCGAACCGGCCTGCGGCCTGGTAATACTCCTGGAGGGTGTACACACCCGGAATCCGCCAGCTACCCGAGTTCGGGTTGGTCAGCGGTTGCCCGGCCTCGTTGAGGACCCAGCTGACGAAATCCGCGCACCACGGCTCCTCGACTCCTTCGGAGAAGTGGCTGCCGCCGGGTTGGGCGTCGTATTGGGCCTGCAGCACGTCGACGATGCGGGCCTGGGCCGGATCAAGCGCGGCGCGGTCGATCTGGGGAAAGGCGACGGCTTTGCCTGGCAGGATGTCGATCGCGCCCGGATGCCGGACCAGCAACGCCGCCAGACCGACCACCACGACCGCGCCCAGCGCGCACAGTGCCAACCAGAGCTTGGACCCCCGCAGCTTCACGCGATCAGGTTAACCGGTGGGTGCCTGGCAGATCTTCCACTGATCGTCGCGGAACTGGAGGTCGAAGCTTCGGCTTGAGCGGGTTTGCGGGGCAAACGCCATGAAGCTCGTGACGTTGGCTTCGGCGTGGTCGCCGTGGACGATCACCTGGTCGATGCTGGCGACCACCGGGTACTGCTTGGCCGCGGCCACCCGAGCGTGGGTTTCATCCCACGCCTTCTGGTCGTACTTGACGTAGTTGTCGCTGGTGGTGCCGCAGGTGATCGACCTCAGGGTGGCCAGGTCTCCGCGTTGGATCGCCGAGTCGAAGTTCTGGATCGTCTCGCGGACTGCGTCCTCCTGGGAGGCGGCCGCTGACGATTTGCGGGTCAGCAGCACAGTGCCGAGCACCGCGATCGCCACCAGTGCCGCGATCACCAGCACCACCGCGACCACCCATCCCCAGCTGCGGCGGGCGGCGGGCTGGGGTGCTTGATCCGACTCCTCGCGTGGGGGGATGACCTGTGGCGCAGCCCCTTTCGGAACCTCCGCGGCGACGGTATCGCCCTCGGCGGGCGGCGCGAAAACCTCGGTCTCCGGGTCGGGCGGGGTGTCGATCTTCTGTGTGGACTCGTCGAATCCGGAGGGGGCGGTGAAACGTCGCTCTTCGCTGCGCGCCACCGCCTCGGTGACCTCGTCGGCTGAGCCGATGATCTCAGTGGCCGGATCGGTCACATCCGGCATTCGTTCGGTGCGGCCCTCGTCGGGTCCCGTTGGGTTCGACATCCCTGTTGCGGTCCTCCCGTACGTCGGTACCGGTGGAGCTTATCGGTCGGTGCACAATAGGCCCATGACACGGATGGGTGATTTGTTGGGGCCGGATCCGGTGCTCCTTCCCGGAGACCCTGAGGCCGAGGACGAATTGGCTGCGGGCGAGAAGGCTGCCGTGGTGGCCGCCGCCCACCCGTCGGCGTCGATCGCCTGGGCGGTGCTGGCCGAGAAGGCGCTCGCCGATGACAAGGCCGTCACCGCATATGCCTACGCCCGCACCGGTTATCACCGCGGCCTGGACCAGTTGCGCCGCAATGGCTGGAAGGGTTTCGGCCCAGTGCCGTTCGCGCATGAGCCGAACCAGGGTTTCCTGCGGTGTGTGGCCGCGCTGGCGCGGGCTGCCGACGACATCGGCGAGACCGACGAGTTCCAGCGGTGCCTGGATCTGCTCGATGATTGCGATCCCTCGGCGCGCGGCGAGCTCGGCCTGGCCTGAGTCTCAGTCCTTCGCCTCGCAGGAGCAGTCCTCGGCGGAGTCGGGCGGCTCCACCTGAACCGTGGCGTGGGCCAGGCCGCGGGCATTCAGTACCGCGCGGGCGTCGTCGAGCACTCGGGCGGTGTCGGAACTGCTGGTCAGGTGGGCGGTGACCATGTCCTTGCCGGGAACCAGCGTCCACACGTGCAGATCGTGCACGCCGGTGACGCCGTCCACTGATTCGAGCGCTGTCCGCAGTTCGTCTACGTCGATGTGCTGTGGGGACGATTCGCTGAGAATCCGCAACGCGGCGCGGGCCAATGCGATGGCTCGCGGCAACACCCACAGGGCTACCAGGACCGCGACCACGACGTCGGCGTACGGCCAGCCGGTGGTGACGGTGACGATGCCGGCGATCAGGACGCCGATGCTGCCGACCGTGTCGGCCATGACCTCCATGTAGGCGCCCTTGACCGCCAGGCTGTCCTTGGACTGCGACCGCAGCAGCATGACGACGACGGCGTTGGCGGCCAAACCGGCCAGCGCCACCACGATCATGGGCACGCCGGGAACCTCGGGCGCATTGCCGAGGCGTTCGACGGCCTCGTACAGGATGAAGACCGCCACGCCGAGCAGCAGGGCGGCGTTGGCTACGGCGGTGAAGACCTCTGCCCGGTGCCAGCCATACGTGCGGGCCGGGGACGTACTGCCGCGCTTGGCCAGCAACACCGCGGTCAACCCCATGAACATGGCGACCAGATCGGTGAGCATGTGGCCGGCATCGGCGAGCAGGGCGATCGAGTTGATCAGCAGCGCGGTGACCAGTTCGAGGACGAAGAACGCGCTGAGGATCGCCGCGGCGATGACCATCCTGCTGACGCGGGTATCGCTGCTGTGGCTGTGATCGTGGCCGGCACCCATGTCCGAAATATATGCGGAAGTATGCATATGTTGCAAGATCTCCTGCTGGTGCGGCGGCGAATGTCACGCCAGAGTGATCGTCGCGGCCGAGTGTCACGCCAGAGTGGCGCTGGGCGGGCAGGGAGCCGGCGAAGGCTAAAGCCAGGCGGACCAGAAGCGGGTCAGCTGACTGCCAATCGACACCAGCCGGCCGGGCACGCCGGAGAGGTCGACGAACCAGAAGACCACAGAGAAAAACCAGCGGTTGAGTGTGGGCGTGAAGAGCAGGATCAGCAGGATGAACAGGCCCCACTGTTTGGCCGGTTCCAGTGCCCGCTGGGTGTCGGGGCTCAGGTGCGGTTCGAGTGCGCCGTAGCCGTCCAGCCCGGGGACGGGTAACAGGTTCAGCACCACCGCGGTGACTTGTAGGAATCCGAGGAACGCCAGCCCGGACCAGAACACGCTGTGGGCCGGATCGAAGAAGATCCGGGTGATGCCGAGCAGCAGGACCGCCAGCACCAGGTTGGCTGCCGGGCCGGCCAGGCTGACCAGGGTCTTCTGCCGGGCCGTCATCCAGGAGGTGCGCACATACACCGCCCCGCCGGGCAGTCCGATCCCGCCCAGGGCGATGACGAGGACCGGTAGGCCCAGTGACAGCAGCGGATGGGAGTACTTGAACGGGTTCAGCGTCAGGTACCCGCGCACCGCGACATCGTGGTCGCCGAACCGCCAGGCGGTGAACGCGTGGCCGAACTCATGCAGGCACAGTGAGACCAGCCAGCCCGCGATGACCAGGATGAAGACGCCGACATAGGACAGCGGTTTGACTTCGTCGGCGGCGAGCCATGCCACCACCCCGCCCGCGGCGGTGAGCGCGACGACGGCCAGGAAAACCGGGCTCGGGCGTACCGACTGATGCAGCGGACGGATGTTCACGGTTCGACGCTACCGGCTGTGGGCCCGGCTCAGCCGACGCGCAGCCAACCTTCTGTGTGCCGGTAGAACGTCGAGCGTCGTGCCGTTCGCGGCGCGGGCACGCCGTCCCGGATCACCTGTGCGCCCGGGGTGCCCAGTTGAGCGGCGCGTCCGGCAACCCATCGGCTCGGCCGGCCGCGTTCCGACAACACGCTGGCGCGCAGTCCGGGCATGACCAGCGTGGGTTCGACGCGAACGCCGGGCGCTTGTCCGTCGAACAGCACGACGTCGTCGACGATGGCCTCGCCCTGAAGCGGTGCACCCTCGGGTCCACGCCATTGCGCCCAGCTGACCAGCACCGTTCCGGTCTCGTCTCGGATCAGCGGGACACGCCGGGCCGAGGCGCGTAGCGCGCGGCGGGCCGACCAGCTGCCGGTGACCGCGGCGACCTCGACGTCGAGCCGATCGGCGCGCAGCAACGCGCTCAGCACCACGGCGAGCTCGGCTTCGCCGCCGGTCACGGCCAGTCTGCGATAGGTGCCGAGGTCATCGACGTCGGCCTTCGGCAGGTTGCGCAGCGGGCGCGGGACGGGACCCGTGCCGACCACCGCAACCCCATCTGAGGTGGTCAAAACTGCTCCTTGCGGTCAGAGAAATGTGTTCCTGGCGTGAGCTGGGATAAGGTGGCCTACCGGCTGCATCACATTAGTGCGGAAGATTAGGCGGGAGATTACGCCATGCCGGCAATCGTCCTGATCGGCGCCCAGTGGGGCGACGAGGGCAAAGGTAAAGCCACCGATCTGCTCGGTGGACGCGTGCAGTGGGTAGTTCGCTACCAGGGGGGTAACAACGCCGGGCATACCGTCGTGCTGCCCACCGGGGAGAACTTCGCACTGCACCTGATCCCGTCGGGCATCCTGACGCCAGGGGTCACCAACGTCATCGGCAACGGCGTGGTGGTGGACCCAGGTGTGCTGCTCACCGAACTGCAGGGCCTCGAAGAGCGCGGCGTCGACACCTCGGGCCTGCTGATCTCCGCCGACGCGCACCTGCTCATGCCGTACCACGTCGCCATCGACAAGGTGGTCGAGCGCTACGCGGGCAGCAAGAAGATCGGCACCACGGGCCGCGGTATCGGTCCCTGTTACCAGGACAAGATCGCCCGTATCGGCATCCGCGTGGCCGATGTGCTCGATGAGCAGCTGCTGGCCGAAAAGATCGAGGCCGCACTGGAATTCAAGAACCAGGTGCTGGTCAAGATCTACAACCGCAAGGCGCTCGAGCCCGCCGAGGTGCTGGAGAACCTGCTCACTCAGGCCGAGGGCTTCAAGCACCGCATCGCCGACGCCCGGCTACTGCTCAACCAAGCTCTGGAAAAGGGCGAGACCGTGCTGCTGGAAGGGTCGCAGGGCACGCTGCTGGACGTCGACCACGGCACGTACCCGTTCGTCACGTCGTCGAACCCGACGGCCGGTGGCGCTGCGGTCGGTTCCGGCATCGGACCGACGCGGATCACCACCGTGCTGGGAATCCTCAAGGCCTACACCACGCGTGTCGGCTCGGGCCCGTTCCCGACTGAGCTGTTCGACGAGCACGGCGCCTACCTGGCCAAGACCGGCGGTGAGGTCGGCGTGACCACCGGCCGGGCCCGCCGCTGCGGCTGGTTCGACGCCGTGATCGCGCGGTACGCAACCCGGGTCAACGGCATCACCGACTACTTCCTGACCAAGCTCGACGTGCTGTCCAGCCTGGAGACGGTGCCGGTGTGTGTTGGCTACAAAGTCGACGGCAAGCGCACCAACGAGATGCCGATGACACAGTCCGACATCCACCGGGCCGAGCCGATCTACGAAGAGCTCCCCGGCTGGTGGGAGGACATCTCCGGTGCGCGCGAGTTCTCCGATCTGCCGGCCAAGGCTCAGGACTACGTGCTGCGGCTGGAAGAGCTTGCCGGAGCACATGTTTCGTGCATCGGCGTGGGGCCGGGCCGCGATCAGACAATCGTGCGTCGCGACATTCTGGCCGCCAAGTGACAGAAGAGCGGCCGTCGGTCTTCGAACAGCACGGCGGGTTCCCGGTATTCGAACCGGCCGATCCCGGACCGGGTTTCGCTCGTTTTCTGACTGCCATGCGCCGGGCACAGGATCTGGCCGTGTCGGCCGACCCGGACAGCGACACCTGGGATGACGCGGCTGATCGGGCCGAGCAACTGGTAAAGCTGCTCGGCCCGTATGAGGCCGCGGAGGGTGTCGGGCCGGCCAACCGGGTGCCGTCGCTACCGGGCGCGGGAAGTCTCCTGATGCCACCCTGGACCATGTCGAAGTTCGAGCCCGAGCGCGTCGAATTGAAGGTGGAGTTCAGCCGATTCCACGTCGGCGGCAACTATGCGGTCCACGGAGGGGTGCTGCCGCTGCTGTTCGACTCGGTGTTCGGCATGGTGATCCATGCCGCGGGCCGGCCCATCAGTCGCACAGCTTTCCTGCACGTGGACTACCGCAAGGTGACACCGATCAACACCGTGCTGACCGCCCGCGGCTGGGTGCGGGAAGCCGAGGGCCGCAAGGCATTTGTGAATGCCGAACTGCGTGACCCCGACGAGAACCTGCTCGCCGAGGCCAACGGCCTGATGATCCGGTTGCTGCCCGGCCAGCCCTAGATCGCGGTACGGCCACCGTCGGCCGCCAGCACCGCACCATGGATGAAACTGGCGTCGTCACTGACCAAAAAGCCGATGGTCGTGGCGATTTCGGCGGGATCGGCAACGCGTCGCGCCGGTGCCTGGGCGGCGAGCGCGGCAAGGCGTTCGGTGCCGTACTGAGCCGTGGTGCCTTCGGTGAGTGTCGGACCCGGAGCGACGGCGTTGACGCGAACGCCCTTGGGCCCGTATTCGGCGGCCCAGGATTTGGTCAGGAGGTTCAGCGCCGCTTTCGACGAGGCGTACACCGCCGAGCCGGGCGCGCCGAACTGGGAAACCATGGTGCTGACGTTGACGATTGCGCCGTTTCCGCGTGCCGCCATTGCCGGCGCCACCGCGCCGACGAGGAAGAACGGGATCTTCACGTTGAGGGCGTAGCAGTCGTCGAAGTCCTGCTCGGCGATCGCGGCGGTAGGCCCGAAGACAGCGATGGCGGCATTGTTGATCAGGATGTCGATCTGGCCGGCGACCGCCATGGCGTCCTGTACCAGGGCATGGGCGCTGGCGGCGTCGGTCAGTGCCGCGCGGAGGAAGTCGGCGGTGCCGCCGGCGTCACGGATCTCGGTCACTACCTTGGCGCCGCGCTCTGCGTCCCTACCGCTGACGATGACATGCGCGCCCCGCTCGGCGAGCAGCGCTGCGGTGGCGTGTCCGATGCCGCTGGTCGCGCCTGTGACCAAGGCGGTTTTCCCGTTGAGTGACATCGGGTCATCGTAGGACCCAATGTCGTCGCGGGCCGACGGCTGGGATGTCAGTATTGCGCCGTGGTCCAACAACATTTGCACCGTTTGTCGACTCCGCGTGCCGCCGCACTGGCAGGGGTCCTGTTCGCCGTTCTGTTCGGCGTGGCCTTGGTGCTGATCCGTACGGCACTGCCCGAAGGGGCCGAGCCCGGTTCGCAATGGATCGACGGTGCGACCACTCGTTTGCGGGTGGCATCGGTGTTGATGCCGTTCGCCGGTATCGCGTTCCTGTGGTTTATCGGCGTGGTGCGTGATGGCTTCGGCCGCTACGAGGACCGGTTCTTCTCGTCGGTCTTCCTCGGCAGCGGAATCCTGTTCTTGGCGATGATGTTCGTTTCATCAGCTGTCGGCGCCGGGCTGATCGCCAGCCGCGCGGGTATTTCCGACGTGACTGCGTACAGCCATGTCGCCACCTTCGGGCAGATGGTGCTGATGGCGCTGAGCAAGACATACGGCGTCCGGATGGCAGCCGTCTTCATGATGTCGTTGGCCACCATCTGGTTGAAGACCGGATTGATGCCGCGCCCGCTCGTGTACACGACTTACCTTGTCGCAGTGGGCCTTCTGGTCGCGGGCAATGTCAGCATGTGGATCGTTCTGGCGTTCCCGCTCTGGGTGCTGGTGGTCAGTGTGCTCATTCTCGTCCGGGCCGGAGTGATCGACCTGCACGGTGATCGGGAGCATTCCGTCTGATCCGGTCTTCCGTGTGTCCCTGGGATGTACGCGCCACGCCGGTCTCGCGGAAGATGCGTGCCAGCGACGCCGTCGATGGGACCTGCGACAAGCCCATCGCACGCACCGCCACCGCCTGCGCCTTGAGTTCATCGCTTTGTTTCGACGGTCACGATTCGGTCGTCGTGTCCTGGGTTCGAGCACCGCGGCCGGTCCGTCGGTCTTGGCGCGTTTGCGCAACGTGTTGAACGACTTGCGGGAGATGCCGTGTTTCGGCACAGAAGGTCGAGACCGCTCCGCGAGGTGCGTCATCAGGCCACTGCGAAATGGCGAGGCGAACACGAGGATCGATGGGCTCATTAACGGCCACCGCCAGAGCTTGAGGCCAGAAGTGTCACCACCAAGACCAATCGAACCGTCACCGATGTCCTGATGCAGAACTGTCACCGATGTCTTGAGACATAACACACTCCCGTGTCCCCGGGTCGTGGCATAATCGAACACATGTTCGAAGGTGGGTCTGATGTTGCGTTGATCGACAAGATCAGCGCGGCCGCGCGGGCGGAGTCGGTGGCGATCGCTGCCCGGCTGGCCGCGATCGCAGCCTTGGACACGCTGCGCGAACAGGAACTGATCGACAGCATTCTGTGGCGCACCGATCCGTATGAAGAGGTGTGTGCCGAGGTGTCGGCGGCGATGCGGATCGCCCGGGGCCGGGCCGGCACCCAGGTTCAGCATGCCCGGGTGTTGCGGGACAAACTTCCGCAGGTGGCGGCCCGGTTCGCCGTCGGTGATATCGATTATCGGGTGGTGCGGATGATCATCGCCCGCACCGGCATCGTCGATGAGGCGGTGTGGGCTGCGCTGGATGCTGAGTTGGCCGGCCGGGCGCATCGGTGGATGCGGTTTTCTGAGCGGCAGCTACGCGATCGGATCGATCACTGGATCGCCCAACACGACCCCCACGGGGTGCGGGTGCCCCCGGATTTGGCCCAAGACCGGTTCGTGCAGGTCGACCCGGGCCGCCCCGGTGCGGCCACGATCTGGGCGAATGTGGCCGCCGAAGACGCTGTGGCATTGGATCAACGATTGGATGCGATCGCCGACACCGTGTGTGAGCATGATCCGCGCAGCCGGGAACGGCGCCGCGCCGATGCGATCGGCCCGCTGGCCCGGCTCGAAGCCCAACTGGTCTGCCGGTGTGGCCGCGACGACTGCCCGGCCGCCCAGAAACGGGCGGCGGCCAATGCGGCTGTGGTGCATGTGTTGGCCCAACGCGCCACCGTCGACGGCACCTCGCAGGCGCCGGGGTATCTGCCCGGGTACGGGATCCTGCCCGCCGAATCCGTGCGCAACCTGGCCGGTCGCGCCACGTTCAAACCGGTGCGGGTACCTGCCCCGCCCAGCGACACCGGCGACCAGCCTGCGGCGACTGAACCGCCCGAGCCCGCCGAGGGATCTGAGCCCGGGTATCGCCCGTCGGTGGCGTTGTCGGAGTTCATCCGTTGGCGGGATCTGACCTGCCGGTTCCCCGGCTGTGACGCCCCGGTGGCGCGCTGCGACATCGACCACACCGCGCCCTGGCCGACGGGTCCGACGCATCCGTCCAACACCAAGCTCTACTGCCGAGCACACCACTTGATCAAAACGTTCTGCCCCGGCTGGACCGACCGCCAATTCCCCGACGGCACCGTCGAAATCACCACACCCACCGGCCACACCTACCTCACCGAACCCCACGGCGCGGCAATGTTTCCCGACCTGGCCCACCCAACCGGGGACCTGGACCTCCCGGCGCCGCCGGCACCGAACACCGATCCCACCCGGGCCGCCAAGATGCCCAAACGCACACAAACCCGCGAACAAGACCGCCAAGACCGCATCAACGAAGAACGACGCCTACGCGCCGAACTCAACAACGACCTCGAAACAGAACGCCAATACCAAGCCTGGCTCGCCGAACAATACGAACCACCCCCACCCTTCTGAGCGGAGGGATTTACTCGCCGGTGAGCTTCAATGCCGACGCGGGGCACAGTTTGACGGCCTGGCGTGCTTGATCGGTCTGATCGTCAGGCACCTCGTCGACAAGGACTTCGACCACACCGTCGTCGTCCTGGTCGAAGATGACGTCGGAGATCATCACACAGTTGCCCGATGCGATGCAGGCGGCCTGATCTGCTTCTACTTTCATGGCATTCACCACGTTACCGCCAATGATTTGAGCCCGTAGATGAAGTGAAAAGCCCGGTACTGCACGGCCTCGAATGGTTCCGCCAAGGCCAGCGAAGGGAAGCGCTGCAGCAGGGCTGGGAAGGCGATCCGCATTTCCATGCGGGCCAGCGGGGCGCCGAGGCAGTGGTGCACGCCATGGCCGAAGGCCAGGTGGCCGGGAGCGCCACGACCGATGTCGAGTGTGTCGGGGCTGTCGATGAAGTTCGGGTCGCGGTTGCCGGCGGGTAGTGACGCAAAGACCAACTCGCCGGCGGGAATCCGCACACCGGCCACCTCGACCTCGGTGGTGGTGAACCGCGGGATCGCGTTCTGCACGATGGACAGCCAGCGCAGAAGTTCCTCGACGGCTGGGGCGACGGCATCTGGGTTGTCGCGTACCGCAGCCAGCTGGTCGGGATGGCGGAGCAGCGCCAGCACGCCGAGGCCCAGCATGTTCGAGGTTGTTTCGTGGCCGGCCAACAGCAGTAGCCCGGCGATGCCGACGAGTTCGTCGTCGCTCAATTCGGTGCCGTGGTCGCGGATCAGCATTCCGAGGATGTCCTCACCCGGATCCTGCCGCGCCCGAGCGACGAGGCCACGCATGTACTCGCGGCTCTGTCGTTGCAGCGCAAGGCGTTCGGCGATGGGCAAGGACAGGTCGAGTTGCAGCGTCGAGCGGTGCTGAAAGTCGTCACGATCCTCGTAGGGCACCCCGAGCAATTCGCAGATCACCAGTGACGGGATGGGGAGTGCAAAATCGGCCACCAGGTCCGACGGCGGGCCGGCCGCGGCCATCGCATCGAGTTGGGCATCGACGATCTCGACAATGCGTGGTTCGAGCCGTTTCATCCGGCGGATGGTGAATTCCGCGGTGAGCATGCGGCGTAACCTCTGGTGCTCGGGCGGGTCGAGGCCCAGGAGGTTTCCGGCTCGGGCGCTGGCCAGCTCTTCCTCGGACATCGCGGGTGCACCGGGCAGGGTGAAACCGGGCGGCCTGCTGTTGGAGAACCGCTCGTGGTCGCCCAGCACGGCCTTGACGTCCTCGTGGCGGGTGATCAGGTACACCGGATTGCCGAGCGCGCTGAGAACCTGGCGAACGCCGTCGGCCTCGCGGATCTCGCGCAGATCGGATGTCGGGTCGAAGGCGTTGCGTCGCATGTGCAGCGGCGGCAGGACGGGTGCCTCGGTCATTCCTCGACGGTACGCGCGTGATCGTCAGGGGTCGGCCCGCAACCCGGGCCACCAGATCCGCGGGCCGATCAACGTGAAGAGCGCCGGGATGATCACCGTGCGCACCAGGAAGGTGTCCAGCAGGATGCCCAGCCCGACGATGATGCCGAGTTGGGTCAGCACGATCAGCGGCAGCACACCGAGTACGCAGAACACGGCTGCCAGCACCACACCGGCACTGGTGATCACCGCGCCGGTGGCCGAGACCGCGCGCACGATGCCTTGTCGCGTGCCGTGTTCGGGCGTCTCCTCGCGGGCGCGGGTCACGAGGAAGATCGTGTAGTCCACTCCGAGGGCGACCAGGAACAGGAAGGCGAACAGTGGAGTGCTGTTGTCCAGGGCGGGGAAGCCGAAGATGTGCACGCTGGCCCAGCCGCCCAGTCCGAGTGCGGCCAGGGCGCTGAGCACGGTGACGCCGACGAGTACCAGCGGTGCAAGGGCCGAGCGCAGCAGCAGGTAGAGCACCGCCAGCACCACCGCAAGGATCGCCGGGATCACCACGAGCCGGTCACGCTGGGCCGCCGTAGCGGTATCGCGGGCTTGGGCGTCGGCCCCGCCGACAACCGCCGTGGCGTCCGCAGAGTGGACAGAATCGCGAAGGGCATCAATGGTTTCGAATGCTTCATCGGAGGCCGGCTCGGCCGCCAGGACCACCGACCACTGGGTCAGCCCGGTCGGTGACTGGCCCGCCGGGACAGCGGAGACGACGCCGGGGGTGTCGGTGATCGCCCGTTGTACCGCACCGGCTTTGGTGGTGGAGGCGATGACGCGGGTGGGGTCGGTCAAGCCGCTCGGGAAGTGTGCGGCCAATGTTTGATAACCGCTGACAGATTCGGCTTGCACTCGAAACTGCTCGGTCTGGGTCAGCCCGACCGGAGTGGCCAGCAGCGCGGTGCCCAGCACGGCCAGGCCGGCCAGCGAGGCCACCGCGACGCGGACGGGCTTGCCCGCCACGGAATCCGCGATGCGGTGCCAGACACCGCTTTCGGTCAGCGGGGTGGCGCCGACCTTGGGGATGAAGGGCCAGAACAGCCGCTTGCCGCACAGGGCGAGCAATGGCGGCAGCACCACCAGGACGAAGATCGCGGCGATCACCAGGCCGGACGCGGCCTGCACGCCGAGGCTGCGGTTGCTGGGTGCGGACGCGAACAACAGCGTCAGCAGGGCCAGGACCACCGTGGCGTTACTCGCCACGATCGCGGGGGCGGCGGCCCGCACGGCTACTACGAGGGCTTCGCGGTGTTGCTCGGTCCGCCCGAGTTCCTCGCGGTAGCGCGAGATCAACAGCAACGCATAGTTGGTGCCCGCGCCGAACACCAGCACGCTTGTGATACCCGATGTCGAACCGTCCGGGTTGAGGCCGAGTCCCGAGGCGACCGCGGTTCCGACGACGGAGCCGACCCGGTCGGCGAAGGCGATCACCAACAGCGGCACCAGCCACAGCACCGGCGAACGGTAGGTGACGATGAGCAGCAGGGCCACCACTGTCGCGGTCACCACGAGCAGTGTGATGTTCGCTCCGGCAAATGAATTGGCGATGTCGGCGCCGAATGCGGGCCCGCCGGTGAGTTCGCCCCGCAATTCGCCGGGCAGGCCGTTGGTGGCTGTGGCGCGCAGATCCTTGACGGCGTCGTTGAGTCCGAAGCCCGACAGGTCGGCTTTCAGCGGCACCGTGACCACGGCGGCTTTGCCGTCGTCGGAGACCATCAACGGCGGTCCGGGCACGTCGGTCATGCGGTTGCGGGCATCGGCGGTGGCGTCGACGTCGGCGATGGTGAGCTCACCGCCGTCGGCGCGGGTCACCACCAGGATCGTCGGCACCTGGTCCCCGCCGGGGAACTCGCTGCGCAAGGCGTCGGCTCGCGCCGATTCGGCATCGGCCGGCACGGCGACCGGTGATTGCGAGGCGGCATCGCTACCGCTGAGCAGGCCCAGTAGCCCGCCGGAGACCACGACGACCAGCACCGCCAGCCACGTCAAGCGCCTAATCACGATTCAGTGTCGCCTCTTCCAGATCGAGCCCATGCAGCACAGTACGCAGCACTTCGTCGTCGATGTGCCCGGCATCGCGTTCGGCGATGAACGTGTCTCGTTCGGCGGCAAGCATTTCCAGCCGCAGCCGACGGAACGCCGATGTGGGGCTCTCGCCGATGTCGTCGTCGCCGCGGCCAAGCCGCTCCCAGGCGGCGTTGCGCCGCCGGGTGTTCCATGCCCGCAACACGTCCGCGGCACGCTGCGGCACGTCGGTGGTGGCCGATTGCTCGGCCAGCAATTCATCGAGTCGCTCGGCGGCGGCGCGGGCCGCCTTGTCCTGTGCGGCCGCGGTGGCGATCGCATCGCTGTGCGCCTCGTCGCCCTGGGCGCCGAGGACCCGGATGAACCACGGCAGGGTCAGGCCGTGCAGCAACAGCGTGCCGACCACGACGACAAAGGTCAGGAACACCAGTTGCGGGCGTCCGGGAAACGGGTCGCCGGCCAGCGTGGTAGCCGGGACACCGAACGCTGCGGCCAGGGACACGACGCCACGCATACCCGCCCAGGCCACGACGAACACCTGGGCTCGTGGCGGTTCGGGTTCGTGGGTGCGGATCCGTTTGGACAGCAGGCGGGGCAGATAGGTGGTCGCATACACCCACACCATCCGCACCCCGATCACCGTGATGAGCACGGCGGCCGACGAGATCGCCAGCGTGGCCGCCGAGATTCCGGCCAGCTCGCTGATCACCTTCGGCAGCTGCAGGCCGATCAAGAGGAACGCGAACGATTCCAGGATGAGCTGCAGCGCCTTCCACACCGCCTTGTCCTGCAGCCGGGTGGCGTAGCTGGCCTGCGTCTCACGCTGACCCAGCAGCAGCGCGGCCACCACCACGGCGATCACACCCGAGCCGTGGATCTCCTCGGCCAGCAGGTAGATGAAGAAGGGCGCGACGAGGCCGACCGCGCTTTCGACCAACGGGTCGTCGAGCCGGGTGCGGATGACATGCACCACCATTCCGATCACCCAGCCGACCACCACGCCGCCGACGGCGGCCAACCCGAAGGTGGCCAGGCCGTTGCCCCAGGTGGCGGCCGTCCCGATCGCGGCTCCCAGCGCGACCTTGTAGGCCGTCAGCGCGGTGGCGTCGTTGAGCAGGCTCTCGCCGCCCAGCAGCGTCATGGTGCGTCGGGGCAGGCCGAGCCGGCGGCCGACGGCCGTGGCGGACACCGCGTCCGGCGGGGCCACGATCGCGCCCAGGGTCAGGGCGGCGGCGATGGTGAGTTCGGGCACGGTGTGGAAGGCGACGATGCCGACGACGAACGTCGTGGCCAGCGGAAGCCCGACGGCCAGGAACCCGATGGGGCGGATGTTGCGTCGCAACGCGACGTAGCTGCTCTCCAGGCCTGCCGACCACAGCAGCGGCGGCAGGATCACGAACAGCACCAGGTCGGGGTCCAGGTGTACGTCGTGAAAGCCGGGCAGTGCGCTGCCGGCCAGGCCGGCAACCACCAGCGCCAGCGGGGCTGAGACGTCGTATCGGCGGGCGACGGCGGCCAGCAGGATGGCGGCCACCAAGGCCGCCAGGAGTGAGGCACCCACGTTGTCAGCCCTCCTTCGTGTGCTTGCTTATCCTTGGTCAACATGTTGAGGAGATCACGTCGGCGCGAGCACAATCCGGCGCCTCGCACCTGTGAGCATCTGAACGCCGAGGTTGCCGAGCCGCATCCCTTGACCCCTGGGCGGTGCCAGGAATGTGAGGAAGACGGCGAGGACAACTGGGCGCATCTGCGGATGTGCATGACGTGCGGTCACGTCGGTTGCTGTGACTCAAGCCCGCATCAGCATGCCACCAAGCACTTTCAGCAGTCGGGCCATCCCGTCATGCGTTCGGCGGAACCCGGCGAGAGTTGGCGTTGGTGCTATATCGACCATCGGGTCGGGTGACGATCTGGCAGGCTGGTGCGTGCGATGAGTGAATCGATTGAGGACGCGCAGACAACTGACCTGACCGACGATCAGGTCGACGGCGCCGAAGATGCTCCGGCCGAGGCGACCGACAGCGGACCACAAGAGCCGACGGAGGCGGTCAAACCCACACCACCTGCGGCGACGGTGCTGCTGCTGGGCTCCGGCGAGCTCAGCCGTGAGCTGGCACTAGCGTTCCAGCGGCTGGGCGGCGTCGTGGTGGCCGCTGATCGGTATTACGCACCCGCGCACGGCGTCGCGGACCGTTCGGCGGTGATCAAGATGAACGACGCCGAGGAACTGACAGCGCTCATCGAGCGGGAGAAGCCGCGCTATGTGGTGGCAGAGTCCGGTGTCATCGCCGCCGACGCCTTGATCGCGGTCGCTGAGCGTGGCGACATCGAAGTTTTGCCGGCCCCGCGCAGCATCCGGCTGTCCCAGGACCGCGAGGGGCTGCGCCGGTTGGCGTCGGACGAGCTGGGCCTGCCCACGGTGCCGTTCTGGTTCGCCGGGTCGGTCGAGGAGCTGTCGGCGGTAGCCGAGCACGCCGGATTCCCGTTGGTGGTCAAGCCGGTGGTGGGCGCCCAGCGCGATGGGGAGTCGGTGTTGCTGCGTCCCGACGACGTCGAACCGGCGTGGCAGCGTGCGACGACCGCGGGCCACATCGCTCACAATCGGGTGCTGGCCGAGTCCGTCGTCGAGGTCGAATACGAGATCACGATGCTGACCGTGCGCACCGCCGGACCCACCGGTCCCGGCGTGCAGTTCTGTGAGCCGATCGGGCACCGCCAGGTCGGTACCGACGTGCTGGAGGCCTGGCAGCCGCAGCCGTTGTCGCCGGCCGCGTTGGACGCCGCGAAGTCGATCTCCGCGCGGATCGTGAACTCGTTGGGCGGTCGGGGCGTCTTCGGGGTCGAGCTGCTGGTTCAGGGCGATGACGTGTATTTCTCCGACGTGCGGATCCGTCCCCACGACAGCGGCCTGGTGACCCTGCGGTCCCAGCGGCTCTCGGAGTTCGAACTGCATGCCAGGGCGATCATGGGCCTGGCGGTGGACACGATCATGATCTCGCCGGCGGCAGCCGAGGTCACCTACGGCGCGGCCGATGCCGGCGAGCTGCCGGCCGAGATCGGGGCTGTGCTGGCCGACGCCCTGGCGACGTCGGAGAGCGACGTGCGGCTGTTCGGCCGCCCGGGCGAATCTGAAGCTCCGCGGCGGCTCGGACTCGCGTTGGCGACCGCTCCCGACGTGATCATCGCCCGTGACCGCGCCCGCCGCGTCGGCACCGCGCTGCGCAAGCTGTGGTAGGCGGCGATGACTGAGGAGACCGGCGAGGCGGCGGACCGGCCCACCATGGCGCCGTTCCTTGGCGCGTTGGCCGTCATTGTGCTCGTGGTGATCGTGGTGGTCCTGCTGAACGTCTTCGGCACCGACGGTCGTAGCGAGGAACAGAAGGTCACCCGCGCCGCCGTCGGCCAGAACGACGCGCTGCAGCGGGAAAACTTCGGTGAGTTCTCCGGTTACACCTGCGCCGCGCAACGCGGTGTCGAGCCGGATTTCCTTGCCCGCCAGCGTGATTCGGTGGCCAAGCAGGGTGCCAGATATGTCGATGACGTGACCGAGGTGAAGGTCGACGGGGACCGGGCGACGGCGACGGTGGTTTACCACTTCGCCAACACCCCCGACGCCAAGGTGAACAGCGAGACGACGTTCGTGCGTGAGGACGGCCAATGGCGCGTCTGTTCGAGTATGGGAGACTCACGCCCGTGAGCTATGCGGGAGACATCACGCCTGAGGAGGCTTGGAAACTTCTGAGTGAGAACTCCGAGGCCGTGCTGGTGGACTGTCGGACCGACGCCGAGTGGCGCTTTGTCGGTGTACCGGACCTGTCCACCCTTCAGCGTGACGTGGTGTACGTGGAGTGGAACCGGAACGACGGAACCCACAACGATGGATTCGTCGACGATCTGAAGGCGGCGGGGGTGACGCCCGGCGAGCGGCCGGTGGTGTTCCTGTGTCGCTCCGGCAACCGCTCGATCGGCGCGGCCGAGGCCGCCACTGCCGCCGGCATCGCCCCGTCCTACAACGTGCTCGACGGATTCGAGGGCAACCTGGACGAGAACCGTCATCGCGGCGGTACCGGCTGGAAGGCCGTCGGGCTGCCTTGGACACAGAGTTGAGAGCTGCATGACTGACATCCCATCTGTCCGGATCCCGGCTGCCCTGCCCGACGGCGTCAGCCAGGCCACCATCGGTGTGCGCGGCGGTCTACTGCGCTCGGAGTTCGAGGAAACCGCCGAGGCGATGTACCTCACCTCGGGCTACGTCTACGAGTCCGCGGCCGCCGCGGAGAAGGCGTTCACCGGTGAGATCGACCGCTTCGTCTACTCGCGCTACGGCAACCCGACCATCTCGATGTTCGAGGAGCGGCTGCGCCTGATCGAGGGCGCGCCCGCATGCTTCGCCACGGCCACCGGGATGGCGGCGGTGTTCACCGCGCTGGGTGCGCTGCTGGGTGCCGGCGACCGCCTGGTGGCCGCCCGCAGCTTGTTCGGGTCGTGCTTCGTGGTGTGCAACGAGATTCTGCCGCGCTGGGGCGTGGAGACGGTGTTCGTCGACGGCGACGACCTCTCGCAGTGGGAGGAGGCACTGTCGGTCCCAACGACGGCGGTGTTCTTCGAGACGCCGTCCAACCCGATGCAGTCTCTGGTCGACATCGCCGCGGTGTCCGAGCTGGCGCATGCTGCCGGGGCAAAAGTAGTGCTGGACAACGTTTTTGCCACCCCGCTGCTGCAGCAGGGTATGCCGCTCGGCGCCGACGTGGTGGTGTACTCCGGCACCAAGCACATCGACGGGCAGGGCCGGGTGCTGGGCGGGGCGATCCTCGGCGACAAGGAGTACATCGACGGCCCGGTGCAGAAGCTCATGCGGCATACCGGCCCGGCGATCAGCGCGTTCAATGCCTGGACGCTGCTGAAGGGTCTTGAAACGCTTGCGGTTCGGGTCGACTACTCGAATCGGTCGGCGCAGTCGGTGGCCGAGTTCCTGGAGGCCAAGGCCGGGGTGAACTGGGTGAAATACCCGTTCCTGCAGTCACATCCGCAGTATGATCTGGCCAAGCGTCAGATGAGCGGCGGCGGCACCGTGGTGACCTTCGAATTGGATGGCGGCAAGGACCGCGCCTTCGAGGTGCTCGACAAGTTGCGCGTCATCGACATCTCCAACAACCTCGGCGATGCCAAGACGTTGATCACCCACCCGGCCACGACGACGCACCGGGCCATGGGCCCGGAGGGGCGTGCGGCCATCGGCCTCGGCGACGGTGTGGTGCGCATTTCCGTCGGCCTGGAAGGCACCGAGGATCTGATCGCCGACCTGGACCAGGCGCTGGGCTAGCCCGTGTCCCGCGGATCCGACGCCAAGAAGGCCCGCCGCCGTAAGCGGCAGGCGGTCCGGAATGTGAACCGGGTGTCGGCGGAGTCCGTCGAGCAGCTGGCGGAGATCCCCGACGCCGTCGTCGCCGACCTGGCGGAGTTCGACGAGCGAATCACCGAGCGCGGCTGGGAGTTCGACGAGGAGCAGTCGAACGACGACTACGCGGTGTGGTTCTACGAGCCGTCCGGCGCCCCTGTGGAGGACGGCCTGCCCGTGACCTCACTGTGGCTGGATGCGGCCGAGGACGGCGAGATCGTGCGGGTGGTGTTCGTCGGCAGCGTCGAGCGCTACGAGTTCAGCCACGAGGAATTGCGCGACGGAGCCCTCGACGTGATCGAGGGCTACCGCGCCGGTCAGCCGTTGCCGGAATTCGGCTAGCTCTTCCCGTCGGATTCGATGACGCCCTGCGCGGACCGGGCCCGGTCCTCGTAGCTCTTGCGCTTGGCCTTGTCGAACTCCAAGAACACCCGGTCCAGGCCGAGGAGCTTGTTCAGCTTGCGGCGGCCCTTGGGCGGCAGCATCTGGGCGGCCTGGGCGGTGAAGCGCAACGGCGGCGGCACCGAGACGTGCGTCTTGGGTTTGTTGAGCGTCTTGACGATGGCTGCGGCGATGTCCTCGGGCTCGACCGGCTTCATCGCGCCGGTGGCCTTGGTGCCCGAGATGAGGTCGGTGTTGGTGAACGGCGGCATGATCACCGAGACGTTGACGCCGTGCGGGGCCATCTCGTCGGCCAGGGCGGTGGACAGTCCGACGACGGCGTACTTGGCGCCGACGTAGACCACCTGGCCCGGCAGGGGGATCAGGCCCGACAGCGAGGCGATGTTGATGACGTGGCCGCTGCGGCGCTTGACCATCTCCGGCAGCGCCAGCTGGCAACCGGTGAGAACGCCGTACACGTTGACCTCCAGGGAGGACCGCACCGACTGGTCGGTTTCCTCCAGGAACGGGCCGACCGGCATCACGCCGGCGTTGTTGATCAGAACGTCGATGTGCCCGCCGCCGTCGGTGCGGGCCTTGTCCAGGAACGTGGCGAACGATTCGCGGTCGGTGACGTCGAGCGGGTAGCCCGAGACCTGGCCGAGCTTGCTCAACTCGACGACGGCCGACTCCTGAAGTGCCACGTCACGGTCGCCGATGACGACGCGGGCGCCGTGGGCCAGCAGGGCCTTGGCGGTGGCGTAACCGATGCCGCGGGCGGCGCCGGTGATCGCGATGGTCTTGCCCCTGATGTTGTCCATGGCGGCGAACTTTACACGTGTCAAGTTTTGGACGGAAGAGGGTGGCGGCGGTGGCGTAGTCTGGGCGGGCGTGATGACGAACCCCGCCGATCAACAGGCATTTACCGAATCAGCAGAGGATTTCTCGGAGCGGATCACCTCGGCCATCGACAGCGCTGGGTTGACGCTTCTGTTGAGTCTCGGCCACCAGGGCGGGCTGTTCGACGCGATGGCGAAGCTCTCGTCGGCGACCAGTGGCGAGATCGCCGAGGCGGCCGGTCTCGACGAACGCTATGTCCGTGAATGGCTCGGCGGGATGGCCGCGGGGCGGGTGGTGGACTACGACCCCGAGTCCTCGACTTATCGGTTGCCCGCTCACCGTGCCGCCGCGCTGACCCGCGACTCCGGCCTGAACAATCTGGCGCGCCTGGCCCAGTACGTCCCGCTGATGTGCGAAGTCGAGCAGAAGATCCTCGGCTGCTTCCGCAACGGCGGCGGTCTGAGTTACAGCGACTATCCCCGCTTCCACACCGTGATGGCCGAGCGGAGCGCCGAGGTGTTCGATGCCGCACTGATCGATGCGGTGCTGCCGTTGGTCGACGGCCTGCCGGAGCGGCTCAAGAGCGGCCTCGACGTCGCCGACTTCGGTTGTGGCAGTGGATATGCCATCTGTCTGATGGCGCAGGCCTACCCGGACAGCCGGTTCACCGGCATCGACTTCTCCGAGGAGGCGACCGCCACCGGCGTCGCGTCCGCGGCGCAACGCGGGCTGACCAACGTCTCGTTCGTCCCTGCCGACCTGGCGGCGCTGGACCAAACGGAGGCGTACGACCTCATCACCGCATTCGACGCGATCCACGACCAGGCGCAGCCGGCCCAGGTGCTGGCGAACATCTACCGGGCACTGCGTCCGGGCGGAGTCCTGGTCATGGCCGATATCAAGGCTTCCAGCCGGCTGGAGGACAACATCGGTGTCGCGATGAGCACCTATCGCTATGCCGTGTCGCTGACGCATTGCATGTCGGTCTCGCTCGGCCTGGGTGGTGCCGGGTTGGGCACGATGTGGGGCAGTCAGCTGGCCGTGTCGATGCTGAACGACGCCGGATTCGCCGACGTGGACGTCGCCGAGATCGACCAGGACCCGGCGAACTACTACTACCTCGCCAGGAAATGACGCCCGGCCCGGCAGGGTTTCGATCAGGCTGAGCCTGTGGGCATATCCGGGCCGTGGCGGTGCGTTGAAGTCGCTGTGGGTGCCGAAACGATGGTTAAGTCAGCCCCCGTGAGTGGTGTGCGATTTGTGGCGGTCGGCCTGGACGATCCGTTGGCCGCCCCGCTGCTGGACGAGCTGTCGGTCGAGTATTCGGGGCGCTACGGAGGCACACCCGAGCTGATGATGGGCTGGCTGCGGGGAAAATCCGCCGACGAGTTCGCCCCGCCGTCCGGCGGGATGTACATCGGCGTACTCGACGGCGTGCCGGTCACCGGCGGCGCATTCACCAGATTCGACGCCGATACCGCCGAACTCAAACGCATCTGGACCGACAGCCGGTACCGGAAGCGGGGATATGCCAGGGTGCTGCTCGCCCACCTCGAGAGCGAGATCGCGGCACGCGGCTACCGCCGGGTCTATCTGACGACGGGGCACCTGCAGCCGGAGGCCGAGGCACTCTATGACGCCGCCGGCTATAGACGGCTGAATGCCCCGCTGCCGCCGGAGGGGCAGGGGACGGTGTTCCCCATCGCATTCGAGAAAGAGCTGACGTGACCCACGCGGCCGCGCTCTCGATTCTCGACCTCGCGCCGATCAGCGCGGGCAGCGACGCGGTGGCCGCACTGCACAACACCGTCGACTTGGCCCGTCACGCCGAACAGTGGGGCTTCCAACGGTATTGGGTCGCCGAACATCACTTCGTCTCGGTGGCCAGCTCTTCGCCCGCGGTACTGGTTGGGCAGATCGCGGCGGCCACCGAACAGATCAGGGTCGGTACCGCGGCCGTGCAACTCGGCCACACGACTGCCGTCGCCGTGGTGGAGGCCTTCGGCACGCTGGCCGCGTTCCACCCGGGCCGCATCGATCTCGGGGTGGGTCGATCGGGGCAGAAACGCGCCGAAGCGGTGCGGGACAAGCCCCGTGAGCCCAGGCCGCCGCGCCAGTGGCACGAGATCGACGGCGTGGTGATCCCGACGCCCTACGACGTCAGCGCGCTGATGCGTGATCCTCGGCTGCGCTCGCGTATGGCGGTGTTGCAGCAACCCCAAGCGCTCACACCGGATTTCGCCGAACAAGTGGATGACATCTTGGCCATGCTGGCCGGCCGATATGAGGTGGGCACCGCCGTTCCCGGTGCGGGGGCTGCCCTGACGCCATGGGTGTTCGGCAGCAGCAAGGGTCAGAGCGCCCGCGTCGCTGCTGCGCGCGGACTGCCGTTCGTCGCCAGCTATCACATCACCCCGGCCACCGCGCTGGAGGCAATCGAGGTGTACCGCAACGGATTCACCCCGTCGGAGCACCTGTCCGAGCCCTATGTGGCGGTTTCGGCCGACGTCGTGGTGGCCGACGACGAGGCCACCGCGCGGCATCTGGCGTCCAGCTACGGGCACTGGGTGTATTCGATCCGGGCCGGCGGGGGCGCAGCGCCCTACCCGGATCCGGCCGACTGTGCGCCGTTGACACCCGAGCAGCTCGAGGTGGTCCGGGACCGTACCGCAACACAATTCGTCGGGGACCCCGACCAGGTGGCTGCGCGGCTGGAAGCGCTGGCGCGGGTCAGCGGGGCGGACGAACTGGTCATCACCTCGGTGACACACCGGCACTCCGACCGGTTGCGCTCCCACCAGCTCATTGCCGAGCGGTGGGGCCAGTAGCGGCTAGGCTGGCCCCGTAGCTGTTGTCGCCGCTGGGGGTGTATTTGCCGAGTCTGCAGGTAATCGTGGGATCGCTGCTGCTGGCAGCGGCTGCGGTGGTGTTTGCGACCGGGGTGGCTTTGCGGCTGTTCATCGGGCGGCGGGCGGAATCGGCGAAATCGCAGCGGCGGATGCACGCCTTCCGCCGAACCAAGTTTGCCCGCGTGCTGTTCGGGTCGGTGTACGACGACGAGGTCTTCGACCCCGACGAACTCGATCAGATGGTCCTGATGCCGACGATCGTGCTGGCCTGCGGCCTGTGCCTGACCGGCTTCTTCCTACTGGGGTACCGGGTCCTGCAGCACTAGGCGTGCCGGGCGGCCGCGGCGAAGGCGGCGTCGGAGATCGAGCCGCGCCACATGGGCCCGTGCCCGGGCAGCATCACCTCGGCCTCGACGGCGGCCAGCGCCTTGAGACTGGACAGACAGCCCGCCTCGTCGTGGTTGAACAGTGCCGGCAGCAGCTGCGGTCCGCCTTTGGTAACCAGCGGATGCCCGGTGACCAGCGCGTCGCCGCTGACCAGGACGCCGTCGACGATGAAGGAGCAGTGCCCGCCGGTGTGCCCCGGGGTGGGAACCGGCACCGGCCGGCCCGGGAGATCGTCGTCGTCGGTCAGGGCCCGGGCGGTCGGGATGCCGTCGTGGTTCATCCCGCCCTTGGCGGTGATGGTGGCCGCCCACTTCAGCCAGCGGGGCTGCCAGATGTTGCGCACCACGTCGGCCGGTGCGGCTTGCTCGAGATATTCGCGCTTGGCGTGCCCGAGTTCGGCGTCATGGCAAAACACGGGTGTGCCATGGGTTTTCGCCAACCAGATCGCGGTTCCGAAATGATCGATGTGGGCGTGGGTCAACAGCACAGCGGCGATGTCCTCGATGCCGAACCCGAGTTGTCGGACCGAGCCGAGGACATCCTCGCGCTGTCCCGGGAACCCCGCGTCGATCAGCATGACCCGCGTTCCGTCGGTTACCAGCGTCCAGTTGACCAAGTCAGTTTGGGCGAAGTGAACGTGCTCGGTGATCGCGCTCAGGGCTGCTGCCATGTCGCGAGTTTAAGCAGAGGAGTAGAAACGAACCCGTGGCTGAACTGAAACTGGGATACAAGGCATCGGCGGAGCAGTTCGCGCCCCGGGAACTCGTCGAGCTGGCGGTGCTGGCCGAGGCGGCAGGAATGGACAGCGCGACGGTCAGCGACCATTTCCAGCCGTGGCGGCACGAGGGCGGGCATGCGCCGTTCTCGCTGGCCTGGATGACCGCGGTGGGCGAGCGCACTCAGCGGCTGGTGTTGGGCACGTCGGTGCTCACGCCGACGTTCCGGTACAACCCGGCGGTGATCGCGCAGGCTTTCGCAACGATGGCGTGTTTGTACCCGAACCGCATCTTTCTGGGTGTGGGTACCGGTGAGGCGCTCAACGAGATCGCCACCGGCTACGCCGGGGAGTGGCCGGAGTTCAAGGAGCGCTTCGCCCGGCTGCGGGAGTCGGTCAAGTTGATGCGTGAGCTGTGGCTCGGTGACCGCGTCGATTTCGACGGCGAGTACTACCGGCTCAAAGGGGCCTCGATCTATGACGTGCCCGAGGGCGGCGTGCCGGTCTACATCGCCGCCGGCGGGCCGGTGGTGGCCAAGTACGCCGGCCGGGCCGGTGACGGGTTCATCTGCACCTCGGGCAAGGGGGAGGAGCTGTACAAGGACAAGCTCATCCCCGCGGTCAAGGAGGGGGCCGAGGCGGCCGGTCGCAACGCCGAGGACATCGACCGGATGATCGAGATCAAGATCTCCTACGATCCGGATCCGAAGCTGGCCTTGGAGAACACCCGGTTCTGGGCGCCGCTGTCACTGACGGCCGAGCAGAAGCACTCGATCGACGACCCGATCGAGATGGAGAAGGCCGCCGACGCGCTGCCCATCGAGCAGGTCGCCAAGCGCTGGATCGTCGCCTCCGATCCCGACGAGGCGGTCGAGAAGGTCGGCCAGTACGTGAAGTGGGGCCTGAACCACCTGGTGTTCCACGCCCCCGGTCACGATCAGCGTCGTTTCCTCGACCTGTTCAAGAAGGACCTCGAGCCCCGGCTGCGCAAGCTCGGCTGAGTTGATCCGAATTCTCGCGACCCTCTTCGGGGTGGTCGCGGCGGGGGCGGCCGTGGTGGGCCTGGCGGTGCGCTACGTACCGCTGGGTCGCCACGGCACGGTGCTGCTGGCGACGGCATCGCCCTATCTGATGCTGGCGGCACCGATCGCGGTGCTGCTGCTGATGCTCGGTCGCCGATGGGTGCTGACGGCGCTGGCCGTGGTGCTGACCCTGACGGTCGCGCTGATCCAGGTGCCGCAGTACCTCGGCCCGGAGCAGGTGACGGCACGGTCCGCGCCGGTGCGGGTGTTCACGTCGAATCTCGGCATGGGACTCGGGGATCCGGCTGCCGTGGTGGCCGCTGCCGAACGGGCCGCCGACATCGTCGTCTTGCAGGAGCTCACGCCGGAAGCCGCCGACGGAGTGATCGCGGCCGGCCTGGAGAACACCTTCGGCCACCGCATTTTCGACCCGGAGCCGATGGCCGGTGGTCTGGGGATCTGGAGCAGATTCCCGTTGACCGACAGCGCCCACGTCCCCGGCTACTCGATGGTGATGCTGCGGACCAGGGTGCACGTGCCCGATGTCGCGGTGGCGCCGATTCTGGTCGGCGTCCATTTCGCCGCGCCGTGGCCGCAACCGATCGAGTCCTGGCGCAAGGACATGGAGAAGTTCCCCACGATGCTGCGCGAGTTGGCCGGCGAGGCCGGGCCGGGTGCGGTGATCGTCGCGGGGGACTTCAATGCCACCCACGACATGCTGCCGTTCCGGGAACTACTGGACACCGGTTACCGCGACGCCGCGGAGCAGGCGGGTGCGGGCATGATCCGCACCTTCCCGGTCGGCACCCGCCGCGTGCCCGCCGTCGGTATCGACCACGTCTTGTTGCGCAATGCCGATGCCACCGCGGTCCGGACCGAGCTGGTGCCGGGTGCCGATCACATGGCGCTCATCGCGGATGTCGTTGTCCCGCAAGAGTCCTGACCTCAGGCGCTGCTCACCGAACGTTGCACCGCGCCAACCGCGCCGTGGCTGGTGGCGGTGAGCCGGACCCGGTCGGCGCGGAACAGGTCGTAGGCGTACTCGAACGGGCGGCCGGTGCGCTCACGCGTGATGCGCGTGATGGCCAGCAGCGGTCTGCGGTGGGCGATGTCGAGCCACTGCGCCTCGCGGGGGCTGGCGCTGACCACCTCGATGGTCTCGGTGGTGGCTGCCGGCGTCAAGCCGTACCGCACCCGAACCAGCTCGTACAGCGAGCCGCCGAGCGGCTGCTCCAGTAAGTCCTCCATGTGCTCGGCGGGGAAGCAGGCCAGATCCACCGACAGTGGCACACCGTCGGCGAAACGCAGCCGCCGAATGGTGAATATATCTGCCCCGTCGGTGATTTCGAGCGCGTGAGCTTCCGCGGCGGTGGCCGGTCTGCGGTCGGTGGCCAGCACCCGGGTGGAACTGGTGTGGCCGCCGGTACGCAGCCGCGCCGGGAGCCCGGCCAGCTCGGCGGCATTGCGTTCGATGACGTCGGCGCGTACGAACGTGCCGCCGTTCCGCCCGGCGCGGCGTTCCAGCACGCCGGCCTGACTCAGCGGCAGCAGCGCGCTGCGCAGCGTGGAGCGAGACACCGCGAAATCCGCCGCCATCTCCCGCTCGGTACCCAGTCGCGAACCGGCCCGCAGGGTGCCCGCGGCCAACATGGACAGGATGCGTCGACGCACGTCCTCGGCGACGGGGCCGCCAGGAGTCTGGGACATGCCCCGAGTGTGAACCAAATCGAGCCTGCAGAGCAGACCAAAACCGACTGTTTAACCTGGCCGTTGCATCATTCCCAGGTTCGAAACATCGCCGCAACAAAACGCCTGGCCTGCAATAATTTTCGAGTTGACCGACGTCCTGGGTCGGATAACAATGTGCTGCGTCGCACCACAAAGTCGTCGTCGACGTCAACCAATCAGACCAAATAGTGGTCCGAAAACCGTCCTTCAGTGAGGACCCGCAATGAGCGAGATCATCGATCCGCCGGCCCAGACCGGCGCCTCTATCCAACGCCTCAAACCCAACGCCGTGGGACTGGTCGGCGTGCTGTTCATGGCGGTCGCCACCGCGGCCCCCATCACGGCCATGGTCGGCAACGTGCCGATCGCGGTCGGCTTCGGCAACGGCGCCTACGCGCCCGCCGGATACTTCGTCGCCACCATCGTGCTGACCCTGTTCGCGATCGGCTATGCCGCGATGAGCAAGCACATCACCGCCACCGGAGCGTTCTACGGGTACATCTCCCACGGACTGGGGCGCATCGTGGGCCTGGGCGCGGGATTCCTCACCGCCATGGCGTACATGGTGTTCGAGGCCTCGCTGATCGGTATCTTCTCGTTCTTCGGCAACGATCTGTTCAAGTCGTTCTTCAACATCGACGTGCCATGGGTGATCTTCGCCGTGGTGATGCTGGCCGTCAACGCCGTGCTGACCTATTTCGACATCAATCTGGCGGCCAAGGTGCTCGGCGTGTTCCTGATCACCGAGATCGTCATGCTGGCGCTGATGGCGTTGTCGGTGGTGTTCACCGGTGGTGGCCCGCAGGGCTGGTCATTGGGATCGCTCAACCCGCTCAACGGTTTTCAGAGTCTGTCGGGTGAGGTGGCCGGTGTCGACGGCAGCATGATCACCGTCGCCGGGTCGGCCGGCGTCGGCCTGTTCTTCGCGTTCTGGTCGTGGGTGGGCTTCGAATCCAGCGCCATGTACGGCGAGGAATCACGAAACCCCAAGAAAATCATCCCGATTGCGGTGATCTGCTCGGTGGTCGGCATCGGCGCGTTCTACGTCATCGTCTCGTGGCTGGCGATCGTCGGCACGGGCCCGCAGAATGCCATTGCCCTGGCGCAGGATTCGGCCACCGCGGGCGATATCTTCTTCACCCCGGTCCATCAGCATCTGGGACAGTGGGCCGTCGACCTGTTCAAGATCCTGCTGATGACCGGCTCGTTCGCCTGCGGCATGGCATTCCACAACTGCGCGGCACGCTACCTGTACGCGATCGGCCGGGAGAACGTCATCCCCGGCATGCGCAGGACCATCGGCGCCACCCATCCGGTGCACGGCTCGCCGCACATCGCCGGATTCGTACAGACCGCTTTCGCCACCGTGGTGGTGCTGTTCTTCGACATCACCGGGCGGGACCCCTACACCGGGCTCTACGGTCTGATGGCGTTGCTGGGCACCACGGCCATCATGATCGTGCAGGCCTTGGCCGCGTTTTCGGTGATCTCCTTCTTCCACGTGCAGAAGCGCCATCCGGAGACCGCGAACTGGTTCACCACGTTCGCCGCGCCGCTGCTCGGTGGCACCGGCATGCTCTACGTCATCTATCTGCTCGCCAAGAACGCGTCGTTTGCTGCGGGTTCAGCCGCTTCGGACTGGATCTTCACATCGATCCCGTATGTTGTTGGCATCGCCGGAATCGGTGGTGTGCTGTGGGCGCTGTTCCTGAAATTCCGGGATCCGCAACGCTATTCCGATCTCGGTCGCACGGTGTTGGAGGAAGCGCACGAACGTTGATTGGGGGTGCGGGCATGGGGTTCTCGAACATCATGGACTCCAACAGCTACTCGGGGGGTTTGACGACCGATCCCGACACCGAGAAGTTGATCGAGGCCCGCACCCACCTACTCGGCCCGGCGTACCGGCTGTTCTACGAGCGGCCGGTACACCTGGTCCGAGGTAGCGGCAGCCACCTGTTCGACGCCGACGGCGCACGCTACCTCGACGCGTACAACAACGTCGTCAGCGTCGGGCACTGCCACCCTCGGGTGGTGGCCGCCATCACCCGCCAAGCCGAGGCACTCAACACCCACACCCGCTATCTGCACGAGGGCATCGTGGAGTACTCACAGCGGCTGCTCGCCACGCTTCCCGCGGAAGTCGACCAGGTGATGTATGCGTGCACCGGATCGGAGGCCAATGACCTGGCGCTGCGGGTGGCGCAGATGTACACCGCCGCCCGCGGCGTCATCGTCACCGGTGACGCCTACCACGGCAATACCGAAGCGGTGACGGCGATTTCGCCGTCCATCGGCGGCGCCACCGCTATCGGCCCGCACGTGCGCACAGTGCCCGCACCGGACAGCTACCGCTCGGGTCCTGCTGTGGCAGAGCGTTTCCTGGCCGATGTGCAAGCCGCGATCGCCGATCTCGACGCCGCCGGGTTCGGGCTGAGCTGCCTGATCGTGGACACGTTCTTCTCCTCCGACGGCATCTACCCGGACCCGTCGGTACTGGCGCCGGCTGTGGCGGCGGCCCGTGTGGCCGGCGGGGTGTTCATCGCCGACGAGGTGCAACCCGGCTTCGGCCGCACCGGGGAGACGATGTGGGGCTTCACCCGCCACGGCGTCGTGCCCGATCTGGTCACGATGGGCAAACCGATGGCCAACGGCTTGCCGGTGGCGGCCATGGCAGCCCGCAGTGAGGTGCTCGAGGCGTTCGCCCGGGAGGTGCCTTACTTCAACACCTTCGGGGGCAATCCGGTATCGATGGCCGCCGCGGGCGCGGTGCTCGATGTCATCGAGGACGAGGAGTTGATGGCGAATGCGGCGAGGGTCGGCACCGCCCTGCGCGACGAGCTCACCCGGATCGCCGCAGATGATCCGCGCATCGGCGATGTCCGCGGGGCCGGGTTGTACGTCGGGGTCGAGATGGTGATGGACCGCGACAGCGCAGGTCCGGATCGGGTCGCGGCGCACGATCTGGTGAACGCGATGCGGGACCGCAAAGTGCTCATCTCGGTTTGCGGAGCGCAGGGCAGTGTGCTGAAGGTGAGACCGCCCCTGGTATTCTCTCTGTCGGATGTGGACTGGTTCTGCACCGAATTCGCCGATGCGCTGCGGGAGCTGCGCTGAGCAAAAGCAGAGCATCTGGCCGTCCAAACCCTGATTGAGGGAAGCTGTATCAGTGCCAGAGGCAGACGTCGCTACCGCGATATACATTGCATCGCCTGAAGGTGACACCGGAAAGTCGACGATTGCTCTCGGCATTCTTCATCGACTTGCCGCAACCGTGCCGAGGGTGGGGGTGTTCCGCCCGATCACCCGCCTGGGCGAGGACCGCGACTACATTCTCGAACTGCTGCTGGCCGGGACCACCGCGGGACTGAGCTACGACGACTGTGTCGGGGTCAGCTACCAGCAGGTGCACGAGGATCCCGACGTCGCCATCGCCGACATCGTCGACCGGTTCCACCGCGTGGCCGAGCAGTGCGACGCCGTGCTGATCGTCGGCAGCGACTACACCGACGTCGCCACCCCCAGCGAGCTGAGCATGAACGCCCGCATCGCGGTCAACCTCGGCGCACCCGTCGTGCTCGCGGTCAAGGCCGCCGATCGCACCCCCGCCGAGGTCGCCCATGTGGTCGAGGTCTGCCTGGCTGAACTGAACCACCAGCATGCGCATGCCGCGGCCGTCGTCGCCAACCGGTGCGACCCGGCCCAGCTGGACGCGGTGGCCGAGGCCCTCAAACCGCTCGGCCCGCCCGCCTATGTGCTTCCCGAGGAGCCGTTGCTGGTGGCCCCGTCGGTGGCCGAACTACAGGTGGCTGTCGACGGCACGATGATCGCGGGGGATCCCGAGCTGCTCTCGCGTGAGGCCATGGGCGTGATGGTGGCCGGGATGACGGCCGAGCACTGCCTGGAGCGGCTGACCGAGGGCGTCGCGGTGGTGACCCCGGGTGACCGTTCCGACGTGGTGCTGGCGGTGGTCAGCGCCCATGCCGCAGAAGGCTTTCCGTCACTGTCCTGCATCATTCTCAACGGCGGGCTCGAGTTGCATCCGGCCATCGCGGCGCTGGTCGAAGGACTCGGGCTGCGGCTGCCGATCGTGGCTACCAAATACGGCACCTTCGAGACCGCGAGCCGGGTGGCCGGGACTCGCGGCCGGGTCACGGCGACATCGCAGCGCAAGATCGACACCGCGCTGGCCCTGATGGACAAACACGTCGACGTCAACGACCTGCTCGCGCAGCTGAGCATCCCGATCCCGGCGGTCACCACCCCGCAGATGTTCACCTACCAGCTGCTCGACCAGGCCCGCTCGGACCGCAAGCGCATCGTGTTGCCCGAAGGCACCGACGATCGCATCCTCAAGGCCGCCGGCCGGCTGCTGCAACACGAGGTGGCAGAGCTGACCATCCTCGGCGAGGAGAGCCAGATCCGCTCCCGGGCAGCCGAACTCGGTGTGAACATCGACGCGGCCTCGGTGCTCGATCCGCGTACCAGCGAACTGTGTGACCAGTTCGCCGAGCAGTACGCCGAACTCCGCCGCAAGAAGGGGGTGACGGTCGAGCAGGCCCGCGAGATCATCCACGACGTCTCGTACTTCGGCACGATGCTGGTGCACAACCAAATGGTCGACGGCATGGTGTCGGGTGCCGCGCACACCACCGCACACACGGTGCGGCCGGCCTTCGAGATCATCCGCACCGCACCGGGGATCTCGACGGTGTCGAGCATCTTCCTGATGTGCCTGGCCGACCGCGTGCTGGCCTATGGTGACTGCGCGATCGTGCCCGATCCGACCTCGGAGCAACTCGCTGACATCGCCATCTCGTCGGCGCGCACCGCCGCCCAGTTCGGCATCGACCCGCGGGTGGCCATGCTGTCCTACTCGACTGGCACCTCGGGCACCGGCGCCGACGTCGACAAGGTTCGCGCGGCAACGGAATTGGTGCGTCAGCGGGAACCGGATCTGTTGGTCGAGGGGCCGATCCAGTACGACGCCGCGGTAGAGCCGTCGGTGGCGGCGACGAAGATGCCGGATTCGCCCGTGGCGGGGCGCGCCACCGTGCTGATCTTCCCCGATCTCAACACCGGCAACAACACGTACAAGGCCGTTCAGCGCAGCGCCGGCGCGATCGCCATCGGCCCGGTGCTGCAGGGGCTCAACAAACCGGTCAACGATCTGTCCCGCGGCGCGCTCGTGGAGGACATCGTCAACACCGTGGCGATCACGGCGATTCAGGCACAGGGGTGCTGATGACAGTCCTGGTGGTGAACTCGGGATCCTCGTCACTCAAATACGCGGTGGTGAAACCGGATACGGGTGAGTTCCTGGCCGACGGCATCATCGAGCAGATCGGCTCGGCCCAGGTACCGGATCATGACGCCGCGCTGCGGGCGGCGTTCGACGAGCTGGCCGGGCAGGGTCTGCACCTGGACACGCTCGGCTTGGTGGCCGTGGGGCACCGGGTGGTACACGGCGGCACGTCCTTTTACCGGCCGACCCTGATCGACGACGAGCTGATCGCCAAGGTGCGGGAGCTGGCCCCGCTGGCCCCGTTGCACAATCCGCCGGCGCTGCTGGGTATCGAGGTGGCGTGCAAGCTGCTGCCCGATCTGCCGCACGTCGCGGTGTTCGACACCGCGTTCTTCCACAACCTCCCCGAAGCGGCGGCGACCTACGCCATCGACCGTGAGGTGGCCGAGCGCTGGGGCATCCGGCGCTACGGTTTCCACGGCACCTCACACCAGTACGTCAGCCAGCAGGCGGCTGCCTTCCTCGATCAACCGTACGAGTCGCTGAATCAGATTGTGCTGCACCTGGGTAACGGGGCGTCGGCGTCGGCGATCTCCGGCGGCCGGCCGGTGGACACCTCGATGGGCTTGACGCCGATGGAGGGCCTGGTGATGGGCACGCGCAGCGGCGACGTCGATCCGGGCATCATCATGTATCTGTGCCGCGCGGCCGGTATGGGGGTCGAGGACATCGACACGATGCTCAACCGACAGTCGGGTGTGCGCGGCCTCGGCGGTGAGAACGACTTCCGCAAACTGCGGGCCCGCATCGAATCCGGAGACCAGAACGCCCAATTGGCGTACGACGTCTACATCCACCGGCTCCGCAAGTACGTCGGTGCCTATCTCGCGGTGCTGGGCCGCACCGATGTCATCAGCTTCACCGCGGGAGTGGGGGAGAACGATGCCGTGGTGCGTCGCGATGCGCTGGCCGGGTTGACCGGCCTGGGGATCGCGATCGACGACGCGCTCAACACCTCGTCGTCACGTGAGGCTCGGCGCATCTCCACACCGGACTCACCGGTGACGGTGCTGGTGGTGCCGACCAACGAGGAGCTGGCGATCGCGCAGGCCGCCGCGGCCTTGGTGTGACAGCAGTCAGAAGGTGCTCATCGGCCGCACACTGTTGGCCAGGTCGATCAGGGCATAGCGGTGTGACTGCGTGGGGGCGACGCGGGCCAACGCCCGCAGCGACGCCTCGACACCCAGCTTGAGACCGTGCTCGGTGAACGGGAATCCGAGAATGTGATTGCTGCTCGCCGTGTTGTCGGCCAACCAGTCCATCGCGGTGCCCAGCACCAGCGCCCGGATCTGCAGCACGCGCGGCTCGGAATCGGGCAGGGCCTCCACCCTTCGGGCCGCGTCGCGGATGTTCTGTTCGGTGATCTCTCCGGTGGATCGGCCCGAGAGCAGGGTCACCGCGCTGGTCAGCCGGGCAGTGGTGAAATGCCGTGAGGTGGGCGGGACCTCGTCGAGCGTCTCGACGGCCTTGTCGCGGGTCCCGGCGACCGACTCGGCGCGGGCCAGACCGAAACCGGCTGAGATCACGCCGTTGTCGGTGCTCCACACGGTGTTGTAGAACTTGAGCTCGTCGGCGGTGCCGGCCAATTCGGCCGTCGCGGCCAGCGCCAGCTTGGGGGCCAGCTCGCCGGGCAGGGTATCGAGCACCTCGGTGAAATGCTTTGTCGCCGAGTCGTAATCGGCTGAGAGCATCTCGGCTACCGCGCGGAACCAGACAATCTGCCAGCGCCACCCGGCCCAGGTGGCCAGGTCGTCGAGTTTGCGCGTGGCCTTGGCGACGTCACCCAGGTCGAGCAGGGCGCGGGCCTCCATCAGAGGTAGCTCCACCGACTCGGACAGGTCCACGCCTTCGGAGTCGATCGCCCCGTGGCGGGCGGCACGCAACTGGTCGAGGGTGTGCACCGGCTGGCTGAGCACACTCGCGACCAGCATCGGCGCCCCCACATCGGTGCGATCCACCAGCGGCACGGGCAGTGCCCGCACGATCTCCTGGGCGGTCAGCTTCTCCGAATGGACCTGCCCGTCGACGTAGACGTCGGTATGGGCGACCAGCAGATCGACCCCGAACGTCGACCGGGACGGGCTGAACACGGTCGACAGGCCGGGGCGGGGAATCCCGGTATCGGCCGCCACCACCTCGCGGAGCACCCCGAGCAGCTGCGAGGACATCTCCTCGGCGCTGGTGAACCGGCGCCGCGGATCGGGGTCGATGGCGCGGCGCAGGAACCGGCCGAACGAGTCGTAGGTGTCGAGCACCGGGTCCTCCGACGGCAGACCGTCGACGTAGCGGCCACGCCGGGTCCGCAGATTCAGGGTCAGCGCGGCCAGCGTGCGCCCGACGGTGTAGATGTCGGTGGCCACCGTCGGCCCGGTGCGCACGATCTCGGGCGCCTGGAATCCCGGTGTGCCGTAGAGGTATCCGTACGAGTTGAGCCGCGACACCGCACCGAGGTCGATCAGCTTGAGCTGTTCCTCGGTGATCATGATGTTCTCGGGCTTGAGGTCGTTGTAGGCCAGCCCGATCGAATGCAGATAGCCCAGGGCGGGCAGGATCTCGAGCATGTAGCCGATCGCCTCGGCCACCGGGAGCCGGGTTCCCCTGGCCTGCTTCAGCGACGTTCCGCCGACGTACTCCATCACGATGTAGCCGACCGGATTGCCGTGCTTGTCATCGTGCTCGACGAAGTTGTAGATCTTCACGATCCCCGGATGGGTCACCTCGGCCAGGAACTGACGCTCGGCCATGGCGATCGCCTGGGCCTCCGCGTCACCGGAATGCACCAGACCTTTGAGCACGACTGGGCGTTCGTTCACGTTGTGGTCGAAGGCCAGGTACACCCAGCCCAAGCCGCCGTGAGCGATACAGCCCTTGATCTCATACTGATCGGCGACGATCTCGCCCGGCGACAGCTGCGGCAAGAATGAGTACGCGCTGCCGCAGTGCGGGCACCAGCCCTCGGACAACGCGCGCCCGTCGGGTGACGACCGGCCGACCGGTTTGCCGCAGTTCCAGCAGAACCGTTTCTGTTCGGCCACCACCGGATTGGTCATCAACGCCGCCAACGGGTCCCGCTCGGGCACCCGCGGGATCTCCACCAGCCCGCCGCCCAACCTGCGGATCGGAGACAGCGTCCGGGTGGCGATCGTGGCAAGGTTCTGCGGCTCGGTGTCGGCACCGCCGAACGGCCCGTCGTCGGAATCGTCGAACTCCGGGCGGAACACCGCCTGGGTCGCCATGGGCCGCATGGTCGAATGCGAGTCCATGTCGAGGTCTTCCAGGCTCGCCGGCTGCGTTCCGGGACCGCCCGCGGTGTCGGGATCGGTGTCCGCGGACGGTGGGAGTCCGGATTCGTCGGGCTTTTTCATCAGTCGACATACCTCGCGACCGGGGGCGCCGGCGCCGGGCCCAGAACTGTCAACCACTTGCGGTACAACGTGTTCCAGGTGCCGTCGCGGCGAATGCGTTCCAGCGTCGCGTTGACGACGCGGACCAGCGGTGTGTTGTCCAGGTTCAAACCGATGCCGTAGGGCTCCTCGTTGAGGCTCGGGCCGACGATGTGCAGATACGGATCTTGCGCCACCAGACCGGCCAGGATCGAATCGTCGGTGCTGACCGCGTCGGCCTGCCGCTGCTGCAGTGCCACCAGGCAGTCGGCCCAGGTCACCACCGACACGATGATCGGGGACGGGCTGATCTGCTGGATCCGCTTGAGCGAGGTGGTGCCGTCCACCACGCACACCCGCTTGCCCGAGAGATCGGAGGCCTGCGAGATGTTGGAGTCCCGCGCGGCCAGGATGCGTTGATGGGCCATCAGATACACCGTGGAGAAGTTCACCTGCTTGCGGCGCTCACAGGTGATGGTCATGGTCTTGACCACGATGTCGACCTGATTGTTCTGCAGGGCGGTGATGCGGTCGGCCGAGGACAGGATGCGGTACTCGACCTGCGACGGCGTGCCGAAGATGTCGCGGGCCACCTCTCCGGCGATGTCGACGTCGAATCCGTTGATCTGGCCCGTGATCGGATCCCGGAACGAGAACAGATTGCTGCCGATGTCCAGCCCGACGATCAGACGCCCGCGCTCGCGGATCTTGGCCACCGCGGCGTCGGCGTCGGCCTTGTTGCTGAACGGCCGCAGACTGGCGGTGCGGTTGCACTCGTCGGTCTCCGGCTCCGGCACCCGCACCGGTTGGGGCGCGAGTTCCTGCATGCCGGCCGGGCTGGGCGGCGCCAGCGTCATCGTCGGCACCGTCAACGCCGGTGCGCTCTGACTGCACCCAGCCACCGCCAGGGCCGCGGCCAGGACGGCCAACATCTTTCGCATCGTTTCCCTCATCAGCGGTACTCACTGAGTCGAGGCCACAAGCCCAGCGCCACCGCCAGCGCCGCGGCCACACTGAGCAGCGCCGCACCCACTGTCGCGCCGGACAGCACCCGGCGGGCATTGGCGATGTCGTTGCGCAGCTGGCTGCGGCTCTCCTGGATGCCCTTGGACAACGCGTCGTCGAGCTTGTCGAAGGCCGGCGTGGAATCGTCCTCGCCGGTGCCCAGGGCCACCTGCGTCGCGGCCTGATAGTTGCCCACCGCGATGTAGGCGTTGATCCGGTCATCGGCCGTGCGCCACTTGACGAGGAGATCTTCGGCGCCGGTCAGATCGCTCTTGTCGATGCCGGTGTCGCGGGCCAGATACTGCGCCAGTTGTTGCTGCATAGCCTCGATGCGCTGGTAATAGGACTGCTTGCGCAGGTTCTCGTCGCCGCGCCGGATCAGGGCCAGCGTCTCGTCGGCCCGGGCCTGCTGGGCGGTGATGGCCAGGTTGGTCACCGTCTTGAGCGATTCGGCGGCGGTGTCCTTGGCACTGCGGCTGTCCGACGTCGAGATCACCAGCGCGGTGGTCACCCAGATCAGCATGATCAGCACGGCCAGGCCGCCCGCCACGAATCCGATGTTCACCCGCCGCCGGGTCCGCCGCGCCAGCCAGCGATTGGCGAACACCCCGAACATCAGCGTCGCCAACACCACCAACATGACCGGCGCCGGGATCCGGGTGGAGGCCGTCGTCTCGGCGTCCACCCGGGCGGAGGTCTCCTCGTAGAGCCGCTGGGCGTCGGGCAGGATCTGCGACTGCATCAGGGCCGAGGCCTCGGAGAGGTACGACGAACCGACGGGGTTGCCCGCTCGGTTGTTGGTGCGTGCGGTCTCGACCAGGCCGGTGTAGACGGCCAGCCGCGCGTTGATCCGGCCGAGCAGCTGCACCAGCGTCTCGTCGGTCAGCCCGCTCGATGCCCGCGTCACCGCCACCGAGGCGTCGGTGATGGCCTGTTCGTAGCGCTGCCGCACATCGCGGGGTTCAGCGCCGGCGATGAAGGCGGTGGCCGCGGCGGCGTCGGCCACCGACAGCGTGGTGTAGAGCTGGCCGGCCGCGAACGCCAGAGGCTCGGTGTGGTCGAGCACCGTGGTCAACGCCTGCTGGCGGTCGTTGATGGTGGTGGACGTCGCGAATGCGCTCGCGAGCACGAGTGCGGACAACACGAGCCCGATCGTCAGGATGCGTCCGGGAGTGGTCCACAGAAACCACCACCGCGGATGGGCAGGAGTGGTCGGCGACCGGGACGCGAGCGGTTCGGTCGAGGGATGTGCCAACTCCACAGTCACCTGCGCACGGACCTCATTTAGTTTCGGTGCAATCGGGGCGTGCCACCACTATAAAAAAATTCTAAGAGGGCCGCGCTTAGGCTCGCGGAGAAATTGGGCCGCACCGAAACCGGCGGCGTTCCTTATCCTGTACGGGTGCGCGGCGACGGTGACGGTTGGGTGTTCTCCGACAACGGCGCCCGCTACTGGGGGCGCCACGGTGCGGCGGGTCTGTTGCTGCGGGCACCGTGGCCGGGCGGAGCGGCGGTGCTGCTGCAGCACCGGGCCCCGTGGAGTCATCAGGGCGGCACCTGGGCGCTGCCGGGCGGTGCCCGAGACAGTCACGAGACGGCCGAGCAGGCCGCGGTCCGGGAAGCCCACGAGGAGGCCGGGGTGACGGCCGAGCAGCTCACCGTGCGGACCACGGTGGTGACGGCCGAGGTGGCCGGCCTCGGCGGCACGCACTGGTCCTACACCACGGTGATCGCCGACGTGCCCGAACCGCTGGAGACGATTCCCAACCGGGAGAGCTCCGAGTTGCGCTGGGTGGCCGAGGACGAGGTCGCCGAGTTGCCGCTGCATCCCGGGTTCGCCGCGAGCTGGGGTCAGCTGCGGGTGGTGACGGCGTCGCTGCCGCTGGAACTCAACCCGCCGCGTTGAGCGCGTCCTTGAGATCTTCGGCCGCTGCTCGGGGATCGTCGGCCGCGGTGATCGCCCGGACCACCACGACGCGCCGGGCCCCGGCAGCCAGAACCTCTGCCAGCCGCTGCTGATCGATCCCACCGATGGCGAACCACGGCTTGGCCGGATTCAGTGCAGCCGTCGAACGCACCAGGTCCAGTCCCGGTGCGGACCGGCCCGGCTTGGTCGGAGTCGGCCAGCACGGCCCGACGCAGAAGTAGTCCACTGATTCGTCGATCGCGGCTGCGGCCTGCGCGGCGTCGTGGGTGGAGCGGCCGATCAGCGGGCGCTCGCCGATGATGCCGCGGGCGATGCCCAGCGGCAGATCGTCCTGCCCGAGGTGCAGCACGTCGGCTCCGGCGGCCAGCGCGATGTCGGCGCGGTCGTTGACGGCCAGCAAGGCGCCGTGGCGCCGGGCGGCATCGGCCAGTACCTCGAGCGCTTCGAGCTCCTGGCGCGCCTCCAACGGGCCGAACTGCTTCTCCCCGGCCGAGCCCTTGTCGCGCAGCTGGATCAGATCGACCCCGCCGGCCAGCGCGGCATCGGCGAATTCGGCCAGGTCACCACTCTCGCGGCGGGCGTCGGTGCACAGGTAGAGGGTGGCGCGCTGCAAACGGTCGAAGGGTGATTCCACACCGCGAACCTAGCCTGTGCCGCCCGAGTACCCTGGAACGGCAATACGGGAGTCCCGGGGACGAGGGGCTGAGAGTGGGCATACGGACCGGCCCTGACCGTCACACCTGATCCGGGTCATGCCGGCGTAGGGAGCGGAGTATGGCAACAGGAGCAGCCAGGACACTCGCCGTCATCGGCGGCGGTGTCATCGGGCTGTCCGTGGCACGGCGGGCGGCGCTGGACGGCTGGACCGTGCGGCTGCACTGCGCGCCCGAGCGGGGGGCGTCGTGGGTGGCCGGCGGCATGCTGGCCCCGCACAGCGAAGGATGGCCGGGCGAGGAGCAGATCCTGCAGATCGGCCTCGAATCGCTGAAGTTGTGGCACTCGGGGTTCCTCGACGGGCTGGCCCCCGAAGTGGTGACGGCGCGCGAGTCGCTCGTCGTCGCCGTCGACCGGGCCGACGTGGCTGACCTGCACACCGTCGCCGAATGGCTGTCGGCTCAGGGTCAGCCGGTCGAGCTGACCACGACCGCCCGCGACGTGGAACCGCTACTGGCCCAGGGCATTCGGCATGGCTTCCGGGCTACCACCGAACTCGCTGTGGACAACCGCGCCGTGGTCGACGGGCTGGCCGCGCATTGCGAAAAGCTGGCGGTGCGGTGGGCCGGACCGGTCGAGGACCTCAGCGAGGTCCGAGATGTCGACGCGGTGGTGATCGCCAACGGGATCGACGCGCCGAAGCTCCTGCCGGGCCTTCCGGTACGCCCGGTCAAGGGCGAGGTGCTGCGGCTGCGCTGGCGCAAGGGCTGTATGCCGGTGCCGCAGCGCGTGGTTCGGGCCCGGGTGCACGGGCGGCCGGTGTACCTGGTGCCGCGCGCCGACGGCGTGGTGGTCGGGGCCACCCAGTACGAGCACGGCCGCGACACCGCGCCGGTGGTCAGCGGGGTGCGCGACCTCCTCGAAGACGCATGCGCGGTGATGCCCGCGCTCGGCGAGTACGAACTGGCCGAGACCGCGGCCGGGCTGCGTCCCATGACGCCCGACGGGTTGCCGCGCGTCGAGCGGGTCGACGAACGCACGCTGGTGGCCGTCGGACACGGCCGGAACGGATTTCTGTTGGCGCCGTGGACCGCTGAGCGGATCGCGGCTGAGCTCGAGATGAGTGTGGGAGCGAAATGATCACCATCACGGTCAACAACGAGACCCTTGAGGTGGACGAGCAGACCACCATCGAGGGGCTGCTGGAAACCCGGGGTTTCCCGGACAAGGGCATCGCCGTCGCGCTGGACTGGTCGGTGCTGCCGCGCTCGGAATGGGACCGGACCCTGTCCGACGGCGCCCGGGTGGAGGTCGTGACGGCGGTGCAGGGTGGCTGATTCCGCACTCGTCATCGGCGGCCGGGAGTTCGGCTCCCGGCTGATCATGGGTACCGGCGGCGCCCCGAATCTGGCTGTGCTCGAAGAGGCGCTGGTGGCCTCTGGCACAGAGTTGACGACCGTGGCGATGCGACGGGTGGACGCCGAGACGGGCACCGGGGTGCTCGACCTGCTCAACCGATTGGGGATCGCGGCGCTGCCCAACACCGCGGGCTGTCGGGGCGCGGCCGAGGCCGTGCTGACCGCGCAGCTGGCCCGGGAGGCGCTGGGCACCGACATGGTCAAGCTCGAAGTCATCGCCGACGAGCGCACGCTGTTGCCGGACGCCATCGAATTGGTGAAGGCCGCAGAGCAATTGGTCGATGACGGGTTCGTCGTGCTGCCCTACACCAACGACGACCCGGTGCTGGCCCGCCGGCTGGAGGACGCGGGTTGTGCCGCCGTCATGCCGTTGGGCTCGCCGATCGGCACCGGTCTGGGCATCTCCAACCCGCACAACATCGAGATGATCGTCGACCGAGCCGGCGTGCCGGTGGTATTGGACGCCGGTATCGGCACCGCCTCCGATGCGGCGATGGCGATGGAATTGGGTTGTGACGCCGTGCTGCTGGCTACCGCCGTCACGCGCGCTTCCGACCCGCCGACCATGGCCGCCGCGATGTCCGCAGCCGTCACCGCCGGATATCTGGCCCGGCAGGCGGGCCGGATCCCGAAGCGGTTCTGGGCTCAGGCGTCCAGCCCCGCGTTGTGAAACGTTATGTGGCCCTGGGCAGTTCGATGGCTGCCGGGCCGGGTATCAAGCCGTCGGCCCAGGGGGCGCCGTGGCAGGCGGGTCGCTCGGCGCGTAACTACCCGCATCTGGTGGCCGGCCGGCTCGGGCTCGATCTGACAGATGTCACGTACTCCGGGGCCACCACCGCGCACGTGCTGACCGATCGCCAAAACGGTGCGCCGCCGCAGATCGACGCACTTGACGGCACCGAGGGGCTGGTCACGGTCACGATCGGTGGCAACGATGTCGGCTATGTGCCCCAGTTGATGGCGGCTGCACTGCCGCGCTTCACCCGGTCCCTGCCGGTGGTGGGGCAGCGGCTTCGCGGCCTGCTGGATCCAGCCGCCCGGGCCGAGGCCTTGGCCGAAGTGGCCGATTCTCTGGTCACCGTAGGGCGCGAGATCCGGCGACGGGCGCCACGGGCCAGGGTGCTGTTCGTCGATTACCTGACGCTGTTGCCGCCCGAAGGCGTGGCGGCCTCGCCGCTGTCAGAGGCGGACGCGGCGCTCGGCCGACGCGTCGCGAGCGAGCTGGAGCGACTCACCGGAGCGGCCGCCGCTCAGACGGACTGCGGCTGGGTGCGTGCGGCGCAGGCCAGCCTGGCCCACCATGCGTGGTCGGCTCAACCATGGACGACGCGGCCGGGTTTGCCCTGGCCGGGCCGGGCCGCGCCGCTGCACCCGAATGCCGCGGGCATGCGGGCCGTCGCCGATCTGGTGGTGGCAGAGGCTCCGATGTTCAGTTGAACTGACCTGAGCAGTCAGAACACAACGCCTGCAATGATGGCGGTGATGATCGAACTCACCGGGCTGACAAAACTCTATGGGTCCCACCGAGCTGTCGACGATCTGACGTTCACCGTCGAACCGGGCGTGGTGACCGGATTTCTCGGGCCCAACGGCGCGGGCAAGACCACCACGATGCGGTTGATCCTCGGGCTCGACCATCCCAGCGCCGGGACCGCGACCATCGACGGCAAGCGGTACCGCGAGCTGCATGATCCGCTGCGCACGGTCGGCGCCCTGCTCGACGCGCGTCAGGCCCACCCGAACCGATCGGCCCGCAACCACCTGCGCTGGATCGCGGCGGCCAACCGGATCCCGTCGCCGCGGGTGGACGAGGTGCTCGAGATGGTCGGGCTGACCTCGGCGGCCGACCGCAATGCCGGGATGCTGTCGCTGGGCATGAGCCAGCGGTTGGGCATCGCGGCGGCGCTGCTGGGCGACCCGCCGGTGCTGCTGTTCGACGAACCGGTCAACGGCCTTGACCCCGAGGGCATCCACTGGGTGCGCACGCTCATGCGCAGCCTGGCCGCCGAGGGTCGGACGGTGTTCGTGTCCAGCCATCTGCTGGGCGAGATGGCCAACACCGCCGATCGGCTGGTGGTGATCGGTCAGGGCAAGCTGATCGCCTCGACCACCGTGGACGAGTTCGTCAGCGGTACTTCGGCCGACACCGTACGGGTGCGCAGCCCGCAACTGGAGACGCTGCGCGAGGTTCTCACCGACGCCGGTTTCGAGGTGGAGGCCGCGGCCGACGGCGACGCGCTGGCGGTTCACGGGGCAGCCATCGAGGTGATCGGCGACCTGGCCGCCCGCAACGCCATCACCCTGCACGAGTTGAGCCAGCGGCAGGCTTCTCTGGAGGAGGCATATCTGAAACTCACCGACGACGCGGTCGACTACCGGGCGGCTCGCGCGTGAGCGCGCTGTCCGCGCTCGACGCCGAGCGCATCAAACTGTCCACCACCCGCTCCCCGCTGTGGTCCACGATCGGCGTGGCCGTGCTGAGCCTCGGCGTGGCCGCCATGCAGGGAATGGGCGCGCATCACTATGCCGGGCTGCCTCCGGCCAAGGCCGCGCTCGGTGTCGCGGTGTTCGGGGTTCCGGTGCTGATGGTGTTGTCCTCGATGACGATGACGGGCGAGTACCGCAGCGGCCTGATCCGCACCACCTTGCTGGCCACGCCGAACCGTACCCAGGTGCTGACCGCGAAAGCGGTGGTGTGCGCGGCCTTCTCCTCGGTGTGCGCGGTGGTCATGGTGCTTGCCTCGGTACTGGTGGCCCGGCTGGTCGCCGACCCGGTGGCCGGAACCCAGCTGTCGATGGCCAACCCGGCGACCTGGCGGGTGGCAGGCGGTTTCGCGTTGTACGCCGCACTGGCCGCGGTGCTCGGGGTGGCCGTCGGGGCCCTGGTGCGGTTCGCGGCCGGCGCGGTGGCTGTTCTGCTGCTGTGGCCGCTGGTGGCCGAACCGCTGCTGGGCAACATGCCGAACTCCGGCCCGCAGACCGGCCCCTGGTTGCCGTTCGCCAACATGTTCACGTTCCTGCACGTGGACTGGCTGTTTCCGGCGTATGTCATGCCGTGGGGTGAATTGGGCTCACTGTGCTATTTCGTGGTGTGGGTGGCTGTGGCGTTCGTCGCTGCCGCGGTGGTGCTGAACAGGCGTGACGCCTGACCCGGATCACTCCGGGTCAGACGCCACATCCGTCGAACCGCCCACTGCCAGTACCACCTTCGATCCGTACGGCACCCGCTGGACCAGCTGCAGCTGCGCCAGCGCCGGGTGGGCGTCGAGCAGCTTGCCGGCGTTGGCCAGCGCGCGCAGCGCCGCCGTCTCGGCACGGGCGGCTTCGAGCTTCGCCGCCCCGGTGGCCTTGGCCGTCACCAGCTGCATCGCCGCGGCGCGGATCTCGGCCGGGACGATCACGTCCTTGACGAAGGCCTCGATCACCTCGACGCCGGTGCGGGTGCCGGCTGCCCGCGCCGCCGCGGCGATCGCGTCGGCATCAATGCGATTGCCGCGCTGCATCACCTCGTCGGCGGTCACCGCGGCGACCAGGTCGCGCAGGGCGATCTGCGCGGCCAGGTACACCGCCGCCATCGGATCGGCCGCCGCCTCGACGTAGGCCACGGCGTCGTCGACCTTGAACTGCAGCGCGACGGTGATCCGCAGCGTCACCGCGTCCGAGGTCAGCACTTCCTGCGGGGCCAGCGTCAGCACCTGCTCACGCATCTCGACACGCACCACCGAGGCCGCCACATCAACGCGGTGGCGACCCGGCGGAAGGACACGATGCAGCGTGCCGTCGCGGTACTCCAATGCGCACTGGCCCGCGGAAACAGTGATTCGGTTGAACGTGAAGATTCCCATGTCGTGTCCTCCTTCCGGTGTATGTGTCTGTGCGGCAAAGGGATACCGCCGCCGGACACGATCGCAGACGGGGCGTCACACCCCCGTACCGGCGGGTGTGGGCCACAAGGTCTGGCGATCGTGAGAGCCCGGCGACGGTATCGGGATTGCAGAGAGGATTCGAACCTCAGGCCCTTTACCTGTGCCATGGCGCCGCCGGCAACACACAGAAACGTTGCGGTACCCCGCTTCGCCTGCTTCCCGCTCGGCGCCGGGAACACCATGCCACCGCAGCAAATCCGCGGGCAACCGATTATTCGGGTAGCCGGCTACTCTAGGCCGCCGATTCAGGGCTGGTTACCGTCGAATTCGACGTCTGATCGGCGGTGAGGCGCTGTGGCCGAGATCGAGGTAGTGACATGTCGCGCATCTTTCTGAGTCACTCCAGCCGGGACAATCGGTACGCCGTCGCGCTGAAGCATTGGCTCGAGCGGGTCGACCCGGGTTTGGCCGGCGAGATCTTTCTTGATCTGGACCGGGCGAGCGGAATCCGCACGGGGACGCGGTGGACCGATGCCCTCTGGCAGGCCAATGCCCGCTGTGAGGCGGTGATCTGCCTGGTATCGGAGAGTTGGGTGGCGTCCAAGGAATGCCACGCTGAGTTTCGCCAGGCCGAAGGCATGCGCAAGCCGATCTTCTGCGCGCGGCTGGAAAGTGTTGACGGGGACGACGTGACCCGAGCCTGGCAGAGTTGTGACCTCTTCGGGTCGGGGGCCTCGACGACGATCGCAGTCGACGGCGGGCCCGAAGTGCGGTTGGCCACCGACGGGCTCAACCGACTGCTCACGGGATTGCGGTCGGTGGGCATCGGTGCCGACAGCTTCCCGTGGCCGCCACCGGGGGATCCCGGCCGTTCGCCGTACCGCGGGTGGCAGCCGCTCGAATCGGTGGACGCCGCAGTCTATTTCGGTCGAGACGCACAGATTGTTCGCGCCTTGGATGAACTGCGCGGCATGCGCGAGGCCGGGCTGGAGCGAATGTTCGTCATCCTGGGCCCATCTGGCGTCGGCAAGTCGTCGTTTCTGCGGGCCGGTCTGCTTCCCCGCCTGACCCGTGACGACCGGCGCTTCTTGACGATGCCCGTGGTGAGGCCGGAACGCCACGCACTCACCGGTGATACGGGACTGGCGCGGTCCGTTCATGGTCTGCGGACGCAGGTCGGATTGACGACACCGGGCCTCGGGGAGATCAGGAACGCGATCGGGGACCCGGATTCCGTGCGGCGGCTGCTGCTCGAAGCTGTTGCCGCAGTGCGTGCTCGGATGCCGGGCAGCGCCGATACCGACCGGCCGCCCACCCTGGTGCTACCGGTAGACCAGGCCGAGGAGTGGTTCGGGGTCGATGCGGGACAGGAGGGCCCGGCATTCCTGGAAATACTCGGCAGGCTGCTGAACGACGCCGGGGAGGGCCTGGACCTGGTGGTCGTTGCCACGATCCGCTCCGATCGGTACGAACCGTTGCAGACCGCACCGCAGCTCTCGGACGTCCAGAGCCACCTTTTCGACCGGCTCAAGCCGATGCCGGCCGCGCAATTCGCAGAGGTCATCGAAGGTCCGGCCCGACGGGCCGCTGAGTCGGGTTCCAAGTTCGCCATCTCACCGGAGCTCGTCGATCGGCTCATCGAAGACGCCAGTGGCGGCGCCGACACCTTGCCGTTGCTGGCCTTGACCCTGGCGCGACTCTATGAGGACTATGCCGGTACCGGTGACGCCGTCACCGTCGACAACTACGAGGCGATGGGCGGGATGCGCCGAGTGGTGCAGAACGAGATCGACAGCCTGTTGTCCAGTGATCCGGGCGAACGTTCCGAACAATTGTGCCGGCTGCACGATGCCTTCATCCCATGGTTGGCGACGGTGAATTCGGATACCGACCAGCCGATGCGGCGCATCGCGCGATGGTCTGACCTGCCGGAGAACAGTCACGCCCTGCTGAACGAGTTTGTCGCTCGCCGGCTTCTGGTCAAAGGCGACAGCGATGGTCAGGTGGTCGTCGAAGTGGCGCTGGAGAGCCTGCTGCGGCAATGGGACGAGTTGGCGGACTGGTTGCGGGCCGAAGCCGCCGAGTTGCGTGGTGCCGACGCCGTCGAGCGGGCCATGGTCGCGTGGGAACGCAGCGGCCGCCGTGATGACTGGTTGCTCGACGGTGCCCGGCTCGCCGAGGCGGAAAACCTGAGTACCCGACCGGGTTTCGGCGCTCGCCTCAATCCGGCCGGCGAGTTCCTGCTGGCCGCACGCCGGCACGCCAACCACAAACTCGAAACGGAGAAGCGCGAAGCGCAAGCGCATGCCCGGTCACTGCGGCGCCGCTCGCAGATCCTGGCCGCGCTGCTCGGCGTGATCGTATTGGTGGCCGTCTTTGCGGTGATTTCGCAGCGGAACGCACTGGCGGCCGAGAAGAGGGCCAATGAGCAGGCCCGGCAGGCGGTGGCCGCCAAGCTTGCCCTGGAGTCCCGCGCGATGCTGGGAGGTACCCGCGCCGGTGGTGAGCGGCGCGCGATCCTGGAGATGGTGGCGGCTGACCGGCTGGCACCCGGAAGTGATCCCGGTGCGCTGGTGGACACGCTGAACGACTCTGCCCCGCTGCTGAAAGTCATCAAGTCGCCGGCAAAGGTCAACACTTTCGCGATCAGCCCTGACGAACAGGTGATCGTGTCGGCCGACGAGGACCACATGCTGCGCCGGTGGGATTTCCACACCGGCGAACCGATCGGCGAACCGTTGCGCGGCCACACCGACAATGTCGAATCCCTCGCCATCACCAAGGACTGGATCGCCTCGGGCGCAGGAGACCGCACCGCGCGGATATGGGATGCCAAGACCGGCAAAGAGATTCGTAGCATCACCGTGCCGGAAGCGGTGTGGCATGTCGCCCTGAGCCCGGACGGGACGCTGCTGGCCACCGCGACCCGTGATGGCATCATCCAGCTGTGGACGGTCCTGGCAGGTGAAGCGGTCGGTGAGCCGATCTCGGCACACGGCGGCATGCCGATCGGGGCCCTGGAGTTCAGTCCGGACGGAAAGTTGCTGGCCACCGGAGGATTCGACGGCGCGGTACGGCTGTGGGACGTGGCCACCCAGCGGCCCGCGGCGCAGGTGGTGCCCGGTCACGAAGGCATGGTCTCGGGCGTTCAATTCATGCCCGACGGCCGACGCATCGCCTCGGCGAGCTACATGAACAACTATGCGGACACCAGCGGCCGGGCAACACAACTGCGCGTCGCCGAGCTGGCCACCGGCCGCACGGTCGTCGATCTGACCGAGCCCGGCTACGGCGCGTTGAGCCTGGCGGTGAGCCCCGACGGGAAGCGCGTGGCCATCGGAGAGGACGACAAGACGATCCGGGTGCACGATGCCGAGACCGGCGCCGCGGTGGGCGCACCCATTACCGGGCGATCCGGGAATGCCAGTGTGCTCGCCTACAGCCCGGGCGGCACCCGCATCGTCAGCAACGGCGACTTCGTGCACGTGTGGGCGGCAGATCCCGATCAATCCGTGGGTAAGAGCCTCGACATCTTCGCCCTGGCGGGGCCTACCGCGCTGAGCCCGGACGGCCGGACCATGGCCACCCGCTACGACGACAAGGTCACCGATGTCGCGCTGTGGAACGTCGACACCGGCGAGCTGATCCGGACCATCCCCACGGGCCACACCGGGCACGTGACGGCCCTGGCATGGCGGGCGGACGGCAAGGCGATCGCGTCGAGCGGCAAGGACGATCGATCGGTCCGAGTCTGGTCCGCGGATTCCGGCGAACCTCTCGGCTCGCCTTTGGCGGGGGCGACCAGCCTGATCGTGGTGCTCGCGTTCAGTCCGGACGGCGATCGCATCGTGGCGGGCACGGCCGACGGCTCGGCGTGGCTGTGGGACCTGACCGAGCAGCAACCCGGCGGCGGAACCCAGTTGAAGGGCAACGTCAGCGCGGTGACCATTGTCGGGTTCAGCGCGGACGGGCGCCGCGTGCTGGCGGCCACGCAGACACACCCCGAGTCCGGTGACTCCAGCGCGCTGGAAACCACGAGCAACGTCTTCACGCTGTCGCAGCGGGTGACGGCGTCGTCTGCGCAAGTGTGGGATGCAGACACCGGTAAGCCGGCCGGGCCGATGTTGACCGGACGCGGTGGCCGGCCCGGCGAGTTCGCCTTCGCATCCGACCACCTCCCGATCAGCGCCGCGGCGATCAGCCCCGACGGAAGGCACGTCCTGCTCGGCACGTCGGGCAATCTTCAGTTGTACGACGTGGCCTCGGGAAAGCCGGACGGCGACCCGTGGGTGACCCCGGAACGGTCCGCGCAATCGGGCACGGCCGTCGCGTTCAGTCCCGACGGGAGATATGCGGTATCCGCCGACGCCTACTCGACGAACATTCATCTGTGGGACGTCGGCGCCCGGCGGCCCATCGGCAAACCGCTGACCGGCCATGCGACCAGGATCCTGCGCGTCGGGTTCGGGGCGGACGGCAAGAGCATCCAGTCGTGGGGAGAGCTGAACCTGTGGATGGTCTGGCCGGCGCCCTCGGGCTGGGCCGACGAGCTCTGCTCGAAGGTGGCGGCCGACATGACCGAGGCCGAATGGGACGAGTGGGTGTCCGCCGACATGGACTACCAGGAACCCTGCCGATAGCCGCTACCGTGGGTGCAATGCGACGTACTTCGACGGGGGCGGTGCTCGGCGCGCTGGTGCTGACCGTGGGGCTGGCCGGATGTGATGCAAAGACCGAACTGCAGACCGATGAGCAACAGTCCCGGGAGTCCGCTCCGGCGGCGGTGCAGTTCGCCGACGAGCTGCGCGAGCGGGTCACCTCCGACGCCATGATGGGGCATCTGAGCAAGCTCCAGGACATCGCCAACGCCAACAACGGCAATCGGGCGCTGGGCAGCCCCGGCTACGACGCGAGCGTGGACTATGTCGCCGGCGCGCTGCGCGACAAGGGATTCGACGTGCAGACCCCGGAGTTCGAGGTGAAACTGCCCTTCGCCGAGGACCCGCAGGTCACCGTCGGCGGCCAAGCCGTCGCCGCCAAGCCGCTGGAGTTCACCATCGGCACCGCCCAAGAAGGGCTGACCGCGCCGCTGGTTCCGGCCAAGGTCGAGGACACCCCTGGTTGTCAGGCCGCCGACTATGACGGACTGCCGGTCGCCGGTGCGGTGGTGCTGGTGGATCGCGGCGCCTGCCCGTTCGCGGACAAGCAGGCGGTCGCCGCCGAGCGCGGCGCGGTCGCCATGATCGTCGTAAACACCAACAACGACGAGAAGATGGGCGGCACGCTGGGCCGCAACACCGACGTCAAGATCCCGGTGGTCAGCGTGACCAAGGACGAGGGCACCCGGTTGCGCAACGCGCCCGGGCCCACCACCCTCAAACTCGTCGCAGGCGTGCGCACCGAGCACACCCGCAACGTCATCGCCCAGACCAAGACGGGTTCGACCTCGGATGTGGTGATGGTCGGCGCCCACCTCGACAGCGTTCCGGAAGGCCCCGGCATCAACGACAACGGCTCCGGAGTGGCCGCGGTGCTGGAAACCGCATTGCAGCTGGGTGATTCGCCGCAGGTGGCCAACGCGGTGCGGTTCGGGTTCTGGGGTGCAGAGGAAGAAGGTCTGCTCGGCTCGACGAACTACGTCGAGTCCCTGGACCTGGATCAGCTCAAAGACATCGCCATGTACCTGAACTTCGACATGCTCGGCTCGCCGAACCCGGGTTACTTCACCTACGACGGCGACCAGTCCGCACCGCTGGACGAGCAGGGCCGGCCCCGCGTCCCCGAGGGCTCCGCGGGCATCGAGCGCACGTTGGCGTCCTATCTGGAGGACGCCGGAAAGACGCCGCGCGACACCAGTTTTGACGGCAGATCCGACTATGACGGATTCACCATGGCGGGCGTTCCCGCTGGTGGATTGTTCTCCGGCGCCGAGGACAAGATGAACGCCGAGGAAGCCAAATTGTGGGCCGGTGAGGTGGATCAGCCGTTCGACCCGAACTACCACAAGAACACCGATACCCTTGACCACGTGAACCGGGACGCGTTGCAGATACATGGTGAGGGAGTCGCATTCGCTGTGGGGGTGTATTCCCAAGATCAGCGCGGCCGCAACGGTTTACCGGTTCGTTCGGATCGCACGCGCCACCAGATCACCGCGCAGTGACGGCGCGTCGACTCGCTGCCGTATTGCTCGGCGCCGCGCTCGCGGGATGCTCGGCGCAGCCATCGCCCGAGGCGCTCGATCCGCAGGAACTGGCGGGCAAGATCACCGTCGACGCCATGTACACCCACCTGCGCAAGCTGCAGGAGATCGCCGATGCTCATGACGGCAACCGGGCCGTCGGAAGTGGCGGATACGACGCCAGTGTCGACTATGTGGTGCAAGTATTGCGGGACAAAGGTTTTGACGTCGATACCCCCGAGTTCGAGCGGATGGGCGCGATGCGCGGGGGGAATCCGGCACTGACCGTGTCCGGGGTCAACTACCAGGTGGACCAGGCGTCGATGCTGGTGACGACGCCGCCCGGCGGGCTCAACGCACCGACGTTGCGCCCGGGCAAGCCGTCCGGGTGCTCGGCAGCCGACTACGGGTCGCTGAACATCTCGGGGGCCATCGCGGTCGTCGACGACACCGGGTGTTCGGTTGTGGCGAAACAGAACACCGCGCTGGCCAAGGGTGCGGTGGGTGTGCTGGTGGTCAACAATGGGCGCCAGCCTGCTCCCGGCGGGTTGTTCAACACCGGCTACTACCGCCAGCTCACCGTCCCGGTCGGCGTCATCGACGAGACCGCGGATGCCGCGCTCCGCCGCACCAGCGCCCCGGTACGGCTGACCCTGGACGGCAAGGCCGAGATGGTGAAATCCCGCAACGTGACGGCGCAGACCAAGACCGGGTCGAGTTCGGACGTGGTGCTCGTCGGCGCGCACCTGGACAGCATCGGTGGCGGCCCGGGCATCAACGACAATGGTTCCGGGGTGGCCGCCGTGCTGGAAACCGCACTGCAGCTGGGCAGTTCGCCGAATGTCGGCAACGCGGTGCGTTTCGCGTTCTGGGGTGCCGAGGAAATGGGGTTGGACGGGTCGACGCAGTATGTGCGCAACCTGCCGCTGGACCAGCTCGACGACCTGGCGCTGTACCTGAACTTCGACATGGTGGGCTCGCCCAACGCCGGATTCTTCACCTATGACGGTGACCAGTCCGGTCAGGCGACCGGTCCCAAGCCGATGCCCGAAGGCTCGGCCGGCATCGAGCGAACCATGGCGGGTTACCTCAACCTGGCCGGTGCCCGGCCCGCGGACATGCCGATCAACGCGAACACCGACTATCACCCGTTCCTGCAGGCCGGGGTGCCGGTCGGCGGCGCCACCACCGGGTCGTCGCAACGCAAAACCGAGGTCCAGGCCCGGTTGTGGGGTGGGCGGGCCGGCGCGGCCTTCGATCCGAACTATCACACCCGGCGAGACACGATCGACAACGTCGACGCGCATGCGCTCGGGATCATGGGGTCTGCGATCGCGTTCACCGTGGGCACGTATGCCCGCTCGATCGACGGACCCAATGGCGTGCCGGCTCGGGACAAGCGCCACCGCGGTTGAACCGGGCAGGGTAGGTCCCCGTAATACGGGTATGGGAATTAACGTCGCCAGAATGCCCAGTCACAGCACGATTGCCGGCGTCCACGCTGTTCTGCCCCAACACCGGTATACCCAGGAGGAGGTCACCAGCGCGCTGCTTGACCTGCCCGGATACGCCGAGGTTGAGGAGGTGGTGCGGGCCCTGCACAAGAGCGCGAAGGTGAACAGCAGGTATCTGGTCCTGCCTCTTGAGAAATATGCGGGCCTCGACGATTTCGGTGAGAGCAACAGCCTTTTCATCGAGCATGCAACCGAACTGGGCTGCGCCGCTCTGTCCGGTGCGCTCGACGAGGCGGGCCTGCGCCCGCAGGATGTGGATCTGATCGTCACCACCACCGTCACCGGCGCTGCGGTCCCGTCATTGGACGCCCGCATCGCCGGGCGCCTGGGCCTGCGCCCCGACGTTCGTCGCATCCCGATCTTCGGCCTGGGTTGTGTGGCCGGTGCCGCCGGTATCGCCCGGCTCAACGACTATCTGCGCGGTGCATCCGACAAGGTGGCTGTTCTGGTTTCGGTCGAATTGTGTTCGCTGACCCGCAAACACAATCCCGCGATGCCGACGCTGGTGGCCGGTGCGCTGTTCGGCGACGGTGCCGCTGCGGTGGTGGCCGTCGGGGAGGAGCGGGCACGCAAACTCAACCCCACCGGCCCCGATGTGCTGGATTCGCGCAGTCACCTGTATCCGGACTCGTTGCAGGCCATGGGCTGGGACATCGGCGCCGACGGCTTCGAGATCGTGCTCAGCGCCGAAGTGCCGGGCTTCGTGGGGCGCTACCTCGGTGACGATGTCGCCGGGTTCCTCGGCGATCACGGCCTCCGCGTCGACGATGTGTCCGCCTGGGTGAGTCATCCTGGCGGGCCGAAGGTGATCGAGGCGATCATCGAAACCCTCGGATTGCCTGAAGACGCACTGGATCTCACCTGGCAGTCGCTTGCCGACGTGGGTAACCTGTCGTCGTCCTCGGTGCTGCACGTACTGCGTGACACCATCCGCAAACGGCCAGAGTCGGATACGCCCGGGCTGCTGATGGCCATGGGCCCGGGTTTCTGCTCGGAGCTCGTCCTGCTGCGTTGGCGCTGATGACGACCAAGAGATTCACCGCGCTGATTCTTCTGGTTGCCGCCGAGCGGATCCTCGAACTGGTGGTGTCTCAACGGAACCTGCGCTGGAGTACCGCTCGGGGCGGCAAGGAGTTCGGGGCCGGGCACTACCCGGTGATGGTGGCGCTGCACAGTGCACTACTGGTGGGGTCCGTGGTCGAGGCACGCCGGCGTGGACCGTCGCCGGCGCTCGGCGGGAGCATGACGGCGGTCGTGCTCGCCGCCCAAGCGCTGCGGTGGTGGTGCATCGCCACGCTGGGCAAGCAGTGGAACACCCGGGTGGTGGTGGTGCCCGGTGCGACACGCGTGGTCGACGGCCCGTATCGGGTGCTGCCGCACCCGAATTACCTGGCGGTGGTCACCGAGGGGGCGGCGTTGCCGTTGGCCGGCGGTGCCTGGATCACCGCCCTGGTGTTCACCGTGGCCAACGCCGCGCTGCTGCGAACTCGTATTCGCGTGGAAAACGAAGCGCTGCAAGGCCTCACGTGATCGATCTGCTCGTCGCAGGCGGCGGTCCGGCCGGGCTGGCCACCGCGGTGCACGCGGCGCGCGCCGGGCTGGAGACCGTGGTGGTGGAGCGCCGCCAGGCCCCGATCGACAAGGCCTGCGGTGAGGGCCTGATGCCGCACTCGGTCCGGCAGTTACAGCGGCTGGGCGCTCACCCCGAGGGCCGCGAGTTTCGGGGTATCCGCTACTTGGACGGACACCGGGCCGCCGAGGCAACGTTCCGGGACGGCACCGGCTACGGCGTGCGTCGCACGGTGCTGCACACTGCGCTGTCGGAGGCGGCGGCCTCGGCGGGGGTCCGGGTGGTCCACGGCGAGGTCGGTCCCGTGTCCCAGGACTCGGTATCGGTGTGCGCGGCCGGGTTTCGGGCCCGCTACCTGGCGGCCGCCGACGGTTTGCATTCGCCGATCCGCCGGTCGCTGGGGCTCAGCGGCGGTGAGGGCAGGCGACGCCGTTGGGGCATCCGCCGCCACATTCAGATCGCGCCGTGGTCCGATTGCGTCGAGGTGTATTGGGGGCCCGACGCCGAGGCGTACGTGACGCCGGTGGGGGCGGACTGTGTCGGGGTGGCCATCCTGACCTCGGTGCGCGGCGGATTCGACGAACATTTGGCGGCATTCCCGATGCTGGCCGACAGGATTCACGGCCATGAGCACGGTCATGACCGGGCCGCGGGCCCGCTGCGGCAGAAGGTCCGGCACCGCAGTGCCGGCCGGGTGCTGTTGGTGGGTGACGCGGCGGGCTACGTGGATGCGCTCACGGGGGAAGGGATGGGGCTTGCGTTCGGCGCGGCCGAACTTCTCGTGGGTTGCGTGCGCGCCGACCGGCCCGAAGACTACGACGGGCAGTGGCGTGCGATGACCCGTCGTTATCGGTGGCTCACCGCGGCCCTGTTGCACGGCAGCGGGTTCGGGCCCGTGCGTACGTGTATCACCCCGGCGTCGGCGGCGCTGCCCTCGGTGTTCGCCCGGGTGGTCAACGCGCTGGGGTCGTAGGCCGAACCAGGTCGCCGAGGTGCTCCAGCAACCGCATGCCGTGAAAGATCAGCAGTGCGACGATCGAGCCCAGCGCGATGCCGGTGAAGGTCAGGGACCCCAGTTGCCAGGTGAAGTCGGCGATCCCGATGATCAGCGGAATAGCCGCTGTCATCTGGTTGATCGGCTTGGAGAAGTCCACGTGATTGGTGAGCCAGATGCGCACGCCCAGGATGCCGACCAGACCGTAGAGCACGATGGTCGCGCCGCCCAGCACACCCGGCGGGATGGCCGAGATCGCCGCTCCGACCTTGGGGCACAACGAGAGTGCGATCGCCACCGCGGCGGCCACCCAGTACGCCGCGGTCGAGTAGACCCGGGTGGCCGCCATCACCCCGATGTTCTCGGCGTAGGTGGTGGTGGCCGAGCCGCCGCCGGCACCGGCCAGTACCGTGGCCACCCCGTCGGCGGCCAGCGCCCGGCCGATCATCGGATCGAGATCAGTGCCGGTCATCTGACCCACCGATTTGACGTGCCCGATGTTCTCGGCAACCAGGGCGATCACCGCGGGCAGGAACAGCGGCAGCACAGCCAGATTGAACGTGGGCGTATGGAACTCGGGCAGCCCGACCCAGGGTGCCGCCGCGATCGCGGCGGTGTCCACCTCGCCGAGGACAAGTGCCAGCACATACCCGATCACCACCGCGCCGAAGATCGCCAGCCTGCCGATCAGCCCCTTGAAGAACGCGAGCGTGGCCACCAGCAACACCAGTGTCACCAGCCCCACGAGCGGACCCTTCTCGAAATTGGCCTTGGCTGCCGGGGCCAGGTTGAAACCGATCAGCGCGACGATCGCCCCGGTCACGATCGGAGGCAGCGTGACATCGATCCAGTGGGTGCCGATCAGATGCACCACGGCGCCGATGAGGATCAGCAGGACGCCGACGGCGACCAAACCGCCCAGCGCACTTCCGGTTCCGTCCGAGGCCACCGCTGCGGTCACCGGGGCGATCACCGAGAAGCTCGACCCCAGATAGCTCGGTAGCCGATTGCCGGTGATGAGCAGGAACAGGATGGTGCCCACACCGGAGAACAGCAGGGTGGTGGCCGGCGGGAAGCCGGTGAGCACCGGGACCAGGAACGTGGCGCCGAACATGGCCACCACGTGCTGGGCCCCGATGCCGATGGTGCTGGCCCAATCGAGCCGTTCCCCTGGGTTGACGACGAAGTCGTCGTCGGTGCGGGTCTCGACATACTTCCAACTCAGCAGCGTCACGAGTGTTGACTGAACACCATGAGAGTTGGTCGCGCATCCCAAACGTGGGTCCCCGGGCTGGGGCAGTTCGCCGGCTATCAGCGGTCGTGGCTGCGGGGAGACGTCCTGGCCGGGGTGACGGTCGCGGCGTACCTGGTGCCGCAGGTGATGGCGTACGCGACCGTGGCCGGGCTGCCGCCCGTCGCAGGACTGTGGGCTGCGTTGGCGCCCATGGCCGTCTACGCGGTGCTGGGGTCGTCGCGACAACTGTCGGTCGGGCCGGAATCGACCACGGCCCTGATGACCGCCACGGCGTTGGCTCCGTTGGCCATCGGTGACCCGACCCGCTATGCCGCGATGTCGGCGGTGTTGGCGCTGCTGGTGGGGGTGATCTGTCTGGCCGCCGGGCTGGGCCGGCTGGGGTTCTTGGCCGAGCTGTTGTCGCGCCCGGTCCTGGTCGGCTACATGACCGGCGTGGCCGTCATCATGATCAGCGGCCAGCTCGGCAAGGTCACCGGCGTCGACGTTACCGGGGACGAGTTCATCGATCAGGTCCGCTCGTTCGTCACGGGCATCGGGTCGGTGCAATTGCCCACCGTGGTGTTGTCGGTCACGGTTCTGGTGCTGCTGCTGGTGCTGTACCGGATCTCGCCCCGGTTTCCCGGCCCACTGGTGGCGGTATTGATAGCGACGGCGGTGGTATGGCTCTTTTCCTTGGATGGCAAGGGAATTCGGGTGGTCGGTGGCATCCCGTCGGGGTTGCCGAAACTCACGCTTCCTCCGGTGGCACTCACGGAGTTGGTGACGTTGGTGGTTCCGGCGATCGGTATCGCGGTTGTCGCGTTCTCCGACAACGCCCTGACGGCGCGCACCTTCGCGGCGCGCAAAGGCGAGACCGTCGACGCCAACGCCGAATTGCGGGCACTTGGGGTGTGTAACCTGACCGCCGGTGTGACCCAGGGCTTTCCGGTCAGTTCCAGCGGCAGCCGCACAGCACTGGGCGACACAGTGGGCAGCCGCACACAGCTGTACTCGCTGGTGATGCTGGCGACGGTGCTGGCGGTGATGCTGGCCGGGCGCGATCTGCTGGAACATTTCCCGATGGCCGCACTGGGAGCGCTCGTGGTGTACGCCGCGCTGCGGTTGATCGACGTGGCGGAGTTCCGGCGGCTGGCCCGCTTCCGGCGAAGCGAGTTGCTCCTGGCGGTAGCGACCACGGTCGCGGTTCTGGGCCTCGGGGTGCTCTACGGGGTGCTGGTGGCGATCACGCTGTCACTAGTGGACGCGCTGCGGCGGATCGCCCGCCCGCACGACAGTGTGCTCGGCTACGTTCCCGGTATCGCGGGTATGCACGACGTCGACGACTACCCGGAAGCAGAGCTGATTCCCGGCTTGGTCGTCTACCGCTACGACGCGCCCCTGTTCTTCGCCAACGCCGAGGATTTCCGGGAGCGCGCGCTGGCCGCGGTGGCGGAGGCGGACGGACCGGTCGAGTGGTTCGTGCTGAACGCCGAAGCTCAGGTGGATCCTGACCTGACCGCGGTCGACGCGCTGGAGCAGTTGCGTCGTGAACTGACCGCGCGAGGCATCGTGTTCGCGATGGCGCGGGTCAAGTCCGACCTGCGCGACGACCTGGTGGCCGCGGGTTTCGTCGACCGCGTCGGCACCGACCGGATCTTTCCCACCCTGCCGACCGCCGTGGCGGCGTTCCGTAACCGCTAGGCGTCCTGCGGTTCGTAGCCGCAGATCGCGGCCACCTTCTCGGCGGAGGCCGAGGCCGGGTCGAAGGTGTAACCCAGCCATTCCCGGGCCAGCCGACGGGCCAGTTCGAGTCCGATCACCCGCTGGCCGAAGCAGAGCACCTGCGCGTCGTTGGACAGGATGGCCCGTTCGACCGAGAAGCTGTCGTGCGCGGTGACCGCGCGGATGCCGGGTACCTTGTTGGCGCTGATGGCCACGCCGAGTCCGGTGCCGCACACCAGCAGTGCCCGGTCGGCCTTCCCGTCGGCGACCATGCGGGCCGCGGCGACCGCGACGTGCGGGTAGGCGGTGTGTTCGTCGGCGCGGACTCCGACGTCGACGACGGACCCGACGCGGTCGTCGGCCTCGAGGTCGGCGCGCAGGGCGTCTTTGTACAGCAGTCCGGCGTCGTCGCTTCCGACGACGATGCGCAACGTCATGTGGTGTGCTCCTCGATCAGGTCGGCGACGGTGTGGATGCACATCGCCAGGGATATCGCTCCGGCATCGGGGGTTCCGACGCTGCGTTCGGCCAGCGGGCGGGCCCGGCCCACGCGAGGGCGCAGCTCTGCGGTGTCCGCGGCGGCCTTCTCGGCGATCTCGGCGGCGGCCAACCAGGCTGTGCGCCAATCGGTTCCGCACTCGACCGCCGATGTCAGCGCCGTCACGAACGGCACCAGTGCGTCGAGCATTGTTTTGTCACCCGGCCGGGCCCCGCCCAGCGAGGTCAACGCGTCGTGGCCGGCCTGGAGCGCGGCGGTCACGTCCCGGTCGCCCGGTGTGCCGTGGTTGCCGAGCCGTCGGCCGGCTGCGGCCAGCGCAGCGCCCCACAGCACTCCGGAGGTTCCGCCCGCCTTGGCGGCCCACGCCTCTCCGGCAGCGGTCAGCACCGCTTCGGGCCCGCCACCCTGGAAGACCGCCGAATCGGCTGCGGCACAGGCGGCTCCGGTGCCCTTGACCATGCCCCGGCCGTGGTCGCCGTCGCCCGCCACTGCGTCGATCCGGCCGAGTTCGGCTTCAGCCGCGACCATCTGCGCGGCGATCGCCGAAATCCCCGCGGCGACAAGTTGAGCCGCCGCAGCGCCGTTGGTGTCGGCTTGTTCGATCTGTGCGGAGGTGGCCTGCGCCGTCTCTGAACAGCGAGGCGTTGCGTCGGTGGCGGCCATCCGGCCCTTGCGGTAGGCCGGGGTGTCGGCGGGGGAGGTCCACAGCCGCTCGAGTTCGTCGTCGAGCCACATCACGGTCAGTGAGCAGCCGGCCATGTCCAGGCTGGTGACGAGCTCACCCACCTCGGGTTGCACCACCGTGTAACCGGCCTCGGCCAGCAGGGCCGCGGCGGTCTTCCACACCACGAACAGTTCTTCGTACTTGGTGCGGCCGAGCCCGTTGAGGATCACCGCGATCCGGTTACCGGTGCCGGCAGGCTTCTCGGCGAGCACCCCGGTGACGAGCAGTTCGGCCAGTTCGGCCGCGGTGGGCATGCTGTGGCTGGACACGCCGGGTTCGCCGTGGATGCCCAGGCCCAGGTCCATGGTGCCGGCGTCGACGGTGAACAGCGGCCGGTCGGCGCCGGGCATGGTGCAGCCGTCGAAGGCCACACCGAGCGTGCGGGTGCGGTCGTTGGCCCTGCGGGCCACGGCCTCGACCCCGTCGAGGTCTCGTCCCTCTTCGGCAGCCGCACTGGCGCAACGGAATACGGTGAAGTCACCGGCGATGCCACGCCGTTTCGCGATGTCGTCCGTCGGCGCACTGGCGATGTCGTCGGTCACCGCCAGGTAGCGCGCATCGATGCCCTCGGTCTGCAGCTGCGTGACGGCCAGGCCGAAGTTCATCACGTCGCCGGCGTAGTTGCCGGTGATCAGCAAGACTCCGGCGTCCCCGTGCGCGGCGCGAGCCACCGAGGCGGCTTCCCTGGTCGACGGTGAGGTGAAGATGTTGCCGACCACGGCTCCGTCGGCGAACCCGGGCCCGACCACACCGCAGAAGGCCGGGTAGTGCCCCGAGCCGCCGCCGACGACGACAGCGACCTTGCCCGAAGGGGTTTCGGTGGCGCGCACGACCCCGCCGGGCACCCCGGTGACGTAGTGCGCGTTCGCGTCGAGGAATCCGGCGAGCATGTCCTCGGTGAAGGTGGCCGGATCGTTGAACAGACGTGTCATGGCGGCATCCCGTCAGTGCATGTGGCTGCCACCGTTGATGTCAACGGTGGTTCCGGTGAGGTAGCTGGCGTCCTCGCTCGACAGGAACGTCATCACGGCGGCGATTTCGTCGGTGGTGGCGGTGCGGCCGACGGGGATGTCGGCGGCGAGTTTGGCTTCCTGCTCATCGGTGGACCCGACGCGAATGTTGGTGTCGACCGCACCCGGGGTGACGGCGTTGACAGTGACGCCCGTGCTGGCGATCTCGCGGGCCAGGGACTTGGTGAAGCCCAGGATGGCTGCTTTGGCCGAGGAGTAGGGCACCTTGCCGAAGACGCCGCCGCCGCGCTGTGCGGACACCGAGCTCATGTTGACGATGCGGCCCCAGCCCGCCTCGATCATGTCGGGCAGGAAAGCCTTTGTGACCAGGTAGGTTCCGGTGGCGTTGACGGCCATGACCTGATTCCAGAGGTCAAGGGTGGTCTCCAGGAACGGCACCGGCGAGGTGATGCCGGCGATGTTGGCCAGGGCGCCGACGACGGGCAGGTTGCCCGATGCCACCTCGGCGGCGACCGCGTCGTAGGCCGCGGTGACGGACTCCTCGGAGGTGACGTCGACCGCGTGGCCGAAGGCGGGCACCCCGAACTGGTTGCCGATCTCGGCGGCGACCTTGGCCGAACGCTCGCCGTCGAGGTCGAGGACCACGACCGCCCAGCCCTCCTTGGCGTAGCGCTGTGCGACGGCCATGCCGATGCCTTTGTCGGAGGTGGCTCCGGTGACGACGGCGGTGCGGGTGGCAGACATGGGTTTTCCTTTCAGATCAGGGAAGAGATGAGGGTCCCGGCTGCGGCGGCAGCGGCGGGCCGTTCGTCGTGGGTGACGTCGCGAGTCTCGAGTTCCAGCGCGAAGTGGCCGAGATACCCGGCGTCGGCAAGGCTTTTGAGGCCGGTCGCGAAATCGACCTGGCCGTTGCCCACCGACAGGTTGATGTTGCCGGGCACGGCATCGCGGATGTGGACGTGGCGGATGCGCGGGCCGAACCGGCGCACGAAATCGACGGGATCCCCACCGGAGGCCACGATGTGGCTGAAATCCATGACGATGCCGACGCTTTCGTCCAGGCGATCGGTCAGCCGCTGGGCACGTTCAGTGTCGAAGCAGAGCCGGAAGAAGTGCAGCGATTCGGTCCAGAGTGCGACGCCGTGGGCGGCGGCAACCTGTGCGGCGGTTTCGAGTTCGCTCGCGACGGCGGCCAGATCCTCGTCGAGGGAGGCGACTGGTTGATGGTCGAGCGCCCCGCACGGCAGCACCAGGGCGTCGGCGCCGGTGGCAGCCGTCAGTTCGACCAGCATGGCCAGGTGCCGGTTGCGGGCGGCGCGGCGCTGGGAGTCGAGGGGGACGTTGAGGTCGCCGATGTCGCCGTTGATCGAGCGGACCCGTATCCCGGACGCCGCGACGGTCGCCGACACGTCGCGTACCGCGTCCTCGTCGAGGACGAACGGCACGTGATCGCACACGCCGGGCAGTGCGCCCAGATCGATCTCGGTGAAGCCGAGGCCGGCGATGGTGTCCAGGGCCTGGGGCAGCGGTTGGTGCCGGAAGCTGATGGTCGAACAGCCCAGCCGACTGTGAAACGGGTGCGTGGGCGCTGCCATGTGTATTGCTTCCTTCCGGCTGTGATCGTGCCCACAGTACGCCCGTTGACTGTTAACAGTCAACGGGCGGCAAAGAAATTGTGTTGACTGTTGACAGTGAGATGTGTGCCGGGTCACACTGGGTTGGTCCAGCCCACTGTCGACCGTCGACAGTTCCGGGATTTCCCAGGTAGGCGCGGATTTGATCGGGATTTGAAAGGATGACGCCCATGAGCGACGACGCTCTGAAAATGCGGGGTCCCGTACTCGGCACCAAGGATGCCAAGCGGGTCGCGGTGGGCTCCGCCGTCGGCGCAGTGATCGAGACCTACGATTTCATCGGTTTCGGCACTGCCGCCGCGCTGTACTTCGGCCACGCGTTCTTCCCGAACTCCAGCCCCGTTGCCGGCACGCTGGCCGCCTTCGCGACACTCGGCGTCGGGTTCGCCGCGCGTCCGCTCGGCGGCATCCTGGGCGGCCACCTCGGCGACAAGCTCGGCCGGAAACCCGTGCTGGTGGCGTCGTTGCTCATCATGGGTCTGGCCACGTTCGCCATCGGCCTCCTGCCCACCTACGCCGCGGTCGGTGTGCTGGCGCCGGTGCTGCTGGTGACGGTCCGGATCATCCAGGGCCTGGCCTTCGGTGCGGAGTGGGGCGGCGCCATCCTCATGAGCTATGAACACGCACCGTGGAAGCAGAAGGGCCGCTACACCGGCATCGTGCAGGCCGGCTTCCCGGTCGGGTTGCTGCTGGCGAACCTGGTGTTCCTCGGCAGCGTGCACATCGGCGGTGACTGGGCCTGGCGGTTGCCGTTCCTGGCCAGCATCGTGCTCGTTGCGGTCGGGCTGATCATCCGCGCCAAGGTGCCCGAGTCCCCGGTTTTCGAAGACGTCAAGGACGAGGGCAGGATCGTCAAGGCGCCCATCGTCGAGGTGATCAAGAACGACTGGCGAAACGTCCTGCGCGGCATCGGCCTTCGGGTCGCCGAGACCGCGGGCTACGCCGTCTCGATCACCTACATGATCTCCTACCTCAAGACAGCCGAGCTGGCCACCGCAACCGAAACCCTTGTGGCGCTGTGTATCGCGGCGGCACTCGGTATCTTCGCGACCGCGGGCTGGGCCCGGTTGACCGACCGTGTGGGCCGCCGCCCGGTGTATCTGTGGGTATGTGCATTCGGCATCCCGTTCGGTGTGCTGATGTTCCTGCTCGTCAACACCGGCCTGGTCCTGCTGATCATCGCGACGTTCGTGATCGCCTACGGCGTGTGCCAGAACGCGCTGGCCGGTGCACAGGGCGCCTGGTTCCCCGAACTGTTCACCGCCAACACCCGTGCTTCGGGAGCCTCGCTGGCCTATCAGATCTCGGCGATGGTATCGGGCTTCACACCGTTCATCACCACGCTGCTGTTCGAGTCGATGGGCTGGATGGGTCCGGCGCTGCTCTTCTCCGCGTATGCCGCGATCGGTCTGTGGGCGGCTCTGGTGACCCGTGAGACCTGGGGCCCGGCCGAACGTCAGGCCGCTGAGAAAGCCGCTGCCGATCTGGCACTGGCCGCCTGATGCGCCGCCGGCTGCGTCACCGTGTACCGAACGGGTTCCTGGCGACTAGCATCAAGTGTTGACAAACAAATGTTGACAGTCGAGGAGCAGTCCATGTCGGTCGAGGCCCCGTCGCTGCTGCGGCTTGAGAAAACCAGCCTGCGTGAACAGGCGCTCTCGGCGCTGCGACGGGCCATCACGTCGGGTCAGCTGCAGCCCGGCACCCATCTTGTGGAAACTGAACTTTCCGATGCGCTGCAGATCAGCCGCGGCACTCTGCGTGAAGCGATGCGCCAACTGCAGCAGGAGGGGCTGATCTCCGCGGGAGCCCGGGGTCGGCTGTCGGTCCGTCACCTCGATGCCAAAGAGATCAAGAACATGTTCGACGTCCGAGGTGCCTTGGAATCCTTGGCCGCCAGTGAACTCGCGGCGCGGGAGGACCGCGGTGACGCCGTGGCAGCCCTGCGGGCCGCGGTGGCCGATATGGAACGGTGGGCGGCGTCGAACCTGGAGGATCGCATCGAGGCCGACCTCAAATTCCATCGCACGATGTGTCACCTGAGCGGCAACGAGACCCTGCTGCACGTGTGGTCGTCGCTGGAGGGCAGCATCCGGATGTCGATCATGTTCGCCGGGGTGGACCGCGCACTCAAGAACATGGATGCCAAGCGACATCTGGAGATCGTCGACGCCATCGAATCGGGCGACGCGGCTGCCGCGGCCGCCACCGTTCGCGACCACATGTGCTCAGCCGCAGCGGTTTTGGTGGAGGGTGCTGGCTAAGCCCGGCCGGCTAGCGGCGGCGCACGGCGTAGCTCACCGCGCCGACCGCCACGACGGCAAGCCCGGTCAGCACCGAGGTCAGCGGCAACGAGAAGGCCAGCAGCAGACACCCGGCCAGGCCGGCCGCGGGGATCACGCGGGCCCCCAGCGTCCACGCCGAAGCGTTCGCAATCGCGTAGTACAGCAGCACCGCGAACGACGAAAACCCTATTGCCCCACGCAGATCTGCCACGGCGGCCAGCATCGCCACCACGATGCCGACCACGATCTCGGCCCGGTGCGGAACATTGAACCGGGGATGCACCGCGGCCAGCCAGTGCGGCAGGTGATGGTCGCGGGCCATGGCCAGCGTCGTGCGCGACACCCCGAGGATCAGGGCCAGCAGTGAGCCCAGTGCCGCCACCGCGGCCCCCGCGCGCACCACCGGCTGCCACTGCGGTGCGCCGGCTGCGGTAACCGCATCGGCCAGCGGCGCCGGTGCGGATGCCAGCCCGGGGCCGCCGAGCACGGCGAGCACCGCGACCGCCACCACCGCGTACACCACCAGCGCGATACCCAGCGCGATCGGGATCGCACGCGGAATCGTGCGAGCCGGATCGCGAACCTCCTCACCCAACGTGGCGATACGCGCATATCCGGCGAACGCGAAGAACAGCAGCCCGGCGGCCTGAAGTACACCGCCGAAACCGGTGTCGCCACCGATCTCCAACCGGGTGAGATCGGTGGCGCCCGAACCGGCGATGACCACCACCACGGCGGCCAGGACCGCCAGCACACAGCCGACGATGATGCGGGTCAGCAAGGCGGACTTCTGAATTCCGGCATAGTTCACCGCGGTCAACGCCACCACCGCGGCCACCGCCACCGCGTGCGCCCACTGCGGCCAGACGTATGCCCCGACCGTCAACGCCATCGCGGCACACGACGCCGTCTTGCCGACGATGAAACTCCAGCCGGCCGTGTAACCCCAGAATTCACCGAGCCGTTCACGTCCGTAGACGTAGGTGCCGCCGGACTGCGGATAGCGCGCGGCCAACCGCGCCGAGGATGTCGCGTTGCAGTAGGCGACGACGGCCGCCAGGGCCAGGCCGATCAGCAGGCCGCTGCCGGCCGCGGCAGCCGCCGGGGTCAGGGCGGCGAATATGCCCGCCCCCACCATCGATCCCAGGCCGATCACGACGGCGTCGGTCGTCCCGAGCCTGCGCTGCAGCCCGCCCGAGGTCACGTGGCGATACTAGGGCGCGTTGCTGTCACCGGCAGCGTACGGGTGAAAGAAAACGCCTTCGGCGCGGACCGTTACCCCGTCTGCGGTCGCGAGGTGGCCCACGATGAAGGTCTTCACCCCTTCCACTCGATCGATGTGGGCCTCGGCGCGAACCGGGCCCAGCCGGGTCCCGGCCTCGTAGCGAAGCGTGAGTGTCCCGGTGACGGCGGGACACCCTGGTTTGTGTGCTGCCGCGCCGAGCACGTGATCCAGAAGAAGGGCGCAGATACCGCCGTGCACGTGGCCGGCGGGTCCTTCGTATGCGGCGCCCAGGGTTACCTCCGCCCAGACCCTGCCGTCTGACTCCTGGTGGACCATCAGCGGAGGGGCCAGGGCATTCCGTAATCCGATGACTGCATTGCCCCATGCACGGGACTTGCCGTCGTCCGCTGTTCGGATGCCGAAGGAACCGGGGATCAGTGAGGGGCTCAGCTCCTCTGCCGCCGCATCGATCTTGTGCTTGGCGGTGGCGATGGTGTCAGCATCGGCCTGGCTGCGGATGGTCGCATCGACCAGCCGGCGGACTGAATCGGTGAGGGATGCGTAAAGCGCTTCGGGGACTTCCAGTGCCGTGTCCTCGGGTCCCAATGCTGTGCCTCCCTCATCTCGCGTCGCCCACCAGATTCAACGAGGTGAGTAGGTCAGGGCAACGCAGTCTCCCGGCCAGCGGTTCATCGAGAACGGGCGCGTGACCTCGATTGTTACCCTTGAGCCGTGAATGACCCGGAGCAGACAGCCAAGCCGGCGCTGGCCGCCAACAGCTGGGCGCTGCTCGGGTTGCTGTCTTACGAGCAAGAACTGTCCGGCTACGACATCCGCAAATGGCTCCACTGGAGCATGCGCTTTTACTACGGCAGCCCCGCGTACAGCCAGATCTACTCCGATCTGAAGAAGCTGGAAAAGATGGGTTACCTCACCTCGCGGGTCGACGGCACCGGCACGCGCAACCGTCGCCTGTACAAGATCACTGAATCCGGCCTGGACGCAGTCACTCAGTGGGCGCGTGAGACACCACCGGATCCCCCGTCGCTGAAGCACCCGGCGCTCATGCGGGTGACCATGGGGCACCTGAGTGACCCCGCCACGCTGAAGCAGATACTCCAGGAGCACCTGGCCTACGTCGATGAGATGCAGCGCGATGCGGCCAAAGACGCCCGTTGGGCCGGCGTCAATCCGTCCTGGGCATACGCCAAGATCGCGTTGGATTGGGCGGATCGCTACTACGCGTCCGAGCGGGAACTCACGCTGCAACTCATCAAAGATCTCGACGAGGCCGAGGCCAACTTCCCGAAAGTCGGTGAAGGCGCAAAGATCCCGTGGCCAGATCCCACGTACTGGTATGAGATCGAGAAGAAAGCCGACGCCGAAGACATAGAAGGCACAGACTGACCTTCCTCCCGCCGGGCTTATCCGCCCGCTGCGTCGAGAGCGGCGATGTAGCCGTAGACCAGGCCCTGGGCGATCGTCGCGCCGGCGCCGGGATAGCTATGGCCGAACGCGTTGGCAGCGGTGTTGCCGATGGCATAGAGCCCTTCGATGGCGGTTCCGTCTTCGCGCAGCACCCGGGCGTGGTCGTCGGCCCGTAGGCCACCACACGTACCGAGGTCGCTGAGTACCATCTTGACCGCATAGAACGGCCCCTTGACCAGGGGCCGCAGGTTCGGGTTGGGCGTAATCGTGGGGTCACCGTAGTAGCGGTCGTAGGCACTGCGACCGCGCTCGAAGTCGGGATCCTCGCCAGCGTAGGCATTTTCGTTGAAACGGGTGACGGTTGCCTCGAAATCCTCCACCGGAACCTGCATCTTGGCAGCCAGCTCGTCGAAGCTGTCTGCCTTGACGGCGATTCCGGCGTCGTACCAGGCCTGAGGAATGGGCATCCGTGGGAACAGCTCAGCGGCGAAGACATAGCTGTTGCGGTATTGCTGATCGAAGACGATCCACATGTCTTCCACCGGCGTGCCCGAGGCTTCCAGTTCCAGGACGCGTTGACCGAAGCTCATGTAATCAGCCGACTCATTGGCGAACCGGTGACCGCTCTGGTCGACGATGAACGACCCGGGTAGCGAGCGTTCGGCGAGCATCACCGCCGGGGCGGCCGCCGGCAGCGGCGCGACGGCGGGGAACCACCACGATTGATCCATCAACGCGATGTCGGCGCCGACGTCCTGTCCCAGCCGGATGGCGTCACCGGTGTTGGATTCCGCACCCAGGCTGAGATTGCTTCCGAGAGACTCTGATTGGAACTTGTGACGCATGCCCATGTGGTGATCGAAGCCGCCGGCGGCAAGGATGACTCCGCGCCGGGCGGTGACGGTGACGGTCTTTTGCCCGTGCTCGACGACGGCGCCGGTGACGCGGCCTCCCTCGGTGACCAGCTCGGTCAGTGAAGTGTCGAGCCAGATCGGAATGCCGGCTCGGATTGCCCCGGCGAACAATCCGGCGGCCAAGGCCTGACCACCGGCGGCGTAACGCCTACCGAGTGCAAGCCCGCCGATGCCCTGTGCCAGTCGTTTGGCGATGGTGGGCAGCCCTTTTCGTGGCACCCGGCTCATCAGGTTCAGCCAGCGGTAGTCGGCACCTGTGGTCGGCATCGGAATCTTGACTTCCATGACGCCGGGCCGTAGGTCGGCGAGGTATTCGCCGAGCACGGACGTGTTGAGCGGGCGGCACTCGCACGTGCGTCCCGCCGCCGATCCGCCGGGTGCCTCGGGGTGGTAGTCGGAGTACTCCTTGGCCCAGAACAGCTTCATCGGCGTGGTCCGGCGCAACATCTCGACCGTCGCCGGCAGATTGTCCACGTACGCCACCGAGCGCTCCCGCGGTGCCGAATTCCCGACCACCGACTCCAGGTACGTGCGCGCCCGGGACACGGGGTCGTTGCCACCGCAGCCCTCGATGACCTGGCTCGACGGCAGCCACAGCGCCCCACCAGATCGGGCCGTCGAACCGCCGACGTAGGAGGACTTCTCGACGACGAGAACGGACAGCCCGTGCTCCTGGGCGGCCAGAGCGGCGGCCAGGCCGGTACCGGATCCGACGACGAGGAGGTCGACCTCGGTGGTGGCAACGGTGAGTCCGGCGGGAATGGTCTTGTGGCGGGTGGCGGTCACGAGCGAAGACGATAGGGCGACAACCGGAAAAGTTGATTCTGGTCTCCTGTTGAGCGGAACACTGACCTTCCCGTGTACCTGTCGTCGCAGTTCAATGGGGCCATGACGACGCACTCAGATACCGACGAAGTTCGGTTGATCGAGACCGGTGCGGTACCTACCAGGTTCGCGCGCGGCTGGCACTGCCTTGGTCTGGTCCGTGATTTCAGCGACGGAATGCCACACCAGATCAATGCTTTCGGGCAGAAGCTGGTGGTCTTCCAGGGGGAAGATGGCGCCATCAACGTGCTCGACGGGTACTGCCGGCACATGGGGGGCGACCTGTCACAGGGGACGGTGAAGGGCAACGAGATCGCCTGCCCATTCCACGACTGGCGCTGGGGTGGGGACGGTCGCTGCAAGTCGGTGCCCTACGCCAAGCGCACGCCGCGGTTGGCGCGTACCGCTGCGTGGCCCACCCTGCAGCAGGACGGCATGCTGTTCGTCTGGAACGATCCCGAGCGCAAGGCGCCGCCGGCCGACGTGACCATCCCTCGCATCGAGGGAGCCACAAGCGACGGGTGGACCGACTGGCACTGGTACACCACGGTGGTGAACACCAACTGCCGGGAGATCATCGACAACGTCGTGGACATGGCGCACTTCTTCTACATCCACGGGTCCCTGCCCACCCACTTCAAGAACATCTTCGAAGGCCATGTAGCCACCCAGTACATGAAGAGTGCCGGCCGGCCCGATGTCGGGGATCCAGAGGGATCCAAAGTGCTCGGGACGACGTCACTGGCTTCCTACCACGGTCCCTCGTTCATGATCGACGATCTGACCTACCACTACGAGGAGTTCGACCAGCGCACGGTGTTGATCAACTGCCACTATCCGATCGACGCCAATTCTTTTGTGCTGCAGTACGGCATCGTGGTGGAGAAGAACGCGGCCATGCCCGAGGAACTCGCCATGCAGACCGCGATCGCGCTCGGTGACTTCGTCAAGATGGGCTTCGAGCAGGACGTCGAGATCTGGCGTAACAAGACCAGGATCGACAATCCGCTGCTGGTCGAAGAGGACGGACCGGTGTATCAGCTCCGGCGCTGGTACGAGCAGTTCTATGTCGACGCGGCGGACGTGGCACCGGACATGGTCGACCGCTTCGAGTTCGAGCTGGATACCACCCGCCCGTACGAGGCCTGGATGAAGGAAGTAGAAGCCAATCTGACCGCCCGGGCCGCCGCCGCCGGGCCGGTGGGGTGAGGATGGCGGTCCGACCGGACAATCGCCTGGACGACGCGCCCATGGCGCCGGTGGACTGCACCCGGTGCGGCGCCGGCGTCGAGGTGCGCAAGAGCAGTTGGAACCAGACCAGCGTTCAGTGGACGGCTGCCGCCCTGAATCGATGCGAAGAACGTTGTACGGCAGCGCGGTTGGTCGGCAACGGTGGGAATGGTTTGTTTCTGGCCTGCTCGGCGCTGGGGCAGTCCATCGCCGATGCGGTGCGTTCCGGAGAGCTTCGGGTGGTCGACGAAGCGTTGTGAAGCGCGATACCGTCGGCTACCCCTTCAGGAGGCCGACGGTGCGAGTCAGCCTTTCGGTCAGCTGCCCCGCAGAGATTCGTCGTTGAGCGAATGCGGCGACGTTCGCCATCCAGACGTCGGAGAGCACTTCGGCAGCTCCGATTTCGCGTGGCGCCGATCCGGCACCTCCGACCGACTCGATGAAGATCCGGACCGTCTGCCGGCGGACCAGGTCGGCCTGCGTCGCGGCGGTGCCGTCGGCGTACAGATACGGGCGAACCATGGCCTCGGCGAACTGCGGTGACGAGCACAACCTCTCGGTGAGGGACAAGGCGACCTGCAGCAAGCCTTCGTAAGGATCATGGTCTCCGTCGGCGCGCGACGCCGGGTCGAAACCCCACAGCCAATCGTGGAAACATGCCAGCAGCAGGTCGTCCTTGGACGGGAAATATTGATACACCGTGCTGGCGGACACGCCGGCCGCCGTCGCTACTGAACGCATCTGGCAGCTGTCGTAGCCCTGAGTGGCCAGCGACATCGCGGCATTGACGATCCGTTCTCGACGAGCCATCCGGTTTGAAGTGAGTTCTGCGGTCTCCAAGAGTGATTCCTTGCCCAAGGGGCGAGATGACGTCGTTGCGGTGCTCAACTGGAGTGCCCTCACGGCGAGAACATTAGGCGCGGCTCGGTTGATCGAGCACGCGCGATCTCGCTCACCGGGCGACGTGATACCCAGTCGCCGGAACTGGCCGGCGACTGGGTCGGTTCGGTGTTCTCAGCTGGATCAGACAGGCATGATCGGAAGCTTCTTCATGGCGCTGGCACGAGGATCGGGGGCTGCGGCCGCAGCTGCGTGGTTATCTTCTCCTCGGGTGTAAGTCCACACGCAGAACGGCTCGCCTTCGGCGAACTTGAAGTCCTTGGGTGGCAGGTTGATAGCGAGCTTGCAGCCCGGGAAGAACGGCGCTGAGATCCGTTGCTCGAAAGTGCAATTCATCCATGCTCGCGCCGGTGGGTACAGGCCCTCGTCGGTGTACTTCTGGAGCACCTCACAGCGGCGCATGTTCAGCACGACGTGATCGGGGTTATATACGATGTACTCACCGCCGTAGCCCAAGGTTCCGTCGATGCTCAGCACCGCCAGCTTGAGGAAATCCACGACGTGAACCGGCTCGATTTTGAAGACCTTCGCGAGTTTCGGGTACTGGTAGTCGATGATGAGCTGGTACATGTCGGGTAGCCCGAGCCAGACTTCTTCCTCGGGGATGATTTTTGTCCACTGGTCGATGAAGTAGTTGTGGCCCTTGAGGTACTGATCCCAATAGGTCTTGATCAGGCGGATCAATGCCGGCTTCGTGAGGTCTTCTGTCTGGACGTCGAAGGGGATGGCTTGGTACTGAGCGTTCTTCCAATCCCAGCCCGGGGGAGCGATGAAGCGTCCCATCGGCATCACCTGACGCATCCCCGCCCGGGAGACCTCGGCGGCTACGTCCATGGCGGCGTTGATACCTACTTTCTCTGAATAGATCTTGACGTGGGCGTAGGGGACGAAGTTCAAGACGTCTTCGAACACCCTGGCCAGGCCGAGAAGAAAGTCGCGCGAGAAGTCCTGGATGTTGCCGACTTTGCCCATGAAGTCGTGCGTGTAGTCGTCGTAGTTGAGTTCCTCGCCTTCAGCGGTGAGTGCTTCGGTTTCCGTGGTCATTGATCCCTCCTGATGCTTTTGTGACAACGTGCGACTGGTGGTGGCAGAATCTGCACATATGGCAGAATCTGCCATCCCGATGGTAAGTACGGCCGAGACGTAGGACACACGTCGCATCCCTCTGACCGGGAGAAATGTCAACGTGCGGACTGATCCGGCGATCGCCGAACGCTAGTATCGAAAATGCTTGTCAGGTAAGGGGACAAACAATGCCGGAGGCGAACAGGCCGACCTCGCTGACGGAACGCCGCGCCGAGGAGCTTCGGCTCGAAATCGCACTGGCCGCGCGCGATCTTTTCCTTGCCGAAGGTTCGACCTCGGTCACCGTGGACCGCATCTGCACGGCGGCGGGTATCGCGCCGCGGACCTTTCACCGCCATTTCCCGGTGAAAGAGGACGTGGTATTACCGCTATTTCGACGTTTCGGCACTCTGAGCGTCGAGGTGCTCGCGGGCGCCGCGCTTGGCGGTGACGCCGCCGAGATCCTCGTCGAAGCATTCAGCACTGAAGTGCCCAGACGCGGCATGGTCGAATTCGACCGCACGTTCATGGCGTTGGTGGTAAACGATCCCCAGTACCGCTTGCGCTGGCTGGACTGGGGGCAGGACCTCATCTATCCGATTACCGAGTTCTTGGACGCCCGATTTGACCTCGGAGACAACGCGTATACACGAGACTTACCGGCCCAGTTGGTGATTCAGGTATGTCGGCACGCGTACATCCAGTGGGTGGCCGAGGGTGATTTCGCCGGCCTGCGATCCGCTTTGCGAGTGGGGATGCAGATGGTCGTGGAAGCCCTGCCGGTTCTGTCGCGGCAGGACTGATCCCACAATTGTCGGAGCCGGAACTGTCTAGCTGCCGAAGATTTCCAGCGGCCCTACATACGCACGGTTGGCTTTGATCCGTTCGGTGATACGCCATTGACCATCGCCGTCTCGCCGCCAGGTGTCGTGGTAGTCGCCCAGCGTGTAGAAGCGAGTGGACGGATCGGCAGCCGAGTTCAGATGCACGTCGCGGATGTAGGCCCGACTGGTCGCCGTGTCGCCCACGACGTCGATCACTATGTTTCCCAAGAGATGCTGGGTGGGTCCGCAGCTGTCGAGAAATCCGCGGATCATGTCGACGATAGCGGTGGTGCCCACCAATCGTCCGGTGCCGAGATCCCCCTCGACGTCGTCGGCGAGGATCTGAGCCATCGTCGCCCAGTCTCGATCGTCCATCGCACGGGCGAAAAGGTTCAGCGCCCGCTCGATGTCCCGTTCGTCGCGCAGCACCCTCAGATCGGCTGGTTCCATGCCCGGATTCTTGTCACCGCTCACGCGTGTGCGCCACCGTCGACACGGATCTCGGTACCGGTGATGAAGGCCCCGTCGTCGGAGGCGACCATCGCGATGACCGCCGCGACAGCGCTTGGATCACCAAGGATTTCGCTCTCTGTTCCGTGCAGCAGCGGTGTCTGCTTGGCCCAGAGGCCCAGGTCGTAGCCTTCGGGCATTTTGTCGAGAGTGCTGTTGGCCAGTGCTGTTGACACTCCACCGGGCTGGATGTTGACCGCGCGCAGACCCTGTTTGGAGTACTCCAGGGCCAGGGAGTGGGTGAAGCTGAGGATTCCGCCCTTGCTGGCCGCATATGCCGCCATGTAGGGATGGGCGAAAGTCGCGGCGGTAGAGGTGAAGTTGACCACGACACCACGCCGCGATTCCAGCAGCGCCGGCAGCGCCTGGCGGGTCATCAGGAACGTGCCGGTGAGGTTGACCGCCAGCGTACGGTTCCAGTCCTCCAGGCTGGTCTCATGCGTGTGCGAACACGTCTGCATGGCAGCCACGTTGACCAGAACCTCAAGCCCACCCAGCTCGGCCACCGCAACAGACACCGCGGCGACGACGTCCTCCTCGCGCGATATGTCGAGGACGGCCGTAGTAAGTCGCTTGGCGGTGCCGGCAGTCTCGGCGGCTGCGGTCGTCGCAGCCAAGCCGTCGGCGGAGATGTCGTAGCCGACCACCGTTGCGCCTTCATCGAGCAGGCGGGCGACCGTGGCCGCGCCGATCCCGGAGCCGGCACCGGTGACGATGACACGACGATCTGAAAAGCGCTCCATCAGTTTTCTCCTCCGATCAGGCGAGCTGGAAAGCGGAGATCGGCGCTTCATCCGGGTAGCTGGTGGGGCCGCCGAGGTCATAGGCGGCGTTGAGGGCACCGATGAACTGCGGGTCGTGCAACGGCTCGCCGGGAACGTCGAGCTTGATGCCCTTGCCTCTGAGGTCGTCGACCATCATTCCGATGGCCCGCTCGATCGTGATGTCGTCCGAGCCGTCCATGTTCTTCTTGAGCTCGTCATAGTCGGAGAACACCTCGGCTGACCAGTGCACGAGGAACCGGAGTTCGTCGGTGTGGTGGCGGGCGATGACGTCCTCGCCGTTCTTCAGCAGCCACTGGTCGGGGTCTGCCGGGTCGCCGGTGAACACGGTGTCGAATGCCAGCCCGGCCGGAACCTGCTGATCCAGTGGGCCGTTGGCTTCTCCACGGTGCACCATCATCTCGTTCTGCACCACGACGCCGCGGTTGTTGATCGGCGGCAGCACCCGGGCCGGTGGCTTCAGCGGGCCGTCAGGCCAGTAGGTGAAGCCCGAACCCTCGTCGAGGGAGAACCAGGTGATCACCTGAGCCATCTTGATGAGGTAGTCGGTGAACAGGCCGGACTTGCCCATCACGCTGCACAACCAGGTGGGGGCGTTCTCGTGGCGCACGCCGCGGAAGCTGGGGGAGTCCAGGTGGCCGGGATCGCGGTTGGCGCACGGGCCATTGATGTTGAACAGCATCATCTCGGGCTTGGCGTACTCGGCGTTCCAGTAGCTCTTGGCCTGTTCGATGAACTCGGCGTTGTAGAAGCAGTCGTGCAGCTCGGGGTAGAGGACGGTGCCGTAGTTGGCGAGGTAACCGCGGAACGTGGGGGTGAGAAACAGGTCCAGCGACGGGGTGAATCCCTCGGGGAAGGCGCCGCTCATGGTGGCCATCAACTCGTCGGCCGAGGCGAAGTGCTGAGCGATGATGAGGCTCCAAGGCCCTTGAGTGCGTACGACTTCGAGAAGTCGCTGCTTCTGGTCCTCGGTGTAGACGTCGGTGATCTCCTTCGGCGGTGCGGCGGGTTGCAGCACGTCGGACAGTTCCATTCGCCGATCGTCGGTCAGCATTATTGTCTCCTAAAGGCTTTCATCGGTCTCGCTCGTTCGAGTCTGGCGGCATTGCGAATCGTCGAACGTGGTGGTGACCGCTGATCGGGATATCAATTCGAGGTGCCACCGGGTAGGTAGCGGCCTTTTGCTCAGCTGCGCAGGGGCGCCGTTGCGCGGCAAACCAATACCACCAACGAGTCGATCTCTTCGGTTGCCAGCGCTCGCCCTTCGAACAGCGAGACGGACACGGCCGGCGCCAGCATCATCTGGAGCACGATGGCGGGATCTACGTCAGGGCTCGCCTCGCCACGGCCGATGGCTCGTTCGATGATCGCGAACCAATGTGGGAGGCCGTTTCGGTACCAACCCATCATCGTGTCGTTCAGTGACGGGTATCGAGCCGAGATCATTGTGGCCATGATCCCGCGCTCGACGGGATCGGCTGCAAGCGAGGCGAGCTCGGTGATCAGAGAGCGGATATCGCTCTCCCACGCTCCGGTGTCCGGAGCATCGGTGCGATGACGGGCGTGGAACGCGAGGGCATCGTTGAGCAGCTCGGTCGAGGTGGGCCACCAGCGATAGATGGTGCCGCGGTTGATGCCCGACCGATCGGCCACCTCGGCGATCGGGAGTTCGACCTTGCCCTCGGTCAACAGCTCAAGGCAAGCGCGCAGCACAGATTTGCGGACGCGCTCGCTGCGTCCGCCGGGCCGGACGCGTGGTTTGGCTGCTGGATCCTGGACGCCCATGTCACCGGTCTACTACGGCAGGTCGGTCGAGAATCATCGCCTCCCACTGAGCGGTCCAACTGGAGGGCCTTAACGCGACATTCTGTTCAAATAACGCCGTCGGTGGTCGACGGAACCCCCTCGGAAAAGGACGTACTCCCAAATGCACATCAGCATGGGTCTTCCGACCCTCTTCCCTCACGGGCGCGAGACGGAGCTTGCGTGGTACCGCAAGATCGACGAAGGGCCCTGGGACGGCCTCGTCACCTACGAAAGGGTGCTCTATCCGGACAGCTGGTCGGTCGTCCCGCAGCTTGCCGCTGCGGCAGCGATGACGGAGCGCGTGCGGCTCTGGACCGACGTCGTTGCGCTCCCGATGCGGGACCCCGTCCTGTTCGCAAAGGACCTGGCAACCGTCGATGTTCTGTCCGGGGGGCGACTGACACTCGGGGTGGGCATCGGGGCTTGGGACGAGGACTACGTCGCGGTCGGCAGCGCGCTCGACCGGAAGCGTCAACGTATGGACGCCGCTGTAGCGGCGATGCGCAAAGTGTGGGCCCAGGAGCCGCCCGTCGAAGGACACCTTCCGGTAGGGCCGCCGCCCGTGCAGGTTGGGGGCATCCCGCTCGTGGCCGGAGTGGTCGGCCCCAAGGCGCTTGCCCGCGCTGCGCAATGGGCTGACGGGGTAAGCGACCCGGCGCATTCACTTCACTTCGACGCCGAGGCGTTGGCTGCGCAGCGTGAGCGCGTCACGGAGGCTTGGCGGGCGGCGGGAAGAACGGATCGGCCGCACTTCTCCGCGCCGGTGTGGTTCGCGCTCGGCCCGGACCCGGAGAATCAGCTCGGGGAGCATGTACAGGATTTCTGGAACCAAGATGTCGACCTCACCGGAGCCGAGTCCTCCTTCCTTACTGCCCCGACCGCAGGGACGTTGAATTGCGGAGCATCCGGGCTCCTCGCCGCTGTCAACGGCGCGCGCGAAGCGGGTCTCGATGAGCTCAGGCTCGTCCCGACGACCGCCGATCCCGACGAAATCGACCGGGCGCGAGAGGTGCTCGGTATCTGATCCGCGTCAGCATGCCAAGGGGTGCGCGAACTTCGCCCGCAATAGCGCGCCGATCTCCGCCAAGGCCAACCGCCCGCGCGCGGTGGCGTCCGAGCGCATCAGAAAGCCGTGGTACATACCGGGATAGCGGGTGACGGTGGTTTGCACACCGGCATCACGCAGCCGGGCGGCATAGCGTTCGCCCCAATCCCGGATCGGGTCGCACGCCCCGGTCACCACAATTGCCGGTGGGAGGCCGCTGAGGTCTGCTGCGTAAGCCGGGACCTGATAGGGGTCTCGCGGTGCTCCGCCACGGTCGACCAGTTCGTGCATGTAGACGATGTCTTCATGCCTCAGCAGTGGGGCGTCGGGCATGGCGGTGATGGACGTCGCACCCATGTCCCGATCCAGGCCGGGATACAGCAACACCTGAACGCAGATGCGCGGACCGGCGTGGTCGCGGGCCGCCAATGTCACTGCGGCAGCCAGCGATCCGCCGGCGCTGTCGCCGACGACCGCCAGTCGCCCTGCATCGAGGTTCAGTTCGTCGGCTTGAGCGGCAACCCATTCGGTGGCCGCGTAGGAGTCGTCGAATTGGGCCGGTGGCGGCGATTCCGGTGCCAGTCGATACTCGACCGCCGCCACCGCGGCGCCGCTGGCGTGTGCCAGTTCGCGCGCCAGCGGCTCGAACGAACGATTGGAGCCCATCACGAGCCCGCCGCCGTGCAGGTACACGAGTATTGGCAGACCGGGCTCGGGGCTGGGCAGATAGAGACGCAGCGGTATCGGACCGCCCGGGCCTGTGGCAGTCAGGTCTTCGATACCCGCCATGGCCGGCATATCGGGCAGCGGTGCGGATTCGAGGCCGGCCCGCACGGACTGCAGGCCGCGGGCCCGCATGGGAGCGATCTCACCGAACGAAGCGACTCGGGCGGCGGCATCGGGATCAAGTGGGGGATAAGTCATTTCAGTTCTGCGCCGGGTCGAAGCGGCGCTCGGTCCGTAACCGGGGTGCTTCCTGGCTACTCAGTACACGGGCTCGCTCAGCCATCGCCGAACCGACGTAGTCAGGTTGGGTGAGCAGGTAGAACCGCCCCTCGGCTGCTTGGTCGAAAATCATCTCGGCAGCGGCCAGTGGGTCCATGGCCTCGGCCTTGATGTCGAGCATTGCGGTGCGTTGTCCTTCGGCCGCACCGGTGTCTCCCGAATCCACACCGCCCGCGGATTCGAAGATGTTCGACACCACGGCACCGGGCAGCACTGCCTGGACGTGCAGGTGATGGTCGTGGCCGGCGGCCTGCACTTCCAGATGCAGGCATTCGGTCAGCGCCAGGACCGCGTGCTTGCTCATGATGTAGGGCGCCTGCAACGGAACCACGGCAACACCGCCGATCGAGGAGAGATTCCAGACCCACGCCGGGGCGTCAGTGGTCATCATCTTCGGTACGAACGCCCGGATCCCGTGGAACACCCCGCTGATGTTGATGTCGACCACACGTTGCCAATTGGAAACCGGAGTGTCCCAGAGATATCCGAACTGCTCGATGCCTGCGTTGTTCACCAACAGGCGCACTGGCCCGAGTTCGCGGTACACCTGATCCGCCATCGCCTGCACCGCGTCGGCATCGCGCACATCGCAGACCATGTCCACCGCGGATCCGCCCGCGACGGTGAGCTCCTCACGAAGGACCGCGATGGCCTCGGCATTGACGTCGACCAACACCACTGTCATACCCAAGCGGCTGGCACAGCGGGCCAGACCGGCGCCGATTCCGGCGCCGGCTCCCGTGATGACGGCGACACCGTCACCGAAGATGTCGCGCGCGTTCACGCTTGCGGTGCCGCAGCGGCCACTGCCTTGGCGGTGTGCTCGGCAAGTGGTACCGAATCCTCAGCGTCGAGAACCACCTTCATCGAGGTGAACACCAGACCGTCCGCCGAACGCCGGATTCCTGCCTCCACCACGCCGCTGGACACCGCGAACGGAACATTGTTGGTGATCTGGTTGACGAACAGATAGAACCGCACATTGGTGACATCGCCGTCGGTTCCTGTGCGGTACACGTTGGTGGCGTGGTGACGGCAGGGATAGGGGTTCTCGTTGCGGTGGTCGCGCAGCCAGGCCCGCGTCTGCTCGCCGCCGTGCAGGTCGGCGGCCAGCAGTTCCTCGAAGGGACAGTTACCGGAATCCGAGCGGCTCAGGTACTCCATCTCGTCGGCGATGCGAGCGTCTACTTCCGCGAAGTGGCCCTGGTCATAGTGGTACCAGAAGCCTGCGATGAACTCCTGGACTTCGGACAGCGCGATCTCGTTGCTCATGCCTGGCAGTCAACTCCGGATGTGGCGGCGCTGACAGCACCCTGACCGTTGAGTGGAACACCGCCGCCACCGACCCGGCGGCTAACTTCTGCCGGTGATCAGTCCCCAGAGGCCTTGTTCGCCAGCGGCTACTGCTGCTGCGGCGACCTGGGCATCCCAGAAACGCACGGAGCCGAATTCCGAGCGCCACGCCACGGCGGCGCGGGTGTAGGTGTGCAGCCGATGCTCGTGGGTGGTGCCGATCGCCCCGTGCACCTGGTGGGCGTTGCGCACCACCACCCCGGCCGCGTGGCCGACGCACGACCGGGCCGTCGCGATCTGGAAATCGAGATATGTTGATTGCCAATCGGTATCGATCGCTGAGCGGAGGGCCGATTCTGTGGCCGCCCGGGCCAACGCCGCTTCCGCCGCGGCATCCGAGATCAGGTTCTGGATGGCCTGGAACTTGGCCAATGGTCGTCCGAACTGCACTCGCGACGCCACGTGCTCAATGGACAGTGCCACCGCACCGTCGAGTGCGCCGCACACCTGGATCGCCCGCACCATCGCCGACTTGCGGCCGAGTTGGTCCACCAGTTCGGCGGGGACCGGATGGCCGATGATTCCCGAGGTGTCGACGCTGATGGCGTCTCGTGGCTCGCCGATCAGGTTGGTGCCCTGGGTGATCGACAGGTCCGCGGTGTCGAACTCGGTGAGCCGGTATTCGACGCCGGCCGGCCAGAGCACGACGATCCGTTCCGCATCGGCGGCCCATGGCACCGCAGTGGCGGGACCGCCGTCCGGCGGCTGCACACACACCGTTCGCACGGCATCGTCGACCGGCAGGCCAACCGCCTCCAGCAACCAGCACGCCAGCAGATCGTGTTCGGCAAGGGGAGCGCGCACACCGTGCCGGACTGCTGCGGTGAGCAACTCGGCCGCCTCAAGCCAGCCGGCGCCGCTGCCGCCGGTGTCCTCCGTGCCGGTCAACCGGACAAGGCCCAGCGAGTCCAGGCGCTGCCACAGTGTGCGGTCGTACTCGACGCGTGCGCCGGGCGCGGCGAGAACGCCGCCCTGCCGGTATCCGAAGACGTTGTCGATCATTGCCGCCAGGTCCGGGTCCACCGTGTCCGGTGCTTTCGAGGCCAGTTCGGTCATGTTCATCGCAAGCCCAATCCCCGCGCGATGACACCGCGCAGCACTTCGTTGGTTCCGCCGCGCAACGTGAAGCCGGGGCGTTGATCCACCGCGGCGTCCACAAGTTCGGTCCATTCCGGCTTCGGAAGGGTGTCGTCTCCGGTCCGCTGATCGGCGAATTCGGCGATGTCACCCTCGAGGGTAGTGCCGAGCACCTTGACCACGGCGGCAGGCACATCGGGATTCTCGCCGCGCTGCAGCGAGTCAGCCACCGCTGTCGACATGTGATGCAGCCCGGCTACCCGCGCTACCAGCCGACCGAGGTCCGGTTCTGGCGCTTCATCTTGACCGGCAAGGAGTTCAACCGTTCCGGTGAGCAGCGGGAAGGTCGAGAGGAATCGCTCTGGGCCGCTGCGCTCGAAGCCCAGCTCCGATGTCACCTGAGTCCAGCCGTTGCCGATCTCGCCGAAGACCATTGAGTCGGGGACGAAAACCTCGTCGAGCACAACCTCGTTGAAGTGGTGGCCGCCGTTCATCGAGATGATGGGCCGGACGTCGACGCCCGGTGCTTTCAGGTCAACGATGAATTGGCTCAGGCCGGCATGCCGGTGCGCCGGGTCCGCCGGCTCGGTGCGGGCCAGCACGATGAACGCGTGCGCGCGGTGGGCGCCCGACGTCCACACCTTGGTGCCGGTGATTGACCAGCCGTCCTCGACGCGCAGCGCGCGGGTGCGAACGCTGGCGAGGTCAGAGCCCGAATCTGGCTCGCTCATGCCGATACCGAAAAAGCACTCGCCGCGAACGATGCCGGGAAGGAACGTCGACTTTTGCTCCTCGGTACCGTATTTCAACAGCGACGGCACGATCTGACGGTCGGCGATCCAGTGTGCGGCCACCGGCGCCCCTGCGGCCAGCAGTTCCTCGGTGACGACGAACCGTTCGTCAAAGGAACGTCCATGGCCGCCGTACTGCTCGGGAACAGTCATGCCCAGCCACCCGCGCCGGGCCAGTTCAGCGGTGAAGTTCTCGTCCCATCCGCACAACCAGGAGTCCACCGATGGCGTGAAAGCGCCCGCGGCCAACTGTTCGGCCAGGAACTCACGTACCTGGCAGCGCAATTCGAAATGTGAGCCGCTCACGTCGTTCTCCACTTCGCGATCCGCTGCTGATGCTCGGGGTCGTGGTGGGCCAGCGGCTGCATCGCCGCCGCCATCGAAAGCGTGGAATCAAGCGACCCGGAAATCGATTCCTGCAGTAGCCGTTTGGCCATTCGCAGGGCATGCGGCGGGTTGACGGAGATCCGGTCGGCGAGTGCGCGAGCCTCGGACAGCAGCTCGTCGTGCGCCACCACCCGGCTCACCAACCCCCATTCCAGGGCAGTGGCCGCATCGATGCGCTCCCCGGTGAAGGTCATCTCGGCGGCACGGGCGTAGCCGACGGCGCGGGGTAGGAACCACGTCCCTCCGTCGCCCGGGATCAGCCCGAGCTGCACAAAGCTCTCGGCGAATGAGGCCCGCTCGGAGGCGATCCGGATGTCGCACATCATGGCCAGGTCGCACCCGGCTCCGATGGCCGCACCGTTGACCGCGGCGATCAGCGGAACCTCTAGGCGTCCGAGCGCACGTGGGATCCGTTGGATCCCATCGATGTAGGCCCGCCGCTGATCGATGGCGTCGAGCCCGAACATGCCCTGCCGGTCGGCCATCTCCTTGACGTTGCCACCTGCTGAGAAGATCTTGCCTGCGCCGGTGAGGATGACCGCGGATATCGAGTTGTCCCGGTTCGCTGCCTCCACTCCGGCCTCAAACGCCGCGATGACGTTCTTGTCGGTGATGGCGTTACCGACCTCGGGCAGATTGATCGTCCAGATCTGCACCGGTCCATCGGTGTGGATGTTCAGCGGCGAACTCACGCGCGCTCCTTTAGCTGAAGGGATTTGGTCTGCAGGTATTCCTCGAAGCCGAACCGCCCCAGTTCGCGGCCGATACCGGACTTCTTGTAGCCACCGAACGGGGCGGTGGGGTTGTAGGCGCCGCCGTTGATGTCGAGTTGGCCGGTCTGCACCTGACGGGCGAAGGCGATGGCGTCGTCGTCGGTGGCGGCCCACACCGCACCCGACAGCCCATAGGGGGTGCCGTTGGCGATGCGCAGGGCATCGTCGGAGTCGGTGAAGGGCGTCACGGCCAGTACGGGACCGAACACTTCCTCCTGGCCGAGTTCGGAGTCGGGATCCACATCGGCGAAAACGGTTGGTGCCACGTAGTACCCGACGTCGCGGATCGGTTCCGCGCCGCCGATCAGGAGTCGGGCACCGTCACGCTGGGCGCGTTCGATAAACCCACGCACTGTGTCGAACTGCGACCGCGACGCCGACGGTCCGATACGAGTCGCCGGGTCGCGCGGATCACCCACGGTGTAGCGCGACACCGCGGATTCGATCAGGTCCAGCGCCTCGCCGTAGCGGTTCTGCGGCACCAGCATCCTGGTCCACGCCATACAGGTCTGCCCGCCGTTGAGGAAGGCATTTCCTACCCCGACCTTGACCGCAGTCGCCAGATCGGCGCTGTCGAGGATGACGTTGGCCGACTTGCCGCCGAGCTCGAGGGCGACCTTCTTGATCGACTGGCCTGCCAGTTCTCCGACGCGCGCGCCCACACCGGTCGACCCGGTGAACGAGACGAAGTCGATGTCGGGATGTGAGGCGAGACGTTCGCCGATCACCCGACCGGGGCCCGAGACGAGATTGATGGTCCCCGGTGGCAGGCCCGCCTCTTCGCAGGCCTCGATGAAGGCGAACACCGAAAGCGGGGCTTCGTTACTGGGTTTGAGCACGACGGGACAGCCCGCGGCGATCGCGGGCAGCACCTTGGCGACCACCTGGTAGAGCGGGTAGTTCCACGGCGTGATGGCCCCGACGACGCCGTAGGGCTCCCTCAGGACCAGCGAATTGCCGATGCGCTCTTCGAATTCGAAGGTGTCCAGCACATCGGCGAAGCCCTTGGCCACCGCCAGTGGTACCTGCGTTTGTACCGTCTGCGCGATGCGGATGGGGGCACCCATCTCGGCGGTGATGAGTTCGGCGATGTCGGGTAGGCGTTTCTCCATCGCAGCGATGACGCGATTCAGCCGATCGCGGCGTTCGGCCACCGAGATCAGCGGATCGAACGACCGCCGGGCCGCGGCCACCGCGGCGTCGACATCGGCGGCGTCGCCGTTGGGTACGTGGCCGATCACTTCTTCGGTCGCCGGGTCGACAACGTCGATGAACCCGTCCCCCGAGGGGGTGATCCAGCTGCCGTCGATGAAAAGTCTGTCGTGTTCGAAAGTGGGCACGGTGGTCCTTTACGTAGGAGGGCTCAGGGGATCAGGCTGGCGCGGATATCGCGTTTGCCGTCGGCTGCGGTGAACGCGGCATTGATGTCATCGAGCGAGTAGGACGCTGCGGCAAGCCGATCGAACGGCAACTCGTGCTGATAGCGGTCCAGGAAAGTCAGCGCACGGGACAGCACGGCCGGGTCGTACAGCGAGACACCCACCATGGTCTTGTTGGTGAAGACGAATCGGGACGGGTCGAACTCGAACGTTTTGCCGATGTTGATGTTGCCGATCTCCACGTAGCGGCCGAACTGCGCGAGCATCTGCAGTCCCTCATCGATGGCCGACGGGTGGCCGACGACCTCGACCACCACGTCGGCGCCCTGGCCGTCGGTCAGTGCTCGTACCGCCTTGGCCCGTTCCTTGGGGGTGGATGCCTCGTTGAGGTCGATCACCGAGTCGGCACCGAATGCTGTTGCCAGCTCCAAACGCTCCGGGACACCGTCGATCGCAATCACATTGGCAGCGCCGCGTGCCTTGGCCACCGCCACCGCATAGAGACCCAGCGCGCCAGCCCCCTGAACCACCACGTGTTCACCGAGCTGCAGGTCGACGCGTTCGAGGCCGTACATGACCTGTGACAGTGCACAGTTCGCGCCGGCAGCGATGTCGTCGCTCAGGGTCTCGGGAACGGTGTAGACCACTGCTCCCGCCGGGAGCAGGTAGTAGTCGCCGTAGCCACCGACGAAATACGGGGGCTCGTCGGCGCGGCCCAACATAGCCATTTTCAGATTCAGGCAGGCGTTGCGTCGCCCGGCCAGGCAGTTACGGCATTTGTGGCAGCAGTAGAAGTACGGGAACACCACCCGGGTGCCCTGGTTCAACGGTTTGCCGTTGGAGTCGGTGGACACGCCGTCACCCAAAACCTCGATGGCACCCACCATTTCATGTCCCAACACAGTCGGTAGCTGCCCTCCCAGGCCGCGCGTGGCGAAGGTGCCGTGCCAGGCGTGTACGTCCGATCCGCAGATGTTCGCTCGCAGGACGCGGATCAGTATCTCTCCGGGCCCCACTTCGGGCAGGGGAACCGTCTCGATCTGGAACGGTTTGCCGGGTTCGTCGAACCGCGCGATGCGGCCGGTCCGAGAGCCGGCCTGAGATCCGTTGTGCACGGTATGTCCTCTCAGTTGCTTGTGAATTCGAGGCTGAACCGCTGGCGCAGATCGCGTTTGAGCAGTTTGCCGCTGGGGTTCTTCGGCAGGGAGTCGACGAAGAACACCTGTTTGGGGGACTTGAAACCCGCGAGATGGTCACGGCAGTGACTCAGGACGTCGTCTGCGGTGAGGCTGGTTCCGGCGCGGGCGACGACCGCGGCGACCACGGCCTCGACCCAGACCGGGTGCGGCACGCCGAATACGGCGGCTTCCTCGATGCCGCTGTGCCGGTAGAGGACCTCTTCGACCTCGCGGCTGGCGACGTTCTCGCCGCCCGTCTTGATCATGTCCTTCTTGCGGTCGACGACATGCAGCAGGCCGTGCTCGTCGTAGAAGCCCAGGTCTCCGGAATGGAACCAGCCGCCGGAGAAGGCCTGAGCGGTCTTGTCCTCGTCGTCGAGGTAACCCAGCATCAGATGCGGGCTGCGGTGCGCGATTTCACCGACAGTGCCTGCCGAGACCGGTACGTCATTGTCGTCGAGAATCACTGTTTCGACATTGACGACAGGCCGTCCCGCCGCACCGGCATGAGCGTCCTGCTCGGCAGGTCCCAGGGCGGAGGCCAGCGGTGCCATCTCGGTCTGTCCGTAGAAGTTCCACAGCCGCAGGTTGGGCAGTCGCTCGCGCATCTCGTGCAGGATTTCGGTCGGCATCGGTGAGGCGCCGTAGTAGCCCTTGCGCAGGCTGGACAAGTCCACGTCGTCGAACACCGGGCTGCGCAGCAGGCTTATCCACACCGTGGGTGGCGCAAAGTAATTGGTGACGCCGTGCCGTTCGATCGCCCGTAGGACCAATTCCGGCTCGGGGCGCGGCAGGATGATGCTGGTGGCCCCCAGATAGATATCGGTCGCCAGGAAATTGTCGAGCTGCGCGCAGTGATACAGCGGCAGGGAGTGGATTTCGACGTCGTCGCCGGACATGGACCCGGCGACGATGGTGCTGATGTACTGCCACATCAAGCTGCGGCTGCTGTGCATGACGCCTTTGGGCCGCGACTCGGTTCCGCTGGTGTACATGACCCGCAGCAGCTGATCGTCGTCGATCCGGCAATCGGGTACAGCCGCTGTGGTGGTGAGCCAGTCAGCAAAATCCGTCCAGCCGGAGGGACTGGCTTGACCGGCGGGGACGAGCGCTGTCTTGGTGCGGACCGCTGTCCCGGCTGCCAAGGCCTGTTCGGCCACTGGCACCAGGTCCGCCTCGACGATGAATCCGGTGGACCGGCTGTGGCCGAGGATGTAGGAGATATCTTCCGGGGTCAGCATGAAGTTGATCGGCACCAGCACCACGCCGGCGCGGGCGGTGGCGAATGCCAGCACCGCGTACTGCCAGCAGTTGCGTGACAACAGCGCGACCCGGGCGCCGGGCAGTAGGCCGTTCTCGTGTAGCGCGGCGGCAGCCCGATCCACCAGGTGATCGAACTCGGCGAAACTCAGGACGTTGTCGCCGTCGATGATGGCCGTCTTATCCGGTTGCCTGCGGGCCGAGCGGCGGGGGATATCGGCGAGGTTGTGGCTGCGGGCCCGGGCGATGACGGCGGCCAGGTCGTCGGAATGCATGGTCGGCAGGGTAGGCACGCCACCGATGGCCGCGGTGGTTCGTCTCCCGCTCAGTAGACATGGTGGGCGCGGTCATGGCCCGACTCCTTCGATACTCGAAACCATGACCGCTACCACTGAATCCTCGTCACTCGCGGATCGTGCTCCAGACCCCGACGTCCTGCGTGCCCATCTGCTGGAAGCGGACCCCGGTGTCCTGGTCGCGGTGTTGGCGCAGATGACAGGTGATCCATCGGTCATCGATCGGTACGCAGACAAGATCGACCACGTGCCCGATCCGCCCGAGCGGGCCGGAACGACCGATCAGCAGACCGCTGAGCTGCTGGCCGACGAGATCATCGACGCGCTCGGTCGTGAACGAGCCGCCGACGCAATCCCATTCGACGACCGCGATTTCTTCGTCCGGCTGCTGCCGATCGCGTTGGGCAGCCCGGTCGACGACGAGCACGTCGACCTGTTGTTGGAACAAGGCGGGTTCCGCCCGTCACAGCCGACGCTGCCGCGCACGACGCCGATCCCCTCGTCCACGAGTGTGGCGATCATCGGTGCCGGTATCGCAGGCATTGCGGTGGCCCTGGCCGCGGCCGAGGAGGGCGTGCAGTTCCAGATCTTCGACCGCAACAACGAGGTCGGCGGAACCTGGCTGACCACAAGGTATCCGGGCATCGGTGTGGACACTCCGTCGGCGTATTACTCGTTGTCGCGTGAGGTGAACCCGGATTGGTCGAACTACTACCCCCAGGGTGCGGAGTACCAGGCCTACCTGGTCTCACTGGCCGACAAGCACGACCTGCGGAGCCACATCCGGTTCGGCACTGAGGTCGAGGCGCTGTGGTGGGACGAGGAACGACAGCAGTGGGAGATCCGCTCTCGCACCGCTGACGGTGCCCAGCACATCGACTACGCCAGTGTCGTGGTCACCGCCGCTGGTTACCTCAACCGTCCGCGCTTCCCGGAGCTGCGCGGTCGAGACAGCTTCGCGGGCACCAGTATTCACTCAGCGCAATGGGATCCGGAACTGGACCTCACGGGCAAGAAGGTCGCAGTGATCGGCGCCGGGTGTACGGCGGTGCAGATCGTCGATGCGTGTGTCGACGAGGTCGACCACCTGACGGTGTTCCAGCGTCAGCCGCACTGGGTCGCCCCTCGCAAGCGGCTTTCCGACGACGTCCCCGAACATCGACGCTATCTAGGCAAGGCCTTGCCGTACTACGCGATGTGGCACCGGCTCAAGTCCTACTGGGCTACCGCGGACAACAACTATCCGGTGATCCTGCAGGACCCCGATTGGGCCGAAACTCATCTGTCGATCTCACCGGCCAACGACGTTTTGTTGCAGATGTGCCTGGAGTACATCGACCGGATGTTCGGCGCCGGAAGCGAATTGGCTCAGAAGGTGACACCGGACTTCGCCCCGTACGGCAAGCGGATCATCCGTGACCCGGGCGGCTACTACGCCGCGCTCACTCGCGACCACGTCGACGTGGAGGCCAGCGAACCCTCCGAGGTAAACGAGAAGGGCATCGTCACCGCCGACGGCCGCCAGATCGACCTCGACGTCATCATCTACGCGACGGGTTACCACCTGGACTTCCTGTCGACGGTCGATATTCGTGGCCGTGACGGCCGGAAACTGGCAGACGTTTGGGGCGACAGCCCGCGGGCGTACCGGGGCGGCACGGTACCGGGGTTCCCGAACCTGTTCATCACCTCCGCGCCGAACTACAGCCCAGGGCATGGTGCCGGAGCGAACTTCTCGATGGAGATCTTGGCGCATTACATCGTGGAGTGCCTACAACTGATGGCGCTACGTGGTGCGTCGACGATGGAGGTCACGCAGAAGGCCTTCGAGAATTACGTCGACGGGATCGACCAGACCATGCAGGGCACGGTGTGGTGCCATACGCCCAACGCCCACACCTATTACCGCTCGGGGTCCGGTCGCGTCGTGGTGGCCACGCCGTATCGCCTGGTGGATCTGTGGCACCAACACCGGGCGCCCATCGAGCAGGATTTCATCCTCGAATGAGCCAGATATTGGCTGGAAGAACAGCATTGGTCACCGGCAGCAGCCGGGGTATCGGACGCGCCATCGCGCAGCGGCTGGCGGCCGAAGGTGCGACCGTGGCGGTGACCGCGCGGTCCTACGCTCCCATGCCGTCCACGCGGGCCGGAGTCACCGAGGCGATCCCGGGCACGATCGAGGAGACGATCACCCTTATCGAGGAGGCCGGCGGCTCGGCTTTCGGCCTCGCGGCCGACCTGGAGGACGCCACTGCGCGCGATGGCTTGGTCGAGGCCGTCATCGGGCGCACGGGCCGACTCGACATCCTGGTCAACAATGCGGGGTTCGCCGATTACGCGGTGGTCGAGGAGATGCCGGTGGCGACCTTTGACCGCACGGTGGAGCATTATCTGAAGACGCCGTTCGCGTTGACCAAAGCCGCTGTGCCACACATGCGTTCACAGGGAGCGGGCTGGATCGTCAACATCGGCTCGGTGACCGGTGTTGCGCCGGTGCGGCCCTACCGGGACTACAACAAGACCGCCGGCGACGTCATCTACGCATCGTGCAAGGCTGCGTTGCACCGGTTCACCCAGGGGGTGGCCGCCGAACTGCTGGACGCCAACATCGCGGTGAACTGCGTCGGGCCGTCGACCGCAGTGCGCACGCCGGGCGCGGCGTCGCTGATTCCGGAGAGCTTTCCGACCGAACCTGTTGAGTACCTGGCCGAAACGGTACTGGCGATGTGTCACCTTCCCGCCGCGGATCGGACGGGCCTGGTGGCGTTCAGCCTGCACTATCCGTGGTCGCAGCGACTTCCGGTGCACTCGCTCGACGGCGGCACGGTATTGCCGCCGCTGGAGCCGCCTGCTGCGGCGAATCCGAATATCCTGCCTGCGGGGGTCTAGGCCGGCTGGGCACATCAGCATCATCCGTCCAGTGCCCAAAGTTCGTGGTGCATGCGCCGTTTGAGACTGCAGTGACGTGAGTACTGGATTACTCAGCGGCCAACGGTGTGCATGGTGCTGAGGTGGCGATTGTCGCTGAAAAGTCGCCGACAGGCGGGCGTCGCAACCTGGGCGTGATCGCGTCAGAGGAGCGTTGGCAGCGCCGGATGTTTGAGTTCGCAGAAGCTGTGGCAGACGCGATCACGGACGACGATGTCGGTGGTCTCGGGGTCGAACCAGCGGTCGACCACCGCCCAGTGGATCGGATGCATGAGGTAGGGGCCCATCAAACCGTCCACGTCGGTGAATTCCTGTTCGAAGACGTGGGTCCAGGCGTTGGTTCCGGTGGCGTGCTCGACCCGGCTGAGTTGCCACGCGGCGATCGTCGGCACAAATCGCGGCATCATCAGCAGTTCACTCTCAAATGCCGCGACTGTCTCGGCCTCTACCTCGGGGGGGACTCGCAGCAGCAGTGCGCGGTACACGGTGCCGCTGCCGCGGCGGATCGGAGCGCCCCGGTAGATCGCGCCATTCACCCGCGAGATCGCCGGGTCAGCCAGTGCATGGTCGAAATCGCTCTTCTCCCAGTCGTCGCGACAGGAGAATCGCAGATGGACCAGGATGTCGCCGCCGTTGCGGGAGCCCGGCAACGTCGGCTCTACCACGGCACTCAAAGCCCCGCTGTGTTCGGCCGCATCGCGTAGCGCGCTCAGGACGCGGCCGCGCTCGGACTCGACGACGTCGACCAGGCGGGTGACTCCGACCGTGGCTGCACTGGCCGATGTCCCGGCCAATGGGGGTGCATCGGCGGTGATCTCGTCGGCGGCGGCCGCGACATTGCGTGTGCGTTCCAGAACCAGATCGGTGATGTTGTCCCACCAGCGTGCAATGCTCGGGTCGGGCCGGCCCTGCCAGGTCATCTGCCACCACGCTTCCGGGCTCGGAAGCGTCCAGGTGATCGTGACGACGTTGGATCGGTCGTCGAACCAGACGGGTGGGCTGACCAGGACATCACGCAGCGTCATGCCACGTTCGCGTGCCCCCGGGGCATATCCCGTCAGGTATGCGTCGATGAATTTCGGGGCGCAGCCCGGCGCGGTGACCACTCGGTCGATGACGAAAACCTCGGCCATGACGCGAGATTACGGTGCACGGCCACCACCGATCCCCGGCCTTCCCGACCATCGGGAAACCACCGTTGACGGGCGCGGGTATCGGGGCGATGGTGTGCCGATGACCGACCCGTTCAGTCCGGCCCAACTAGGCCCGGTGACGCTACGCAACCGTGTGATCAAAGCCGCGACGTCAGAAGGCCGCTCGCCGCACGGCTTGGTCACCGACGATCTCATCGACTTCCATCGCAGCTTTGCCGAGGGCGGCGTCGGGATGACGACGGTGGCCTACTGCTGTGTATCTCCCCAGGGGGCCAGTGCGCCCGGCCAGATCGTCATGGACAGCAAGGCCCTGCCCGGTCTGCGCCGACTCGCCGATGCGGTACATCGTGCGGGAGCGGCTATTTCAGCACAACTCGGGCATGCCGGTGTGGTAGCACAGAAAAAGCTGACGGGTGTCACCGCGGTGGCGCCGAGTCGGTTCGTCAACCCGACCTCCTTTGCCTATTGCCGCGAGATCACCCGTAGCGAGATCGACCTGGTGGTCAACCAGTTCGGTGACGCGGCGCAGGTGGCCGTCGACGCCGGATTCGACGCCGTCGAGTTGCATTTCGGGCATCTTTACCTGCCGAGTTCGTTCCTGAGTCCGCTGATCAATCGCCGCAAAGACGAGTACGGCGGTGACATCGACAACCGATCGCGGTTCGTGCGGGAGATCGCGGCAAGAGTGCGTGAGGTGGTCGGTGATCGGGTGGCGGTGATCGCCAAGCTGGACATGGACGACGGGCTTCCGGGCAGCATCTGGATCGACGAGGCGTTGCGCACCGCGCAACTCCTCGATGCCGATGCCACGTTGGATGCCATCGAACTGACACAGGGTTCGTCGGTGTACAAGCCCATGTACCTGTTCCGTGGCGACGTTCCTGTCAAGGAGTTCGCGAAGGTGATGCCGCCGGCGTTGCGCCCGGCGATCCGTCTGGCGGGCAAGCAGACCATGGGCGTCTATCCGTATCACGACCTCTACATGCTGGAGGCCGCGCGTCAGTTCGTGCCGATCATGCGCAACACCAAACTGATTCTGCTGGGCGGCATCAACGATCGGGAACATCTCGAGACCGGAATGCGGGAAGGGTTCGACTTCTTCGCCATGGGGCGTGCCTTGTTGCGGGAACCGGACCGGGTCAACACGATGATCGCCGACCCGGCTTCACGCAGCCGCTGCACGCACAACAACAAGTGCATGGTGACGGTGTTCAGCCGCACCCACTGCGTGCTCGATCCTGAGCAGCGCTACCCGGCCGTGTCAGAGACCGAGCAGGTCAGCTAGCGCACTGCTGGCCTGTCGCCTCGCCCGGTGCGCGATGTCGAGCATCGGCATCGTCATGAAACCGTGGATGCCGCCCTCGAAAGCGCACCGGGTGATCGGCACGCCTGCCGCCTCCAGTGCGTCGGCGTAGGCGATGCTCTCGTCGCGCAGCGGATCGTGGCCCGCGAGCACGACGACGGCCGGCGGCAAACCACCGAGGTCGCCGTGTAGCGGTGAAGCGTAAGGGTTTTTCCGATCACTCAGATCGGGAACGTACTGGTCCCAGTACCACTGCAAGGCAGGCCGCGGGTTATAGAACCCCTTACCGAACAGCCGATACGACTCGGTGTCGAAATCCGCTGCGATCACCGGGTACAACAGGAGTTGTCCGGCCAGGTCCGGCCCGCCACGGTCCCGGGCCATCAGCGTGGTCACCGCGGCGAGGTTGCCGCCGGCGCTGTCACCGCCCACTGCCACCCTTGCCGGGTCGGCTCCGAAATCGGCGGCATGGTCGATGGCCCAGCGGGTGGCGGCATAGAAGTCTTCGGCAGCCGTGGGCCAGCGATGTTCTGGAGCCAGTCGGTAGGCGACCGAAACCACCACGGCAGGAGTCAGATTGGCCAGATTCCGGCATAACCCGTCGTGGCTGTCGAGGTCGCAGAACACGAACCCGCCGCCATGGGCATAGATGAGCATGGGGAGCGGGCCGTCCGCAGCGGGGCGGTAGACGCGGACATCGATGCGGCCGTCGTCGACCGGTACCTGATGGTCGGCTACGGAGGCGACCGGCTCGGGTTCGGGATTGGCCACGAAGCGGCTGCGGATCGCGGCGCGGGCCTGTGCACCGGTCATCGTGTGCACGGGTGGGAAACCTGAATCGAGAGTTTCGATCAATCCCGCGATCTGTGGATCGAGGCTCATGCCGGCAGCAGGGTGGCCGTGGAGCGAGAGGCGGCGGGGCTGCCGACGCGCAACGGCCGAAGGGGCTGCAGGGTTGGGGCGACCCGTCCCGGACCGTCTTCGGCGTTGCGCCAGATGCCCATAGCCGTCATGCGTACCGGGGCTGCCAGGCGCTGGTCGAACGTCATCCGGTTCATGGGGCCGCACACAGAAACCGCGGCGACGGCGGCTCCGGCGGGCCCGATCGGGGCGGCCACACAGCCGAACCCGGCCAATGATTCTTCGCGTTCGAATGCGACGCCGTGGGCCCGGACTTTCGCCAGTTCGGCGGCGAGTTGCCGCTCATTGGAGATCGAGAAACGCGTCCGGCCCGAGGTCAGATCGATGTCGGCCGGTGGGTTGTCGGCCAGGATCGCCTTGCCGACCGCCGTACAGTGCGCGGGCTGGCGTCCTCCGATCCGCGTGGGGATGGCGGCCACCATCTGGCCGCCGATCTTCTCCAGATACACCACGTCGGAGCCATCGAGGACAGCCAGATGAACCACCAGCCCGGTGGCCCGGTGCAGGTCGCGCAGCAAAGGAATCGCGGCGCGGTGAATGCGATCCTGGTGCAGCGCCAGCGATCCCAGCTCGACCAAACGCATACCCAGTTCGTAGTCGCGCCCGTCGCGGCGTAGCCACCGCAATTGCACGAGACGCTCCAGGATGCGGTGGGCCGAGGAACGTGGCAGACCGGTCCGGCGCACGATCTCGGCCAACGTCAGCCGGCCGGGTCCGTCGAAGACGTCGAGGACCAGGGACACCCGGTCAATGACGGCACTGGGCGTGTCGCCCGCCTTTTCGACAGCCATTGTCATGAAGGACCTCCACTGAAAGAGCCACATGCCGCTGCGGCATATGACTATTAGTCATATGACTGTTTGTAGCATAGTGGTGTGTGGGTTGTCACATGAATCGATGAAAGCGATCAGGGTCATGAAAAAACCCCGCCGAAAGCGACGGGGTAGTAGAGGTGATACCAGGTCGATGGCTTATGCCTTCGCCGCGGCCCGCCCGGCCCGGCGGCCGTAGAAGCTCCCGTCGCCCAGTGACACCCCGCTGGCGTATCCCCAGGCGGCCAGGCCGGCGGTGCAGCGCCCGGCGGCGAACAAGCCCGGGATGGGCTCGCCGCTGACATGGAGCACCTCGGCATCGAGGGTCGTGTGCAGACCGCCGAGGGTGAAACCACCGGTGCTCTCGCGGAGATCGATGGCACCCACCGGGGATTTGATCGGCTTGATCCACTGCGGCTTCTTGTGCAGCAGCGGGTCCTCGCCGTGGGCCGCCCCCTCGTTGTAGGCATCGACGGTGGCTTGCAGTGAGTTCGGTGGCAGCCCGATTTCGGTCTCGAGATCGGCCACCGTATCGGCCACCCACGTCGGCGGCCGCATCATCAGCTGCGGAGACAGTGAAGCCATCGCCTCTTCCTGGGCGTCGCCGTCGAGGATCAGATAGGCGGTGTTGTTCTGGTGATACAGCGTCAACTGGCCGACCCGACCGGGGTAGGTGTCTTCGGCGACGTAGCGTTGCCCGCGTTCATTCACCAGAATCCCGCGCACCAGTTGCTGGGGATCGATGAACAGGGCGACCTCGGTGGCGTCCATGTGCGCCAGGTCGGCACCGAGCGCCTGTGCCATCCGGATGGCCTGCCCGTCGTGCTGCTCGATCGAGGCGGCCGGGCGCCCCGCGATCCGCGGGGCATACTGCGCGACCATGGCGTCGTTGTAGGCGAAGCTTCCGGTGGCCAGGACAACTCCGCGGCGCGCCCGGATGTCCATCGTCGTGCCGTAGCGACGGGTTCGGATGCCGACGACGCGGCCGTCGGATTCGACGATCAGGGCCTGTACCCGCACGTCATAGAGCGAGCGTGTACCAGCCGCTGTCGCGGTGTCGACGAGGCCCTTCATCAGCATGTAACCGGCGCTGGACTCGCCCTGCTTCTTGTTCTGCATTTGCGGGACGTGCCCGCGCGGCGCCGGGGCGGCGATGGTGTTGAACGGGTAGGCATTCTCGCCACCGCTGTACATGAGGCCCTGATCGCCCATCGGCTCCCAGCCTGGCTCGCCGAAGAACTCGGCTTTGAACGGTACTCCGCAGCCCACGAGCCAGTCGAAGTGTGCGACGCTGCCCTGGCAGTAATCGGCGATGCGTGCGGCGTCCGCGCCAGGACCCATGGCGGCGTTGAGGAACGCGGCCATGTTCTCTACAGAATCCTCGAAGCCGCAGGCCTTTTGGATCTCGGTTCCGCCGCCCAGATAGATAAAGCCACCTGCCATCGAGGCGGCTCCACCCCATGAGCCGGTGCGCTCCAGTACCAGTACGTCGGCTCCGGCGCGGGCCGCCTCCACCGCAGCGGCCGCGCCGGCAACGCCGTAGCCGGCGATCACCACGTCGGCCTCGTCGGCCCACTCGGTGACCGCGCCGGCCGGGATCGGACCGATGTCGTCGGCGACTGTCATGGTTGCATGGCCTTCGGCAGATCGGTGACCCACTGGTGTCCCCAGTAGCTGTCGGCTGTGATTTCCTCTGCGGTGTAATAGGTTTCGTCGACCCGCATGCCCTCGGTGCCGAATTCGATGTCCCAGTCACCCGGAGCGCGCACATAGAAGGACACCATCTTGTCGTTGGTGTGCCGGCCCAGCGTGGAAGACAACTGGAAGCCCTCGGCGTTGACGCGGTCCAGGGCCTGGCCGACCGCGTCGAGCGTGTCCACTTCGACCATGAGGTGAATCAAACCGGGATCGCGCAGCGTCTGCGCGGGACAGATGGCCAGGCTGTGATGGCGCTCGTTGACGCCCATGAACCGGACCCGAATCGGGCCGAACTCCGGTGGCACCGGGACGCGGAACGCGCCGCGGGACTTGAAACCCAATACCTCGGTGTAGAACTCGAACAAGCCATTGACGTCGAGCGCGGGCAACACCACATGCCCGAGCCCCTGATCGCCGGTGACGAACTTGGCTCCGTACGGCGTGACCACCGGCGAGTGGTCGAGGACCGCGCCGTGGAACACCTCCAGCGCGGTGCCGGCCGGATCCTCGAACGCGATGACTTCTTCCACCCGGCGCGCGTCGGCCTCTTGCAGTGACAGCTGTTTGAACGGCACACCGGCGGCATCCAGTGCGCTCTTGACCTGCTCAAGGTCGGCGTGGTCGCGTACCTCCCAGCCGACGGTCACGATCTTGTCGACCTCTCCGGGCACGACGATGATGCGCGCGGCACGTTCGTCCATCCGCAGGTAAAGCGCGGACTCGTCGGGTCCGGAACCGGTGGCGAAGCCGAGCACGTTGAACGCGAAGTGCCGCCAGCGTTCGATGTCGGAGGCGGCGACCGTGACGTAGCCGAGGCTCTTGATCAATCCCATGTCAGGTGTCTCCTCAGATCATCGCCCGCAGCGGACCCTCTGGGTCTACACCCAGCGAGCTGAGGGCCGAGGCGTGGTACACGGTGCCGGGCACGTGAATCGCGTGCGCCTGCCCGACGTGTACGTCGCGCCAATAGCGTTGCAGCGGTTTGTCCATCCGGGCGGCGTTGCCGCCACAGCGGGCGAAGATCTCGTCGACCGCCGACACGGCGCGCCACACCGCGCGCACCTGGGTGCGTCGACCGGCGGCCCGGTCTTCGAAGGACACGTCCTTACCTGAGTCGACGATGTCGTAAATGCGGTCGGCGTTGGCCAACAGCTCCTGGCGCGCCGCATTGATGTCCGCCGCGGCCTCGCCGATCGCGTACATCACGTATGGGTCGTCCTTGATCGCCACACCACTGGAGTTGACCCGCTCGCGCTGGTAATCGAGGGCCGCGGCCAGGGCACCCTCGGCGATGCCGATGGTGGCCGAGCTGATGCCGAGCGGGAACATCGTCGACCACGGCATCAGGTACAGGGTGTCGGTCATCCCGGCCTCGCGCTGGGCGGTGCCATCCATGACCTTCATCGCGTCCATGGTCCGGTACGTCGGTACGAACGCGTCCTTGACGATGACGTCCTGGGAGCCAGTTCCGCGCAGTCCCACCACATTCCACGAGTCATCCACGATCTCGTAGTCCTTACGGGGCAGGATCATGTGCAGCATCTGCGGTGGCATCAGTGGTTTGCCCTCGGCGTCACCGAGCATCGCGCCCAGGAAGATCCAGTCGCAGTGATCGGTGCCTGAGCTGAACTGCCAGCGGCCGTTGAAGATGTAGCCGCCGTCGACTGGCGTGGCCACCCCCTGAGGTGCGTAGGGGGAGGCGACCCAGGTGTCGACGTCCTCAGCCCAGATCTCGGCGGCGACCTTCGGGTCGGCGTACGCGAGTTGGTACGGGTGCACGCCGACAACACCGTTGATCCAGCCGGCCGAGGGGTCCAGCGCCGCGGTGGCCATGACGGTCTCGGCGAACTCACGCGGATGCACCTCCAAGCCACCATGAGACTTCGGCTGCAACAGGCGGATATTGCCTGCCGCCTTCATCATCTTGACGGTCTCGTCGGTGAGCTTGCCGATCTTCTCGGCTTCGGCGCCCTGGTGGCGCAACTGGTCGGCGAGGTCGCGCACCCGGTCGATTACGCGCTCAGTCATGGTTCGGTCCTATCGTCGAGGGCTGTTCTGATGGTGTACCGCGTTGACCCTGGCGGCGGGAGCCAATCCCGGTCAGTGGAAAGGTGCCGACCACAGGGGTCAGAATTCGATGTGAATGTGGTCGGAAACCGGCTTGGCCTGACAGCCGAGGATGACGCCGTCGGCGAGATCGTCGGGTTCGAGGATGTCGCAGATGGCCATGTCCACATCACCGCGCACCACGGTGGCCGCGCACGATCCGCACTGGCCCTCTTTGCAGGAATACGGAACATCGACACCCGCTGCGGCCAGGACGTCGACCAGCGTCGCGGATCGGGGCCACCGCAGCTGATGTCGTGTGCCGTCGAGGTCGACCTCGAGGTCTGCGGCATCGGCGTCCTCGGAATCCATTGCCACTTCGCTGGAGTCGTCGAACGGGTCGCCGGACAGCGAACGGAACACCTCGAGATGGATCCGTTCCCGTGGAACACCCGCCTCGGCGAGGGTCTCTTTGACCATCGCCATGAACGGTGCCGGCCCGCAGATGAACGACTCGAAGCCGGCTGACCCGGCGAATACAGTCCGGACGAACCCGCCTAGCTGGGCCCGGGTGGGCAGGCCCTGAATCGTTTCAAGCCAGTGCAGCACCGTCAGCCGACCCGCGTAGCGCGCTGCGAGCTCGCGGAGTTCGGCGGCGAAGATCACCGAACGTTCGTCGCGGTTGGCGTAGCACAGGATCACCCGCCCGGTCCCCGCCGACAACACCGACTTGAGGATCGACATCACCGGCGTGATGCCACTACCGGCCGCCCACAACAGGAAGTCGACATCGAGGCTGGGGGGAGTGAACTGCCCGGAGGGCGGGAGGACCTCGATAGTGTCGCCGACTTTGACGTTGTCGCACAACCAGTTCGAACCGTACCCGTCGACGGTGCGCTTGACGGTCACCTTGGGGGCTGGGTCGGTGTGCGGGGAGCTGGCCAGTGAGTAGCAGCGGGCCACCGATCCGGTCAGCTCACTAGGCACCCGCAAGGTCAGGAATTGCCCGGGACGATAGGAAAACCGCTCCCGCTGGTCCTCGGGGATGGTGAAGACAAGCGAACGTGCGTCAGGACTTTCATCGATGACATCGGCCACCGTGACAAGGACGGCCCGTCTGGTCTGGAGGCTCGCGTCGGTCATGGGCCGAGATTCTGGTGTCAGGAGGCGGTGGCGCCAACCCGCGTCTTCCGGTGGCCGGGACATCGGGCGCGCCGTTCCGGTGACCGGGAATGGCGGGGCTGGACTGCGCGCCGAGCGCCTACCGTACGCCGGGTGAGCAGTGGATCGATGAGCGTCGTAGATGTGGTAGTGGTGGGCGCCGGCTTCGGCGGCCTGTACGCGTTGCACAAGTTTCGGTCGCAGGGCCTGTCGGTACGAGTCTTCGAGGCCGCGCCGGAAGTGGGCGGCACGTGGTACTTCAATCGCTACCCGGGTGCGCGGTGCGACGTCGAGAGCGTCGACTACTGCTACTCGTTCTCCGACGAACTCCAGCAGGAGTGGACGTGGACCGAGAAGTACGCCACCCAAACTGAAATTCTGGAGTACATCAACTGGGTCGCCGACAAGCTTGATCTGCGCCGCGACATCACGTTCGAGACCAGGGTGAGTTCGGTGGTGCTCGACGAGCGGGCGCTGCGCTGGACCGTGACCACCGATGCCGGCGAGGCGATCGATGCGCGGTTCGTGGTCATGGCCACGGGCCCGCTGTCGGCTGCGATGACCCCCGACTTCCCGGGTTTGGAAACCTTTGCCGGGGACATCTACCATACCGCGCACTGGCCCCACGAGGACGTGGATTTCACCGGCAAACGCGTCGCCGTGATCGGCACCGGATCGTCGGGTATCCAGTCCATCCCGCTCATCGCTGAACAAGCCGAACAGCTCTACGTGTTTCAACGGACGCCGAATTACAGTGTGCCGGCCGGCAACCGGCCCCTGGCCGCTGACGAGATCGCGGAGATCAAAGCCAACTACGCCGAGCGGCGCCGGATGTCGTGGCGCAGCGGTGGCGGCTCGCCACACGTCGCGCACCCCAAATTGACGATGGAAGCCACTCCCGAGGAGCGCGAGGAGGCCTTCGAAAAGCGCTGGGATCTGGGCGGTGTGCTGTTCTCGAAGACGTTCAGTGATCAGATGATCTCCCTGGAAGCCAACGAAGAAGCCCGAAAGTTCTACGAGAACAAGATTCGTGCCGTGATCGACGACCCGGCAGTGGCCGAGCTGCTGATCCCTGACGATCATCCGATCGGAACCAAACGGATCTGCACCGATACCAACTATTTTCAAACCTTCAACCGCCCGAATGTGGAGCTGGTCAGCGTTCGTAGGACGCCGATCGAAACGATCGACGAAGCGGGGATCACCACGTCCGACGCGCACTATGACATCGATGCGTTGGTGCTGGCCACCGGATTCGACGCGATGACCGGCGCCCTGGCAAAGGTCGACATCCAAGGCCGAGGCGGCAAAAAACTGGTCGATGACTGGGCTGACGGGCCGCGTACTTATCTGGGTCTGGGCGTCGACGGGTTCCCCAACCTGTTCCTGGTGTCCGGACCCGGTGCCCCTGCGGTGCTGGCCAACATGGTTCTGCATGCCGAAGCCCACGTGAACTGGATCTCCGAGGCCATCGCCCATCTCGACCAGAACGGTTATGCCGCAATAGAGCCGACGGCTGACGCCGTGGACAGCTGGATGGCGGAGTGTGCCCGGCGCGCTGAAGCGACGCTGTTCACCAAGGCCAACTCTTGGTACATGGGCGCCAACGTGCCGGGCAAGCCCCGAATGTTCATGCTGTTCATCGGCGGCTTCGGCACCTACCTGGACATCTGTAACGAGGCAGCGGCGGACGGATACAAGGGGTTCGATCTACTGAAGGCGCCATAGTGCCGGAGCTGACAGATCAGGTCATCCTGGTAACCGGGGCGGCCAGCGGCACCGGGCGGGTGCACTGTGAACGTTTCGCCGACGCCGGGGCGGACGTGATCGCGCTGGACCGTCCCGATGCTGTCGACGGCCTCGGTGAGACGGCTGACGGGGTGCGACGGCGTGGCCGGCGATGTGCCACTCGGACAGCAGATATCAGCAGTCTCGCCGAGGTCGCATCCGCGGTCGATTCGGGCGTGAATGAGTTGGGCCGCCTCGACGTCATCGTCGCCAATGCGGGTATCCACACGCCGAACAGGCCGGCGTGGGAGGTCAGCACCGAGGAATGGCAACGCAATCTGGATGTCAACCTGACCGGCGTCTGGCACACGGTCAAGGCCGGCGTGCCCCAACTTGGGCCCGACGGAGGGGCGGTGGTGATCATCAGCTCCACCAATGGCTTGCGCGGTACTTCCGGCACTGCGCCTTACACCGCTACCAAACATGCGGTGGTGGGATTGGCCCGCACCCTCGCCAATGAACTTGGACCACAACGTGTCCGGGTGAACACCGTGCATCCCGGCGCGGTGGCGACCCCCATGGTGCGTAATCCCGCCACCTACAAAAGACTGCGGCCGGATCTGGACAGTGCCACCGAGGCCGATGCGATCGAAGTGCTCACCGCCCGGAACCTCATCCCGGTGCCGTGGGTCGAACCCGTTGACGTGGCCAACGCCGCCGTGTTCCTGGCCTCCGATCAGGCCCGCTACATCACCGGCGCCCAACTTGTGGTCGACGCAGGCCTGACCCAGAAGACGACATGAGCGGTCGACTGACGAACAAGATCGCGCTGATCACCGGTGCTGCGCGGGGCATCGGCCGGGCGCAGGCAGTGCGCTTCGCAGAGGAAGGTGCGGACATCGTCGCAGTCGACGTGTGTGGGCCGATCGACACCGTGCACGTGCCGCACAGCACAAGGGACGATCTTGCGGAGACCGTCCGCCTCGTCGAGCAGGCCGGCGGACGGATCGTCACCGAGATCGCCGACGTCCGTGACCGGGACGCGCTGCAGCACGCCGTCGGCCGCGGGGCCGCCGAGCTCGGTGGAATCGACATCGTCTGTGCCACAGCGGGAGTTACCTCGCGGGGCAATGCCGTCGAGCTCTCCGAGGCCGCGTGGCGGACCATGCTCGACGTCAATCTCACCGGAGTGTGGAACACCTGCACAGCCTCGGCGCCACATCTGATCAGCCGTGGCGCAGGGTCGATGGTGCTGGTCAGCTCGATCGCGGGACTTCGAGGGCTGATCGGGGTCGCCCACTACACCGCCGCCAAGCACGGTGTCGTCGGGCTGATGCGCAGCCTTGCCCACGACCTGGCGCCACACAACGTCCGGGTCAACTGCGTCCACCCGACCAATGTCGACACACCCTTGATCCAGAACGACCTGGTGCGCAGCGGGTTCCGGCCAGACCTGGACCGTCCACCGACCCGCGACGAATTCGCAGCGGCCGCAACCACAATGAATCTGCTCGCCGTCCCGTGGGTGCAGGCGGTCGATGTCGCGAACGCAAGCCTGTTTCTGGCATCCGACGAAGCCCGCTATATCACCGCGGTCAGCCTGCCGGTGGATGCCGGAAGTACCCAACGCTAGGAGGGAACATGACTGATTTGGCCAAGTACGGGCCGTGGGCCGTCATCGCCGGAGGTTCCGAAGGTGTGGGCGCCGAGTTCGCCCGCCAGCTCGCGGAAGCCGGGTTCAATCTCGTCCTGATCGCCCGCAAGCCCGGACCGCTGTCCGATACCGCTGAGCAATGCCGTGACCTTGGTGTCGAGGTGCGTGCAATCTCGGTGGATCTGCTGGACCCGCAGTCAGTTTCGCGGATCGCTCAAGACACCGCTGATCTCGAGGTAGGGCTGCTGATCTACAACGCCGGTGCGAGCACGTGCAACGAGTTGTTCCTCGATACCGACCTTGCCGAGTTTCAGAAGGTCACCGACCTCAACGTGACCCGGATGCTTGAGCTGGTGCAGCACTATGGGCGTCTGATGGCCGACCGCGGCCGTGGCGGCATCATGATCGTCGGTTCACTCTCGGGCTACATGGGTTCCTGGCGGCACTCCATCTATGCCGGGGCCAAGGCGTTCTCCCGGATGTTCGCCGAAAGCTTGTGGCTGGAACTGCGGGAACGCAACGTCGACGTGCTGGAGCTGGTGCTGGGCGTGACCCGCACCCCGGCGATGGAGCGGGTAGGGCTGAACTTCGATGCGCCCGGGATCCTGGTCAACGAGCCGGCGGAGGTAGCCGCGGAGGGGGTGGCCCACCTCGCGGATGGTCCGGTGTGGGTGGCCGGGGGTAATGCGGACAGCGCCGAGGCCAACAGTGCTCCCGACAGGGCGCGTGTGGTGCTGGAAACTCATCGGGCGATCGCGGCGCTCATCGAGGGAGCACGCTGACCGTGCGTTTGGGTCTGCCGACGCCAGTGGTGGTCGACTGGCCAGGCTGCGCGACATACAGGAGGAGCTATGAGCACCGATAAACAGATTCTCACTCGGCTGCAACGCCTCGAAGATGAACTGGCAATCGCGAAACTGCTTGCCTCGTATGGTCCGTCGGTGGATGCCGGCAACGCCGACAATGCCGCGGAAATGTGGGCGACCGACGGAACATACGACGTCGAGGATTGGCTGATGTCCGGCCGTAAAGGCGTGCACGACATGGTCAGTTCGGCGAGCCACCAGGACCTCGTCGCCTCAGGTTGTTGCCATTTCCTCGGGCCTGCGGTGGTCACGGTTGTCGGCGACACCGCTGTCGCGGTCTGTGAATCGCTGGTCCTCTTGCGCGACGGCGAATCCGGGTATCGAGTGTGGCGGGCGACGGCCAACCACTTCGCATTGGAGCGCCGTGGCGGGCAATGGCAGATCACGATGCGTACCAGCCGGTTGCTCAACGGGAACCCATACGCGCACACTCTACTCAACCTTGGATTGGCGGGAGCGCCCGTCCCCGAGCAGATCTGAGAACGCGCCATGTCCGCTACCGCATGCCCGCTGGTGTTCTTCTCGTTCGTCTCACTCGGCGACGGGGGAGCCGAAGAACATCGACGCTACAACGAATGGCATCAACTGGACCATCGCCCGGAGAATCTCGCTCTACCCGGAATCGCCTGGGGCGACAGGTGGAGCCGTCCTGCTGCGTGTCGTGAGGTCTCTACGGCCGAGCCCAGCCAGGCCGACACCGACTATGTCGCGATGTACTGGTTTCGGTCGCCGGTGGAAGAATCGGTACGCGAGTGGGAGCAACTCGGTGCCGATTCTTTCCAGTGGGGTCGCGGGCCGATGATCCCCGGAGTGCGTCGCACGGTGCTGGCGTTCTTCCGGCCGGTCAAGGGCTACGCCGCGGCGTCGGCGCTGGTGTCGCCGGGGGTGATCCCGTACCGGCCCAACCGCGGGCTGCACCTGACCATGACCCGGTTCACCGAACCCTACGGCGCGGACGCCCACGAGCACCATCAGTGGGAGGACCGAGTGGCGATTCCGGCCTTGCTGGAGTTGAGCGGTGTGGCAGGGGCGTGGACTTTCGCGCTGGACCACCACCAGAACAATGGGCTGGGGCTCCGATCGGGCGCGGCAGCCGCAGATCCGCCTGGCGGTATGCGCATCCGACTGCTGTACCTCGATGACGATCCAGTCGGCATCACCGGTCGGATCAGGGAACGGCTGGCCGACAACGGGTCTCAAAACGTACCAGGGGAGTGTGTGATCGATACGCCGCTGAACACGATCGTCCCCTGGCAGGACTGGTGAACATGGGTACCTATGCGGTGACCGGATCGGCGTCGGGAATGGGTCAGGCGGCGGCGCGGCGATTGCGGGCCGACGGCAACCGCGTGATAGGCGTCGATCTGCGTGACGCGGAGGTGATCGCTGACCTGTCGACACCACAGGGCCGTTCGGAAGCTGCCGCGAAGGTGCTCGAGTTGTGCGAGGGGCGACTCGACGGGGCGATCATGGCCGCCGGGGTGGGTCCGCTTCCGGACCGCGACGCCGTGCCGCTGATCCTATCGGTCAACTACCTCGGCGTGGTCGAGCTACTGAAGAAGTGGCGGCCCGCGCTCGCGGTTGGTGGCCAGGCAAAGGTTGTTGTCGTCGGCAGCAATTCGAGCAGCACCATGCCGATGGTGCCGCTGAGTGCGGTGCGGGCCCTGTTGGGTGACGATCTCGGCCGCGCGCTCAAGATCCTGCGTCGGTATCGTGCGGTCGCGCCGTCGCTGGCCTACGGTGCATCGAAGATCGCGGTGGCACGATGGGTGCGGCGCACTGCGGTCCAGCAGAGCTGGGCGGGCGCCGGCATCCGACTGAACGCCGTTGCTCCAGGGGCGATCCGAACGCCGCTGCTGGAGAAGCAGCTGGCCTCTCCGCGTGAAGCCAGGGCGGTGCAGTCGTTCCCGGTCCCCGTCGGCAGCTTCGGCGATCCGGAGCATATTGCCGCATGGATGGTCTTCATGCTTTCTGACACAGCTGAGTTTCTTTGCGGCAGCGTCATCTTTGTCGATGGCGGATCGGATGCTTACTTCCGGTGGGCGGACTGGCCGCGGCGGGTACCCACATACCGGCTTCCTCAGTACGCCCTCAGATATCTCCGGCGCTAGCTTGTGTCACCTACCTCCACCGGCCGCTGCCACGGTGGTCTCACCAAGCCGATGGACCATGGCCGGCGTGACCGCGCGATGAGCCGCGCGCGCCTGACGTGCCCCATTGCGCGGTACGTCTGACACGCTGTGGCAGATCGCCCAGGCGGCGCTGTGAACGGCGGCCGCCACGGGCTCGATGCGCGTCGATTTGGCCGGCCCGCACAGTGACAGCGCGAATCGGTTGCCGCCCTCGTTCAGGCTGATGGGAGCGGCGACGACGGTGACACCGGGCTCACAACCCTCCACGTCGACCGCGACTCCGCCACGGGCGCGCACCGCGGTCAGGTGTCGACCTAACTCCGCTCGGTTGCGAACTCCGTACGGCGCGGACACCGCGTAACGCAACTCCGGCCAGGCTGATTCGTCCATCTGGGCCAGGAGCGCGCGGCCGGCAGCGCTCTGTTCAACGGGCTGCTTGAAACCCACCTGCCAGCATTTTCCGGTACTCGGCCAGATCCCGAAGCGTTCGATGTGGAGCACGTGGGTATCCGCCAGGACGCTGAGATGAGCGGTCAGTCCGGTGCGCCGGTGCAGGTCGGCCATCACCGGCAGCGCCGCCTCGGGCACCCGATGTAACCGCTTTGCCTGACAACCCAGTTCGAACAGCTTTGATCCAAGCGCGTATCCGGTGCCTTGGCGTTCGATCCAGCCCAGCTGGACCAGGCTTTGCAGGATGCGATGTGCCGATGAGCGAGGCACGTTCGAGTGCCGGGTGATCTCAGCCAGCGTGGGTGCTTGCCGCGCACCGAAGACGTCCAGAAGTGCGGCCACCCGGTTCAGCATCGCTATGGGAGCTGCGTCGTCATCTGACGTTGGCACAACACCCTCCAAACCTGTCATACTCTGCATATGTGTCACAACATGACAGGTGTGAGTCTAGGCACAACCCGGCGGCGAAGTAAAGATGGCCAGGGGTAGCGGGCCGACGCTCACAGAGCGTCGCGCAGAGGCATTGCGACTGGACATCGCCCGGACGGCGCGCGATATCTTCATCGCCGACGGCGACACCACCGCGACGGTCGAGCGCATCTGCGCCGAAGTCGGCATCGCGACGCGAACCTTCTACCGTCACTTCCCCGTCAAGGAAGACGTCCTGGGTCCACTGTTCCGGCGCAGCGAGAACCACATGCGTAGCCTGTTGACCTCTGCTGCAGCGGATTCCGATCCGGTCGAGGTTCTCGTCGATATGTTCACCGCGGAAGTCCGGCAGCGCAGGACAGCCGACGTCCAGCACCGCGAGTCCGTTGAGATCGGACGGAAACTGATGGCGCTGGTCGCCGAGACTCCGCAGTATCGCCTGCGATGGCTGGACTGGAGTGCCACCCTGGCCGACTCCATCACCGAGTTCCTGGCGCGCCATTTCGAACTCGGGGACGACGAGTTCGCCCGAGCGCTACCGAGCAGGCTCATCATCCACGTCAGTGGCAATGCCTACATCTGGTGGACGGACGCCAAAGAACTGCACGAACTCGATGAGTTGGTGGCTGCGCACCGGTCGGGAATCGGCATGGTGTTGTCCGGCCTGCAGCGATCGGGCCGTAGCCGTTAGTCCCTGGTCAGGAAGCCGGTGACCACGGATTCGAAGGCGGCCTTCGCCTCGATCATGGCCCAGTGCCCGCAGTTGGGGAACACGTGAAGCTCGGCGTTGGGAATGGTGCGCATCGGAATCAGCGACATGTCCAGTGGGCTCACCCGGTCATCGCGACCCCACGTCAAAAGCGTTGGCGCAGAAACCTTGTGCATTCGTGCCCATGGCATGGGCAGATCCGATGCAGCCATTGACGCCATCATGGCGGCGAACGCCGCTTTTCCGTACATGCGGCGTGCGGCAGCCAACGTCTCCGGGTCGGTCGCCAGGGCCCAACGCTCCTCGATCAATTCCTCGGTGACCAATGCCCGGTCATAGACCATGGAATTGAGCCAGTCGATCAGGCGTTGCCGGGTAGGGTCCTCGGTGAACTCCTGAAGCAGGCGGATCCCTTCGCTGGGGCCGGGAGAGAAGATGGTGGTACCGATTCCGCCGATCGTCACGAGACGACCCACCCGTTCGGGTGCGTTGATCGCCGTGTTGATGCCGACGCCTCCGCCCATGGAGTTGCCGACGATGTCCACCCGGTCGACACCCAGCGCATCGAGGAAAGGGGTCACCGCGCCCTGAGCGGTGACCATGGGGTGCCCGCCCCAGTCATCCGAGACGCCGAAGCCGGGGAACTCCAGCACCAGACACCGGAATTGTTGAGAGAACGTCGGCAGCACGCCGCGGAAATTGCGCCAGCCCGTGACCCCCGGGCCCGATCCGTGCAGGAACAGCACGGTAGGGCCGCGGCCGACATCGTAGTAGCGCAAAGCGCCTGCGGGGGTCTGGATTTCACGGAGAGTGTCCGTGGTACCGGCTCCGTCGGTGACCGAAACAGAATTCGACACGGCGTTTTCTTTCCTGTGGCTGACTTGTCGCACACAGCCTCACACGGGGGTGTGGGGTGTGGCAACGGCATGTTCCGCTGACCGGGTCAGCGGCGGGTTTTGACGGCCTCGAAGGCAGATTCCCGGTGGGTGGGACACGTGGTGGCGCGGCTGCTGGCGAACTGTGATCGTTCCCGGTCGAAGCGTGTGGTCCGGGTCATACCAACCCACGGATGTGATTCAGGCAAAGAACGGAGAATCGGGATGTTGCAGCGACAACTCGCCGGCCCACTCGAGGGGGTGGGTGGGTTGTTCGCCATGTCGGTGGATGCCGCCAGATTCGTGGTGCGCAGCCCCTTCCAATGGCGCGAGTTCCTAGACCAATCCTGGTTCGTGGCAAGGGTTTCGATGGCGCCGACGCTGTTGGTGGCGATCCCGTTCACCGTGCTGGTGAGCTTCACCTTGAACATCCTGCTGCGTGAACTCGGTGCGGCCGACCTGTCGGGCGCGGGTGCGGCCTTCGGCGCGGTTACCCAGGTCGGGCCGATGGTGACGGTGCTGATCGTGGCCGGCGCAGGCGCCACCGCGATGTGCGCCGACCTCGGTTCGCGCACCGTCCGGGAAGAGATCGACGCCATGGAGGTGCTGGGCATCAATCCGATCCAGCGGCTGGTCACTCCCCGGATGCTGGCCTCGGGCCTGGTGGCGCTGCTGCTCAACAGCGTGGTGGTCATCATCGGAATCCTTGGCGGATACCTGTTTTCGGTGTTCGTCCAGGACGTCAACCCCGGTGCGTTCGCGGCGGGTATCACCCTGCTCACCGGTATCCCGGAGGTCGTCATCTCTTGCGTCAAGGCGGCATTGTTCGGGCTCATCGCCGGATTGGTGGCCTGCTACCGCGGGCTGACCGTCTCCGGTGGCGGTGCCAAAGCGGTGGGTAACGCTGTCAACGAAACTGTGGTGTACGCCTTCATGGCGTTGTTCGTGGTCAACGTGGTGGTCACCGCCATCGGCATTCAGATGACGACGCGATGACGGGGGCATCGGCCGTACTTCAATCGGTCTATCCGCGGCTGTCCCGGGCCGCGCGACGGCCCGGAGCCACGTTGAGCGGCATCGGTGACCATGTGCTGTTCTACGGCCGGGCACTGGCAGGCATGCCGCACGCTGCGGTGCACTACCGCAAAGAAGTGGTCCGCCTGATCGCCGAGATCTCAATGGGCGCGGGAACCTTGGCCATGATCGGCGGCACGGTGGTGATCGTGGGGTTTTTGACCCTGGCCACCGGCGGCGTGCTGGCCATCCAGGGCTACAGCTCGCTGGGCAACATCGGCATCGAAGCACTTACGGGCTTCCTGGCCGCCTTCATCAACGTCCGGATCTCGGCGCCCATCGTGGCCGGCATCGGTCTGGCAGCCACGTTCGGTGCCGGCGTCACCGCCCAGCTCGGGGCGATGCGCATCAACGAGGAGATCGACGCGCTGGAATCGATGGCGATCCGGCCCGTCGAGTATCTCGTGTCCAGCCGGATCGTGGCCGGGATGATTGCCATCACCCCGCTGTACTCGATCGCGGTGATCCTGTCGTTCGTGGCCAGTCAGTTCACTACGGTCGTGCTGCTCGGGCAGTCCGGTGGCCTGTACGGGCACTACTTCAGCACGTTCCTCAATCCGATCGACCTGCTCTGGTCGTTCCTGCAGGCGCTGCTGATGGCATTGGCGATTCTGCTCGTGCACACCTACTTCGGCTTCTTCGCCACCGGCGGCCCGGCCGGGGTCGGCGTCGCCGTCGGCAATGCGGTCCGGACGTCCCTGATCGTCGTCGTCTCGATCACGCTGCTGATCTCGCTGGCCGTCTACGGCTCCAACGGCAACTTCAACCTCTCCGGCTAGAGAAGGCATCTGATGTCACACGACGCTAAACGTCTTCTGACGGGATTGACCACGGTGGTGGTGATCGCCGCGATCATCACCGGCGCCATCGTGCTGTTCCGCGGTGGGGTGGCACCCACCGCTGCGGTGACCGTCCTCTCGCCGCGGGCCGGTCTGGTGATGAACCCGGAGGCCAAGGTCAAACTGCACGGTGCGCAAGTCGGCAAGGTCGTCGCAATCGAGACGCTGCCGGACGGGCAGGCGGCTCTGCACCTCGCGATGAATCCTGATGACCTGCAGCTGATTCCGGAGAACACCGGCCTCGAGATCGCATCCAGCACGGTGTTCGGTGCCAAATTCGTCCAACTCATCCCGCCGGCGGAACCGTCGTCGGCATCGATGTACGCGGGCCAGGTGCTCGATGCGAGGCACACCACCGTCGAGATCAACACGGTGTTCGAGCAACTGGTGTCGGTGCTGGCACAGATTCAGCCGGAAAAGCTGAACGAGACCTTGGGAGCGATGGCTCAGGCGATCGACGGCCGCGGTGACAAGATGGGACAGACCTTGGTCGATCTGGAGGCCCTGCTGGCGAAGATCGCCCCCAGTCTTCCGACGATGAGCCACGAGATGGCCGTGGCACCACAGGTGTTCAACGCATACGCCGATGCCGGACCAGAACTCATGGACACCGTGCGCAACGCGACCAAGCTCAGCGACACGCTCGTCGAGCACCGAAACGATCTGGATGCGTTGCTCGTCAGCGCGATCGGACTGGCTGATGTCGGCACTGACGTGGTGGGCAGCAACAGCGCCGCCATCACCGATTCCATGCGGCTGCTGGCGCCGACCACCAATTTGACCAATCAGTACAACGCGGCACTCAACTGCGCGCTGAAAGGCATGGAGCCACTGGCGATGGGGCCGCCGCAGCCGCTACCCGGCGTCATGCTGCTGGACTCGTTCCTGCTGGGCACCGAGCGTTATCGCTACCCGGGCAACCTGCCGAAGGTCGCCGCCACCGGCGGCCCGCAGTGCCAGGGCCTGCCCGAGGTCGGATTCGAGAAGCGGCCGCCGTTCATCGTGACCGATATCGACGCCGACCCGGCGCAGTACGGAAATCAGGGGATCCTGTTGAACTCCGACGCGCTCAAGCAAGCGCTGTACGGCCCGCTTGACGGGCCACCACGCAACACCACCCAGATAGGACAACCGGGATGACGCGCAGCCGCGGCACCGCCGTCAAGTTCGGCGTGTTCGGAGTGACGATGTTGCTCCTGACCGGAGCCCTGTTCGCCATCATGGGTCAGTACCGCACCGGGGCGACCAACGGCTACTCGGCCGTGTTCGCCGATGCGTCCAGCCTGAAAGCCGGCGACTCGGTGCGGGTGGCCGGAATCCGCGTCGGCACCGTCAATGATGTTGCGCTGCAGCCTGACAACACGGTGCTGGTCCACTTCGATTCCGACCGGGAAGTTGTGATGACCACCGGCACCAAGATCGCGGTGCGCTATCTGGATCTGGTCGGCAACCGTTACCTCGAACTGCTCGACGGCCCAGGATCTACCAAGATCCTGCCGGCCGGCTCCCAGATCCCGCTCGACCGCACTGAGCCGGCGCTGGATCTCGACCTGCTGCTCGGTGGGCTCAAGCCGGTGATCCAAGGTCTCAACGCCCAGAACGTCAACGCCTTGACCAACTCACTGATCCAGATTCTGCAGGGACAGAGCGGCACAGTGGAATCGCTGCTGTCCCACACCACTTCGTTCACCCAGGCGCTTGCCGACAACGGGCAGACGGTCCAACAGCTGATCGACAATCTGAAGGCCACCGTGGCAACGGTGGCCAAGGACGGCGACAAGTTCTCCGGCGCCGTCGCCCAACTGCAACAGCTCGTCACCGGTTTGGCGCAGGAAGGCGATCCCATAGGCGAGGCCATCACCGCCCTCGACAACGGCACGGCGTCGCTGACCGACCTGATGACGCAGGCCCGGCCGCCCCTGTCCGGCACCGTGGATCAACTAACCCGCCTGGCACCGTTGCTCTCGAACGAAGACGACATGGCGCGGATCGACCTCGCGTTGCAGAAGGCACCCGGGAACTACCGCAAGCTCGTCCGGTTGGGGGCCTACGGCAGCTTCATCAACCAGTACCTGTGCGGCATGAACGTCAGGGTCACCGACCTGCAAGGGCGCACCGCGTACTTCCCGTGGATCATGCAGAACACCGGACGCTGTGGGGAGCCCTGATGCTCAAATACCGTGGATCGCACCTCATCCGGAGCGGACTCATCGGCATCGTGCTGATCGCGATGATCATCGCGGTCGGACTGCAGCCGCAGGCATTGTGGTCGTGGGCCACATCGGTCAAATACCACGCGCTGTTCGCCGAGGCGGGTGGGCTCACCACCGGTAACGACGTCAAGATCTCCGGCGTCACGAAGGGCCTGGTCACCGATGTCAGCCTGAGCCACGGCAAGGCGCTGGTGACCTTCACGCTGGACAGCAAGGTGCGCCTGGGCTCCGACACCACCGCCCACATCCGCACCGGGACGATGCTCGGTGCGCGCATGCTCACCCTGGAACCCGCCGGAGCCGGGACGATGCGCGCCTCGGACACGATCCCCGTCACCAGGACGGCGTCGCCCTACTCGCTGACCAACGCCGTGGGTGACTTCACGAACAACACGGCAGGCACCGACACGGCGGCACTCACTCAGTCACTGGATACCTTGTCGGACACCATCGATCGCATTGCGCCGCAGCTGGGGCCGACGTTCGAGGGCCTGTCCCGGTTGTCGGAAACACTGAACAGCCGTAACGAGTCCCTGTCCGACCTGCTCAATAGCGCCGCCGAGGTGACCGGCATCCTGTCGAAGCGCAGCGATCAGGTCAATACGCTGCTACTGGACGCGAACGCGCTGACCGGGGTGCTGGACCAGCGCCGGTACGCGATCGTCAACCTGCTGGCCAACACCTCGGCGCTCTCCCAGCAGCTCACCGGGCTCGTCCATGACAACGAAGAAGAGCTGGCCCCTACCCTCAAGCAGCTCAACTCGGTCACCGCGATGTTGGAGAAGAACCGCGACAACATCGCCGAAGCGATGTCGGGTCTCGCCAAATACCAAGTAACCCAGGGCGAGTCGGTGAACAACGGCTGGTACTACAACGCCTTTGTCGGCAACCTCCTGCCGGCGCAGACACTTCAGCCCTTCCTCGACTACGCGTTCGGATTCCGGCGCGGCGTCAACGCCGGCCAACCACCGGACAATGCCGGACCGCGCGCGGAGTTCCCCTGGCCCCACAACGGCATTCCCGGAGGAAGTCGATGATCGCCCGCAACCGGAAAAGGATCAGCCGCGCCGTGCTGGTGCTGCTTGCTGCACTTGCCCTGGCCGGCGCGGTGATCATCGTGCGGCAGACGGCCTTCAAGCCCACCACCATCACCGCGTACTTCACCTCGGCCACCGCGATCTATCCCGGCGACGAGGTTCGCGTCGCGGGGGTCAAGGTCGGGTCCATCAAGAGCATCGAACCGGTCGGCGGGCAGGCTCGGATCACCCTTGCCGTCGATCACGGCGTGAAGATCCCGGCCGACGCCAAGGCAATCCTGATGGCACAGAATCTCGTCGCGGCCCGGTACGTTCAACTGGCCCCGGCCTATGAAGATGTCGGGCCGACGATGGACGACGGTGCGCAGATCGGGGTCGAACGGACCGCGGTGCCCGTCGAGTGGGACCAGGTCAAGGACCAGTTGATGCGGTTGGCAAGCGATCTGGGACCGATCAACGGGGCTTCGGGCACATCGCTGAGCCGATTCGTCGACAGTGCTGCCGCAGCCATGGACGGCAACGGTGAGAAGCTGCACGAGGCGATCAGCCAGTTGTCCGGTGTGGCACAGATTCTGGGGCGGGGCAGCGGCGACGTTGTGAGCATCATCAAGAACCTGCAGGTCTTCGTGACCGCGCTGCGCGACAGCAACGCCCAGATCGTGGAGTTCCAAGGGAAACTGGCCAGCGTCACCAGCGTGATCGATGACAGCCGGTCCGATCTGGACGGTGCCCTGACGAATCTGGCGGATGCCGTCGGCAACGTTCGCCGGTTCGTCGCGGGCAGCCGGGACCAGACCGCCGAGCAGTTGCAGCGGTTGAACAACGTCACACAGAACCTGGTGGACAACAAGATCAAGCTTGAGAACCTGCTGCATGTCGCACCGAACGCCATCGCCAACGGCTACAACATCTACAACCCGGACAGCGGCACCGCCGTTGGTGCGTTCGCACTTTCGAACTTCTCCGATCCGGTATCGGTGGTGTGTTCGGCGATCGCGGCGGTGAAGAACGCCACGGCCGCCGAATCGTCCAAACTGTGTGCGCAGTACCTAGGGCCCGCCCTGTCGTTGATCAACTTCAACTACATGCCGATGCCGTTCAACGCCTATCTGCGGAAGGCGCCGAGCCCGGAGAACCTGGTGTACACCGACCCCAACCTGGCACCGGGCGGAGCAGGTGGCCGCCCCCAGCCCTACGCGGATCAGCCGCCGGCGGTGTCGGCGTTCACCGGTGCCGGCGACGTCGCGCCTCCGGCCGGATGGGGTGCACCCCCGGGGCCTTCAGGTGCCTACGCGCCGAACGGTTTCCCGGCGAATCCCGCGCCCGCGTTGTACCCCGGAGCGCCGGTCCCCGCAGGCGTACCGGCCGCAGCGACGGACCAGTCACCGAAGACATTGCAGGACATGCTGCTTCCTGCCGAAGCCGCACCCAACCCCGCACCGCCGGCACCAGGAGGCACCCCATGATCCCTCGGCGGTCACTGACCCGCTTTGTTGCGGTAGCCGCCTGCTCGGCGGCGACCCTGACCGGCTGTGCATTCCACGGGTTGAACTCACTGCCGCTGCCCGGCACCGTCGGGCGCGGGGCCGACGCGACGACCTATCACGTCGAACTCGCCAACATCGGTACCTTGGAAGCGAATTCACCGGTGATGATCGGTGACGTCATTGTCGGCAGCGTAGCCCGCATGGTGGTGAAGGGCTGGCACGCGGATGTCGAGGTATCCGTCAAGCCCGACGTCGTGGTCCCCGCCAATGCGGTCGCCACCGTGGGACAGACGAGCCTGCTGGGTTCCATGCACGTGGCGCTCGACCCTCCGCTCGGGCAGACCCCGTCGGGACGACTGGCCCCGGGGGCCACGCTCGAGCTCAATCAGACGTCGACATACCCGTCGACCGAACAGACCTTGTCGTCGCTGTCGGTACTCGTCAACGGTGGCGGTCTGGGCCGGATCGGTGACCTGGTCACGGAATTCAACGCCGCGCTCAATGGCCGCGAAGACAAGATCCGCGACCTGCTCACCCGGCTCGACGACATCGTCGGCATGTTCGCCAACCAGCGTGACGACATCAACGCCTCCATCACGGCCCTGAACCGCCTTGCCGGCACTCTTTCCGGTCAGCAGGAGGTCATCACCACCGCGTTGCAACGGATCCCTCCCGCGCTGGACATCCTGGTCAAGGAACGTCCCCGCATCACCACGGCATTGCAGAAGTTCGGTCAGTTCAGCGACACCGCAACCCAACTCGTCCACGCCACCCGCGACGACCTGCTGACCAACCTGCGCAACCTCGAACCGACGGTGCGGGCACTCGCCGACGTCGGGCCGAACCTCGGCACGGTGCTGGCATACGCTCCGGGATATCCCTACCCGCAGAACTTCATCGACCGGGCGATCCGCGGCGACTACCTCAACCAGTTCATCACCTTCGACTTCACCGTCCCGCGCCTGAAGCGAGGATTGTTCCTGGGCACCCGATGGGGGCAGGAGGGGTTGCCTCTGACGCCGGCGCCGGGTGACCCGTGGTTCGCCAACTACACCAAAGACCCGCTGGGCATGCCGTTGACTCCGCCGCCTCCGGCAGCGGTGGCCACGATGCCGCCACTGGTCGACTCCGCCCCACAGGAGGGGACACCGACAGACCCCGCAGCACCCAACGAAGGTGGCAACTGATGCTCACCCGTTTTGTCCGAATCCAGCTGGCCATCTTCGCGGTGGCGTCGGTGATCGGCATGGCCCTGATGGGCGTCGTCTACCTGCAGGCCCCGACACTGTTGGGCATCGGCCGGATGACGGTGACCCTGCAACTGTCCGGAACCGGTGGGCTGTACCAGTTCTCGAACGTCACCTATCGCGGCGTGCAGATGGGCAAGGTCACCGAGGTGCGGCCCACTCGTGAGGGGGCCCAAGCCACACTGTCGCTGAACACTTCACCGAAGGTGCCCGCGGACCTGCACGCCGCGGTGCTCAGTGTTTCGGCAGTGGGCGAGCAGTACGTCGACTTACAGCCTCGCACCGATTCTGGGCCGTACCTGCATGACGGATCGGTGATCCCGGTGTCCGACACGTCGATCCCGCAGGCCGTGGGGCCGATGCTGGATCAGGTCAGCGCTTTGATGGGCAGCATCCCGAAAGACAAGATCAGCCCGCTGCTCGACGAAACCTTCAAGGCATTCAACGGCACCGGAACCGACATGGGGGCAATGCTGGATTCGTCGTCGAGACTGATCGCGGAAGCGAACGCCGCATCTGACCAGACCCGTGCGCTGATCGAAGACGGAGCACCGCTGCTCGACGGGCAGGCCGAATCGGTCGATGCGATTCGCACCTGGGCCCGCAGTATGGCCGGAATAACGAAACAGGTCACCGAGGACGATCAGCATGTCCGTACCCTGCTCAAAGACGGGCCCGGCACCGCCGACGAGGCCTCGCGCTTGTTCAATCAGGTCAAGCCGACCCTGCCGCTGTTGCTGGCCAACCTCACCAGCCTGGGACAGGTCGGGGTGACCTACCACCCCTCGCTGGAGCAGCTGCTGGTATTGCTGCCGCCGTCCATCGCGGCAACGCAGTCATACGGTGCGCCGAAGAACAACCCGACCGGAATGTCCTTGGGCGACTTCACCCTTACGATGGGCGACCCGCCGGCGTGCACCGTCGGATTTCTGCCGCCGTCCGCTTGGAGGTCGCCGGAGGACACCAGCGATATCGACACGCCCGACGGGTTGTATTGCAAGCTGCCGCAGGATTCCCCGATCGGTGTCCGCGGGGCGCGCAACTACCCGTGCATGGGCAAGCCGGGCAAGAGGGCGCCCACGGTAGAAATCTGCAACAGTGACCAACCTTACGAGCCGCTGGCGATGCGCCAGCACGCCCTCGGTCCGTACCCGATCGACCCCAGTCTGCTCGCGCAGGGAATCGCGCCGGATTCCCGAGCGGAACGGGATGCATTCATCCACGGCCCGGTAGAAGGAACGCCGCCGCCGCCGCCGGCGCAGGCGCCGGCTCCCGCGGAGGCTCCGGCTGAGGCTCCGCCGGAAGAGGTGCCGCCGAGCGATGGCGGAGCGCCCACTGTAGCCCCGAGTGCATTCGCTCCCAACGTATCTGGTGGGCCCTCGGTGGCGGTGGCGACTTACGACCCGCGGACGGGTCGGTACGCCACTCCGGACGGAAAGGTGTACCGGCAGACCGACCTGGTGCCGCCGTCGGGCGACCGGACGTGGAAGAACCTGTTCACTACCTGATCTGGCTGCCCCACCTGGCCGGGCCGCTGAAAAGCGGTCCGGTCAAGAGGCTTTCACGAGTTTGAACGGCATCGTGATGAAGACGACTCTGCTGCTGCCACACGATCCACTGACACCGGTCGTCGAATCCTCACCCAACAGCGTCGTCGACGACGGATCGGTTGCGGTGGCGTCCTTGTTGGATGGGAAGAACCGGTACACCTGCAGTCCCGGGCCGGCGGTCCCGTCGCCGCAGGGCTGCCAGTTGTCCACGGTCTTCTTGACGTACCAGACGCCGCTCTTCTTGTAGATGGGTGCGCTCCAGCCCCAGTCGGTGTCGACCGTGCCGGTGCACTCACTCGGGTAGCTGCACGTCGTCGAGATCGTCCAGGTGCCACGGATACTGGCCTCGTCGTGGAAGATGTCGTTCGTCTTGGCCCACTCGCCGTTCGACGTGGCGATGTAGGTGCCGTTGAGGCCCCAACTCGGAGATGCGGTGGCGACGGGACTGCTCGTGGCGCCTACCGCGGCGGTGATGAGTACCCCTGCGCCGATGAATGCCGTTGACATCCGCATGACCTGCTCCTCTGGACACGGGCCACGGATGGTCGCCGTGGCAAGTGCTCACTGTGCAACTTCTGCCGCGCATTGACGGAGAATGTCCCACCTAGTGGGCCATATCCCGGAATCCGGATTCAGCCGTGCCACAGTGTCGTCCGTGCGGATACCGGTAGCAGCGATGGCAGGGCTGTTCGTCGTGGCGGCAATGATCGCGCCCGCGCCGGCGAACTCAGAACCTGTCGGCTGTAGTGAACCCTCGTGCGTACCCGGGATCACCGGCGGCGTCGTTCTCGGCGCCCCGTGCTCCGATACGACGTACTACGTCTTCGGCACCACATCGTGGGGCCGCCTGGTCTTCTGCGGGTCACCGCGCCGCTACGAGCCGCGCTACTTCCGGTCACCGCCTTTGAAGGGCATCCGCGAGGAGAACACACCATGTACCGGCTTCGAGAATTCTGTCGCGCAGGCGCCCGACGGGCTGTTTCTCAGTTGCGTGACAAGCGATGGCACGAGCAGGTGGCTTCGTGGTGACCTCTGAGTCGGGCCGCGCGGTCGGCGCGCTGCTTGCCGCAGTCCTCGGCACCGGCCTGGCGTGCGCGCCATCGGCCCATGCGGACGACGGGCCGATGCTGCATCGCGTGACCTACACGGTGACCGCCGAGCAGCCGACGGCCGTCGGGATCTATTACCGCGACGTCGATCCGCCGACGTGGGCCGATTACAGCCACAACCCGTACGAGTTCAGCCCGAAAGACGATCTCACCCTGGAGCCGGGCAAGCCCTGGATCCGCGAAACCACGCTCGCCGACCCCATGCGGTGGGCGATGGTCACCGTCACCACAGCTGGGCTGGCTCCGCAGGAGGCCTCCACCCTGCGCTGTGAACTGGCCGTCGACGGCACCGTCGTCCACCGTGCCGCCGGCTCCAAGGGCGCGTTGTGTTCGCTGCGGAACTGGTGAAGTACTGCCTCAGCCGGGATCTGTCCGCTGGGTGGGACAACGGCGTCGACGCGTAATGCTGTCGCATTAGCGTCCCGCCGAGACCAATCGGAGGTGCACCATGCGGTTACTCAGCCGCCCCGACCAAGCGACCGGGACAGCCGTCCTCGACGATGCCGAGGATCAAGCGCCGGGCGCGGGCGAAAAGCACCGTCGACGCCCGAAACTCACGGCGGTGCTCGCAGGTATCGCCATCCTGCTCAGCGCCGGTTTGCTGGCCGTCAGCGGCTACATGATGTGGTTCGTGCATCGGGCCGACGGCGAGCAGCAGCGACGCGCGGAGTTCTCCGCGGCGGCATCGCAAGCTGCCGTCACGTTGATGTCGATCGACAGCGCCAAGGCCCAGGACAACGTCAAGCAGATCGTCGACAACTCGACCGGGCAGTTCAAAGAGGACATCGAATCGTCGGCCGCGGATCTGGTGAAGGCCGCACAGGATTCGAAGGCCACCACCAAGGCGACGGTGCGGTCCGCTGCGGTGCAGTCGATGGGCACAGATTCCGCCGTCGTGCTCGTCAGTACGGCGACCACCGTCAGCAACTCGACCGGAGCGAATCAACAGCCGAGAAACTGGCGGCTGAGCGTCACCATGGTGCAGGACGGAGGACAGATCAAGATGTCGAAGGTGGAGTTCGTCCCGTGAGTACCAGCGCAGCCGAGCCTGAGGTCGAAATCCCTTCGAGCACCGAGCACCGGTGGACTCATCGTGTGGCACAGCGCTGGCGCCCGATCGCGGTTGTTTGCGTACTGCTCGCTTCTGCGGGCTCGGCCGCAGCTCTCTACTTCGGTGCGTATCGTGCCGAGCATGCCGCTGCGGCGGCTTCGACGACTGTAGTGGAGGCGGCTTCGGAAGGTTCTGTGGCGTTGTTGTCCTATGCGCCGGCGAGCTTGGACCAGGACTTCGCCACCGCGAAAGCAAAACTGACCGGTGACTTTCTCACCTACTACAGCGAGTTCGCGGACAAGTTCGTCGCGCCGGCGGCCAAGCAGAAAGATATCCAGGCGACCGCGTCGGTGGTTCGCGCGGCCGCGGTCGACGTGCGGCCCGACACCGCGGAGGTGTTGGTCTACCTCAATCAGGCGACAACCAGCCGCGACAATCCCGAACCGGCACAGGCGGCCAGCGCCGTGAAGGTCGGACTTACCAAAATCAATGGCAGCTGGCTGATTTCGTCCTTCGACCCGATCTAGCCACGTATCTGGACTAGTGCGTCTCGCGATTCGGCAGCAGTGTTTCGTGTGCCGAGGATGTCGCTGCCCGGAACAGCACCGCGATCAAAGCCAGGGCTCCCAGTGCCGCGATCGGGATGGTCCACAACCGACGTGTGGTCAGGGCCGATCCACACTTGTCCACGTACTCCTGGCCGGCGGCGTTGGCCTGCACCAGGTGGGCGCTGTACCCGGAACCGCACGGAATCTGCATGCCGAACTGGTCGAAGTCGTCCAGGTAGACCGGCAGGCTCAACAGGTAGAGCCCGAGGCCCAACACCACGGCTCCGGCGATGCCGATATAGACGGCGCGAAAACTCACCGTTCCCCCTTCAGGTCATGCAGACGTCGGTGAACAACAGCACCGGCCACGAGACGATCGCCCCCAAAAAGGACACCACGGCGTCGAGGCCGCCCATCGATTGCAGGTGGTCGGTGTGCGTGCCGGACCAGAAAGTGCCGATCACCAGATACGGCACCCCGAGCACCACAGCTACGACGATCAGTTCGCCGACGGCGACGCGGTAGGCCAGCAACCTCCGCAACTTGGCAAGCAATGGACCCCCATCTGAACATATTGCCGTCTATGTTAATGACCATTCTCTCCCTAACTACCATTTTGACCATGCTGTTCGGTCCGTTAGTGTGACGGAATGGCGCGCATCTCGCCCCGGTCGGTCGACAGTGGTGCCAACGGTGTGCGACGCCGACCGAAAGACCGAAAGGCCCAGATAGCGCGGGCGTCGGCGGAGTCGTTCAGTGCGCTGGGATACCACGGTGTGAGCATGGAGGCCATCGCCTCGCGGGTAGGGATCTCCGCGGCGGCGTTGTACCGGCACTATTCGAGCAAGTACGAATTGTTTCGCGACGCCGTGCTCAACCTCAGCCAGCAACTTGTCGACGGGACGGCGTTCGCCGATGAGGCCGACGGGGACCCGCGCGACCAGTTGCGCAGGCTGGTCGCCGCGCTCAGCGACACCGCCTTGGTGAACCGGGAATCCGGAGGCCTGTACCGCTGGGAGGCGCGATATCTGCGCGGCGACGACCAGAGCACCCTCGACGCCCAGGTGCGTACCGTGCACCGCCGGATCCACCGGCCGCTGATGGAACTGCGGCCCGAACTCAGTTCGCGGGCCCGGTGGACTCTGTCGACTGCGGTCCTCGGCGTGATCGGCAGCGTCGTCGATCACCGGTCCAAGTTGCCGGCCGGTCAGATCCGGGCGCTGCTGGCCGAGATTTGCGACAGCGTGCTGGACGCCGAACTGCCCGAGTTTCCGAACGAGACCGACCCCGTCATCCCGACTCCGCCGGCCGTCAACGCGACGAAATATGAAGCGCTGCTGACGGAGTCGATGCGGCTGTTCAATCAGAACGGCTATCGCGACACCACCATGGAAGATATCGCCGCCGCGGTCGGCATGCCGGCCTCGGGGATCTATCGGTACTTCTCCGGCAAGTCCGACATCTTGGCCGCCGGATTTCGCCGCGCCGCCGACCGGCTCTCGGCAGACATGTCGGAAGTCCTCGGAGCGTCCCAGGACCCGGAGCAGGCGCTCGGTGCGCTCATCGACGGCTATGTGGCTCGCTCGTTCGACCGCCCCGAACTGGACTACGTCTACTACACCGAGCGCCTGAACATGACGCCCGCCGACCAGAAAATTCTGCGCGACCTGCAGCGAGCGGCCGTGGAATCGTGGGTCGAGGTGGTGATGCCCGTGCGCCCCGGTTGGAGTGCGGCGCAGGCGCGGTTCGCGGTTCATGCCGCGATGGCCTTGGTGATCGACTTGGGCCGGCTCATGAACTATCAGAATTCGGAGCAGGCCCGAGCCGTCGTCGCCGTCATGATCGATCTGACCCTGTTGGGCCGTTACCGGTTGCGGACGGCGTTGCCGGCCAGGTAGGCCACGTAGCCGAGGGTGCCGATCTTGGCCAGCTTGCGGGTTTTGGGCAGCAGCAGGCCCAGGCCGATCGCCGTCTCGATGCCGCCGTTGGCGTAGATGTGCGCCCTTGTGTCCTTGGGGAACGCCGGCTTGGTGATCGATTCGAACAGCTGCGGCTTCACGAAATGTGAGATACCGGCGCCGGCCACGCTGAGACCGACGAGCTTGGCCAGCGTGGAGTTCTTGCCCTCTGACATGTGTGATCCTCTCTGATCAGGCAAATGTGTAGTCGCTCAACGGGAATCGTGAAGCTTCGGCGACGGCCCGGCGGGTCGTCATCGGCCGGAGCAGCGTTGCCTCGCCGCTCGGATTGAAATAGTACGACCGTGCCGATGAGCAGTTTCCGAGGGTGAACAACGAGTCGCCCAGCAACTCTGTCATCCGGTCCAGGTACCGGCTGTTGGCTTGCTCGGTGACCTCGAACCTCGACGCGTTTCGGCGCTTGAGTTCGCCGAACAACCGGTCCATCAACCGCATCTGATACTCCATCGTGTTGAAGAAGTTCAGACCCAGGAACGCATATGGGCTCGCCAAGCTCAGGTAATTCGGGAAATGCGGCATCGATACGCCCTGATAGGCCTGGAACCGCGTTTCCCGCCACCACTTCCCGAGGTTGCGGCCCTCGCGTCCGATCACCTCGATGGCCGGGAAATTGGCGTCCCACAGATCGAACCCGGTAGCCAGCACCAGTGTGTCGATTGTGGTCCGGGTGCCGTCGGCGTTGACGATGCCGTCGGCTTCGACTCGATCGATGCCGTCGGCTTGCAGGTGAACATGAGGCTTGGTGAAGGCGCGGTAGTAGCCGTTGGAGAACGTCGGACGTTTGCAGCCGAAGTCGTAGTCGGGTGTCAGCTTGCGGCGCAGCTCCGGATCGCGGATCGAGAGGAACCGGTGCAGCTTGGCCACGTCGGCCGCGGCGATGTTGAACCGGCGAAAGTACCGGTGTTTTAGCACCGCGGTGTCGACCATGAAGGCGTAGACGGCGTCGGTGACGGCCCGGATCGCGCGTTGCGTGGCCGGCACGCGGGCGAACATCCGACGCACCTGCGACGGGAACTTCAGGTCGATCTTGGGCACGACCCAGATCGGGGTGCGCTGGTAGACCGTGAGGTCGGCGGCTTTTGCGGCCAACTCGGGAATGAGCTGGACGGCGGTGGCACCCGTGCCGATGATTGCGACGCGACGGCCGGTGGCGTCGTAATCGTCGTCCCAGTCAGCGGTGTGGATGACCTTGCCGGCGAAGTCGCCGATGCCAGGGATGTCGGGCGTGTGCGGCTGGGACAAAAAGCCGGTGGCAGTGATCAGGAAGCGCGTATTCAGCGCATCGCCACCGGAGAGGTCGACGCGCCAGCGCAAGGACTCCTCGTCCCAGCAGGCGCCGTCGACGGTCGTGTTGAACCGGATGTGGCGACGCACGTCGTATTTGTCGGCGACCTCGTCGGCATACTGCTTGATCTCGGTGCCGGTCGAGAACAGCCGTGACCAGTTCGGATTCGGCTCGAAGAAGTACGAGTACGTGGTGGTGGGCACATCGACGGCCAGGCCGGGGTAGTGGTTGACGTACCAAGTGCCGCCCAGATCGTCCTCGCGGTCGAGGATCACGAAGTTCTCGATGCCCAGCCGTTTGAGCTGGATGGCGGCGCCGATCCCGGCGAATCCCGCGCCGACGATGACCGCCTCGTATTCCCCCGGGCTCATGCTGCAGACAGTACCGCAGGTACCGGGTACTTTGTCGAGAGGTTTGCCGTGCCCTGCGGAGTAGGCATGATGCCGTCATGGCGAAGTCGTTCACCCTGGTGCAGCTGCGGTACTTCATGGCGGTCGCCCGGCACGAGAACATGCGGGCGGCAGCGCACGAACTCAACGTGACCCAGTCGACGTTGTCGGCGGCGATCCACCAATTGGAGCGTGAAGTCGGCGTCGAGCTCTTTGCTCGGCTGTCGAGCCGCGGCCTCCGTCTGACCGCCGAGGGGCGCCGGTTGCTCGTCGGTGCCAGATCGTTCCTCGAGGATGCCGACCAGCTGTATCACTCGGTCCGCGCCGAACGGGAAGAACTGGTCGGCGACCTTGTGGTGGGTGTCTACTCACCGATCGCGCCCTTCCACGCGCCGAACATCCTGACCGCGATGGAACAACGCCACCCGGGGATCAGCCTGACCTTCCTGGAAGGCGATCAGGAGATGCTGATGCGCGCGCTCACCGACGGGAGATGCGAGATCGCCGTGATGTACGACCTCGGCGTCGGGACCGAGTTCGGCTACCGGGTGCTGGAACGCATCCCACCGCACATCGTGGTGTCGGCCGATCATCCACGAGCGGCCCATCCTGACGAACCGGTGCACCTGCGGGACTTCGAGGACGAGCCCTTTATCCTCCTGGATCTCAAACACACTCGCGAGTACTACCTCGACATGTTCAAGCGCCTCGGTCTTCGGCCGCGGATCAGGCACTTTGTCGCCGGCTATGAAACGGTCCGGTCCTACGTGGGATTGGGGCACGGCTACTCGATCCTGAACCGGCGACTCGTGCACGACATGACCTACGCCGGGGCGCGGGTGGTACCGCTCGAAATGGCCGATGATCTGCCGGCGATCGAGGTCGTCTTGGTCAGGTTGCAGGGCGCCCGGCCGACCCGTAAATCTCTGGCGTTCGAGGAGGTGTGCCTGGATTTGCACGCACCTACCAACGATCGAGCCTGATCGATTTTCTCGATTGGTCTGTGCAATCTTTTTCGTTGGACTTGTGTGAGGCCGATCACCATGCTGAACGAAAGCAGCGATCCCTCGACGATCTGAGAGCCCTCATGACGATGACAGACCCCGAACGAGTCGTAGGCACCGTCCCGGTGCTCCAGCCGTCCGACAAGCAACCCAGCTCGGGCATGCAGAAAAGGGTCCTGGCGGGCGGCGGAATCGGGCAGTTCATCGAGTTCTACGACTTCACGCTCTACGGGCTGTCCGCGGTCACGCTGGCAAAACTGTTCTTTCCCGGCGGCAGCACGCTGGCCGGTCTGCTCGCCACGTTCGCCACATTCGGGGTGGCCTTCTTCGTTCGGCCCCTGGGCGGATTGTTCTTCGGGGCGCTCGGTGACCGGATCGGTCGTCGCAAGGTTCTGTTCGTCACGCTGCTCGCGATCGGCCTCGCCACCGCCATGATCGGACTTCTACCTACCTATGCGAGCATCGGCATCGCCGCACCGGTCCTTCTGGTGGTGTGTCGCCTGATTCAGGGATTCTCCGCGGGAGGCGAGTCGGTGGGCGCCCCCGCCTTCGTGTTCGAGCATGCACCCCTGGACCGGCGCGGCTTCTGGCTCAACATCACGATCGCCGCGACCGCGCTGCCGTCCGTCGTCGGCGGGACGTTGATTCTCGTGCTCTCCTCGGCCATGCCGTCCGAGGCCTTCCTGGCCTACGGCTGGCGGATTCCGTTCCTGCTGGCGTTGCCGCTGGCCATCTTCGGCGTGTGGATCCGCACCAAGACCGAAGAATCCGAGGCGTTCAAACAGGTGCTGGCCAAGCTCGAACACGACGAATACAGCCCGATCCGTGAGACATTCCGGGAGAACAAGGTTCGCATGGCGCAGGTCATCTTCGTGATGGGTCTGACCGCCATGGGTTTCTACTTCCTCTCGGGCTACTTCGTGTCCTATGTCCAGACCTCGGGGAACCTGAGTCGCGATCAATCCCTGCTCGTGAACGCGGTCGCCATGGCGTTCTACGCCCTGTTGCTCCCGATCGGCGGAATCATCGGTGACCGGGTGGGTCGCAAGCCGATGCTGATCGCCGGATCCGCGGCGCTGGCCATCCTTTCTGTCCCGTGCTTCATGCTGGTGACCAGTGGTTCGCTGCCGCTGGCGATGGTCGGGCAGCTGCTGTTCGTCATCCCGCTGTGCATCTACGGTGGCGGTTGCTACACCTTCTTCGTCGAAGTGTTCACCACGGCAACGCGTTTCACGTCCGCCGCGATCAGCTACAACGTGGCCTACGCGCTGTTCGGCGGCACCGCGCCGTTCATCGGAACGATGCTGGTCTCGATGACCGAGAAGAGCTCGGCGCCCGGCTACTACATGGCCGCAGCGGCGGTGATCGTGCTGCTCCTGCTCGTGTTCACGCGGGTTCCCGAGACCCGCCGGCGCGTCGGCTGACCGCAGGCCTGTTCGAAATTTCGCTGACAAAAAGGAGATTCACCATGGGAACCACCGAGTTCCTCACCGACTTCCATCACGTGGCCACCTTCGGTGCCACCGACAACAACGGGGTCGACCGGCAGGCCGCGACGCCGGAGGACAAGCTGAGCCGGGACTGGTTCGCCGCGTTCGCTGCCGAACGCGGCTGGGAGCTTCGGGTCGACGGCATCGGCAACATGTTCGCGCTCGTCGAATTCGTACCGGGTGCGCCCTACATCCTCATCGGGTCCCACCTGGATTCCCAACCCCTCGGCGGCCGGTTCGACGGGGCCTACGGCGTGGTCGCGGCGCTGCACGCGGCCGAGCTCGTCTCCCAACGGGTGGCCGAGCACGGTGCCGGTGTCCAGTACAACCTCGGTGTCGTCAACTGGTTCAACGAGGAGGGCGGCCGGTTCGCGCCGTCGATCATGGGCTCATCGGTGTTCGCCGGACTCATGTCCGAAGACGAGATGCTCGACGTGCGCGACCTTTCCGGCGTCTCGGTGGCCGAAGCCCTGACGGCCATCGGCTACCGCGGTAGTGACCCGCGACCCGAGGTCGCCGGATACGCGGAGATCCACATCGAGCAGGGCCGCATCCTCGAACGCGAAGGCATCACGCTCGGGGCGGTGGACTACTCGTGGTACACCCAGAAGTTGGACATCGAGGTACTCGGCGAACAGTCGCACACCGGCGCCACGGCCATGGCCGACCGCCACGACGCACTGGTCGCCGCGAGCAAGGTCGTCCTGCTCGTACACGACGTCACACAGCAGTTCGACGACGAGGCCATCGTCTCCTCGGTCGGGCGATTCACCGTCGAGCCCAACTCGCCGATCGTGGTGGCCCGCCGCGTCCACCTCGTCGCGGACCTGCGCTCGGCCTCGCCGGAGATCGTCGCCGCGGCCCGCGCCAGCCTGCTCGCCGACATCGCCGAGATCGCCCGCGAACACGACATCCGGATCAACGTACGCGACTTCGACATCCGCGACATTCAGCGCTACCCGCAGTCGGGTATCGAGCTCATCGAGAAGGTCGCTGCCGATCTCGGGCTGAGCGTGCGGCCGATCCGCACCATGGCCGGCCATGATTCGGTGGCGATGAACCGCATCGTGCCCACTGTCATGATGTTCATCCCCTCGGTAGACGGCGTGAGCCACTGCGAGCGGGAGTTCAGCACCGACGACGACATGGCCGCCGGTGTGGAAGCCATGACGGGCGTGGCCTGGGAGATGATCCGGGGTGCGCTCCCCGCCGAGTCGGACGACTGATGGACGCCGGCGTAACGACTCGGCTGGCCTACCTGAGCGCCACCGAGGCAGTGAAAGCCTTTCGGCGGCGCGAACTCTCACCGCTCGATGTGCTCGAAGCGCAGATCGCGCAGATCGAGACCCACAACGGCGACGCCGCCGGCGGCATCAACGCCCTGACCGAGACCCTGTTAGACGAGGCCAGGGCATCGGCTCGCCGGGCCGCCGATACCTACGCCCGCTGCGCTGCCACCGGTCAACAGCCGCCTCCGCTCCTGGGCGTCACCGTGGCGACCAAGGAAAAACACGGGATCGCCGGTCTGCGCCTCGAACAGGGACTGGCCGCCCACCGCGGCCGCGTCGCCGACCGTGACCACCCGGTCGTGGAACGGATCAAGGCGGCAGGCGGCATCATCCATGCCCGCACCACGAGTCCGGAGTTCAGCTGCGCCACCGTCACCCACTCGCCGATGTGGGGCGTGACCCGCAACCCGTGGAACCGGGAGACCTCGCCCGGCGGCTCGTCCGGCGGTGCGGGGGCAGCGCTGGCCGCCGGATTCACCACGCTGGCAACGGCATCCGACATCGCCGGCTCCACCCGCATTCCCGCGGGATTCACCGGCACGGTCGGCTACAAGGCCCCGTACGGCCGGATTCCCGGGCTGCCGCCGCTGGCCGCGGACTGGTACCGCGGGGACGGGCCCATGGGCCGGACCGTCGCGGACGTGGCGCTGCTGACATCGGTGATGTCGGGGCAGCACCCCCTCGACCATGCGTCATGGGGAGCGCATGGCGAGCTCCCGTCGCTGGACGGCGGCGTGCAGGGCTTACGGATCGGCCTGAGTGTCCAGCTCGGAGACTTCCCGGTCGCCGACGTGGTCGCCGCGAACACCCACGCCGTGGCGGTGGCCCTGCGGCAGGCCGGGGCCGAGATCGTCGACGTCGAGTTGCCCTGGACCACGGCCATGATCCGCGAGACGATCTTCGCGCACTTCGGTCACATCCTCGGACCGGCCATGGCGCGCGAGACCGCCGGAACCGAAGCTGAGTTGGCCGGCTACACCCGGCAGTTCATCCACGATGCGGCCGTTGCGGCACAGCGCTATTCGCTGGTGGACTCGCTGGCCATGGATGCCCGGCTGCGCGACGACCTGGCGGTGGCCATGCGGGACGTCGACGTGTTGCTGTGCCCGACCTCGGCCGTGACCTCGCTCCAGGCCGCCGGCGAATACCTCGACGGGTTGGACACGCCGTCCGGGCATCTCAGCCACTACTGGGAGGGCCACCTGACCAGTCCGTTCAACGTGGCCAACCACTGCGCGGCGCTGTCGGTGCCCAGTGGTCTGTCCGACGAGAACGTGCCGACCGGCGTCCAGGTGGTCAGCCACCCGCACGACGAAGCGATGGCGTTCCGGGTCGCACATGTCGTCGAGGCCCTGGTCGGATTCGACGGCAGACCCGTGTTGGAATCCGCCTGACCTGACCCGTCAGCGGGAGTCCAGCCAGCGCCGCGGATCGTCCTCCAGGCTCGCGCGGTCCCAATCGGCCAGGTCGGCAGCGGCGGCATAGGTGGATTGCAGGAACTCCGTCAGCGCGCCGTCAGGATCGGCAGCCGTGCGCACCGCTTCGTAGGGCAGCAGGAACTGCTTGAAGTCCTGGCTGTAGAAGGCCGCGTCCGGGCCGACCGGGTAGTCGGCGAAGCCCGCAGGTTCGGGATAGGCGTAGGCATAGAACGCGCCCTCGTCACCGCCGCCCGGCCAGAAGCCGCAACTGCTCAACTCGTGCGAATATCCCTCCACCATCACCCCATTGGGGCAGTTGGGTGCACCGCCCGGGTGCTCGGGTGCGGGCCGGCCGGAGAACCGCGTGCAGGCCATGTCGAATGAGCCCCAGAAGAAGTGCACCGGGCTTACCTTGCCGATGAAATGCGCCCGGAAATCGCTGATCCCCCGGTGCGCCTGAATCAGTTGACGCCAGAACAGAGTGGCGGCCTGCGGGTCGTAGGAGGCGTGCTGGTGATCTTCGGCGAACGGTATGGCAGGGTCAACCTCGTTGGGGCTCGCATGGATTCGCGCTTCGATACCCAATTGGCCCAGTGTGGAGATGGTTTCGGCGTAGAACTCGGCTACTGACTTCGGCGCGAGTGCGACGCTGCCCGAACCCCCGTCGCTGGTCCGGATCGCCAGCACGTGGTCGATGAAATCGAACTCCATGTCGAACAACCGGTCTCGATACGGAATCGACGACGTGGTCAACCCGCGCGGGCTCACATACAGGGTGACCTGCCACCAGTGATTGAGCAGTGGTGAGTAGGTCAGGCGGATCTTGCCGACGATCTGTGTCCACATGTGAAGCGTGCTGCGGGTGGGTTCCCAGTCCGACACCCGCAGTGCCGGCCAGCTGTTGTCGGTCCGCGCGCTCATGGATAGGAATCCTGCCTTCCCGCCGCGGCACCGCACGGCACGCGGCAACGCAAGCGTAGCCGCGTTCCGGCAAGATCACTGGCGGAACGGCAGGACCGGCCGGGCCGTCAGAACAGCTTGGCGATCACCTCGCCGGTGGCTGCCCACCAGTGCACGAGGGAACTTCATGGTGTTCTCCTCCTGGTGATGCGGGCCGGAATCGGCCCGGCGGCGATGACTGTGAAGGGCGTCTCCACCGGGAAGTCGTCATGCAGGGAGGTGACAGACACCTCGCGGACGATGGTCGCCAACGCAAGGGTGGCCTCCAGCATCGCGAAGTGATCGCCGACGCAGGACCGCGGACCGCCACCGAAAGGCAGGTATTGCCAACGGTTTCGGCCTGCCGACCGTTCGGGGCTGAACCGGTCCGGGTCGAAGGTCAGCGGATCGTCCCACAGGGTCGGGTCACGGTGCATCGCATAGATGTCGACGCTCGCCATCGAGCCGGTCTCGGCGCGGTAGCCGTCTACCGTCATCTCCTCGTTGAGTTGGCGAATCATCCCCGCGGCCGGCGGGCACAGCCGCAATGCCTCGTGCAGTACCCGCACGGTGTACTCGAGGCGCGGCACGTCGTCGGGGGTGAGCACGCGTTCGCCGAGCGCGGCGACCTCATCGAACACCCGGGCCTGAATGGCAGGGTGCCGGCCCAGCCTCCACAGGGAATAGCACAGGGTGGTTGACGTGGTGTCGTGGCCGGCGAGCATGAAAAGGACCAGTTCATGGCCGATTTCGTCGTCGGTGAGCGATTGCCCGGAGCTCGGGTCCCGAGCCTCCATGAGCGCACGCACCAGCGGCGCGTCGCGATCCGGATCGTTGCGCACTTCGGTGAGGATTTCGGAGGCCAGCCGATGAAGCTTGGTGTTGGCGGCGCGGGCTCGGCGTTGGCCTGGGGTGGGGAACCATTGCGGAAGATTGACCGGTCGTACCGCGCGGTCTGCCACCCACGAGAGCGCAGTACGCAACGCAGGCCCCACTTCCTCGGCGCGTGCGTCCAGATCCAGGCCGAAGACCGAACGGCCCAATGCGCGCAATGTCAAGACCCGGCAAGCGTTGTCGAGGTCGACGGTTTGGTCCTGTACCCATCCGTCGGTCAAAGACTGCGCCGCGGCCGACATGTGACCGGCATACCGGGGGACATGTTGTTTGGTGAACATAGGCTGCAATGTGCGACGCCGTGGCAGCCAGCGATCGTGCGGCAGATCGAGCAGGTTGCCACCCATGAGACGGTGCATCTGAACCATGGTGGTGACACCACCGCGGTCGACGATCCCGTCGCGCCGGCTGAGCACGTCGCGTGCGCCCTGCGGCGACGCCACCAGCACGAGCGGCGGGATCAGCCACCGGGGACCCAGCACGACCCGGGTAACCGGGCCGCCTGCGTCGTGCAGCCTCTGCTGGCCTGCGGCGAAGTCCCGCAGCGAGGTGAGCTGCTGTCGGTACGGTAGGCGATTGCGCGGTGCCAGCGGTAGGGCGGTTGCCGCCGGAGCGGGCTGGATCTCGACCATGCGCCGAGTGTCGGCCCGGGCGGCCGGGCCGGAATAGAGTAGCGCGTTACCCTATTTTCCCCGTGCGGGGATTCTTGCTGGTAGCGATGCATGTCACGGTGCGGTCTCCACGTTGCCAGGAGTCCGCGGTGGGATATAGCACGAACAGCTGAACACCGGATTCCGAGTTGGCGTCGGGCGCATACCGGCTGAGTTCGGGACCGCACTTGTCGGCGTACTTGACCACCGCGGCATCGCCGGGGAAATCCCCGTCTGGCATTTGCAGCACCGCGAACACCTCACCCTTGTGCGGTTGATCGCAACTCACCGTCTTCACGTACAGCACGCGACTGCTGTCAGGAATCTCGGTCAGGCAGTCACCGGAGCGGACCTGGCTCGCCTCGGTGGCCCCGCGGTCGCGCGCAAGGTAGAACACCACGCCCGCCGCGACCACGATGGCCACCAGCACCACGACACCCAGCAGCGCCCACTTGAGTGCCGGGGATCTCTTCGGCTGTGTCGAGAACTGGTCGGGACCGGTGGAATACGGCAGCGGAGGCGGTGGCGGGTAGTTGTGGCCCTGCGGGCCGGGGGGACCGGGCGGGTAGGTCATGGTTTGACGATATCGACTGCCCTCAGCGCCGCGTCCACCGCAAGGGCCGGCACGTCCAGGCGCTTGGATGCCAGGTCATGACGGGCACCTTCGATGGCGACGACCTCGGTCGGTCCGCTCACCAATGCCGCGGCCGCCGTGAGCTCGTCGATGGTGCCGAAGGGATCGGACGTGCCGTGGGTGAACACCGTCGGGACGGTGATGCGGTGCAGATGTTCGGTGCGGGCACGTTCGGGCTTGCCCGGCGGATGCAGCGGATATGAGAACAGGGTCAGCACGTCCGGCCCGGCCCCGTCCGCGGTCACCATCGACGTCATCCGGCCGCCGTAGGAATGCCCGCCCGCGATCAGCGGGCCATCGGACACGGTCCGAGCCATTGCGATGGCCTCGGCGATCCCGTGCTGGTCAGCGGCTGCTGAGCCCGACGGCGGCCCCTTGGGCCTGCGGCGGCGGTACGGCAGGTTGTAGCGGATGGCCAGCCAGCCCCGCGAGGCCCACTCGTCGCAGAGCTTGACCAGCATTGCCGAGTCACGGTTTCCGCCGGCGCCGTGAGTGAGGACGACAACGCCCCGCGCCGATCCTTCGGGTTCATGTGCGACGCCGGCGATCGCCTCCAGGTTCATGACTGCAACCGGAACAATGCGTTCACCGGGCCGTGGCCGTGGCCCAGAGGATAGTTGGCCCGAATGCATTCGGTCACCCAGGACTTGCCGAACTCGACCGCCTGCGGAACCGAATATCCGTGTGCCAGTGCGCAAGCCGTTGCCGCGGCCAGGGTGTCGCCGGCCCCGTGATCGTTGCCCGTGTCGACCCGAGGAGCGGCGAACTCGTGGAAATCGGTGCCGTCGAACAGCAGATCCGGGCTGGCCGCCGACGAGCGGAGGTGCCCACCCTTGACCAGCGCCCACTGCGGGCCCAAGGCGTGCAGGGCACGCGCCGCGTCCCGCTGCGAGGACTCGTCGACGACCTCGATGCCCACCAGCAACCGGACCTCGTCGAGATTCGGTGTGACCAGCGTTGCCAGCGGGAACAACTCGGTGCGCAACGCCTCGAGCGCACTGTGGTGCAGCAGCGGATCGCCGTGCATCGACGCACACACCGGATCGACGACCAGCGGCACGCTTTCGAGTTCTTCGGCGCGCCAGGTCTCGGCGATCGTGGTGATGATCTCCGAGGAGGCCAGCATCCCGGTCTTGGCGGCCTGGATGCCGATGTCGGAAGTCACCGCCGAGATCTGGCCCGACACCACGTCGAGGGGGATCTCGTGAAAACCCTTGACGCCGACCGAGTTCTGCACGGTCACCGCGGTGACCGCGACGCAACCGTGCAGCCCCAGCATCGCGAAGGTCCGCATGTCGGCCTGGATCCCGGCACCACCGCCGGAATCGGACCCGGCGATGGTCATCACCCGCAGCGGGGTGTCCCCCTTGCGGGGCAGGGGCAGGAAGTTCACGTCAGCCTCACGTGGTCAAGGGCAGGTAGACGCGGTTGCCGTGGTCGGCGAACTCCTGGGATTTCTCGGCCATGCCGCGCGCAATCTCATCCGCGAACTCGGGCGCCGTGCCGTCCGGATAGGCATCCCGGATGTCCTGCGTGATGCGCATCGAGCAGAACTTGGGACCACACATCGAGCAGAAATGCGCGGTCTTGGCCGGTTCGGCCGGCAACGTCTCGTCGTGGAACTCGCGCGCGGTGTCGGGGTCCAGTGACAACGCGAACTGATCGTGCCAGCGGAACTCGAACCGCGCCTTGGACAGTGCGTCGTCGCGCTGCTGTGCGCGGGGGTGGCCCTTGGCGAGGTCGGCGGCGTGCGCGGCGATCTTGTAGGCGATCACCCCGTCCTTGACGTCCTTGCGGTCGGGCAGGCCCAGGTGTTCCTTGGGCGTGACGTAACACAGCATCGCGGTGCCGGCCTGGGCGATGATGGCCGCGCCGATCGCGCTGGTGATGTGGTCGTACGCCGGGGCGATATCGGTGGCCAGCGGACCCAGTGTGTAAAACGGCGCCTCTTCGCAGAGTTCTTCCTCGAGCTTGACGTTCTCCACGATCTTGTGCATCGGGACATGGCCCGGCCCCTCGATCATCACCTGCACGCCATGGGATTTCGCGATCTTGGTGAGTTCCCCGAGGGTGGCCAGCTCGGCGAACTGGGCCTCGTCGTTGGCATCGGCGATCGACCCCGGCCGCAGCCCGTCACCGAGCGAGAACGTCACGTCGTAGCGGGCCAGGATCTCGCAGAGTTCCTCGAAGCGCGTGTACAGGAACGATTCGGTGTGGTGCGCCAGGCACCAGGCCGCCATGATCGAACCGCCGCGGCTCACGATGCCGGTGACGCGCTTGACCGTGAGCGGGATGTACCGCAGCAGTACCCCGGCATGCACGGTCATGTAGTCGACACCCTGCTCACACTGCTCGATCACGGTGTCGCGGTACATCTCCCACGTCAACTTGGTCGGATCGCCGTTGACCTTCTCCAGCGCCTGGTAGATCGGCACCGTTCCGACCGGGACCGGCGAGTTGCGCAGGATCCACTCCCGGGTCTGGTGAATGTCCTTGCCGGTCGACAGGTCCATGATGGTGTCCGCGCCCCAGCGGGTGGCCCACACCATCTTGTCGACCTCCTCGCCGATCGACGAGGTGACGGCCGAATTCCCGATGTTGGCATTGACTTTCACGCCGAACGCCTTGCCGATGATCATCGGCTCAGCTTCGGGGTGGTTGTGGTTGGCCGGGATCACCGCCCGGCCCGCCGCGACTTCGTCACGCACCAGCACGGGCGAAACACCTTCGCGCTCAGCGATATACGCCATTTCGGCGGTGATCTCGCCGGCGCGGGCCCGCTGCAGCTGGGTGCCACGGTCCCTGCGTACTCCGGGCCGCGGCGGCAGGCCGGCGTTCAGGTCGATCGCCGCGTCGTCGTCGGTGTACGGGCCCGAGGTGTCGTACAGGTCCAGGTGCTCACCGTTGGTGAGGTTCACCCGGCGAAACGGCACCCGCATCGTGGTGCCGTCATGATCGATCTCGCGATAGACCTTCGTGCTTCCGGTGATCGGGCCGGTCGTCACAGATGGGTCGACAACAGAACTACTCATTTTTCATCTCCCTACGCCGGCATGACCCGGTCAGGTTCGTACGGTCGACGGGCGTACCCGTCCTCTCAGCGCGCTCGTGCGCACTCCCGCGTGTGGTTTGCAGGCCCCAACCTAGCGCAGAGGCCGGGGCGGAGGGAACCGGATGGCGTGGTTTTCGACGTCACGGCGGCGGTTCGCGCGGGTCGGTGACCCCAGCGTCGATATCGGCGTTCAGGAGTTGCCCCGGCTTGATTTGCATAGCTAATATATGCGTTTTGAACATGTTGGGCCTCAGCGCCCCTCGATGGCAACCAGAGCGAAGACGGTATGACGACTGAGATCACGAAGGCAGCCGGCGACGTCGACGCTGCCCAGGCCGCGACCGCCGACCGGCGCAAGCGGATGGACCACGACCACCCCTTCTACAAGTGGGTCGTACTGTCCAACACCACGTTGGGCATCCTGCTGGCCTCGATCAACGCCTCGATCGTGCTGATCTCACTGCCGGCGATCTTCCGGGGCATCGGGCTCAACCCGCTCGCCCCCGGCAACGTCAGCTACCTGCTGTGGATGCTGATGGGTTACCTGGTGGTGACCGCGGTGCTCGTCGTCCCGTTCGGGCGTCTCGGTGACATGTACGGCCGCGTCCGCATCTACAACCTCGGTTTCGTGGTCTTCACCGTGGCTGCGATCGCCCTGTCGTTCGACCCGTTCCAGCTCGGCGGCGGCGCGGTCTGGCTGATCGGCTGGCGCGTCATCCAGGGTGTCGGCGGCGCCATGCTGATGGCGTCGTCGTCGGCGATCCTCACCGACGCCTTCCCCGCCAACCAGCGCGGCATGGCGCTGGGCACGAACATGGTGGCTGCCGTCGCCGGATCGTTCCTCGGCCTGCTGATCGGCGGCTTTCTGTCCGAATGGCACTGGAAGGCCGTCTTCTGGGTGGGTGTGCCGATCGGCGTCATCGGCACCATCTGGAGCTACCGCTCGCTCAAAGAACTCGGCGTCCGCACCGCCGGACGGCTCGACTGGGCCGGCACGCTCACCTTCGGCTTGGGCCTGACCGTGCTGCTGATCGGCATCACCTACGGCATCCAGCCCTACGGCGACTCGACCACCGGCTGGACCAGCCCGTGGGTGCTGGGCTCCATCGCGGTCGGCCTGTTGTTGCTGGTGGCCTTCTGCATCGTCGAGTTGAAGGTGCCCTCGCCGATGGTCGACATCCGGTTGTTCAAGTCGGCCGCGTTCGGCATGGGAAACCTGGCCGGACTGATGTCCTCGGTGGGCCGCGGCGGGCTGCAGTTCATGCTGATCATCTGGTTGCAGGGCATCTGGTTGCCCCTGCACGGCTACAGCTTCGAATCCACCCCGCTGTGGGCCGGCATCTACCTGTTGCCGGTCACCGTGGGGTTCCTGGTCGCCGCACCGATCGCCGGAGCTCTCTCCGACCGCATCGGCGCGCGACCGTTGACCGTCGGCGGCATGCTGCTGATGGCGGCCACCTTCGTGGCGTTGCTGCTCATCCCGGTCAACTTCGACTACTGGGTGTTCGCCGTCCTGGTGTTCCTCAACGGTTTGGGCGGCGGCATCTTCACCGCCCCCAACACCGCGGCCATCATGTCGAGCGTGCCGGCCGATCAGCGCGGCGCGGCCTCGGGTGTGCGGTCCACGTTCTTCAACGCGGGCAATTCACTGTCGATCGGCATCTTCTTCTCACTGATGATCGTCGGGCTGGCCAACACCCTGCCGTCGGCATTGACCACCGGCCTGACCCAGCAAGGTGTTTCGGCCTCGGTGGCCCACGATGTGGCCAACCTGCCGCCGGTTGGCAGCCTGTTCGCGGCCTTCCTCGGCTACAACCCCATGGCCGAACTCCTCGCACCCTACGACGCATTGCACCAGCCCGGCGTCAACGCCGACGTGATCACCGGGCAGACGTTCTTCCCGCAGCTGATCACCGAGCCGTTCCATTCCGGGCTGACGGTGGTGTTCACCGCGGCGGCGGTGATGATGGTGATCGGTGCGGTGGCCTCGATGTTCAGTGCGGGCCGCTACGGCACCGAGGCGGGAGCCGACAACGAGGCCTGACCGCCCGTTGAGCAAACCGATATCTGGTTGCCTCGTGGGTGGGATACTCGCCGCCATGGTCGTCCAGACACTGGCCGCCGCCGGAAGCGCCGCAGAATCCGCGGGCCGCGTCATCGGCATGCTACTCATCCCCGGGCTGGGACTGCTGCTGCTCATCCTCGGCCTGATCCGGCGTTCCCAGTCGAAGCCAACCGGCCCGCCCGGGTATCCACCGAGCTACCCCGGGTACGGGCAGGGCTATCCGCCGCCCGGCTATCCACCACAGGGCTATCCACAACAGGGCTATCCACAGCCCGGCTACGCGCAGCCGGGGTATTCGCAGCAGCCCGGCTACCCGCCGGCCCCGCCACAGGCTTACGGCGCGCCACCCAAGAAATCGGGTACCGCGATGATCGTGATCGGTGCGGTTCTGCTGGTGCTCGGCCTGATTGGAATTGCCGGCCGGGCCGCGTCCGGCACGTCGGAGTCGAGTTCCAGCTCGGCGTCGAGCACGAGCTCAGTGCCGAGCACGAGCTCAAGTTCCGGGTCCTCGAAGTCCGGGGACGCCGGTGACTTGGCGGTGGGGGAGTGCCTCACCGGCGCTCAGTACGCCGCGGCGGGCAGCGATCTCACCCCGACCGACTGCAGCGACCCCGACGCCATCTACGAGTTGGTGTCCAAAGGTGGCGGAGCCGCGACATGCCCGGACGGCAAACGGGCCGACTCTGACTACAACGTGCTGATGGACGACTCCCGCACCTTTTGCTTCATCCCGGTCCTCGAGGAAGGCAAGTGCTTCGACATCGAGGACAAGCTCATCACCGCGGTGGAATGCTCCGACCCGGACGCTGTCATCAAGATCGTCAAGCGGGTTGACGGTTCAACCGACACCGCCGTCTGCGATTCCGGCTCACACGCGGTGGCCTTCCCCGAGCCGGCGCGGGTCTACTGCGCCGAGGCGCCGTCGTAGCCGACCTACACTCGTCCCCGTGACCACCACTCAACGCCGCGGGTTCAACGACGCCGTCACGAGCTTCTGGAGTTTCGCCGCGCCGGCCTACGACCAGGGCTGCCTCCAGCGGTGGGTGTACCGGCCCGCACAGGACGAGGTGATCGCCCAACTGCAGGAGCGCGGTGCCCGTTCGATCGCCGACATCGCCTGCGGCACCGGCATCCTGGCCGACCGTATCCAGCGCGAACTGCGACCCGATGAGGTGTACGGCCTGGACATGTCCGACGGCATGCTCGCCCAGGCTCGCAAGCGCTCGGGCGATGTGCGGTGGAAGTCGGCACCCGCCGAGCAACTGCCGTTCCAAGACGGTTTCCTGGACGCGGTGGTCACCACATCGGCGTTCCACTTCTTCGACCAGCCCGCCGCGCTCGCGGAGTTCCATCGAGTGTTGGCGCCCGGGGGGATGGTGGCGGTGACGACGATGAGTCCCCGCCGTACCTTCCTGCCGCTGCACGCGCTGTCGGCCGATCTGGGTGCGCCCGCGCACAGCCCCACGGAGAAGGAGATGCGTGCGCTGTTCGAGGCGGCCGGATTGACCGTCGTCGAGCAGCACCGGGTACGCCGACCGATCTGGACGCCGATCTCCGACGTCATCACCGTCGGCGTCAAGCCCGCATGACGGACGACGACGACAGCCAGCCTCAGATCCGAGGTGCGGTGCAACTGCGGCGCGACCGCTGCGCCACCACGACCGCCGACCAGCGGCTGCTGGACCGGCGCGGACCCTCTGACTGGGTGCACACCGACCCGTGGCGGGTGATGCGCATCCAGGGCGAGTTCGTCGACGGCTTCGATGCCCTATCTGAAATGCCCAGGGCGGTGACAGTTTTCGGATCGGCCCGCACGGTTCCGCATTCGCCGGAGTACCGGCTGGGCGAGGAACTCGGCATCGCGCTGGTGCGGGCCGGTTATGCGGTGATCACCGGCGGCGGTCCCGGCGCGATGGAGGCCGCCAACCGCGGGGCCAGTGAGTCCGGCGGCTATTCCGTCGGACTCGGCATCGAACTGCCCTTCGAGCAGCGCCTCAATCACTGGGTGGACCTCGGCATCAACTTCCGCTACTTCTTCGTCCGCAAGACCATGTTCGTCAAATATGCGCAGGCATTCGTATGCCTGCCGGGCGGATTCGGCACCCTCGACGAACTGTTCGAGGCGCTGACGCTGGTGCAGACCCACAAGGTCACCCAGTTTCCGATCATCCTGCTCGGTGTCGACTACTGGTCGGGCCTGGTCGGCTGGCTCCGCCACACCGTGCTGTCCGACGGCAAGATCTCCGAGTCGGACCTCGACCTGCTGCATTGCACCGACAGCGTCGCAGAAGCTGTGGAGATCATCGTCGCGTCAGCGCGGTAGCGCACGAGTAGCGACGCGGCTTGCCGGGCCCCAGATCGGCCAGCGTCGGCACCCGGGTGACTTCGACGGCGCGTCCCAGCAGCAGGGTCAGCGCCTCGATCACCCGCTGCCGGTCGCCGGAGGCGATCACCGCCGCGACACGGCCCTGCAGGTCCTGGTTGACGCTCCACCCGCGCGCACCCGCGGCCTGCAGCTGCTGAGTGAGGTCGACGCACGGCACCGCGTCGCCCGTCGCGGACACGAAAACCGTTGCCTGCCTGCCTTCCAGATCAGCCAGGGCCGGTCGGCCCCGATAGCTCACCAGCCGTGCATAGTCGCCAGTGCGGTAGCGCACCAGCGGCAGAAACTGGTTCTCCCCGCACGTCACCACGATCTCGTCCGCCAGCACTTCGACATGCACACGGCGGCTCGCCACCACAAACGGACCGCCGTCGTCGCTGACCGCGATCGGCCGGGTTTCGTGCAGGCCGTAGATGTCCAGAACCGGGCAGTCGTAGGCCGCCTCGAGAGCCTGGCGCAGCGGTGCGGTCAGCGTCATCGCCCCGGAGATGAGCGCGAGCGGCCGCAATGCGGCGGCCAACCCGGGTTCGAGCAGCACCTCCAATGAGGTGGGCGTGCCGCTGATCACCTGCGGATCGGTGTCCCGCAGATATGCGTCGCGCTGCCTACCGCCGCCCGCCCAGGCGGCCGGGTGCAGGTTCAGCCGTGCCATCAGGGCTTCGCCGAAGCCGGGGACCACCGAGGTATAGGTGAATGCCTGACGCTGAAACACCGTCTGCACCAACGCCACTCGATGCCCCACCGGTTCCCAGTGGGAGCCCACCAGTCCGCGCAACCAGTGAAATCCGCGGGCCAACTCGTCAGGATCGTCCGGCATCACCAACGCGGCCCCGGTGCTGCCAGAACTCGTACCGTGCAGCATCCGGCTCAGGTCCGCGCCTGGCGGGACGAACGCCGCGATGTCGTCGACCAGATCTTCTCGGCCGATCAGCGGGAAGTCAGTGAGGGTTTCCAGCGGGCCCGGGTGCCGTCGGTAGGCCGGCAGGGTGCGGGCCAGTGCGAGATGCCGTGGCAGCCAGTCATCAAGCGGCAGTTGCCGGGTGGCTTGCCGCTGTTGGTCCGGGGTGAGCCGGTGGCCGGCGCGGTGGCACCACGCCGGTGCATGACGATGCTGTTCCAGGGCGGCCAGTCGCGCACGACCAGAGGCCGACAGCCCGGGCCAGCGCTGCTCGTCGGTCAGCGCCACCTGGCCGAACGGTACGTAGTCGTCGAGCCGCAGCGGATCGTCACTCACTGTTGTACCGTGCCGCCGCTTCTTTGGCCCTGGCGTCGGCCAGGCGCCGTTGCACCGCCATGCGATGTTCGTGATCGGCCAGCGCCTGGGCCAGCGCGCCTTCGCGCCGCACTGAATCGCGCATCTCGAACAACGACCGGGCCTGGGTGACGTCCTCACCATGCGGCAGCAGACCGTCCCAGAGCAGGAACGTGCGCACCGCCTCGTCCCGGCGCTCCGAATCGCTGAGCCAGCGGCCGGGGTCGACCAGGGGAGCCACTCGAAAAGCCAACGCCAACAGTGCCGGCGCTGCTTTGCGTTCGTCGAGCGGTGCGGTGAACGGACCGATGAGCTCGGCGCTGGCGAACAACCACAACCCGATCGCCGCGCCGCGCCGGGACTCGGGTGATCCCCGCTCGGCGATCCGCTGGGCGGCGGCCGCACAACCGGTGTGGTTGAACACGTCGCAGGCCAGTGCCACCACGTCGACGGTGTCGGCGAGAAACGGCTGCGGCGTGCTGGCCAGGCGTGCTGCGACTTCATCCACCGCGGGGCCGGGCCCCAGGCCCGACCACACCGCCTGCTCGTCCAACTCCTCGGTGAACCAGTTCGCCAGTTCGTCAGCCACGCACCACCTCCCGCCGATATGCCGCGATGCGGGCGGCCAACCTCGCGCACACCGCCGGGGCGTCCGACATGTGATCCAGATAGTCGACGTCGTAGCCGGCCTCGGCGGCGGGCGCGGCCACCGACCGACGCCGGTCCTGCACGAGCAAGGTGGCGGTATCGAGTTGCCGCCGCACCGTGGCGGCCACTGTCGCGTACTCCGGCTGGCCCGCGCCGAACAGCGACTGCAAACCGTCATCGGAGAGCACCACGAGGTGACGGAGTTCGTCGGAGCGATGGTTGCCGGGCGGGTACCGGTGTGCCAGTAGATCGAGAGGAAACACCGTGCCACCGCTGAAGAACGTCGTCAGTTGGCGCATGATCTCCGACCGGTCGCGGGTGTATACGCTGTCACCGGCCACCTGGCCCGGGCCCGACCATGACGTGACCCGCACGCGCCCACCACCTTTGAGGACCGACAGAGCGAGAATCATGCCGGCCAGGACCGCCGGGGAGCCGTGGGCGGGACGCGGCATCGAGCCGGACGAGTCGATGTAGAGATCCAATGTCACCGCTTCGGTGGTGACGACCGGGTCGTCTGGCAGCTGGGTACGACGACGTGTCGTCACCCCGGGCACCACCACCGGGTTGGCGGCCAGAGTGGCCGGCCAGTCCAACTCGGTGGCATCGTCACCAAGTTCCCAGGTCTGAAGCGGGCCGGGAATCCCCTGAGCGGCCACACCGCGGCCGGACTGCAGCAGCGGGCGGATCCACGGCCGGGCCTGCGCCTCGTACCAGGCCAGCATCACCGCATCGGGATCGGATCCGGCGAATAGATCCAAAGTCTCTGCGATGCCGTAACTTTGGTTCGGCGCCTGACCCGGTTCGGTGGTTTCGACGGCGGCCGCCGCCGGGTGCACGGGCGGCTCGTCGAGCCGCGGATCGGACAGCACCTCGGAGAGTTCGGCTGCGGTGGCCGGCGATCCGTCCTGTTCGGCGCACCCTCCGTGCGGCAGGCGAGCGTCTGCCGACAACATGGATTCCAGCACCAGATAGGGCACCATGACCATGCCGAAAGTCAGTGCCCCGCCCACCGGATCGGCGGCGAAGGTCCGGACCGCTTGTGCCACGTATTCGGCATCGGCGATCGGTTGCACCGGCTGGCTGAGCAGCAGCTCATCCTGTAGGGCGCGCACCCGCAGGGCCGCCGCCCGGTGGATGCGTTCCTTCTCCCGCAGGTCCTCGCGAACCGTCGACACGTCGAGCGTGGCCGGGTCGATCTGCTGGCGGGCCCGGGCCGCCTGCCGCGCCGATTCCGGTACCGCAGGAGGGTCATCGGCACACAACGTGTTCGACGGCAGCGACCACAACAGCTCGTAGGCCCGCATCAAAACCCACCAGGCTGCGTGGGTCGTCGACTCCCGGTCGGTCAACGTGCGCCACAACGCGATCATGTCCGGTTCGGTGCCCGGGTGCAGGCGGCGCTGCATCCGCACCACCCGGTCGTTGATCAGCAGGTCCGACCACAGATTGGACAGGTGGCGAGCCGTGCCGGTGACGGGGATGGCTCGGCGCGGATCGCTCGCCACGATCGCCCGGGCCATCTGCTGTGTCAGTTTGAACGACACGATGCGGGTGCTGGGGGACAGGACGTGATGCCCGATCTCGTGAGCGAAGACGCTGACCAGATGGCGCTGCGCCCCGACCCGGGCCAGTTCGGCGGTGTCGATCGAGATCGCCGGTGGGAACGTGAACCAGGCGAACGTGCCGGTTGCGCTGTCGGACACCATGTTCGGCGGGTGCAGCTGCACGCCCCACAGATCCAGCGCGGCGTGCCAGGCCACCAGCTCGGCCTCGGTCGGCGCCCGCCCGGTCATGCCGGCCAGATCTCGGCCAGATAAGAGGTGGGCCGCACGACCAACTGTGCGGTTCGGGTGCCGTCGCCCGGGACGTGGTCGGCGGGCGTGGAGGTCACCACATGGCCGAACACGTCGGCGTCGATCTGCCAGCGCCGTGGGCCGACATCCACCGTCCACCGGCCCGGCCCGCACGGTGCGGGAGCGGTAGGCGGGTGGTCCCACCTGCCGCCCAAGCCGGTGAAGCCGCCGACCCGGGCGATCAGCTGGCCCGGTGGACGCAACGGCCAGTAGAAGCGATCCACCGCCTGCCCATTGGTGAAGGGGACAACCGCGTCGACCGGCAGCCCGAGCACCGAGGCCGCGACATCGATCGGCAGCAGCTGTAAGCGGGACAAGGCGTCGGCACGGATCCCGAGCACCCCGGCCCGCCACGCGGCGACCGCCGCGACGCTGACCATCGTCTCGGGTGGCAACGAGATACCGTGCAGCGCATGGCAGTACCGGCGTGGATCCCCGCCGAAGCGTGCGACGTTGTCCGCCGACAGGGCCAGGTCGAGCCCGTCCATCGCGGGAAGCTCAACAGCCGGCACGGGTTGATCGAGGTTGACCTGGTGATACGCCCGGGCAATCACCGGCCGCTCTCCAGCCAATGCAGATAGTTCGAATAGCGTTGGTGGAGATACTTCAACGCCACCAGATCATCGAAATCCCGGCCGTAGACCTTGCCCACGCCGGAGACCGCCGCGATCCGGGACTCGATCGTGGTCAGGCGGCGCGACACCTCCAGTGCATCCAAGCCGTCGAGGCCGTGGCCGAACTCGGCAAGCAGCTCGGCCACCGGGTCCTCATGCTCGCGGGCCAGCGCGACGAACTCGCGGCACGAAGTGTCGAACAGATCGGTCAGCCAGCTCGCCGGATCCGATGCCAGCTCCCGGTCGGCCCCGGTATCGAAGCGGGGATGAGCGGTGTTCGGTAACAGCTTGCCGCGCAACGCGAACGGAACCATCGCCCGCACATCCTCGAGCGTGACGGTGCCGTTGCCACGGAACCAGGCCAGCGCCTTGGCGTAGAGCACCAAGTTCTGCAGCGAGCGCACCGAAACCCCGTTGACGGTCTGAGCACCGAGATCGACCTGCAGATCAGCGCCCGAGTTGGCGTCGATGATCTGCTCCACCTCAAGTCCGGCCGTGGCCACCACGTCTTTGGTCCGGTACTCGAACCGACGGCCGCCGTGTTGGACGAATTCGAAGTGACTGACGAAGAACTCCAGGCGCCGGCGCACCTCGGCCGGTACGGGGACCGCGCGAATCGCCGTGACCATGGCGGACTGCTCGGCAGCGCTGAACACCAGCTCGCCGGGCACGTTGTCCTCCGGCCGGTCACCGGCCTCCACGCGACTCACCAGTTCATCGAGGAACCGGCTGTTGAACCCGAACGCCTGCACCGTCACGTCGATGCGGTCGCGCAGCGCCTGGATCACCGGAAAGGTGCCCCCGCCACCGTCGTCGTTGGCGGTGAAAAACCAGCTCTGCACACCATGTTCGGGCGTGGTGACGTGCATCTGGTCGTGGCTTTCGACATATCCCTCGGCCACCATGGTCAGCAGCGCGGATTGGGTCTTGGTCGGGATCCGGTTGTACTCGTCGACGATCTTGACCGGTGCGGTCAGCCAGCTCTTCCAGGCGATCGTGATCTCGGCCAGGCTGCCGGCCTGCACCAGGTCGCGGGGCAACGGAATCCCGACCAGGTCACCCACCGTCAGCTGTGGCTGGCCCTGCTGGACGTGGCGGCGCACATCGGCGGGTGCCGACCCCGCGAGCACCCCCATCAACACCGCCAGGGTGGTCTTGCCGCGACCCGGGCCGCCGATCAGCAGGCACCTCCCACCGACGGCGAAAGTCAGCAGCGGGACAAGAACATTGGACGAGTAAGCCGGCTGTTTGGGCAGACTCAGGGACGCACCCGCATCACCCAGCGGGTAGCTGACCGTGGTCTCCGAGCCGAACTCGACGTCGTAGAACGGGGAGATGACGGCCTTGTTGATCAGCCAGAAGTAGGCGCGGCGCAGCTTCTCGTCGAGAGTGACGGTCGGCGCGCTGGGCGGGGTGAACAGGTCCGCGGCCGTGAGACCGGCGGCCGGCGCGTGGTTCACGGGCAAGGTCGGCGATTTGGATACCGCGTTCCACCTGGTGGTCATCCGGTCCCTCCCGTCGGGCCAATGTTAGCTGTCCCGCCCTAACTGAATGGCTCAGCCGAGCTCGACCACGACCGGCGCGTGGTCACTCGGTGCGGTGGTGCCCTTCTTGGGGCGACGCTCGTCCTTCACGATCTCGGCGCCGGTCACCCGCGAGGCCAGGCCGGGGGACCCGAGGATGAAGTCGATACGCATGCCGCGGCGCTTCTGGAAGGCCAGCTGGGTGTAATCCCAGTAGGTGTAGATCCCGGGGCCTTCTGTGAAAGGCCGCACCACATCGGTGAATTGGGCGTCGTGCATGGCCTGGAAAGCCGCCCGCTCCGGGGCGGAAACGTGGGTGCTGCCGTTGAAGGCGGCCATGTCCCAGACGTCTTCATCCTTGGGGGCGATGTTCCAGTCGCCGACCAGCGCGATGGGTTGCTCCGGATCGTCCTTCAACCACCCCGCGGCGGTATCCCGCAGGGCGGCAAGCCAATCCAGCTTGTAGGCGTAATGCGGGTCGGCCAGCGTGCGGCCGTTGGGCACGTACAGGCTCCACACCCGGACCCCACCGCACGTGGCCCCCAGGGCGCGGGCCTCGGCGGTGGCCTCCTCTTCAGGCTTGCTGCTCCAGGTCGGTTGACCGGTGAACCCCACCTCGACGTCGTCCAGGCCGACCCGAGACGCGATGGCCACGCCATTCCACTGGTTGAGCCCGACGTGGGCGACCTCGTAGCCCAGCGCGGCGAACGGCATCATCGGGAACTGGGCGTCGGTGCACTTGGTTTCCTGCATGGCCAGCACGTCGACATCGGCCCGCTCCAGCCAGTCGACCACGCGGTCCACGCGGGTTCGGATCGAGTTGACGTTCCAAGTGGCCAGGCGCATGGGCTTAGAGGTTACGGGCGGCGGCCTGACCCAGGAACGCCCGGGCGGCAGGTCCGGCGCTCCTGCCGATCGCCAGCGCCAAAGTCCTGGTGGTACGCGGGATCAGCGGGCGAGCGACGATTCCGGGATGCGGGCCGGACGGGGACGGCAGGATGCTCACGCCCAGTCCCGCCCGCACCAGGTTGATGACTGCGGTCATCTCGTGGGCCTCGAAGTCGGCGCCGAGTTCAACACCCACCTGGGCGGCGACCGGCGTGAACACCGCCGCGCAGCCGCCCGTCGACCGGATGAACGGTTCGGCGGCCAGCTCGGCATAACTCACCGCGTCGAGTCCGGCGAGCCGGTGCCCGGCCGGCAGTACCGCCACCATTTCGTCGACCCCGAGCTCGGCCGCCTCCAGTCCGGGGGCGGGCAGGCTCACCACCCCGACATCGGCCGCGCCGCGCTCCAACCAGTCCCGGATCTCGGGTTCACTGCCCTCGATCAAATGCACGGTCACACCGGGATACTCGTCGCTGAACGCGCGCAGCCGAGGCGCCAACATGGTGCCGGTGGCGAACGGCAGACTGGCCACCCGCAACGTCCCCGTGAGTTGCCCGGCCAGTGCCGCCACTTCGGTGCGCATCAACTCCAGGTGGCTCACCGCGTGCCGGGCATGCTCGGCTGCGCGCTCACCTGCGGCGGTCAGCGTGACCCCGTCGCGATGCCGACGCAGCAGTGGCAGGCCGAGCTCTTTCTCCAGGCCTGCCACGGCGCGGCTGACCGCCGGCTGGGTCAGGTTGAGCTGCTGGGCCGCCGTGGTGAAACCGCCCTGGTCCACCACGGCCAGAAATGACCTCAATTGCAACAGGGTGGGCATCGTGCACCTCGCTATGCATGTTTGACATGCCTCTATACCCAAAATGGCATGGAAGATGCGGATAAGTAAAGCGTTTACGTAATAGACGGAGGACGGAAAGGAAACACGATGACGTCACGACGAGTACTGATCACAGGAGCCTCGAAGGGCATCGGACGCGCGGTCGCCGAGCGGCTGGCCGCAGCCGGTCACGAGCCGATCGGCTTCGCCAGGACTGCGACCCCGGATTTTCCCGGAAAGCTCGTCGAAGTCGACCTCAGCGATCGCGTGGCCACCGATGCGGCGCTGGCCGCGGTGCTGGCCGACGGGCCGATCGACGCGGTGGTGAACAACGTGGGCCTGGCCCGCTTCGCCCGCATCGGCAGCATCGAGCTGGACGATCTGTTCGAGACCTATGACCTCAACGTGCGAACGGCCGTGCAGGTGGTGCAGGCGGCGTTGCCGGGCATGCTGGCCGCCGGCTGGGGCCGCATCGTCAACGTCACCAGCCTGACCACGCTGGGCAGCCCCGAACGCACGCCCTATGCCGCCGCGAAAGCCGCGCTGGAGACGGCCACCCGGATCTGGGCCGGTGAGCTCGCCTCGACCGGCATCACCGTCAACGCCGTCGCCCCCGGCCCGACCGAGACCGAGATGTACCGCGAACGCAGCCCGCAGGGTTCAGAACGTGAGCAACGCATGCTGGGCACCATTCCGATGGGGCGGGTGGGCAAGCCCCGCGAGATCGCCCACGCCATCTGTGTGTTGCTGGACGAGGACGCCGGCTACCTCACCGGACAGATCATCCGGGTCGACGGCGGTGGCAGCATCAGCGCGGCGTGACCACGTCGTCGGCTGCGACATAACGGGTTTGGTGGTGCAACCGGAAACCCAGCGACGTGTACAGCGCGATGGCCGCGTGGTTGTCGACCTCCACCTGCACGTACGCCCGCCCGGCGCCGGCGGCGGCACCCCAGGCCAGCAGCGCCCCACACACCGCCCGGGCGTGGCCCTGCCCGCGATCATCCGTGGAAACCCGGACCGACGAGATGCCCAGCCAGAAGGTGCCATCCGGCGCCGTCGTCACCGCACCGCGGCCGACCGCGCATCCGGGCACCGTCGCGAACGTGAGCCGGCCGTCGACCACGGCGGTCAGGATCTCGACGGGGACCTCGCGTTCGTAGATCTGCAGCCACTCCGCGTCCGGTTGCTGCGCCAGCGTGACGCTCGACGGCGACGGTTGCCCTGGCGTGACATTCGGGGCCGGGGCCGGGGCCGGGGCCGGGGCAGAGGGTAGGGCGCGCACCATCACCCGGGCCGGTTTGATGCCCGGGGTGCGAATCGGCAGCAGCCGCTCGGGCAGGGCCAGCCAGGCCGGCAGATCACGATCGCGGTACCACTCCTGCACCGCGGACAGGTCGGCGATCTGTGCCGACACACCCAACGGGACAGCCGAATTGGCGCGGCTCGTGACGCCGTGCGCGGCGCGCAGCAGCCAACCTCCCAACCATTGCTGTTCGACACCCGGCCAGGCCAGTGCCGCGGCGTGTTCGAGCGCGCGGATCTCCGAGGCGCGCACCGGGGTATGGGACAGCTCACGCACACTCACGACATCGGCAGGCGCGACGTCGACGAGCTCGCCGTCCTTGGTGCGGATGAGCACCGTCGGCTCCACGCGTTCCAGGTGACCGATGACGTCGGTCAGCGGCTTGGCCGACCCGGCCGGCAGCCGGTAACGCAGGCTGACCCGGGACCCGGGCGCGGGCAATTGCGGCATCAGTGCCCGAAGGGGTCGGGAACCTCGCCGGGCATCCAGGACAGGCCGGGCACGCCCCAGCCGTTGCGCTTGACGGTCTTCTTGGCCGCACGCGCATACCGGCCCACGAGCCGGTCGATGTAGAGGAACCCGTCGAGGTGCCCGGTCTCGTGCTGCAGCATCCGGGCAAACAAGTCGTTGCCCTCCAGAGTGACCGGTGAACCGTCGGCGTCCAGCCCGGTGACCCGCGCCCAGTCGGCCCGTCCGGTCGGGAAATTCTCGCCCGGCACGGACAGGCAGCCCTCCTCGTCGTCATCGGGGTCGGGCATCGTCTCGGGGACCTCGGAGGTCTCCAACACCGGGTTGATGACCACGCCGCGACGGCGGGTGGTGTGGCCGCGGGTCGGCGCACAGTCATAGACGAACAACCGCTTGGCCACGCCGATCTGGTTGGCGGCCAAGCCAACCCCGTTCGCGGCGTCCATGGTGTCGAACATGTCCTGGATGAGTGCGGGCAGATCTGCGGGGAGTGAACCGTCCGGGCCGACAGGCACCGGCTCGGTCGGCGTGTGCAGAACGGGATCCCCGACGATGCAAATCGGTACGACGGCCATGGGGGAAGCTTAAAGTGGCGATCCTTCTCACCCGACTCGCGGGTTTATGTGTCAGCCGGACCCAGCAAGCCGTGGTTGAATAATCGCCGAACCACAGCGATGTCATTTCTCAAGTGTCGGAAGGGTCCAAGGAGCGATATGGACGGCGCCATGGCGCGGACTGAGCAATCCGGGGACGACTCTGAACTGAGCGATGGGCTCACCCGGCGCGAGCACGATATTTTGGCCTTCGAACGCCAATGGTGGAAGTACGCCGGAAGCAAGGAAGACGCGATCAAAGAGCTCTTCTCGATGTCGGCCACCCGCTACTACCAGGTGCTGAACGCGCTGGTAGACCGCCCCGAGGCGCTGGCGGCAGATCCGATGCTGGTCAAGAGGCTGCGGCGGATGCGGGCCAGCCGGCAAAAGGCGCGGGCCGCGCGGCGGCTCGGCTTCGATATCAGCACCTAAAGGTCACACAATGAAGGATCGGGCGGTTCGCTCGATACAGTGGTGGCGATGAATCAGCGAGACTCCTCCGGGTTGCCCCTGCGTGCCATGGTGATGGTGCTGTTGTTCCTCGGGGTGGTGTTCCTGCTGGTCGGTTTCCAGGCGCTCGGCTCCGACGACGACTCGTCGGATCAGTCGTCGTCCGTGGCCACGACCACCACGACGACCACCGCGAAGACCTCGGCGAAAGCCGAACCCGCACCAGAGGCCAAGGCCGACGTGCGCGTCTACAACGTCTCCGACGTCGCCGGTGCGGCCGAGACCACGGCCAACCGGCTGCGCGAGGCGCACTGGAATGTCACCGACACCGGCAACCTGACGATGGAAGGTGTTGCCGGCACCACGGTGTTCTTCGGTGAGACCGCGGGCGAGAAGGAAGCTGCCGAAGCCGTGGGCAAGGCGATCCAGGCGCCCGTCGAACCCCGACGTGCCGAACTTCTCGAGCAACCACCGGGCGTGATCGTAGTAGTCACCGGCTAGGCTTTGGGCCATGCTGAAGCCCGTCAGTGTTGCCATTCTGTTCGCTGCCCCCGTTGTCGCGCTGAGCGCCTGCAGTCCACCCGGACAGGTGCCGTCCGACGCGCCCGGCACCACCCCGGCGATCTGGACCGGATCGCCGTCGCCCTCGGCTGCTCCCGGTGAGCACGGCGAGGGACACGGTGCGCAGGGCACCACCGGTGGTGAGGCCCTGACCGCAGAGCTCAAGACCGCCGACGGCACGTCCGTGGCAACCGCCGACTTCCAGTTCGCCGACGGCTTCGCCACCGTCACCGTCGAAACCACCGCTCCGGGCAAGCTGGCCCCGGGCTTCCACGGCCTGCACATCCACTCGGTCGGCAAGTGCGAGGCCAACTCGGTGGCCCCGACCGGCGGCGCGCCCGGCGACTTCAACTCGGCCGGCGGCCACTTCCAGGTGTCCGGGCACTCGGGCCACCCCTCCAGCGGAGACCTGAGCTCGCTGCAGGTCCGTGCTGACGGCTCGGGCAAGCTGGTGACCACCACAGACGCCTTCACCGCCGAGGACCTGCTGGGCGGCGCCAAGACCGCCATCATCATCCACGAGAAGGCCGACAACTTCGCCAACATTCCGCCGGAGAAGTACCAGCAGGTCGTTGGTGGCGCCCCCGGACCCGATCAGGCGACGTTGGCCACCGGCGACGCCGGCAGTCGGGTGGCGTGCGGTGTTATCGGCGCCGGCTGACAGCCGGATCGATTTCGCCGGGTCGCCCCGGCCAACTGTCGGCGTCGAATGGGAGTTCGCTCTCGTCGACGCCGACACTCGTGATCTGAGCAACGGCGCCGCCGAGGTGATCGCCGAAGTAGGCGAGAGCCCACACGTGCACAAGGAGCTGCTGCGCAACACCATCGAGATCGTCACCGGCATCTGTGACAACACCGGTGAGGCGATGGACGACTTGCGCAGCACGCTCGGCCCCGTGCGCAAGATCGTGCACGACCGCGGTATGGAACTCTTCTGCGCGGGCACCCATCCGTTCGCGAAATGGTCGGCCCAACAGCTGACCGATGCCCCGCGGTACGCCGAACTGATCAAGCGCACCCAGTGGTGGGGCCGCCAGATGTTGATCTGGGGTGTGCACGTGCATGTCGGGGTGTCCTCGGCGCACAAAGTGATGCCGATCATCTCCTCGCTGCTCAACCAGTACCCGCACCTGCTGGCGCTGTCGGCGTCCTCACCGTTCTGGGACGGTGAGGACACCGGGTATGCGAGCAACCGGGCGATGATGTTTCAGCAGTTGCCCACCGCCGGGCTGCCGTTCCAATTCCAGACCTGGCCGGAGTTCGAAGGCTTCGTCCACGATCAGAAGAAGACCGGCATCATCGACCACCTCAACGAGATTCGTTGGGACATCAGGCCGTCGCCGCACCTGGGCACCGTCGAGGTGCGGATCTTCGACGGGGTGTCCAACGTGCGGGAGCTCGGTGCCCTGGTAGCGCTGACCCACTGCCTGATCGTCGATCTGGACCACCGGCTCGATGCGGGCGAACAATTGCCGACGATGCCGCCCTGGCATGTGCAGGAGAACAAATGGCGGGCGGCCCGCTACGGCCTGGACGCCGTGATCATCCTGGACGCCGACAGCAACGAGCGGTTGGTCACCGAAGATCTCGATGACTTGCTGAATCACCTTGAGCCGGTGGCGAAGTCGCTGGGTTGCTCGGACGAGCTCGCCGCGGTGACCGACATCTACCGAGGCGGCGGTTCCTACCAGCGGCAGCGCCGGGTGGCCGAGGAGAACGACGGGGACCTGCGCGAGGTTGTCGACGCCCTCGTCAGCGAACTCGTGCTGTAGCCCTCAGGCCAACCGGATGTCGGGGCCATGGCCAGACGCCCGTTCGATGTCGCGGGGGTGAATTGCCTTGTAGTGCACCGCGACGTACGGCCAGGCCTGCATGGCGGTGACACCGTCCAGACCACGGATACTCTCGTCGAGCACATCCAGCAGATCGGCGTCCCGGGCAGTGATCACCTCGGCCAGCACATCCCAGCGGCCGGCGGTCAGCGCCACGTACGACACCGGCTCCACCCGCGTCAGCGCCTCGGCCACCTTCTGGGCACCGGCCCGGCCCTCGGTACGGAGCGCCACCCAGCTGCTGTGGCGGTAACCGAGCCGCAGCGGGTTGGCTATGCACATCACGCGGGCCGCGCCCGTCTCCACCATGCGGTTGTACCGGACCCGGATCGTGGTCTCGGACAGGCCCAGCGCAGAGGCAAAGTCACGGAAGGCGGCGCGGCCGTCGACTGCGAGGCGGGTCAGGATTGCGCGGTCGATGTCATCGAGTGCGCGCGGACGCACCGCACCGTCGGCGAGCGCACCGGAGAGCCGGGCCTGCTGATAGTGCAGCCGTAGGTAGGGAAGCAGTTCGACCGAACGCACCCCCGGCAGAGTCGCGATCGTTCCGAACGCGACATCGTGCAGTTCGCGGGCGTCGGTGCAGACCAACTCCAACACCACTCCGTACGGTCCCGTCGTCGCCGTCACATAGTCGGCTTCGGGCAGTCGAGCCAATTGATCGGCGACCTCGACCGGCGTACGAGAACCGTCGACGGTCAGCAATGCCAGACCCAGCGAGCCGAATCCCAGCACTGCCGGGTCGGTGACGGCGGCGATGGACATATAGCCCTCGTCCAGTAGACGCGAAACCCGGCGGCGCGCAGTCTTTTCCGTGATGTCGGCGCGACGGGCCAGCTCAGCGTAGGGAATACGGCCATCGGCCTGCAGCAATTCGATCAATTGGCGGTCGACCGCGTCGAGGTCGGTGTAGCCCGGGTCGGACAGCAGCGTGCGGGCTGCCTCAAGCTCCGCTGACGGTGGCATCATCCGAGGCTACCGGCTGCCGTGCTTGCCAACCCCACAGGCGAGGACGATCCTGGCACTCATGATGGTCTCACCGATGTTTCCTCTCGAAGTGGCCATGCTGCCCGGCCAGGAACTGCCGCTGCGGATATTCGAACCGCGTTACGTGGCGATGGTGGGCGACTGCATGGCCATGTCAGAGCCTTCCTTCGGGGTGGTGCTGATCTCGGCCGGCCGGGAGGTGGGCGGCGGCGACCGCCGATGCGATGTCGGGGCCCTGGCCAAGATCGTGGACTGTCAGGAGTTCGGGGTCGGCAAGTACCGACTGCTGTGTGTGATGGGTGAGCGAATCCGGGTGCAGCGCTGGCTCGATGACGACCCGTATCCACGCGCCGAGATCGAACTCTGGCCCGACGAAGCCGACGGGCTCCTCGACGCTGCCCGCATCAGTGATGTCGAAGACCGGATGGTGGCACTGCTCGATCGCATCGGGGAAGCGCGAGGTACCCCGATCCGCAGTCGTGACATCGTCGAATCGGCCGGAGTGGACCCGGATAATCGCTTGTACGCGTTGGCTACTCGGCTACCCATCGGGCAGGCCGATCGTTATTCGCTGCTCGCCGCACCGTCGGAAGCGGCCCGCCTCGACGTGCTCAGCGAGGCGGTGGACACCGTCGCCGCGATGGTGGAGTTCCAGCTTTCGGAATAGCACTGAATACTCGGAAGATGGCTTCTGTGCTGACAACTTCGGACGGTACCGACCTGGCATTTCAGACGACGGGAACCGGACCACCGGTGGTCTTTGTGCACGGGTCCAACGGAGGCCTGGATTCTTGGGCCGACGTCGCCCGACACGTCAGCGGCTTCCAGATCGTGCGGTATGCGCGCAGGAACCACCCACCGAGTGCAGTTGGCGTATCTTCCAACAGTTTTGCCGTGGAGGCCGCAGATCTGGAGTGTGTGCTGAAGGTGGTGACGGACTCGTCGGGAACGGGTGCGCACGTCGTCGGCGGTTCCTACGGGGCGACAGTGGCACTTTATGCGGCGCTCGCCGACATGGATCGCATCGCTTCGCTGGCGCTGTTCGAACCGCCCTTGTTGTTGTCCGGCGCGCATCTGGTGCCGGTCCTGGACCGCTACCGGCGCTTGTGCGCCGACGCCCGCTATGCGGACGCGGTGGAGCTCTTCGCCCGCGAGGTCGCCCGCGTTCCTTCTGAACTGGTGGAGGCGGCTTCGTTCGAGGTGGAAAGCGAAGAAATCGGCAGGATCAGCACGCTGTCTGCTGGTGCGGACCTGGAAGCCATGGCCCATGACGGACGTGACTTCGATCGGTGGGCGGCGATCACCGTACCGGTGTTGCTCATGCAAGGTGCCCTGAGCTGGCCTCCCTTGCCTGAGGGGATGGACCGCCTGGCCGAGGTGCTCCCACACGCTCGGCGAGTCGTCTGGCCCGACCAGTCCCACTTCGCCACCGCCACCGTGCCCGAACGCGTTGCGCAGACGCTCCAGAGCTTCTTCGCGACCGCGTGATGCGGACCGCCGACCCCGAATCGCGGTCAGTCCGAAGTTATTCGGTCAGAATGCCTTCGACGAACTCAGTGGCCATCGATCCTTCGGTGGTGTCGGCCGGCATGCTGCGGTGGTAGCGGGCCATCAGGTCGTCGGCGGGCAGGGCCGCCACTTCCCAGCAGTGCTCACTGAGCCAGTCAGGGACATGGGGACGGTCCTCGATGAACCACAACTGCTCCGGATCGGGCATGTCATCGCCGGCTTCGGCGGCCTCGGCCCGCATCTTCTCGATCTGCGCGCGACGGCGGGCCAGGTGATCTTCGGAGAAGAACCCGGCGCTGAAAGCCTCGACCGCGATCCGGCTGTCCCGCGCAGACAGCTCTGTGATGCGCTCGAACAGCAGGTCCTGCGCATCGGCGGGCAGATACGGCAGCAAGCCTTCGACCGACCACGCCGTCGGTTGGGTGGCGTCGAAACCCGCGTCTTGCAACGCCTTCGGCCAATCCTGGCGCAAGTCGACCGCGACGGCGACGTGCCGGGCCTTCGGCGTGACCCCGTGCGCCGCGAGGACCTCCTCCTTGAACCGCAGCACCTGCGGCTGGTCGATCTCGAACACGACGCTGTCCTGGATCCACGGCAACCGCCAGGCACGCGCGTCCAGGCCGGCCGCCAGGATCACCGACTGCCGGATGCCCGCCGCGCCGGCGGCGACGAAGAACTCGTCGAACCACTTGGTGCGGGACGCGGCGTACCCTCCGATGGCACGAATGCGCTGAGCCATCGCGCCGGTGGGCGGACTCCAGCCCCGCGCGCCGGCGGCGTCGAGAAACATCTGGGCATACGGGTCGGTGAACAGCGGTGTCACGGCGGCGGTTTCCGCAGCCCGCGCCATCGCCACGCCGAGTGCGGTGGCGCCCACGCTCTCGGTGATCTCCCAGTTGTCGTCGTTAGTTCTGGCCATCGTTACCAGTCTCCTCGAACTCGGCCATCTCGTCTCGGGTCAGCAGGTTCTCCCGGTTGCGTTGCTCCCGGTAAGCGAGCTGCCCGACGCGGTTTGCGATCACCGGCGCGGTGATCAGGGTGAACAAGCCGGTGAGGATCAGCATGCCGACATCGGCGTGGCCTCGCAGCCGGATCGCAGCGCCGGCCAGCACCAGCAGTAGCCCGAGTACCTGCGGCTTGGTCGCCGAATGCATCCGCGACATGGTGTCGCCGAACCGCACAATGCCGATCGCGGCGGTCAAGGCCAGCGTCGACCCGGCCAGAATCAAGACCGCCGTGACGATGTCGAGGATGCTCACGTTGCCCGCTTCCGCCGCGGTTCATCGGTATCGGGCACGCGGAAACGCGCCACGCTGACCGAACCGACGAAGCTGATCAACGCCAGCGCGGTCAGGCTGTAGGTCACCGTGGTGTCCAGGCTGTATGCCGCCCAGGTTCCGATACCGCACAACGTGACCGCCACCAGGGTGTCCAGCGCGACCAGCCGATCCAAGGTGCTCGGCCCCGCCAACAGACGAAACATGGTGATGGCCGCGGCGGCCGTCAGCATGACCGCCGCGATCGTCCACACGGTACTCATGTCAGGCGCCCTCCTTGTTGACCACGGGCTGCCAGTCGGACTCGCGCTCGAAAGCCGCCACCAAAAGCCGCTGCAGAGTGGTGATCTGGTTGTGGAATCGATGGATCGCCCGCTCGGACCCGACGTCGACGACGTGTACGTAGATCAGGCGCCGGGTCTGATCGATCTCCAGCACGATGGTTCCTGGCGTCAGGTTGATGATGTTGACCCCGAGGGCCAGAACCAGATCCGACTTGACCGCAAGATGCGCCCGCAACACCGCGTTGACGGGCAGTGGCCCGGGCTTGACGGCCAGCCACGCCATCTGGAACGAGGACATCACCAGCCAGACGGCCACTTGAACGACCAACCGTGCCAACGACAGCAGGTGGACCCGGCCCTCCACCGGGACGGCAGGCAGCGGCAGCAGTACCGTGATCACCACCGCGACGGCCAGGCCCGACACGATGTTGGCCACCGAAAAGCTGCCCCACAACAGCACCCACACCAGCATCAGCCAGCAGAGGATCCAGGCTCGAAGCAGTAGCCACCTCATCGCCGATCACCCCCGAGCACTGCCGAGATGTACTGTCCACGATCCAACACCTCGGCCGCGGCGCGCTCGCTGTAGGAGAAGATCGGCCCGGCGGCCACCGTCAACGCCAGCCCGACAGCGATCAAAGCGCCTGTCGGGGCCAACATGCCCACCGGCATGCGTCCGACGCTGTCGCGATCGGCGAATTCGATGTCCTCGCTGTCGTCGAGCAGCACAGCCGGTGCCGCCGCGGCCAGGTGTCCTTCGGGCGCATCAGCGCGGGCCCGCCAGAAGGCCTTCGTCCACACCCGGGCCACCACATAGAGGGTCAGCAGGCTCGTGACTACACCGCCGGCGACCAGGATCCAGGCCAGGACCGAGCCGTTCGCGGCGCCGGCTTCCAGCAGCGCCACCTTGCCGATGAAACCCGAGAAGGGCGGAATGCCACCGAGGTTCAGCGCGGGCACCACGAAGACGAACGCGAGCACGGGGCTGGCCGCGGCCAGCCCGCCGAGGCGCTGCAACGTCGACGCCCCGGCCTGCCGCTCGATCAGGCCGACCACCAAGAACAGCGTGGTCTGCACCACGATGTGGTGGGCCACGTAGTAGATCGCCCCGGACATGCCGAGCTGGTTGGCCAGTGCGACACCGAACACCATGTAGCCGATGTGGCTGACCAGGGTGAAGGACAGCAGCCGTTTGATGTCGCTCTGGGCGATCGCGCCGAGGATGCCCATGATCATGGTGAGCAGGCCCGCCACCAGCAGCACGTTGTCCAGCTCGCCACCGGGGAACAGCAGCGAGTGAGCCCGGATGATCGCGTACACACCGACTTTCGTCAGCAAGCCGGCGAACACCGCGGTGACCGGCGCGGGCGCGGTGGGGTAGGAGTCGGGCAGCCATGTCGACAGCGGGAACACCGCGGCCTTGATGCCGAACGCCACGAGCAACACCGCGAACAGTGCGGTGCGGGTGCCCGTCGAGATGTCGTCGAGGCGCAGCGCCAACTCCGCCATGTTGAGCGTGCCCGTCGCCGCGTACACCAGGGCGATGCCGATCAGGAAGATCAGTGACGACACCATCGAGACCAGCACGTACGAGATGCCGGCCCGGACTCGGTCCTCACTGGCGCCGATGGTCAGCAGGACGAAGCTCGCGGCCAGCAGCACCTCGAAGCCGACGAACAGATTGAACAGGTCACCGGCCAGGAAGGCGGTGCACACACCGGCCGACAGCACCAGATAGGTGGGCAGGAAGATCGACGTCGGCTGGCGTTCGTCGCCGTCGCGGATACCCTGCCCGATGGCGTAGGCGACCACCGCCAACAACACGATGGCCGACACCACGAGCATGAGCGCCGAAAGCCGATCCACCACCAGCGTGATGCCCAACGGCCCCATCCCCGGCACACTCTGTCCCCACCCACCGACGTGCAACACCAGCGTGCCGTCCCGGTCGGCCAGGTACACCAGCGCCGCGCACACCACGACCACGGCCGTCAACGCGAACTGGGTGATGACCCGCTGCAACCGGGGACGGCGCCCGGCCACCAGCGTCGCCGCCGCAGCCAGCGCCGGGATCAGTACCGGCAGCGGGATCAGAGCCTGGGCGGTCACTTCGATCCCTCGAATCCCGGCAGCGCATCGAGTTCGTCGGGCGCGTCGGTATCGCGATGGGGATCGGCGACCGGAATGACTTCTTCTTCCTGAGCACTCGACCGCTGGGAGACGCGGGTGTCCTCAGGATCGTTACCGACCTCTTCGACCGTGGTGAGTCGATAGGACCGGTAGGCCAGCGCCAGGACGAACGCCGCGAGCCCCATGCTGATCACGATGGCGGTGAGGATCATGCCCTGGGCCAGCGGATCGGCATCGGTGGTGGCGCCGTTGCTGGTGCGCCCACGGATGGGCGGGTTACCCCCGCGGCCGCCGACCGTGAGGATCAACAGGTTGACCGCGTTGCCGATCAGCAACAGCCCCAACAGCATCCGGGTCAGATTGCGTTCGAGCAGCAGATAGACACCGGTGCTGGTGAGGCCGCCGATGATGATCAGCGTGATCAGGAACGTCGTCATCGGGCGATCTCCGTATCCACCCGGGCGCCGAGGCTGCGCAAGATGTCGAGCACCAAACCGACGACGATGAGATACACCCCCAGATCGAAGAACAGCGCGGTCACCATCTTGACCGAGCCCAGCACCGGCACGTCGAACTGAAGCACCGCCGAGGACAACGCGGGCGCGCCCAACAGGATCGAGGCAACCGCCGTGCCCGCCGAGAGGCCGAGCCCGGTGCCGAGGATTTTGCCCGCGTCGAGCGGCAGGGTCTCGCCGAGCTCGTAACGGCCGCCGGCCAGATACCGCAGTACGAGCGCCAGGCCTGCGGTCAGCCCGCCGGCGAAACCGCCGCCGGGGGTGTTATGGCCGGCGAAGAAGAAGTACGCCGAGAGCACCATGATGAGCGGGAAGATGACGCGCGTGGCCACCTCCAGCACCAGGGAGCGGTGTCGCGGGTCGCGCAGCTCGCTCCCGCGTAGCCAGGTGACGTCGCCGACAGCCGGGCTGTACGCGCCGACAGGCCCGATGTCGGGCTGGCCGACAGCGGTGCTGACGCGCGGCGCGGTACCGAATCGCTGGTGCCGGAACACCAGCGACGCCACGCCCGTGGCGGCCACCAGCAACACCATCACCTCGCCCATGGTGTCCCAGGCGCGGATGTCGACCAGCAACACGTTGACCGTGTTGGCGCCGTGCCCGCGGTAGTAGGCCGCGTCGGGAAGCAACTCGGCGACGCCGACGCCGCTGCGCGCGGCCATCGCGAACACCGCGAGTGTGGTGACCGTGGCCCCCACCGCCAGCGCCAGCGCCGCACGCGGTAGCCGGTGGCGGTTGATGTTGGTGGCGTCAGCCTCGGCGGGCAGGACCCGGAGGACCAGCACGAAGATCACCAAAACCAGTGTCTCGACCAGGAATTGGGTCAACGCCAGATCGGGTGCACCGTGGAAGGCGAAGATCGCACCGCAGCCGTAGCCGGTGACGCCGACCAGCAGCACCGCGGCCAGACGGTTACGCATCACCGTCGCGCCGATCGCGGCGGCCAGCATTAGCAACCCGACCACCACCTGCAGCGGGGAGTCCCACAGTGCGATATCCGGACGGTCCCGCGCTCCCAGCGCCAGCATCACGATGGGCAGCACCACCAGTGTCGACAGGATCACCGACTGCGTGGCCGGAAGCGAGCCGCGCTGAGTCTCGCCCGTCAACCGCACCGAGGCGATGTCCAGCCCTCGGATCACCGCGTCGTACATGCGGTCGGCGTTGCCCAGCGGGCGGTAGGCGAACCGGGTGCGGGGCAAACGGTTGCGTCCGAAGAACACCGCGGTGCCGACGGCGAGCACCACCACCGAGAGCAGCAGCGGCAGACCCAGCCCGTGCCACAGGGCCAAGTGATAACCCGACCCGCCCGGCATGGTGTCGGCGTATTCGTCGAGCACCGAGTCCATCCCGGCCGGCCACAACCCAAATCCCAATCCGGCGGCGGCCAGTACGGCCGGGGCGGCGAGGAAAGTTGTTGATGGAAAGGACATTTCAGCTACGCGAGTGCTCGGCCGCGGCAGCCCCTTGTCGGAGAACGCGCCCCACATGAAACGCAAGCTGTACATGGTGGTGAACACCGAGCCGACCACGATGCCGGTCAGCACCCACGGAGCCGCTGAGCCGAGGGCCGGGCTGTGCAGAACCGTCTCGAGGTCGGCTTCCTTGGCGACGAACCCGAAAAACGGCGGCAGCGCGGCCATGCTCGCGGTCGCACACGCGGCGATGATCAGCAGCGGCTTGCACTGGCGGCCCAAGCCGGCGAGGCGGCGGATGTCGCGGGTGCCGGTGGTGTGGTCGATGATGCCCACCACCATGAACAGCCCGGCCTTGAACATCGCGTGGGCACAGAGCATGGCCAGCCCGGCCAGCATCATGTCGCTGCCGCCGGTGCCCACCATCACGGTGATCAGTCCGAGCTGGCTGACCGTGCCGAACGCCAGAATCAACTTCAGGTCGTATTCACGCACCGCACGCCAGCCGGCCAGCAGCATCGTCAGCAACCCCAGGCCGATCACCATCGGCCGCCACAGCGGCGTCTCGGCGAAACCCGGCGCCATCCGCGCCACCAGATACACACCGGCCTTGACCATGGCTGCGGCATGCAGGTAGGCGCTGACGGGTGTGGGCGCGGCCATCGCGCCGGGCAGCCAGAAGTGCATCGGGACGATCGCCGACTTGGACAACGCGCCGACGAGGATCAGCGCTATGCCGATCGCGGCCGCGGTACCACCCGGGGGAGAGGCGATCAACTCCGAGAGCAGATAGGTTCCCGACAGGTGGCCCAGCACGATGATGCCGACCAGCATCGCCAGCCCGCCCAACGTCGTGACCAACAGTGCCTGGGTGGCCGCGCGTCGGCTCGTCGCGCGCTCGGCATAGTGCCCGACCAGCAGGAACGACAACACCGTGGTGGTTTCCCAGAAGATGTAGAGCACCAGCATGTTGTCGCTGACCACCAGGCCGAACATCGACCCGGAGAAGGCCACGAGCTCGGCCGCGAAGCTGGGCAACCGCTTTTCGACCTTGCCGCCGTGGTGGTGGAAATACTCGCCGCAATAGAACAGCACCAACGCGCCGATCGCGAGCACCAGCACGCTCATGATCGCGGCCAGCGAATCGAACCGCAGCGTGATGTCCATCGACAGCTCGTGCACCCACGGGATGCTGACGGTCGGGACACGATCCTGGCTCGGCCAGTTCAAGCCGACCCAGGCCAGGGAGCCCAGCGGCACCAGAGCCAGGGGATAGAAGGCTCGCCGTCCCCATTTGGCCACCAGAAGTGGCGCCAGCGCGGTGGCGACCGCGTGGGCGAGCAGGACGGCGAGCAATGGCACTCCGATCGGGTTGGGGTCGGGGTGTCGGCTACCGATGAGCGCTTGCGCGACGAGCACCGGCATGAGTGGTTATGGCATTGGGTTGACACTCAGTCTACGGGGCGGCTCATCGCCGGCATCCGCTGGCGGCCCGGGCTGGTCGGCGCCGAGCTCAGAAGTAACGCAGCCAGACATACCCCCAGGCCAGCACGGTACTGAGCGCGGTGACCACCAGGCCGTAACGGGTGAACCGCCAGAAGCTGATCGGATGCCCGGCCCGCTTCGCGATACCGATCGCCACCACGTTCGCACTGGCCGCGATGGCGGTGCCGTTGCCGCTGAAACAGGCACCGAGCGCGAACGCCCACCACAGCGCCCGACCCGTCTCGGTTTCCGGAGCCTGAGCCACCATGTCCTCCACCACCGGCGTCATCGTCGCGGTGTAGGGAATGTTGTCGACGAACGCGCCCACGATCGCCGAACCGAACAGCAGCGCCGTCGCCGCGGCGAACCAGTTGTCGCCGAACGCCGACTCGGCCACCGACCCGAGCGCACCGATGACACCGGTGTGGACCAACCCGGCGACCATCACGAACAGGCCCATGAAGAACACCAGCGTGGGCCACTCGACCTCGGGCAGCACGTCGGCCACATCGATGTCGGTGACCAGCAGCATGGCCCCGGCGCCCAACAGCGCGACGATGGACGGCGCCACGTGCAGTACCGAATGCAGCGCGAAGCCGACGATCACCACATTGAGCACCAGAAGCGATCGCAACAGCAGGCGCCTGTCCTTGATCGCACGCCGTTCCTGCAGCGCCATCACCTCGTCGATGTGCACCTGTCGCGCGCGCAGGTCAGAGCGGAACAGTACCCGGGTGAACACCACGAACAACGCGAAAATGATGACGACGATCGGCGCCATGTGGATCAGGAAGTCGTTGAAGGTCAGGCCGGCACGGCTGCCGATGATGATGTTGGGCGGGTCACCGATCAGGGTGGCGGCGCCGCCGATATTGGAAGCCAGCACCTCGGCGATCAGATAGGGCTGAGGCGGGATGCGCAGCCGGTCGCAGATCACCAGGGTCACCGGAGCAATCAGCAGGATGATGGTCACGTTGTCGAGCACCGGCGAGGCGAAGGCGGTGATCGCCATCAGCATGACCATCAGCCGGAACGGATTGCCGCGGGAGCGCTTGGCGGCCCAGATCGCGAGGAAATCGAAAAGCCCGGTCTGTTTGATGACGCCGACGATCACCATCATCCCGAGCAACAGGAAGATGACGTTCCAGTCGATGCCCTGATGCTCTGAATGAAAGACCTCGGCTCCGGGGATCAACCCGAGCAGGGCCATCAGGCCGGCGGCGACCAAGACGGTCTTGACCTTGTCGGCTCGCTCGGTGGCGATGAACCAGAAGGCGACGACGAAGATCGTCAGCGCCGAGACTCCAGCCAGCACAAGCCGCGGGGATCAGTCGCCGGGCCCGGCGACCGCGAGGCTGGTCAGCAGCCGTTCGAGCGTGACGGCCCCGGTAAGCCGTCCGCTGCGGTCGACGACGGCGATCAACGGGCTGCGCTTGTTGGCCATCACCGTGGCGATCTCCAGCAACGTCGCCTCGGGCGTCACGGTCGCCGGCTTGGACGCGGGCCCCGGAAGACAATCACCGACGGTGAGTTTGCCCGGCCCGTGCCAGAACAGATCGGCGTGAATCTCGTCGACGGTGCGGACCAACGCCGGATCGTCTTGGTAGGACTCGGGAATCGTCAACCGCAGCACCTGCGTACCCGGCAGCACCGCGACCGGGCGGTCGTCGTCATCGACCACCACCAGTCCGGGAAGCCGGTTGACCACCATCAGCTGGACGGCCTTCGACACAGGGTCGTCGATCCGCACGGTCGGCAGGTGGGCCGCGATTTCGTGTGCCTGCATGAGCTCGTTCCAATGCGTCGCCAGTGTCATCGTCCTCGTTCTCCGATCATTCGGGACGGCCCTGTGTCGATCGTGTGCAGCCGGGACCTCGGGGACCATCGGGGCTGACACCCATTCCGCCAGGGGCGTTACCTGTATGGACAAGAGCGCTGGTCTCGGGTCACGCTGGTGGGGTGAAACCGGCGCGCACCCCGGCTGCCGCGTTGTTCCGTCGGGTGTTCCTGATCAACGGGCTGATCTTCACGCTGGGCACCCTGATTCTCGCGTTGTCGCCGGCGTCGGTGTCTTCACGGATAAAGCTCACCGAAATCCCAGTTTTGGTCATAGGTTTGGCGATTATTCTGGCTGCCAACGCGCTACTGCTGAGATCCAGTCTTGCCCCATTGGATCGGCTCGCCGCGTCAATGCGGCGGGTCGATCCGCCCAAGCGCAGCGACCGTGTCGACGATCGTGACAGCGGCGATCTGCAGCACTTGATCGAGTCGTTCAACGCCATGCTGGATCGGCTGGAAACCGAACGGACCACTGCAAGCGCTTCGGCGTTGGCGGCCCAGGAGAACGAACGTCAGCGCATCGCACGGGAACTGCACGACGAGATCGGCCAGACGCTCACCGTCGCATTGCTGACTTTGAAGCGTGCCGTCGACCGGTCCCCGGAGTCGATCCACGCCGAGCTCGCCGATGCGCAGGAGATCGTGCGGTCCAGCCTCGACGAGGTGCGCGAGATCGCTCGACGGTTGAGGCCGGACGCGCTCGAGGACCTCGGGCTGCACAGCGCACTCAACGCGCTGTGCAACGACTTCGCCCAGGCATCCGGTATTACTGTGGTCAAACACATTGCGCCGCAATCGGATCGGTTGAAGCCGGACGTCGAGCTGGTGTGCTACCGGATCGCTCAAGAAAGCCTGACAAACGTGGCGAGACATTCCGGCGCGAGCAAGGTGTGGCTCGATCTGCACACCGGCGCGACGGAATTGACGTTGCGAATCGCCGATGACGGTCGTGGCGGAGTGGATGCCGAGGGCGCGGGGATCAACGGGATGCGTGAGCGGGCATTGCTGGTGAACGCCATCCTGACGATCACCTCACCGCAGGACGGCGGGACCGAAGTGCGGCTGGTCATTCCGACCCGGGGCACGTGATGCCCGCTCGGATACTGCTGGCCGATGATCACGCGCTGGTCCGCAGCGGGCTGCGGATGATCATCGATGCCGAACCCGACTTGCAGGTGGTGGCCGAGGCCGCGGACGGATACGAGGCGCTGAACGCGCTGGACATGACGCCGGCAGACCTGGCGATCCTTGACATCGCGATGCCACGGATGACCGGGCTGCAGGCCGCGCGTGAGATCAACCGATCTCATCCGCACGTGCGGATCCTGATCCTGTCGATGTACGACAACGAGCAGTACTTCTTCGAGGCCCTCAAGGCAGGGGCGTCGGGGTATGTGCTGAAGTCCGTCGCCGACCGTGACCTCTTGGAGGCCTGCCGGGCCACCATGCGTGGCGAGCCGTTCCTGTACGCCGGCGCAGTGACGGCGCTGATCCGTGATTATCTGCACCGGTCACGCCAGGGCAGCGAACTGCCGGACACCATCCTCACGCCGCGAGAGGAAGAAGTGCTCAAGTTGATCGCCGAGGGCTACTCGACGCGGGAGATCGCCGCGACGTTGACCATCAGTGCCAAGACCGTGGATCGGCACCGGACCAACATCTTGGCCAAACTCGGGCTGAGGGATCGACTGGCCCTCACGCGCTACGCGATTCGCGCCGGGCTCATCGAACCGTGAGCCAAAACCGGAATGGCATGTGAGGTAACGCCGATGCCCCAGCCCATGATCGGCCACACCGGCCAGAAGTACCAGCCGCCACCACCGAACCCGACGGCCAGCCAGATGCCGAGCATCAGGGCTGAGCCGGCAAGGTAGGCGGCCAGGTGAATCCGGACGCTCAACCGGACGGCCCGTTGTTGGGCGGCGCGACGCCGCGGGTCATGCCGCCGGAGACGGTTGACGGGTAGGTCGGCGACGAGCGCGCGCAGTTCGGCGGTGGTCTGCGCTTGGAATGCCGACTGCAGCCGACCCTCATATTCGGGCATCGTCAGGTAGCCCTGGGTGAGGGCCTGGCCGAGGTCGTCGGCAGTGCGTTCGCGCTCCCGATCGCCGGCGCGAGTGGTTTCAACGGTGGTTGATGCGGTGTCGGCCATTTCCAACTCCCGTGAATCTAGTCAGTGACAAGTTGGACTATTCCACTGTAACTTGTCAACGTCAAGATGTAGTTTGGGCCGCTTCCTGCTCCGCGAGGTCTCGCAGGTTGATCAGCTGCTTTCGCATCATCACCACGTCACCGGCGGCCAGCGCCCACCCGACGAGCCGGGTCCCGCCGAAGCGCACTCGCACGTGCAGGCGGGTGCCCCCGGCTTCGTCACGCACGCCGTAGGTGACCGCGACTCTCCCGGACTGCAGCGTCAGGTGTTCCTCGTCGGCGAACGAGTGCAGCGTGAAGATCTGCATGAAGCGTTGGCCGGTGTGGAGCTGGGTCAGTTCCGGGTCGCGGGTCCGCGGGCTGCGTCGGCCGAAGTTGTCGATCAGGTCGTAGCTGTAGGGCGCGACGCGCAGTTGGCAGAGCCAGGCGAATACGGTCGACCGGGGCGCGCCGATGCTGATCGCCCGGTCGGCGCGTAGTGACGCGACTGATGGCAGGGCGTCGCACGGCAGGACCGCGTTGCGCTCTTGGGTGCTGGCGCCCCAGTTCAGGATCACGCCAACACGTCCGGGCGCGGGCGTAAATGTCCCGCAATGCGTTTGAGCATATGGCGCACGGCGACGGCATGACCGCCGGAGCCGATGACCAGGGCACGGTAGACCTTGCCGTGCAGGCCCGGGAAGTCGGCCCAGGTCTGCGAGCGTACGCGGGTGCGGTGTGGCTCGAGTTCGTCCAGTTCGAAAATCCATTTGTAGACCGAGAAGGGGTGGCGGCCCCTGAGTGTGAGGCGTTGCCGCGGCGTGCACTCGCCGATCGCGAATCCGAACGGAGCGCGCGGCCGGGAAGGCTCGCCGCACATCGTGCGCAGGACGGCGGCCCATGTCGTGGCCGTGTCGGCGTCGACGGTTATGGCATGCTCATCGATATAGGGTAAACGTTCCATATAGAAGGACTGTACTAGATCATGGCGCCTCCGCGGAAGCATGACACCGACGCGATCTTGGATGCGACACGGGCACTGGTGCTCGCCGAAGGGCCAAGGGCGGCAAGCGTTGCGGCGATCGCCAAGGCCAGCGGGGCGCCGGCGGGCACGCTGTATCACCGGTTCGGCAATCGCAATGGGGTGCTGACGGCGGCGTGGTTGCGGGCGCTGGAACGGTTTCAGACCCGGGCGATGGCGGCGACGGGCGATTCTCCGCTGGATGCTGCGGTGGCGATGGGTGTTGCCGCGGTGGGCTTCGCGCGTTCGGTTCCCGAAGATGCGCGGCTGCTGCTGACCATCCGGCCGAGCGACCTGCTCGACGGTGCCCCCGACGCGGAGTTCGCCGCGACGCTGGCGGTGATGAACGCCCCGCTCATCGAGCGGCTACGCGAACTGGCCCGCGAGATTTTCGGCGACGATGACGCGCGCACCATGGACGCCATGTCGCGCGCTGTCGTCGACCTGCCCTATGCCATGGTGCGCCGGCATGCCCACGACGCCGAGCTGCCGGCCTGGATGGAAGAGGACCTGGCCGACGCGATCCGGAAGTTGTTGGCGGTGTAGCTGTTTGGCTCAGCGCGGATGCATCTGGCCGTCGATGTTGCCGCCCTCTTGATGATCGGAGGTTGTGTAGTCGGTCGCTGCCGATCGCAGCTTGACGGAGAGGTCAGTCGAGATCTCATGCATCTTGCCGGCCGCTTCGCGGCGGGACAGTTCCGCGGACTTGAGCGCCATCGCCGTGGGAGAACACACCAAGCCGTGGGTCTGGAACACGTGGCCTGCGGTTCCATCCGTCGCCGACTTGGCCATCTCGATGAACGACGCGGCTTCTCCCTGCACGGTCGCAGTCGCCCGTATCTGGTCGGAAACGGTGAGTGGCGGCTGTGTCATGGAACCTCCTTGGTCGGATTCGGGTGGGTGGCCCTAGCTAGGGCCGAAACCGCCGCCGGGAATCTTGGCGTTTGCGTTCGTCGATCCATATTTTGAGGCAAGGTCTCTGATCTTCCCCGCATTTTCGCCGGAACGACTGGCCATCTGATGACATTGGACTGTTGCGGCGGGCACGGTGCCTGCGACCGCCGCCACCTCTATTGCAGTCGAAACTGCCTGGCCAACGTAGGGAATAGCTTTGGCGAGTAGGGCGGGAACAATACTTAAGCTAAGTATCGTCTGCATTTGCGAAACAAAATCGCGGGTGTCGCCGACTTGGCGCGCTTCCTCGGCAATGACTTTCTGAATATCGGCGTCGGTGGACGACATATCGGCGGCGCGCGCTTGTTGTTCCTTGTTTCTCTCTCCGTAAGCCTTCGACGCGTCGCCCGTCCAATCGCCGGGTGGCGCCGATCTCAAAAGGGTCGAGTGAGCGTCGACGAAGTGGTTGGCCCCGTCGGTGAATCGTGCACCATCCTCGGGTCGGCCAAACCCGAGCATGTTGCTTTCCATTGTCAGGACGATCAGACCGGCATTGATAATCGGTGTGCCGGCACCCTTCGCGATATTCCCCAGGGTCTTGGCCGACGATGTCGCGCCGCTCGCGGCGGCCGATTTGGCGAGTGCGCCCGCGCCTTCGGTAGCGACCAGCTGACCCATCGACAGAAAGTCGGATCCAATGCCTGCCATGGCCCACGGCACGCTCGACTTCGCCCCGTTGGCGTGATCGGCGATGCCATAGACGTAGTTGCCCTGCAAGTAGTAGAAGCTTCCTACGCCCATACCGACGAGCCTAACACCGCACCGGAGAGGCTGAATGCGCCAAGATTCGACTGAAACCGCAGGTGGGATGGGCCTTCTAGGCCGCGCGCAGTCTGGCTACGGCGCGGCCGTCGGTGAGCTCGTCGCGCAGTTCGGGATGCTGCCAGTAGAGCCGAACCCACTGCACGAGCGCCGTGCCCTTGGGCGTGTATGTCCCGGGAGCCTCCATCAGCAGTGTTTCGCCGCCGGCCAATGTCACGACCATCGGGTTCCAGAAGCGCTCTTCATCGGGCAGTCTGTCTGCGATGTTCTCGATCTCGTCCCACTTTCCGGTTTTCGGTTCGCGCAGCGTCGAGAATTCAAAACCGTCCGGGGTCAAGGAGAGATAGCTGAGGCTGCCCTGTCGGCGCAATTTGACCCAACACCAGGTCAGAACTGCCGCGGCAGCACCGGCGCATAGTGGGAACACATGTCGGCCGACGTCAAAAGGTAGATACAACACACCAACGACCCAGGCTAGGAACATCAACCACGTTGATAGGCCGGCAGTGACGATGAATCTCCGCAGATTGTTCTCTATCCGCTTGTCGGGCCGCAGTTGTGTTCCAGTGGCGTCGAAGGATGCCTGGAATGCTACCGTCTTTGATTGTGTCATCATGAAAATCAGGTAAACACAAGCCCATACCAAGCCGAGAATTACGATTAATGTCACAAATGATAATTGCTTTGCGGCATTCACCGCCCAGGGCGCCAGCATTGCGATAAAAATCAGCGTCACTGCGATCCCGGATCGTCTCGCAAATTTTTCCATTTCGCCCTTTGCGTGCGTGGTGGACATGGTGGGTAGGCTCCTGGCCTATGGATGATAAGGCCGGAGCTTCAAAGGTTGTCGCAGCCAGTCGGGAGATCGCCGCACCGGCAGAGGTCATCTTCGAGATGATCGCCGACCCGTCTCAACAGCCCCGCTGGGACGGGAACGAGAATCTCGCCGAAGCGCCGACCGATCAGCGGGTTCGGGCGGTCGGAGACGTGTTCGTCATGACGATCAGCCAGGGCGGCGACCGCGAGAACCACGTCGTGGAGTTCGAGGAGGGTCGGAGGATAGCGTGGCGGCCGTCCGAGGTGGGGAAGGAACCACCTGGTCACCTGTGGCGCTGGGAGCTGGAACCATTGGGCGACAACCGAACTCTGGTCACCCACACCTACGACTGGTCGCGGCTGACCGACGAGAAGCGGCTGGTGCGGGCACGGGCGACCACTGCGGACAAGCTGCGAGGATCGATCGACCGGTTGGCGGCGATCGCTGAGTAGACGTCAGTCACAGCCGTCTCAACAATCACGCTGCGGCGAGTGGGTGCCAGTGTGCCCGCCTATCAGCGACAGTGTCGCTCAGAGTCGGGCGTTGGACCGGAGGGACAGTTGAGGTTCCAGGTGTCCCAGGGGCGGATGAGGATGCGCGTTCTGCGGCCAGTGGTACGGAAGCGATTCAGGAGGCGATTGTCGCTCGGTTGTCGCTCGTAGGCGGGCACATCGAGGGGTGATTCGATCCCGTGAGGCTTGGGCAATGGGGACGTTTGCCCCTTGTGGTGAAACTACGGGTGGCGAAGGGCCCGCCGGACGCACCCAGCCCGCCAACCTCACCGCCCAGCCGCGAACTCCCGCAACGATTCCACCTGCGCCGCGTCCAACGACGGCCGCACTGTCTCGCGCGCTTTGGCGACGTCGGCGGCGGTGACGTCGGCCGCGTCGATGGACCGGCGCATGGCCGTCAGCGCTGCTTCCCGCAGCAGCGCAACACAATCGGCCGCGCTGTAGCCGTCCAACTCGGAGGCCAGGCCGTCGAGATCGACGTCGGCGGCCAGCGGAATGGATTTACCTGCGGTACGCAGGATTTCACGTCGCGCATCAGCGTCGGGCGGCTCGACGAACACCAGCTTCTCCAACCGGCCCGGCCGCAGCAGCGCCGGGTCGATGAGGTCTGGGCGGTTGGTCGCACCCAGCACGACGACGTCGTTCATCGGTTCGATGCCGTCGAGCTCGGTCAGCAGCGAGGCCACCACGCGATCGGTCACCCCCGAGTCGAAACTCTGCCCGCGGCGTGGGGCCAGCGCATCGATCTCGTCGAGGAACACCAGCGACGGTGCCGAGTCACGCGCGCGGGCGAACAGCTCACGCACCGCTTTCTCCGAAGAGCCGACCCACTTATCCATCAGCTCAGCACCTTTGACGGCATGCACGGAGAGCCGCCCCGAACTGGCCAGGGCCCGCACCAGGAACGTCTTGCCGCAGCCGGGCGGGCCGTAGAGCAGCACACCACGCGGTGGCTGGACGCCGAGCCGCTGGAACGTATCGGGGTGCTGCAACGGCCACAGCACGGCTTCGGTGAGGGCCTGCTTGGTCTCGACCATGTCGCCGACATCCTCGAGCGTCACCGACCCGACCGACACCTCCTCGGCGGCCGACCTGGAGAGCGGCCGGATCACGGTCAGCGCCCCGGTCAGATCCTCCTGCCACAGCACCGGCTCGTTGCCGTCGGCGCTGGCCCGTGATGCGGCGCGCAGCGCGCCCTCGCGGACCAACGCGGCCAGGTCGGCCACCACAAAACCCGGTGTACGGTCGGCGATCTCGGCGAGATTCAGCTCGGCGGAGGGCACGCCGCGCAGTAGCACCTCCAGCAGGGCCTTACGGGTGGTGGCATCTGGCAGGGACAGCGCGAGCTCACGGTCACACAGGTCCGGCGCCCGAAGCCGTGGATCGACCCCGATGGGCACGGCCGAGGTGGCGATGAACGCGACCCCGCGGGTGGCCACGGCCTCCCGCAGCTCGCCGATGATCAGGGCCGCAACAGGTTCGGGTGTCCGGTCAGCGGCAGTGGCCGGCAACAGGGCGTCGACATCGGAGATCAGCAGCACCCCACCGCCGTCGCGCACCGACGCGACCGCGTCGGACACCCGGCTCAACCGGTCGTCGGCGGCCAGCGCCCCCACTTCCGGGCCGTCGAGTTCCACCAGTCGTCGCTCGGCGCACACCGTCCGGACCATGGTGGCCTTGCCGACGCCGGCCGGGCCCGACACCAGGACACCGAGATTAGGTGTGGCGCCGAGAGTTTCGAGGAGCTGGGGCTCATCGAGGGACAGCTTGAGCCATTCGGTCAGCTTGCCGGCCTGGACATGGGAGCCCTTGAGGTCGTCGAAGCTCACCGCAGGCGCGGTCCGCGCGGGGCTGATCGTGTGCGCGCCGGTGGAATCCGAGGAGCTCGGCTCCAGGCCCGACCCCCAGGACACCACCGAATTCGGTTGAATGCTCACGGGTCCGGCGGGGTCGACCCCGGTTACCGTCAGCAGCTCCGAGGTCCAGGTGATACCCACCGACGACGCCAGCGCTGCGGTGGCCGCCGATGTCGAGGTGCCGGGCCCCAGATCGCGGGGCAACAGTGACACGGTGTCGCCGACCGTCATCACCTTGCCCAGCAGTGCCTGCCGCAGCGTCGCCGACGAAATCGAGTCGGTCGCCAGCTTGGAGCCACTCACCGTGACCGCCCGGGCCCCGTACACCGTCACCGGCGCCACGATCACCGTCGCGGTCTCCCGCACCCCGGCGTTCGACAACGTGACGTCATCGAGCAGGGCGGTTCCGGTCGGCGTCCCGCCGGGCGCCACGCCCACGACAGCGGCGGTAGTGCGGGAGCCGGTCAACGAAACCGCATCCCACTCGCGCAGCCCGAGGGCAGCGATGGCCTCCGGATGCAACCGGACCACCCCGCGGCGCGAGTCGAGTGCGGACGTGTTCAAGCGTGCCGTCAGGCGCAGATGCCCGAGTGCGTGATCCTCGTCAACCTCGAGCTGCGACATGTCAGCGACCCGGCTTTCTCAACCCCAGCCGCGCCATGGACCGCCGGTGCGGCTGTGCCCGGCGAATCGCGCGCCGGGCGGCGCGGCGCTGTTGCGGTTTGTCGTCCCATGATTCGGGGTGGCTGGCCACCCACTTCTTGGTGCGGATGGCGAACGGGATGTGGATCACGTAGGCCACGATGATCACCATGATCACGATGTAGCCGTAGAACACCGACGCCGCGACGCCGATGGCCACCAGTGCGAGCAAGGGCGCCACCATGTTGGGCGGCACCGAGAAGGTGTGGATCTTGCGCATCGGGATCCGGCTCACCACGAGCAGCGAGACACCGATCATCCAGATCGACACAGCCCACTCGCTGGTCCACCAACCTTCACCGAACTGCATCTTGGCGGCCAGCAGACCGATCGCGCCGATGGCACCGGCCGGCGCGGGCATCCCGACGAAGTATTCCTTCTCGTATGCGGGCTGGTCCACGTCGAGCAGGGCGTTGAACCGCGCCAGCCGCAACACGATGCACACCGCGTACAGCAGCACCACGATCCAGCCGACCCGCGAGTGCGACAGCAGCGTGCCGTACACGATGAATGCCGGTGCGACACCGAAATTCACCGCGTCGGCCAGTGAGTCGATCTCCTCACCCATCTTGGAGGTGGCGTTGAGCATCCGCGCCACGCGGCCGTCGAGCGCGTCGAGGATCGCCGCCACCGCCAGAAAAGCCATCGACTCGGTGGGCCGGTCGTCAAGCGCCATCTTGACCGCCGACAGACCCAGGCAGATCGCGGCCACCGTCATCGCGCTCGGCAACATCCGCACGCTGAACGGCGGCGGTTTCATGCGGCCCTTGATCAACGACGGCGGCCTCATGCGCGGCTTGATCATGGCAACTCCGCCAGGACGGTTTCTCCGGCCAGCGTCCGCTGGCCCTTGGTGACGAGCAGTTTCGAACCAGCAGGCAGGTAGGTGTCCAGCCGGGAGCCGTATCGGATCAGCCCGTACGTCTCGCCGATGTCGAGCTTGTCGCCGACGTGCGCGTTACACACGATGCGCCGGGCAATCAGACCGGCGATCTGCACGGCGATCACTTCGACGCCTTCGGGGGTGCGGATGACGACACTGTTGCGCTCGTTGTCCTCGCTGGCGGCCTCGAGCTCGGCCGAGTGGAACCGTCCGGGCCGGTGCTGCACGGCCACCACGTCACCGCCGATCGGGGCCCGCTGCACATGGGCGTCGAGCACCGACAGGAAGATGCTGATCCGCGGCCGAGGTGTGGCGGGCAGGCCCAGCTCGACGGGCGGAACAGCGTCCTCGATCAGACAGACCAGTCCGTCGGCCGGAGCGACCACGACGCCGGGGCGCGTCGGCGCCACGCGCGGCGGGTGCCGGAAAAACGCCGCGTTCGCGCCGGCGGCCAGCAGGCCGGCCCGGCGCACCCAGCGGTTCTTGCGGCCCAGGGCCGCGACGGCGAGGCTGGCGCCGACGAACGGAAGGCCCGCCGAGTGCATCGGCGGAACACTGGATCGCACCAGGGCCACAAGGCGTTCTGGTCCGGACTGGAGGTCTGGGCGTCTGGCCATCGGGAGGATTCTACGTGCGCCCGGTTAGCTGAGGTCCCACACGGGAACCGTCGCCCCGGCGGCCAGTTCGGTGACGTCCTCGGCGATCTCCAACAGGCAGTTGGCCGAGGCGAGCCAGCGCAGATGATGCGAGGCCGGGGGACCGTAGCTGCTCACGGAATCCCCGGTCAGCACACCCCGCCGGAACTGCCGTTTTCCGCGCGGCGACGTCAGATCCTCGGTCAGCTGTGCGGTGCGCCGCGGCCGGTCCGGTGCGGTGTGGCCCATCGCCGCACGCAGTGGCGAACGGACGAACACCTCGAACGACACCAGCGCGCTGACCGGGTTGCCCGGCAGCGTGATGATCGGGACCCCGTTGACCGTGCCCGCGCCCTGCGGCATGCCCGGCTGCATCGCCACCTTCACGAACTCCACCTGATCTGACAGGGAGTCCTTGACCACCTCGTACGCGCCTGCACTGACACCGCCGGTGGTGATGATCAGATCTGCATCGCGGGCGTGCTCGGCCAGCGCGGCGCGGAAGGCGTCGACGTCGTCGGCGGACATCGGGGCGATGGTCGCCTGCGCGCCGGCGTCGCGGACCGCCGCGGCCAGCATCACCGCATTCGACTCATAGATCTGCCCCGGCTGCAGCTCGGCGCCCGGAGCCACCAACTCGGTGCCGGTCGACATCACCATCACCCGCTGCCGCGGCAGCACGGGCAGGGTGGCCAGTCCCAGCGCGGCGGCCAGACCGAGTGCGGCCGGGGTGATCACCTGACCGGCGCGCAGCACGGTGGTGCCGGCGGTGACATCCTCACCGGCCCGCCGGATGTGCTGGCCGTCGCGGGCGGCCGCGCGAATCGTCACGGTGTCCGTCGCGCCGTCGGTGGCCTCGACCGGGACCACCGCAGTGGCGCCGGACGGCAGCGGCGCCCCGGTCATGATGCGGTGCGCGGTTCCCGGCTGCAGCGTCAGCAGATCGGTGCGGCCCGCCGGGATGTCCTCGGCCACCGGCAGCCGCACCGGGGTTTCCTCGGAGGCGGACGCGACGTCGTCGGCGACGACGGCATAGCCATCCATCGCCGAGTTGTCGAACCCCGGCAGCGACAGCGGTGCCACCACATCGGCGGCCAGCACCAGGCCGAGTGTGTCGTTCAACGGAACATCCTGCGGTGCACGGGCTTTGATCAGCCCGGCCACCACCACCTGGTGTTCTTCGACAGTCCGCATCATCACACCGGGAAGCTGACGCCGGTGAGCTCCTCGGACACCGCCCACAGCCGGCGCTGCAGCTCCTCGTCATGCGACTGCTTGCTGGAGGACACCAGCTTCGGGTAACCGCGCACCTCCCGGAAACCGTCCGGCCCGTAGTACTGGCCGCCGCGAACCTCGGGGTCCGTGGCCGCGCGCAGTGTCGCCAGTGCGCCCTTGTGCGCGCTGTTGACGAGCAGAGCGGTGACCTGGTCCACGCCCGGCAGCCTGGCACCGGGGATGTGACGGGTGAGCTCGGTGGCCGACACCCCGGGATGGGCAGCCACCGCGATCGTCGGCTCGTTCTTGGCGGCCAGGCGGCGCTGCAGTTCGTAGGTGAACAGCAGATTCGACAGCTTGGACTGCCCGTAGGCGGCGACGCGGTTGTAGCTGCGTTCCCACTGCAGGTCGTCGAAGTGGATCCCGGCCTGAATGCGGTGCGCGACGCTGGCGACCGCGACGACACGTGACCCGTCGACCGGCAGCAGGTGATCGAGCAGCAGCCCGGTCAACGCGAACGCGCCCAGGTGGTTGGTGCCGAACTGCAGCTCGAAGCCGTCGACGGTGGTCTGCTTGGGCGGGTACATCACCCCGGCGTTGTTGATCAGCAGGTCGATCCGCGGGTAGGCCGCCTTCAGCTCGTCGGCGGCAGTGCGGACCGAATCCAGCGAGCCCACATCCAGCTGCTGCAGCTTGAGGTCCGCCTTGGGTACCGCGGCGGTGATTCGGGCGACGGCCTGGCGGCCCTTGTCCATATTGCGTACGGCGACGACGACGTGCGCGCCCTTGGCGGCGAGCACACGCGCGGTCTCATAACCCAGACCGGTGTTGGAGCCGGTGACGATCGCGATCCGGCCGGACTGATCGGGGACGTTGGCCTCGGTCCACTTGGAATTGGCGCTCATAGGTGTTGAACATACGGAACGCCGGTGCTGGACGGCACCCCGGAGCCATAGCAGGCTGGGAGCCATGCGCAAACTGCTGGCGGTCATGCTCACCGCGCTGCTGTGCGTCACCGGCTGTTCATCGAAGGACTCGGCCGCAGACCCGTTGTCCGCGTGGAACGACGCACCGGCGAAGAAGTCGATCACCGAGTTCGTCGAGCGCGTCACCACCGCAGACACATCCGATTTCGTCGCGCCGCAGGACCGCATCGCGGTGTTCGACAACGATGGCACGTTGTGGGCCGAAGCGCCGCTACCGTTCCAGGCGGCATTCGTCATCGACGAACTCAAACGCCGGGCACCGCAGGAACCGGCCCTGGCCGCTGACCCCATGGTGCAGGCAGCGCTGAAGGGGGACGTCGCAGCTCTGCTCGCGGGTGACCGCCATGAGGGGCTGCTGCGAGTGCTGGCGCTCACCCACGCCGGGATGACCACCGAGGAGTTCAACCAACGGGTGACCGACTGGATGGCGACCGCGCGCCATCCGCGGTTCGGCGAACCCTACGACCAGCTGACCTACGAGCCACAGCAGCAGCTTCTGAACTACCTGCGGGACAACGGCTTCCGGACCTTCATCGTTTCCGGCGGCGGGGCCGACTTCATGCGGGTGTTCTCGCAGCGGGTGTACGGTATCCCGCCCGAGCAGGTCGTCGGCTCCACCGGCACCACGAAATACGAACTGCGCGACGGCAAACCGGTGCTCGTCAAGAGCATGGACTACGTGTTCGTCGACGACAAGGCCGGCAAACCGTCGGGAATTCACGAGTTCGTCGGCCATCGGCCGATTTTGGCGGTAGGCAACAGCGACGGTGACCAGGCGATGCTGGAATACACCACGATCGACAACCCACGGCCCAGCCTCGGCGTGCTGATCCACCACACCGACGCCGACCGCGAATACGCCTACGACGCCAACCCGCCGTCGTCCGGAAAGCTGGTCACCGCGCTGCAGGCGGCCGAACCGAACAGCTGGACCGTCGTCGACATGAAGAACGACTGGAAGACGGTGTTCGCCCAGTGAGATTGATCGATCCGGCCCAGCGGCCCAGCAGCAAGGCTCCACTGGTCTGGGCGCTGAGCGCCGCCATCCCCTGGGCAGCGCTGACCCTGGCCCAGTTGATCTGGTTCGCAATCGATTCCCGGGTGCCATGGCTGCACGGTGTTGCCGCTGCCGCCACGGTTCTGGGCGCGCTGTTCTTCGTCGTGGTGGTCCCGATGTGGCGCTACCGTGTGCACCGCTGGGATATCAATGTCGGGTCCGGAACGCCCGCGGTGTACACCCGCACCGGCTGGCTGGTGCAGGAGCGGCGGATCGCGCCGATCTCCCGGGTGCAGACCGTGGACACCTACCGGGGGCCGCTGGATCGGCTCTTCGGGCTGGCCAACGTGACGGTGACGACAGCGTCGTCGGCCGGGGCGGTGCGCATCGTGGCACTCGACGACGACGTCGCCGAGCACGTGGTGGCGCAACTGACCGATATCGCGGCGATCGGCGAGCAGGACGCCACGTGACCACGCCTGCGAGCGAGCGGCACTGGCAGCGGCTGAGCCCCCGTATGCTACTGGTCCACCCCGTCCACGAAGTCCTGCAACAGATTCCGCTGCTGATCGGCGCGGTGGTGCTGGGCTCGGCGACCGGCAACCAAGGGTGGACCATCGCGGCCATCGGCCTGACCGTCGCCGTGGGCCTGGCACGCTGGTTCACCACCAGCTACCGCATCGAACCCGACGAGGTGCAACTGCGCACCGGGTTGCTGCAACGCAAGGTGCTCTCGGTGCCGCGCAACCGCATCCGGTCGGTTTCCACCGACGCCCGGCTGTTGCACCGGATGCTCGGGCTGACCGTTTTGAGGATCAGCACCGGCCAGGAAGCCAAGGGCGACACCGAGTTCGCTCTCGACGCGGTCGAAGCACAGCAGGTGCCCAGGCTGCGGGCGATCCTGCTCGCCGACGCCGTACCGGTCGCCGATGCACCGGCCGGTCGCGAACTCGCCCGCTGGCAGCCGTCCTGGCTGCGTTACAGCCCGCTGAGTTTCACGGGCCTGGCCATGATCGCCGCCGCGGCCGGTGTGGTCTACCAAGCCGGTGCCGGTGCCGCCCTGCAGAACTCGGATATCGCACAGTCGGGTGTCGCGATCGCCGAGCGCCTGGGCGTGCTGGTCAGCGTGCTGGTGGGCGCGCTCGTGATTGTGGTGGTCTCGGTGGTGCTCTCAGTACTGCGGTCCTTGCTGACGTACGGGAATCTGGTATTGCGCCGAGACGCCGAGGTGCTGCACCTGCAGCATGGCCTGCTGCGCCTGCGCGAGCACACCTACGACATGCGGCGGCTGCGCGGCGGCACCCTACGGGAGCCACTGCTGGTGCGTGCGTTCGGCGGCGCCCGCCTGGACGCCGTGATGACCGGAGTCGGCGGGGAGGGTGAGGCCTCGCTGCTGCTGCCACCGTGCCCGTCCAGAACCGCCACCGCGGTACTGGCCGAGCTGATCGGCGACCCCGGCGCGGTGGACGCGCCGCTCGTGGCCCACGGACCGGCGGCGGTGCGGCGACGCTGGACCCGTGCCCTGACCCTGCCGGTGGTGGCCGCCGCGGTGCTGGCCCTGGTCGGCGTGCCGGCCTGGGTCTGGATGCTGTGGGCGGTTGCTGTGGTGGCTGCCGGTCTGCTGGCTGCTGACCGGGCGCGGTCCCTGGGACATCGGGTGCGTGACGGTTGGCTGGTGGCCCGTGCCGGAAGCCTGGAGCGCCGCCGGGATCACCTCGACACCGCGGGCATCATCGGATGGACGGTGCGCCAGACGTTCTTTCAACGTCGCGCCGGGGTGGCCACCCTGATCGCGGCGACGGCGGCAGGGGAGAAGCGCTACCAGGTGCTCGACGTGCCGGCCGAGCAGGCCTGGTCGGTGGCGGCGGCCGCCACGCCGTGGGTGACCGACAATGCGTGGGCAACCGGGCAGGCAGGCCCCGAGTTGCGCTGAATTCGCGGGCGTTTACTGTCGCTGCATGGCTATCGGTGGAGTGCTCTTCGACATCGATGGTGTGCTGGTGACCTCCTGGCAGCCCATCGACGGCGCGGCCCAGACGCTGCGGGTACTGGCCGACAACGACATCGCGCGGTCCTACCTGACCAACACCACCACCCGCACCCGCGCCCAGATCGCCGACCTGCTGACCGCGGCCGGCATGGACGTCGCCGCCGACGAAGTCATCACCGCGGCCGCGCTGACCGCCGAGTACGTGCGGGACCGTTATCCCGGAGCCCGATGTTTCCTGGTCAACAGCGGGCAGATCGGCGAGGACATGCCCGGCGTCGATGTCGTGTATTCCAGTGACTTCACCGGACCGGCCGCCCCTGACACCCCGGATGTGGTGCTGCTCGGTGGCGCGGGGCCGGAGTACAACCACCTCACGCTGAGTTGGGTCTACGACTGGATGGCGCAAGGGGTGCCGGTGGTCGCGATGCACCGCAGCACCGCGTGGAACACCACCGACGGGCTGCGGGTGGATACCGGCATGTATTTGGCCGGCATGGAGGCGACCTCGGGCCGCAAGGCCACCGCCGTCGGCAAGCCCGCGCCGGAAGGGTTCCTGGCCGCCGCCAACCGGCTCGGCGTCGACCCCGAAGAGATGTACATGATCGGCGACGACCTGAACAACGACGTGCTGGCCGCCCAGGTGGTGGGGATGGCCGGGGTGCTGGTGCGGACCGGGAAGTTCCGCCAGGCCACGCTGGACCGTTGGGCCACAGACGAATTCGCGATGCAGCCCAACTACGTCATCGACTCGGTGGCAGACCTTCCCGAATTGTTGGGGCTGTAGGGCCGGCGGCGCCCTGCCCGCCTTCGGCGTCGCGCCGTTTTCCACACCCGGGCTGTGATTCTCGACGAGCACGACCCAGGTGCAGAAATCGGTGGGGTTGCGAGCGGTGTGATGGCCGGCGCAGCTACACCGTGTAGCGGCGGTCGTATCCGGCCTTACGCTCGGCGAGCTGTTGCGCGCGGTCGTAGTTCAACTGCTCGTCGGTGGTGTTCGGGTCGCCTTCCAAGATTCCCTTGACCTCTGAAACGTTCACCACCTGCGTCGACACCGTCGGCATGTTCGTGGCGTCCGGGTCAACGCCCTGGAACCGCATCGAGATGGTGCCCTGATTCAGGCCACCGGTCGACACCCAATTGGCCACGCCCGGATCGTTTTTCGACACCACGATCGTGTACGTGCCGTCGGCGTTCTTGACGGCCTGGCTGTTGTTGAGGCTGGTCTGCTGATTGCGGGTGTCGTTGGTGATGGTCCAGTCGTTGGTCACCGGCACCACGAAGTACTCGGCGTCACCGGGATCGACGGTGATGATCATCGCCTCGTCGTCTTTGAGCTGGAAGTAGCCCGCGCTCTGCAACTGAGTGGAGAGGAACTGCGCGTTGTGCTGCGGCTGGGACAGCGTGTTGGGCGTGCCCGTGGCGCCGGTGGCCACCGTCATGTACGTGTTCTCACCGCTGATCCCGGTCACCAGCATCAGCAGGGCGGTCTCGGTCGACGACAGCAGCAGCGGCGCCTGGTCGAACGCCGGGATGATCGACACCAAGTTCATCAACGCCGGGTTCTTGACCACGGTCTCGCCGATGCCCGGGATTGCGAACCCGCCGATCTGGCTGAACAAGCTGCTGGGCGGCCCGGCGGTCTTCTCGATCGTCAGCGTCATCGGCGTCTCGGTGTTCCAGTCGCCCAACGTGTTTCGGGTGGCCAGAATCGTCGAGTTCGCCGGGGCCTGAATGTAGTTCATACCCTGCTCGGGATTCCCAGGTGCCGCGTTCGGGCTGACCACGATGGTGAACGTCCCGTCGTCGCGGATGCTCAGCTGCTCACCGTCGAGATTCTGCGCGGTGACACCGTTGATGCCCGTCAGCACACTGAAATTGGTGTTGGCAGAGGTTGGATGGGTGCTCGGATCGGCCGGGTCATAGCCTTCGATCTTTCCCTGGATCTCGTACGTCGAGGCACCGTTGATACCGGTGAACCGATAGACGGTATCCGGGTTGTCGTACCAGATCCTGGTGCCGCCGGCGTCCTGCCCATTCCAGCTGTGCGGCGGGTTGACCTGCAGCAGCAGCTTCGGATCGTTCGAATTGAGCAATATGAACTCGGTCGCCGATTGGTTGGCGTACTCGGTTGCCGCCTCGTTGAGCTGCGACAGGTTGGTCCAGTCGGGGCCCCCGACCGCCGAGAAGTTCTTGGCCGCCTCCACGTACCACGCCGCCATCAGGACCACTTTGGCCAGCTGGACGATCGGCGTGTTGACGATCTGGCTGACCTGCTGTTCGGCGGCCAGCTGGTCCTCGGTGGCCAGGATGCTCGTCGCCTCCGCGGTCACCTCGGAGGTCACCTGCGATGTCGCTTCCGGAGTGGCGACCCGTCCAAAGGGCACGAGCCCCTGCCGGCCGTCGCGGCGAGACCAGCCGAGCAGTGCCGCCAGGCCGATCTCCTGGATCGGGCTCACCGGCGTTTCCGGCAGGTGCGGCTTGAGCCGTTCCGTCACCGCCGCCACCATCTCGGGGATGGGCTGCACCGCCGGTGCCTGGATACGAGGGCCGGACGCCGGGATTATGTGCTCCACAACGTCTTTCACGACCGTCTTGGTGACGACGGTCAGGGTTTCGAGGGGCTCGGTTTTGTCGGTCTCGACGGATTCCTGGGGCCTGGTGTCCAGGGTCGCCTGCCGATTCCGAGACCCGTCAGTGGCATCGGTGATGGCACGCGAGACCGCCTGCTGCACATTGTCGACGGTATCGGCCGCCTCGGGTTTGGTGTAGTCCTTACCGCCTTTGTCGCCCTTGGGTTTCCGTTCGGTCGATGTGATCGACGCCGAGGAAGGGCGACGCTCGCTGAGCTTCGAGCCGCCGAGCGCGGACTCCACCTTGGTGGTCACCTCGCTGACCCGTTTGGCCAGTTTGTCGTGGCCGGAGAACGACGGTTTGCGAGGACCCCGCTTCGGGGTCGTGCTGTCTGATTTCGAACTGCTGCCGACTCCGGACGAGGTGCCCGACGAGTCCGAGCCGCCGGCCTGTGCGGATGCGATCGCGGTGCCGTTGGCGACCGCCACCCCGATCCCCAGGGCGACGGCCAGAGCGCCCACCCGTCCGATGAATCGTGCCCCGCCAGCGGTAGCGGACGTCGTCGTCATGTCGCCTCCCCCAACTGTTCTGACTGTCACAGAACGCAATTGGCCGACTGTAACAAGTTACAGTTCGGTCTCGGGCGAGTTTGACGGACTCTGAGTTTATTTACCTGCGGAGTGCTCTCAGGCCTTCAGATCCCGCACGGCTTCGATGCGGGCCTTGAGCTGATCGGTGGTGGCAGCGGCCACCGGCGGCCCGCCGCAGATGCGCCGGAGCTCGTTGTGGATCCAGCCGTGCGGCTTGCCGGTGCGGTGATGAGCGATGGTCACCAACGCGTTGAGTTCGCGACGCAACTCGCGGATCTGGCCGTGGGTGGTGCGAGGCGGTGGCGGACCACCCGACACCGCGGCCTCTGCCGTGCGCTTGGTGAGCTGCTCGTCCTGCCTGCGCCGCAACAGGTCTCGCATCTGCTCGGCGTCGAGCAGGCCGGGGATGCCCAGGTAGTCGGCTTCCTCGTCGCTGCCGGCCGGCGTCGCGGTGCCGAACGAGGCGCCGTCGAAGATGACCTGGTCCAGCTCGGCGTCGGCACCCAGGTACTCGACGCCGTTCTCCAGCTCGCTCTTCTCGTCCTTGCGTTTCTCGGCGGCTTCCAGGGCCTCGTCGTCCAGCCCGTCCGACTCGCGGTGCGGCTTGCCCAGCACGTGGTTGCGCTGGGCTTCCATCTCACTGGCCAGCAGCAGCAGGTTCGGCACCGACGGCAAGAAGATGCTGGCGGTCTCACCCGGGCGGCGCGACCGCACGAACCGGCCGATGGCCTGGGCGAAGAACAACGGTGTCGACGCACTCGTGGCGTACACGCCGACCGACAGCCGGGGCACGTCGACGCCTTCGGACACCATGCGCACCGCAACCAGCCACCGGCTGGTGCCCGCCGAATACTGACTGATCCGGTCGGACGCGCTCGGATCGTCGGAGAGCACCACCGTCGGTGCCTCGCCGGTGATCTTGGTGAGCAGATCGGCGTAGGCGCGTGCGGTGGTCTGGTTGGTGGCGATGATCATGCCGCCGGCATCGGGCACGTGCTGCCGCTTCTGCTGCAGCCGTTTGTCGGCGGCCGCGATGACCGCCGGCATCCACTCACCCGTCGGGTTCAGCGCGGTGCGCCAGGCCCGCGCCGTCTGCTCGGCGGTCAGCGGTTCGCCGAGGCGTGCCGCATGTTCCTCCCCGGCACTGTCGCGCCAGCGGGCCTCACCCGAGTAGGCCAGGAAGACCACGGGCCGGACCACGCCGTCGGCCAGTGCGTCGGCGTAGCCGTACACATGGTCGGCCTGCGAGCGCTGGAAACCGGCCTCGTCCGGTTCGTAGTTGACGAACGGGATCGGGCTGTCGTCGCTGCGGAACGGGGTCCCGGTCAGTGCCAAGCGTCGGGTCGCGTCGTCGAAGGCTTCGCGCATCGCGTCGCCCCAGCTCTTCGAATCACCACCGTGGTGGATCTCGTCGAAGATGACCAAGGTCTTGCGATTCTCGGTACGCACCCGGTGCCGGGTGGGATGGCTGGCCACCTGGGCATAGGTGACAACAACCCCGTGGTACTCGGCAGAGGTCCGGGAGTCGGAGTTGCTGAACTTCGGATCCAACGCGATGCCGTTACGCGCGGCCGACTCCGCCCACTGGATCTTGAGATGCTCGGTCGGCACCACGACGGTGATCGCCTCGACCGTGCGGTCGCTGAGAAGTTCAGCCGCGATCCGCAGCGCAAACGTCGTCTTCCCTGCGCCAGGGGTTGCCACTGCCAGGTAATCCCGTGGCTTGGCGGTCAAATACTTCACCAGCGCTTTGCGCTGCCAGCCCCGAAGTGCCTGGGTGCTGGGCGCTGCATCAGCCCGCACCCGAGGACTCCTCTCAGTCGGAAAGCAGTCTAGGCCAGTGGGTTCCGCCGGCGCATCTCTGCAGGAAAGCGCCGGGCGTGTCGCTCGGTGAGCTGGAGCAAACACCCATCGGCGTCTTCGCGGGCCGACTTGGTGTCGACTAGTTCGCGTCGAAATCGACGCCAGGGTTGTTCCGCGCGCGTCGGCACTGCCCTGGCGTCGAAATCGGCGAAGAGAACTCAGGCGCGCGCAGACTCCAACGCCGGGAAGGTGACGCCGGTCAGTTCCTCGGACACCGCCCAGAGCCGACGCTGCAGCTCGATGTCGTAGGACCGCTCGTTGGAGGTCACCACCTTCGGGTGGCCCTTCTGCTGGCCGAGACCGTCGGGTCCGTAGTACTGGCCGCCCAGGGCGCCCGGATCAGTTGCCGCCCGCAGAGTCGGCAGCGCCCCCATGGCGGCCTCTTGGAAGAAAGGGCGCGCCAGCGGGACGGCCCGCTGCACGACGCCGGGCAGGTGGCGCGCCAGTTCGGTGTCGGATCCGCCGGGGTGAGCGGCCAGCGCCGTGGTGTGTTGCCCGATCAGTCGCCGCTGCAGTTCGTAGGTGAACAACAGATTGGCGAGCTTGGACTGCCCGTAGGCCTGGAGACGGTTGTACCTGCGTTCCCACTGCAGATCCTCGAACCGGATGCCGGGCGCGAAGCGGTGGCCGATGCTGCTGACGGTCACGATCCGTGAGCCGACCACAGGCAGGAGGCGGTCGAGCAGCAGGCCGGTCAGGGCGAAGTGGCCGAGGTGGTTCGTACCGAACTGCAGCTCGAAGCCGTCGCTGGTGGTCTCCCTGGGAGGCGTCATCACGCCGGCGTTGTTGATCAGCAGGTCGATGCGCGCGTGCTTGTCCCTCAGTTCGGCGGCGGCTTCCCGTACCGAGCGCAGTGATCCCAGGTCGAGGCGCTGCAGCTCCAGGTCGGCATCGCGCACGGACCGGGAGATCCACTCGACTGCTGCCTCGCCCTTGTCCAGGTTGCGCACGGCAAGGACGACGTGGGCGCCCTTGGCGGCCAGAGCTTTGGCGGTCTCGAGCCCGAGACCGGTGTTCGCGCCGGTCACTATGGCAGTGCGGCCCGATTGGTCCGGAATCTTGGCGGTGGTCCACTTGGTCATGGGAGACTCCTAGTGAGGCTAAGCGGAGTGGATACTCCGGTTGCGTTCGAATATACGGAACTTGCGCCCCGCTTTGTCAATGGTGTGTTTGTCGATGAATGGTGAGGTGATCGCGAATGCGTGCGGATGCGGCCCGGAATCGCGCCCGGGTGCTGGAGGTCGCCTACGAAACGTTCGCGGCCGATGGCCTGTCGGTGCCCATCGACGAGATCGCGCGGCGGGCCGGCGTCGGAGCCGGGACCGTCTACCGGCATTTCCCCACCAAGGAGGCGTTGTTCCAGGCGGTGATCGCCGAGCGGATCCGCGGCGTCGTGGAAGAAGCGCGGACACTGCTCGAAGCCAATCCCGACGAAGGACTCTTCGACTTCCTTCGGTCGATGGTGCTGCAGTGGGGTGCGGCCGACCGCGGGCTGGTCGACGCACTTGCCGGCTCAGGGATCGACGTGAACGCTGTGATGCCCGAAGCCGAGGGCGACTACTTGGCAGTGCTCGGTGAACTCCTGGCCTCGGCGCAACGAGCGGGGACGGTGCGCCCCGACGTCACCGTGCCCGAAGTGAAAGCGCTCCTGGTCGGGTGCCAGGCCATGCAGAGTTACAACGACGACGTAGCCGAGCGGGTCACGTCGGTGGTGTTCGACGGGCTACGGGCGAGAGGGCGACAGTGACGACGCTGCATTTCATCTCGGGCTGATCCGGTGCCGATCCCGCCGCTGCCCTCGTTGCCCGTGGCGCCGCTGAGGTGAGTGGCGTCGCCGTTAGCACCGGCCTCGAGCCGGCCCAGCCGGAGTAGCGTCAGCGGCATGAAGTTCGGCATCGCCACCTTCGTCGACGACGACAGCATTGATCCGGTGTCGCTGGCTCTCGCGATCGAGGAGCGGGGGTTCGCCTCGCTCATCGTGGCAGAGCACAGCCACATCCCCGTCAGTCGCGAGTCGCCGTATCCGAGTGGCGGTGACCTGCCCGCGTGGTACTACAACACGCTCGACCCGTTCGTCACCCTTGCCGCCGCGGCGGCAGTGACGTCGACGATCGACCTCGTCACCGGCGTCGCGTTACTGATCCAACGCGACCCGATCCACACCGCCAAAGAATCCGCGAGCATCGATCTCATCTCTGACGGTCGGTTCGTGCTCGGCGTCGGCGCGGGCTGGAATCTGGAGGAGATGCGCGACCACGGCACCGCCCCGAAAACCCGTGGCGCACTGCTGGACGAGAGCATCGAGGCAGTCAAGGCGCTGTGGACCGACGAGCCCGCCGAATACCACGGCAAGTACGTCAACTTCGATTCGTCCTACTGCCGTCCCAAACCGGTCCGGCAACCACATCCGCCGATCTATGTCGGCGGAAACTCCGATGCCACCGTCAAACGCGTGATTCGCCATGGCGCAGGCTGGATTTCGAACCCGCTGCCCAGAGACGAGCTGGCCAAGCGGATCGGCCAGATGCGCGACGGCGGGGCCGAGGACGTACCGTTGATGATGTTCGGCACACCCGTCAAAGTCGACTATTGGCGCGCCGCAGAGGATCTCGGCTTTGACCAACTGGGGCTCTTCCTGCCGTCGGTGGGCAAGGATGAGTCCCTACGCTTGCTTGATGACTATGCGGCGGCCGTGAAGAAGTATCAGTTGGGGAATTGAGGCCTGGCCTCTGCTCGTTGCGGCGTCGCTTCCTGCGTGGAGGTCGCCTAAACGCTCCGACGGCAGCCACGCGGTAGGAACCGGCGACAAGGCGAGGCGCGGCTTCCGCAGTCAACCCACAGCTGATCCACCGGTTGGCCCTCAAGAACCGCGCTTACCGTCCGGCATGTGATCAACCGGCGTTCATTCCTGGCGGCGACGGCCGTCGGTTCGATCGCCGCCGGATACGCGCTGCGGGCCGGTGTGCCGACCGCGCACGCCGACCCCAATGCCGTCGATGCGCCGTCGGTCGCGGTGCTCACCAAGAGGCGGACGGCCACGCAGTGGGGGATGGCACTGCCCGGAATCACCACATCCTTCGCTGCCGCCGGCCGCCAGATCGCCCTGACGTTCGACGCCTGCGACGGTGCCTGCGATGACGCGCTGCTCGACACCTTGCAGCACAACGGTGTGCCGGCGGTGCTCATGCTCAACTCGAGATGGATCGACCGCAACCCCGACCGGGCCCGGCAATTGGCGGCCAATCCGTTGTTCGAGATCGGCAACCACGGCACCCGTCACGTGCCGCTGTCAGTGACGGGCCGCTCGGCGTACGGCATCGCGGGGACGCGCTCGGCCGATGAGGTGGTCAACGAGGTGTGGGGCAACCATCAGCGGCTGACTGCGCTGACCGGCCGGCCCCCGACCTGGTTTCGACCCGGTACCGCACACTACGACGACGTGGCCGTCGAGATCGTGCATGAGCTCGGCGAGCAACCGTTGGGGTTCAGTGTCAACGCCGACAACGGTGCGACGGCGTCGGCGGCCGCCGTGCGCGCCAACGTGATGAACGCTGCGCCCGGTTCGATCGTGATCGCACACATGAACCATCCGCAGTCGGGCACGCATGCGGGATTCGCCGAGGCGATCCCCGCGATGCAGGCGGCGGGCTGGCAGTTCGTGTCACCGACGGGGCGGACTGCAGGCTGACGAGATCCGGTAAAGGTCAACGCATGCCGAGCACGTGGATCTCGTCGACGCTGCCGGAGGTCCGGCTATTACGTTGGCACAGCAGCAAAATGGCGCCAGGGACTGGAACGAGCCCACCGATGTCGACGCCGCACGGCGACGGCCTCGATGTCGATGTGCCGTCAGGATTTACCACGACAAGCGTCCAATGGTCTTCCTCGTCTTGAGCAGCGGCGGTCACCATCTGATCGCCGATCTGTGCCCAGTGCTGCGCGGTGTACGTGTCGCGATCGGAGGTATTAACACCTGGCGCATGAATGGTTGCGCCCTCAGCCACGCGGTACAGGTTGACGGACTCATCAGTTCGCACGCGGGCATCGAGTTGCAAGACAGGCCCTGGGTATTGGCCGTCCCGCGCCGAGAAGACGTCGTATGCGCGCACGCCGCCGTCGGACAGAATGGTTTCGACCCGGCCTGTGTCGGTGTGGACTGCGAGCAATGGGTCGGCGCCGTCGTCAAACCCGTCGACTCTGACCACGATCACGTTGCCGTCTGCGGCCACCGCATCGAAGGCAAGATCGGTGGGCTGGTTGGCCACGAAAGTGAGGTCGATGGTGCGAGCAGCGCCTGTGTTCGCATCGAGGACATGCATCGTGTCGGCATTCCCGCACTTCGCCGCGTAGGCGATTGCACGGGGCAGTGCGTAGATTGTCTCTCGCGGATCGCATCGCGCATCGTCGTCGATCGGCTGCTGCCAGCGCAGCTCGCCCGTACGAGGATCAAGGACCCCGATGTCGTCACCGCGCCGCACCGGTGCCACGCCAGCCGGTAAGAGGGTCGGACCTTTCAGGGCCCAACCGCGGTCGAGACTCCACAGAACAGCGCCGGTCATGGCGTCGAGACCGACAAGGAAAGGGTCTGTGCCGTACTCGTTGTTACCAGAGTCGAGGAAGGCGGTGTTGCGGCGGCATTCGGCAAGCACCACCGCGTTTTCGGCAATGCCCGTCGATTTCAGATATGTGAGCTTGCAGTCCGTCGGAAACAGCGCTACCGGGAAACGCCAGCGCTCTGAGCCTGTTGGCCCATCGTGGCCCACAATGGCGCCACCGGCGGGCAGAACGAATCCGGGACCAGCGGGCAGAACGAACTCGGCGCTGTTGTCCACAACTGTGTACGCGACGTGGGTGCCGATCGTCGTCGGCGTCTCAGGGGTCGCGACGGCTGCGGCGGTCGTCGCATTGGCGCTACGGCCGCTCAGCGTCATCACAGTGACGCCGGCGACGAGGGCGACAACCAGACCGACCGCCGTCGCGCCTCCTAAAACCGCCCAAGGAACGGGCGTTTCGCGTCGACGAGCCGCGACCGCAGCCGCCGACAGGAGCGTTGCAGCCATGGCCAGCAGCAGCCACGACGTCTGTCCCGCCGCGATCGCGGGGTGGGAGCCCGGACCGGAGATGAGCTTCGCCCGGTCGGTGACGACTGTGCTCAGGTGCGACCACGCTGTCACAGCGGCAATCCCCGTGGCGATCCACGCGATCTGCACGGCTATGCGCATCCCGGCAAGGACACGGGCAGCTTGGAGAATTAGCAGCGACGCAACGGCAATGACGGCAACCAAGGAGCCGAGGAGCAAACCGGTGACCGGCCCGAGGCGGTCGGAGCTCAGGCCGTCAGGGACTCGCATCAAAAACGCATACGCACTCAGAGCTGCTGAGCCGACGCCCAGCCCGACGCTCATGGCGACCAAGACCAAAACCAGGCTGAGCCGCGAAGGCGCGTCGTCGGCGCTGCTCGTCTCGTCGCTCACTCGGCTACCCCCTCGGGCCAGAACTCTGCCACAGCTCGAGGCCGCGTCAGCTCGGGAAATTCACGGCAGCCTCGTCGGCCATCGCCGATTTCCACGTGGGGGTCGCCAGCACGCGGCGGGCACGACCCTGAGGTAGAAACCGGCGGCGCAAAGCCCAGAGGAAGCCCGGAGGAACCCTAGAGTCAGCGGGCTTTCGCCAGGCGCGTAAGCCGAGGGCGGGAGCAAGCGTCAGACAACCTTGCACTCGGCATGGTCGAGTGCTAAGAATGCAGTTGGCACTCTCGATCAGTGAGTGCTAGGTCGGGACGGTGAGACCGGGGCCGCACCTGCGGGAGCACACCCCAGTCGTCCGTCGCGGGCACTGAACCTGACCACACAACGTGCGATCCCCTATCCGGAGGAATCACTTCGCAATGGCTAAGACAATTGCGTATGACGAAGAGGCCCGTCGCGGCCTTGAGCGGGGCCTGAACAGCCTCGCCGACGCGGTAAAGGTGACGCTGGGCCCCAAGGGTCGCAACGTCGTCCTGGAGAAGAAGTGGGGCGCCCCCACGATCACCAACGATGGTGTGTCCATCGCCAAGGAGATCGAGCTGGAGGACCCGTACGAGAAGATCGGCGCTGAGCTGGTCAAGGAAGTCGCCAAGAAGACTGACGACGTCGCGGGTGACGGCACCACCACCGCCACCGTTCTGGCCCAGGCCCTGGTTCGTGAAGGTCTGCGCAACGTCGCTGCCGGCGCCAACCCGCTCGGCCTGAAGCGCGGCATCGAGAAGGCCGTCGAGAAGGTCACCGAGACGCTGCTCAAGAGCGCCAAGGAGGTGGAGACCAAGGAGCAGATCGCTGCCACCGCCGGTATCTCCGCCGGTGACCAGTCCATCGGTGACCTGATCGCCGAGGCCATGGACAAGGTCGGCAACGAGGGTGTCATCACCGTCGAGGAGAGCAACACCTTCGGCCTGCAGCTGGAGCTCACCGAGGGTATGCGCTTCGACAAGGGCTACATCTCGGGTTACTTCGTGACCGACGCCGAGCGTCAGGAAGCCGTCCTGGAGGATCCCTACATCCTGCTGGTCAGCTCCAAGGTCTCGACCGTCAAGGACCTGCTGCCGCTGCTGGAGAAGGTCATCCAGTCGGGCAAGCCGCTGCTGATCATCGCCGAGGACGTCGAGGGCGAAGCCCTGTCGACCCTGGTGGTCAACAAGATCCGTGGCACCTTCAAGTCTGTGGCCGTCAAGGCTCCGGGCTTCGGTGACCGCCGCAAGGCCATGCTGCAGGACATCGCCATCCTCACCGGTGGCCAGGTCATCAGCGAAGAGGTCGGCCTCTCGCTGGAGACCGCCGATGTCGCGCTGCTGGGTCAGGCCCGCAAGGTCGTCGTCACCAAGGATGAGACCACCATCGTCGAGGGCGCCGGCGACAGCGACGCCATCGCCGGTCGCGTGGCCCAGATCCGTGCCGAGATCGAGAACAGCGACTCCGACTACGACCGCGAGAAGCTGCAGGAGCGCCTGGCCAAGCTGGCCGGCGGTGTTGCGGTGATCAAGGCCGGCGCTGCCACCGAGGTGGAGCTCAAGGAGCGCAAGCACCGCATCGAGGACGCCGTCCGCAACGCGAAGGCTGCCGTCGAAGAGGGCATCGTCGCCGGTGGCGGCGTGGCCCTGCTGCAGTCGGCTCCGTCGCTGGAGGAGCTGCAGCTCACCGGTGACGAGGCGACCGGCGCCAACATCGTGCGCGTCGCGCTGTCGGCCCCGCTGAAGCAGATCGCCTTCAACGGTGGCCTGGAGCCCGGCGTCGTCGCCGAGAAGGTCACCAACTCGCCCGCCGGCACCGGCCTGAACGCCGCCACCGGTGAGTACGAGGACCTGCTCAAGGCCGGCGTCGCCGACCCGGTGAAGGTCACCCGCTCGGCGCTGCAGAACGCGGCGTCCATCGCGGCGCTGTTCCTCACCACCGAGGCCGTCGTCGCCGACAAGCCGGAGAAGGCGGCCCCCGCGGCCGACCCGACCGGTGGCATGGGCGGCATGGACTTCTAGAAGTCCTGCTGCTTCGGCGAGAACTACACGGGAAATCCCCGGCGTGCTCACGCACGCCGGGGATTTTTCGTCGGGCCGGGCGGTGGGTTTGCTCGTCCGCACTCCGCGGGTGCGCGGGCAAACCCGTGACCGGTCGGGTGAGATTCCCGTGATACGGTGCGGGCGCTGATCGCGTTCGTGGGTTGTTTTCGGGGGGAGATCGAATTGTTGACGTTCCGCGCGTGCAGGTTTGCTGCGTGACTCATCCGCCGCATTCGCCGTTCGGCGGGCCCAACCCCGTCGACGACCATACGCCCCAGAATTCCGGCTACCGGCAAGCGCCGCTGCCCCCGCCGCCGCAGTGGGGCGCGCCTGCGCCCGGCGCTGCACCCCAGCCCGGACCGCTCGGGTTCGACGCGCCCCCGCCCCCTGCGCCGCAGGTGCCCCAGGGCCCGCCGCAGGGTGACTGGCGCGGCCCATTGCAGCGCGACTTCCACAATCCCCAGATCGGGTTTCCCACACCGGTACCCGCGCCGCGTCGCAACAAGAAGGCGTTGCTCATCACGGCCGGCGCCACCGGTGCGGTGCTGCTGATCGTGGCCGTCGTGGTGGGCATCGTCTCGTTCTCGGGTGGCGGCGCCGGTGGTATCGGTGGTGGCGGCGCCAGCACGGCCACCGACGCGGTCAAGGGCTACCTGGATGCTTTGTCGAAGGGAGATGCCAACGCCGCGTTGGCATTCGGTTCCGATCAGCCTGCGTCGAAGGATTTCCTCACCGACGACGTCTTGAAGCAGCAGATCGCGAAGTGGCCCATCACGAACATCCGCATCCTCAACGCCAACGAGACCGGTGACATGGCGCAGGTACACGTAGTGGCCAACTTCGGCGACCAGACCTCCGACCAGACGCTGATGGTGAAGAAGCAGGACGGCGGCTGGAAGCTGTCCGGGGCGGCCGCCAAGATCAACCTCACCGCGAGCGCCCTGACCACCAACCCGGTGACCGGCCAGCCCCTGCCCGCACCGCCGGTATCGCTTTTCGGCAAACCCATCTCGGGTTCATCGGTGGTCTACGTATTTCCCGGTTGGCTGGAGCTGGGTTCGGCGAACAAGTACCTCTCGGTGACGGCGCAGCGGCCGGTGCTACTGGAGGGCCTGGTGGCTCAGGGGGTCGCCATACCTGCCGGGCTGCAGGTGCAGTTGAGCGACGCCGGGTCGGAGGCGGCCAAGAAGGCGGTCGCCGACGCGATCGCCGAATGTGCGAAGTCCACGCAGCTCTCACCCCCTGGATGCCCGCAGAGCGTCCCCAACCCGATGTTGGTGGACGGTACCGCGCACTGGGAGGCGCCCGCTGACCTCAGCGGCCTGCAATACACCTTCATGTCGCTCGACATGGGCCTGCGGGTGATGGGGACGGCGGAGTGGAAGCTCACCGCCAACAGTACCGACGGCACCCCCATGCAGGGCACGCCACTCGTCCCGATGGTGGGGCAGATCGACATGACCCAGGAACCGTTGACAGTGAAATGGGCCGGCAAATGAGCGTCACCATGCCGCCTCAGCGGGCGCCCCAGCCCACCCGAGAGGAGATCGACCGGGCGCGCGGGGTGGTCGGTGCTTTGTCCAACGCCTTCGCCGCCAAGGTGGTGGGCCAGAGCGGATTGCAGCAGAGCCTGCTGATCGGTCTGCTCACCGGAGGGCACGTCCTGCTGGAAAGCGTTCCGGGACTTGCCAAGACCACAGCCGCGCGGGCGGTCGCCGATGCGGTGCAGGCCAACTTCCGGCGCATTCAGTGCACCCCCGACCTGCTTCCCAGTGACATCATCGGGACCCAGATCTTCGACGCTTCCCGGGGTGCCTTCCACACCCAGTTGGGGCCGGTACACGCCAATATCGTGCTGCTCGACGAGATCAACCGGTCCAGCGCGAAAACCCAGAGCGCCATGCTGGAGGCGATGGAGGAACGCCAGACCAGTATCGCCGGTGAGGTCTACAAGATCCCCGAACCGTTCCTGGTGCTCGCCACCCAGAACCCGGTGGACCAGGAGGGCACCTACCCGCTGCCGGAAGCCCAGATGGACCGGTTCATGTTCAAGGAGATCCTGACCTACCCGACGCCCCAGGAGGAGTCGGAGATGGTCTTCCGGATCGACGCGGGGGTCTACACCAACCGCCGCACCGCGGCGGTGGCCTCGCTGGACGACATTCTCTATATCCGCGACGTGGTCCGACGGGTTTACCTCGACCCCGCGATCGTCAACTACATAACCCAGATCGTTGCGGTGACACGTACTCCGCAGCAGTTCCTTCCGCCGAACCTGGCTCGGCTCATCGAATACGGCGCCAGCCCGCGAGCGACCATCGCCTTCTGCAAGGCCGCGCGTGCTCTCGCGCTGCTGTCGGGACGCAATCATGTGCTGCCTGATGACATCAAGGCTCTCGCACATCGGATCCTGCGGCATCGGCTGATTCTCGGATTCGAGGCGGTGGCCCAAAATGTCACCCCGGAAGTCTTGATAGACAACATCATTCAGGTAGTGCGAACTCCGTAGCCGCTATGGGAGTGCTACTGCAGGAGGTGAAGGCACAGACCCTCGCCGGTAACCGGCTGTCCGGTCCGAGCGGGGTGTCCCGTGGCCTTCTCGAAGGCGAGCATCGCTCGATGTTCCACGGGCGCAGCCTAGAGTTCGACGACCTGCGCCCTTACATCCCGGGCGACGACGTCCGCGACATCGACTGGAAGGCCTCGGCGCGCTCGACCGACGTGCTGGTCAAGCGTTTCGTCTCCTACCGGCAGCAACGGGTGCTGATGGTCGTCGACCTCGGCCGGAACATGCTCGCACTGGCCGCCGGCGGTGAGGTCAAACAGCGGGTGATCCTCAACGCGCTCGGTCTGGTGGGGCTGATCGCGATCAGCAAGGGCGACGAGATGGGGCTGGTGTACGGCGACGCCACCGGTTCGGCGCACATGCCGAACCGGCGCGGTGAGGCACACCTCGAGCACATCCTGGAGCGGGTCAACCGACATCAGGTGGCCGACAGCGCTCGCAGCGAGCTTGCCACCCAATTGGATTACGTGCAGCAGCATTTCCGACGTCGCCACATCGTCTTCGTGATCTCCGACGAACCTGACGTCTCACCGCGGCTGGCCGAGCAGTTCCGCAAGGTCGGAGCTCGCCACGACGTCTACTGGATCACCGTGCGGGATGCGCCGCTGATCGGCGTACCGGCGTTCGGCGGCGAAGGGTATGACGTCGAAAGCGGTAGAACATTGCTGCGCGAGGAGATTCTCGGCCCTCGGGTGCTGGAGGCATACCGTCGGGCCGAGGCGAAACGGGAGGCCGCGTTCGCCGAATACGTCGACAGTTCGGCAATCCCGTGCGCCCGGGTCTCCGCGAGCGGAGAGCTGTTCGGCGCCGTCACCCTGATGCTGAAGAAGGCCAGCCGTGGCAAATGACTATCTGAAGTGGATCGTTGCGCCGCTGCCGTATTCGGTGGGATGGCTGGTGCTGGGCGTGCTGCTGATCCTGGTGGTCATCGGGTGGTTCGTCGGGGTGGTGGTGTGGACGCTTCCGGTGGAACGGTTGCGCGGCATCCCGGTGATCCGGGACATCAGTGCACGGGTGCTGCGACGAAAATTCGGCACCGCGATCGGCAGGATCAGCGACCGCTACCACGCCGGAGAGCTCACCTCCCGTCAGGCATACACCGCGATGAGCCGGATACTGCGGAACTTCATCTACCTCCAGACCGGCGTCGCTGCGCCGTACATGGCGCTGGGTGAGGTGGCCGGTAGTGCCGCGGCGGCGGCGGCACCGGCCGTGTCGGCGCTGTACTCGAAACAGTTCGAGCTCGAAGACAATCCGGACGTCGCTGCTACGGCAGCCCAGGTGCGGAGCACGATCCAGTCATGGAGCTGAGGTGGGGATGGGTGGTGATCGTCGGCCTGGTGGCGCTCGGCGCCATCGTGCTGGCCGCGTTCCTGTGGCCGATGCGCCGGCAACCACGACGGTTGCGTCCGTTGGCGTGGGTCGGTCGGCTGACCGAGATGCCCGAGTATGCGCGGGCCTACCGCCGTTACCGAATCCTGTTGACGGCCATCGCAGTCACCACGGTCGCCGTGCTGATGTGCGCCATCGTCGCGACGGCCCGCCCGGTCAGCTCCCAGGCCACCGCCGCTGAGGTCAATCGCGCACATCCAGAGGATGTGATGCTGTGTCTGCAGGACGATCCGGCGTCCCACGACGCGTCCGTGTTGCTGTCCTACTTCGCCGGCCAGGCCGCAGGTTTCGACTCGCAACGGCTCGGCCTCACCTCCCGTGCCAGCCGGGTGATCCCGCTGACCCGGGACTACCCCTTTCTTGAGGAGGTACTCGGCCGGTACGCCAGCCTGGAGCGGCTGCGGTCCGAGCAGAACCCCACGCCGGAGGACGCCGCCGTCCTGCAACGCGCCCAATACGAACTCGGCAGGACCGTCAGCTATACGGACTACCAACTCACCGTCAACGACGCACTTGCCATGTGTATGAAGGGTTTTCCCGGAGTCGGCAAGCCGTCGGACGCCCGGCGGTCGGTGATCTACATGGGCCCGGCCGCTCCGGCGGCAACGCCGATCTTCTCCGACGATGAGCTGACGAACCTGGCCCGCTCATCGGGAATCCAGGTCAACGTGTTGACGAGTTCGACCCTCGACGCCAGCGGTGGCCTCAGCGATATCGCCGAGGCCACCGGTGGACGCTTCATCAGCTATGTCACCGCCGCAGAAGCCGACGGCGGAACCCCGCACGGTGACCAGGATTCGCTGGACAAGGCGCTACGCAGCCACCTCGACGACATCCGATCACATCCGCCGGTCCTGACAGCTTCGGACGGGACGATCATGGTCCAGCAGTTGCGCGACCGCCCGAACCTGGTGCTCACAATCGGGCTGGCAATCGTGATCGTCTTCGCCGTCAGCCTCGCGGGGGTGCGGCGATGACATTCGAGCCCGTCCTGGCCTGGTGGATTTTCCTCTTGCTGGCGGCGCTGACGCTGGTACTGCGGATGTACACGCTGTACCGGGTGCTGGTGGTCGTGGGGAAAGAGAGCCAGCGCAAGGTCGTCGTGCGGTGGAGTCTGTTGACGCTGGTGATCGTGTGCTTGTTCGCCGCCGCGGTGAGGCCCGGGGTCGAGGCCGACACCCACCCGGTGAACCAGGCCGCCGCCGACGCCGCTGCCAACAGCAACGTGAACGTGTTCTTCGTGGTCGACCGATCGCTCAACTCCCGGGCAGAAGACTTCGGCAACAACCAGTTTCGGATGGCCGGGATCCGCACTGACATGCAGGCGATCGTCGACCAATACCCGTCCGGACGTTTCTCGATAACCTCGTTCGCGACCAAAGCCAGGGTCGATTGGCCGCTGTCCGACGACGTCTGGAGCCTGCGCGCGCTGCTCAAGAACTACTCGGCATACGAATCGGAATTCGACTCGGTCTACCAGGTGGACGTGGGGGCTGCGGCCGATCAACTGAAGCGTCAGCTGGAGCTGGCCGCCCAGCAGTATCCGGGCTCGAACAACCTGGTCTTCTATCTCGGCGAGGGCGCAGGGATCTCGAAGCGCGACGCGACCGCCTTCGACGTCCCGTCGGAGCTGGTGGCCGGCGGCGCGGTGCTGGGATACGGCACACCGGCCGGCGGGCCGGTGGCCAGCAAGATCGCGGCCAACGGGGAGGTCACCTACTTCCCGGACCCGGCAAGTGGTGGCGGACAGTTCCTTTCGCCGCTGGACGAAGCCTCGCTGCGGACCGTGGCCGAGCAACTGCACGTACCGTACTTCCACCGTGGGCTCGGCGACTCGACGTCCACGATCATCCCCGCGGTGGACGGGGGGTCCTCGACAGCGGTGCAGCAGGAAGTTTCGATGCCGGGCGACCGCACCGAGTTCTACTGGATTTTCACGGCGATCGCGATGCTGTTGATGTTTTATGAGCTGTTCGCGATGGCGCGAGAATACCGGGTCTCCCGCCGGACCGGGCGGGACACATGATGTCGAGCGGACGTGGCATTCCGGCGTTCCGGTTGGTGCTCAACAGGATCGGCGCGTACTTCTCGCAGGGACCGAGCCGCAAGGTGCTGCGACGACGGCTCATCGTGTTCTCGATTCTGCCGGCCGTGCTGCTCGTGGCGATCGCCGTCAAACTGATCACGATGGTCGGCTATGGCAATTCCGCCAGATCCGACTATCTGGCGTACGACTCCTACGGCTTGGCCGACGATGTGCGGACGCTCAAGTCGCTCAACGTAATCGACTCCTACAAACCCTATTTCGCCGAGGGCGACCGTTATGTGCTGGAAGGGAAACTGGCCGAGGCCGAATCGGAATTCAAGAAATCGCTGTCTCTGGTCAGCCAGGCCCGATCATGCCCGGTGCGAATCAATCTCGAAGTGGTTCTGGAGACCCTCGGCGATCTCAAGAACGCCGACAAGCACCGCGACGAGGCGAAGTCGCTCTGGACCGAGGCGCTGAAGGTGACGCAAGAGGCGCCCGGCGGTTGCTTCGACACCACGACCGAACCCGACGAAGAGCGCCGCACGCACCTCAACGAGACCGAACAGCGGCTCGAGGACAAATTGAAGGACCCCGAATCGCCCGATGGTGGCCAAGGCGGCGGTGGCGGCGGCGGCGGTGACCAGGGCCAGGGCCAAGGCGACCAGGGCCAAGGACAAGGCGGCGAGGGGCAAAACGGCCAGGGGCAGAACAGCCAAGGGCAGGGCCAAGGCGACCAGGGACAAAACGGCCAAGGCGACCAAGGGCAAAACGGCCAAGGCCCAGGTCAGCAAGGCCCAGGTCAGCAAGGTCAGGGCGAGCAGGGCCCAGGCCAGCAGGGTCAGAACGGTGAGAACGGTCAGGGCACCGGTGAGGCCAAAGCCGACCCGACGCCGGACACCGTCGGCGCGGACCGTATCGCGATTGAATCGGACGGGCTGGCCACGCACCAGCTGAATCCGGGACAGGGTGACCCGGGCGAGGTGATCAAGCGAGTGCTCGAAGACACCAACGCCAGTGGTTCCGATCGGGAGTGACAGCGGGCGTTCGCGGCGTCAGTTCTCCGACAACACGATGCAGTCGCTGTCGCACTGGCCGGGCGGGCCCGGCTTGGTTGCCTTGCGATGCAGCACCGCGCGGCTGGGCACGATCTCATGTGTCTCGTCCCCGGTAGTGCCGGCCTGGCCCCGCCCGTCGACGATCAGTGAATACCCGCCGGGCTGACGCGGCGGACAGACCAGCGTGGCGTGTTCGTGGGAGGCGAGGTTTCTGCGGGTGTGCCCGCCGACCGGCCCGACATGGATGATGCCGTTGACCAGGTGTGGCTCCACCGCGACGGTGTGTGCGTGGTAGTTGTCGTCGACCGTGACGAGGTAGGCGAACGTGTAGTCCGCCAGCTTGTCGGCCAGCTGGTTGAGATCCACTTTCACGCTCATGACGTGAGAATAGGCCGGTCCGGGCCGCGGCGGGCCCGACCTCGACGGACTGGTGGCGATTGCCGCCCCGCGAGGTGAACCGCGGCGGGTACGTTCAACCTCATGTCACTGCCACCGCCCTCATCCACCAGCACCGCCGTCGTCACCGGCGCCTCGTCGGGGATCGGCGCGGAGCTGGCCCGGGAGTTGGCCTCCCGGGGATACGGAGTCACCTTGGTGGCCCGCCGTGCCGACAAGCTGGCCGAGCTCGCGGCCGAACTGTCCGGGGTGCGGGTCGAGGTGATTCCGTGCGACGTCGCCGACTCGCAGGCCCGGGCAACGCTTTTCGACGAGGTCGAGCGCCGCGGGCTGACGGTGGACATCCTGGTCAACAACGCCGGTATCGGCACCATGGGCGCGGTGACCCGCTCCACCCCGGACGCTGAGATCGCCCAGGTGCGGGTGAACGTCGAAGCGGTGATCGACCTGTGCACCCGGGCCGTGGCGTTGATGGTGCCGCGTGGAAGCGGCGCCATCCTCAATGTGGGCTCCACGGCCGGCTTTCACCCTTTCCCGGGGCAGGCCGGGTACGCGGCTACAAAAGCGTTCGTTCGCAACTACACCGAGGGTCTGCGCGCCGAACTGGCCGGAACCGGTGTCACGGCGACGACGCTGCACCCGGGCCCGGTGCGCACCGAGTTCCTCAAATCCGCGGGGATGGACGAACGTGCCTTCGCCGCCGCGTTCCCCAAATTCCTCTGGATGCCGGCCCGCGACGTGGCGCGGGTAGGGCTCGACGCGCTGGCACACGACAAGGCTGACGTGATCGCCGGTGCGCCCAGCCGGGTCAGCACCCGGCTGGCGCAGTTGATGCCCAACCGGTTGTTGTTACCGATGCTGGCCAAACAACACCCGGCGCTGCGCCGGGACCGATCAGCCCGCTGATCGCGGTGCGATCGATCAAACTGCTGAACCAGGCCAGGGCCGCATCCACGCCTCGACCGGCAGGTCCAGGCCGTTGCACAGGGTGCAGATGGTCCGGTACCAGCCGACGGCGATCAGCAGCTCCATCCGTTGTTCCTCATCGAGGTCGTCACCCAAGGCTTCCCACGTCGTCGCCGACCATGAGCCGGTCCGTTCGAGCTCGTCGACTGCATCGATGAGCACTCGTTCGGCGGCCGACCAGCCCGCGTCGGCGCCGGTGACCAGGGCATCGCACTCGGCGTCGGAAACCCCGGCGATCGGACCCCAGAACGCGGCCTGTCCTCCCCATTCGTAGGCGCAGCCGACAAGGGCGCAGATCCGCAGGATCGCGATGGTGCGCACCCGCGGCGGCAGCAGCGTGTCGACGTAGAGTGCCTCGCCGAGCTTGCGCAGCTTGGCCGCCAGCTTCGGATGCCGCTGAAGGCAGCGCACCAGCAGCAGCGGCTCATAGGTCCGGTCGGGGTGGCCCCAACTTTGGATGCCCGCGGCATCCTCTTCGCTCCACGGCGGGGCGAGTGGTGCGACGCGGCTCATGCGGGCGGCGCCGGCTGCCGGCCACGGACCAGCCGGCCTGGGCGCGCAGCGGTGGGTACGCCGTTCTCGGCGATCACCTCACCGGAGACGACGGTCGCGACGTATCCGTCTGCCGTCTGGTCGAGCCGGCGTCCGCCGCCGGGCAGGTCGTAGGCGACGACCGGCCGGTGCAGCCGCAGCGCCGCATGGTCGATGACGTTCAGATCAGCCTTGTAGCCCAAGGCGATTCGACCGCGATCGGCCAGCCCGGCGACGCGAGCGGGTACCGAGGTCAGTTCCCGCACCGCCTGGGCCACGCTCAACGTGCCTGCGCCGCGGTCGCGGACCCAGTGCGTCAGCAGGTAGGTGGGGAAGCTGGCATCGCAGATCATGCCGTAATGCGCCCCGCCGTCACCGAGGCCGAGGATGACGTCGTCGCGCCGGATCAACTCGGCGACGGTGTCCAGCGAGTTGTCACGGAAATTGGCCAGCGTGACCAGCAGCATGGCATGCCCGTCGTCGTCGAGCAGGCGGTCATAGGCCTCCTCGAGCGGGTCGACGCCGCGGGCTCGGGCCCGGGCACCGATCGAGTTCGACGGGTCGGGCTCGTAGTCGGGCTGCTCACCCAGCGGATACATGTAGTCCCAGGCCTGCACGGCGAACATCAGGGGATGCCCGTCGCTGGCCGACGAATCACTCAGAATGCGTTGGCGCACTTCGGGTTTACGCATCTCGGCGACCCGCTCGGCCAAGGGCAGGTGGGCGATCTCGCGATAGCTCGGATACAGCACGAACGGGTTGCCGGACAGTTCGAGGCCGAGCACCAGCCCGATCGGGCGCGGGAAGATCTGGGCAGTCACGACGGGATCAGCTGTTGCCGCGTTTTCATTCGCTTTCTCCACCATGCGCAGCGCGTCCTCGAAGAAGGCCGGGCCGGCATTGCCGATCGCCAGGGTGAACGTCACCGGCAGTCCGACATCGGCGGCGACGTCGAACACCGTCTGCAGCGCCGGCTCATAGTCGCCGGCGACCAGATCGGGCACGAACTGGATCAGGCCGCCGCCGGCGTCGTCGACGCCTCGGGCAATCGCCTCGATCTCGGCATAGCCGGCGTCGTAACTGGGAATCGGCTTGCCGCTCTCGGTCTTGTGGATGGTCAGCCGCGATGAGGCGAATCCCAGCGCGCCGCAGTGCACGGCCTCGGCGGCGAGCTTGCGCATCAGCGCCAGATCCTCGGTGGTGGCCGGTTCCCGGTCGACACCGCGCCGGCCCATCACGTACACCCGCAGCGGGGAGTGCGGCAGGAACGCCGCCACATCGATATCCAGCTGCCGCGACGACAGCGCGTCGAGGAACTCGGGGAAGGTCTCCCAGGTCCACGGCAGGCCGTCGACCATGACCACGCCCGGGATGTCCTCCACACCGGCCATCACGTCGACGAGCACATCGTGATCGTCGGGGCGGCACGGCGCGAATCCGACGCCGCAGTTGCCCATCACCGCCGTGGTGACCCCGTGCGCCGAGGACGGGTTGAGCCGGTCCGACCAGATGGCCTGGCCGTCGTAATGCGTGTGCAGATCGACGAAGCCCGGGGTGACCAACAGGCCGGTGGCGTCGATCTCACGTTCGGCCGGCTCGGGCGCGGACCCCACTGCCACGATGACGCCGTCGCGCACGGCGACGTCGCCCACGTACGGGGCGCCGCCCAGGCCGTCGACGATGGTGCCGCCCCGGATACATAGGTCATAGCTCATCTAACTAACCTACGACGGCGATCCGTGTATGCCTATGGGGTGCGCCGAAATTCATCGCATGTCGGCGGCGCGTGCCAGGATCGGAACGTGATCGATCACTTCGGTATCAACTGCACCGATTTCCCCAAGGCCACCGAGTTCTACGACACCGTGCTGGGCGTATTGGGCTATAGCCGGCAGCTCGATTACGGCGTGGCCATCGGCTACGGCACCGCAGGGCATCCGGATTTCTGGATCGCCGACGCCAGCGCGGGCGACGCCAAAGGCCCCAACCGCGAGATCCACGTGGCGTTCCACGCCGCGGACGTCGACGCTGTCACCGCTTTCTACGAGGCCGCGCTCAAGCTGGGCGCCGAGTCGCTGCACGCGCCGCGGCTGTGGCCCGAATACCACCCCGGTTACTTCGGGGCTTTCGTCCGCGATCCGGACGGCAACAATGTGGAGGCGGTGTTCCACGGGGCGGCACCCGCCGGGCAGTAAGCGCTAGAGCGGTTCCAATTCCGAGATCAGCCAGTCGCCGTCGACACGGGTCAGGCTGACCCGGTAGGCCAGCGCATCCTTGGTCGACTGGGCGTCGGCACCTGCGGTCTCGGTTTTCTGGTCGACGAATGCCACCACACTGGCCTCGTCGACGGTCAGCGACTCCACACCTGTGTTGCGGACCGTTGCGATCTGGGTGACGTTGTCCGCCTTCGTGCGGATCGTCTTGAGGTACTCGTCGACGGCCGACCCGGTCAGCAGCGCGGTGACGGTGTCGATGTCGGACCGGCTGGTCGTGGGGCTGTAGCTCAGCACCTTGACCACGTTGTCGGCCACGAACTCGGTGATCTGCTCGCGCGCATGGTCGTCGTCGGCGATGGGCGCCGGCGCCGGCCGGCTCTTGACCGCCAGCTGCCAGGCACCCAGACCGATGGCCACCACGATGCCGGCGATCAGGGCACCGAGCAGGACCGTCCAGCCTCGCGTACGTGTGCCCATCAGTTCACGAACTCCAGCTTCGAGGCCTTGTAGGCGCCATCGGCGTTTTCGACGGTGACCCGCACCCGTTGCAGCGAGACCACGCCGACCCGATTGCTGGTGACGGTGACCTTCGTGTCGACCGTGACGAGCACGACCGCCTCGTCGGAGAACAACGATTCCACACCGGCCCCGGTGACCGTTCCCTCGGTTTTGACACCCATTTCCTGGGCTTTGCGTTTGATCTCGGGCGCCTGGCTCTTCAGATCGGCACGGAACTTGTCGGTGGCCCCGTCCATCATCGCCGCGAGATCGCTGTCGGCGGTGTCGGCGCTGACGGTGACGCTGTGCAGGGCGAAGGTCCGGGCCGCGTCGACGTACGGCTGCCACGACGGCGTGGTGCGCGGCGCCGGGGCGGCGCGGACGAACTGGCTTATCGCGAAGCCGAGCGCGCACACCAGCAACACCGCGAGCACGGCCGGCACCGCGACCCTGGCCGGGCTGCGCTTCTGGACACTGCGCGGTTGTGGAATCGGGCTGGGCCCCGACCAGTGGGGTGACCGATGTTGTGCACTGACCACCGGGGGAGCGGGCGGGTTGAAGGCCGGGGCCGCGATCACCCGAGGAGGCTCTGACGAGACCAGTCGGGGAGCAACCGGCGGCACTGCCGGAGGGCGCTGCGTGACCGGGCTGCCGGCCCGGGCGTCGGCGAGCGCCTTCGCGAAATCGACGCAGCGCGCATAACGGCCCTCGCGGTCCTTGGCCATGCCCTTGAGCATCACCTCGTCCAGATGGGCCAACTCAGGACGCACATTGCGCAGGCTGGGCGGGAGCTCATTGAGCTGCTTGCTGATGACCACGGCCGGATTGGAATGGTGGAACGGCGAATGCCCGGCCAGAAGCTGAAAGGCGCTGGCAGCCAAGGCATATTGGTCGGCCCGCCCGTCCATCGACTGTCCCAGGAGCTGTTCGGGGGCCGAGTACGCCATCGAGCCCACGGCCATGTTGGTGGCGGTGATCCCGCTGATGTCGTCGACGCGGCGGGCAACACCGAAGTCGGCCAACAGAATTCGACGATGGTCAGCTTCGGGGCTGGTCAGCAGGATGTTGGCGGGTTTGACGTCGCGATGCAGCAGGTTGCGCTGGTGCGCGTAGTCGAGGGCTTCGGCGATGGCGGTGACGATTTCGACCGCCTCGGCCAGGGGCATTCCGGCGGGGTGCCGCTCGCGCACGTGTCGAGCGGCGTCGGTGCCGTCGACGTAGTCCATCGCGATCCACAGCTGCCCCTCGAACTCACCGCGATCGTGCAGGCCGACGATGTGCGGGTGCCACAGCGATGCGGCGATGTCGGCCTCACGGTTGAACCGGTCGCGGTACTGGGCGTCACCGGTCAGCGTGGCGGGCATGATCTTGAGCGCATCCTGGCGGGGAAGGCGCGGATGCTGGGCCAGGTAGACCTCGCCCATGCCGCCGGAACCGAGTAGACGTTGAATCGTGTACCCGGCGAACACGTCACCGGCATTCAACGGCATGCCCGTGATCGTAGTCGGGACCGAGACTCGCCGGTTCGCGAGTAGCGTCGAGGCCATGGCTGCCGCTGATTCCGATGCCGTCCGAGAATTGCTGCGCGACGCATTCACCAGGCTCATCGAGCACGTCGATGACCTCACCGACGGGTTGACCGAAGAGGTGTCGAGCTATCGCCCCACCCCGCGCGCCAACAGCATCGCGTGGCTGATCTGGCACAGCGCCCGCTGCCAGGACCTGCAGTTGTGTGACATCGCCGGGATCGAGCAGGTGTGGACGCGCGACGGCTGGAAAGACCGCTTCGGACTCGACCTGCCGGCCAACGACATCGGCTACGGGCACAGCCCGGAGGACGTCGCGAAGGTGCACGCCCCGGCCGACCTGCTGGCGGGGTACTACCTCGCGGTGCACAAGGCCATGCTGGCCTACATCGCCGGGGTGACCGCCGAAGAGCTCGGCCGCATCGTCGACACCCACTGGGATCCGCCGGTTACGGCGAGCGCCCGGTTGGTCAGCATCATCGACGATTGCGCACAGCACCTCGGCCAGGCGGCCTATCTGCGCGGCATCATCCCTTGATCGCCCGGTGGTGGCCGCTGATCGGCCTCGCCGTCATGGTGCTGCTCGGATGGGCGGTGCATGGCGCGCCGGTCCCCGTCGACGACTGGTTCCAAGACCTCGGCGCCCACCTGGGGCCGCGACGGGACGTCTTGCTTCTGTTCACCAAGCCGCCCCTGGTGGCGGCCGCGTTGCTGGCCGGCGTCATCGTGGCGGTCCGCCAACACCGCAAGCGGCTGGCGATCGCCATGGTGGTGAGCCCGATCTTGGCGATCACGGTCGTGCGGCTGGTCAAACCGCTGTTCGGCCGGGAGAAAGAGGGATCGCTGGCCTATCCCAGCGGGCACACCACGTTCCTGGTGGCGGTGACGACGCTGCTGGTGGTGGTGGCAGGCCTGCGGTTGTGGGCGCTGGCGGTCGCGGTGTGCGTGGTCGTGCTCGGCACATTCGGGCTGTCGATGACCTTTCACTACTTCACCGACACCGTCGGTGGTGTCCTGCTGGGCACCTCGGTGGCGGGTCTGGCTGCATTGTGGAGTGGCGAGCCGTCGACATCGATAAGTAACGCGCCTTCTGATATTCGCTGAGCGATCACATGCCCGTTCCCTGCATCTGCACGTAGCGGCAACGCATGCGATGTCGTCGGGCGTGATCGTGAGCCGAGGTTGCCTCTAACTATCAAGAATCGCTTGATCATTCAGGTTGTCCTACCGTTGCGCTCCGCAAGGCTTTTCGCTGCACCGGAATGATCCGGCAAACTTCAAGATCCGTGCCCAGCTGGGCGGACGGCTACTTTCACCCCTTTGCGGCAATGGCGCAGGAGGGCCGGATATTTGCCTATGCAAATACTGCGTCGAGAGCACCTGAGAAAAAGCTGAGATCTTGATGAGCGCAGGGTAATTTTCTGCGCGGGCTGAGCCGTCGGCCAGCCCAAACAGCAAGTCATCGAGGGGATCTCAGTTAATGAACAGTCGTGTCTCCAGCGGCCTCACCGCATGCGTAGCCGCCGCCACCGCAGGCGTCATCGCCATCACTCCGGTCGTCACGCAAGCGCCGGCGCCGGCGCGTCTCGTCCAGGCTCAGACGAGCCTGGCCGGGGTGTCGTACTCGGTTCTCCAGAACATGGACACGGCTGAACTGGCGGTCGAGTTCGGGGTGCGAGTGTCAGAGCAGTTCGCGCAGGCGCCACTGCTCCCGCTGGTGCTCGCCGCGCAGGTGGCCGGCGGTGACCCGGACCGCGTGTACATGCAAATCCGGCAGATCGTCGACGCGCCGCTGTATGTGGCCGATCCGCTGATCGAGATCGCCCGTGACACCTTGCCGGAGGAGTTCGGCGGCGGCGAAGCGGCCAAGATCTGGCGCGATACGCAGTTCTGGGCTGCCACGAATGCCACGCGGACGCAAATCGCGGAGGCTCTGGGAGTCGATCCCGACCAGGATGCGAACTATGCCTGGGTCCTGGCGCAGGGATTGCTGGAGTCGGCCACCAGGACCGTCGAAGGCACCGCGCTCGGCGCGGTGGGTCTGCTCGGCGTCGCACAGGCCGTGGCGAGTGGGGACAACCTTGCGGTCTACCAGGCGGTCAAGGAGTACATCGATGCTCCGATGTGGGCTGCGGACCCGGCCATCGAGGGGCTGGCCCAAGCGCTGCCCGAATCGCTCGGCGGCGGGACCAACGGTGATGCGACGACGCCGGACGGCGACGGTGCGATCATGCAGTTCCGCAACAAGCAACTGATCGGTGCGCGGGATCAGGTGCGGTTGGCTGCGGCGAACGTCCTCGGCGTCCGCGACAAGGTGGACAACACGGGCAACGTGATCGACTCCAGCGCCGACACGTTCAGCCGCACGCAGTTGTTGGCAGCGAATGACGACAACGACGGCGGGAAGGTCAACACCCTCAAGCCGCACGTCACCAGCCTCAACACCGCGCTCAACGATGCCAAGGACAGGGCCAAGGAACGCCGGGCCAAGGCCAAGGCGAACGTGGGCAACGTCGTGAAGAAGGTCAGGGAAGCGGCAGGCAACACGGCCAAGAAGCTCGGCTCCAAGAAGTCGAGCTCCGAAGACTGAGTTTGGGGGAGAGGCGGCGTGTGGCGACGTGAGGGGTCGTCACACGCCGTCGTATTTGATCTGGTTGTCGAGCGTGCATGTAGATCGCGATTTCGGGTGATTTCGCGATCTGAGTGCACGGTCGGCGCCACCTGGCCCGCGCCCGCACTTGACAGGTGTCAACCCCGGTGCGACGTGGGTCACAAACGGTGATTAACATAGGCCTCATGACAGCGACCCCAGATGTAGCTCGGACCGCGGAGTTCACGGGTACGGGCACTATTCACAACCCCGCGACCGGCGCCGTCGCCGGCCAGGTGACCTGGACCGATGCCGCCGACGTGCCGCGCATCGCGGCCGGGCTGCGGGAAGCCCAGAAGGAATGGGAGGCACGCGGCGCGAAAGGCCGCGCCAAGGTGCTCTCCCGCTACGCGGTGTGGTTGGGGGACCACCGCGAGGAGATCGAGAAGCTCCTGATCGCCGAGACCGGCAAGTCGGCCATGGATGCCGCACAAGAGGTCCCGCTGCTGATCATGATCCTCTCGTACTACATCAAGGTCGTCGAGGAGGCGATGGCGCCGGACTCCCGGCCGGCCGCGCTGCCCGTCATGTCGATCAAGAAGATCGCGGTCCATTACCGTCCGCGTCCCGTCGTCGGCATCATCGCGCCGTGGAACTACCCGGTGGCCAACGCCATGATGGACGCCATCGGTGCCCTGGCCGCCGGGTGCGCGGTGCTGCTCAAGCCGTCCGAGCGCACCCCGCTGACCGCCGAGGTGCTGCTGCGCGGCTGGCTGGATTCCGGTGCCCCCGAGGTATTCGCGTTGGCGCAGGGCGCCCGCGCGGTGTCCGAGGCCGTCATCGACAACTCCGACTACATCCAGTTCACCGGCTCCAGCGCGACCGGCGCCAAGGTCATGGAGCGCGCCGCCCGCCGCCTCACCCCGGTGAGCCTGGAGCTCGGCGGCAAGGACCCGATGATCGTGCTGGAAGACGCCGACGTCGAACTGGCCGCCAACGCCGCGGTGTGGGGCGCGATGTTCAACGCCGGCCAGACCTGCGTGTCCGTCGAGCGGGTCTACGTGCTCGAGCCGGTGTACGACCAGTTCGTCGCGGCCGCCGTGAAAGCCGTCGAGAACCTCAAGATGGGCACCGGCGAGGGCTACCACTTCGGCTCCCAGATCGACGACAGCCAGGTGGCGATCACCGAGCGGCACGTCAACGAGGCCGTCGCAGCCGGCGCCAAGGCGCTGACCGGTGGCAAGCGCCCCGAGGGCGGGGGCAGCTTCTTCGAGCCGACCGTGCTCGTCGACGTGGACCACTCGATGGCCTGTATGACGGAGGAGACCTTCGGGCCGACCCTGCCGATCATGAAGGTGTCCTCGGTCTCCGAAGCCGTCCGGCTGGCCAATGACAGCCCCTACGGCCTGAGCGCATCGGTGTTCTCCAAGGATGTCGAGCGCGCCAAAGCCGTTGCGCTCCAGTTGGATTGCGGCGCCGTCAACGTCAACGACGTCATCTCCAACCTGATGTGCACCACGGCTCCGATGGGCGGCTGGAAGACCTCGGGCATCGGTGCGCGCTTCGGCGGCATCGACGGCGTACGCAAGTTCTGCAAGCAGGAGACCGTCGTGGTGCCGCGCACCAGTGTGGGCGCCGGCGGCAGCTACTACAACAACTCCGAGAAGGCGATCGCCCGGATGAACAAGCTGCTGACCAAGATGGCGCTGGCGCGTCCCCGGCGTAAGGCCAAATAGCCGGGGTCACTCACGGCAGGCGATGCCCCCGGTGGTCTCGAAGACGTCGTCGCTTCCGGTGATCCGCTGACCGCAGATCACCACCACGGAGCTGGGGACGATGACGGGGAACGTGGCTGCGGGCCCGCTGTAGGCGAACGCGTGCGAGCCATCCGGGTAGGTGACGATCGGCCTGTTCGACACCTTGCTGCCGACGGCGAGCACGTTGGTCCACTCACCGTGCACCGTCGCGGTGCCGTTGATCGCCACGACGGTGTTGTCGTGGTCGCCGGTATACGGGTCGATGTAGTCCTTTTGGAACCCGGCCGTGCCGTCGAGCGCGAACACCTTGTTCCCGGTGCGGTTCTGCCCCACCGCCGTGGCCGTGGCGGGGCGGAACACGCTGATGGCCAACGCTCGATTGCCGGCGGATGCCTCGGCCCGCGCACCGGTGGCCGAGTTGTCCCCGATGCCGATGGGGTCGCCGGGGCCGGGGTCGTAGGAGATGCCCGGCGCGGCTGTGGCCGCGCCGGCTCCCAGTCCGGCCGCGCCGACGGCTATTGCCGCGCTGACCACGAACCTGCGAACAACGAGCGTCATGAACATGGGCTGCCCTTCCCGAAGATGCCGAACGTGACCGTTGACGCCAACGATCATTACGCCGAGTTGGTCCGGCGGACTGAGTAGTGCACTACTGCAATATGTGGCTACCGGGCGTTCACCGGAGCATCACCGTTTCGTCCGCACAGTCGGCTACGTTGCGCCGGTGACTCTCGACATCACCGGGTACACGGTCCGCGACGACGACGATGACGATCCTGTGCTGCTGCTGGAACCCAGCGGCGAAGTCGTCGACACCTGGCGGGAGAACTACCCGTACTCCGACCGGATGTCGCGCCAGGAGTACGAAGAGCAGAAGCGACTGCTGCAGATCGAACTGCTGAAGCTGCAGAAGTGGAGCCAGGGCAACGGGTTGCGGCACGTCATCGTCTTCGAGGGACGCGATGCCGCAGGCAAGGGCGGCACCATCAAACGGTTCATGGAGCACCTGAACCCGCGCGGGGCCCGCGTCGTTGCGCTGGAGAAGCCCACCGAAAAAGAACGCACCCAGTGGTATTTCCAGCGTTATGTGCAGCACCTGCCCGCCGCCGGTGAGATCGTGCTGTTCGACCGCTCCTGGTACAACCGCGCCGGGGTGGAACGTGTGATGGGCTACTGCAGCCCCAAGCAGCACGCCGAATTCATCCGCCAGGCCCCGCTGTTCGAGCAGATGCTGGTCAACGACGGCATCAGCCTGACCAAGCTGTGGTTCTCCGTCACCCAGTCCGAGCAACGGACCCGGTTCACCATCCGTCAGGTCGACCCCGTGCGGCAGTGGAAACTCTCACCCACCGACCTGGCGTCGCTGGACAAATGGGACGACTACACCGCGGCCAAGGAAGACATGTTCGCCTGGACCGATACCGAGATCGCCCCCTGGACCGTGGTCAAGAGCAACGACAAGAAACGCGCCCGCATCAACGCCATGCGCTACGTGCTCGGTAAGTTCGACTACGACAACAAGGATTTTGACGTGGTCGGCCACGCCGATCCGCTGATCGTGGGGCGTGCCCTGTCGGACTGAGCAGTCTGGCCGCCGCCCGGGACTAGGAGGACGGCGTGCGCTTCGTCATGACGCTGTTCCTGTGGGTTTTGACGACGATCCTGCTGGCGGCCGCGGTGCCCTCGGCATGGGTGCAGAAGAACATCATCGACCAGCAGGGCTACTCGGCCTTCGCCACGGCAGCTGCCGCCGACCCACAGCTGCAGCAGGCCGTGGCCGGCGAGCTGACCACCCAGGTGCAGTCCCTGGCATCGAAGAACGGAGCGGACGTCGACTCGCGGCAGGTGCGTGCCGTCGCCGGGGCCTACACCTCGGGCCCGGACTTTCCCGGGCAGTTCGCGTTGGCCAACCAGGTTGCCCACACCTGGATGTTCACCGACCGGCTGGCCCGAAACGAGGACGGCAGCTGGGTGATCGACCTGGCGCCGATGCTCTCTGATGCGTCGTTCCGCAAGACCCTGTCCGAGTTCGGTGTCGAAGTGCCGCAAACGCTTACGGTGCCCATCGCGTCGTCGGCGCCGGACAGTTTGCGGCCGGGTATCTTGCGTCCGCTGGCGGTCTGGGGCCCCTGGGTGAGCGTCGGGGTGACGGTGCTCGCCGGTGTTTTCGCCCTGCTGACCTTGGCGGTTGCCCGGGATCGCGGTAAAACGCTTGCCGCACTCGGGGTTTCGGCACTACTGGTAGGTGCGGCCGGTTGGGCCGGGCTGGAAGCGGGACGGCGTTACCTCAACGAGGCGCTCAACCACACCACCGGCGACATCCGGCAGATCGCCGACGCCATGGCCGGCCATGCGATCGACAGTCTGCACCAGTGGCTCAACCTCACGCTGGCCGCAGGTGGCGCGCTGGTGGTGTTCGGGGTGCTCGTCGCGATGCTCGGCGGGTTGCGCCGTCGGGACTGATCGGTGCGGCAACTTCACGCCCACCGGTGTACGCCCTGGCTGCGGGGTCAATCGTGGCTGGAGCCCAATGTCTGCCACAAGAACTCGTAGGTCAGCGCCGCTTTGAACGCCGCCTGCTTGTTGTCGGCCGCACCGCCATGGCCGCCTTCGATGTTCTCGTAGTACAGCACCCGGTGCCCGGCCGCCTCCAATGCCGCGGTCATCTTACGGGCGTGGCCGGGGTGCACCCGATCATCGCGCGTCGAGGTGGTGATCAGGATCGGTGGGTACTTCGCGGTAGCCGAAATATTTTGGTACGGAGAATATTTCGACATGAACTCCCAGTCGGCCGGATCGTCGGGATTGCCGTACTCGGCCACCCAGGACGCGCCCGCGAGCAGCAGGTGGAAACGCTTCATGTCCAGTAGCGGCACACTGCACACCAGCGCCCCGAACAGCTCCGGGTAGTGCGTCAGCATGACACCCATCAGCAGCCCGCCGTTACTGCCGCCCGACGCGCCGAGCTGCTCGACCGTGGTGATGCCGCGGTGCACCAGATCGGCCGCGACCGCGGCGAAATCCTCGTACACCAGATGGCGGTTCTCGCGCATCGCCTGCTTGTGCCAGACCGGGCCGTACTCGCCGCCACCGCGGATGTTGGCCTGCACGTAGGTGCCGCCGCGGGCCAGCCAGGCCCGCCCGGCGCCGCCGAGGTAGCCGGGAGTCAACGAGTTCTGGAATCCGCCATAGCCGTAGAGGTGGGTGGGGCTCGGTTCGTCACGGCGACCGACCACGAAATACGGAACCTTGGTGCCGTCCTTGGACGTGGCGAAGAACTGCTCGACGCGGATGCCCTCGGCGTCGTAGAACGCCGGTGCCGATTTGATCTCCACCAGCGGGCCGCCGGCTGTGCCGTACAGCAGCCGCGACGGGGTGGTGAATCCGCTTGAGTTGTAGAAGACCTCGTCACCTTCGTGATCGACGTCGACGACGATGGTGTCCGTCGCCGGCGGGATGTCCGGTGCGTCGGTGTGTTCCCAGGTCCCTGGAGTGACGATCTCGACGTGGCTGGCGACGTCGCGCAGGGTGACGAGGATCAGCTTCTCCTTCGTCCACTGCACACTCGACAGGCTGCTGTGCTCGTCGGGCTCGTAGATCATCGCGAGATCGGCGGTGCCGGAAAGGAAATCGTCGAACCTGGTGCCCAGCAGCGCGCCGGCCGGGTAGGTGACATCCCCCACCTGCCAGTCGGTGCGCAGTGAGATCAGCAGCCACTCGCGGTGCAGCGACAACGACGAGTCGGTCGGCACCTTGAGTTCGATCAGCTCGCCGTCGCGTACCTCGTAGCGGATGCGGTTGTAGAAGTCGGTGTAGCGGCCCAACCGGGTGTGCCCGAAGCCCGGGGTCCGGTCGATCGACGCGATCACCCGGACATCGGTCGGCTCCGCCTCGAACACGGTTTCGGCCTCGGCCAGCGGCCGGCCACGGTGCCATCGCTTGGCGATCCGCGGATAGCCGGACTCGGTCATCGAACCTTCACCGAAGTCCGTGCACACCAGCAGGGTGTCCTCGTCCTCCCAGGACACCGACGACTTGGCTTCGGGCAACTCGAACCCGCCGGGCACGAATTCCCGTGTCCGCATGTCGAACTCGCGCACCACGGTGGCGTCGGCGCCCCCGCGGGACAGACTGATCATGGCGAGTGTGTGATCGGGCTCGATCACCTCGGGCCCGGACCACACCCAGTTCTCGCCCTCGACGCGGGCCAGCTCGTCGAGATCCAGGATCACGTCCCAGTCCGGATCGTCGGTGCGGTAGCTCTCCAGCGTGGTGCGCCGCCACAGGCCGCGCGGGTTCGCCTCGTCGCGCCAGAAGTTGTACAGATATTCACCGCGCCGCCCCGGATACGGGATCCGCGCATCGGTGTCGAGAATCTCCAACACCTCCGAGCGGATCGCCTCGAAACGATCACCACCCAACTCGGCGACCGTCGGCTCGTTGTGTGCCCGCACCCACGCCAACGCGTCGTCGCCGGTGATGTCCTCGAGCCACAGGTAAGGGTCCTTCGCCACACCCACATTGTTACCGCGCGCGTAGTGTGAGCCGGACAACACCACTGTCGAGGAGAAGTGAGGGACGGCATGGGCCAGGCACCGGCGCGGGCCCTGATCACCGCGGCCGCCGCCGACTTGCTGGGGCGGCTCCAGGAACGCCACGGGGCGCTGATGTTCCACCAGTCCGGCGGCTGCTGCGACGGGTCGTCGCCGATGTGTTACCCCGACGGGGACTTCATCGTCGGCGACCGCGACATCCTGCTCGCGATCCTCGACGTGGGCGGTGCGGACGCGAGGAGCAAAGGGGTCTTCGGCGTCCCCGTGTGGATCTCCGGCCCGCAGTTCGAGGCGTGGAAGCACACCCAGTTGGTGATCGACGTCGTGCCCGGCCGCGGCGGTGGGTTCAGCCTGGAAGCACCCGAGGGCATGCGGTTTCTGTCGAGGGGCCGGGCCTTCACCGACGACGAGAACGCGCTGCTCGCCGAGCAATCACCGGTGACCGGAGCCCAGTACAGCGCCGGAGCCCGCCCTGTCGACACCGGCAGCCACATCGTCGACGAAGCCGCCGACGCCTGCCCGATCCCCGGAGGACGCGCCGCGCGGATGTAGCGGGCGCTGACTCACTGCGGCGTTATCGTCGAAGAGTGATTCCGCTGCCACGGGCGTGGCTGCTGACCAGCGCGATGTTGGTCGGCGTAGCGGTGGGGCTGCTGGCAGGCATCGCCACCACCCTGCTGGTCACGTTCGCCGTCCGGCCCGATGTGGTGATCGCCCTCGTCCTCGGTGTGCCCGGTGTGCTCGGCATTCTGATGGTCCTGGTGTCAGGCCGGCGATGGGTCACCACGTTCGGCGCATGTGTCCTGGCCGTCGCGCCCGGTTGGTTCGGCGCGCTGGCGATCATCCAGGTGGCATCCCATGGCTGAGGATCTCGACACGTCCACCGCCGACTTCACCCCGCTGTTCGACACCGGCGAGAACGAGGTCATCGAAGACAAATCGTCGTCGCCCGTGCCTTCCGCCGAAGACATGACACCGGACGAGACGGTCGCCGACGACGCCCCCTCGGCTCCGCTGCCCGCCCCGGCACCGTCGATCGTGGTGGAAGGGTCCTATCTATCGGTCAAGTGGTGGACTTTCGTGGGCGTGCTGGCGGGGGTGTGGTTCGTCTCCGCGGCGGCGGGAGCCGGCCTCTACTACTACTGGTACCAGTCGGCCGACAAAACCTGGCCGGTGTTCGCCGTGCTCGCCTACACCGTCGTCACCACCGTCGGCGCCCTGGTGGCGTCGACCGCCCAGCGCAAACCCCTGGTATCGGGCCTGGCCATCGCCCTGATGTCGGCGCCGCTGGCCGCACTGGCCGCGGCGGCGGTGTTCTACGGCGCCTACGTGTTCGGCTGGATCGCCCGGTAGCACCATTGCGCCGCCCATTAGGGTGGGGTCGTGACCCACTTTGACGTCGTCGTTCTCGGAGCTGGTCCCGGTGGATACGTCGCGGCCATTCGTGCCGCCCAACTGGGGCTGAACACCGCAATTGTCGAACCCAAATACTGGGGCGGCGTGTGCCTCAATGTCGGGTGCATCCCGTCCAAGGCGCTGCTGCGCAACGCGGAGATCGCGCACATCTTCAACAAGGAAGCCAAGACCTTCGGGATCAGCGGCGAGGCCACGTTCGACTACGGGGCCGCCTTCGACCGCAGCCGCAAGGTCGCTGACGGTCGCGTGGCCGGCGTGCACTTCCTGATGAAGAAGAACAAGATCACCGAGGTTCACGGCTACGGCACCTTCACCGGGCCCAAGTCGATGTCGGTGAAATTGAATGAGGGCGGGACCGAAGAGCTCACCTTCGACAACGTCATCATCGCCACGGGCTCGTCGACGCGACTGGTGCCGGGCACCTCGCTGTCCGACAACGTCGTCACCTACGAGACCCAGATTCTCTCGCGCGAACTGCCGGGTTCGATCATCATCGCCGGCGCCGGGGCGATCGGCATGGAGTTCGCCTACGTCCTGAAGAACTACGGAGTCGACGTCACCATCGTCGAGTTCCTGCCGCGCGCCCTGCCCAACGAAGACGCCGAGGTCTCCAAGGAGATCGAGAAGCAGTACAAGAAGCTGGGTGTGAAGATCCTCACCGGCACCAAGGTCGAGGCAATTGCCGACGACGGTTCCAGCGTGAAGGTCACCGTGAGCAAGGACGGCAAGACCGAGGAGCTCAAGGCCGACAAGGTGCTGCAGGCCATCGGCTTCGCCCCCAACGTCGAAGGCTTCGGTCTGGAGGCGGCCGGCGTGGCGCTGACCGATCGCGGAGCCATCGCCATCGACGACTACATGCGGACCAACGTGCCGGGCATCTACGCGATCGGCGATGTCACCAGCAAGTTGCAGCTGGCGCACGTCGCCGAGGCGCAAGGTGTGGTCGCGGCCGAAACCATCGGCGGTGCAGAGACTCTCGCGCTCGGCGACTACCGGATGATGCCGCGCGCCACATTCTGCCAGCCGCAGGTGGCCAGCTTCGGGCTCACCGAGGAGCAGGCCAAGGCCGAGGGTTACGACGTTGTCGTCGCCAAGTTCCCGTTCACCGCCAACGGCAAGGCCCACGGCCTGGCCGATCCGACCGGTTTCGTGAAGCTCATCGCCGACAAGAAGCACCTCGAACTGATCGGCGGGCACCTGATCGGGCCCGACGTCTCCGAGTTGCTGCCGGAGCTGACGCTGGCCCAGAAGTGGGACCTGACCGCCAACGAGCTGGCCCGCAACGTGCACACCCACCCGACCCTGTCGGAGGCGCTGCAGGAGTGCTTCCACGGGCTGACCGGCCACATGATCAACTTTTGAGAAACGAAATCGTCGCCGGTATCGGCGGATTGGTGGCCGGCCACATCCTGTGGCTGGCTGCCATCACTTTGGCGACCGAGGGCTCCCGGGTGAACATCTGGGTGCTCTTGGTGGCCGCACTGTCGCTCATCGGCGGAGCGGCCGGCGGTTACTTCGGCTGGCGGAAGTACCAGCAGAAATCCCGGACCTGGGCGGCATTCCTGTGGATGCTGCCGCTGTCGCCGGTGGTGTTCTCACTGGTGCTGCTGGGTGTCACCTACCTGTAGACGTGTGATTTGGGCGCATCTGGCGGCGGTGGGCGCCGCCAGATGCACCCAAATCGCTCAGTCGGGGAAGTCCAGCGGGACCCGCAGCGTGGTCATGGTGGCCGCCAGGCCGTCGTATTGACTTGCCAGCAGACAGAATTCGATGAGCTGCTGCTTGGTGAGCAGCTTCGACAGGGCCGCCCAGGTCTCGGATGAGACGGACCGGGTGACGACGAACTCGTCGGTCGCGGTGATCAGTACCCGCTGCCGGTCGGTCAGCCCCTCGGCGTCGGGCCCCTCGAAGATGCGCGCCTGGGTTTCGGCATCCACGCCGCGGCTGCGGGCCAGCCGGCGGTGCTGCTGCAATTCGTATTCGCAGTCCCGCAGATGGCCCACCCGCAGGATCACCAGCTCGGCATCCTGACGTGTCAGCTTGCCCAGCGGGCCGAGCAGTAGGCCCGAATACGGCAGCCAGGCCAGGAACAGCAGCTTGTGCTGGCCCAACACGTTCATCAGGGTGAACCGCGGCGCCCGGATGGCCCTGGCGCCCAGCTTGGCGATGGCCCAGTTGACCGGGCCCAGCTCACGGAATCCGCCCGGCGCGATGCGGGCCGGCTCGAGTGCACTCACCCCGCCGAGTGTGGCACAGGTGCCGCCGCGGGGTGGAAAGCGGCGCAGGAGGAGAAGCTAGGGCTCCCGCACCAGATACGGCGACACCGTGGAGCGGTGCTCATCGAGATCGAGGGCCTTGCCGAGCGCGGGGAATGCGCGCTGGGGGCAGTTGTCGCGTTCGCACACGCGACAGCCCGAGCCGATGGGCGTGGCGACCTCGCCGGAGAGGTCCAGGCCTTCGGAGTACACCAACCTATGGGCGTGGCGCAGTTCGCATCCCAGCCCGATCGCGAACGTCTTGCCGGGCTGCCCGTAGCGCGAGGCCCGTCGTTCCACGGTGCGCGCCACCCACATGTAATTGCGGCCGTCGGGCATCTGGGCGATCTGCACGCCGATCTTGCCCGGGTTGCTGAAGGTCTCGTAGACATTCCACAGCGGGCAGGTGCCGCCCGAAGAGGAGAAGTGAAACCCGGTGGCGGACTGACGCTTTGACATGTTTCCGGCGCGGTCGACGCGGACGAACGAGAACGGTACACCGCGCATCGACGGCCGCTGCAGGGTGGACAGCCGGTGGGCAATGGTCTCGTAGCTCACCGAGTAGAACGCCGACAGCCGTTCCACGTCGTAGCGGAAATTCTCGGTAACACCGTGGAATTGGCGATAGGGCAGGACGGTCGCCGCCGCGAAGTAGTTGGCCAGCCCGAGCCGGGCCAGCGTGCGGGACTCGTCACTGGTGAACATGCCTTCGTCGACCATCTTGTCGATGAGGTCGCCGAACTCGAGGAACGCCAATTCGGCCGCCATCTTGAAGACCTGCTGGCCGCTGGACAGGTGGTTGCCCATCTCCAGGGTCTTGGTGGCCGGGTCGTAGCGGTGCAGCACGGTGTCGCCCAAGTCGATGCGTCGCACGATCCGGACGCCGTGCACTGTGGTGAGCCGGTTGGCCAGCTCGCCGGCCAGGTCGCCGCGGTGCATCCGGATCTTGGCGGTCAGATCCTCGGCGGCGGTGTCGAGCTCGTGCAGGTAGTTCTGCCGTTGGTAGAAGTAATCGCGCACTTCCTCGTGGGGCATGGTGATCGAACCGCTGCCGCTGCCGTCGGAGTAGCGGTCCTCGGTGGCGGCCGCCAACTGTGTCGTGGTCAGCCGGTAACGACGGTGCAGGTTGACCATCGCGCGGGCGAAGTTCGGGTACGCCGCGACCATGTCGGCGACCTCGGCGGCGTCCATATCGGCGCCGAGGTCGCGGTCCAGCGCCACCTCGCGCATCTCGGCGACCAGCCGGGTGTCGTCCTGAGAGGCGAAGAACGTCGCGTCGACCCCGAATACCTCGGTGATACGCAGCAGTACGGCCACCGTCAGCGGCCGTACGTCATGCTCGATCTGGTTGAGGTAACTGGGGGAGATCTCCAGCATCTGGGCCAGCGCCGCCTGGCTCAGTCCACGCTCGCTCCGGAGTTGTCGCACGCGCGACCCCACGAACGTTTTTGCCACGTCAAATAGCCTACAAGGCTGCGAAGACCGCCTTTGCATTCTTGGCAGTTCAGTCTCTACTGGCAGGATCGGGCCGCCTGGCATGATCGGCTCAGGCGACAGCGACTGGAGATGAATCATGACGGGAACCGCGCAGAATTCGACCACGGGGCTGAACAAGGTGATGATGCCGGTGCCCGATCCCCATCCCGATGTCTTCGACCGGGAATGGCCGCTGCGGGTGGGCGACATCGACCGGGCCGGCCGGCTGCGGTTCGACGCCGCCGCCCGCCACATCCAGGACATCGGCTCCGACCACCTTCGCGAACTCGGCTTCGAGGAGACCCATCCGTTGTGGATCGTGCGGCGCACGATGATCGACCTGATCAAGCCGATCGAGTTCCAGGACATGCTGCGGATGCGGCGCTGGTGCTCGGGGACCTCCAACCGGTGGTGTGAGATGCGCGTGCGGATCGACGGTCGCAAGGGCGGGCTGATGGAATCCGAGGCGTTCTGGATCAACATCAACCGCGAGACGCAGGGTCCGGCCCGCATCTCCGACGACTTCCTGGCCGGCCTGCGCCGCACCACCGACGAGGCCCGGCTGCGCTGGAAGTCCTACCTGAAGGCCGGCAGCCGTGAGGATGCCGCCGAGATCCGCGAGTACCCGGTCCGGGTGTCCGACATCGACCTGTTCGACCACATGAACAACTCGGTCTACTGGACCGTGATCGAGGACTACCTGTACTCGCATCCCGAGCTGCTGGAGAAGCCGCTGCGGGTGACCATCGAGCACGACGCCGCGGTGGCTCTCGGCGAGAAACTCGAGATCCTGTCGCACGTTCACCCCGCCGGATCGACCGACAAGTTCGGCGAAGAGCTCTCCGATCGCACTGTTAGAACGCTCACATATGCCGTCGGCGACGAGACAAAAGCGATCGCCTCACTGTTCTCGCTCTGACCCCTGCCGGTTTAACAGTACGAGCGTACTGACCTGCGCCTTTGGGCTACTCATCGGTAGCTTCTGAACCGGTACAGCCATCATATTTCTTCGCAACCTTTGCAAGTTAACTAAGCGCTTTGGCGAAACTTGGCAACTGAAACGGGTGGACCTGCGGATATAGGTTGTGCCATCTTCGGATTAGCACACCAGTGAAGCCGCTGCGGCGTTAGCAAGTAACCGCGGCGGCCGAACCAAAAAACCGAAGGAGCAGTCCTATGTCGACCGTGGGCACCCCCAAGTCACCGGAGCAGATCCAGCACGACTGGGATCACAACCCCCGCTGGAAGGGCATCACCCGCACCTACACCCCGGCCGACGTGGTTGCCCTGCAGGGCTCCGTCGTCGAGGAGGCCACCCTGGCCCGCCGCGGCGCCGAGGTGCTGTGGGAGCAGCTGCACGACATGGACTTCGTCAACGCGCTGGGCGCGCTGACCGGCAACATGGCCGTCCAGCAGGTCCGCGCCGGCCTGAAGGCCATCTACCTGTCGGGTTGGCAGGTCGCCGGCGACGCCAACCTGTCCGGCCACACCTACCCCGACCAGAGCCTCTACCCGGCCAACTCGGTGCCGCAGGTCGTCCGCCGCATCAACAACGCGCTGCTGCGCGCCGACGAGATCGCCAAGGTCGAGGGCGACACCTCGGTCGAGAACTGGCTCGCCCCGATCGTCGCCGACGGTGAGGCCGGCTTCGGTGGTGCGCTCAACGTCTACGAGCTGCAGAAGGCCATGATCGCCGCCGGTGTCGCCGGTTCGCACTGGGAAGACCAGCTCGCCTCGGAGAAGAAGTGCGGCCACCTCGGTGGCAAGGTGCTGATCCCGACCCAGCAGCACATCCGCACCCTGACCTCGGCCCGCCTGGCTGCCGACGTCGCCGACGTGCCGACCGTCGTCATCGCCCGTACCGACGCCGAGGCCGCCACCCTGATCACCTCCGACGTCGACGAGCGGGACCGTCCGTTCATCACCGGTGAGCGCACCTCCGAGGGCTTCTACCGGATCAAGAACGGCCTCGAGCCCTGCATCGCCCGCGCCAAGGCCTACGCGCCGTACTCCGACCTCATCTGGATGGAGACCGGCACCCCGGACCTGGAGCTGGCCAAGAAGTTCGCCGAGGGCGTCAAGGCGGAGTTCCCGGACCAGATGCTGGCCTACAACTGCTCGCCGTCCTTCAACTGGAAGCAGCACCTGGACGACGACACCATCGCCAAGTTCCAGCGCGAGCTGGGCGCGATGGGCTTCAAGTTCCAGTTCATCACCCTGGCCGGCTTCCACGCCCTCAACTACTCGATGTTCGACCTGGCCTACGGCTACGCCCGCGAGCAGATGAAGGCCTACGTCGACCTGCAGGAGCGCGAGTTCGCCGCCGAAGAGCGTGGCTACACCGCCACCAAGCACCAGCGTGAGGTCGGCGCCGGCTACTTCGACCGGATCGCCACCACGGTTGACCCGAACAGCTCGACCACCGCGCTGGCCGGTTCCACCGAAGAGGGTCAGTTCCACTGATCTTCGGCTAGACCCTCGACCCCCGAAGGTTTGACAGCAGCAGGCCCCGCTCAGAATTCTTGGGCGGGGCCTGTCGCATGTCCGGATCTTGAGACGAAAGTGAATTAGTGAGCAATCGAATTGAACGTGTAGGTGTGATCGGCGCCGGCCAGATGGGCGCGGGTATCGCCGAGGTGTCCGCCCGGGCGGGCGTCGACGTGCTGGTGTTCGAGACCACCGACGCACTCGTCACCGCGGGCCGCAACCGCATCACCAAGTCCCTCGAGCGCGCCGTGAGCGCCGGCAAAGTCACCGAGCCGGAAAAGGACGCCGCGCTGGGCAAGCTGGCGTTCACCACCTCGATCGAGGACCTGGCCGATCGTCAGCTGGTCATCGAGGCGGTGATCGAGGACGAGAACGTCAAGGCAAAGATCTTCGCCGACCTGGATCGCGTGATCGCCGACCCCGACGCGGTGCTGGCCTCCAACACCTCCAGCATCCCGATCATGAAACTCGCAGCAGCTACCCAGAATCCTGCCAGGGTGCTGGGCCTGCACTTCTTCAACCCGGTTCCGGTGTTGCCGTTGGTCGAATTGGTCAGCACCCTGGTGACCTCAGATGCCGCCGCGGCCCGCGTCGAGGAATTCGCCGGCACGGTTCTCGGAAAACAGGTTGTCCGTTGTTCTGACCGGTCCGGTTTCGTGGTCAACGCGTTGCTGGTGCCGTACCTCCTGGCGGCGATCCGGATGGTCGAAGGCGGCTTTGCCACAATTGACGATGTCGACAAGGCGGTGGTGGCCGGGTTGTCCCACCCGATGGGGCCGCTGCGGTTGTCCGACCTGGTGGGGCTGGACACCCTCAAGCTCATCGCCGACAAGATGTTTGACGAGTTCAAAGAGCCTTTGTACGCCGCGCCGCCGCTCTTGTTGCGCATGGTGGAGGCCGGGCAACTGGGCAAAAAAACAGGCCAGGGCTTCTACAAGTACTGAACCGACCCGCGCTGGCACTCTGGCCGAGGCTTAGCTAGTCTACCCACAGTAGGGCCTGCTGGCTCGCTCTAAAGAGTCTGCGTGAAAACTCACGCGTCGGCCCCAAACCGTCGGTCGTCAGCAGCAGAAAACGCAAAGAGGTAATTTTTCGCATGTCCAACGTCGAGTCCGATCTTGCTCCGTACTACGAGGAGTCGCAGTCGATCTACGACATCTCGAACGAGTTCTACGCACTGTTCCTCGGGCCGACCATGGGTTACACCTGCGGTTACTACGAGCGCGAGGACATGAACCTCGAGGAGTCGCAGAACGCCAAGTTCGACCTGGCGCTGGGCAAGCTGAACCTCGAGCCGGGCATGACCCTGCTGGACATCGGCTGCGGCTGGGGCGGCTGCCTGGAGCGGGCGCTGATCAACCACGACGTCAACGTCATCGGCATCACGCTCAGCAAGGAACAGTCCGACTACGCCCGCAAGCGGCTCGCCAAGATCGACACCAACCGCAACGTCGACATCCGGCTGCAGGGTTGGGAAGAGTTCAACGAGCCTGTCGACCGCATCGTTTCGATCGGTGCGTTCGAGGCGTTCAAGCAGGAGCGTTACCCGATCTTCTTCGAGCGGGCCTACAGCATCCTGCCGGACGACGGCATCATGCTGCTGCACACCATCCTGGCGCACACCCAGCAGTTCTTCCGCGAGAACAACATCAAGCTGACCATCAGCGACCTGAAGTTCATGAAGTTCATCGGCGAGGAGATCTTCCCCGGCGGGCAGCTGCCCGCGGTCGAGGACATCGAGAAGCTGGCTGACGGCTCGGGCTTCAAGTTGGAGCGCATCCACCTGCTGCGTCCGCACTACGCGCGCACGCTGGACATGTGGGCGGCCAACCTGGAGGCCAAGAAGGACGAGGCCATCGCCCTGCAGGGGCAGGAAGTCTACGACCGGTTCATGAAGTACCTGACCGGTTGCGCCGACTTCTTCCGCCGCGGCATCACCAACATCGGCCAGTTCACCCTGGTCAAGTAGTTCTTGGCGATGGGCGTCGGCCCATCGTGAGCTCGCAGAACAGCAGCTGAGTCGGCCCGCCGGCTCAGCTGCTGTTTTAGTCTGGACGGACTCGGCTTGACTGACTGAGGCGGGAGGGCCGCCGTGAGCATCGCACCGCGTCAGGTCATGGTGTCCGTCGTTGCGGTTGGCGTCATGGCGGCCGGCCTCATGGGGGTGTCCGCGCGGATGGCGCCGGCGCGGGCGGTGTGCGGCCCGGACGAGATGACCGCCTTGTGGTCGGCACTGGCACGGATGCCCGTCGACCGCGTCACCGGCCGCCGATGGGCGGGTGCGCCGCTTCAGAGCAACTACAACCCGTGTGCCGACCTGTCGGCCATCCTGGTCGGGATCGAAGGCGGGACGGCGAGTTCACCGATCCAGGCCCTGATGTTTCACCGCGGGACGTTCCTCGGGACCGGGACGTGGAAGGCCTACGGGTTCACCTCGCTCGACGCGGGCGCATCGACCGGCGACACCGTCGTGCTGAATTACCGTTCGGGTCAGAGCTGCAACGCGTGCGCTGACGGCACGGTGACCATGGTGCGCTATCACTGGAACGGCAGCAAGGTCGAGATGCTCGACCCGCCACCCCCGGACTGATCGGCCGACCCGAATTCGAGTACCTCACTACTCGTGCTCGTAATCGAACTGACTGCGAGCATCGGATTGTCACGCTCGCGAGGGCAGACACAGATGATCCGCTTGGGTTCCGTGGGAGGTCTGCGCTATGGCCTGGCGAGGTTTCGAGCTCACGGATCCGCCGATGAGCGGACCCGATGTCGCATTGATCCGCGGCAAACTGGTCGCAAAGTTCGCCTGGGCCCGCACCATGGGCCTGACCGAGGGCGACGTCTACGATCAGACCACCGCCGACGCGGTCGCAGAGTTTCAGCGGCGAGTCGGCATGCCTGAGAACGGTATCGCTGATTTCAAAACCCGTGTGCGCCTTGGGGCCTGGCCTCCGCCGCCACCGCCTCGCCACGCTGCCCTGACCTTCCGGGGCACCGGCGGCATCGTCGGTATGGACTACACGTCCCGGGTCGCGTGGGCCGCGGATCTCGAGGAAGTACCGATCCTCTACCCGGGGTCGATGGGCGGCATTCCGGTGGGCGCCGAGAACAACCCGAATGCACCGAGCGGCAACGATTCCGTCGAGATCGCCGTCGAGCTTGCCATCGACTGGATCGAGCAGCATCCGAGCCGGACCTTCTGCTTGCTCGGGTATTCGCAGGGGGCGATCGCCGCGAGCAGGGTACGTGCCGAACTACTGCCCGGAGGCCGCCTGGAGAGATTCGCCGGCAACTACTTCTGCGGCATGATGGTGGCGAATCCGTCACGGGCATTCGGGCACACGTTCTTCCTCGGCCCGGTGCCGGACGGGGAGGGCATCAGCAACTTCCATGTCCCGCGCGAGGCGTGCACGTGGGACTGGTGCGAGTTGGTCCAGCCAGACGATTTCTACGCCAACGTGCCGTTGGGCGACGTCGGCGACGTCTGCCGTCAGGGCCAGAACATCGTCATGGATACCACCGTGAGCGATCCGATCGGCATGATGCAGAAGGTCATTCCGCATCTGATCAAGATGCTCGACGAGGCGGGCGTGGACTTGCCGCCCAACCCGCTCGGCATTCTCAACGGTGTGTGGGCGGGTTTGGTCTCGTCGTTGCTGCCGGGAGTGGTGCCGGCCCAATTCGGATCCGAGACCGCCGCCGCCGTGCATGCCGCGCGACTGGCGCTCACCTTCTTCGCGGCCCAGCCGCCGACCAAGCCACACATCACCTATGAGTTCGTCGAAGTGTTGCCCGGCCGCACCTACCTTCAACTCGGCATCGACCATGTCCGCGACTGGTCCAGTCGCACTCCCGTCCGCACGTAACCATCAAGATCGAACTTGAGGTGATCCCAATGAGTTTCACGTCTTTCAACGCCGCACCGCTGAGGACCCGTGAGCAGGTCGCGCGGGAGGTGCATGCCGTGGCGCGGCGTCGCGGGTTGACCGAGACCGCGACGATCATCGCCTTGATGACGATTTCCACCGAGGTGGGCTCGGCTGACGGGAGCGGGAACCGGCAGTGGTGGTGCCCGTCCAATCCGACCAATGACCCTGATTCGGACGGGTTTCCACACGATTCGACGTCGGATGACAACCGGTCGTCCGGCTATTTCCAACAGCAGCCGGGACCGAACGGCGAGGCGTGGTGGGGCACCGCGAGCCAGCGGATGACGCTGGACGCTGCCGCCGATATGTTCCTGGACCGGTTGTCCGACGATTACGTCAACGCGCGTGACGCGCACACCGCGGGTGTCTTCGCGCAACTTGTGCAGGGCAGCGCCTTCCCTGACCGGTACCGCGAGAAATGGGACGAGGCGCATGAAGTGCTGGCCCGTGCCTTGGACGGCCAGGCGCCGGTGCCGGCCCAGCAGCAGGCCGGGTGGGCCGGCGACCCGGTCTGGCTGGAAGACGTGCTGCGCCCGGTTCTCGGCGACAAGTTGAAGACCCTTGCGGGGTGGGAGAATTCGGGAGTCGGCGATTTCGGTGACATCTGGGGCGTGATGTGGCATCACACCGGCAACAGCCGGGAACGGCCGGAGAGCATCAGGGCCGGACGCCCCGACCTACAGGGCCCGCTGGCCAATCTGCACATCGCGCCCGACGGGACGGTCACGATCGTCGCGGTCGGGGTCTGCAACCATTCGGGCCGCGGCAGCGGCTTCGGCCTGCCCGCCAACGCCGCCAACAACCGGCTCATCGGCGTCGAATGCGCCTGGCCGACAATCCACCCGGACGGCAGCTATCGCGCGGACGAGCGGTGGCCGGATGCACAGATCATCTCGATGCGGGATGTGGCCGCCGCGCTGACGACCAGGCTCGGGTACGGCGCGGAGCGCAACATCGGCCACAAGGAATGGGCCGGGTCCGCGCAGGGGAAGTGGGACCCGGGCAACCTCGACATGGACTGGTTCCGCGGCGAGATCGCCAAGGCGATGCGCGGCGAGTTCAGTCATCCGGCCCCCGTTGAGGTTTCGCCTGCGGTGGCACCGCATCTACCCAAGCCGAGCAACACCCGCACGGACCGGGAACTGCTCGAAGATATCTGGGAGCAGCTGCGCGGACCTCTCGGCAACGGATGGACACAGCTGGGCGACAAGTCGTTGGTCGACTATGTGGCGAGCCTGGGACAGTACGTCTCGATTCTCGAATGCCGGCTGGCAGAGCTGTCCGCTGCGCGGCCGGCGAAGCCCGCCAAGAAGGCTCCCGCCAAAAAGGCTGCGGCGAAGAAGGCTCCGGCGAAGAAAGCTCCGGCGAAGAAGGCTGCGGCCGAGAAGACGCCCGCGACGAGAGCCGCCACGAAGCAGACGACGCAGAACAAGGCTGCTGCGAAGAAGGCGACGCCCAAGAAGACAACACCGAAGAAGGCGCCCACCAAGAAGAAAGCGGTTGCCCGGACGACGGCTCGGCGAAGGGCCCTCGCCAGCTAGGTGCCGACAGGTCCGGGCTCAGGCGTCAGCCAGGCGCTTCTTCTCGGCTTCGACATCGAAGTCCGGCGGTGGCCAGGACATGTTGAGACCTTTGAGTGCCTCGATGAGCAGTTCGGTGATGGCAAGCCGGCTGTACCACTTCTTGTCCGACGGCACGATGTGCCAGGGGGCGTAGTCGGTCGACGTCTTCTCCAGCATGGCCTGGTAGGCCTCCTGGTATTTGGGCCACAGCAGCCGCTCGTCGATGTCAGCGGGGTTGTATTTCCAGTACTTGTCGGGCCGCTCCAGGCGTTCGGCCAGGCGTTCTTTCTGCTCGGCGAGCGAGACGAACATGGCCACCTTCACCAGCGTGGTGCCGGCATCGACCAATTCGCGCTCGAAGGCGTTGATCTCGTCGTAGCGCGCACCCCAGACGTCCGGCGGCACCAGGTTGTGCACGCGCACGATCAGCACGTCCTCGTAGTGTGAGCGGTCGAACACGCCGATGTGCCCGGCCGGTGGCAGTGCGTTGCGGATCCGCCACAGGTAGTGGTGGGCGCGCTCCTCCTCGGTCGGTTTGCCGAAACTGGTGTACCGAATACCCTGCGGATTTGCTGCTCCCACCACGTGTTTGACTATCCCGCCTTTGCCCGCGGTGTCCATGCCCTGCAGGATCAGCAGCACCGAACGGTTGTCGTCACCACTCTTGCTGCGCGCGTAGAGCATTTCCTGCAGTGAGGCCAGCCGCAGGTTGCGTTCGGTTTGCAGAGTGGGCGCGTCGGCCTTGCTCCCGCGGAAGCCGGGCGTGCCGTTGGTGTCGATTCGCGCGACCTGGTCGCCCGGGCGGAAGGCCAGCTGGTCGTGTGGTTCGTGGGTCCACAGGGTAGGCAGATCTCTGTCGCTCACCCGCTCAGTCAAGCAGTTGCGGCGGCAGAACCGGTGACGGGTGCGGCAGTGAGTTGAACTTTTCCAGGGACCCGCCGACCTCGACGATGCCGCACAGCGCGTTCCAGGACAGCATGGTCAGGTAGTCGATCAGCTCGTCGGCCGTCATCCGGGGGTTCGACATCCAGGAGTGGGTGGCCAGCTGAACGCCGCCGACGGTGTGGAACGCCCACGGTTCGGCGCCCCGGGTGTCCATGCCGACCGAGGCCATCCGGCGGCGCAACATCACGGCCAGCATGCGGGCGATGATCTGCTCGGAATCGGCGACGGCCTTGCTCTTGCTGGCCGAGTTGTTGGCCATCACGAAGCGGTACGGTTCGGGCTCGGCCGCAACGGTTTCCACGTAGACCTTGATGATCTCGCGGGTCAGGTCGAATCCGTCGAGGTTCGAGGACAGGGCGGCAGCCATGTTCGGGATCAGGGTGGTTTGGGCGAACCGCATCATCACCGCGGTGGTGAGGTCGTTCTTGTCGACGAAGTAGCGGTAGAGCACGGTCTTGGATACGCCGATCTCTGCCGCGATCTCGTCCATGCTGACGTTGCTGCCCCGGCGCCGGATCGCTTCGAGGGTGCCGTCTACCAGTTCATTGCGCCGCTCCACCTTGTGCTGGTGCCAGCGCCGTTTGCGTCCATCGGTCTTCACCGCCACCGGCGGAGTCTGCTGTGCCACAGTCGCAGTAGTCCCATTCCCTAGTTCCACTCGATAGTACGGCGAATCTGCGCATACCGGTCCGTGGGTCAGGCCCTCTGTCGTGCTGATAGCGCAAGATGGAAACGTGGCACATCGATCCGACGAGGGAATCCGCGCGCATGCGGGTCCGCGGCCCAGTTTTGCCGAGACGCTGGCCGGGGCGGACAGCGCCGCGGACGCCGAACGCCTCCGGGGTTTGCGGAGGATGAAGCTCGTCGCGCTGAGCTTTCTCGTCGGCGCCACCGTGGTCTTTCTGTTCTGCACGTGGGCCCAGTCGCGGGGCGCGGCCGGCTGGGTCGGTTATGTGCGGGCCGCGGCCGAGGCCGGCATGGTCGGCGCGCTTGCCGACTGGTTTGCGGTGACGGCGCTGTTCAAGCATCCGCTCGGCCTGCCGATCCCGCACACGGCCATCATCAAGCGCAAGAAGGACCAGCTGGGCGAGGGCCTGGGCACGTTCGTCCGGGAGAACTTCATGTCTCCCGAGGTGATCGCCACAAAGCTGCACGACGCCCAGGTGGCGGGCCGGTTGGGTAAGTGGCTGAGTGACCGTCCGCATGCCGAGCGGGTGGCCGCCGAAGCGTCGACCGTGCTGCGGGTGGGCGTGGAGATGCTGCGCGACGACGACGTTCAGCACGTGTTGGACCGGATGATCGTCAAGCGCATCGCCGAACCGAAATGGGGCCCGCCGATCGGCCGGGTGCTGTCGACCCTGCTGCAGGAGGGGCGACAGGAGGCGCTGATCCAGCTGTTGTGCGACCGGGCGTTCCAGTGGTCGCTGAACTCCGGTGAGGTGATCGAGCGGGTCATCGAGCGGGATTCGCCGACCTGGTCGCCCCGCTGGGTGGACCACCTGGTCGGGGATCGGATCCACCGGGAGCTGATGGACTTCACCGACAAGGTGCGTCGCAACCCCGATCACGAGCTGCGGCGCTCGGCCACGCGGTTCCTGTTCGAGTTCGCCGACGACCTGCAGCACGACGAGGCCACGATTGCGCGGGCGGAGAACGTCAAGGACCAGATCATGGGCCGCGACGAGGTGGCCCGGGCGGCCGAGACCGCCTGGGCGGCGGCCAAGCGGATCATCCTGGAGTCGGTGGACGACCCGTCGTCGGCGTTGCGCACCCGGATCGCCGACTCGGTGATGCGCATAGGGGAGTCGTTGCGCGACGATGCCGAACTCCGCGACAAGGTCGACACTTGGATCATCCGGGGCGCGAAACACCTGGTCGCGGAGTATGGGACCGAGATCACAGCGATCATCACCGAGACCATCGAGCGCTGGGACGCGGACGAGGCGAGCCGCCGGATCGAGTTGCATGTGGGCCGTGACCTGCAGTTCATCCGGATCAACGGCACCGTGGTGGGCTCGCTGGCGGGGTTGATCATCTATTCGATAGCCCAACTACTCTTCTGACCTGCGCTAACTAGTGCTTGCAAAAGTTAGCACCCCGTCGTAGCGTGAATTTCGTCGTTAACGGATACCCGGGCTACGAGGGGAATGACATGGCGCAAGAAGAAAATCTCGCGGCTGTCGTCTCCAACGCTGCGCAGGACATCGGGAGCTTCATCCGGGCCCAGCGTGAGGCGGCACAGGTATCGGTACGGCAGTTGGCCGAGAAGGCCGGCGTCAGCAATCCCTACCTGAGTCAGATCGAACGGGGATTGCGGAAACCCTCCGCCGACGTGCTCAACCAGATCGCGAAGGCACTGCGGGTGTCTGCGGAAGTCCTCTATGTGCGTGCCGGGATCTTGGAGCCCAGCGAGCCCAGTGAGGTCCGCGACGCCATCGTCAACGACGTGGGTATCACCGAACGGCAGAAGCAGGTGCTGCTCGATATCTACACGTCGTTCCGTCAGCAGAACGAAGCCGATGCAGCCGCTGCAGGTGAGGAGTCGACAACTGACTGACATCTCACCAACTGCCTGACCACCACTCGAACCAAAGTCCAATCCTGAGAAAGGAATTCGCATGACCGAGAAGACTCAGCCCACGATCGAAGACCTCAAGGCCCCGCTGCTGGCCGCCGTCGGTGCTGCCGACCTGGCCCTGGCCACGGTCAACGAGATCGTCGCCAGCCTGCGTGAGCGTGCCGAGGGTGCCCGCACCGACGCCGAGGCCCGCGTCGAGGAAGGCCGCGCCCGCCTGACCAAGCTGCAGGAAGACCTGCCGGCCCAGTTCGACGAGCTGCGCGACAAGTTCACCTCCGAGGAGCTGCGCAAGGCCGCCGAGGGCTACGCCGACCAGGCCACCGCGACCTACAACAAGCTCGTCGAGCGCGGCGAGGCCGCGCTGGAGCGCCTGCGCAACCAGCCGGCCATCGAGGAGGCCGCCAGCCGGGTCGAGGGCTACACCGACCAGGTCACCGAGCTGACCCAGGATGCGCTGGGCACCGTCGCCTCGCAGACCCGTGCGGTCGGCGAGCGGGCCGCCAAGCTGGTGGGCGTCGAGCTGCCGAAGAAGGCCGAGAAGGCTGCCGAGCCGGCCGCCGCTCCCGCCAAGAAGGCACCCGCCAAGAAGGCTGCGCCGGCCACCGCCGCCAAGAAGACCACCCCGGCCGCCAAGAAGACCGCGGCCGCTCCGGCCAAGAAGGTCACCCAGAAGTAATTCCGGTATCGACCGGCGGGGCCGTGAGCCCCGCCGGTCGACGCTGACGATGACGCCCGCATAGGCTGGTGAGGTGCAACTTGCCAACCTTGCGGGCGTCATTATTTCCGTACTCGGCTACCTGGTCGTTCTGGTGGCGGCGTACGCCTTCATCCATGCGGCCCGGCAGCGCCCGGACGCCTACACGGCCACCGGTAAGCTCACCAAGCCCGTCTGGCTGGGCATCCTCGGTGTGAGCGCGGTGCTGACCTTGCTGGTGGGCGGAGTGTTCATCCCCGTCATCGCGGCGTGCGCCGCCGGTGTCTACCTCGTCGACGTGCGGCCCAAACTGCTCGAAATTCAGGGAAAGTCGCACTGATCCGATGCCGTCACGACCAGCCGCGTTCGGCGCGGCTTGCCTCGCGCTGGGCACGGCGCTGATCACTGCCCCCGGCGTCACCGCGGATCCCGGCGACCACACGTACGTCGATCACGTCGCATGGGCCAAGTGGGGCGACCTGTCGAGCCTGCGCGTGTACCCCACCGACACTGCCCGCGCCCTGACCCACCAGCCCGGCAGCACGGCGCAAGCGGACCAGGCCTGGGCAGAGGTCTTGACCCTGTCACCAGTGGCCGACTTGCCCGGGATGCGTGAGCAGTTCCTGTGCCACTGGACGTTCGCCGAACTCGCCGAGCCCGGCAAGAGCAGCTGGAACCTGGAGCCGTGGCGGCCCGAGGTCAGCCCCGAGGTGATGCTGGCCAGCGGATGCAATCCCGGCGGCAGCGAGGAGCCGTTCTGATGGGCGGCTACACGCGGGCCCAGGTGGCGGCACTGGTCGACCACACCCTGCTCAAACCCGAGGCCACCGGGGCCGACGTCGAGAAACTGGTGGCCGAGGCCGTCGATCTCGGCGTGTTCTCGGTGTGCGTGTCACCGTCGCTGGTGGCCACCGCCGCGGCAGCCGCCCCACAGGGCCTCGTGGTGGCTGCGGTGTCGGGCTTCCCGTCGGGCAAGCACCTGGCCGAGATCAAGGCCCGGGAGTCGCAGCTGGCCGTGACCGAAGGCGCCGCCGAGATCGACATGGTGATCGACGTCGGGCTGGCCGTGAGCGGCGATCTGACTGCCACGGCGGCCGAGGTGGCCGCCGTGCGCGCCGCCGTTCCCAGCGCCACCCTCAAGGTCATCGTGGAGTCCGCGGCGCTGTTGGAGTTCGCCGATGAGGCGCTGCTGCAGGACGTGTGCCGGGCCGCAGTCGACGCCGGAGCGGATTTCGTCAAAACCTCCACCGGCTTCCACCCCAGCGGCGGTGCCTCCACCCGGGCTGTGGAGTTGATGGCCCGTGCGGTGGGCGCCGGGGTCGGGGTGAAGGCCAGCGGCGGCATCCGTACCGCCGAGGCGGCCACGGCCATGCTCGACGCCGGAGCCACCCGGCTCGGCCTGTCGGGCACCCGGGCGGTGCTCGACGGCCTCGCCGGCTGACGCTTCGAGTTGAAGGATCAGAGCTTGCCGAAGCAGGGATCGTCGGCAGGCTTGGGCATCGACGCATTCGTGGTCGAGAACTTCGCGACGACGCCGTTCTCGGTGACCTGCACGCTGTCGGCGTGGATGCCCATCGGATAGTTCTCGGTGATCTGGGCGGTGAACTTGTCCAGGATCGGCTGCAGGGTCTCCCGCGGCCAGGACAGCCCGATCGCGCTCAGATCGATGATCTGCAGCGAGATGCCCTTGTTGACCACCGAAGGCTTGGCGGTGATGGTGCCGAGCAGGCCCTTGAGCTCGATCGTCCCGTTGGACGGGTTGGTGCGCACATCGGAGATGGCCGAGCCGATGAACGGCAGCTGCACCATGTCGGCCACGGTCTGGCGGATGCCGTCGGTGCTCCAGTCGATGTCGGCGACGAGTGAGCCCACCGTGCCGCTGGAGTCGGCCGTCTCTTTGAGCCGGACGTCCTTGATGCCGAGCTTGACCTTCATCCCCTTGGCCTCGCGGATCTGGTTGCCCGCGGTCTCGACGTTGATGTTGGTGTAATGCCCGCTCATGTGCTGCATCAAAAACGGCGGCAACGGATCGAACGAGGCCTTCGCGCCGTCGCCGACAACGCACTCCACCGTGGACGCGACGATCTGGTCGGCGCGGTTGCGGGCATAGAGCTCACCGCCGAGCACGCCGGCGGCCACCAGAGCCACCACGATCACCGCCACCAGCACCACCGACAGCGGGTCCGAGAACAGCTTCTTGACCTTCGCCAGCGGCGAGGAGTCCTGCGGCTGCGGCGCGGGTTGCTCGACCTGACCCGGCTGACCCGGCTGACCGGGGTGAACGGGCTGGTCAGGGGCCGGAGGTGGCGGAGGCAGCTCCGCTGAAGATGCTGGCGGGGACTGGTCGGTTGGGCGAGCCCAGGGATCGGTCACCCCAGCGATTGTGCCTTACCCGACTGAGCGAACTGTGAGCGGTTCTGTAGCACCGCGATGGTCTCGCGGGCCTGGTCGGCGGCATCGAGGTCGACGTCGAACACCAGCAACTGCTCATCGGCGCCGGCCGAAACCAGAACCTCGCCGGTGGGGGAGGACACCAGGCTGCCGCCGACGCCCGTCGGGCCGGCCTTGGCGATCTCATCGCCCGGGTAGGCCTGATCCACCGCGGCGACGAAGCCCGTGGTGTCCAGGGCGCGGGCCCGGGCCAGCAGGGTCCACTGGTCGAGCTTGCCGGGCCCCGATCCCCAGGAGGCGTGCACGGTGACCAGTTGGGCGCCGCGGCGGGCCAGTTCCACATACAGCTCGGGGAACCGGATGTCGTAGCAGGTGGTCAGGCCGACCGTCGCCCCTTCGACGGTGATTGTCACGGGTTCGAAACCCGGTGCCACAGTGCGCGATTCGGTGAATCCGAACGCGTCGTAGAGGTGGATCTTGTGGTAGTGCGCATCGACGCCGGGACCCGTCGCGAGCAGGGTGTTGGTCACCCGCCCGTCGGTACTGGGCACGAACATCCCGGCCACCACCACGACCCCGGCACGTGCGGCGATCTCGCGGACCGCCGTCGCCCACGGCCCGTTCAGGTCCTCGGCGACCGGGCCCAGTGCCACGCCGAACCGGCACATCGTGGCCTCGGGGAACAACACCAGCGCCGCGCCGTCGTCGGCGGCGCGGCGGGTGAACTCGTCGACCAGTGTCAGATTCGACGAGGGGTCGGTACCGGTGGCGATCTGCGCCAGGGCAATTCGCATGCAGACAGCCTAGCGGCGCCGCTGCTCCTGATCGGTGGCCGGCGCCACGGTCGCCCAGGGCACCGTCAGCACTCCGTCGCGTAGCCGGCGGCGCGGCGCGTCGACCGGAAAACCCTCTGCGCGCAGCAGTTCCACCATGGCTCGCCAGCGCACCCGGGGCCCGAACACAACGTGCCCGGCCGCGCTGGCCCAGGCCCGGTCGGCGGCGCCCAGCAGCGCGTGGATGGGCTGGCCTTCGACGTTGTGATGGATCAGCACCTTGGGCAGCCGCTCGGCCAGATCCGAGGGACGTTCGATGCTGAACGGGTCGCAGGCCAGGGTCAGGCTCACGGGACCGCTCTCGTCCAGCAACACCCAGCAGCAGCGGCGGCCCAGCTCGTCGCAGGTTCCGTCGACGATCAGACCGCCGGGCGCCAGCCGGCCCGACATCGTCGCCCAGGCCTCCGGCACCGACTCGACCGGGTACTGCCGCAACACGTTGAACGCTCGAACCAGCACCGGGCGTAGCCCGGCCAGCTCGAACCCGCCGAGTTCGAACCGCACGTCGGTGCCGCCGGCCACCGCGCGTGCGGTGGCCACCCGTTCGGGATGGATCTCCAGGCCCACGACCCGAACATCGGGGCGGATCACCCGCAGCCGCGTCGCCAACTCCAGGGTGGTCACCGGCAGTGCGCCGTACCCGAGGTCGACGACCAGCGGATCGGCCGCGGCCCGCAGCACGCTGCGCACGCGCGGCGAGTGCACCAGCCAGCGGTCGCTGCGGCGTAGCCGGTTGTACCCGGTGGTGCCCCGGGTGACCGCGCCGAGCGGCCTAGAGGTGTTCGGCAATCCAGTCAGCGGTGAACGCCTCCTCGACGGTGAACACGTCGTTGACCGTTTGCATCACCATGTCTTCGAGCTTGCCTCCGATCAGCGGCATGGCCACCTTGCAGGTGCTGTCGATCCGCAGCCGGCAGCCCGAGGGGCCACCGGTGAGCGCATAACGGCCGTCGAGCCGCCCCGGCGCATGCGAGATCGACGCCGCGTAGTGGCCGCTGGCGCCGCCACCGTCGAACGGGCCGAAACACTGCCTGCGGGTGATGGCCATGTCGAGCGGTATCACCGTCCGCAAGATCGCGGGCATCTCCGCGTGCGGCAGCACCTGCCGGAACGCGACCTCGATCCCCTCCGCGTCGGCCCTGAACTCCGTGATGTCGGATTTGCCGGGCGTGAGCTCGTCGTACCGGTCCATGAGGGTCTGCCAGTACTCGCCGCTGGCGTATACGGCGTAGAGCGTCTCGGCGGGGACGTCGAACGCCAGCGTGTACTCCAGCCGCCTGCTCACGGATAACGACGGTACCGGCTGCCCTCAGGTGTGCTCGGCGATCCACACCGAGGTGAAGCGCTGCTCGGCCTTGAGCAGATCGACCAGCTGGGTGCCGATGAAATTCTCGATCTTGCCGCCGACCAGTGGGACCCGCACCTCGACCGTGATGTGCACCGACAAGCGGGACCCGGTCTCGGTGGCGGTGAGCGTCGCGGCCCCCGACAGCGATACCGGTGCCCCGGAGATGGAGCCCTCGACCGTGCCGTGAGCCGAGCCGTCCCGGATCGGCTGCCAGTGCTCCTCGCGCCGGATTCTCAGATCGCCGCGGTGAAACTGCGACACCAGGCCGGGCAGCCGGTCTGCGCGCAGGATCTGCGTGGTGACCGCCTCGATGCCGCCGTCGCCGGTGACGTTCAGGGCGTCCAGCGAGGTGTCGTCGGCCCCGGAATCGGCCAGCCGGGCCCGCCAATACCGTTCGTCGGCGAATGCGCGATGGACCTGTTCGACGCTGCCCGGGTAGTCGCTGGCCATGTCGAATGATCGCGGCATAGCTGGTCAGGCTACCGTTACGGGCCGTGGTCAGTTCGTATGTTGCCGGTGTCGCAGTTGCCGAGGCGGTTGCGCTGGCCCCGCTGACCACACTGCGGGTCGGTCCGGTGGCACCGCGGGTGCTCACCTGTACCAGCACCGATCAGCTGATCGACGTGCTGCGCGCCGTGGCCGAGCCGATCCTGGTGCTGGCCGGTGGATCCAACGTGGTTCTGGCCGACGACTTGGCCGACACGATGCCCGACCTCACCGTGGTGCGGGTGGCCAACACGGCCGTCACCGTCGAGGGCAACCTGCTGCGGGCCGAGGCCGGCGCGGTGTTCGACGACGTCGTGGTCGCCTCGCTGCAGCACGGGTTGGGCGGGCTCGAATGTCTGTCCGGGATACCGGGATCGGTCGGGGCCACCCCGGTGCAGAACGTGGGCGCCTACGGGGCAGAGGTCGCCGACACCATCAGCCGGGTGCGGCTGCTCGACCGCCGTACCGGTGAAGTCCGTTGGGCGGCACCGGAAGAACTCAAGTTCGGCTACCGCGCCAGCATCCTCAAACACTCCGATGCGGTGATCGTGCTCGAAGTGGAGTTCGCCCTGGATGACACGGGCCGAAGCGCACCGCTGCGTTACCGCGAATTGGCCAACGTGCTGGGGGTCGAGCCGGGGGAGCGGGCCGACCCGCTGCGGGTTCGCCAGGCCGTGCTGCAGCTGCGTGCGGGCAAAGGCATGGTGCTCGACGAGCACGACCACGACACCTGGAGCGTCGGGTCGTTCTTCACCAACCCGGTGGTGTCGCAGGACGAGTTCGAGCGGGTGCAGGCCACGTTCCGGGCCGCCGCGGGACCGCAGGCTCCGCCGGTGCCGCACTACCCCGCGCCGGACGGGGTGAAGTTGGCCGCCGGCTGGCTCGTCGAGCACGCCGGTTTCGGCAAGGGTTACCCCGGGGACGGTGCCTCGGCGCGGCTTTCCACCAAGCATGCGCTGGCGTTGACCAATCGTGGCGAGGCGAACAGTGCCGATGTGATTGCCCTGGCCAGGGAGGTGCAGGCGGGTGTTTTGGACCGCTTCGGCATCGCTTTGCAGCCTGAGCCGATTCTGATTGGGTGCGATCTATCAGTACCCTAGATCCACGTGAGCCCTGCCGGTGATATGGAGGCCGACGCCCCGTTGTTCAGTCGGCGTCGTGCCTTGACGGTGTTGACCGTCGGAGTGGGAGCCGGGTTGTTGGCTGCCTGCTCGGGTGAGTCGCCCATCTCTGCACCTCAGGCCGAGGAGCCGGTAGCCCCGACGGTCACCTACGAGCCCGCTGCCGACTCCGAGGACGTATTGCCGACCGCACCGGTCGGGGTCAAGGTCGAGAACGGCTCGTTCCAGCGCGTCAGCCTGACCAACGCCAACGGCAAGGTGGTCGCCGGCAAATTCAACAGCGACCGCACCGCGTTCACTATCACCGAACCGCTGGGTTACGAATCCACCTATACGTGGGCCGGCTCGGTGGTGGGCAAGGACGGCAAGGCCCAGTCCGTGCAGGGCAAGTTCAGCACCGTCGCGCCGCAGAAACAGGTCAACGGCCAGTTCCAGCTCGCCGACGGCCAGGTCGTCGGTGTCGCGGCGCCGATCATCCTGCAGTTCGACGCCGCGATCGACGACAAGTACCGGGCGACGGTCGAAAAGGCCCTCCAGGTCACCACCACGCCGCCCGTCGAGGGCAGCTGGGCCTGGCTGCCCGACGAAGCCGGCGGCTCGCGCGTGCACTGGCGGTCCCGGGAGTACTTCCCGGCCGGAACGAAGGTCAGCGTCAAGGCGCCGCTGTACGGGGTCAGCTTCGGCGACGGCGCCTACGGTGCGGCCGATTCCACGCTCGACTTCGAGATCGGCCGGCGCCAGGTGGTCAAGGCCGAGGCGTCCAGCCACCGCATCCAGGTGCTCGACGGGTCCGGCGCGGTGATCATGGACTTCCCCTGCAGCTACGGCGAGGGCGATCTGGACCGCAACGTCACCCGCAGCGGCATCCACGTGGTCACCGAGAAGTACGAGGACTTCTGGATGACGAACCCGGCCGCGGGTTACAGCAATGTGCATGAACGCTTCGCGGTGCGGATCTCCAACAACGGCGAGTTCATCCACTGCAACCCGAACAGCATCAACTCGCAGGGCAATACGAACGTCACCAACGGCTGCATCAACCTGAACCTGGAGAACTCGCAGCAGTACTTCAACAGCGCGATGTACGGCGACCCGGTCGAGGTGACCGGTACCCGCATCGAGCTGTCCTACGCCGACGGCGACATCTGGGACTGGGCCGTGGACTGGAACGAGTGGAAGTCCATGTCGGCGCTGTCCTCGCAGGACTCTCCGTCGAACCTGCCCGCGAGTGCGCCGGCGACGCCGACGGATGCGCCCACGCTGTCGGGCACCCCGACGACCACCGCGCCGCCGCGTCCCGAGCCGGGCGGTTAGAACTCTTTGCACCGAAAGTGACGCAGGGGTCGTTTGGCATCGCGCCCGACGACCCCTGCGTCACTTTCGCGTACTCAAGTCCGGTTGAAGCGCCCGTGCGGTGCCTGATCGCGCGGGCGGATGACGATCTGGTCGAGGTTGACGTGTGAGGGCCGGGACGCGACGAAGCCGATCACCTCGGCCACATCCTCGGCCACCAGCGGGGTGATGCCCCGGTACACGTTGTCGGCGCGCTCCTGATCGCCGTCGAAACGCACGAGGGAGAACTCGGTCTCCACCGCCCCCGGCGCAATCTCGGTGAGCCGCACCGGTTTTCCGAGAAGTTCACCGCGCAGGGTGCGGTGCAGCGCACCCTGGGCATGTTTGGCCGAGGTGTAGCCCGCGCCGCCGTCATAGGTCTCGAACGCCGCGATCGAGGTGACGGTGACGATCAGGCCGTCGCCGGAGGAGATGAGCTTGGGCAGCAGGGCCCGGGAGACCCGCAGCGTGCCCAGCACGTTGGTCTCCCACATCCAGCGCCAATGCTCCAGGTCGGCGTCCAGGACGGGCTCCAGCCCACGGGCCCCGCCGGCGTTGTTCACCAGCACGTGCACCCGGTCCAACTGGGCCGCCAAAGCGTCGACGGCGGCCTGGTCAGTGACATCCGCCACAATCGCCGTCCCGCCGATCTCGTTGGCCAGGGCCTGGATCCGGTCCGCTCGGCGGGCCACGCAGATAACGTGAAAGCCCAGGGCGGCAAGGGATTTCGCGGTTGCGGCGCCGATCCCGGCGCTGGCGCCGGTCACCACTGCCACCTTTTTGTCTGCCTGAGATGTCGTCACCTGACCAACCCTAGATGGCGTGCTAAATTCGTCGGGTGTCCGGAAACCTCCAGTCCCGCTTCGCGCGGCGTGCGTGTTGTTGTTGCGCACCCCGCCGCGCCTGACTGAATCCGGACTTTTCTTCCCGTCCTGCTGAGTCGCCAGGTGTGGTCTCCACCCACCAGCCGACAACCAGTAAGGACCATTCACGTGACCACCGCCATCGCCGCTCCCCGCCGCACCTCCGCCCGCGCCGCCTCGTCGACCAACCTGAATCGGCAGTCCCGGCCACTGGCCACCGCCTCCCGTTTGCCGCAATCACGGCTGCTGCACATCGTCGCGCCGTCGCTCAAGGTGCCCGACGCCGCCGCGGCATCGGTGTTCAGCGCTGTGCGCACCCGCGGCCCCATCGCCCGCGACGCGGTCGCCCAGCTCACGCAGCTGAGCATCGCGACCGTCAACCGCCAGGTCACCGCACTGCTCGACGCCGGTGTCCTGCGTGAGCGCGCCGATCTCGCGGTCTCGGGGGCCATCGGCAGGCCCCGCGTGCCCGTTGAGGTCAACCACGAGCCCTATCTCACGCTCGGCATCCACATCGGTGCGCGCACCACCAGCATCGTGGCCACCGACCTGTTCGGTCGCACCCTCGACGTGGTCGAGACGCCGACCCCGTCTGGCTCCCAGTCCGCCGCGCTTGCCACGCTGGCCTCCAGCGCCCGCCGCTACCTGAGCCGCTGGCACCGCCGCCGCCCACTGTGGGTCGGCGTCGCCGTCGGTGGCGTCGTCGACAGTGCCACCGGGTATCTCGATCACCCCCGGCTCGGCTGGGTCGACGCGCCCGTCGGCCCGGTGCTCGCCGAAGCCCTCGGGCTGCCGGTGTCGGTCGCCTCGCACGTGGACGCGATGGCCGGCGCCGAATTGCTGCTGGGCGCACCGCGTTCCGCGCCGGAGGCCGCCGGCGCCCCGGCCCGGACGAGCCTGTACGTGTATGCCAGGGAGACCGTCGGCTACGCGCTGTCCATCGACGGCCGGGTGCATTCCCCGGCCAGCGGTCCCGGCACCATCGCCGGTCTGCCGGCCCAGTCCGAATTGCTCGGCGGCTCAGGGCAACTGGAATCCACCGTGAGCGACGAAGCGGTGCTCAACGCGGCCCGCAGACTGCGGATCATCCCCGCCGAGGGCCCGTCGTCCACCCTGGCGGCCGTACTGCGCGCGGCCCGTCAGGGCAACGACAAGGCGGAGGAGTTGCTGGCGGACCGGGCCCGGGTACTCGGCGAGGCCGTCGCGCTGCTTCGTGACCTGCTCAACCCGGACGATCTGGTACTCGGCGGGCAGGCCTTCACCGAATACCCCGAGGGGTTGCCGGTCGTGGAGGACGCCGTCGCACGACGGTCGGTGCTCGGGCACCGCGATATCCGGCTGACGGCCTTCGGCAACCGGGTCCAGGAAGCCAGCGCCGGCATCGTTTCGCTGGGCGGTCTGTACGCCGATCCGATCGGTGCCATGCGGCGCGCTCAAACCCGCCGATCCGCAGCGGTGTAGACATGTCTGTGTGCGTCTAGCCACGGACCTCGAGATTCCGCACCGCGTTGCGGTGTTATCCGTACACACTTCGCCGCTGGCACAGCCGGGCACCGGCGATGCGGGCGGGATGAATGTCTACGTGCTGCAGACGGCGCTGCAGCTGGCCCGTCGCGGTGTCGAGGTGGAGGTTTTCACCCGGGCCACCTCCTCGTCGGATGCCCCGGTGGTGCCGGTGGCGCCGGGGGTGCTGGTGCGCAACGTGGTGGCCGGACCGTTCGAGGGGCTGGACAAATATGACCTGCCCACCCAGCTGTGCGCGTTCACCGCGGGGGTGTTGCGGGCCGAGGCGACGCACGAGCCCGGCTACTACGACGTGGTGCACTCGCACTACTGGCTGTCGGGTCAGGTCGGCTGGCTGGCCTCCGACCGCTGGGCGGTGCCGCTGGTGCACACCGCGCACACCCTGGCGGCGGTGAAGAACGCTTCCCTGGCCGCGGGGGACTCGCCGGAGCCGCCGCTGCGCGCGGTGGGGGAGCAGCAGGTGGTCGACGAGGCCGACCGCCTCATCGTCAACACCGAACATGAAGCACAGCAACTGGTTTCACTGCACCATGCCGACCCGGAGCGTATCGACGTGGTGCATCCTGGGGTCGATCTGGATGCCTTCACCCCGGGGGACCGCGACGCGGCGCGGGCGGTGCTCGGGATTGCGCCCCGCGAACAGGTGGTCGCGTTCGTAGGCCGGATCCAGCCGCTCAAGGCACCCGACGTGCTGTTGCGTGCCGCCGCCAAACTGCCCGGGGTCCGGGTGCTGGTCGCCGGCGGGCCGTCCGGCAGCGGCCTGGCCGAGCCCGACACCCTGATTCGTCTGGCCGACGAACTGGGTATCACCGATCGTGTGACGTTCCTGCCTCCGCAATCTCGCGAACAACTGGTCAACGTGTACCGCGCCGCCGATCTGGTGGCAGTACCCAGCTACTCCGAATCCTTCGGCCTGGTCGCCATCGAGGCCCAGGCCTGCGGCACGCCGGTGGTGGCGGCGGCCGTCGGCGGGCTGCCGGTCGCGGTGGCCGACGGGGTGAGCGGGGCCTTGGTCGACGGGCATGACGTGGACGACTGGGCGGCCGCGATCGACGGCGTGCTGCAGCGCGATCCGGGTCCGCTGAGCTTGGCCGCCGCCGCTCACGCCGCACAGTTCTCCTGGGGCCACACCGTCGACGCCCTGCTCAACAGCTACGCCCATGCGATGAGCGATTACCGGTCCCGGCACCGCAGGCCCTCCGGTCGCCGGGCCGGGCGTCGGTTCGCGCTGCGCCGGGGGGTGCGGGCATGAACGACGTCGCCAAGACCATCACCGACACCCTCGACGAGCACGAGCTGGTCTACCAGCACCACAAAGGGGCCCACGGCGGGCTGCCCGGCATCGTCGTCGAGCTGCCCGGGGAACGGAAGCTCAAGACCAACACCATCCTGAGCATCGGCGAGCACTCGGTGCGGGTCGAGGCGTTCGTGTGCCGCAAGCCCGACGAGAACTTCGAAGGCGTCTACCGGTTCCTGCTCAAGCGCAACCGCAGGCTCTACGGGGTCGCCTACACCCTCGACAACGTCGGCGACATCTATCTGGTCGGCCGGATGGCGCTGCACTCGGTCACCGCCGACGAGATCGACCGCGTGCTGGGCCAGGTGCTCGAAGCCGTCGACTCCGACTTCAACACCCTGCTGGAACTGGGCTTCCGGTCCTCGATCCAGAAGGAGTGGGAGTGGCGGGTCTCCCGCGGTGAGTCGCTGAAGAACCTCGAAGCGTTCGAGCACCTCATCGACGACTGAGCGCCCGTGAGAAGATCACACGGCCCGCACGCGAGGAGGAAAACCAACAAATGCCGACGCTGATCCTGCTCCGCCACGGTGAGAGCGACTGGAACCAGAAAAACCTGTTCACCGGATGGGTCGACGTCGACCTCACCGAAAAGGGCCGCACCGAGGCGGTCCGCGGCGGCAAGCTGCTGGTCGAGAACGACGTGCTGCCCGACGTGGTGTACACGTCGCTGCTGCGCCGCGCGATCACCACCGCCAACCTCGCCCTGGACGCCGCCGACCGGCACTGGATCCCCGTGCACCGCGACTGGCGGCTCAACGAGCGGCACTACGGCGCGCTGCAGGGCCTGGACAAGGCTGCCACCAAGGAGAAGTACGGCGAAGAGCAGTTCATGGCGTGGCGGCGCTCCTACGACACCCCGCCGCCGCCCATCGAGAAGGGCAGCGAGTTCAGCCAGGACGCCGACCCGCGCTACGCCGACATCGGCGGCGGCCCGCTGACCGAATGCCTCAAGGACGTGGTGGAGCGCTTCGTGCCGTATTTCGAGGCCACGATCGTGCCCGATCTGCGGGCCGGCAAGACCGTGCTGATCGCCGCGCACGGCAACTCACTGCGCGCGCTGGTCAAATACCTCGATCAGATGTCCGACGAGGAGGTCGTCGGCCTGAACATCCCGACCGGCATCCCGCTGCGCTACGAGCTCGACGAGAACCTCAAGCCGCTGGTCGCCGGGGGTGAGTACCTCGACCCGGAGGCAGCCGCCGCCGGGGCTGCCGCGGTCGCCGCGCAGGGCGCCAAGAAATAGTTCGCTGAACACGCGGGCATGAGGGCAAACGGCAGGTTACCGGGGGTTAACGACAGCCGAACTCCTGTATTTGTCGGTGTGACTTGTCCCGTTTTGGCCGCACGCTGCTGGGATGACGTTCACCGGGTGCGTACGATTTTCGCGTGAGCTTGGTGTCGGCGTTACTGCTGACGGCGGTCGTGTCGTTGCTCGCGCTGATCGTCGGTGCGGGTGTGGCCGCCGCAGTCGTACCCCGCCTCATGGCCAGGCGGCAGCGTCGCGAAGCCGATGAGGCGGGCATGACGGTGTCGCAGATGCTGGCGCACATCGTCTCCGCATCACCCGACGGCATCGTCGTGGTCGACACGTTCAACGACGTGGTCTACGCCAATGACCGGGCCACCGAGCTCGGCGTGGTGCGCGACCGGCTTCTCGACGACAGGGCCTGGCGGGTCGCCGAGCAGGTGTTCGCCACCGGTCAGCCCGTCGATGTCGACCTGTCGCCGCGCAAGCTTCCGCACCCCGGACGCTCGGGTATCTCGGTGCGTGGCTGGGTGCGGCTGCTGTCCGACCAGGACCGCCGGTTCGTCGTCGTCTACGCCGACGACCAGTCCGAGCACGCCAGGATGGAAGCGACCCGGCGGGATTTCGTGGCCAACGTCAGCCACGAGCTCAAGACCCCGGTGGGTGCCATGCGGGTGCTGGCCGAAGCGTTGCAGGCCTCCGCCGACGACCCGGACATGGTGCGCCGCTTCTCCGACAAGATGGTCGCCGAATCGCTGAGGCTGGCCGACATGGTCGGTGAGCTGATCGAACTGTCCCGGCTGCAGGGCGCCGAGCGGCTGCCCGACCTCGGGGCCGTCGACGTCGACACCGTGGTGTCCGAGGCGCTGTCCCGGCACAAGGTGGCCGCCGACAAGGCCGACATCTCCATCACCACCGATGCGCCGACCGGCTACCGGGTGCTGGGTGACCAGACCCTGCTCGTGACCGCCGTCGCCAACCTGGTGTCAAACGCAATTGCCTACTCGCCCAACGGATCCGGCATATCCATCAGCCGCCGACGGCGGGGCGGCAGTGTCGAGATCGCGGTCACCGACCGCGGTATCGGAATCGCCAAGGCCGATCAGGAACGGGTCTTCGAGCGGTTCTTCCGGGTCGACAAGGCCCGGTCGCGCGCCACCGGCGGCACCGGGCTGGGCCTGGCGATCGTCAAACACGTGGCCGCGAACCACAACGGAACCATCCGGCTGTGGAGTCAGCCGGGCACCGGGTCGACGTTCACGTTGTCGATCCCGGCCTATCCCGAAACCGATGAGTCGAAAAGTGGCTCAGACGACCGAGAGGATTAGCGAGAACGATGACCAGCGTGTTGATCGTTGAGGACGAGGAGTCGCTGGCCGATCCCCTGGCATTCCTGCTCCGCAAGGAAGGCTTCGAGGCCACCGTGGTGGCCGATGGTCCCTCCGCACTGGCCGAGTTCGAGCGCTCCGGCGCCGATATCGTCCTGCTGGACCTGATGCTGCCGGGGATGAGCGGTACCGACGTCTGTAAGCAACTGCGGGCCCGCTCCAGCGTGCCGGTGATCATGGTTACTGCGCGCGACAGCGAGATCGACAAGGTCGTCGGCCTCGAGCTGGGTGCCGATGACTATGTCACCAAGCCGTATTCGGCCCGCGAGCTGATCGCGCGGATCCGGGCGGTGCTGCGCCGCGGCGCGGACACCGACGACACCGGTATCGGCGACGGCGTGCTGGAGGCCGGCCCGGTGCGGATGGACGTCGAACGGCATGTCGTCAGCGTCAACGGGGAGCAGATCACGTTGCCGCTCAAGGAGTTCGACCTGTTGGAGTACCTGATGCGCAACAGCGGCCGGGTGCTCACCCGTGGCCAGCTGATCGACCGCGTGTGGGGCGCGGACTATGTGGGCGACACCAAGACCCTCGACGTGCACGTCAAGCGGCTGCGCTCCAAGATCGAATCCGATCCGGCCAACCCGGTGCACCTGGTCACGGTGCGAGGCCTGGGGTACAAGCTGGAGGGCTGAATTGCCGGCTATTCGGCGGCGCGGGTGGCCGGATGCACCGCGACCAGACCCAGGGCGCTGCGGCGCCGGCACATCGCGGCCAACTCGGCGTAGGCCTTCTCGCCGAGCAGCTCGGTCAGCTCGGGGGCGTAGGACTCGAACACCGGCCGGGCGCCGACGTGTGCGCCGGGATCGCCGGTGCAGTACCAGTGCAGATCCGCGCCGCCCTCACCCCAGCCGCGCCGGTCGTATTCGGTGATGACGGTGCGCAGGATCTGGGTGTCGTCGGGGCGGGTGACCCATTCCTGGCTGCGCCGGATCGGCAACTGCCAGCACACGTCGGGCTTCATGGTCAGCGGCTCGACGCCGAGTTTCAGGGCCTTGCTGTGCAGCGCACATCCGATGCCGCCCGGGAAGCCCGGCCGGTTCAGGAAGATGCACGCCCCCTTGTACTTTCGGGTCCGCAGATTGGGCTTGCCGTCGTACTCGTCGTCTTCCAGGTAGCCCTTGCGGCCCAGGCCCTTGTCCCGGAACTGCCAGTCATCGTCGGTCAGTTGTTTGACCGCGTCGTCCAGCCGGGCCCGGTCGTCGTCGTCGGAAAGGAACGCGCCGTGCGAGCAGCAGCCGTCGTCGGGACGGCCCTCGACGGTGCCCTTGCAGGCCGGCGTGCCGAACACACACGTCCAGCGGGACAGCAGCCACGTCATGTCGGCCGCGATCAGATGTGTCGCGTCCTCCGGGTCATAGAACTCCACCCATTCACGGGCAAAGTCCAGTTCGACTTCGCCGGGATGCACATCTGCCACGGCGCAAACGGTACTCGCATATGGCGGAACACATTTCCCAACCGCGGCGCGACGCGCGGTGGGACATGCCACAGCCCGGGTCCGCCGCTGTCGCGCGTTCGCGGGAGGTCCGGCCACGAAGCGCTGGTCGGTTGCGGTTAGGTTGGTGCGGTGCGGTTAGGCGTGCTCGATGTCGGTAGTAACACGGTTCATCTTCTCGTGGTGGATGCACGCCGTGGCGGGCACCCGACCCCGATGAGCTCCACGAAGGCGGCCCTGCGGCTGGCCGAGGCGATCGACGGCTCGGGCAAGCTGACCCGCAAGGGGGCGGACAGCCTGGTGGCCACCGTTGACGAGTTCGCCAAAATCGCCACCAGCTCGGGATGCGCCGAGCTGATGGCGTTTGCCACCTCGGCCGTGCGTGACGCCACGAACTCTGAGGAAGTCCTGGCAAGAGTGCGGGCCGAGACCGGGGTGTCCCTCGGTGTGCTCAGCGGCGTCGACGAGTCCCGGCTGACCTTTCTGGCGGTGCGCCGCTGGTATGGCTGGAGTGCGGGCCGGATCATCAACATCGACATCGGCGGCGGCTCCCTGGAATTGTCGAGCGGGGTGGACGAGGAGCCCGAGGTGGCGCTGTCGCTGCCGCTGGGCGCAGGCCGACTGACCAGGGAATGGTTGGCCGAAGACCCACCTGGGCGGCGCCGGGTCGCGATGCTGCGGGACTGGTTGGCCACCGAACTCGCCGACGCCGGTGCGACGATGCGCCGCTCGGGCAATCCGGACCTGGCCGTCGCGACGTCGAAGACGTTCCGCTCTCTGGCCCGACTGACCGGGGCAGCGCCCTCGGGCGCCGGCCCGCGGGTCAAGCGGACCCTCACCGCGGCTGGATTAAGACAGCTCATAGCTTTCATCTCTAGGATGACAGCGGCTGACCGTGCCGAGCTGGAAGGGGTGAGTGCCGAGCGGGCACCACAGATCGTGGCCGGTGCTTTGGTAGCTGAAGCTAGTATGCGAGCACTGGAGATCGATTCCGTCGACATTTGCCCCTGGGCGTTGCGGGAAGGGTTGATTCTGCGGAAACTCGACAGCGAGGCCGACGGCACAGCCTTGGTAGAGACGTCGGCGCGGGACGCCGGACGTCAAGGAAAGCTAGCCCCAAAGGCAACATAGGTATGACAGGACCAGAGAACAACCCATCCGGCACCCGACCGATCTCGGTAGCGGAGTTGCTGGCGAAGAACGGGACGATCGGGGCACCTCCGGTCGGCGGTCGTCGTCGGCGTCGTCGCGGAAACAGCGACGCGGTGACGGTCGCCGAACTCACCGGCGAAATCCCGGTCATCACCGACGACATCGAGTTCGAGACCGACGAGCCGTCGGTTCCCGCCCCTGACCCCCTGGTCGACACCGCCGTCGTGGCACCGATCCTGGATGAGCCGCCGGCGCCGCGCGAACAGCGGCGCGAGGAGCCCCGGGGTCGCAACGGCGGCCCGCGGCCCGCTCGGGTCAAGCCGCCGGCCAGGCCGGCCGAGCCCGAGGAGGTGCGCACCGAGGCCGAGGACGACTACGACGCACATCTGGCGGCCCGCGACGCCGACCCGGAACCCGTCGAGTTCCGGCCCCGCCCGCGCCGCGCCCCGTACAAGCGGCCGGCCCGCGACTATCAGCCGTCGGGTACGGGCGCCGAGCGGATGAGCCCCGACCCGCTCTACGACCTCGACGAGGACGAGGCCGAGCCGGCCGACGCACTGGTCGAAGCCGACGTTCACGACCTCCACGAGGTGGACGCCGACGACGCCGCGTACGACGACTACGACGACGAGTACGGGGACCGCCCCTACGGCTCGATCGGGACGCTGTTCGGCGGCGACTCGGATGTCGACGACCGGCGCCGGCCCCGCGGCGGTGCCGACGAACTCGACGAGGACCTGTCCGAGGGCGTCCGCGACGCCGATGGCTTCGAGGACCACGACGAGCACGACGGGTACGACGAGGAAACCGAGCCCAGCTCCCCGCTGGTGCGGGCGTTGTGGATCGTCGGGCAGTGCGTGATCGCGGTGGCCTTCGGTGCCGGCCTGTTCATCGCCTTCGATCAGCTGTGGAAGTGGAACACCATCGTCGCGCTCGTGCTCGGCGTGCTGGTCATCCTCGGCCTGGCCGGAGGCGTGCGCGTGGTCCGCAAGACCGAGGACATCGGCAGCACACTGACCGCCGTCGCGGTCGGAGCGCTGGTGACCTTCGGCCCCTTGGCGCTGCTGCAGGCCAGTTAACGACCCAGTACACAATTAGGTCGTGCGCCCCGCCATCAAGATCGGCCTGTCCACCGCCTCGGTCTATCCGCTGAGGACGGAGGCTGCCTTCGAGTACGCCGCCCGGCTCGGCTACGACGGCGTGGAGCTCATGGTGTGGGCCGAGTCGGTCAGCCAGGACATCAAGGCGGTGCAGAAGCTGTCCGCCGACTACGGCGTGCCGGTGCTGTCGGTGCATGCACCCTGTCTGCTGATCTCGCAGCGGGTCTGGGGCGCCAATCCGATCCCGAAGCTGGAACGCAGCGTGCGCGCGGCCGAAGAGCTGGGTGCGCAGACCGTCGTCGTGCATCCTCCGTTCCGCTGGCAGCGCCGTTACGCCGAGGGATTCAGCGACCAGGTCGCGCAGTTGGAAGCCGACAGCGAGGTCCTGGTGGCGGTGGAGAACATGTTTCCCTTTCGTGCCGACCGGTTCTTCGGGGCGGGCGGCACGTCCATCGAGCGCATGCGGAAGCGCGGCGGGCGGCCCGGCCCGGGCATTTCCGCGTTCGCGCCGTCCTACGACCCGCTGGACGGCAATCACGCGCACTACACGCTGGACCTGAGCCACACCGCGACGGCAGGCACCGACGCCATCGACATGGCCCGGCGCATGGGTGACGGCCTGGTGCACCTGCACCTGGCCGACGGCAAGGGCGCGTCCACCGACGAGCATCTGGTTCCCGGCCGCGGCACCCAACCCGCCGCCGAGGTCTGCCAGATGCTGGCGGCGAGCGATTTCTCCGGCCATGTGGTCCTGGAGGTCACCACCTCGGCGGCCAAGACCGCCGCCGAACGCGAGGCGCTGCTGACCGAGTCGCTCCAGTTCGCCCGCAAGCACCTGTTGCGCTGAAACCCCGGCGCCATACCCACGAAGGACCGCACATGACCGGCTCCACCCTGTTCACCGATGCCATGGCGCTGACGCCGGCCGGTGACGGCGTCTATCACGGTGAGCTCAACGAGCACTGGACCATCGGGCCCAAGGTGCACGGCGGGGCCATGCTCGCGCTGTGTGCCAACGCGGCACGCACCGAGTTGGGTACGTCCGCGCAGCCGATCGCGATATCGGCGAACTACCTGTGGGCGCCGGATCCCGGTCCGATGCAGGTGGTCACCACGGTGCGCAAGCGGGGCCGGCGGATCGGCCTGGTGGACGTCGAGCTCCGGCAGGGCGAAAAGGTGGCGGTGACGGTGTCGGTGACCCTCGGCGAGCCCGAGCATCACGTGCCCCCGCTGTTGTCGTTCAACCCGGTGGTTCCGTTGATGACGCCCGAACCGCCACCGGGGCTGGAGCCGATCGGCCCCGGGCACCCGATGGAGCACGTCGTGCATCTGGCGCACGGCTGTGACATCCGGCCGGCGCTGCACACGATGGGCCCGCGCACCGACGGCGGGCCACCGGTTTTCGAGTACTGGGTGCGGCCGAAGGGAGTCGCTCCCGACGTGCTGTTCGCGCTCCTGTGCGGCGATGTGTCGGCTCCGGTCACCTTTGCCGTGGAGCGCATGGGTTGGGCGCCCACGGTCCAGCTGACGGCCTATCTGAGGGCCTTGCCGGCCGACGGCTGGCTGCGGGTGATGTGCACTTCGGTGCAGATCGGTCAGGACTGGTTCGACGAGGACCACATCGTGGTCGACTGCGAGGGCCGGATCATCGTGCAGACGCGTCAGTTGGCGATGGTGCCGGCGTCGTCCTGACGCCCGTCATGGGATGCTGTCGCCCATGTCGAGAATCGCGATAATCGGCGGCGGAAGCATGGGCGAGGCGCTGCTGTCGGGGCTGTTACGGGCTGGCAGGCAAGTCAAGGACATGGTGGTCGCGGAGAAGTTTCCGGACCGGGCCAAGTACCTGTCGGAGAAGTATTCGGTGCAGGTGGCCTCGGTCGCCGCTGCCGCCGAGAACGCCACCTATGTGGTCATCGCGGTGAAACCGAGTGACGTCGAGAAGGTGATCGACGAGATCGCCGAGGCGGCCGCACGCGCCGACAGCGACACCGCCGAGCAGGTGTTCGTGTCCATCGCCGCGGGCGTGGCCACCGCGTACTACGAGAACAAGCTGCCGGCCGGATCGCCGGTGATCCGGGTGATGCCCAATTCGCCGATCGTGGTCGGCGGCGGCGTGAGCGCCCTGGCGGCGGGCCGGTTCGCCACCGCGGAACAGCTCAAGGAGGTCTCGTCGATCTTCGACGCGGTCGGCGGGGTGATCACCGTCGCCGAGTCGCAGCTGGACGCGGTCACCGCGGTGTCGGGCTCGGGGCCGGCGTACTTCTTCCTGATGGTCGAGGCGCTCGTGGATGCGGCCGTGGAATCGGGCCTGTCGCGCGCGGTGGCGACCGATCTGGCCGTGCAGACGATGGCCGGCTCGGCAGCGATGCTGCTGGAACGTCTCGACGAGGTGAGTGCGTCCGGAGGCGCCGCGCTGGACACCACCCCGGCCCGACTGCGGGCGATGGTGACCTCGCCGGCCGGGACCACCGCCGCTGGGCTGCGGGAACTCGAGCGCGGGGGACTGCGGGCCGCGGTCTCCAACGCCGTTCAGGCCGCGAAAACGCGCTCTGAGCAGCTCGGAATTACATCTGAGTAATTAGATTAATTCCGACTGATTAGCCCACACCCGTCGCAGTAACCCCACCCGCCACGCTATTCTCCCTTTGTATGCGCGGGTCGGTGCCAGCGGTGGGGAAGCCGCTGGAACTGCCTGTGCCTGATTGATTGGGTTGCGATGACGTCTATGAACGGGCCATCGGCGCGGGATGCTGGCGACGGTCAGCCTCGAGCTCAATTTCTGACGGTCGCCGAGGTGGCGAGCTTGATGAGGGTCTCGAAGATGACGGTGTACCGGTTGGTGCACAACGGGGAACTGCCTGCGGTTCGAGTGGGCCGATCGTTCCGGGTCCACGCCAAGGCAGTCCACGATCTGCTGGAGTCTTCGTACTTCGACGCAGGCTAGGCCACGCGCCGCAGCGGTCGGGGTGCGCCTGAGCAGGCTGGCGTTTTCCGTTTCAGAGGTTGGCCCGGGTAAAGTAACCGGGTCAACCATCCAGCGTGAGTAGCGGAGACACCAGACTTTATGGGCTCAGTCATCAAGAAGCGGCGTAAGCGTATGTCGAAGAAGAAGCACCGCAAGCTGCTTCGCCGTACCCGGGTGCAGCGTAGAAAACTCGGCAAGTAGCCAACCGCTGCGGCCGCTAGGCTGGGCCGATGGATTCTGATGGTCGGTCGGGGGGACGCCCGACGGGAGTCCCCGGGTCGTCTGGTGCGGACTCTTCGGATAGAACGCAGTCCGCAAGCGCGGCGCCCGCTCCGAAGGTGGTTCTGGTCACGGGTGCGTGCCGGTTCCTCGGCGGTTATCTGACCGCCAGGCTGGCACAGAACCCGTCGATCGAGCATGTCATCGCCGTGGATGCGGTGGTGCCGAGCAAGGACCTCATGCGTCGGATGGGACGGGCCGAATTCGTCCGGGCCGACATCCGCAACCCGTTCATCGCCAAGGTGATCCGAAACGGGAACGTGGATACCGTCGTGCATGCCGCGGCGGCCTCCTACGCGCCGCGGTCCGGCGGCCGGGCCACGTTGAAGGAACTCAACGTGATGGGCGCGATCCAACTGTTCGCCGCCTGCCAGAAGGCTCCCTCGGTGCGCCGGGTGGTGCTCAAGTCGACCTCTGAGGTGTACGGCTCAAGCTCACGCGACCCGGTGATGTTCGGCGAGGAGAGCAGCGCGCGACGCCCGCCGGGCGACGGGTTCGCCCGCGACAGCATCGACATCGAGGGCTATGCCCGCGGGCTGGCCCGGCGTCGTCCGGATATCGACCTGACCATCCTTCGGCTGGCCAACATGATCGGGCCGGCGATGGACACCGCGCTGTCGCGGTATCTGGCCGGGCCGGTGGTGCCGTCGGTGGTGGGCCATGACGCCCGGTTGCAGTTGTTGCACGAACAGGACGCCCTCGGCGCCCTCGAGCGCGCGACGATGGCCGGCAAGGCGGGCACGTTCAACATCGGCGCGTCGGGCATCATCATGATGAGTCAAGCAATCCGGCGGTCCGGGCGGGTCCGGCTCCCCGTCCCGCGCGGGGCGCTGTCGGCGATCAATTCTCTCAGTCGCGCAACGAATTACACCGAACTCGACCGCGACCAGATGAACTACCTGAGCTACGGCCGGGTCATGGACACCACGCGAATGCACAGGGATCTGGGCTACAGTCCAAAGTGGACGACCGCCGAGGCATTCGACGACTACGTCCGCGGTCGCGGATTGACTCCGATACTCGATCCGCGATGGGTACGCTCAATGGAGAGTCGCGCCGTGGGGGTGGCGCAGCGTTTGGGATATTAGGGCTGGCTCTATCCGGGGTGGGAGAAGGTATCGACGTGGCGGGTGAATCCAAGGCGAAAGTTATTCCGCTACATGGGAACTCGAGCCGTTCCTCTGCTGCGCGCCGGGCTGCGGCCCGGTCTGACAGCGCCCGCAGGCATCCGTCTGTACTGGCCGATCCCGGTAGCCGCGCCTCGGCCGAGCAGATCGCCGCGGTGGTGCGCGAGATCGATCAGCGGCGTAGCAGCGCCTCGGGTCAGTCGGCGGCCGAGGAAGGCCCCAGCGAACTCGTCAAGGGCATCGCGGCAGTCTCGGAGTTCATCCGCACCCGCATGACCGGTGCCTACTCGGTGGACGAGTTCGGGTTCGACCCGCACATCACCAACGCAATCTTCTTGCCTTTGCTGCGAACGTTTTTCCGGTCCTGGTTCCGGGTCGAGGTGTCCGGTATCGAGAACCTGCCCGCCGACGGCGCGGCGCTCGTGGTGGCCAACCACGCCGGGGTGTTGCCCTTCGACGGGCTGATGACCCAGGTGGCCGTGCACGATCACCACCCCGGCAACCGGGATCTGCGGCTGCTGGCCGCCGATCTGGTTTTCGACCTGCCGATGGTCGGCCAGGCCGCCCGCAAGGCCGGCCACACCATGGCCTGCACCACCGACGCGCACCGGTTGCTCGCCAACGGCGAGCTCACCGCGGTATTCCCCGAAGGCTTCAAGGGGCTGGGCAAGAACTTCAAGGACCGCTACAAACTGCAGCGGTTCGGCCGGGGCGGTTTCGTTTCCGCGGCGCTGCGGGCGCAGGCACCCATCGTGCCGTGCTCGATCGTCGGGTCGGAGGAGATCTACCCGATGATGGCCGACGTCAAGCTGCTGGCCCGGCTGCTCGGCCTGCCGTACTTCCCGGTCACCCCGCTCTTCCCGTTGGCGGGCCCGCTCGGGTTGGTGCCGCTGCCCTCGAAGTGGCACATCCAGTTCGGCGAGCCGATCGAGACCACCGATTACGACGAGAGCGCCGCCGACGACCCGATGATCACCTTCGAGTTGACCGACCAGGTCCGCGAGACCATCCAGCACACGCTCTATCAGCTGCTGGCGGGACGCCGAAACATGTTCTTCGGCTGAGTTTTTCCAGCGCGTCTGCTCGCGCAGACAAAAGTCAGGCGCCGGACTTTTGCCCGGCAACCATCTTGGCGATCGCGGCGTCGCGTGCTGCGGCGATCTGCGAACTGATCTCGTCGGCCTCGTCGATGGCCGCCTCGCCCAGCATGGTCACGATGCTCGTGGCAACCGGATTGCCGTCGTCATCGGAGACCTCCGCCCGCACCTCGGCGATCACGGTGCCGTGCGACTCGATGACCGAATCGAGGTATGAGTCGAACCACAGCTTGTCGCCGACCATGATCGGCCGGTGGAAGATCAGCTTCTGGTCGCGGTGCAGCACGCGCTCCAGGTTGATCGGAATGTCGAACTTGTCGAACAGCTCCAGCTGGACCCGGCGTCCGGCCACCGCCAGGAACGTCACCGACGCCACGACCGAGTCATGGCCGTACTCCTTGGCGGCCTCGGCGTCATAGAGCGCCGGATGCTCGTCCTTGACCGCGCGGGCGAACTCGCGGACCTTCTCCCGGCCGACCTCGAAGTAATCGGGGTAGCGGTAGTGAGTTCCGATGATGTTTGCGGCGATGCTCATATTCCCTGCGCTGTTCGGTATGCGGTGCGCGGTGCGCACGAAACGGGCATGCTGTGGGGCCCGCGTAGTGCGACCCGAGGCGGAATCTTATAACGCGCCCGGCAACCTCAGCGAATGTCGTGGCGGCGCGACGCGACAGCCGCCAGCGCACCGCCGAGTGCGCCGAGCGCCAACGCGGACGGGACACCGATCCGCGCGGCCTTGCGTGCGGTGCGGAAATCGCGGATCTCCCAGCCTCGCTCCCTGGCCACATCCCGCAGGGCGGCGTCGGGGTTGATCGCCACCGCGGTACCGACCAGCGACAGCATCGGCACGTCGTTGAAGCTGTCCGAGTAGGCGGTGCACCGGCGCAGGTTGAGGCCTTCGCGGATGGCCAGCGACCGTACCGCGTGGGCTTTCCCGGTGCCGTGCAGGATGTCGCCGACCAGCCGGCCGGTGAACACCCCGTCGACCGACTCTGCGACGGTGCCCAGCGCGCCGGTCAGGCCGAGGCGCCGGGCGATGGTGGCGGCCAGCTCATACGGGGTCGCGGTGACCAGCCACACCTGCTGCCCGGCGTCGAGATGCATCTGGGCCAGCGCCCGGGTTCCGGCCCAGATCTTGTCGGCGATGATCTCGTCGTAGATCTCCTCACCGAGTTCGACGAGTTCGGCGGTGGAGCGGCCCTCGATGAAAGCCAGGGCTTTCTGCTTACCCTCGGCGACGTCGTCGCTGTTCTCCTTGCCGGTGAACTGGAACTTGGCCTGCGCGTAGACGATGCCCAGGATGTCGCGGTAGGTGAAATATTTGCGGGCGGCCAGGCCGCGGGCGAAGTGCACCAGTGACGATCCGTGTACCAGGGTGTTGTCGACGTCGAAGAACGCCGCGGCCGTCAGATCCGGCGGCGGCGCGGGGGTCCCGACGGGGTCGATGTCGGACTCGAGCTCGGTGACTGCGAGTTCGGCGCTGGCTTCCCCGCCGAGCTCCTGTTCGAGCGCATCGGCACTACCGGATTCGGGCACGTTTTCACCCTAAGTCACGCCGCCGGGATACTGGCGGTGTGGAGCGCGAGCAGACGGGTGGCGGCGGGGGGAACACTGTGACGTTGCTGACCCGGGCGGGTTGCAGCATGTGCGAGCGGGCGGCCGGCCAGTTGGCCGGGTTGCGCGAGGAACTCGATTTCGACCTGGTGAACACCGACGTGGACGAGGCTGCCGCCGCCGGTGACGCCTCCCTGCGGGCCCGGTACGGCGACCTGTTGCCGGTGATTTTGCTGAACGGGACCCAGCACAGTTACTGGGAAGTCGACGAGCAGGGGCTTCGGGCTGACCTTCCGCCCAGGTGAAATTTGGTGGGCGGGCGGGAAACGATTACCTTGGTGACGTGGTGATGAAGCCGTGAGTGTGCTGCTATTCGGGGTTTCGCACCGCAGCGCGCCGGTGTCCGTTCTCGAGCAGTTGAGCACTGACGAGTCGGACCAGACCAAGATCATCGACGAGGTGCTCCGCTCCTCGCTGGTCACCGAGGCCATGGTCTTGTCCACCTGCAACCGCGTCGAGATCTATGCCGTGGTAGAAGCGTTCCACGGCGGTCTGTCGATCATCGGGCAGGTGCTCTCCGAGCATTCCGGCATGTCGCTCAACGACCTCACCAAATATGCCTATGTGCGCTACGCCGAGGCCGCCGTCGAGCACCTGTTCGCGGTGACCAGCGGCTTGGATTCGGCCGTCATCGGCGAGGCCCAGGTGTTGGGGCAGGTGCGTCGCGCCTACGCCTCGGCCGAGGAACACCAGACGGTCGGGCGCACCTTGCACGAGCTGGCCCAGCGGGCGCTCAACGTCGGTAAGCGGGTGCATTCCGAGACCGGGATCGACGCCGCAGGCGCATCCGTCGTCTCGGTGGCCCTCGGCATGGCCGAGACCAAACTCAGCGGCGGGCTCGCCGGGCGCACCGCGGCCGTGATCGGCGCGGGCTCGATGGGTGCCCTGGCCGGTGCGCACCTGGTCCGGGCCGGGATCGAGCGGGTGCACGTGGTGAACCGGTCGCTGCCGCGGGCGGAGCGCCTGGCCGAGAACCTCACCGAGCAGGGCGTGCAGGCCCAAGCCTGGTCCCTGGACCATCTGGATGAGGCCCTGGCCGATGCCGATGTCGTGGTCAGTAGCACCGGGGCGGTACGCCCCGTGGTGTCCCTGGCCGACGTGCACCATGCGCTGGCTCAGCGCAACGCCGCCGGCGGTGAGCGGCAACTGGTGATCTGTGATCTCGGCATGCCACGTGACGTGGATCCGGCGGTGTCCGGGCTGCCCGGGGTCTGGGTCGTCGACATGGACCGGATCCAGCGCGAGCCGTCGGCACGGGCCGCGGCCACCGACGCCGACGCGGCCCGCACGATCGTCGCTACCGAGGTTGCCAACTACCTGGCCGGCCAGCGGATGGCCGAGGTCACCCCGACCGTCACCGCGTTGCGCCAGCGCGCCGCCGACGTGGTCGAGGCCGAGCTGCTGCGCCTGGACAACCGGCTGCCGGGGCTGGACGCGACGCACCGCGACGAGGTGGCCAAGACGGTCCGCCGCGTCGTCGACAAGCTTTTGCACGCACCCACGGTGCGGGTGAAACAACTCGCCAGCGCGCCTGGCGGGGACAGCTACGCAGAGGCCCTGCGTGAGCTGTTCGAACTCGATCCGCAGGCCGTCGAAGCTGTGGCGGCCAGCGAATTGCCCTTCATGACAACAGATCTCGATAAGTCTGAGTAGAGCTTGGTAGACACGCGCGATACGGTAATCCGGATCGGCACCCGGGGTAGCCTGCTGGCGACCACGCAGGCCGGCACCATCAGGGACGCTTTGTCGGCGGCCGGTCACCCCTGTGAGCTGGTGATCATCTCGACCGAGGGCGACCGCAACCAGGGGCCCATCGCCGAGATCGGGGTCGGTGTCTTCACCGCCGCGCTGCGGGAGGCGATCCACGACGGCCGGGTCGACATGGCGGTGCACTCGTACAAAGATTTGCCCACCGCGCGTGACGATCGGTTCGTGATCGCCGCCATCCCGCCCCGTGAGGACCCCCGTGACGCGCTGGTGGCGCGTGACGGACTGGTGCTCGGTGAGTTGCCGGCGGGGTCTGTGATCGGCACGTCGAGTGCGCGACGGGCCGCGCAGCTTAGAGCACTGGGTCTCGGTTTGGAAATCCGCCCCCTACGAGGCAACCTAGATACCAGGTTGAACAGGGTTACGAGCGGTGAACTCGACGCCATCGTGGTCGCCCGTGCGGGTCTTGCCCGTATCGGACGGCTCGATCGGGTCACCGAGTCGCTCGAGCCGGTGCAGATGTTGCCAGCTCCGGCTCAGGGCGCGCTCGCGGTGGAATGCCGCTCCGGCGACACCGAGCTGATTTCGGTGCTGTCGGAATTGGATGACGCCGATACGCGCGCCGCGGTCACCGCCGAACGGATCCTGCTCGCCGAACTGGAGGCGGGCTGTTCCGCACCGGTAGGCGCGATCGCAGAAGTGGTCGAGTCGATCGATGAGGACGGCAATGTCTTCGAGGAGCTGTCGTTGCGCGGCTGCGTAGCGACGCTGGACGGATCCGACGTGATCCGTGCGTCCGGCATCGGAACTCCCGATCGGGCCGCCGACTTGGGTGTCTCGGTGGCCGCGGAGCTTTTCGAGCTGGGTGCACGCGAGCTGTTGGTAGAGCGCGGGAGTGAAGAATGACCATGCGAGGTCGCAAGGCGAAGCCCGGCCGCATCACATTTGTGGGCTCGGGCCCGGGAGATCCGGGGCTGCTGACGGCACGGGCGCAAGCCGTGTTGGCGCACGCCGAGTTGGTGTTCACCGATCCCGACGTCCCGGAAGCCGTGCTGGCACTGATCGGCACCGAGTTGCCGCCCGCGTCAGGCCCGGCCCCGGCGGCACCGGCCAAGGCCGACGCCGCCACCGCTGACGCATCCGCCGCTGATCCGGCCGGAAGCCCTGACGCGGCGGCCGCCGTCATCTCCGGCGGCCCCGAGGTCCGTCCCGCGCTCGGCGATCCGGCCGAGGTGGCCAAGACGCTGGTCGCCGAGGCACGCCACGGCTACGACGTGGTGCGCCTGGTCGCCGGTGACCCGCTGTCGGTCGACGCCGTCATCACCGAGATCGGCGCGCTGGCCAAGTCCCACGTGAACTTCGAGATCGTCCCCGGGTTGCCGGCCACCAGCGCGGTGCCCACCTACGCGGGCCTGCCGCTGGGTTCGGCGCACACCGTGGCCGATGTCCGCGGCGATGTGGATTGGGCCGCGCTGGCCGCCGCGCCCGGGCCGCTGATCCTGCACGCGACGGCCTCGCACCTGCCGGATGCCGCCCGCACGCTGATCGAGCAGGGGCTGGTGGACAGCACCCCGGCGGTGGTGACCGCGAGCGGCACCACCTGCCAGCAGCGGTCGGTGGAGACCACGCTGGGCGGGCTGACCGACAAGGCTGTGCTGGAAAAGCCGGCCGGTAGCGAGCTGGCCGGTCCGCTGACCGGTCCGCTGGTGGTCACCATCGGCAAGACCGTGGCCAACCGGGCCAAGCTGAACTGGTGGGAGAGCCGCGCCCTGTACGGCTGGACCGTGCTGGTGCCGCGCACCAAGGATCAGGCCGGCGAGATGAGCGAGAAGCTGGTGGGCCACGGTGCCCTGCCGATCGAGGTGCCGACCATCGCCGTCGAGCCGCCGCGCAGCCCCGCGCAGATGGAGCGCGCGGTCAAGGGTCTGGTCGACGGCCGGTTCCAGTGGGTGGTGTTCACCTCGACCAACGCCGTGCGTGCGGTGTGGGAGAAGTTCAACGAGTTCGGCCTGGACGCGCGGGCGTTCTCCGGGGTGAAGATCGCCTGCGTCGGACAGGCCACCGCCGACAAGGTGCGCGCGTTCGGCATCAACCCCGAGCTGGTGCCGTCGGGGGAGCAGTCCTCGCTGGGCCTGCTCGAGGAGTTCCCGCCGTTCGACGAGGTTTTCGATCCGGTGAACCGGGTGCTGCTGCCCCGTGCCGACATCGCCACCGAGACGCTGGCCGAGGGCCTGCGTGAGCGGGGCTGGGAGATCGAGGACGTCACGGCGTACCGCACCGTGCGCGCGGCCCCGCCGCCGGCGCAGACGCGCGAGATGATCAAGACCGGTGGGTTCGATGCGGTCTGCTTCACCTCGAGCTCGACGGTGCGCAACCTGGTCGGTATCGCCGGCAAGCCGCACGCCCGGACCATCGTGGCCTGCATCGGCCCCAAGACCGCCGAAACCGCAGCGGAATTCGGCCTGCGGGTGGATGTTCAGCCCGAGTCGGCCGCGGTGGGCCCGTTGGTGGACGCCCTGGCCGAGCACGCGGCCCGGCTCCGTGCCGAGGGCGCGTTGCCTCCGCCGCGGAAGAAGAGCCGCCGGCGCTAGTTTCGCCGAAACCGCATTCGGCAGGGCCTCACTCGAGCTTTTCCTGCTGGAACGCCGTTTGGAGGAGGGATAGCTGTGGCCTTTCCGAGGCATCGTCCACGCCGGCTGCGGTCCACGCCGGCGATGCGCCGACTGGTGGCCCAAACCTCTTTGGAGCCGCGCCATCTGGTGCTGCCGATGTTCGTGGCCGACGGCATCGATGAGCCGCGAGCCATCAGCTCCATGCCCGGCGTGGTGCAGCACACCAGGGATTCCTTGCGCCGAGCGGCCGCCGACGCGGTGGCCGCGGGGGTGGGCGGCCTGATGCTCTTCGGGGTACCGCGTGACGAGGACAAGGATCCCACCGGTGCCGTGGGCATCGACCCGGACGGCATCCTCAACGTCGCTCTGCGCGATCTGGCCAAGGACCTCGGTGATGCGACGGTGCTGATGGCCGACACCTGCCTCGACGAGTTCACCGACCACGGTCACTGTGGTGTGCTGGACCGGGCCGGCCGGGTCGATAACGACATGACCAATGTGCGCTATGTGGAACTCGCTGTGGCACAAGCGGAAGCGGGTGCGCACATGGTCGGCCCCAGCGGAATGATGGACGGCCAGGTGGCCGCCATCCGGGACGGGCTCGACGCGGCAGGGCATGCCGATGTCGCGATCCTGGCCTACGCCGCCAAGTTCGCCTCGGCGTTCTACGGACCGTTCCGTGAAGCGGTGTCCTCCAGCCTGCAAGGTGATCGTCGTACCTACCAGCAGGATCCGGGCAACATCCGCGAAGCGGTGCACGAGATCGAGCTCGACATCGACGAGGGTGCCGACATGGTGATGGTCAAGCCCGCGATGAGTTACCTAGACGTGGTGCGCGCCGCGGCCGACATTTCACCGGTTCCTGTTGCGGCATACCAGATTTCGGGTGAGTACTCGATGATCTGTGCAGCCGCGGCCAACGGCTGGATCGACCTGCAGGCGGCGGCCTTGGAGTCCTTGACCGGAATTCGGCGGGCCGGAGCCGACATCGTGCTGACCTATTGGGCGGCCGATGTCGCCGGTTGGCTCGCGTGACGGCGCCGGTGACCGAACCGCAGCGGAGCCCGAACGGCCGTCCCGAGGACGTCGACACCGGGTTCTGGTTGTGGGCTGCCGCGCTGGTGCTCATGGCGGTGGGTTTCCTGATCGACGCGTTCACCGGTTCCGGCACCGGCGTGCAGCGGTCGATGACCGCCGTCTTCTCGGTGATGTTCCTGGTGGCGCTGTCATCGATCGTGGTGGCGTTCCTGTGGTTGATGCGCCAGGGGTACCGCTGGGCCCGCACCCTGCTGACCAGCGGTGGGATCGTCTCGGTGTTGCATGCCATCAGCAGCCTGCTGACCGGTGACCGCCAGGATGCGGCCGCGGTGGGCTACGCGGTCACCGCGATCGTCGGATCGGTGTTGATCGCCGGCGGGCTGTACCTGCTGCACCGCAAGGACGCCGACGGGTTCTTCACCCGCTAGTTCGCTACGCTTTGCCGACCATGCCTTCATCACCAGCGTCGCGCCGTACGACGATCGTGTTCAGTTGCTGGCTGGTCGGCGCGGTGTTGTTGATCGCCGGCGGGATGCTGGCCGTCTCGGCGAGCCCACCCGGGGTCAACACGATGCTGTACCGCGGGATCGGAGTGCTCGTCGTGCTCGCCGGCCTCGGGATGGCCTTTCTGGCGGGTCGCAGCCGGACAGACGATCCGCGCTATCGCCGCGCGGCGATGGCGTTGTCGCTGGCTATCGTGGTCCTGGTGGTGTTCACCGGTCTCAATATTCTCGTGCTGGTCGCACTGCTCCCGCTGCTCGTGGGTACCGGCCTGAACGCGCTGCCACTGCGGAAGGGTGACGATGGAGAGTGAACCGGTGAACAAGGTCGGCTCCGAGGTGCTGTATTACGAGCAGGGCGCCAGCTGGGCGTGGCTGTTGTTGGGCCCGTTCGCGGGGGTCGGCATGGCGATCCTGCAGATGACCGGTGGCTACGGCCACGACCTGTGGATCCCGATCGTGTTCCTGGTGCTGGTGTCGGTGTTCGTGGCCATCCAGATCAAGGCCGCGCGGATCCACACTTCCGTCGAGCTGACCGCCGAAACCCTGCGCCAGGGCGCCGAGACGCTGCGGGTCGACGAGATCGTGCTGATCTACCCCGAGGCGTCGGGCTCGGAAGTGCCCAAATGGCAATCTGCCCGCGCGCTCGGTGAGCTGACCGGGGTGCCGAAAGGCCGGACCGGTATCGGGCTGAAATTGACCGGCGCGCGTACCGCCCAGGCGTGGGCCCGCAAGCACCGCAAGCTACGCGAAGCGCTCACGCCTCTGGTCGAGGAGCGCATGCCGTGAAACGGCGTGCCGTGCTGGAGTTCGTGGTGGCCGCCGTTGCGGCGGTGGGTTGTGTGCTGAGCTGGGTCGCGGCGTCGACGACGATCGAGGTGGCCCCCGTGCTCGAGGGTGAGCCGCCGACCACTGCGATCAGTTATTCGGCTCCGCTGCTGGTGCTGGCCATGGCGTTGGCCGGGCTGGCCGGCGTGCTGATCGTGTTGGGTGTCGCCCGGCTGCGTCGCTGAGCCATGACGGCGTGGCTGCCTGTCACCGGCGGTGAATCCGGCGCTTCGGTGTTTCGCAGTGCCGACGGTTCCCGCTACGCGAAGGTCGTGGATGCCGCCGGGGTGGCCGATCTGGCCGCCGAGCGGGACCGAGTGGCAAGGGCGGGTGAGCAGGGCCTTCCCGTGCCCGCGGTGATCGACTGGCATACCACCGCCGACGGTGGGGCCCGGCTGATCACGAGTGCTGTCGCCGGCGTCGCCGCTGATTCGCTCCCGGAAGCGGCACTGCGGGCGGCCTGGCCGGGGATCGTGGCGGCGCTCGCCGCGCTGCACGGCCTGGCGCCGACGAACTGTCCGTTCAGTCGCGAGCTGGACGTCATGCTGTCCCGGGCCCGCGCGGTCGTCGCTGCGGACGCGGTGAACCGGGAGTTCCTGAGCGACGACGATCGCGGGGTAGCGGCCACTGAGTTGCTCGCCCGCATCGAACGTGAGGCAGAACTGCGTCGTCGGCAGGAGCCCGCCGATCGGGTGGCGTGCCATGGCGACCTGTGTCTGCCGAACATCATGGTCGATCCCGAGGGGTGCACGGTCGAGGGCTTCATCGATCTGGGCCGCCTCGGTGTCGCGGATCGCCATGCGGACCTGGCGTTGCTGCTGGCGAACACCGCCGACACCTTCCCCGGATTCGCCGCCGATGCCGCCGCTGGTGTGGCCGCGGGTTATCCGGCGGAGGTGGATGAGCAGCGTCTGCGGTTCTACCTCGCGCTGGACCCGTTGACCTGGGGGTGAACGCCTATGGCGCGCTCAGGAACCCAGCCAGGCCAGCTCATCGGATAGGTGCGCGCGCCAGAAGCCCTCATCGTGGCCGCCGGGATAGAAGCCGACGGCGGGTGGCCTGGGCAGTTGATTGACGAACATGCTGGTGGCGGCGTAGAAGCGGTCGCCGGTGCCGCAGTCGATGCGCAGTGGAATCGACCCCAGTGCCGGCAGCAGCCTCAGCGCTGAGTTCTGCCGCCAGTCGTCGAGGCTGTCGAAGGCGTCGGGCGGTGCGCCCCAATACGTCATGTACAGCGCCGGGCTGATGGCGCAGACCGCCGCGGTGCGCGCGGCGCCCAGCCTGGCGCCGAGCAACATGGCGCCGTAGCCGCCCATCGACCAGCCCATGAAGGCCACTCGGGAGGTGTCGATGCCCTTGGTGGCCAGCATCGGGATCAGCTCGTTGAGCACCATCGCCCCGGAGTCCTGCCCGGAAGCTCGCCGGCGCCAGAACGAGTTGCCTCCGTCGACGCTGACCACCGCGAACGGTTTCTTGCCCGCCGCCCTCAGCTGCGCCAGCGCCTCGGGGATGCCCAGGTTCATCACTCCGGCGGCGTCGTTGTCCATCCCGTGCAGGGCGATCACGGGACGCAATGTGCCGTGCTGGCCTGGCGGACGCGCGATGATCCAATTGGTCTCGACGCCGCCGCGGGCCGCCGAGGCGAACGACCCCGATTCACGGGTCGGTAACGCGCCGGTGGAGGCCGCTTGGTCGGGGCTGGGAGCGGCGCGGGGTGTCGGCGGATCGAGCAGGCTGCCCAGCGCCATCAGGCCTGCGGCACCCGCTCCGGAGATGCCCAAACGCAGCGCATCTCGGCGGGTCAGCGGGGGCACCTGCGCATCATTCCAACCACGGGTCTCAGCCCGCGACACGTTCCGGCAACGGCCCGATAACGGCGCCCACCTTCCGTGGTGACCCCGCTCACACCCATGTTGGTACAAAGTGCGAAATCTGTAACACTGTGTCCATGACCGAATTGGCCGAACAGCCGCAGCAGACCGACGCTCTGCCATTGGGCCCGCAATCGCTGGTCTGGAAGTACTTCGGCGACAACCGGATGTATCTCATCGGGCCGCGACCGGCCGTTCTCCAGAACATGCTGGCCGAGCTCGGACAGGGCGTGCTGGACCACTCGACGTTCTTCTCCGATACCGCCGAACGGCTCAAGCGCACCATCCCGCCGATCTTCCGCACGGTGTACGGGACCGAGGACGACAACGCCGGGACCCAGGTGCGCGACTTCCACCATCACGTCAAAGGCGACATGCCGGACGGCGGGCGCTACCACGCGCTGGATCCCGACACCTACTTCTGGGCGCACGCGACCTTCGTCGAGCAGGTCCTCTACTTCGCCGACACCTTCGTCAAACGGCTCAGTGACGCCGAGAAGGAACAGATCTACCTGGAGTCCAAGACCTGGTACCGGCGCTACGGGGTCAGCGACCGGCCGATGCCGGCCACCTATGCCGAGTTCGAGCAGTACTGGGACCGGATGATGAACGAGGTGGCGGTCCCGCACAAGTCCGCCCGCTACGGCGTCGGCTATGTCACCAAGGGCTTTCCCTGCCCCAAGGCCGTGCACCCGGCCGTATGGCGCGTGGTCGCCGCGGTGTTCAACCCCGTCGCGGCCTTCCTGACCGCGGGCGGCCTGCCACCGCGCGCCCGCGACCTGCTCGACCTGCCGTGGAGTGACCGCCAGGAACGCAACTATCAGCGGTTCGCCGCGTTCTGGCGCTCGGCCCCGGTGAACTGGGTGTGGGATCATCTACCGATGAGCGTGCGCTACAACAAGTTCGCGCAAAAGGGCTATGCCCAAAGCTGATCCGGTGACAGGGATCCTGGACGCGGCCCTGGTCGAGTTCGAGCGGCACGGCTTGCGCCGGGTCGCGCTGGACGACGTCGCACGCCGCGCCGGGGTCAGTCGCACCACGATTTACCGGCGGTTCGCCAACCGCGACGAGCTTGTCGCGGCGGTGATCGAGCGAGAAAATGTGGCGCTGTTCGCCGATATCGCGAACGAGTTGAAAGATGCTGGGCCGCAATCGAATTACTACGTCGAGGCGTTCACCTTGTCGATCCTGCGGTTCCGTCGCCACCATGTGCTCAACCAGTTGATCGCCGATGAGCCGGCCCTGGTGATGGAGATGCTCCACACTCACTACGGCGCGGCGATCGAGCGGATGGCCGCTGCGCTCAAAGTGATCTTCCCGGCCGGGTTCGCCGATCGGATCGGCGAGCAGGCCGTCAACGACTTGGCAGACACCATCCTGCGCTATGCGGGCATGGTCCTGTTGCTGCCCAGTGTCGAGCCGCTCGATACCGCAGAGGACATCCGGGCGTTCGCCACCCGGCATTTCCTGCCCAGCCTGCCGGTGTCGCTGCGGGCCGTCTCGGCCTGACCGGCGGGGCCGGGAAGCCGGCCAAAAAGCGTTTGGCGAGGCGGGTTTCCGGGCAGCCCGAGGTATGGCCACAGAAGAACCGCCGCCAGTCAGCGAAGAGCATCGCAAAGAAGCCGAGCGCATCATGGAGTCGTACGACGACTCGCGCCCCACCGTCACCCTGCCGGGCAGCCATGGCACCGTGTCCGGCACCGCCGTCAACGACTGGGTCGATGACGACGGCAACCCGATCTACGGCGAGCCCGACAGCCAGAAGTAACCCCGTGGCAGGGCGGTCCTTGCCTACTGTGGCTGGTGTGACTGCGACCCCGCTCGACCGAATTGCCCCTGCTTTCGTGACGATGGCCCACGAGATCGTCTGGGCCTCGGTGGCCACCGTCGACGCCGACGGCCACCCTCGCAGCCGGATTCTGCACCCCATCTGGGAGTGGGACGGCACCGATCTGTTCGGCTGGATCGCCACGGTGCCCAGCCCGATCAAACGCGCGCATCTGGCGGTCCACCCGCATGTCTCGGTCAGCTACTGGACCACCAACCACGACACGTGCGCGGCCGATTGCCTCGTGGAGTGGTACACCGACGACGAAACCTGCACGCAGGTGTGGGACCGGTTCGCCAACGGCCCCGCGCCGGTCGGGTACGACCCCCGCATCATTCCGCAATGGAGTGGCGGGCCGACCTCGGACCAGTTCGCCGCCCTGCGGTTGACGCCTTACCGGCTGCGGGTGATGCCGGGAACGGTCATGACGGCCGGATACGGAGAAGTGTTGAACTGGCGGGCGTGACACCCGCCAGTTCAAATTTATTGCCGAAAATTTGGCGCCCGTAATGTCCCCTAATGGGATGCGGCGGACCGAGAACTCTCGAAATGAAACGGCGCCACATTTCGAATTTCGGCGGCGCAAAGAATGGTGCAGAATTGACCTTGTCAGTGCCGCGGGCGAAAAGTGAGTAAGGTGCGGGAACTGGAAACCGGCTGTCCAGCGGGCTAACCGCGGTCCGGACGCTTCCGGCGGGGAATCGTCTCCCCAGCCTCGGCGGCCTTGTCGCGTTTCGCTGCCCGCCGCTCCTTGATGGTCATCGTCGGTTTTTTGGGGGACCGCCCCTGGGATTTGTCAGCCATCGTTGCTCCTTTTCTCGCAAACAATCACTGAGCCCGACCATACATCAGAAAAAAATAAAAGCCAGCCGGCCGTTTTTCGGCGGCCCGCCGGCTTTTCGGCCGGTTATGCGGGCCGCGCTTTCGGCGCGGGATTGTCATGGCCCAGATGCAGTCCCGGCGCCAGCATCCCCACTCGGTGCCGGTAGTCGCGGTACTGGTCTCCGAGGTCGTCCACCAGGTCGCGCTCTTCGAGTTGGATCGCCACCAGGATGTAGGCGGTGCTGACGGCCGCGAACAGCAGATGCCCTGCCGTCATGGTCGGGATGGCCCAGAACGCCACGATGAACCCGGCCATGATCGGGTGCCGGATCACCCGGTAGAGCAGCACCGCCTGGAACCCCAATTCGCGGTACGGCTGCCCGCGCCAGTTCAGCCACACCTGCCGCAAGCCGAACAGGTCGAAGTGGTTGATCATGAACGTCGAGGCGAACACCGTGGCCCAGCCCAGCCAGAACAGCACCCACAGAACGGCGCGTCCGGCAACGGATTCCACGTCCCAGACGACCGTGGGCATGGTGCGCCACTGCCAGTACAGCAGCAACAGCGCCAGGCTGGACAGCAACACGTACGTGCTGCGTTCGATCGCCTGCGGGACAACCCGCGTCCACCGTTTCTTGAACCATGGCCGGGCCATCACGCTGTGCTGGATCGCGAAGACCCCGAGCAGCAGCAGGTTCACGAGTACCGCCTCGGCGGTCGGTGCGGCGATACCGGAATCGACAGTGCGCGGCACCAGGAAACCGCCGACGAAGCCGATCGCATAGAGGAAGGAGACGACGAACAGCAGATAGCTCGCGATCCCGTAACCGACGATGAGTAGGCGCTTCATGGTGACCTCCTGCCACCGATGGGACAGATGCCGCGCCGTGGGCGCCGAGGCGCAGTAGCGACCTACCTACGGTAGACCTCGAATACCCAGGTGAACAGGGGTTCAGGTCCGTCGCAGCAACACCGCCTGTTCGAAGGGCAGGCGCGCGAAGGCCTTTTGTATCCGGCCCTTGACGTGCTCGGCCGCTTCGGCCTTGGACACCACCCTCGGGTCGGCGACCTCGATGGTCTTGCCGTGGCGGCGGATCCTGGCGTGACCCGCCGAGGTGATGTTCTTGAGCCAGTCCCGGTCGGGGCCGTAGGTCAGCATGATGGCCACGCCGTCGTCGGTGCTGAAAATGCTCAACGGGGTCCGGTAGGTCTTCCCGGACTTCCTGCCGACATGCTCCAGGATGCCGAACGTCGGCGCCCAGCCTGCCCACAGGCGTTGGATCGGGTTCGTCACATGGCGGTTGAACCGGGCCAGCGATTGCGGAAGTTGCATGCCCGATTCAATCGCAGTCGTGACAGCGGTCACAACCTACTGTGGTCGGATTTCGGGTGTCCTGGCGCTGCATCTTGCCGCGCCGGGCCGGATGAGCTGAGACTAAGCCATGGCCTATCTCAAACCGCCGTGGTTCGTCCGCAACGTGTTCAACCGGATCGCGATGGCCACCGGCATCGGCCATAGCCAGACGCTGACCGTCACCACGCGAGTCAGCAAACAGCCGCAGCAGATCCCCGTCGTGGTGCCGGAGGTCGACGGGGTCAAGTACCTGGTCTCCACCCGTGGCGAATCGGCCTGGGTGCGCAATATCCGGGCTAACCCGCGCGTCACGCTGGGCACGTCCAGCTACCTCGCCACGGAGGTCCCGGTGGAGCAGCGGGCGCCGATCATCGCCGCGTACCGGCCGCTGGCCGGCAAGGTGGTCGAGGGCTACTTCCGTGAACTGCCCGACGACGCCGATCACCCGGTGTTCGCGTTGACGCCTGCTCGGTGACCGCGACCACTACACCCTGTAGTTGACGCATTTGCACCGGCTGGGACACTGGTGGCCATGCGTGTTCCTCAACCGCAGACTCAGCGATCGGCCGAACTGTTCGCCGACGCCTGCGCAGTCATCCCCGGTGGAGTGAACTCCCCGGTCCGCGCTTTCAACTCTGTGGGCGGTACCCCGCGGTTCATCACCTCGGCCAAGGGCTACTGGCTGACCGATGCCGATGACAACCGCTACGTCGACCTGGTGTGTTCGTGGGGCCCGGCGCTGCTCGGCCACGCCCACCCGGCGGTGGTGGAAGCGGTGCAGAAGGTGGCGGTCGACGGGCTGAGCTTCGGTGCCCCGACGCCGTCGGAGACCGAGCTGGCCACCGAGATCATCGACCGGGTGGCCCCGGTCGAGCGACTGCGGCTGGTCAACTCCGGTACCGAGGCCACCATGAGCGCCATCCGGCTGGCCCGTGGCTACACGGGCCGCGCCAAGATCGTCAAGTTCTCCGGTTGCTACCACGGGCACAGCGACGCGTTGTTGGCCGACGCCGGCTCGGGGGTGGCCACCCTGGGGTTGCCGTCCTCGCCTGGTGTCACCGGTGCGGCGGCGGCCGACACCATCGTGCTGCCGTACAACAACGCCGAAGCGGTGGAAGAGGTCTTCGGCCGCTTCGGTGACGAGATCGCCTGTGTCATAACCGAAGCCAGCCCGGGCAACATGGGCACGGTGCCGCCGCTGCCCGGATTCAACGCGGCGCTGCGCCGGGTCACGTCGGCTCACGGTGCGCTGTTGATCCTCGACGAGGTGATGACGGGCTTCCGGGTGAGCCGGGCCGGTTGGTACGGCGTTGATCCTGTCGACGCCGACATCTTCACCTTCGGCAAGGTGATGAGCGGTGGCCTGCCGGCCGCGGCGTTCGGCGGCAGTGCCGAGGTGATGGGACGCCTGGCCCCGCTGGGGCCCGTCTACCAGGCCGGCACCCTGTCCGGTAACCCGGTGGCGATGGCGGCCGGGCTGGCCACATTGCGCAACGCCGACGACGCGGCCTACGCCCGGGTGGACGCCAACGCCGACCGCTTGGCGGGCCTGCTGACCGGCGCCCTGACCGATGCCGGGGTGGCCCACCGCGTGCAGCGCGCGGGCAACATGCTCAGCGTGTTCTTCACCGACCAGCCGGTCAACGACTTCGCCGCGGCCAAGGCCACCGAAACCTGGCGTTTCCCGCCCTTCTTCCACGCCCTCCTGGAGGCGGGTGTCTACCCGCCCTGCAGCGCCTTCGAAACCTGGTTCGTGTCAAGTGTTTTGGATGACGAGGCGTTCTCCCGGATCGCCGACGCGCTGCCCGGTGCGGCCCGTGCTGCCGCGGAGGCTCGTCCGTGACCGTCAGGACGACCGTGCACGTGATGCGGCACGGCGAGGTGCACAACCCGGAAAAGGTGCTCTACGGCCGGCTGCCCGGCTACCACCTGTCGGAGCGTGGCCAGGCCCAGGCGCGTGCCGCGGCGGACTGGCTGGCCGAGCGGGACGTCATCTATGTCGTCGCCTCACCGTTGGAGCGCGCCCAGGAGACGGCGGCGCCGATCGCCGGACGGCACGGTCTGCCCATCGCCACCGATGAAGAACTGATCGAGTCGTGGAACATGTTCGAGGGGGAGCGGGTGGCGCCCGGCGACGGCGCCCTGCGGGACCCGAGGAACTGGCCGCGGCTGCGCAATCCCGCCAAGCCGTCGTGGGGCGAGCCCTATGACGAGGTCGCCGCGCGGATGACGGCGGCCATGCACCGGGCCCGGGAGAAGGCGGCCGGGCACGAGGCGGTGTGTGTCAGCCATCAGCTTCCGGTCGAGACGCTGCGCCGGGCGATGACGGGGCGCAAGCTCGCCCATCTGCCGTTGCCGCACAGCCGGTTGTGCAATCTTTCCTCGATCACGTCGTTCACGTTCGACGACGACAAACTGATCCGATGGGGCTACACGGAGCCCTGGGGAATCTGAATGAGGTCGTCTCTCGCCCGGGTGAGTGCGGCGGTGCTGGCAGGGCTGGTGCTGCTCACCGCGTGCTCGACGGGTGACGACGCGGTCGCCCAGGGCGGCACCTTCGAGTTCGTCGCACCCGGCGGCAAGACCGACATCTTCTACGATCCGCCCGAAAACCGCAGCACCCCAGGCAAACTGAGTGGGCCGGAGCTCACCGACCCGAACAAGACGATCTCGCTGGAGGATTTCGCCGGCCAGGTCGTGGTGATCAACGTGTGGGGCCAGTGGTGTGGGCCGTGCCGGGCCGAGATCGGCGAGTTGCAGAAGGTATACGAAGCGACGCGCCGCGACGGCGTTCAGTTCCTGGGCATCGATGTGCGCGACAACAACCGTGACGCGGCAATCGATTTCGTCACCGACCGCAAGGTCACCTTCCCGTCCATCTACGACCCGGCGATGCGGACCATGATCGCGTTCGGCGGCAAGTACCCGACCACGGTGATCCCGTCCACGGTGGTGCTGGATCGTCAGCACCGGGTGGCCGCGGTGTTCCTGCGTGAGCTGCTGGCCGAGGATCTGCAGCCGGTGGTGGAGCGGCTGGCGGCCGAAGGGCAGCAGCCGTGACCGGGTTCTCCGAGATCGCCGCTGCCGGGCCGGTGCTGCTGGCGCTGGGAGTCAGCGTGTTGGCCGGGCTGGTGTCGTTCGCCTCACCGTGCGTGGTGCCGCTCGTGCCCGGGTACCTGTCGTATCTGGCTGCGGTGGTCGGGGTCGACGAGTCCGACGCGGTCTCCGGGGCGATCGGCGTCAAGACCGCGCGCCTGCGGGTGGCCGGCGCGGCTGCGTTGTTCGTCGCCGGCTTCACCGTGGTGTTTCTGCTCGGCGCGGTGGCGGTGCTGGGCATGACCACCACGCTGATCGCCAATCAGGTTCTGCTGCAACGCATCGGCGGCGTGGTCACGATCGTGATGGGCCTGGTGTTCGTCGGCTTCATCCCGGCGCTGCAACGCCAGGCCCGGTTCGCGCCGCGCCAGTGGTCCACGATGGCCGGCGCGCCGCTGCTGGGTGGCGTGTTCGCCCTGGGCTGGACTCCGTGCCTGGGCCCGACGCTGACCGGGGTGATCGCGGTGGCCTCGGCCACCGACGGCGCCACCGTGGCGCGCGGTGTGGTGCTGGTGCTGGCGTACTGCTTCGGTCTCGGCATCCCGTTCGTGTTGCTGGCCCTGGGGTCGGCGCGGGCGGTGACGGGCCTGGGCTGGCTGCGCAGGCACACCCGGACCATCCAGATCTTCGGCGGGGTGCTGCTGATCCTGGTGGGTGCCGCACTCGTCACCGGGCTGTGGAACGACTTCGTGTCGTGGGTGCGCGACGCGTTCGTCAGTGATGTGAGGCTCCCGATCTGATGGTCACCTCCGACTCGCGAGCAGACGCGAAACTGCCCGAAAAACCGCGTTTTGGGGCGGTTTCGCGTCTGCTCGCGCTGGTTCGCAACACCTGGCGGACCTTGACTTCGATGGGCACCGCGCTGGTGCTGCTGTTCCTGCTGGCGCTCGGCGCGATTCCGGGCGCGTTGTTGCCGCAGCGCAGCCTCAACGAGTCGAAGGTCGACGAGTATCTGGCCGCCCACCCCACGCTGGGACCGTGGCTGGACCGGCTGCAGGCCTTCGACGTGTTCTCCAGCTTCTGGTTCACCGCGATCTACGTGTTGCTGTTCATCTCGCTGGTGGGCTGCCTGACACCCCGGATGATCGAGCATTTCCGCAGCCTGCGGGCGGTACCGGTGCCGGCACCACGCAACCTCGGGCGGCTGCCCAAACATCACGCCGAGCGGGTGAGCGCCGACGCCGACGAGGTCGCGCAGACCGTGACACGGCGGCTGAAGGGCTGGCGCACGGTCACCAGGCAGACCGACGCCGGCACCGAGATCTCAGCGGAAAAGGGCTATCTGCGGGAGTTCGGCAACATCGTCTTCCACTTCTCGTTGCTGGGACTGCTCGCGGCGGTGGCCGCGGGCAAGCTGTTCGGCTACGAGGGCAACGTCATCGTGATCGCCGACGGCGGCCCCGGGTTCTGTACCGCCTCACCGGCCGCCTTCGACTCCTTCCGAGCCGGCAATACCGTCGACGGGACCTCGCTGAGCCCGATCTGTCTGCGAGTCAACGATTTCGATGCCCACTACCTGCCCACCGGGCAGGCGCTGTCCTTCGCGGCCGATATCGACTACCAGTCGGGCCACGATCTGGCCGCCGACACCTGGCGGTCCTACCGGCTGGAGGTCAACCACCCGCTGCGCATCGGCGGGGACCGGGTGTACCTGCAAGGACACGGTTACGCGCCGTCGTTCACGGTGACCTTCCCCGACGGCCAGCAGCGCAGCCAGACCATCCAGTGGCGCCCGGAAGAACAGATGACGCTGCTGTCCTCGGGTGTGGTGCGCATCGACCCACCGGCGGGTACCTATCCCGACGCCGACGAACGTCGCAAGCACCAGATCGCGATCCAGGGCCTGTTCGCGCCGACGAAGGAACTCGAGGGCACGCTGCTGTCGTCGAGCTTTCCCGCTCTCAACGATCCGGCGGTGGCCGTCGACATCTACCGCGGTGACACGGGCCTGGACACCGGCCGGCCCCAGTCGTTGTTCTCGCTCGACCCCCGCTTGATCGACCGCAAGCAGCTGAACAAGGTGGCCCGGGTGAACCTGGTGAAAGGCCAGGACACGCGGCTGGACGACGGCACGAAGGTTCGGTTCGACGGTGCGGTGCCGTTCGTCAACCTGCAGGTCTCGCATGACCCGGCCCAGGTGTGGGTGCTGGCGTTCGCGATGTCGATGATGGGCGGGTTGCTGGTGTCGCTGGTGGTGCGCCGGCGCCGGATCTGGGTTCGGATCCAGCCCGCCGCTGCAGGTACGGTGAACGTCGAGCTGGGCGGGCTGGCCCGTACCGACAACTCCGGTTGGGGCGACGAGTTCGAGAAGCTGACCGCGCGGGTGTTGGAGGGTTACGACGACGCGCCGGCGGTAGAAGAGAAGGCGGAGCAGTGAATACCGAGCACATCGACATCGGGCTGGCCAGGTACTCCGACTGGGCGTTCACGTCGTCGGTGGTCGTCCTGGTCGGCGCGCTGATCCTGCTCGCCGTCGAGCTGGCTACCAGCCGTGGCCGCCGCGTCGAAAGCCGTGAACTGGTCGGCGCCACCGTCGGCGCGGACAGCGCCACCCCCGGCGTCGTCGCCGAGGAACCCCGGCGGTCGTTCGACGAGCGCGTCGGCAAGACCGGCCTGGCCCTGACCTATGTCGGCATCGGCATGCTGTTCATCTGCATCGTGCTGCGCGGCCTGGCCACCTCACGGGTTCCGTGGGGCAACATGTACGAGTTCATCAACCTGACCAGCTTCTGCGGCCTGGTCGCGGCCGCGGTCGTGCTGCGCAAGCCGCAGTACCGCGCGCTGTGGGTGTTCGTCCTGGTTCCGGTGCTGATCCTGCTGACGGTGTCGGGTCGCTGGCTGTACTCGAACGCCGCGCCGGTGATGCCCGCACTGCAGTCCTACTGGCTGCCCATCCACGTGTCCGTGGTGAGCCTCGGCTCCGGGGTGTTCCTGGTGGCCGGCGTCGCGAGCATCTTGTTCCTGCTCAAGATGTCGCCGCTCGCCGAGCGCGACAACGGGCTCGGGCGCGTCATCGGCCGCCTGCCCGATGCGCAGACGCTCGACCGGATCGCCTACCGCACCACGATCTTCGCGTTCCCGATCTTCGGTTTCGGCGTCATCTTCGGTGCCATCTGGGCCGAAGAGGCCTGGGGCCGCTACTGGGGTTGGGACCCCAAGGAGACGGTGTCCTTCATCGCGTGGGTCGTGTACGCGGCATACCTGCATGCGCGCTCGACCGCGGGGTGGCGGGACCGCAAGTCGGCCTGGATCAACGTCGTGGGTTTCGTCGCGATGGTCTTCAACTTGTTCTTCATCAACCTGGTGACCGTTGGCCTGCATTCGTACGCGGGGGTTGGCTAGACACCGCCGGCTTGGTGAGATGACCGCGCGACGCGAGGTGGCGCCGCGGTGGTCGGGTCAGGAGTGTGTGGGAAAGAGGGGAATTCGTGTCCGAGCCAGTGTCTGAGCCGTCAGAAACGCAGGAGCCCGCCTCGCCGGACAGTGGTGAGCCGTCGACGGACGCTCCAACCGAAGAACCGACCGCGACCCACGAAGCTGCACCACCTGCGCCGGACCCGGCGCCCGCAGTTTCACCCGTATCACCGCCCGCGTCCCCACCCGTGGTCGACCTGCCGCCCGTGCCTTCGGTGTTCGCCCCGGTCCCCGGGTTCCGCAGCCAGCAGCGGTTCAGCAATCCCGCCGAGCCGGGCGTCTCCACACCGCTGCCCGCGGAATGGACCGCCCCGACGCCGCCGCAGGGCGTCCCGGTGATCACCGCGCCGCCGATGCCGGGGAACTTCCCGGCGCCCGGCATACCGAACTTCGCGGGCCGGCCCCCGGCATCCTTCGCCCCGCCCACTCCCGCGGTGCACGCCGATGCCTACCGGGATCTGTCCACCGACGCGCTGCTCGGCCAACGGAAGAACCCGCCCACCTCGGGCTGGCGCAAGGCGCTTTATGTCGCGTCGTTCAAGCAGATCAACGTGGGCGAGAGCCCCAAGACCACGCACCGCAACAACTTGATCGCAGAAGTCAGCCAGCCGTTGCAGGGCTGCTACCGGATCGCGGTGATGTCGCTCAAGGGCGGCGTGGGCAAGACCACGATCACCGCGACGCTGGGGGCCACGTTCGCCTCGATCCGCGGTGACCGGGTGGTCGCGGTGGACGCCAACCCGGACCGGGGCACGCTGAGCCAGAAGGTGCCGCTGGAGACGGCTGCGACGGTGCGGCACCTGCTGCGCGACGCCGAAGGCATCGAGCGGTACAGCGACGTGCGGGCCTACACCTCCCAGGGGCCGAGCCGGCTGGAGGTGCTGGCTTCCGAGAGCGATCCGGCGGTGTCGGAGGCGTTCAGCTCGGACGACTATCTGCGCGCGCTGGAGGTGCTGGAGCGGTTCTACAGCCTGGTCCTCACCGATTGCGGGACCGGGCTGATGCACTCGGCGATGTCGGCGGTGCTGTCCAAGGCCGACGTGCTGGTCGTGATCAGCTCGGGTTCGGTGGACGGAGCGCGCAGCGCGTCGGCGACGTTGGACTGGCTCGATGCGCACGGGCATCAGGATCTGGTGCGCAACTCCATCGCGGTGATCAACGCGGTGCGGCCACGGTCGGGCAAGGTCGATCTGTCCAAAGTGGTGGATCACTTCTCGCGGCGTTGCCGGGCGGTGCGGCTGGTGCCCTTCGATCCGCATCTGGAGGAGGGCGCCGAGATCAGCCTGGATCGCCTCAAGCCGGGTACCCGCGAGGCGCTGATCGAGTTGGCCGCAGTAGTGGCGTCAGACTTCGCCGGGGCGCGGCGGTCTACCGACGCGCGCGCTTGACTGCGGCTCAGCCGCGAGGGTTGTCGCCGTGCCCGAGCCGACGCAGAAATTCCGGATCGTCGTCGGGGCCGATCACCCGGGTCTTGGGTCGACTGCCAGAGACCCGCGCCAGCCGCCAGCCCAGGTACACCAGGCTTGCCGCGGCAATGAGCAGGAGTAGATACGCCACTCGAAACCTCCTTGATCCGAATATACGCGCCGTCGGTAGGCTCGGAGCGTGTCAGGAAGTGGTTCGACCTCCCGCATGGTCACCGACGTCGTGGTTTATCTCATCGCCCGGCTGGTGCTGGTCGCTGTGCTGACCGCAGCTATCTACGGTGTCGGGAGTCTGGTCGTGGCGGATTTCCCGGTCGTGGTGGCGCTGTTGTTCGCCATCGTGATCGCGCTGCCGTTGGGCATCTGGTTGTTCCGTCCGTTGCGTGAGCGGGCGACGGCCTCGATCGCCGTGGTCGACGAGCGGCGGCGCAAAGACCGCGAGCAACTGCAGGCGCGGTTGCGTGGTGACGAACCTCCGGCTGAGGACTGAGCGGAACGCCGCTCGGCCGCAGTGGCGTTCGCGATCGCACTACCGGACGAAGGCTGAGCCCTTCTCCTGATCCAGGTAGGTTTCGGCCTTGTTCTTGAGGAAGACCAGGTACACCAAGAGCGACAGCGCGATGCACACCGTGACATAGACGATGAACCACGGCACCAGATCGCGGTCTTTGAGTGCCTGGTAGATCACCGGCGCGGTGCCGCCGAACATCGAATTGGCCAGGGCGTAGCCGATACCCACGCCGAGGGCGCGGACGTGCGAGGGGAACAGTTCGGACTTCACCAGGGCGTTGATCGAGGTGTAGCCGGTCAGGATCACGTAGGCGACGGCGACCAGCAGGAACGACACGATCGGTGAATGTGTCTGGGGCAGATAGGTGAACAGGACATAGGTGTAGATCACCCCGCCGATGCCGAAGAACACCAGTAGCGGTTTGCGGCCCACCTTGTCACTGATCATTCCGCCGACAGGCTGGATGCACATGAGGAAGATCAGCCCGATCAGGTTGACCCAGGTGGCCGTCATCGCCTGGTCTTTGTAGGTGGTCTTGACGATGGCCGGGGCGTTGACGCTGTAGGCGTAGAACGCCAGGGTGCCGCCCATGGTGATCAGGAAGCACAGCAGCAGCGGTTTCCAGTAGCGGGTGAGCAGTTCGCTCAACGACCCCGAGCTCTTGTCCTTGCCTTGCTTGATCGCTTCGAGCTGTTCGGGGGACAACGATTCGTCCATGGTGCGACGCAGCCAGAACACCACGATCGCGGCCACGCCGCCGATGGCGAAGCCGATGCGCCAACCGAATTCGTGCACCTGGTCGGTACTGAACGCGGTGAGGATGATCAACAGGGTGAACTGCGCGAGCACGTGACCACCGACCAGCGTCACGTACTGGAATGAGGAGAAGAAGCCGCGTCGTTCCCGGGTGGCGGCCTCGGACATGTAGGTGGCCGAGGTGCCGTATTCGCCGCCGGTCGCGAAGCCCTGCACCAGTCGGCACAGGATGAGGATGATCGGCGCTGCGACACCGATGGTTTCGCGCGAGGGCACCAATGCGATCACCAGTGAGCACGCCGCCATGAGGGAGACACTGACGGTCAGTGCGGCCCGGCGGCCGCGCCGGTCGGCGAAGCGGCCGAAGAACCACGACCCGAGTGGGCGGGTGAGGAACGTGACCGCGAAGATCGCATACACGTAGACGGTGGCGTTCTTGTCGGCCTTGTCGAAGAACTGCGCTTCGAAGTAGGTGGCGAACACCGTGTAGACGTAGACGTCGTACCACTCGACGAGGTTGCCCGACGACCCTCGGATGGTGTTCCAGATGGCCCGGCGGGTTTCGGCGCGGCCCGACGGTGCGGGCTGATGCGCCTCGGTCGAAGTGGTCATACGCATCCCCCACGTGATCGGCGTTGCAGGCCGACGGCCACGTTAGTGCAATACCTCGCGTACCGGGGGCGGGATGGCAGGCGGCGGGTGTCCGCCGCAGGTGTCAAGTTTCCTTGACAGCTCTCTGCTGTCAACCTACCTTGACAGCATGAGTGATCTCGATGAGCTGATCGCCGACGGCGTCAGCAGCTCGGATCCAGCCGTCGGGCTGCGCGCGGTGCGCGCACTGCAGCGGTTGCAGGAGCGGTTGGAGGCGATTCACGTGGCCAATGCGCGGGAGCAGGGCTGGAGTTGGCAGGCGATCGCCGATGCGCTCGAGGTCAGCCGTCAGGCCGTGCATCAGAAGCACAATCGAAGGGGATGAGATGTTCGAACGGTTCAGCCGTCACGCGCGCGTCGCGGTGGTTCTGGCCCAGGAGGAGGCCCGGGAGCTGGCGGCCAACGACATTCGTCCGGAACACATTCTGGTCGGGGTGTTGCAGAGTTCCGGCCGCGAATTGTCGGCCCTGCTGGCCGGTTTCGGCCTGACCTCGGACGCGGTCCGTGCCGAGTTGGTGTCTGCCGACGCGCCCGCGGACGAAGCGTTCGACGGCGATGCCGAGGCGTTGCGGTCGATCGGAATCGACCTGACGGCCGTGCGGGCCAACATCGACCGCACCTTCGGCGCCGGTGCGTTCGACAACGCGCTGCGCAGCACCGGCCGTCGCCGCAGGCGCCGCGGGCATCTCCCGTTCACCAAGCCCGCCAAGAAGGTCTTGGAGCTGGCACTGCGGGAGTCGTTGGCGCACAAGGACGGTTACATCGGATGCGAGCACATCCTGCTCGGAATCCTGCGCGGGGGAGACGACCGGGCCGTCGGCTTGATCACCGAGCACGTGGGCGCGGACGAATTGCGCACCGGCATCGTTGGACTGTTGGACGCCGCGGCGTAGCTGCGGGAGGCCGCCCGCGGGAGAAGGCTCGGCTCAGCCCAGGAACAGGGCCGCCGACACCGCGATCGCCCACACCAGCATGGTCAGCCCGGTATCGCGCAGTACCGGGATCAGCTGGGCGCCGGTGCTGCCGTTGCGGATCGGCCGCAGTCCCCGCACCGCAGGCGCCAGCGCCAGTAGACCGAAAGCACTCCACGGCGTCGCGAGCATCAGCACCAGGGGCAGCACCAGGGCCACGCCGACCAGCAGCTGATAGAGCAGCCGGGTGCGGGCATCGCCGAGGCGGACGGCCAGCGTGATCTTGCCCGACTGGCTGTCGGTGGGGATGTCGCGCAGATTGTTGGCCACCAGCACGGCCGACGACAGGGATCCCATGGCCACCGCGGCGACGAGCCCGACCCAGTCGATACGCAGTGCCTGGGTGTACTGGGTGCCCAGCACCGCGACCAGGCCGAAGAAGACGAACACCGCCACCTCACCCAGGCCGAGATAGCCGTAGGGCTTCTTCCCGCCGGTGTACAGCCACGCCCCGGCGATGCACACGGCTCCGACCGCGATCAGCCACGGTGCACTGACCGCGGCCAGCGCCAGTCCGGCCACCGCGCCGACCGCCAGGCTGGCCACCGCGGCGGTCAGCACAGCCCGCGGCGAGGCCAGCTTGGAACCCACCAGGCGTAACGGTCCGGACCGCACGTCGTCGGTGCCGCGGATGCCGTCGGAGTAGTCGTTGGCGTAGTTCACCCCGATGATCAACGCGAGCGATACGGCCAGCGCCAGCAACGCTTTCCACCACACCGCCGACCCCAACCAGGCGGCGGCGCCGGTGCCGGCGAGCACCGGGGCGACGGCGTTGGGCAGGGTGCGGGGACGGGCGCCTTCGATCCATTGCGCGAAACTGGCCACGACGGCCATCGTATGAGCTGACCCGGTGCCATCCCGCGCGGACTCTTACACTGAGCCTCATGAAGGAGCAGCTCAGCAAGACCGAGATCGGCAAGGACGTGCTGCAGGAATCCGTCGAGGCCGTGGCCTCCACGGTCGGGCAGGTCACCTCGATCATCACCACGGCCGTCAAGGACGTCGCGACCGCCCTCGGGGGCCTGGCCACCGATGTCTTCGAGATCGCCGACGGTGCCCGCAAGGCGAACGAGGATTTCGACGACTTCGACGATGATCTCGACGTAGACGCCGACGAGGCACCGGCGGATCCCGTCAAGACCGACGAGGCCGAATAGCGCTGCATGCTCGGCGTCATCGGCGGTAGTGGTTTCTATTCGTTCTTCGGGCCCGACGCCCGCACCGTCACCGTGGACACTCCGTACGGTGCGCCGAGCGCGCCGGTCACGGTGGGAACAGTGGGCGGGCACGAGGTGGCCTTCCTGCCCCGGCACGGGGCGAGCCATGAGTACTCGCCGCACACCGTGCCGTATCGGGCCAACATGTGGGCGCTGCGCACGCTGGGGGTCCGACGGATCTTCGCCCCCTGTGCGGTGGGCAGCCTGACCACCGACCTGGGCCCGGGGTCGGTCGTGGTGCCGGATCAGCTGGTGGACCGCACCCGCGGCCGCGCCGACACGTACTTCGATTCCGGCGGCATCCACGTCAGCTTCGCCGACCCGTACTGTCCGGCGCTGCGGGCCGTCGCTGCCGCGCTGCCCGGTGTGGTCGACGGGGCCACCATGGTGGTGATCCAGGGGCCGCGGTTTTCCACCCGCGCGGAGAGCCGATGGTTCGCAGACCAGGGGTTCACCCTGGTAAACATGACCGGATACCCCGAGGCTGTGCTGGCCCGAGAACTTGAGATGTGTTATGCGGCAATAGCTTTGGTGACCGACCTGGATGCGGGGATCGAGGCCGGTTCCGGGGTGACGACGGTGGACGTCTTCGCCGAATTCGAGCGCAACATGGTGCCGTTCAAAAAGCTCGTGCACGAGGCTCTGGAGTCTGTCGATGCCGAGCGCGCCTGCACGCACTGCCTGGCCCACGACGGGGTGAAGCTGCCGTTCGAGCTGCCCTGACGGCCCACGACCGGACCCCCTCTTGACACCCGTCAAGTCGGGGTGCCAATACTGACGGGGTGAAACCCGCGATCTGTGAGCAGTTCGGTATCGACTTTCCGCTCTTCGCCTTCAGCCACTGCCGCGACGTGGTGGCCGCGGTGACCAACGCCGGCGGCTTCGGCGTGCTGGGCGCCACGGCCTACACGCCCGAGCAGTTGGACCAGGAGCTGTCCTGGATCGACGAGCAGGTCGGCGGCAAGCCGTACGGCGCCGACATCATCGTGCCCGCGAAGTTCGAAGGTAAGGGCGAGAAGCTGTCGCGCGGACAGCTCACCGACCGTATCCCCGCCGAATACCGCGAGTTCGTGGCGCAATTGCTGGCCGATCACGGTATCGAGCCCGAGGCCAAGCAGCGGTTCGGCGGCTCCTCGTTGTCCGGCGACACCGGCCGCGAGTTGTTGGACGTGGCGATGAGCCATCCGATCAAGCTGATCGCCAACGCACTCGGGGTGCCGCCGGACTACATGATCGAGGCCGGCCGTGAGCGCGGCGTGCCCGTGGCGGCGCTGGTCGGTGCCCGCGAGCACGCCCTCAAGCAGGTGCACGCCGGGGTGGACCTGATCATCGCGCAGGGCACCGAGGCGGGCGGGCACTGTGGTGAGGTGTCGACGCTGGTGCTGGTGCCGGAAGTTCTCGAGACGCTGGAGCAGGCCGGCAGCGACATCCCGGTGCTGGCCGCCGGCGGCATCGTGACGGGACGGCAGATGGCCGCCGCGGTGGCGATGGGGGCGGCCGGAGCCTGGACCGGCTCGGTATGGCTGACCACCGAGGAGGCCGAGACCGCGCCGCACACCGTGCAGAAGATGCTCGAGGCGACCTCGCGTGACACCGTGCGCTCGACCGGGCGGACCGGCAAGCCGGCCCGCCAGCTCCGCTCGGAGTGGACCGATGCCTGGCAGCCGAATCCCGGTGGCCACCAGACCCTTCCGCTGCCGCTGCAGAACATGCTGGCCGAGCCGGTTATCCGCCGGGTGGATGTGCTTGCCGCCCAGGGACATCCGGGTGCGCAGGCGCTGGCCACCTACTTCGTCGGCCAGGGCGTGGGCTTGATGAACAAGGTCAAGCCGGCCCGCGAGGTGGTCCGTGAGTTCATCGAGGACTACCTGGCTGCCACCGAGCGGCTGAGCAACTCGCTACCGGACTGAGCCGGCAGGTTGGTGCGTCGACGTCAGTGCCAGTCCCAGACCGACATGTCGTTGGGCGGGTAGTTCTGGCAGACGTCGGTGGTGTTGGCTGCGACGCCCTTGTTGTTGAAGAACAGCTTGGCCCAGTTCGGCCAGCGCCAGGACATGTTCTCGAAGAAGGCGTTGGTGGCCATGTTCTCGGAGTACTGGCGGCGGCCGGCGTAGTCCATGGAGAAGAACCAGTGGATGCGGTCCTGGGCGCCCTGCTGGTCGGCGACCGGCTTGTTGTTGTAGTCGATCATGTAGCGCTCGTAGTAGACGGGCTCGACGTCGCGGGCGGCCGCCATGATCTGCTCGGCGGTGCACGGGGTCTTGAGGATCCGGTTGGGGATCGGGTAGTCGTCGGTGGCGTCGGCGTTTGCGATGCCGGCGCCGGCCAGTGCTCCGGCCACCGCGCACCCGGCCAGGCCGGTGCGGATCAGGTTACTGAGATTCTTGCGCTTCACCCTCGCTCCAAAGTCGTTCAGTGCGCGGCTTGTTCGTAGACGAACCGCTGATCGGGGCAGTAGTAGTTGATGGCGGTACCCAGGAACTGCCACGACTGGGCGTCGGTGCTGTCCTTGTCCAGCTGTTTTTTGACGAACTTCACCGAGTCCTGGGCGGTGTGGTCGACCCCGTTGTGCAATCGCTTGCACATGATCTTGCCGATCCAGGCGTTGTAGTCCTTCTGCCCGTAGATCCCGAAGGTGTGCAACTCGTGGGCGAAGTTGGTGTCGGGATCCCGATCGTAAGACGGATCGGCGTAGGCCGGTGCGGACAGGGCGACACTGGTTGCGGCGCAGAACGATAGGACGATCAGCAGGCGTCTCATCAGGTCAAGGCCTCCTCGGGATCGCGCTGGATGGGTTTGGGCCAGGGCTGCGGCAGCGGGCGCTGGCGGACGCGTTGCGGCCACCAGAACCAGCGGCCCAGCAGCGTGGCGATCGACGGCGTCATCAGCGATCGAACCACGAGGGTGTCGAACAGCAGACCCAGGCCGATGGTCGTGCCGACCTGGCCGATGACGATCAGGCTGCTGACGGCCATCGATCCCATGGTGAACGCGAAGACCAGACCTGCGGAGGTGACCACGGCGCCGGTGCCGACCATGGCCCGGATGATCCCGGTCTTCAGCCCGGCGTGGATCTCTTCCTTTATTCGTGAGACGAGTAGCAGGTTGTAGTCCGCGCCCACTGCGAGCAGGACGATGACCGACATCGGCATCACCATCCAGTGCAGCGGGATGCCCACGATGTGTTGCCACAGCAGCACCGACAGCCCGAAGGCCGAGGCGAGGCTCAGCACCACCGTGCCGACGATCACCGCGGAGGCGACCACGGCGCGGGTGAGCACCAACATGATGATGAAGATCAGGATCAGTGCCGCCGCGGCGACGATGATCAGGTCGTAGTCGGCGCCTTGCTGCATGTCCGCGAACGTCGCCGAGCTGCCGCCGAGGTAGATCTTCGATCCCTCCAGCGGTGTCCCCTTGATGGCGTCGGTTGCGGCGACCTTGAGCGGTGCGATGCGAGAAGTGCCTTCCGGGGTCAGCGGATCACCCTGGTGAATGATGGTGAACCGCACCGCATGTCCGTCAGGTGACATGAACAGCTTGAGCCCCCGCTGGAAGTCGTCGGTCCCGAAGGCCTCCGGTGGCAGGTAGAACGAATCGTCGTTCTTGGCGGTATCGAACGCTTCGCTCATGGCGGTGGCGGTGTTCTGCATCGCCATCGTCTGGTCCTGCTGGGCCTTCTGCACCTGGTACTGGTTCAGCAGGATCTGCTTCTGGTTCTTCATGGTCTGGATCTGCGCAGGCAACACGGCGACCATTCGCGGCATCAGGTCCGCCATGCGCTGCATTTCCGGGACCAGATCCTGGAAGTCGTCGGACATCGTGTTGATGCCGTCGAGCGCGTCGAAGATCGACCGGATGGACCAGCACATCGGAATGTCGAAGCAGTGCGGTTCCCAGTAGAGGTAGTTGCGCAGCGGCCGGAACTGGTCGTCGAAGTCCGCCAGGTGATCCCGGACGTCGTTCATGTCGCCGGACGTGGTCTTCATCTTGTCGGCCATCCGCTGCGACACCGCGGCCAGATCCGTTTGGATGCTCATCATCTCGGTCATCGAGTCGATGCTGTTCTGCAGATCGTTGGCCTGTTTGAGGATGTTGTCCAGGTTGCTCTGCAGGTAGTCGTTGTTCATCAACTGGGTCGTGCCGCTCTGGCCCAGCGTGTACGGGATCGTCGAGTGCTTGATCGGATCGCCGTCGGGACGGGTGATGGTCTGCACCTGGGCGATGCCGTGCACGTTCTTGAGGGCCTTGGCGATCTTGTCGATCACCAGGAAATCGGCCGGGTTCCGCAGATCGCGGTCGGACTCGATCATCATCAGGTCCGGGTTCATCTTGGCCTGCGAGAAGTGCCGGAATGCGGCGTCGTATCCGATGTTCGTTCCGACGTCCTTGGGAAGGAAGATGCGGTCGTTGTAGGTGGTGTGATAGCCGGGCAGGGCGAGCAGGCCGACCAGCGCAGCCACGATGGCGCACATCAGGATTGCGCCCGGCCAGCGGACGGTGGCGGTGCCGACCCGGTGCCAGCCACGCGAGTTCGAATGCCGCTTGGGCTCGAGGATCTTGCCGAACCGGCTCAACACCGAGATGACGGCCGGCCCCAGGGTCAGCGCCATGGCGACCACCATCGTCATTCCGATCGCCAGTGGGATACCCATGGTCTGGAAGTACGGCAGGCGGGTGAAGTGCAGGCAGAACGTCGCACCGGCGATGGTCAGACCCGACGCGAGCACGACGTGGGCCGTGCCGTGGAACATGTCGTAGTAGGCCGCTTCTTTGTCCTCGCTGGCTCTTCGTGCTTCCTGATATCGGCCGATCAGGAAGATCGCGTAGTCGGTGGCCGCGGCGATGGCCAGGGTCACCAGCATGTTGGTCGCGAACGTGGTGAGACCGAAGAAATTGTGGAAGCCCAGTAGCGCGACGAGTCCACGGGCGCCGGACAATTCGAGCACCACCATCACCAGCACGATCAGCGTGGTGATGATCGATCGGTAGACCGCCAGCAGCATGACGGCGATGACCCCGAAGGTGACGAGTTCGATCAGCTGCATGCTCTCGTCGCCGACGATGTTCTGGTCGGTGCTCGACGCCGCGGACCCGGTCACGTAGGCCTTCACACCGTCGGGTGCGGGGCTTTCGGTGGCAATGCGTCGCACTGCTTCGACTGACTCGTTGGCCAGCGTCTCGCCCTGGTCGCCGGCGATGTAGACCTGCACGTAGGCGGCCTTGCCGTCGCGGCTCTGGGCGCCCTTGGCGGTCAGGGTGTCGCCCCAGAAGTCCTGGACGTGCTGCACGTGGGTGGTATCGGCGCGCAGGTCTCGAACCATCTGGTCGTAGAACATGTGCGCCTCGAGGCCCAGCGGCTTGTCGCCTTCGAGCACGACCATCACCGAGCTGCTGGTGTCGTACTCCTGGAACTTCTTGCCGACCTCTTTGATGGCGATCATCGACGGCGCGTCGTTGGGGCTCATCGACACCGCGCGCATCTTGCCGACGACCTCGAGCTGCGGCACAACGGTGTTGAGCAGTGCGACGATCACGATCCAGATCAGGATGATCGGCAGGGCGAATGCCCGGATGAATCGCGGGATCGCCGGGCGCGGAGGCGCTGCGTGGCGCCCGGTTGCGATGGCGTCGGTCGGGGTGTCGTCCGTGGGCGCGCTCATGCTGCCTTCACAAAGCAGAAGGTTTGTGCGTTCAAGCCAGTAGCCGTTCTCTCTTCTTTGACCTGGTCGTCGACAGTGACGCGGCAACTGATGCTGTCCCCGTCGCCCTGGGCCATGATGTTGGGCTGGACCGACGGCAACGTGGTTTGCAGCGTCAAAGTCCAAGGCAGCGGAACGGTTCCGGTGCGCTGGGGCTTGCCTTCGAGGTCCATGTAGTTGATGACGGCAGTGCTGCCGTTACCGAAGATCTCGTATTTCACGAACTTTGGGTTGAAGTCCTCGGCGTTGTCCGACGTGGTGTCGGTGATGATCACGGGATGTGCGCCGAAGACCTTGCGGACGTTCATCACGATCAGCGCGCCGGCCCCCATGGCGATGACAATCAGTACGGGGAGCCAGATTCGGCGGATGGCCTTCAGCATTGCGGCTGGAAGAGGAGTGCGGCGAAGTGATGCCGCGCCTGGACGGCTGTCATTGATGGGCCTCCCGACGTGTTGTTGCGTTCGCGTCGACCTGGCTATTAGGCAGCCTACGCAGTTCGAAGGGTAAAGTTAGCCGAATAAGTGGATAGGATCAATCCACTTATGACGCCGATCACTTAAACTGAGAGATATGACCGAGGAAACACGTCCCGTGCTGCGCAGGGATGCCGAGCGCAATCGGCAGCGGGTGCTGACCGCAGCGCGCGAACTGTTTGCCGACAAAGGTCTTGAAGCAACCCTCAACGACGTGGCACGGCACGCCAACGTCGGGGTGGGCACGGTGTACCGACGCTTTGCCACGAAGGAAGAGCTCATCGAGGCCATCTTCGTGGACGGCATGGACCAGCTCACCGCGCTGGCCGAAACCGCACTGCAACACGAAGATTCATGGCTCGGTTTCGCCTGGTACGTCGAGAGCATGTGCGAGATCACGGCGACCGACCGAGGCTTGCGGGAAATCGCGTTCAGCAAGTGTTATGGCGGCGACCGGGTGAAGGCCTGCCAGGAGCGGCTCATGCCGGTGTTGACCAAGCTGGTGGAGCGGGCGCAGGGCGACGGTTATCTGCGTCCGGAGGTGTCGTCGACGGACATGCCGCTCTTGGGCCTGTTGTCCGGCACGGTCAGCGAATTCGCGGGCAATGTCGACCCCGATCTCTGGCGCCGGTATGTGGCCCTCCTTCTGGAGGGCATGCGTTACCACGCAGATCAGTCACCGGTTCCGGTGGCAGCGCTCGACAGTGATGCGCTCGACACCGCGATGCAGTCGTGGGAGCCGGCCGGCCCGCCGCGTTAGACGTTTCGGAAACGCTTGTGTGGGCACAATATCCACGTGGCAATCAACGGTGGCGCCCACGTGCGCGAAGGTGAGCTGTTCTGTGGTGTCGAGTTGGCCAGGCGTATCGAGAAAGCCGAATCGGACCTCATCGTCGCGGCGACTCGGGCGGCCCGTGATCGCGGTGCCGACGGTTTGGTCTTGCCGGTCGCCGGGGGATTCGCCTGCTTTGCCGAGCCGAACTCGCCGATGAACAAGGTGGTCGGCCTCGGTTTCGACGGCCTACCCGATGAGGCCGTGCTGGGTGAGATCGAACGCGCTTTCGCGGCCCGGGGCAGCGCCACCCAGGTGGAGCTGTCCAATCTGGCCGATCCCGAGGTCACCGCATTGCTGTCCGGGCGCGGCTACCGCCTCGAAGAGTTCGAGAACGTGCTCGGTCGGCCGGTCGGCGACGAGCCGGCCCCGGTGTCGGACGTGCAGGTGCGCCGGGCCGACGATCTCACCGCCTGGGTGAATGTCGTGGTGGAGGGCTTCGCCCATCCCGACGGCGAGGGGCCGGTGAGCCATGAGCAGTTCCCCGCCGACATCGTCGAGCGAGCCGAGCGCGATATGGAAAAGGCCGGGGCCACAGCGTATGTTGCGCTGTGTGACAGCGTGATCGCCGGGGGCGCGATGATGCGGGTGGCCGGCTCGATCGCTCAGCTGGCCGGGGCTGCCACGGCGCCGGCCTACCGGCGCCGCGGGGTGCAGGCCGCCCTGCTCGCGACGCGACTGCATGAGGCCGCCGGCGCCGGATGCGAGATCGCCGTCGTGACAACGGCACCCGGCTCGAAGTCCCAGCACAATGTGCAACGCCGCGGTTTCCAGCTGCTCTACACGCGCGCGATCCTGGTGAAACCCGCCGAGTCGGTTCAGTAAAGGATCTTGCGCAGGTTGTCCTCGCTGTAATATGCGTCGAGTTCAGCCTGACTCTGATCGGGCTTGAACGCCTTGGCCATCTGGGCGACCGAGGGCACGGCCGTCGGATCCCAAGTCTCGGGCTTCCAGGCCTCCGAGCGCAGGAAAGCCTTGGGGCAGTGGAAGAACACTTCCTCGATGGCGATTTCCAGCGCGAGGATCGGCCGCTTACCGCCGACCGCCATGTCGTCGAAATAGTCTGCGTCGGAAAGAATCCGGGCGGTGCCGTTGATGCGCAGGGTGTCGCCGCGGCCCGGGATGACGAACACCGTGCCTACGTGCGGGCGCTGCAGCACGTTGAGGAACCCGTCGACCCGCCGGTTTCCGGGACGTTCCGGGATCGCGATCGTGGTTGCGTCGATGATCTGGACGAACCCCGGCGGATCGCCTTTGGGGGAGACGTCGACGCGGCCGTGCGCGTCGGTGGTCGCCACGAATCCCAGCGGTGACTGCTTGAGCCAGCCCTGCTGTGCCTCCGACAAGCGGTCAGTCACCTTCTTGGCGACGGCGGCGGTGGGTTGCCCGACGATGGCGCGCAGCTCATCGGCGGAAGTCACTTCTCGGCGCATGTCTCCATCATGCCGAAGCCGACAAGTGAAATTCCGGCTCCGTAGTCGCGGCGCTCAGCTGTAGCGCGCCGCCAATGCCCGGCGGTCCAGCTTGCCGATGCCGCGACGGGGCAACTCGTCGACGACGTGCACCTCGCGCGGAGCCGCGGTGGCATCGAGGGTTTGTGCCACATGGGTGCGCAACTCGGCCACAGCGGGCGCCGGCGCACCGGGTGCCAGCACCAGCGCGGCCACCACCCGTTGACCCAGCCGCTCGTCAGGAACTCCGAAAACCGCGCAGTCCGCGATCGCCGGATGGCCGGCCAGGGCCGACTCGACCAGTTGCGGCAGCACCGTCAAACCACCGGTGCTCACCGCATCGTCGACGCGGCCCAGCACCCGCAGCACGCCCGAATCATCCACGGTGCCAAGGTCGTCGGTACGGAACCACCCGGGCTCGGCGAACGGGTCCGGACTGACCGGGTTGCGGTACCCCTTGGCCACGGTGGCTCCGCCGAGCAGGATTCGTGAGTTGTCGATACGGATCGAGACGCCGTCGAGCGCCACACCGTCGTACACGCAGCCGCCGGCGGTTTCGCTCATCCCATAGGTGCGCACCACGTTCACCTGAGCCGCCTCGGCGCGTTCGGCCACCCCGGCCGGCATCGGCCCGCCACCGATCAGGACGGCGTCGAGGTCGGCGAGCGCCTCGGCCGCAGCCGGATCCTGCAGGGCCTTGTCCAACTGAACGGCCACCAGCGAGGCGTAGCGGCGCCCGCTGCCCAATGCAGCTACCGCAGAAGGCAACTCGGTCGGATCGAACGATGCGGAGACGGTGACGGGTGAGGTGCCGGCCAGCACGCTGCGCACCAGAACCTGAAGTCCCGCAATGTGGTAGGCGGGCAGCGCGAGCAGCCAGTGCCCGGCGCCGCCCAGCCGGGCATGGGTGGCGGTCGCGCTGACGCGCAGCGCGTCGGCGGTCAGCAGCGCGCCTTTCGGCTTACCAGTCGTGCCCGACGTCGAGATCACCACCGCGACGTCGCCGTCGATCTCTTCCCCGGCCCGCAAAGTGCTTTTCAACAAAGAACTTTGACGCTCGTCCCCGGCGGGTACGGGCAGGATCGCCGATCCGCTTGCGGTCAGAACGTCGTCGAGGATGGTCAGCAGTTCGTCCGTCGCGGAGCCGACAGCGATGGGGCGTAGAACGGTTATGCCGGGCCCCCTGGCTCATCCGGATCGCCACCGTCGGTTCGGTCGGCCTCGATGGAATCCTCGGCGTCGCGGGGATCGTCCAACGGCCAGCCCTTGGCGGCCAGGCGCTCCCGCACCCGCTCGACGTCCTCGGCACGGGGCAGCTCGTCGGTGATCTGGGTGATCAGTACGCCGATGTCGATGTGATCGAAATCACCGCGATCGATGAGATCTTGTGCGACGGCTTTGACTTCGTCGTTGGTCAACCGCCGCGTCAACAGCGCCAGCAGCGGCACCCGGTCTGGCCCGGGCACCCCCTCGGGGTACCCGGCATTGAGCCAGGCCGCGATCTTCGCGAGAAAAGCGTTCACTGTGCCTACTCCTGATGCACCCGAGCGAGGTTCCTCCGGACAAATGATTTTGAGCCGGGGGACCGCATCGATGGTAGTGCTGTCCGCCGACTCAGGCTCGCAGTGAACTTATAGCCAGCTCGGGGATCGGCAAACCGCCCCGGCGAACAATCCGGGGTGTGCAGATGAACACTCGGTGAACTCATTTGGAGCGTATTCGAATCCCCAGCTCAGCGTGGTGTTTCCGGCTGGTCAAAAACGCCGGCGGTCCTACAGAATTACGGCCATGAGCGCTGAGCTGATCATTCTGGTGTTGCTGATAGCAACAGCATTGGCCTTCGATTTCACAAATGGCTTTCACGACACCGGAAACGCGATGGCGACCTCGATCGCCACCGGGGCATTGAAGCCGAAAACCGCCGTGATCCTGGCGGGTGTCCTCAACCTGGTCGGCGCGTTCCTCTCGGTCGAGGTGGCCGTGACCGTGACCACCTCCGTGCTGAAGATCCAGGACAGCAAGACGGGGTCGCTGGTTTCCGGCATCGATGCCTCGACCGGCTTGACCATCATCTTCGCCGGCCTGATCGGCGGCATCCTCTGGAACCTGCTGACCTGGCTCTTCGGTATCCCGTCCAGCTCGTCGCACGCGCTCTTCGGCGGGTTGATCGGTGCCGGCCTCGCCGCGATCGGACTGTCCGGGGTGAACTGGTCCGGCGTGATCCAGAAGGTGCTCATCCCCGCGGTAGCTGCCCCGTTCATCGCCTGCCTGGTGGCTGCCGCCGGTACCTGGCTGGTCTACCGCATCACCCGCAACGTCCTGAAGAAGCGCCGCGAGCAAGGCTTCCGCTGGGGCCAGATCGCCACGGCCTCGCTCGTGGCGCTGTCGCACGGCACCAACGACGCGCAGAAGACCATGGGCGTCATCGCGCTCGCACTCATCACCACCGGCCACCTGACCGGCGACGTGAAGGAGAACGGTCTGCCGTTCTGGATCATCGCGTCCTGCGCGCTGGCCATCGGCCTCGGCACCTACATCGGTGGCTGGCGCGTCATCCGCACTCTGGGTAAGGGGCTGGTCGAGATCGAGTCCCCGCAGGGCCTCGCTGCCGAGGCTTCCTCGGCCGCGATCATCCTGAGCTCCAGTGCCGCCGGTATGGCCCTGTCCACCACTCACGTCGCGACCGGCTCGATCCTGGGCAGCGGGGTCGGCAAGCCCGGCGCCGAGGTGCGTTGGGCGGTCGCCGGACGTATGGCCGTCGCGTGGCTGATCACCCTGCCCGCCGCCGGCATCGTCGGCGCGCTGGCCTTCTGGCTGTCCCACGGTGTCGAGTCGCTCACCGGGGCAGCGCTGGCCGGCGACGGCCTGATCTTCCTGATCCTGGTGGCGCTGTCCGGCTACATGTGGTGGCGCGCCCAGCAGCAGAAGGTCGACCACAAGAACGTCAACGCCGATTGGGATTCCTCCACCAACTCGGTCGTGCCGGCGGAGGTTCGTGAGGCCGCCAAGCCCGCCGGCACCACCGATACCGCCGACAAAGCCACAGTCTGACCGGATCTGACGAAGGAATCTGCTGATGATTTATCTGGAATCGATCTTCAAGGTGTTGGTCGTGGGCTTGATCCTCGGAGCCGGCCTGCCCGCGGTGTTCGCCGCCGGTCTGGTGGCGTTCTCCAACGGCGCCGGTGGGACGCATGAGGATGGCACCGTGGTGGCGCCCAACCCCGTGCTGAAGGCGTTCGGTCTCGTGCTGTTCGGTCTTGTGGCCGCGGTGATCGTGATCGCGATCCTGTGGATCACCAAGACCACGATCATTCACCACTTCGGATTCAACCCCGTCCCCTTCATCCCGGGTAAGTGAGCGCACACATGACCGAATCTGCCGGCTACATGGAGAACGTGCTGACGTGGCTGCACAAGGGTTATCCCGAGGGCGTGCCGCAGAAGGACTACTTCGCTCTGTTGGCGTTGCTCAAGCGCTCGCTGACCGAGGATGAGGTGGTTCGGGCCGCCCAGTCGATCCTGCGTTCCAACAACGGGGACACCCCGGTCACCGACGACGAACTTCACGACGCGGTGCGCAAGGTCATCGAGAAGGAGCCGAATCCCGAAGAGATTCAGCAGGTGGCCTCTCGCCTGGCCTCGGTCGGCTGGCCGCTGGCCACACCGGTGCGCTGAACTCGCGGCCGACTTATTGCCGCGTATCCCGTCGCAGCGGATGAGTGTCGGGGACCTGCACGAAGATCAGGGTGATGCCGTCGGGATCGGTCACGTGTAACTCGTGCAGACCCCACGGCTCCTCGGCCGCGGCCCGGGCGATCTTCACGCCACGGCTTTCCAGTTCGGCCTGGGTGGCGTAGACGTCACGCACCTGCAGCCACAGCGCCCCGGGGAACCGCCCGGGTTCGGCGGGGCTGTGGTGGCCGGCCAACTCGATCAACGACTGCCCGGCGTAAAAGACTGTGCCTGCACCGTATTCGCGAGCAATGGCCAGACCGATCCCGTCCCGGTAGAACGCCACCGACTTCGGGTAGTCGACCGGCCGGAGCAACATCCGACTGGCCAGGATTTCCATATCCCTTGTCTACCACCGCGGCTGTGCCGGTGGCGACACGACACGTCAGACCGGCTGCACCCGTTGCCGTTTCATCACCGCGTCGACGAGCCCGGGCGCGACGGTGTTGAGCGCCTTGGCGGTCACCGCCATGCGCGGGGCGATCTGCACCGGGCGGGTGCGCGCCGCGGTCAGCATCCAGTCCGCGGCCTCGGCGGCCGTCAGCCCGGGCAAGCCGTCGTAGGCCCGGGTCGGAGCGATCATCGGGGTCTTCACCAGCGGGTAGTACAACGTCGTGGAGTGCACGCCGTCCGTGGCCCATTCGGTTTCGATGACCCGGCTGACCGCGGCCAGTGCCGCCTTGGAGGCGTTGTAGACGGCGAACAGCGGCGAGGATTCGTTCATCACGCCCCAGGTTGCGACGTTGATGATGTGGCCGTCGCGGCGGTCGCGCATGCCGGGCGCCAGGCCGCGGATGAGCCGTAGCGGCGAGTAGTAGTTGAGCGTCATCGTGCGTTCGACGTCGTGCCAGCGCTCCAGTGATTCGGCCAGCGGGCGCCGGATCGACCGGCCCGCATTGTTGATCAGGATGTCGACGCCGCCCAGATCGGCCTCGACGCGGGCCACCAACTCGTCGACGGCAGCCATGTCCGACAGGTCCACCGCGTGGGCGCGGGCGTCACCGCCCTTGGCGGTGATCCGGTCGACCAGCTCGTCGAGCAGTTCCTGGCGGCGGGCCACCGCGACGACGGTGGCGCCCTTGGCGGCGAACTTCTCGGCCGCTGCCTCGCCGATGCCCGAAGACGCGCCGGTCAGCAAGATGCGCTTGCCGGCGACGTCGATATCGTCACGGGCCTGCAACCGTTCGGTCAGCGGCGGACGCATGCTGGTCAGCAGCAACTGTTCGGACAGCCGACGCAGCGGGCTCTTGCTCATGCGCCGAGTTTAGGAGGCCTGGCTTTCCGCGATGACTTGTGGGCTGCTGCCGAGTCGGTACCGGTATGGCGATCACGGGCAAGCTAGACCAGCGCTTCAGCGAGGCGACCGAAGCGACGAGTTGGGAGGCCGCCGCGACGGCCCTCGGCGCCGCCGGGCTGTACTGGCTCACCACCGTCCGCGGCGACGGACGGCCCCACGTCACACCGTTGGTCGGGGTGTGGATCGACGACACGTTCGTGTTCTGCACCGGGGCAGGCGAGCAGAAGGCACGCAACTTGCGGGCCGGCACGGCCGTCGCCGTCACCACCGGTACCAACACCTGGAACTCCGGCCTCGACGTCGTGGTCGAGGGCACCTCCGCGCGGGTGACCGGGCGGCAGCGGCTGACCACCCTGGCCGACGCCTACCGGGCCAAGTACGGCGATGACTGGGATTTCGATTGTGACGACGAGGTTTTCGACCCGGAGAGGGAGGCTGCCCTCGTCTACCGGGTCACCCCGACCAAGGTGCTCGCGTTCGCGAAGTCACCGCACGGCCAGACCGGGTTTCGTTTCCGGTGATTTGTGCACGATTACCGGCGGTGAGCGCGGGTAATCGTGCACAAATCACTCAGAAGTAGCGCGGGAAACCGCTCCAGTCCGGATCGCGCTTCTCCAGGAACGCGTCGCGACCCTCGACGGCTTCGTCGGTCATGTAGGCCAATCGGGTGGCCTCCCCGGCGAACACCTGCTGGCCCACCAGGCCGTCGTCGATCAGGTTGAACGAGAACTTGAGCATCCGGATCGCCTGGGGCGACTTGCCGTTGATCTCGGCGGCCCATTGCAAGCCGACGGACTCCAGCTCGGCGTGGTCGACGACCTCGTTCACCGCACCCATCTGATACATGGTCTCGGCGTCGTAGGCGCGGCCCAGGAAGAAGATCTCGCGGGCGAACTTCTGCCCGGTCTGCCGGGCCAGGTAGGCGCTGCCGAAGCCGCCGTCGAAGCTGCCGACGTCGGCGTCGGTCTGCTTGAAGCGGGCGTGCTGGCGGCTGGCCAGGGTCAGGTCGCAGGTGACGTGCAGGCTGTGCCCGCCGCCGGCCGCCCACCCGTTGACCAGGCAGATCACCACCTTCGGCATGAAGCGGATCAGCCGCTGCACCTCGAGGATGTGCAGTCGCCCGGCCCGGGCGGGGTCGACGGTTTCGGCGGTTTCGCCCGCCGCGTATTGGTAGCCGGACCGGCCGCGGATGCGCTGATCGCCGCCGGAGCAGAAGGCCCAGCCGCCGTCCTTGGCCGACGGGCCGTTTCCGGTCAGCAGGACCACCCCGACGTCGGGGGACATCCGGGCGTGGTCGAGGACGCGGTACAGCTCGTCGACCGTGTGCGGCCGGAAGGCATTGCGCACTTCGGGCCGGTCGAACGCGACTCGCACCGTGGGTTGCCGGGCGCCGTCGGCGACGTGGCGGTGGTAGGTGATGTCGGTCAGATCGTCGAAGCCGGGCACCGGCTCCCAGGCTGTCGGGTCGAACGGGTTGTCTGCACTCACGTGCTCGACTGTAGAGCGACCATGCCCAGAGGTTTCACAGGTATCGCAGCGGGGTACCAACCCCGGCGCGATGATGCGCACCGCGTATCACCAGAGGAGAGAGGGCCACGATGAAGAAGTTGGCGAGTGTGTTGATGTCGGGTTTGGCCGCGGGCGTAGTGCTCGTGGGTTGCACACCCGAGGTGACCGGCGGTGACACGAAGTGCAAGGACTTCATCGGGCAGGACGAGAAGACGCAGAACGACGCGGTGGCCAAGATGCTCAAGGACGAAAAGGGCACCGACGCCGCGCAGCTGGAGATCACCGGAACCCGGTTGGCGGTGCAGACCTTCTGCCAGACCACGGGCAAGCAGGACTCCAAGATCAAGGAGGCCCCGCACCTGAGCTGACCGGGTTAGATCGGGTCCAGCCGGAAGACGGGGCAGCGCCCGGCCAGCGCTTCGAACTCGTCAGGGTTGGGCCCGGTCACCAGGCCGGCGTTGCGCATGAAACCGACACCGGTCGGTACCAGGATCGGGAACTGGCGCAGCAGCGGGCGAGCCTGCTCGACGGGGATCTCCACCATGCGCACCCGCTGGTCCTTGCGGCCCTGGTGCACGGTGGCCTCGCCGGCGGCGCGGGCGTTGGCCGCCCAGTCGCCTTTCGGTAGCCCGGCGACGATGTAGCGGTGGCCGTCGATGGTCATCGGCGTGACCGGCGTCGACCGGGGTTTCCCGGTTTTCCGCCCCGGAACGGTCAGCACCACGGGACCCTTGTCGCCGCCGACGCCGAGCTTGTTGAGCCCGATCATCACCTTGTTGACGTACTTGAGCCACCACGGTGGCCGGATGCGGTCGTCAGCCATGCCTCCACATTAGGCACGGATGCCGACATCCTGCAGGGCCGTGATCAGGCCGTCGGGCCGCTCTGCGGTGGGCAGCGAATCGACCAACGCGAACCGACAACCTAACGCGCGGGCGCCGCCGTCGGCCTCTTCGCTGTCGCCGACCATGAGTGCGTCCGCAGCGGCCACCCCGAGGCGGTCCAGTGCCGCGGTGAAGATGGCCGGGTCGGGTTTGACGGCGCCGACTTCGAAAGACAACACAAATTCGTCGACGTGGTCGGCCGCGCCGATCGCGCCGAACGCCGGCCGCACGTCGAACGCGATGTTGGAGACGACGGCCGTCCGAAGGCCCTGTGTCTTGAGGCTTTCGAAAACCCGTGCCGTGTCGGGGTAGGCGGTCCAGCTGGCGGGGTCGATCACGCGGTTGTAGAGCGATTCCGCATGGTGATCGGCCAGGCCCGATTCGCGCGGCACATGTAGATAGGCCTCGCGGTGCAGGTGCGGCGCGAGGTCGCGGTTGGCCCAGGCTCGGTACTGCTCATCGGTCATCGCGACCGAGCGCCCGGTCGGGGCGGTCAGGCGGCGCATCAACTCGGCTTGCACATGGCCGTCGACCTCACGTTCGTCGACGGCCATCCCGGCGAACCAGCTGTCCTGTTCCTCGAGGCGGAACAGGGTCCCGGAGAAGTCGAACAACACCGCCGACACCATGCCTGCCATCGTGCCACGATGCCGGTCTGGATCAGCCGCGTTCGCGGATGGCCTTGTCCAGCAGTACGTCTCGCTCACGGTCGTTGTCGGTCAAGGCCGCGGCCCGGTCGAACTGCTCGGCCGCCTCGAGGTGCCGCCCCAGCCGGGACAGCAGTTCGCCGCGGATGCTGGGCAGCAGATAGGAGCCGTCGAGGCCTTCGATTTCGTCGACGATCGCCAGTGCCTCGCGGGGGCCGGATCGCATCGCGACGGCCACCGCGCGGTTGAGTTGGACTACCGGCGACGGGGTGATCTGCAGCAGTGCGTCGTACAGCGCGACGATGCGGGCCCAGTCGGTGTCGGCCGCGGTGGGGGCTGTCGCGTGGCATTCGGCGAGCGCGGCTTGCAGGGCGTACGGGCCCCAACCTCGTTGCTGCCGGGCCGCGCTGGAGCGCTCAAGGGCGGCGACGCCCCGCTGGATCTGTGCGCGATCCCACCGGGCCCGGTTCTGGTCTTCCAGCAGGATGGGCCGGCCCTCGGCGTCGGTGCGGGCCGCAAAGCGGGAGGACTGGAATTCCATCAGCGCCAGCAGGCCGTGGACTTCGGGTTCGTCGGGCACCAGTGCGGCCAGGACGCGCCCCAATCTCAATGCCTCGGCGCACAATTCGTCACGGATCCAGCGCTGGCCGGCAGAGGCCGAATACCCCTCGTTGTAGATCAGGTAGATGACCGAGAGCACCGCCGACAGCCGCTGCGGGTATTCGTCCCGCGGTGGCAATTCGAAGGGCGGGTTGGCCTGGGCCAGAGCCTTTTTCGCGCGGGTGATTCGCGCGGCCGCCGTCGCGGTCGAGATCAGGAAGGCCCGGGCGATCTCGTCGGTCCTCAACCCGCCGACCATGCGCAGGGTCAGTGCGATCTGGGCTTCGCGGGACAGCACGGGGTGGACGGCGATGAAGATGAGCCGCAGCACGTCGTCGTCGATGTGGTCGGGGTCCCAGGACTCCTCGACATGTTCGGCCAGCTCGCGGGCCAGCACCGCGTACTTGGCATCGAGGTTCTCCGCGCGCCGCCAGTGATCGATGGCCTTGCGTTTGGCCACCGTGGTCAGCCACGCTCCGGGATTGCGCGGCACTCCGGTGGCCGGCCACTGCGTCAGGGCGTCGAGTAGGGCTTCGGAGGCCAGATCCTCGGCCAGGCCGACGTCGCCGACGGTACGGGTCAGGGTGGCCAGGATCTTGGCCGACTCCATTCGCCACACCGCGTCGAGCGTCTTCTGCAGGTCGGCGGGGGTAGCCGGGTCGTCTGCCACGCCGCCATTCTGCCGATTGTCACGCCAGAGTGGCGCTCAAGCGCGAGCGCCACTCCAGCGTGACGAAGAGAGCTAGCGGGCCGCGAACGTCAGCCGATTGCGCGGGCAGCGCCCTCCCAGAACTGGGCCCGCACGGCCTTCTTGTCGGGCTTGCCGAGGGCGGTCACCGGCACGGAGTCGACGACGATCACCTGCTTGGGCGATTGCACCGAGCCTTTGCGTTCCTTGACAGCGGCCTGGATCTCGGCGGTCACCTTGGCGACGGCCTCGTCGTCGGACGCGGCGTCGGGCCGCAGCACGATCACCGCGGTCACGGCCTCGCCCCACTTCTCGTCGGGAGTGCCGATCACGCACACCTGCGCCACCGAAGGATGTTCGGCCACCACGTCTTCCACCTCACGGGGGAACACGTTGAACCCGCCGGTGACGATCATGTCCTTGACCCGGTCGACGATGAACCAGTAGCCGTCCTCGTCCTCGCGGGCCATGTCGCCGGTGTGCAGCCAGCCGTCCTTGAAGGTGTCCGCGGTGGCCTCGGGCAGCTTCCAGTAACCGCCGGCCAGCAGCGGCCCCGACACGCAGATCTCGCCCACCTCGCCTTGGGGCACCGGGTTGCCCTCGGGGTCCAGCAGCGCGGTCCGCGCGAACAGGGTGGGCCGGCCGCAGGAGGTCAGCCGCTTCTCGTCGTGATCTTTCTTGCCCAGGTACGAGATCACCATCGGCGCCTCGGACTGGCCGTAGTACTGCGCGAAGATCGGCCCGAAGCGCTTGAGAGCTTCGGCCAGCCGCACCGGGTTCATCGCCGAGGCGCCGTAGTACACGGTTTCCAGCGAGGACAGGTCGCGGGTGTGGGAGTCCGGGTGGTCCATCAGTGCGTAGATCATCGACGGCACCAGCATGGTCGCGGTGATGCGCCGCTCCTCGATCACCCGCAGCACCTCGGCCGGGTCGAACTTGGGCAGCACGATCATCTCGCCGCCCTTGACGATCGTCGGGACGAAGAACGCCGCACCGGCATGGGAGAGCGGCGTGCACATCAGGAAGCGCGGGTTCTCGGGCCACTCCCATTCGGCGAGCTGGATCGTGGTCATCGTGGTGATCGACCGCACCGTGCCCATCACGCCCTTGGGCTTACCGGTGGTGCCGCCGGTGTAGGTCAGCCCGCCGATGTGATCGGGGTCCAGTTCGGCGGCGACCAACGGCACGGGCGGGTACTTGGCGGCCTCGGCGGTCAGGTCGGTGCCCACGCCCTCCAGCGCGGAGGGGACGGGTCCGATGGTCAGCACCTGGCGCAGCGTGGGCACCTTCTCGAGCAACCCGAGGGCCCGCTCCACGAAGGCAGGGTTGGGGTCGATGATGAGGGTCGTCACCTCGGCATCGGTCAGCACATAGGCGTGGTCGTCCAGCGAACCGAGAGGGTGTAGTGCCGTGCGACGGTAACCCTGGGTCTGGCCGGCGCCGATGATCATCAGCACCTCGGGCCGGTTCAGCGACAGCAGGCCGACGCCTTCACCGGCCCCTGCGCCGAGCGCCTCGAAGGCCTGAATGTACTGGCTGATGCGTTCCGCGAGCTCGCCACCGGTCAGGGTGGTCTCGCCGAGGAACAGCACGGGCTTGTCCTTGTTGCGCTTGAGCGCGCCGACGGTGAGGTGGCCGGAATGGATCGGATGGTGCAGCAAGGCATCACTCATGGAGTCCAGACTAGAACGTGTTCCAGAAATTGCGGAGCCGATCCCCCGATATGGGCGTAACACAAGATCCTCGCGGCCCGAAAGATAGGTAGTGCACTACTCATGCCGGTGCGACCGGCGGTGCCTAACGTGACTGATTGTGGGGGTGGGAGCCAGACCCCGGCGGGTTAGGGACCGCCGGGGCCTGTGCCCCGATCAGCGGTTGGCGGCCTCGCGGGCCTGCCGGGCGAGCTTCTCGGCCACCTCGGCTTTCCACTGGATCTCTTTCTGAACCCACTCGTTGTCCTGCGGGAACTCCTCGGTCTCGCTGACCCGGCGGACCTCCAGCTTCACGCCCTGGCCCAGCGGGCATTTCCGTGCCCACTGCTTGGCCTCTTCCTTGGAGGACACATCGAGGATCCAGAAGCCGTTGAACAGCTCCTTGGCCTCGGTGTAGGGCCCGTCGGTGACCACCGGGGGATCGGCGTTGAAGTCGACGACAAAGCCTTCTTCCGGGTCGGTCAGGCCCTCGCCCGCCAGCAGTACGCCGGCCTTGATGAGTTCCTCGTTGTAGCGGCCCATCGCCGCGATGATCTCGTCGAAGTCGATGTTCTGCTCGGCCATCGCCACTTCGGCCTCGGGGGTGGAACGCATGATCAGCATGTAGCGCGACATTGTCTGTCTCCTTCTTATGTAGGGAAGGGGCTCGCCTGTTCTACTCAAAGGGTGGCCCTCGTTACATACGTCGAACGGCGCCCCGCGGAAATCGACAGGGCGGGCGGAAACTTTTGAAAATTTTTCCAGGGTTTCTGGGGACACACCCGGGCAAACGTCTCAACGCTCTAGCATCCGGGCATGACCAGCCCGAGCGCGCCCGCCGATCTCGTCCTGTACGGAACCGTTCTGACCGTCGACGACGCACAGCCGACTGCCGAGGCGCTCGCGGTCTCCGGTGGCCGCATCGTGGCGGTCGGGTCCCGGGCCGAGGTGTCCGGCTGCGTGGGCCCCGAGACCGACGTCCGTGAGGTCGACGGCTGTGTCATGCCGGGCTTCGTTGAGGCACATGGTCATCCGTTGATGGAGGCGATGACCCTGTCGGGGCGCATCGTCGATATCCGCCCGGTCACCCTGCCCGGCGCCGATGAGGTGCTCGACGCGATAACCGCCGAGGTGGCCGAGCGGGGTGCCGACGGCGCCTTCTTGAACGGCTGGGATCCGCTGTTGCAGCACGGCTTGCCCGAGCCCACCTTGTCCTGGCTGGACGGTGTGGCGCCCGAGGCGCCGTTGGTGATCGTGCACAACTCGGGCCACAAGGCCTTCTTCAACACCGCAGCGGCTCGGCGTGCCGGGCTGACGAGAGACACCCCGGATCCCAAGGGGGCGAAGTACGGTCGCGATGCCGACGGCGAGTTGGACGGCACAGCCGAGGAAACCGGGGCGGTATTTCCGCTGTTGGGGGACGCCATCTCGGTGAGCGACTATCCGGCCATGCTGGTCGCCGAATGCGCCCGGCTCAACCAGGCCGGGCTGACCACGTGCTCGGAAATGGCATTCGACCCGATGTTCCGGCCGCTGCTGGCGCAGCTGCACGACCAGCTGACGGTGCGGTTGCGCACATACGAGATGTCAACGGCGGCACTGCACACCGATGCCAGCCCATCGGAGGGCGACGACATGGTGCGCCAGGTCGGGATCAAGATCTGGGTCGACGGGTCGCCGTGGGTCGGCAACATCGATCTGACGTTTCCCTACCTGGATACCGATGCCACGCGGACCATCGGCGTGGTGCCCGGCTCCTGCGGGCACGCCAACTACACCAAGGAGCAACTGTCCGAAATCGTCGGCACGTTCTTCCCGAAGGGTTGGCAGCTGGCCTGTCATGTGCACGGTGACGCCGGGGTGGACACCATCCTCGACGTGTACGAAGAGGTTCTGCGAGCGCATCCCCGCGACGATCATCGGCTGCGGCTGGAACACGTCGGCGCCATCACGCCCGAGCAGTTGCGGCGGGCCCACTCCCTGGGCGTCACGTGCAGCCTGTTCGTCGACCATTTGCATTACTGGGGCGACGTGCTGGTGGACGGGTTGTTCGGCCCCGAGCACGGCGGCCGGTGGATGCCCGCGGGCTCGGCCGTCGCGACCGGCATGCGGATCTCCCTGCACAACGATCCGCCGGTCACCCCGGAGGAGCCGCTGCGCAACATCAGCGTCGCCGTCACCCGCGCCGCGCCCAGCGGTCGCGTGCTGGCGCCGGAGGAGCGGCTGACCGTCGACCAGGGGATCCGGGCGCAGACCATCGATGCGGCCTGGCAGTTGTTCGCCGACAACGTGATCGGCTCGCTCGAGGTCGGCAAGTACGCCGACCTGGTGATCGTCTCGGCGGATCCGCGCGAAACCGCCGCGGAAGCCATCGCCGACCTGGAAGTACGGGCCACTTTCCTGGCGGGCCGGCAGGTTTACCCGAAAGCCGGTTGACGGCTCGCGCACCGTGGCACGCTCTGGGCATGTCAGATTTGCCGGCACCGAAGTTTCTCGACGAACGCGTCGCTCATTGGGCGGCCACCAAGCCTGACGAGGAGGCGGTCACCTATCTGAGCCGCACCTGGACCTGGTCGCAGTGGTATGACCGGATCCAGCGGTTGGCCGGGGCATTGAGCGCGTGGGGCGTCGGCCGGGGTGATGCCGTCGCATTCCTGGACAAGAACCACCCGGCCTGCGTCGAGACCACCATCGCCGCCGCGTCACTAGGCGCGGCCACCGCGATCATCAACTTCCGGCTGGCCGCCGACGAGCTGGATTACGTGATCAACGACTCCGGGGCCAAGGTGCTGATGGTCGGCGAGGAGCTGCGGGGCGGCATCGACGCCATCGCCGACCGGCTCACCTCTGTCGAGCACATCGTCACGGTGACGCCCGAGGGTGGCGACGGGGACGAGTACGAGGCGCTGCTGGCCGGTGCGTCGCCGGTGGGCCGGTCACCGGACGTGCGGCCCGACGACACGGCCATCATCATGTACTCCTCGGGCACCACCGGCCGGCCCAAGGGTATTGCGCTGACCCATGCCAACGTCATCGCCCACACCATCAACGCGTTCGAGGGCTGGACGCTGAGCGCCGGGGACAAGAGCCTGGTGGCCATGCCGCTGTTCCATGTCGGCGGCTCGTCGTACATGCAGTGGGGCCTGCATCATGGCGCGCCGACCTACATGACGCGTGACGTCGACGGGATGGCGCTGGCCGGTGGCATTCTGGCCGGGGCGAACCGCACGTTCCTGGTGCCCGCGGTGCTGGCCAAGGTGTTCGACACCGGCGAGGATGCGGTGAAGCTGTTCGGTGCGCTCAAGACCTTTGCCTACGGTGCGTCTCCAATGCCGTTGCCGCTGTTGCGTTCTGCGTTGCAGGCCTGGCCGGAAACTGAATTCATCCAGGTGTACGGGCTGACGGAGGTATCGGGTGCGATCAGCCGGCTGGGGCCCGACGATCACCGTGGGGCCAGTGAAGCGCGGCTGATGAGCGCGGGCACCGTGGTTCCCGGTTCCGAGGTCAAGGTGGTGGACCCGGACACCGGCGCCGATGTTCCGGTCGGTGAGCAGGGTGAATTGTGGTTCCGTTCACCGCAATTGATGAAGGGCTATCTCAACCGTCCGGATGCCACGGCGGAGTCGATCACACCCGAGGGCTGGTTCCGCACGGGCGATATCGGCCGCGTCGACGACGGCGGCTACATCTTCGTCGAGGACCGGCTCAAGGACATGATCATCTCGGGTGGCGAGAACATCTACTCGATCGAGGTCGAGCGGGTACTGGCCGAACACCCCGCCGTCACCGAGGTGGCGGTGATCGGCGTGCCCGACGAAAAGTGGGGTGAGTCGGTGAAAGCCGTTGTGACACTGGACGGCGAGGTTTCCGAACCGGACCTGATCGCGTTCGCCCGCGAGCACCTGGCGGCCTACAAGTGCCCCAAATCGATTGACTTCGTCGATGAACTGCCGCGCAACCCCACCGGCAAGATCCTGAAGAAGGATCTGCGCAAGCCCTACTGGGAGGGCCGCGACCGCGCCACCGTGTAGGAATTACCCTCCCATTTCTCTGTATTTCCCGCCTCGGGCGGAGTAGGTTCGGGCCATACGTGTGCGCGAGATGTGGGGTGCCGACATGGTGCACGGACGTAACTTGCTCAGAATATCGGGATACCGCCGCGGGACAGTACTTCTCACAGTCCTGACAGTGGCGGTGACCATCGGTCTCCTCGGGGCACCGCAGAAAGCGAACGCGTGGTCGAGGGCGGGATTGCCGGTCGAGATGCTCTCGGTGCCGTCACCGTCGATGGGTCGCGATATCAAGGTGCAGTTCCAGGGCGGTGGCCCGCATGCGGTGTATCTGCTGGACGGCCTGCGCGCGCGTGACGACTTCAACGGGTGGGACATCGAGACGCCGGCATTCGAGTGGTTCTACCAATCCGGGCTGTCGGTGGTCATGCCAGTCGGTGGGATGTCGAGTTTCTACAGCGACTGGTACCAGCCGGCGTCGGGCAACGGCGGTGTGTGGACGTACAAGTGGGAGACGTTCCTGACCAGCGAGCTGCCGCAGTGGCTGTCGGCCAACAAGAGTGTGTCCCCGTCGCGCAATGCCGTGGTCGGCTTGTCCATGTCGGGCAACTCGGCGATGATCCTGGCCGCCTATCACCCGCAGCAGTTCGTCTACGCGGGCTCCTTGTCGGCGTTCCTGAATCCGTCGGTCGGCCAGTGGCCCGGCCTGATCGGGTTGGCGATGAACGACTCCGGTGGGTTCTCGTCGGCCGCCATGTGGGGTCCGCCGGGTGATCCGGCATGGGCGCGCAACGATCCGACGATCCAGGTGGGGCGGTTGGTCGCGAACAACACCCGCATCTGGGTGTACTGCGGTTCGGGAACCCCGGGTGAATTGGGCGGCGGCGACCTTCCCTCCACCTTCCTCGAGGGCACGGCGCTGCAGAGCAATCTCAACTTCCGCGACCAGTACGTGGCCGCCGGTGGCAACAACGCGGTGTTCAACTTCCCGCCCACCGGGACCCACACCTGGGGCTACTGGGGCGCGCAGCTGCAGGCGATGAAACCCGACTTGCAACGGGTACTCGGTGCCGGTTAGGCATCATTGACTCTGTGCCCGCGCTAGACGACGTCCTGGACCGCCTTCATGTCGTCTCCCTGCCGATGCGAGTTCGCTTCCGCGGCATCACCGTTCGTGAAGTAGCACTGATCGACGGCCCGGCCGGGTGGGGCGAGTTCGGCGCGTTCCTCGAATACGAACCGCCCGAGGCCGCGGCCTGGCTGTCCGCCGGGATCGAGGCCGCATACCGGCCGGCGCCGGCCGTGCATCGTGACCGCATCCCGATCAACGCCACGGTGCCCGCGGTGCCCGCCGCCCAGGTTCCCGAAGTCCTGGCGCGGTTCCCCGGGGCGCGCACCGCGAAGGTCAAGGTCGCCGAACCGGGGCAGACCTTGGCCGACGACGTCGCCCGCGTCAATGCCGTGCGCGCACATGTTCCGGTGGTGCGCGTGGATGCCAACGGAGGGTGGACCGTGCCGCAGGCCGTCGCCGCGGCGGCCGCGTTGACCGCCGACGGGGAGCTGGAATACCTGGAACAGCCGTGTGCCACGGTTGACGAGCTGGCCGCGCTGCGGCCGCAGGTGACCGTGCCGGTCGCCGCCGACGAGTCGATCCGCAAGGCATCTGATCCGCTGCGAGTGGTGCGGGCACGCGCCGCCGATGTGGCGGTGCTCAAGGTGGCGCCGCTGGGCGGGGTGTCGCGGATGCTCGGGATCGCCGCGCAGATCGACATCCCGATCGTGGTGTCCAGTGCGCTGGATTCCGCGGTGGGCATCGCCCGCGGGCTGCTGGCCGCCGCCGCATTGCCGGAGTTGCGGCACGCGTGCGGGCTGGGCACGGGCGGATTCTTCGTGGAGGACGTGGCTGACGTGCCCGCACCGGTCGACGGCTATCTGCCGGTCGAGGCGGTGGCGCCGGATCCGGCGCGGCTGTCGGGGCTGGCCGCGACGCCGCAGCGTCGGCAATGGTGGATCGACCGGGTGCGCGAGTGCTACCCCCTGTCATCTGACAGCCCGATCATGGCCTGATTTGTGGGGTGCATGGCATAGACGCCATCGCCGAGGTCGCGAACACTGAAGACGTGATGCGATCGGTGGTGATCCTGGGCTACGCCGGGGTGCAGGCGCTGGACCTCGTCGGCCCGTTCGATGTGTTCTCCACCGCCACGCTCGTCCTGGCCGGTCGGGGCAGATCCGACGAGGGCTACGCGCTCACCTTGACCGCGGTGGACGGTCAACCCGTTTCCACTCTCACGGGGCTGGAGTTCGTCGCCGCCCCGTTGCCCGATCCCGGCGAGCCGATCGACACGATCGTCATCCCAGGCGGTATCGGTGCCGACGCCGCCCGCGGCAACGCGGCCGTCGTCGGCTGGATCAGCACCGCGGCAAAGCACGCCCGTCGCGTCGTCAGTGTGTGCACGGGAGCGTTCCTGGCTGCCCAGGCCGGCCTGCTCGACGGCTGCCCGGCCACCACCCACTGGTCTTCCGCGCGTCGGATGGCCGAGGAATTCCCTTCGGTGGCAGTCGATCCGGAACCGATCTTCGTCCGGAGCTCCGAGCAGGTGTGGACGGCGGCCGGCGTCACGGCGGGGATCGACCTGGCGTTGGCGCTGGTCGAGGATGACTATGGCACCGACGTCGCCCAGACCGTGGCCAGGTACCTGGTGCTCTACCTGCGCCGTCCCGGCGGGCAGACACAGTTCGCCGCGCCGGTGTGGATGCCCCGGGCCAAACGGGCCCCGATCCGGGCGGTTCAGGAGTTCATCGAGACCGAACCCGGTGGCATACACAGCATTTCCGAGCTGGCCCGGCGCGCGGCGATGAGCCCGCGGCACTTCACCCGGCTGTTCACCGACGAGGTCGGCGAGGCGCCCGGCGCGTACGTCGAACGCATCCGCACGGATGCCGCGCGCCGCCAGCTCGAGGAGTCCGACGACACCGTCACCGCGATCGCCGCCCGGTGCGGGTTCGGTACCGCGGAGACCATGCGGCGCAGTTTCATTCGGCGCCTTGGTATTTCGCCTGACCAGTATCGAAAGACATCCGCGCACGTGCGCACCCGAGATCTCACCGCCTGAAAGGACCATGCCATGCAGATCGCCATCGTGTTGTACCCCAGCTTCACCGCACTCGATTTCATCGGGCCCTACGAGGTGCTGCGCAACCTTCCTGACACCGAGGTTCGTTTCGTCTGGCACGAGCCGGGCCCCGTCACCGCCGACTCCGCAGTGTTGACGGTGGGCGCCACCCACAGCTTTGACGAGACGCCGTCACCCGACGTGGTGCTGGTGCCCGGCGGGCCGGGCACCACCATGGTGGCCCGCGACGAGAAGGTGCTCGGCTGGCTGCGGCAGGTGTATCCGGGTGCCACGTGGATGGCGTCGGTGTGCTCGGGTTCGGTGGCGCTGGCCGCGGCGGGCCTGCTCGAGGGCAAACCCGCCACCTCGCACTGGTCGGTGCTGAACGTGTTGAAGGTGATGGGTGCGAAGCCGGTGGGGGACCGGCGCATCGTGCGCGCCGAGCCCGACGGCAAGGTGATCACAGCGGCAGGCGTGTCGGCGGGTATCGACCTGGGAATTTGGCTGGCCGGCCAGATCGCCGGCGAGGCGAAGGCAAAGGCCATTCAGCTGATGATCGAGTACGACCCGCAGCCACCTTTCGATTCCGGGCACATGTCGAAGGCGAGCGCGGCCACCAAAGCCGGCGCCACCGCGCTGCTGGGCAAGGACATGATCAAGCCCGAGCCGCTGAAGGCCGGGGTGCTGCTGGCCTGGGATCAGGCGATCCGGAAGGTGCGGGGTCGACGCACCGCGTGATCTGTTGCACTGAGGGTGATCGAGTAGCGTCGGCCGGGTGAATCTGGCTTATGACGACCGAGGCAAGGGCCAGCCGGTGCTGTTCATCGCCGGCCGCGGAGGTGCCGGCCGCACCTGGCATCTGCATCAGGTCCCGGCGTTGCAGCGGGCCGGCTACCGCGTCATCACCTTCGACAACCGTGGCGTCGGCGCGACGGAGAACGCCGCGGGATTCGGTACCGCACAGATGGTGGCCGACACCGCCGAGCTGATCGAGAGCCTGGGCGCGGCGCCCGCGCACGTGGTGGGGGTCTCGATGGGCTCCTACATCGCTCAGGAGCTGATGCTGGCCCGGCCCGAGCTGGTGCGCTCGGCGGTGCTGATGGCGACCCGCGGTCGCCACGACCGGGCCCGTGAGTTCTTCCGCGACGCCGAGCGGGATTTCGCGACCTCGGGTGTGCAGCTGCCGCCGAAGTTCGACGCCAAGATGCGGATGTTGGAGAGCTTCTCGCCCAAGACGCTCAACGACGACCGGCTGGTGCGCGACTGGGCCGAGATGTTCACCATGTGGCCCACCAAGCAGACCCCGGGCCTGCTCACGCAGCTCGATGTCGGGCCCGAGGACAACCGGCTGCCCGCCTACCGGTCCATCACCACGCCGGTACTGGTCATCGGGTTCGCCGACGATGTGGTTTTGCCCGCTCACCTGGGTCGTGAGGTCGCCGACGCGATCCCCACCGCCCGGTATCTGGAGATCCCCGAAACCGGGCACCTGGGCTTCATCGAGAAACCCGAGGAAGTCAATGCCGCGCTGCTGGAGTTTCTCGCCGGTCAGGCCGGCCAGACCGGTCAGTACTGACCAATAAGGTGGAGTGGTGAACCCCTCGACGACCCAGGCGCGCGTAGTCGTCGACGAACTGATCCGCGGCGGTGTCCGCGATGTCGTGCTGTGCCCCGGCTCGCGCAATGCGCCGTTGGCGTTTGCCCTGTCCGACGCCGACCGTGCCGGCCGGATCCGCCTGCACGTCCGGATCGACGAGCGCACCGCCGGTTACCTGGCCGTGGGGCTCGCAGTCGCGGAGCGGGCGCCGGTGTGTATCGCGATGACCTCGGGCACCGCGGTGGCCAACCTCGGTCCCGCTGTCGTGGAGGCCAACTACGCGCGGGTGCCGCTGATCGTGCTGAGCGCCAACCGGCCCTATGAGATGTTGGGCACCGGCGCCAACCAGACATTTGAACAGCTCGGGTATTTCGGCACCCAGGTGCGGGCGAATATCAGCCTGGGCCTTGCTCCCGATCTGACCGGCGGACATCCGGGCGAACTGGACACCCTCAATGCCCAGTGGCGTTCGGCGACGTGCCGAGTGCTGGCCGCGGCGACGGGATCGCGCACGGCCAACGCCGGGCCGGTCCAGTTCGACATCCCGCTGCGCGAACCGCTGGTGCCTGACAGCGCGCACGGGGACGCGTCGCTTCCGCCAGGCCGGCCGGGCGGCAAGCCGTGGACCTACACCCCGCCGGTGAGCTTCGACCAGCCGCTGGAGATCGACCTCACCCCGGACACCGTGGTGATCGCCGGCCACGGCGCCGGGGTGCACCCGAATCTGGCCGGGTTGCCGACGGTGGCCGAGCCCACCGCGCCGCGTCCGGAGAACCCGCTGCACCCGCTGGCACTGCGCCTGGTGCATCCCAAACAGGTCATCATGCTGGGGCGGCCCACCCTGCACCGGCCGGTCTCGGCACTGCTGGCCGACCCCGCGGTGCCGGTCTATGCGCTGACCACCGGCCCGCGCTGGCCAGACGTGTCGGGCAACTCGTTGGCCACCGGGACTCGGGCGGTGACGACGGGCACGCCCGACCCGGCCTGGCAGGCGCGGTGCAGCGAGCTCAACGAGCACGCCGTCGCCGCGGTGCGCGCTCAACTGGCATCGCATCCGCTGACCACCGGTCTGCATGTGGCCGCGGCGGTCGCCGACGCGCTGCGACCGGGCGATCAGCTGGTGCTGGGCGCGTCCAACCCGGTGCGTGACGCCGCGCTGGTGGGGATGAGTGCCGAAGGGCTGAAGGTGCGCTCCAACCGCGGTGTCGCCGGGATCGACGGCACGGTGTCCACGGCGATCGGTGCGGCGCTGGCCCACGACGGCCGGACCATCGCCCTGATCGGGGACCTGACTTTTGTGCACGACAGCTCGGGGCTGCTGATCGGTCCGACCGAGCCGACGCCCCGCGACCTGACCATCGTGGTGTCCAACGACAACGGCGGCGGCATCTTCGAGCTGCTCGAGCAGGGCGATCCACGGTTCGCCGACGTCTCGTCGCGAATCTTCGGCACCCCGCACGATGTCGACATCGCGGCGCTGTGCCGCGCGTATCACGTCGACAGCCGGCAGATGGAGGTCGGCGATCTCGCCGCGGCGCTGGCCGAGCCCTTCGAGGGCATGCGGGTGCTGGAGGTGAAGGCCGACCGGTCGTCGTTGCGTGCGCTGCACGCGTCGATCAAGGCCGCCCTGTGAGGCCCGGGCAGATCGCGGCGCGGTTGCGGGCGTTGGTGCAGCCGTTGATCCCGCACCTGTACGGCGAACCGGGGGAGACGCGGTCGCAGCGGATCATCCGCCGGGTGCGCATCGGCGTCGTGATCGCGGCCTGCCTGGTGACGCTGCAGTCGGTGTTGCTGGTGCTCGGTGCCTGGCGCAACGATCAGCAGATCGAGCGCAACATGGGCGTGGCCGCCGCCGAGGTGCTCAGCGCCGGGCCGCGGCGTTCGACCATCGAGTTCGTCACGCCCGACCGGGTGACCTACCGGCCCGAGCTGGGCGTGCTGTATCCGTCCGAACTCGACACCGGGATGCGCATCTACGTCGAGTACGACAAGAACAACCCCGATCTGGTGCGGGTCCGCGACCGCGATGCGTCGCTGGCGATCATCCCCGCCGGGTCGATCGCAGTGGTCGGCTGGCTGGTCGCGGCGGCGGCGCTGACGTTGCTGGCGTTCCTGCAGCGTCGGTTGAGCCGGGTCAGCTCTGCGGCGTAGCCAGCAGTTTGGCCAGCCAGTCGGGGTCGCTGGTGTCCACCACCTGCTCGCCGACGAGGTCGTACACCGCCGGGGTCGACACCTCGTATTGGGTTTCGCTGAGCAGCCCGGCGTTCGCGTCGTTGAGTTGGCCGGCGTCGATCGCCTTGTCCCCGGCGGCGATCTTGTCGATCTGTTCGGAGCCGACCCCGCTTTCGGAGGCCATGGCCGCGATGGCGTCGTCGCTCGGTCCGGCCGAGCCCTCGGGTTGCTGGTGGGCCCACAAGTCCTGCACGAAGGCCTGGAATGCGGTTCCGGTCGTGCCGGGGCCCGCGGCCAGGAACAGTGCGTTGGCGACGCGCGCCGAGTACTCCGTGACGGAGCGGTCCAGGAAGGTCAGGGGCCGGTACGTCACCGCCAGGCGGCCTTGGCCGATGGCGGCGGCGATCGCGTCGCCGGACTCATGCTGCAGGTGCGCGCAGGCCGGGCACTGCGGCTCGGTGAACAACTCGATCTGGGCCGGCGCGTCCGGGTAGCCGATCTGGATGCCCGCGCCGTCCTTGGTGATCGTGGTGCCTGGCTTGTTTCCGTCAGCCTGGGCGGTGCCGTCGACGACCCGGCTGCAGCCCGCGGTGAGCCCCGCGACGGACAGGGCCAGCACGGCCAGCATCGCTGCAGCAACGCGGGACAATCGCATCCGGCAACCCTATCCCTGCGCATCAGGTTTTAGCGTGTCGTATCCCCGGACGCTACCTCGGCGACAGGTGCCGCTGCGACCATCCTGGTGTGCGCGTTGCAATCGTTGCAGAGTCCTTCCTCCCGAATGTCAACGGCGTCACCAACTCGGTGCTTCGGGTGATCGAGCATCTCCGCCGCACCGGCCACGAGGTACTCGTCATCGCCCCGGACACGCCACGGGGCCAGCCGCCGGCCGAACGCGTTCATGACGGGGTGCGGGTGCATCGAGTGCCCTCGCGGATGTTTCCCAAGGTGACCTCTCTGCCGCTGGGCGTGCCGCGCCCGCGGATGGTGAATGTGCTGCGGGGCTTCGACCCCGATGTCGTACACCTCGCGTCACCGGCGCTGCTCGGCTGGGGCGGGGTGCACGCCGCCCGCCACCTGGGCGTTCCGACGGTGGCGGTGTTCCAGACCGATGTCGCCGGTTTCGCCGAGAGCTACGGCGTCGGCATCCTGTCGCGGGCCTCGTGGGCGTGGACACGGCGCCTGCACAGCAAGGCCGACCGCACCCTGGCCCCGTCCACGTCGGCGATGGAAAACCTTGAAGCCCATCGGATTCCGCGGGTGTTCAAGTGGGGACGCGGGGTGGACATCACCGGTTTCGCGCCGTCGGCGCGCAATGAGCAGCTGCGTGCGTCGTGGTCGCCCGAAGGTAAGCCGGTTGTCGGGTTCGTCGGCCGGCTGGCCCCGGAGAAGCACGTGGAGCGGCTGGCCGCGCTGGCCGGCCGCGACGATCTGCAGCTGGTGGTGGTGGGCGACGGGGTGGACCGGGCCAAGCTCCAAACTGTGCTGCCCACCGCGGTTTTCACCGGTGAGCTGCACGGGCCCGAGCTGGCCGCCGCCTACGCCAGCATGGACGTCTTCGTCCATCCCGGTGAGCATGAGACGTTCTGCCAGGCGGTGCAGGAGGCCATGGCTTCCGGGCTGCCGGTGATCGCTCCGGATGCCGGCGGCCCCCGGGATCTGGTGGCGCCGTACCGCACCGGATTACTGCTCGCGGTAGATGAATTCGAGTCCGCGCTGCCCGCCTCGGTGGAGCATCTGATCGCCGAGCGGTCGCGCTACTCGGTGGCCGCCCGCCGCAGCGTGCTGAGCCGCACCTGGCCGGCCATCTGCGATGAGCTAATCGGGCACTACGAGGCCGTGCAGGGCCTGCGTCAGTTGCGCGCGGCCTGATCGGCCTTCGGGGACAACCTGTTTCAGGAGCGCAGCCACTCGAGTAGATCGGCCATGATGGTCTCGGCCTGGGTGGTCGGCATACCGTGCGGGAATCCCTCGTAGGTCTTGAGTGTCGAGTTCGGCAGGAGTTCGGCCGACAGCGGCCCGGAGTCCGCGTACGGCACGATCTGGTCGTCGTCGCCGTGCATGACCAGCGACGGCAGGGTGATCTTCTTGAGATCCTCGGTGAAATCGGTCTGCGAGAACGCCACGATGCCGTCGTAGTGCGCCTTGGGGTCGCCCATCATGCCCTGGCGCCACCAGTTGGCGATGATCGCCTCGCGGGCAGGCTGCGGGGTCTTCTCCTGTTCCCGGTTGAAGCCGTAGAACGGGCCTGAGGGCAATGCGCGGTAGAACACCGAGCGGTTCGCCGCCAGTTGGGCCTGAAGGTCGTCGAACACCGATTTGGGCAGCCCGCCGGGGTTGGCGTCGGTCTTGACCATCAGTGGCGGCACCGAGCTGATCAGGACCGCATGAGCGGCCCGGTCCAGGCCGTGGCGGGCGAGGTAGTGCACCAGCTCACCGCCGCCGGTGGAGTGCCCGACGTGGATGGCGTCGCGCAGGTCCAGGTGTCGGACCACGGCGGCGAGGTCGTCGGCGTAGTGGTCCATGTCGTGGCCGTCGGCCACGTGCGAGGAGCGTCCGTGCCCGCGCCGGTCGTGGGCCACGACGCGGTATCCCTGCTGCAGGAAGAACAGCATGAACGTGTCCCAGTCGTCGGCGGACAACGGCCAACCGTGGCTGAACACTATGGGCTGGCCCGAACCCCAGTCCCGATAGAAGATCTCGACATTGTCCGAAGTCGTGATGGTCGGCATGGGTTCGACGGTACGCCGGTTTCGGTTTGCTGGAGGCCGGATCGCGGCCTAGTTCTTCTGCTGTGCGGCCAACCACGGAATCAGGCCGCCGGCGAGCACATGCCGGACCTGTCGCGGCGAAAGGCGATGGCGCACGGCGAATGACGTTCCCTGAGTGGAATTGGTGACGGTGATGGGATCACCGTCGGCCAATGCCCGGCGCAGGTTGGTCAGGGCGAGTACGTCGCCTTGGGCCACCGAGTCGTAGTCGGCGGGATCGGCGAATTCCACTGCGAGCACGCCGAAATTGGCGAGGTTCTGCCAGTGGATGCGCGCGAACGATTTGGCGATCACCACCTGCAGTCCGAGGTAGCGGGGCGCGATCGCGGCGTGTTCGCGGGACGAACCCTGACCGTAATTCTCACCGCCGACGACGATGTGGCCGGACTGAGCGGATCGCGCTCGTTCCGGATAGGTCTCGTCGATCTGGGTGAAGCTGAACATCGCGAGTTTGGGGATGTTCGACCGGAACGGCAGGGCGCGCGCGCCGGCCGGCGAGATCTCGTCGGTCGAGATGTTGTCGCCGACCTTGAGCAGGACCGGCGCCTCGATCACGTCGGGCAGCGGCGTCAGCTCGGGGAGGCTGGAGATGTTGGGCCCTTTGATGACTTCGACGGTGCGGGCCTGTTCGGGTGCGGCCGGAGCGACCAGCATGGCCGTGTTGACGCTGAAGTGGGTGGGCAGATCGAGCTCCGGGTACTCGATCCCGTTGTCGGCCGCCCATTGTCGCGGATCGGTGATGACGCCCGTGATGGCCGATGCCGCAGCGGTTTCCGGTGAGCACAGCCACACCGAATCCTCCTTGGTGCCGGACCGGCCCGGAAAGTTGCGTGGCATGGTTCGCAGCGAGTTGCGACCGGTGGCCGGCGCCTGACCCATGCCGATGCAGCCCATGCAGCCGGCCTGGTGGATGCGCGCGCCGTTGATGACGAGTTCGGTCGTGGCGCCCATCCTGGTCAGGTCGGTGAGGATCTCGCGGGAGGTGGGGTTGACGTCGAAGCTGACGTCGGGCGAGGTCTGACGGCCGTGCACCATGGCCGCTGCGATCGCGAAGTCGCGCAATCCGGGGTTGGCGCTGGAGCCGATGACCACCTGCGACACGGGCTCGCCGGCCACCTCGGACACCGGGACGACGTTGCCGGGTGAGGACGGTTTGGCGATCAGTGGTTCGAGTGCCGACAGGTCGATGACCTCGTCGATGTCGTATTGCGCACCGTCGTCGGCGACGAGTTCCACCCAGTCGTCGCCACGGTCCTCGCCGGTGAGGAAGTCGCGTACCGCGTCGTCGCTGGGAAAGACGGTGGTGGTCGCGCCGAGTTCGGCGCCCATGTTGGCGATCACGTGCCGATCCATCGCCGACAGGCCCTCGAGCCCGGGGCCGTGGTACTCGATGATGCGGTTGACGCCGCCTTTGACGTCGTGGCGCCTGAGCATCTCCAGGATGACGTCCTTGGCCGAACACCATTGCGGGAGCGTGCCTTCCAGCCGAATGCCCCACACCTCGGGTGCGCGCAGGTGCAGCGGTTCGCCGGCGATGGCCAGTGCCACCTCGAGCCCGCCGACACCGATGGCCAGCATCCCCAGCGATCCGGCGGCCGGGGTGTGCGAGTCCGACCCCACCATGGTCTTGCCGGGTATGCCGAAGCGCTGCATGTGGGTGGGGTGCGATACCCCGTTGCCGGGTTTGGAGAACCAGAGCCCGAAATGTTGCGCGGCGGTCCGCAGGTACTCGTGATCCTCGGCGTTCTTCTCGTCGGTCTGCAGCAGGTTGTGGTCGACATACTGCACGCTGACCTCGGTCCGGGCCCGGTCGAGCCCGAGCGCCTCGAGCTCCTGCATGACCAGTGTTCCGGTGGCGTCCTGCGTCAGCGTCTGGTCGATCCGGATCGCCATCTCGTCCCCGGGCGTCATCGACCCGGAGACGAGATGGGACCCGATCAGCTTTTGTGTGACGCTTTCCGGCATACCCACAGGCTTCCCCGGGGATTGCCGGATGAAACCGCGGCTAGCCCTGGGCGAGAACCGACACCGGCTGCCACTGCTCCCAGGTGGCCAGCCGGCTCTCGTAATCGGCCTTGGCCAGCTGTAGCGGCAGCTCACCGAAGAACACCCGCAGCGGCGGGTTCTCGGCGTCGACGATCTTCAGTACCGCCTCGGCCGAGGCCTTGGGGTCACCGGGCTTGGCACTGCGCTGGGCGCGGGCACGTTGCGCGGCCGCGCGGGCGTCGTCGTAATCGGCAAGCGGGGCAGCATGTCTGGCCGAGGAGCCGGCCCAGTCGGTGGAGAACCCGCCCGGCTCGATCAGCGTGACGTGCACCCCGAAGGGCGCCACCTCTTGGGCCAGTGACTGGGAGAGGCCTTCCAGCGCCCACTTGGACGCGTGGTACATGCCGACCAACGGGAACGCGGTGATGCCGCCGATCGAGGACACCTGGATGATGTGTCCGCTGCCCTGGGCCCGCAGGTACGGCAGCGCGGCCTGGGTGACCCAGAGCGCGCCGAAGACGTTCGTCTCGATCTGATCGCGGGCGTCGGCCTCGGACAGCTCCTCGATGAAGCCGAACTGGCCGTAGCCCGCGTTGTTGACGATGATGTCCAGCCGGCCGAAGTGATCGTGGGCTGATTTGACCGCGGCGAAGTCCGCCTCGCGGTCGGTGACGTCCAGTTTGATCGGCAGGAGCGCGTCGCCGTACTTGTCGGCCAGGTCGGCCAGCGTCGCGGTGTCCCGCGCCGTGGCGGCCACCTTGTCGCCCCGCTCCAGGGCGGCGATCGCCCACTCCCGGCCGAAGCCTCGCGATGCACCGGTGATGAACCACACTTTTTCGCTCATGATCAGCTTCAAGTCGCCCCGGCGAGCACCAATTCCCGGTCGCAGGAAGTTCACAGGGATGGCTACGGGTAGCGTCGGCGGCGTGAGCCGAGCGAGCCTGGAGAAGAACCCCCACGAAGTGGCATCGATGTTCGATGCCGTGGCGCGGCGCTACGACCTGACCAACACCGTGCTGTCGCTCGGGCAGGACCGGTTCTGGCGTCGCCAGACCCGTGCGGCGCTGGGTATCGGCCCGGGGGACAAGGTGCTGGATCTGGCGGCGGGCACCGCGGTGTCGACGGTCGAGCTGGCGAGCTCGGGCGCGTGGTGTGTGGCTGCGGACTTCTCGGTGGGCATGCTCGCCGCCGGGGCGTCCCGTCCGGTGCCCAAGGTGGGCGCCGACGCCACCCGGCTGCCGTTCGCCGACGGGGTCTTCGACGCTGTCACGATCAGCTTCGGGCTGCGCAATGTCGTCGACCATGTGGCGGGGCTGCGGGAGATGGCCCGGGTGACCCGACCGGGAGGCCGGCTGGTGGTGTGTGAGTTCTCCACGCCGACCAACCGGGCGTTCGCCACGCTCTACAAGGAGTATCTGATGCAGGCCCTGCCGCGGATGGCCACCGCGGTGTCGAGCAATCCCGACGCCTACGTGTATCTGGCCGAGTCGATCCGGGCCTGGCCGGATCAGGCCGAGCTGGCCCGGCGCATCGGTGACGCCGGCTGGTCACAGGTCAAGTGGCGCAACCTGACCGGCGGCATCGTGGCCCTGCACGCCGCCACCAAGCCGTCTCCCTGACCTGCACCGCGAGCGTGCGTGTCTGCTGCCCGCCACGCCGCCAATCGCCGACAGTCTGCGCACGCTCGCGCCGCGCGTGGTAACCCAGCGGGCGGAAAACGAGGTACCGGACTCCCCAGCGTTTCCGCGTGCGCGCGCCTTACCTTTCGGCCACGTCCGCGAAGGGCCGAGAGACGATGTGCTGCAGCCGCTACCGCTCTCCGGTGACTTCTATCCCTGGTGGCCGGGGGGCGACAGCCGACAGCCCGGTCAGCGCCGGGCGTTGGCGACCAGCTTGTCGACAATGGTGGCCGCTTGATCCCGGACGTTGTGACCGCACACCTTGGCCTCGACGGACATGTCGGAGACAGTCGCGATGGCATGCTGACAGGCCCATCCGTCGGTGCCCTCCCGGGTGGCTGTCTGTTTGATCAGATCATCGCCGAGGACGAGCTCGCCGATGTTCCAGACCTCGATGCCGTGGTCCTCGTGAACCGGGATCGCCGATCCCGTGCAGTCGCCCCATACCTTCGCCGAAATCTGGTGCATGGTTCGGGCTTCGTCTTCGGAGGCGTAGAGCACCGCGGCTTGCTGCACCCAGTGTTGATGGTCTGAGTCCGAGTCCTGGGCGGTCTGGGTGCGTACCGCGGTCCAGTACGTGAACAGGTAGTCCATCTCCTCTGCGGGATAGAGTGCGGCCAGGCACCTTTCGTCGCGAACCTTGGGAAAGTTGTTGTTCATGTCCGCCGAGTTGCCGGTCAACACCATATTCCCGGCCCCGACGATCGCCTTGAGTTCCTCGATCGGCAGCATGATCTGCTCGAGCTTGTTCTCGGCCGGCGAGGGAGCCCTCTTCAGTGCGGTGCCCGACACGGTGTTCGTGCAACCGGTCAGCCCCACCAGTGCCGCTGCCACGGCGAGGACACCCAACATCCGAGTTCTGCGCACCCCGTCATTGTGGCGGACGGTCAGCACAGGACCCGACTGATCACCGTGAACCGCCGCAGGGCGCGCCGGTCGCCGGCGCTGACGCGAACGCCGGTCAGCTCGGCCGCCCGCGGATGCTGCATGGCCCGGATGGCCCGCTGCGGCACGGCCCGTGGCCACCAGTCCGTCGGTGCGAACATCTGCCGGCGGAACGGCTCGAAATGCTCGCCCGCCGACAGCTGCGTACGGCATGCGTCATCGAAGTACTCGCCGAACTCCGGCCAGCTGGCCGGCATGGGGCGCGCGGAGATGCCGTAGCGGCGATACCACGCGCAGCACTCCTGGTAGAGCTGCTCGTGCTCGCGCTCGTCCAGCTTTCGGATGAAGGTATTGACCATCATCACAAGGCTTTCCACATAGGTGGCGTGCTGGAAATGGAAGACGTCGGGATTGAGCGCGTGGTATTTGTGACCGGCCGGGTCACGGCCCTTGACCTCCTCATGCGCGAACCGGATGTAGGGGCGCATGTCGACGTCGGTGAACGCGATCCTGATCGCCTGGGTCACGGTGCGTTTGTGGTGCAACCAGACTCGCCGGTGCAGAAGAGCGTGCTGGGAGATCCCGGTGGCGATCGTCGGATGCAGCGACTGCAGGCAGACCGCCCTCGGCAGCACGAACAGGAACCGTCGGTCCGGCAGATAGCGCGAGAGCAGGGTGTCTGGGGTCGTCAGATCAGCGCCTTCTTACGGCGGATCCGGCGGCGGATATCCTTCATCAGCACCGAGTAGTTGCCGGTGCGTAGCGATTTCGGCAGGAAGCGGTTGACGAACGCCACGAACAGGAAGAGATGTTCGAAGCGGCGCCGGTCGGTGTCGGTCCACTCCAGTTCCATCGCCTCGCGGAACACCGGTGCCAGGAATCCGATGGTCAAAAACCGCAACAGCGGCGCCAGCATCTTGCGCATCGGCCAGTTGATCATCCGCAGCTCCACCAGGACCATGAGGTAATCCCGTACGAACGGGGTCATCTGGACGCGTTCGCACGCGGTGTTCCAGTACGCGTCGAAATCCGCCCGCGTGGCCGGCCACATCTCTTCGAGCACCTGCAGCGTGGTGCCGATGGTCATCGCACTCTGGTAGAAGGTTTCGGCCTGCTCCTCGGTCATGGTGCCGTACAGCAGCTGGTGGGTGTCCTCGTAGAAGATGAAAAGGCATGCCGCCACCCACAACTGGAGTTCGCGGTTGAACGCGTTGTACTTGACCGGGCTGTCTTCAGTGGACCTGACCTGCCGGTGCGCGACGTTGACCGCCTCGCGGTAGGCGTTCTTCTCTTCGTCGGTGCCCAGGATTGCGACCGTCAGGTACTGCGCGGTGGTCCGCAGCCGCTTCCAGGGGTGGTGCACCAAACTGCCTGACTCCACCCGGCTTTCGGCCACGCCATAGCCCACCTCGGGCCAGCTCATCTGCATGATGACGTTGGCCGCCGCCCCGGCGGCGGACCAGAAGTCCAGCGCGTCGGTGAGATCGACGTGCTTCTTCCGGATCCACCGGGGCACCCGCTGAGTGACGGTGATGCGCGTTTCGGCAGTGGTCAACCGCGGCTGGGCGGCCAGATCCACATATGTCGCTGGCATGGGACTCCTCTCGGGGGCGAACTATGGCTAACAGGGGTTACACGGTCTGCACGTCGTCGACGATCCAGCGATCGCCGCTGCGCACCAGCTTGACCACCATCCGGTACTTCTGGTCACTGCCTTGTGGCGCAGTCACATTGGTGACGTGTTGATCGACGAATGCCACCACGGTGGCCGCGTCGTCGGCGAGGGAGTCGACCACCACGTGGTCTGCGGTCGCGGTCGCGACACCTTTGCTGGTCACCACGATGTCGCGCAGCGCCTTGACCATCTCGTCGTATTTGGCGGCGAAGCCGGGGGTGGAGTTGGCGACGATGTGTTCGCGGTTGGCGTCCATCTTCTGGTAGTCGAACGCGGCCATCGCCACCAGGTAGTCGCGCGACATCGCCACGGCCTGACCGCGCAAGGTGTCGTCGCGACGGTGTTGGTACTCGCTGATCGACAACAGCACCAGCGCGGCGGTGGCGGCGACCGCCAGTAGCGCGACCAGGCCCGCCAGTACCCGGCGCTTGGCGCGGCTGGGCGCAGTGGGATCGGACGCCTGTGCCTCGGCTTCGCTTGCGGTTTCCTCGGCCGGGTCCTCCAGCGTCAGCACCGATTTGGGGTCGTCGGCGTCATCGTCGGAATTGCTCACTGCGGGCCACCTTTCAGGATGCTGCGCCATTTGTAGGCCAGCTGGGCCAGGGTCGGGATCTTGACCGGGTCATCGACCACTTCGGGTCCGATCGGGTGCCCGGGGGTCTGGGAGTTCTGCAGGCCGAGATCGTTGGGTCGGGGTGCGTTGACCGCGCCCCGCATCAGCATGTCGGGTGCCGGCGGGCAGTACATCACCAGGTTCGGATCTTTCGGGCTGACGTCGCCGATGGCGCGGCGGTCGACGTCGTAGTTGCACACTGGCCCCTGGGTCGCGATGAGCGAGAAGTCGGCGCGGGTCTGGCCGGTGGCGTCCAGCTTGACGATCGAGGTCAGGTCTTGCAGTCCCTTGGGGATCGTCGACAAACCCGTCTGCAGCGAGTCGGTGCGGTCGCCGATGATCGGGGTGACGGTGGCGAGGTTGGCCAGCGTGGCACCGAAGGTGCCCTGGTAGGTGTCGAGCACGCGCTGCAGTGAGGCCAGCGCGGCCGGCGAATGGTCGGTCAGGTAGAGGAATGCCGGTCCGCTGCCGTCGAGTTGGTTGGCCAGCCGGGCGCTGGCGCCCATGCCGCGCACGAACGGGTCACCCTGGCCGGCCATCGTGGTGACGAGTTCGGCGGTGCCCTCGATCAGGGGCTGCAGCTGGCCGGTCTGGTTGCGGATGCGGGTGGACATGTCCGACGCGTTGTCGATCAGCATGGCCAGGTCGGGGCCCAGCCCGTCGAACGCGTTCGACAGCTCGGTACCCACATCCCGGACTGCCCGCGTATCGATGCCTTTCACCAATTGCGCGGTGTCGCCCATGATCCGGTCCATCTGGATGGGTTGGCGGTCGGCGGGTGCGGCGATGGTGTCGCCGGAGGCCAGGTAGGGGCCGGCGTCGGACTGCGGCATGATGTCGACGCTCTGAATGCCGGCGGCCGTGCCCATCCCGACGGTCAGGATCGCGTCACGCGGAATCCTGGTGTCGGGGTCGATCGACAACCGCACCATCGCGGCGCCGTCGGGGGAGAGCCAGACGTCGTCGACGGTGCCGACCTGCACGCCGCGCACCGTGACGCTGGTGCCGGCGGTCAGTCCGAATGCGTCGGTCATGTTGGCGTTCAGGGTCATCGGCGTCCGGAATCCCTGCGGCCCGGCCACATAGCGGATGCCGAACGGGATGACGATCGCGGCGATCACCGCGAAGATGGCCAGCTGAACTACGACCAGGCGTCTCAATTCAGACCTCCCGACAAGAACCCTTCGAGGGCGACATCCCCGGTGATCGGGGTGCCGTTGACGATCAACCCTCCGGTCAGGAGCTTGTCGATGGTGCCCGGAATGTCCAGGGCGCCATCGAACATCAGGTAATCGCCGTGAACCGAGCTGCCGAACTTCTCCAGGAAGGTGTTCATCGAGGTGAGCATCGCGCCGAGCCGGTCGTTGAAGGTGCCCATCATCCCCACCACGGTGCCGGCGTCGCTCACCATGGCACCCAGGTCGGCCGAGGACAGCACGTTGTTGGCGGTAGCGGCCAGCGCGGTCGTCGAGGAGTACAGGGTTTGCAGCTTGGCGCGCTGGATGTCGAGCATCGCCACCACTTTGGGTACCGCGTCGAGATATCCGGCCACGGTCTTCTGTTCGTGCCCGAACTGTCCGGCGATGTTGGCGGCCAGGGTCATTGCCTGATCGAACTCACCCTGATGTTCGGAGGCCTTGGCGGCCAGCAGCGACATCGAGTCGATCAGGCCGCGCACCTTGTCGGCCCGGCCGGCGAACGCCTTGTCCAGTTCGGTGACGATGGTGGCCAGCTGGTCGACGCCGCTGCGGGACAACAGCGCGCCGAAGGTGGCCAACGCGCTCTCGATCTGCGGCCCGAGCTCGGTATGGCTGGGCGGAATCACGTCGCCGTCACGTAACGCTCGTTGCGGGACCGGTGCGCTGCTGAGCCGGACGAACGGATTGCCCAGGGCCGAGGGCAGTTCCACACTGGCCACCGTTCCGGAGTCCAGGCCGGCGGCGTCGGCCAGGCTAAGCTGCACCGAGGCGCCCGAGGCGGCCAGGCTCATCCCGCTGACCCGGCCCACCACCTTCTGCCCGTTGCGCACGTCGGCGCCGATGGTGATGCCGTCGGCGGTCGGCAGCACCACCGTCACCGCCATGGTGTCGGAGGGAGAGGTGCGGCCCAGCGGAAGGTCTTGAATACCGAGCTTGAAGATGTTGCCGCTCAACGCGAATGGAATCGCGACCGCGACCACCACGGCGCAGCCGGTGGCCGCGCCCCGCAAACTGGGCTTGGGCAAGGCTTTACGCATGACCGTTCACCTCGGGTATTTCGGGTTCGGGGCCGGAGCGTTGCCGGTGACGGCCGACACGATGCCCAGCGGGTCCGAGCGGCTGATCGGATACGAGATCGGGTTGGTGATCCCCGCACCCACGCACATCGGCAACATGTTGCGGTCGCAGAAGTTCTGGGCGGCGGCGAACTGGGCGAGCACCGTGGACACGTTCAGTCGGATCCGGCCACGCCGGTCGGGGCCGATCGTGTTGGACAGGTTCTGCATCATCAGCGGCACCAGGTCCATGAACTCACCCAGTTGCGGCTGCTTGGCCGTCAACACGTTTCCTACAGCGTTGAGGTTGGCTGCGATGGTGCCCAGGTCGTCGCCGTGCTGGGCGACGAAGGTGTCGACCTGGTCGAGCACCACCTTGAGGTCGGCCATGGGCTGGGCGATGTCGACGCCTGTGTCGGCCCAGCTACCGCCGACCTGCCCGAGCTCGGTGACCATCTGGTCCAGCGACACCTGCCGTTGATTGAATGCCGCCATCAGCGTGCTGAGGTTGTCCACCACCGCTCCGATGTCCTCGGCCCGCGCGCCCAGCACGCCGCTGGCCGCGCTCAGGTTGCGCATCGCGGAGTTGAACAGCTTGCCCTGGTCGCGCCATTGGTCGGCGCCGCGGGACAGCACCGCGCCGATATCGCCCTGTTGCGGGCCGATCGCTGAGGTCAGCGTGCTCAGGCTGCCCAGCATGGTGTCGAAGGTGATCGGGGAGTGGCTGTGGTCGGCTCCGATGACGTGTCCGTCGGCCAGCGTGGGACCCGATCCGCTGTAGGCGGGGCCGAGTTCGACGCTGCGGTCGCTGATCAGCGCCGGGCTCACCACGTACGCGTCCGGATCGGCGGGCAGCGCGACGTCGTCGGGCAGGGTCATGGTGACGCGCACCGTGGTGCCCTGTGGCGTCACCGCGGTGACGCGCCCCACCGGAACCCCGAGCACGGTGACCTTGCTGCCGGGGTAGATACCGTTGATGTAGCCGAAGTCGGCGTGCACGGTACGGGCCCGGTCGGTGCGGCCGAACACATACCAGCCGCCGGCGGCCACACACAGGACCGTCACAATCGCGATCAAGGCTCTACGCGTCATCGGCACTCCCGCTGAACGTTGAGGAAGCACAACAGGTTGTCGGGCATCACCACTGACGGGGAGTTGACGTCGGCCCAGTTGCCGTTGCCGGTGGCGTTGGTGACCGCACGGATCGCCGGCGGCATCTTCTGCAGGGTCTGGTCGATCTTGTCCACGTTGGCTTTCAAGGTTCCGGTGACCGCGGTGAGCCCGGCGATCAAACTGCCGAAATCGGCCTGCTTTTCGGTGTAGATCTGGGCGAGGTGCCGCATGATCGCGGTCAGGTTGGTGACGATGTCGGTCAGCGCCTGGCGACGCGCGGCCAACGACGACACGATGTACTGCGCGTTGGCGGCGGTGTCGGCCAGCGAATCCGTCTGGTGGGCCAGCATTTCGGCCATTTGCCGGCTGATCCGCAGGATCTCGTCGATCTTGTCGCCGTTGTCGGCGAAAGCCGAGCTGGCCGCGCTGATCCCGGCGAGTGCCTGGCCGAGTTCGGCGCTGTTGCCGGGCATGGTCTCCACCAGGGTGGTCATCATCGCGGTCAACGGCTGCTGGTCGACGTGCTCGGCGGTGTCGGCGGCCTTGCGCCCCACCTCGTCGAGGCTGTAAGGCACAGTGGTGCGCGACAGGGGAATGACGTTGGAGTCCAAGCCGTTTACTGTCCCGGCGGGCATGACGTCCAGGAAGCGCTTGCCCAACACGGTCCGCAACCGCACGGTCACCGTGGTCCGGTTGCCCAGCGCCTGCGCCTTGTCGAGGCGGAAGCCGACCCGGACCCGGTCCACGGCCAGGGCGACATCCTCGACTCGACCGGCCGGCACCCCGGCCACGTAGACGGGGTCACCGCCGGTCAGTCCGCTGGCGTTGGCGAGTTCGGCGACATAGTCCTTGGTTCGGACGTGGTAGACCGCGCGGGGGATCCCGATCGAGACGACCATGATGGCCACCAGTGTGATGGTTCCGATCATGCCGAGTGCCAACGGGATTGACGGGTTGTGTTTGCGCTGATCCTTGACGAAGAGGAAGATCACCGCGCCGACGAAGAGGTCGATCAGTTTGACGAGAAACATCTACTGACACACCTCGGAATGCGTGTAGCCGAAAATGTTGGCTTCGTGGCTGCGGATCTTGAGGGTGAAGTTGCACAGGTACAGGCTCACGAACCCGCCGTAGCTGGTGGTCCGATTGATCGCATCGCCGAATTCGGGCAGCCGGTTCAGCAGCGTGGTGAACTGCTCGGTGTTGGGCTGCCAGGCCTGCAGCATGGCGTTGAGATTGGTGATCGTTTCTCCGTAAGCGGTGCTGGAACTGTTGACCGTGTTGGCCAGGGTGGCCAGCACGGCATTGCCCTGGTCGATGAGCGTCTCGAACTGGCGGTCACCGGAGGTCACCGCAGCGCTGAGCCGGTTGAGCCCCTGCAACATCTGCTCCAGTTGCGGCTGGCGGGCGTTCATGGTGCGCATCAGTGTCGACATGTTGTCGATCAGCTGGGTAAAAATGGCGGAGTTCCCGGTCAAACTCGATGTCATGGCGGCGATCTGGGTGAGCAGCGTGGTCAAGGTCTGCGCCTGGCCGCTGAAGGTCTCGACGAATCCCCGGGTCAGGGTGTTGACCTGCTCGGGGGCCAACGCGTCGAACAACGGCTTGAACCCGTTGAGGAGCGCGGTCAGATCCACCGCGGGTGAGGTCTGGGCCAGCGGGATGACTCCGCCGGCAGCCAGGCGTGCCGGTGGTTCGTCGGTGGAGACGTCCATGATGGCCTCACCCGGATCGGACAGCGCCACGTAGCGGGCGCCGAGCATGTCGCCGTAGCGTACGGCTGCGGTGACGTTGCTGGTCAGGGTGAAATCGGAGTTGACCTCGATGTCGACGTCGGCGCGGCTGGTGCCGTCGGCGTTGGGAGCGAACCGGATCGAATCGACCCGGCCGATCCGAATGCCGTTCATGGTCACCGGGTTTCCGACGTTGAGGCCTTCGACGCTGGTGAACTGCGCCTGGTAGGTCACGGTGCTACCGCGCACCGGCACCGACAGGGTGTTCATCACCAGCACTGCGCTGAGCATCCCGGCGGTGCCGAAGGCGCCCAGCTTGGCCCATGACTGCCACCGACCGTTGCGGTTCATGAGACCTGCACTTCCGTGCCGCGCACCAGCGGGCCCAGCATGAGCACCGTGGCGATGTTCGGTTGGGTTGAGGGGGCACCGGCCGGGGGCACGAGTTGGTCCTGCAGGACCGCGAGCGCGTGCGCCTGGCCGTCTGCGTCGACGACGGCGGAGGCCGGCGCGGCCCCTGGAACCGATTCGGCGGGAAGCGGTTCGGTCGGTATCGGTGCGGACTGCGGCAATCCCGGTCCCGGTGGCAGGGACGAGTTCGTCGGCAGGTGCGGGGCGGGCGGGGTGAACGGCGTGATCGGCAGGTCGGCGGCCGGGCGGGCCAGCACGTCCTCGGGTTGATCGGGGATCCCGCCGGTTGGTGCGGATTCGGCACAGCGCGCGCCCTGCAGGTTGCCGTAGACCGGGCAATCTTGAAGGGAGTAGGGCATCGGCCCGGCGAACGTCGCCACGGCGGTGATGTTGAACTTGCCCGTGGCGAACACCTTGGCGCCGGCCTCGCCGAACGACTGTGCGCCGGCCAGAGTGTCCACCAGCCCCAGTGGCTGGGCTGCGGTGGTGGCCATGATCTTTCCGGCCGCGTCGACCACGGTGATCAACTGCTCGCGGTGATCGGACAGGAACGCGGTGAGCACCGAGGAGAACCGGGCGAACCCGTCCAGCGCCGAGGAGAATTTCTTCTGATCGTCGACCATTCGATTCGACACCGATGTCGCCGCCGACAGCGTCGAGATGATGTCGGGGGTGGCGGTGTTGAGCGAGGCCATCACGTCGCGGAATTGCGGTGTGGTGTCGAGGAATCGGACGAGCGACGGGGTCAGCACCTGCGCACTGGCGCTCAGGTTGTCGATCGTGGTGCCGAGTTCGGTGCCCCGGTTGCGCAGTGACTGGCTGATCGCGGTGAGGGCGGTCTGCATGCGTTCGGGTTTGATCTGCGAGAACATTTCGACGATCTTGGTGAACACGTCGTAGAGCGCCATCGCGTCGGGGCTGTCGTCGATGGCCACGGTGTCGCCGGGCTTCAGGCCCGTCGCCGAACGGTCACCGTGCGGGTCGACGAGTTGCAGGTAGATGTCGCCGAAGAAGGTGCGGGGCACGATGCGGGCGACGGCCGAGGACGGGATGACGCCGAGGCTGTCGGGTTCGATCGCCAACCGGACGCGTGAGGTGTGGGTACCCGATTCGATGTCGGCGATGCGCCCGACGTTGACGCCGTGGTAGCGCACCGGGGATCCGCCGGTGATCAGCCCCGCCGACACCGGAACGCCCACGAACACGTCGGCGCTGCGTTCCAGGTGACCCGAGGCCCGCGCCACCAGGACCGACGCCACGGCCAGCGCCACGACGGTCGCGGCCAGGCCCCGCACTGCCAGCTTCGCCCGGCCGGGTTCGGTACGTCTGTGAGATCTCTTGAGGTGCTTCACATTCCCATCCCGGGGATCTCGGGCACCAGGCCCCACAGTGCGAAGGTGAGCAGTACGTCGAGGATGCCGACCGCGAGGATCGCGGTGCGCAGCGCCCGGCCCGCGGCCTGCCCCACCCCGGCCGGACCGCCGGAGGCGAAATAGCCGTAGGTGCAGTGCACCAGCGCCACCACAACCGCGAACACGATCGCCTTGATGCCGGAGTAGAGCAGATCCTGCGGGCCGAGGGCCAGATGGAAGAAGTAGTCATAGGTGCCGGGGGACGCCCCGTTGAAGACCACCACCACCGTGCGGGTGGACAGGTAGCTGGCGAGCAGTCCGATCATGTAGATCGGGATCACGCACACCACCGAGGCCAGCACCCGGGTGCCGACCAGATAGGGCACCGAGCGCAGCGCCATGGCGTCGATCGCGTCGATCTCGTCGGAGATCCGCATGGCCCCGATCTGGGCGGTGAATCCGGTCCCGACCTTGGCGGCCAAGGCGATCGCCACCACGACAGGCGCCAGTTCGCGGGTGTTGGCGATCGCGGCGAGCATGCCCGAGAGCGTGTTCATCCCGACCAGGTCCAGGCCGCGCTGGGTTTCGACGCCCAGCATCATGGCCGCGGCCAGTGACATGGCGAAAACGATGCCGATGGTTCCGCCGCCGGACAGCAGGGAGCTCGTGCCGAAGGTGACCTCGCCGATCTGATTGAGGGTGTGTTTGCGGTAGCGCACCAGGGCGTACGGCAGCGAGCCGAGCACCTTGGCGTAGAACGTGACGTGCTGGCCGGCGACCGCGAGCGCATCGAGACCGGCCACCGCCGGCCGCGAAATCCGGTGCAGGGCAGCGCTGCTGGTGATCGCGGTCACCGGTAACTGCCCACGGCCGGAACCACCACGGTGTACAGCGCCGACATGGTGGTGTTGAGGATGAAGACCAGGGCGAAGGCCAGCACCACCGCCTCGTTCACGGCGTTGGCCACGCCGCCGGCGCCGCCCTTGGCGTGCAGGCCCTTGAAGGTCGCGACCAGGGTGGCGGTCAGCCCGAAGACCGCCGACTTGATCAGTGCCATAACGAAATCCGACACCTGGCCGTACTGGCTGAAGGTGGCCAGGAACGTTCCGGCGGGCAGGTGCTGCACGCTGATGTGGTAGAGGTAGCAGGCCATCACGCCGCCGAAGGTGACGATCGAGCACAGTGCCAGCGCCACGATGACGGCGGCGACCAGCCTCGGTGCGACCAGGCGCTCGATCACATCCAGGCCCATCACTTCCATCGCGTCGATCTCCTCGCGGATGGTGCGCGATCCCAGGTCGGTGCAGATCGCCGAGCCCGCGACCCCGGCCATCATCAACGCGCAGACCAGGGCCGCGGCCTGGCCGACGATGATGAAGGCCACCACAGCACCCGAATAGCCGCCGGCGCCGATGCGCCCGGCCAGCTCACCGACCGACACCGCGATGAACACCCCGATGGGCATCATCAGCAAGAGTGCCGGGCCGGTGCAGACCCGGCCGATGAACAGGGTCTGGGTCACGACCTCGTCGAGCACCAGGCGTCGGCGGATCAGCGCGGTGACGACGCTGACCAGCGCCTGTACCGAGAAGCCGAGCACGTAGCCGCCCTGGACCAGGACATCCCGTACGGGGCCCTTGGACGCTGGTAGCTCGTAGGTCATCGAGTTCCTTCCGCGCGTGTTGTGGCATGCGCGGGGCCGCCCGGTGACACCGGCTGTGCTGAAGCACCGTTTCGACCCCCCGGTCGCCTGTGGAGCATGTCACATCTCATGACGCGATCGCAACAATTAAGTGAATGGCCATTCTCGAGTGGAGAGACGGTGTCTTCGGAGGTCCGGAACAATTCCGTACCCGGGTTTGTGACCCGTCGATCACATAGTGGTGGGGGCCTTCGAAGCGGCGCGTCGCGCCGGTTCAGCGGAGAACCTGGATTAACTTAGCGTCCACGGCGGTTGGCGGGCCGAGGTGGTAGCGGTATGCCGTGACCCGCTTACTGAAAACAGTTACCAATAACTACGATGGCCCGGTGACATCGGTACCTGTGCTTGCGGTCGCCGGTCATCTCGGCGCCGGAAAAACCACGCTGCTCAACCACCTGCTGCGCAACGGCCGCGGTGTCCGCATCGGGGCGCTGGTCAACGACTTCGGCGCGGTCAACATCGACGCCATGCTGGTCGCCGGCCAGGTCGATGCGATGGCGTCGCTGTCCAACGGCTGCATCTGCTGTGCGGTCGACGCCGACGAGGCGGGCGAGATGCTCGGCAAGCTCGCCGCCGTCAAACCCCGGCTCGACCTGATCGTGGTGGAGGCCAGCGGTGTGGCCGAGCCGGCCGCCCTGGCGCGCACCATCATCACCGCCGACGATCCGCGCTTCCATTACGCCGGCCTGGTCCTGGTCGTCGACGGCCTGCAGCCCGATCTCGGCCACGGGGTACCGGTCGCCGATCTGGTGGTGCTGAACAAGGCGTCCTCGTGCGCCGACGCCGACGGCCTGATCGCCCGGATCCGCGAGCTCAATCCCCGGGTTCCGGTGCTGCCCACCGACTTCGCCCGCATCGATCCGGAGCTACTGATCGACCCCCCGGAGCGTGCGCCGCAGGCCCAGCTGTCCTTCGACGAGCTCCTGCGCGAGGAGCACGGTCACGACCATCCCGCGTATCAGAGCATCGAGTTCCGCACCGATACCCCGGTGAACCCGCGCTTGTTCATGGAGTTTCTGCGAGATCGGCCCGAGGGGCTGTATCGGGCCAAGGGTTTCGTCGACTTCGGCGACCAGCGGTTCCTGGTGCAGCTGGTCGGCAGTTCGCTGCGCTTCGAGAAACGTCGCCCCGGTGGCACCGAGTTGGTGTTGATCGGCACCGGGATGGACACCTCGGCACTGCTTGCCGGGCTGCAGCGGTGCGCCGGCGCACCGGCCGACGAGAACGCGATGCTCGGCGTGCTCAAGTACGTGGTGTAGCCGGCGGCGGGGGTGTCCGGCACCGGTATCCTGACCGCTCACCCGACTTCAAGGAGCCGCATTGTTCAAGGTCAACGAGTACTTCGGTGGCGACGTCGCCTCGATCGGCTTCACCACGCCGGAGGGAGCGGCGACCGTGGGCGTCATGGCCGCGGGTGAGTACGAGTTCGGCACCTCCTCCCTGGAGATCATGAAGGTGGTCTCCGGTGCGCTGACCGTCAAGCTGCCCGGTGCCGAAGGATGGGAAACCTTCGCGGCCGGAACACAATTCACCGTGCCTGCGGACAGCAAGTTCCAGGTGCGCACCGAGGTCGAGACGGCCTATCTTTGCGAGTACCGCTGAGCTGAGCGGTGTCTCCTTGGCCGCGCCGTTTTCCACCGCCGGGCTGTTCGACTTCGCTCGTCATGACCCAGGGGTGGAAATCGGCGACCGCGGCGCACGTGTGCCGACCACCGGTTTCGGGTATGTAGAGGCCCATGCGACCGATCACCCTGGCCAAGACGGCCTCTGCGGCATTGACCACTGCGTTCGTCGGCGGGCTGGCCAGCCGCCCCGCCCAGTCCACGTGGTACGAGCGGCTGCGTAAGCCGTCCTTTCAGCCTCCGCGACAAGCGTTTCCGATCGTCTGGCCGATCCTGTACGCCGGCATCGCGGTGGTGTCGGCCCGCACCATCGACCGTTTGCGCGCCGACGGCCAGGCCGACCAGGCTCGCGCTTACACGGCGGCGCTGAGTGCGAACCTCGCTGTCAACGCCGCGTGGTCGTGGGTGTTCTTCTCCCGTCGCCGACTCGGCGCCGCAGCGCTCACGGCCGCGGCGCTGACGGCCAGCAGCGCGGATCTGACCCGCCGCGCGGTACAGGCCCAAGGTGCCCCCGGCGCCATCCTGTCGCCATATCCGCTGTGGTGTGCCTTCGCGATGGCGCTGTCCACCCGGATCTGGATGCTCAACCGCGAACAAGCGGATCAGCTGAACGGTTTGCGCTGATCCAGCCTCCGTGACGCCAGCCCCGCGCTCCGCCACACCCGGGCCACCCAGTCGTCGTCCTCTTCGGTGACGAGATTGCCCATCACCCGCACGGCGATGTTCATCAAGAACGACGAGCGCACCGCGATCGGGCCGGAGGCCGGCAGGAACCGGGGCAGGGTGAGCAGCAGTGCCAACCGCCGGGCGATGGAGAAGCCCTGGGCGTAATGGTCCCGCAGCAGCGCGGGCCAGGCCTGCGCATAGTCGCCGGACCCCAGCATCTCGGCCGCCAAGCGGCCGGTTTCCAGCCCGTAGTCGATGCCCTCGCCGTTGAGCGGGTTGATGCACGCCGCCGCGTCGCCGACCAGCATCCAGTTGGGGCCGGCCACCCCGGACACCGCGCCGCCCATCGGCAGCAGCGCGGACAGGGCCGCTCGCGGCTCCCCGGAAAATCCCCATTCCTCGCGGCGCAGCTGGGTGTAGTACGACAGCAGCGGTCGCAGCGCGGCGTGTGCCGGGCGTTTCGCCGTCGCCAGGGCGCCCACCCCGATGTTCACCTCACCGTTGCCCAGCGGGAAGATCCAGCCGTAGCCGGGCAGCACCTGGCCTTCGGGGGAGCGCAGCTCCAGATGCGAGGTGATCCACGGCTCGTCGGCGCGCGGGGTGGTGAGGTAGCCCCGGATGGCGGTGCCGTACACGGTCTCCTTGTGCCACGTACGACCGAGCATGCGGCCCAGGGTGGAGCGGGCCCCGTCGGCCACGATCAGGTGCGTGCAGCCGATGGTGGCGCCGTCGTCGAGCTGCACCGACTCGACGTGACCGCGCGAATCATGGCTCACCCCAACCACTTTGGCGCCGAGCCGCATCTTCACGCCGTCGTCGGCGGCGACCGAGCGGATGCGGTCGTCGAGTTCGGTGCGCGGTACCGCGCTTCCGGTTGACGGGAACGACGGCCCAGGCCACCGCACTTCCACATCGGCACCGAATCCCGACATCCGCAGGCCGTGGTGCCGGATCCGGGTATCGAGCCAGGGCCCCATGCCGAGACGTTCCAGCTCGGCGACCGCCCGCGGCGTCAGCCCGTCGCCGCAGGACTTGTCCCGCGGGAACTGCGCCGCGTCGATGACCAGCACGTCGCGACCGACTCGGGCCGCCCACGCGGCGGCCGCTGACCCGGCCGGTCCGGCGCCCACCACGACCACGTCTGCCTGTGTATATCCCCGGGTCGCTGCGCTCCTGCCCGCCGGTGCATCCATGTCCCCCAGTATGTTGGACGAATGAGGACACCAGCGACTGTGGTGGCAGGCGTTGATTTCGGGGACGCGGCGTTCGCCGTCGAAGTCCGGGACAGCGTCGCCAGGATCGAACAACTGATGTCTGACGAGCTGGGCAAAGCCGATGAGCTCATGGCCGAGGCCGTCCAGCATCTGTTCCAGGCCGGCGGAAAACGGTTCCGTCCGTTGTTCACCGTGCTCTCGGCGTCGCTGGGCCCCCGGCCCGGCGATCCGGAGGTCACGATCGCCGGCGCGGTCATCGAGCTGGTGCACCTGGCCACGCTGTACCACGACGACGTGATGGATGAGGCCCAGATGCGGCGGGGGGCGGCCAGCGCCAACGCCCGGTGGGGCAACAACATCGCCATCCTGGCCGGCGACTACCTGTTCGCCACGGCGTCGCGGCTGGTTTCGCTGCTCGGACCGGACGCAGTGCGTGTGATTGCCGACACATTCGCGCAACTGGTGACCGGACAGATGCGCGAGACTCGCGGCGCGGCCGAGCATGTCGACTCCGTCGACCACTACCTCAAGGTGGTCTACGAGAAGACCGCGTGCCTGATCGCCGCCTCCGGACGGTTCGGGGCGACGTTCTCGGGTGCCGACGCCGACCAGATCGACCGGCTGCACCGGCTGGGCGGGATCGTGGGCACCGCGTTCCAGATCTCCGACGACATCATCGACATCGACAGCGATCCCGATGAATCGGGCAAGGTGCCGGGCACGGACCTGCGCGAGGGTGTGCACACCCTGCCGGTGCTGTACGCGCTGCGCGAGTCCGGCCCCGGTTCCGATCGGTTGCGGGAGTTGCTGGCCGGCCCGGTCGAGCGTGACGAGGACGTCGCCGAGGCACTGGCGTTGCTGCGGGAATCGGCCGGAATGGCACGCGCCAAGGAGACCGTCGCCGAGTACGCGGCACAGGCCCGCGCCGAGCTTGCGGGCCTGCCGGCCGGGCCCGGCCGTGACGCGTTGGCCGCCCTCGTGGACTACACGGTGAACCGCCACGGCTGATTCGAGGAACCACGGACGGTAACTGAGCGTTTAATCAGCGATGGTTGCCGAGTAGTTGCCTAGGAGGAAACTGCGATGACGTGGAACCCGCACGCGAACCGGATCAAGACATTCTTCCTGCTGGTCGGGATGTCGGCGTTGATCGTCTTCGTCGGTTCGCTGTTCGGCCGCAACGTGATGTATCTGGCGGTCCTGTTCGCCGTGGGCATGAACGCCTACGTGTATTTCAACAGCGACAAGATGGCGCTGCGTGCGATGCATGCCCAGCCGATCACCGAGGTGCAGGCGCCGGAGATCTACCGGATCGTGCGGGAGTTGGCCACCACGGCCCATCAGCCGATGCCACGGCTGTACATCTCCGACACCGCGAACCCGAACGCGTTCGCCACCGGCCGCAATCCACGCAACGCCGCGGTGTGCTGTACCACCGGCATTCTGCAGCTCCTCAACGAGCGTGAGCTGCGTGCGGTTCTCGGGCATGAGCTCTCACACGTCTACAACCGCGACATCCTGATCTCGTGTGTGGCCGGCGCGATGGCGTCGGTGATCACCGCTCTGGCCAACATGGCCATGTTCGCCGGAATGTTCGGCGGTAACCGTGAAGGCTCGAATCCTCTTGCCCTGCTCCTGGTTTCACTGCTCGGACCCATCGCGGCCACCGTGGTGCGGATGGCGGTATCCCGCCAGCGGGAATATCAGGCCGACCAGTCCGGTGCCGAATTGACCGGTGATCCACTGGCATTGGCCTCGGCGCTGCGCAAGATCTCCGGTGGGGTCGAGGCGGCCCCGCTGCCTCCACAGCCCCAGTTGGCCGATCAGGCGCACTTGATGATCGCCAGCCCGTTCCGCGCCGGCGAGCGTATCGGCAAGCTGTTCTCGACCCACCCGCCGATGGCCGACCGTATCCGTCGCCTGGAGGACATGGCCGGCCGCGGCCCTGGCCACTACTGATCCGTTTCGCCCAACCATCGCTCGTCGGGTCTCCCTGCGCAGACAGGAGTACCGACGAAACAGCGCGAGCGTGCGTGAACTGCTGCCGACATCTGGTGTGTCGGGCAGCAGACACGCACGCTCGCGCTGCTGGGTGACCTTCGCGGTGGTGGGTTATGCCGCGTCGGCCAGGGTTTCAATGTGGGTCGGCGTCACACGCAGCACGCCGGCGCTGGCGATGTCGTAGAACAGGCCGATCACGTTGACCCGCCGCGCCACCGGGTGCGCCTGCAGGGTCTGCACCTGAACGGCGATGTTGACCATCGACAGCTGATCCACCGTGCCGAAGCCGGCCTCGGCCGCCGAGAGCGCCACCGGGTGACGACCCTCATCGAACGCCTCCAGAGACGTATCGCCGTGCGCCAGCCAGGATTCCAGATGTTTGTCGCCGACGTCGGTCTTGCCCAGCATGGCGGTCATCGCGCCGCAGCTGGAATGTCCGCACACCACGATCGAGGAGACATCGAGCTTGTCGACCGCGAACGCGATGGCCGCTTCGATGGAGGCGTCGGCCTGGCCCGCGGGCACCATGTTGCCGACGTTGCGCACCGTGAACAGGTCGCCGGGCCCGCTGCTGGTGATGACGTTGGGCACCACCCGCGAATCAGCGCAGGTCAAGAACAGGGTCTCGGGCCGCTGCGCATCAACCAGCTCCTGCATGTGCGGGCGCAGCACCGGGGCGGTACGGCGGTGGTAGGCGGCCAGGCCGTGCAGCACCGAAGCCGACTCCTCGCGCTGCCAGGAGCTCCACGGAACCACGCCGGAGCGCTTGTCGAACGGCGTGAAGCCACGCATCGGCGGGCCGGCGACGGCACTGGCCATCTCGACCGCACCCACGTCGTGAATGTCGACCGCGCCACCGGTGGCCACGTGCTGGCGCTGCCACTCTTCGATGGTCTCGTGGGCGGCGTGGTCGATGAAGTCGACCGACAGCTCGACTGTCACCGTCGTGCCGGACGGCACGCGCGCCAGCGCGCTGGTGAGGGTCGGCAGGGACAGGAACGTGCAGGAGCCTTCGATGGCGACGCGCCAGGTGTCCTCGCCGGTGGGTTCGGCGACGATGTTGGTCCGCACCACCCGCCAGACGGTCAGGGCGACCGCCAGCGCCAGGCCGATCAGCACACCTTCGAGCAGGTTGAGGAACACCACGCCGGTCACCGTCACCGCGTACACCGCGAAATCGCCTGTGCGTCGCGCGGTTTCGATGTGGGCCCGCTTGACCAACTGGCAACCGATGACGATGAGCAGGCCGGCCAGGGCGGCAGTCGGGATCATCTGGGCCAGTCCGGCGAACGGCACGGCGAACACCAGGATCCACACCCCGTGCATGATGGCCGCCGCCCGGGTGCGGGCGCCGGCGGCCACGTTGGTGGAGCTGCGCACGATCACACCGGTGACGGGCAGACCGCCGACGGCGCCCGAGACCATGTTGGCCGTGCCCTGCCCGATCATCTCGCGGTCGAAGTTGGTGCGCGGGCCGGTGTGCATGCGGTCCACCGACACCGCCGACAGCAGGCTCTCGACGCTGGCGATCAGGGCCACGGTCAGCACGCCGGTGGCAAATGCGCCCCAGTTGCCCTCGGGCAGGCTGGGCAGGGCCAACGCGTCCAGCAGCGAGCCGTTGATCTGGATGCGGCTGACGTCGGCGAACGGTGCCAGCAGGGACAGGGCCGTGACGCCGACGATGGCGACCAGCGGACCGGGCACCTTCTTGACGGCCTTGGGTGCCCAGCGCCACCCCACCAGGATGGCGATCACCAGCGCACCCAGTACGACCCCGTGCCCGTGGGCGTTGATCAGCTGACCGGGCAGTTCGACGACGTTGGCCCAGGCCGAGCTGTTGGAGCTGCCGCCCAGCAGCACGTGGATCTGCTGCAGTGCGATGGTGATGCCGATGCCGGCGAGCATCGCGTGCACGACGACGGGGGAGATGGCCAGCGCGGCGCGCGCGACTCGGCTGAGCCCGAACAACACCTGCAGCACGCCGGCGCACACGGTGATGGCGCAGGTCACCGCCCAGCCGAACTGTGATATCAAGCCGGCGACGATCACGGTCAGTCCGGCGGCGGGCCCGCTCACCTGAAGGGGCGATCCGCCCAGGGCACCTGCGATGATGCCGCCGACGATGGCGGCGATGATGCCGGCCAGTACCGGTGCCCCCGAGGCCACGGCGATGCCCAGTGACAGGGGCAGGGCGACCAGGAACACCACCAGTGACGCCGGTAGGTCGTATCGCAGAACGGATCTCGCCCGTTCTGCGAGTTGGTTGGTTTGCTGCATGGCGCGCCTCCGTCTGGAATCGGTGATGCGCGGGCTCGCCTCGTTGCGGCCCGCGCAAAGTTATTGACGCCGTTGTCGGGGAACAACTGCGAAAGGTGTTGGAGCGCAGTGCGACACAAGTCGACTTATGGCTCACCTGTAGCTGGGTATTACCCAATTGCTGTGGGCGAGAGTATTTATCGCTGTGAGCAGGCGCAAGGAAGATTCGACCACGCATAGGGAACCCAAATGTTTCGGTGAAGTGTCCGTCCCCGCGAATATCCCTGGTGTGCAGGGAGAATCATTCAGGAAATGGCATTGGGCAGCACCAATTGTTCATCTACTCGTTTGAAACTGTATGTATCGCAAGACGTTTGAGCTGGATCACCACAGGTCAGAAACGTGACGTGCATCATAGAAAACTCATAGATACGGCATTCCCTTAGAAGTCCATATGAACTCCGTGACAACACTCTGTGTACTCCGCACAATGGAGGCATGACGACGATGTCCGTTTCCCCCCGCGCCCAGCAACCCCGCCAGGCCATCCTCGGACAGTTGCCGAAGATTCACCGCACCGACGGATCAGCAATCCGAGTGTTGCTGGTTGACGACGAGCCGGCGCTGACCAACCTCGTCAAGATGGCTCTGCACTACGAAGGCTGGGAAGTCGACGTGGCGCACAACGGCCACGACGCGGTAGCAAAGTTCGACGAGATCGAGCCCGACGTCGTGGTGCTCGACATCATGCTGCCCGACATCGACGGCCTGCAGATTCTGCAACGGGTGCGGGAAGCCGACGGCTACACGCCCACGCTGTTCCTGACCGCCAGGGATTCTGTGTTGGATCGGGTCTCCGGCCTGACCGCCGGCGCCGACGACTACATGACCAAACCGTTCAGCCTCGAGGAGCTGGTGGCCCGGCTGCGGGGGTTGCTGCGCCGGTCGAGCCACACCACACCGCCGGCCGACGAGACCCTCAAGGTCGGCGACATGGTGCTCGACGGGGCCAGCCGGGAGGTCACCCGGGCCGGTGAGCCGATCAACCTCACGGTGACCGAGTTCGAGTTGTTGCGCTACCTGATGCGCAACCCGCGCCGGGCGTTGAGCCGGGCCGAGATTCTCGACCGGGTGTGGAATTACGGGTTCGGCGGAAAGTCGAGCATCGTCGACCTGTACATCTCCTACCTGCGCAAGAAGGTCGACACCGACCGCGAGCCGATGATCCACACCGTGCGCGGCGTTGGGTACATGCTGCGGCCGGCGTCGTGACCGGCTGATGCCGCCCAGACGCTGGGGGCCGCGCTCGCTGCGCCGGAAATTGGTGCTGGGTGTCAGTGCGATCGTCACGGTGGTGCTGTTCGCGGTCGGCGCGTTGTCGATATACAGCCTGCACACGTACGTGACGACGATGAGCGATACCGAGGTGTCGCGGTCGTTGGCCGCCTTCAGTCATTCCCACGAGAAATGGCGGGAGAGTCGCGACGAGCACGAGCTCGCGGCAGACACCGAGGCGCTCACGGCGTTCGTCGGGCAGGCCCCGGGCAACCTGATCGCGGTGCTGCACGACGGTGTGGTGATGCAGTCGGCGGTGTTCTCCGACGGTGAGCCGCACCCGGCGCCGGCGGCGGTGACTCGGGCACTCGACCAGTACAGCTGGACCGACGAGCGTCCCCGCACGGTGAAGCTTCCGGTGCTGGGCTCCTACCGGTTGGCCAGCCAGCCTGCGGAAAACGGTGACGTGCTGGTTTCTGGGGTGTCGCTGGACAGCGCCAACCTGGTGATCGCCCGCAAAACGGTGACCGTCGGGGTGATGATCGTCATCGCCCTGATCGTCACCGCCTTGGGCACCGTCGCGGTGGTCCGCTACGCACTGCGGCCGTTGAGCCGGGTGGCGGCGACCGCGGCCAAGGTGGCGAAACTGCCCTTGGACGGTGGCGATCACCGGATCACGACGCGGGTGCGGGACACCGATACCGATCCGGACACCGAGGTCGGCCTGGTAGGGGAAACACTCAACCAGCTGCTGGCCAACGTCGACAGCGCGCTGGCTGCGCTGGCCGAGTCCGACCGGCGCACCCGGCAGTTCCTCACCGATGCCAGCCATGAGCTGCGTACCCCGCTGGCCGCGATCCAGGGATATGCCGAGCTGACCCGGCAGGACAGCGCAACGCTGCCGCCGACCACCGAATACGCGCTGGCGCGCATCGAAGCCGAAGCGCGACGGATGACGGGCCTGGTCAGTGACCTGCTGTTGTTGTCGCGGTTGAGTGAGGGGCAGGACCTGGAGACCGACGACATCGACCTGAGCGATCTGGTGGTCGACGCGGTCAACGACGTGGCGGTGGGCGCGCCCGAGCATCACTGGGTGGCCGAGTTGCCCGACGATCCGCTGTGGGTGCGCGGCGATCTGGCCCGGCTGCACCAAGTGGTCAGCAATTTGTTGACAAATGCCCGCATACATACGCCGCCCGGAGTGACCGTCGCAATTGCGCTCACCAAAGGTGATGAATTCGCGGAATTAACGGTTACCGACGACGGGCCGGGAATTGATGCCGAATTGTTGCCGAATCTTTTCGGTAGATTTGTCCGGGCCGATAAATCGCGGTCGCGAGAATTGGGCAGTACCGGGCTGGGGCTGGCCATCGTGGCGTCGATCGTCGAGGCGCACAACGGGACCGTGGCGGTGGCCTCGAAGCCTGGTGAAACAGTGTTTACTGTGCGTATCCCGCTGGCAGGCGAGGCTGCCCCCGACGCGGTCGCCGGGTATTCGAAACATATGAATCCGGCCTGAGTTCCCAATGTGCGGCCATTCATATGCGGCCATTTGTATGCGTTCAACATGAGTCGATGGACCTGGCTGAATTAGGTGCATAGGCTGAAATCAATCAGCAAGGAAGGCAGGTAGTTCAATGGGGAACTCCGTCAGGAATAGTGTCATCGCCGCGATCGGAACCGGTTTGGCCGTAGGTGCGCTGGCGGTGGCCGGACCGGCCGCGGCGGCGCCGGGTGGCACCGGGTCGGCGCAGCAGACGATCAAGCAATTGGAGGACGAGGGCTACCGCGTCATCCTGTCCCGGGTCGGCAGCGGGTCGATCAGCGACTGCAACGTCAAGGCCGTCCGTCCTGGCCGCGACATCACCGAACTCAAGGCCGCCCCGCGCGGCAACACCGAGGAGCGGGTCCGCTACACCACGGTCTACGTCGACCTCGCCTGCGGCCAGGGTAAGTAGCCCGCCCCGCAGCGGTGGACCACACCAACGCCCCGGGTTAGTGTGGCGACGTGCTGAGCAGAGTGGTGATTGGCCTGGTGAGCGCCGCGGGGGCGGCGGTGATGAGTGTGCCGCCGGTGGCGGCCGCCGAGCCGGAACCGGCGCCGGCCCTCCCCAATGTCAACGCGTATCCACCGGTCAAGACCTCTGAATACGCGGTGATGGACAACAACTGGTACGCGTTCAGCGTCCCCGAGGGGATCACCTGCGTGCTGCAGCGCAGCGGCGGTTACGGCTGCAGTGGCCCGATCCCGGCCGCGCCCAACGGCGCCAACCTGGTCAGCGGCGGGCCCGGGGTCCCCGGGTTCGCCAGCTCGCCGGCCCCGGTGTTCGCCGTCGTCGACAATCCCAAGCCGTTGCCGCCGAATTCGCGGATCAGCTATCAGACGATCAGCTGCGGCACCGACGGTGTGACGACGTCGTGCATCGACGGCCGCAACCAGTCCGGTTTCGTGATCGGCCCGGCGGGCAGCTTCGTCATCGGTGAGCAGGAATCGGACTTCAAGCCCACCTTCCAGATCGGCTGAGATCGGCTGTCGCTCAGCCGATCTTCGCGATCACAGTTCGGCGAAAGTGACACAGGGGTCGTTGCCGCCGACAGATAGCGACCTTGGCGTCACGCTCGGCGCATAGCTCAACGCGAAGGCTCAGAACCCGGAGCCGTGCACCTCGTGGCCCGGCTTTTCCACCAACAAGCCGCGATAGGCGTCTTCGACCGTGCTGCTGTGGTTGATCACCCGGTCGACCTCGCGGGCGATGGGCATGTTCAGCCCGTATTTGTCGGCGAACTCCATGATCACGCTCGCAGCCTTGACGCCCTCGGCGACCTGATTCATCGACGCGATGATCTCGTCGATCTTCTTGCCCGCGCCCAATTGCTCGCCGACGTGACGGTTACGACTGCGCTGGCTGGTGCAGGTGACGATGAGGTCTCCCATGCCGGCCAGGCCGGCGAAGGTGTCGCGGTGCCCGCCCATCGCTTCGCCGAGTTTGGCCATCTCTCGCACCGCCCGGGCCATCACCATGGCGCGGGTGTTCTCCCCGATTCCCAGTGAATAGCCCATGCCGACGGCGATGGCGTAGACGTTCTTGAGCGCCCCGGCCATCTCCACACCGATCACATCGTCGGTGGTGTAGGTGCGAAACCGCCTGGTGCGGAACAAGGTTGCGATATTGGCCGCGAGGTGTTGGTCGGGCATGGCCAGCACGGCCGCGGCGGCGTAGCCCTCGGCGACCTCGCGGGCGATGTTGGGTCCGGCCAGGATGCCGGCCGGGTGCCCGGGCAGCACCTCGTCGACGATCTCGCTCATCCGCCGGTTGGTGCCCTGTTCCAGGCCCTTGACCAGGGACACCACCGGCACCCACGGTCGCAGCTCGCGGGCCAGCTCGGTGAGCACCCCGCGGAAGCCGTGGGACGGCACGCCCATCACGATCACATCGGCGCAGTTGGCGGCCTCGCTGAAATCGTTTGTGGCCTTGAGGCTTTCGGGGAGCGCCACTTCGTTCCCCAGATAACGCGAGTTGCGGTGGTTCTCGTTGATGTCCTTGGCGGTCTCCTCCGACCGCACCCATTGCAGGGTGGGGCCGCGCCGAGCGCAGATCGAGGCGACGGTGGTGCCCCAGGATCCTCCGCCGAGGACGACGACGTTGGGTTCTCGTTGCGCGGGTGCCATGGCGATCAGAGTATTGCCGCGAGGCCGTTGCTGAGCCCAAGTTGTCGAACTGGGTCACCTCGGGCCCGTTGCCGGCCGACGCGGCCTGTGGAAGCCGGCGGCGACGCCGGACGCCGCTGCGAGATCGGTCGAAACTCGACTGACATCGACTGTAGTCAGTAGACTTCGGCGCAACAGCTCACCAGGTACCGCGGTGCCACCCGTCGGCAAAATCGTGGCAACTTTTCCGACGAGTTCGGCACGATTGGCAAAGTTAACGTGCGTCCCGGGTACTGATTCCGTGGTGAGTTCGTGCCGCGGGCGCGAATCCCTGACTGGTCGGGCGTGTCCCTTACGCCGGTGTCAATGGGACGGCCGGTCCCCTGGAGGCTGAATGCGCTGCATTTACAGGTGATCCACGAAGTGAAAACGTCACCACCGTACGGCGGCGTGACGGGCGCGGCGTGCCGGCGGACGGCGACTGATTTGCCGGAGATTGATGAGCCAACCTCGCTAAGTGAATGATAATTCGGCAAAACATTGACGGAGCATGAGCGCCGACGTTACAGTGCCAACCACTGCGAGTTATCCGGCCGGCGGTGGCCATATCTCGGCCTGGGGAGGGATTGCACTGTGTTCGTTCTGCTGCTTAATGAGAGAGGATGACGGCACCGCCCGAGCGTGTGGCTGAGGGGACCGAGGCGGAACGGGGAATCGACGCCATCGAGAACTGGGCCACCGGCTATGCCAGGCGCCATCCTCTGGCGTCACTCACCACGGTCGGCGACCAGTTCGTCCTCGGAGTCCGGACCATCCAGATTCTCTTCTTCGACCTGGTGACAGGACGCTTCCAGTGGCAGGAATTCATCCGCCAGGGCGCCTTCATGGCCGGTACGGCCGTGCTGCCCACCGTGCTGGTGGCCCTGCCGATCGGTGTCACCCTCTCGATCCAGTTCGCCTTGCTGGCCGGGCAGGTCGGCGCGACATCGCTGGCCGGGGCGGCCAGCGGCCTGGCCGTGATCCGGCAGGCCGCATCGCTGGTGGCAGCCGTTCTCATGGCCGCCGCGGTCGGATCGGCGATCACCGCCGACCTGGGTTCGCGCACCATGCGTGAGGAAACCGATGCCATGGAGGTCATGGGTGTTTCGGTGATCCAGCGGTTGGTGGTGCCGCGCTTCGTCGCCGCCATCATGATCGGCGTCGCGCTCACCGGTGTGGTGTGCTTCGTCGGATTCCTGGCGAGCTTCCTGTTCAACGTCTACTTCCAGAACGGCGCCCCCGGCAGCTTCGTGGCAACCTTCGCCTCGTTCGCCACCACCGGCGACATGATCGTGGCTCTGGTCAAGGCGGTGATCTTCGGCGCCATCGTGGCCGTGGTGTCGTGCCAGAAGGGATTGTCCACCAAAGGCGGCCCGACGGGCGTCGCGAACTCCGTGAACGCGGCGGTGGTCGAATCGATTCTGTTACTGATGGTGGTCAACGTGGCGATCAGCCAGCTCTACATCATGTTGTTCCCCCGGGTCGGGCTGTGACATGACGGCCTCTACGTTCGTCCCACCACTGCTCGCACCATGGGTGCGGCTGTACAAGCGGGTGTCCCAGCCGGTGATGCGGTTGGGCCACATGATGGTGTTCTTCGTCCGGGCGCTGACGGCCGTGCCCATCGCGCTGCGTCACTACCGCGGAGAATTCGTCCGGCTGCTATCCGACATCGCCTGGGGCAACGGCTCACTCGTGGTCGGTGGCGGAACCGTCGGGGTGGCCGTGGTGCTGGGTGTCACGGTCGGCGCCCTCGTCGGCATCGAGGGCTACAACTTCCTCGATCTGCTCGGTCTCGGCCCGGCCACCGGCATCATCTCGTCTCTGGTCAACACGCGCGAACTGGCGCCGATCGCTGCCTCACTGGCCTTCGCGACCCAGGCCGGCTGCCGGTTCACCGCACAGCTGGGGTCGATGCGGATCGCCGAGGAGATCGATGCGCTCGATTCCATCGCGATCCGCCCGATTCCGTATCTGGTCACCACCCGGCTGATGGCCGCGGTGGTCGCGGTGATCCCGCTCTACGCCCTCTGCCTGGCGGTGAGCTACCTGACCACCCAGGTGGTCGTGTACATGATCAGCGGCGGCTCGAGCGGGTCCTATCTGCATTACTTCAGCCTCATGCTGTCCGGGCAGGACATCCTCTACTCGGTGCTCAAGGCGGTCATCTTCGTGTGGATCGCCTCGACCGTGCAGTGCTACTACGGGTTCTATGCCTCTGGCGGCCCGGTGGGTGTGGGTGTCGCGGCCGGTCATGCGATGCGGGCCAGCATCACCGTGGTGATCATCGTCAACATGTTGCTCACCATGGCGCTGTGGACGGTCGATTCGGGAGCGAGGTTCGGCGGCTAGATGGGTAACGCGCTGGATACCGACGGGCGGGGTCCCTCCGATCGTCAGCTGCTCGGCTGCGGAGCCGCCGTACTCGTTGTGGCAGCACTGGTCTCGACGTTCCTGTTGGTGAAGGCAACCGGCCGGCTCGACGCCCGGGTACCGGTGGTGGCCGCGCTGGTCAACGTCGGTGACGGTCTGCCCCAGCGGTCCGACGTCAAGTACCACGGCGTGCTCGTCGGGATGGTCGACGACGTCGTCCCGGCCGCCAACGGCGATCCCAACTTCGTGCACATCGACCTCAAACCCGAATATGCGGCGTCCATCCCCAAGACCGTGACCGCGCGCGTGGTGCCCAGCAATGTCTTCGCGGTGTCCTCGGTGCAACTGGTCGACCCCGGCGGGACGGCAAGCGCGCCAATCGCCGCCGGGGCGCAGATCCCCGAGGACACCGAACTTCCCACGGTGTTGTTCCAGACCACGATCAGCAAGCTGCGCGACGTGCTGGCCGCCACCGGACGTGGGCGCGAGGACAAGACCGTGGGCATCCTGGCCGCGGTGAACGCCGCGACCGAGAACCGGCGCAACGAATTGCTCACCAGCGGAGCGCAATTGAATCGGCTGATCGATCAGCTCGATGCGGTGGTGGCCACCGAACCCGACTCGACCACCGTCTCGGCGCTGATCGATGCCACTCGGGGGCTGCAGCAGACCGCGCCCGATCTGCTCGACGCCCTGCACAAGGCGGTGCAGCCGATGCAGACCCTGGTCGAGCAACGTTCACAGCTGAACACGATGCTCAACGGCGGGATCAACACCGTGGGCACCACGCACACGGCGCTGGACAACCACACCGACCAACTGGTCAAGACCACCGCGAACCTGACGCCGGTGTTGGGTGTGCTGGCCGACACCTCCAACAACTGGGTGCCGGCCTTCGTCAAGCTGAATCAGCTCTCGGGCAAGTTCATGGACAACGTCTGGATGCCTGAGCACGACTTCGCCAACATGCGGATCAACCTGTCGTTCACCCCGAGTTACAGCTACACCCGCGCCGACTGCCCCCAGTACTCCGGGCTCAAGGGGCCGAGTTGCTTCACCGCCCCGCTGGTCCCCACGCGGCCGGCGCTGCCGGACGTGTTGCTGCCGCAGAATTATCAGCCGCCTGCCGACCTGGTGCCGCCGGCCGGGACAGTCGTGGGTCCGAATGGCAATCTCGTGGCGGTCGGGCCGCCGCTGGTCAACCCGAACCCCAACCTGGCCGACCCGAATCCGCCGCTGCCGTCGTGGATGCCGCCGTCCGGGCCGGTGCCGGGCACGGCGAATCCCGCGCTGATGCCGACGCCGCCCCCACCCGTGCCGCTGTCGCCGGTCGCTCCGGTGGCGCCTCGACCGGCGGGCGCGCCCCCGGCGGCTTCGGTACCCGGATCGGCTCCCCCTCCGGGTGCCGCCCCGGCTCCGGCCGGTCCGCTGCTGCCTGCCGAGGCCGCACCCGCTGCCGCACAACCTGTTCCTGGAGAGGAAGGCCGATGAAGTACCGCGGTGCAATGATCGGCCTCTCACTGTTCATGGTGGTGGCGCTGGGCCTGACCTGGCTGGTCTACGTGACGCTGCGGCGCGACGTGGCAGGCAAGACCGTCCCGTACGCCGCCTTGTTCTCCGACGTGTTCGGCTTGCGTGAGGGTGACGATGTCCGGATGGCCGGGGTGCGGGTCGGCCGGGTCGAGAAGATCGAACTGCAGGGCGCGCTGGCCAAGGTGTCGTTCGTGGTGCAGGACAACCAGCCCATGTACGGCCGGACCGCCGCCTCGGTGACCTACCAGAACATCGTCGGGCAGCGTTATCTCGGCCTGTCGCTGGGCAAGATCGGTGACGCGGGCCCGCTTCCGGCGGGCAGCGTCATCCCGGTCGAACAGACCGATCCGTCGTTCGACGTCGGCACCCTGCTCAACGGCTACGAACCGCTGTTCAGCGTGCTCAACCCGCGCGATGCCGACAACCTCACCAAAGGTGTGATCGCGTCGCTGCAGGGCGACAACGCCTCCATCGTCGCGCTCGTCGACCAGACCGCGCAGCTGACCGATTCCTTCGCCGGCCGGGACCAGGAACTCGGTGAGGTGATCAACAATCTGAACGCGGTGGCCAAGAACCTGGCTCAGCACAATGACAGCCTGGACGAGGTGATTACCCAGACCCGGGGCATGGTTTCCACCTTCGACGCCCGCCGACCCGAGATGGTGGACTCTCTCGGGTCCATCTCGCGGGTGGTGCGCCAACTTTCCACGATCAGCGACGAGGTCTATCCACCGCTGAACCAGTTGGTCACGCGCGAACCCGGTTTCGCCGCGCACATGGTGGGGATCGAACCCCAGTTGGCGTTCACCGGAGCCAACCTGCCGCTGCTGCTCAAGGGATTCGCCCGGCTCACCAACGAGGGGGCCTACGCCAACACCTACGGGTGCGACCTGAACGCGACGGGATTCTTCCCCGGACTCAACGACGTGACACCCATCATCGTGGACGCGGCAACACCCGGGAACAAGGCCACCTACAGCCCGAGATGCAGGAATTTGGCCAATGGCTGAGAAAATGAAGAAGCGGCGTAGACCGCTGGACGGTTACAGCCGGATGTGGCTGGGGGTCATCGCGATTGGTGTGGTGTCCGCGCTGATCGGGGCGATGCTGATCGTCAAGGTGGCGGACATCGGTTACCGCAAGTACACCGCGCATTTTCTGCAGGCCGCCGCGCTCAAGCCGGGCAACCCGATCACCGTGGCCGGGACTCCGGTGGGGGAGGTGCTCAACATGAAGCTGGCCGGCGACCACGTTGAGGCCAAGCTCAAGGTGCGCAAGAACATTCCGCTGGGCAAAGACTCGCGGGCCGTTATCAAGATCACCACCATTCTGGGTTCGCGCTACTTGGCGCTGCAGCCCGCAGGTTCGGAATCGTTGCCCGACAACACCTTCGATCTCGACCACACCGAGGTGCCCTATGACCTGCAGGAGGCATTGGCTGACGTGACCACCACTTTCGAGCAGGTCGACTCTGAAAAGTTCGCCCAATCCCTGGGCGTCTTGGGCAAGCAGATGTCCGGCCTGCCCGAGGTGGTGCCGCGGGCTCTGCAGAACACCCACACTCTGGCCACCATCGTCTCCGACCGGCGCGATCAACTGGGCTCGCTACTGAAGACCACCGATGTGGTTGCCAACACCCTGCGCCGCCAGCAGTCGACCATCGGCAACCTGGTCGACCAGGGCAACGATCTGGTCGGTGAATTCGTCATGCGCAGGGCATCGTTCCAGGCCATGCTGGCGGCGCTGACCAATCTGGTTCAGACGCTCAGCGGCATCGTGATCGACGATCGGCCGGAGTTGGAGCAGACCCTCACCAATCTCCGGGAGCTGTCGGACATGTTGGGCAAGCACGACGATCTGCTGCGCAGCGTGCTGCAGTCCGGCCCGGTGGCCCTGCGGGGGCTCGCCAACGCCACGGGGAACGGCAATGCCGCCGACCTCAACGTGTCCAACGGCCTGCTGATCGATTCCTGGATGTGCGCGATCAGCGGCCGAGCCAAGCAGTTCAACATGATCCAGTACCTGAAGGACTGCAAATGAGGCCCTTGTTCAAGAGTAAGGTCCTGGCCTTGCTGGTGGCCGGCGCGGTGCTGGTGGCCGCGGTGGCCGGTGCCGGTTGGTGGTATTTGAAGGACCGGATCGACACCATCGCGCTGACTGCCCAATTTGACAGTGCAGCAGGGCTTTACGAGGGAAACACGGTCGCCGTTCTGGGAATGCAGGTCGGCCGTGTCACAAAGATCACGCCCAAGGGCAACTACGTCGAGGCCGAGTTCACCGTGGACAAAGACGTGGCGATACCGGCTGATGTGCAGGCGGTGACGATCTCCAATTCGATTCTCACCGACCGGCAGATCGAATTGACACCGCCGTATCGCGGTGGCCCGAGGGTGCAGAATCACGACACGATAGGACTGAACCGCACCAAGACCCCGGTCGAGTTCGCTCGGGTACTCGACGTGCTGGACAAGTTGTCGTCGTCGTTGAAGGGCGACGGCAAGGGCAACGGCCCGATCGCCGATGTCGTCAACGCCAGCGCCGCGATCGCGGACGGCAACGGCCAGCAGATGAAGGACGCCCTCGGTGAGCTGTCGGATGCATTGCGGCTCAGCGCTGATCGCGGTGCCGTGAGCCGGGACCAGCTCACCACGATCGTCCGCAACTTGAGCTCCCTGTTCGACGCCACGGCCCGCAATGATGCGACGCTGCGGGAGTTCGGTTCGACGATCCGTCTACTCAGCCAGATCCTAGTCGATGAGAACTTCGGCAGTGGCACCACCGGCAAGAAGATCAACGAGGTGATCACGCAGGTGGGCGAGGTGTTGCAGACCCATCGCGACGAGGTGAAACAGATTGTCCAGAACGGTAATACCGCGCTGACCACGACAGTGGACCAGCGGCGGGATGTGGCCGAGTTCCTCGACGTGGCCCCGATGACGTTGGACAACCTCTACAACATCGTCGACCAGAAGAATGGGGCGGCACGGGTACACCTTCTGCTGGACAAGGTTCTGGTCGACTCGCAGACGGTCAAGGAGATCTGCAACATGATGGGCCTGAGGCAGTTGGGTTGCAGCACCGGCACAATGCAGGATTTCGGCCCGGACTTCGGGTTGACCTACATGCTCGACGGTATGGCAGCGATGGGGCAGCGATGATCGGATCTGTGCGCAAAGCCCTTGTGCCCGTAGTGATGACGGCATGCCTGACCGCCTCGGGGTGTGCTTCAGAAGGCCTGGCCAGCCTGCCATTGCCTGCCCCCGGCGTCGGCTCGGGCGGGTACCGGGTGACCGCGGTATTCTCCAACGCCCTGAACCTGCCGGCCAATGCCAAGGTGAAGCTGGCCGGTGCCGACGTGGGTGAGGTCGAGTCGATGGTGGCCAGCAACTACGCCGCGGTAACCACACTGCGCATCATGAACGGTGTCCGGCTGCCCCGCGGCACGACCGCCGAACTGCGCTCTGCGACGCCGCTCGGCGACGTGTTCGTCTCGGTTCGGCCGCCGACCCCGGTCGATTCCAACGTGCCGCTGCTCAAGGACGGCGACACCATCGACCTGGATGCGACCAAGGCTGCGGCCACCGTCGAATCGCTGCTCGGTTCAGCGGCAATCCTGGTCAACGGCGGTGCGGTGCGCAACTTCACCAACATCATCAATGGCCTCGGTAAGGCCACCGGGGACCAGGGCCAGGCTTTCGGCACGCTGATCGCCAAGACGAATCACACGTTGGGCACCCTCAACGCGCGTTCCGACCAGCTCTCCACCGCGATGACCGAGACGTCTCGTCTGCTGCAGCAGATCGAGGACAAGAACCAGACCGTCAGTGAGTTGTTGGACGCGGCCGGTCCGGCCACCGACACCCTGGCCGAGCACACCACTCAGATCGCCGACCTGATCTCCCAGATTGGCGACACCTCGACGCAACTTCGCAAGTTTCCCTCCATCGCCGGTACCGACACGAGCGGCCGCAGTCTGATCGCCGACGCCAACACGGTGGCCGGGGCGTGGAACGACGTGGCACTGGCGCCCAACGCGTCCCTGTACGCGCTGAATCGTCTGATGCCACCGTTCGTGAAGGCGACTGCAGGTAGCGCGATGTCGACACGGGCCAGCATTGACCGGCTGATCCTTGGTTCGATTCCCGACATCGGGTTCGCCGGCGACTCAGGGTTGCACGGACCCAAGCGTTACAACTGGCATCAGTTGGTGGGCTCACTTCAGTACTCGTTGTTGCGGTTGCAGGAGCGCGTGGTCGGGCGCGGCCCGTCGGTGCCGCAGGCGCCGGTGATTCCCAGCCCCACCGAACCCGGTGAGATCGTGCCCGCGCCGGTACCCGGCGCGGCACCGCCGGTAGGTGCTCCTCAAGCCCCGCCGGCCGAGGCTCCGGTAGCCCCGCCACCCGCCGAAGAGGTGCCACGGTGATCAACTCGTTGGCAGATCTCGTGGTCCGGCTGGTCCGGTTCGGCTACCGCCGCAAGGCCTGGTTGTCGGCCGGCGCTCTGGTGCTGACCCTGGTGGTGGCCAGTGCCTATCTGATGATCGGGGCGTTGCGAGTCGAGCCGTTCGACTCGAGCTACCGCATCACCATCGAGCTACCGGAATCCGCCGGCCTGCTGCCCAATCAGGACGTCACGTTGCGCGGTGTGCGGATCGGGCGGGTGGAACGGCTGAACATCACGCCCACCGGAGTCCACGCGGTGGTGAACGTGAATTCCGCGGTCGCCATCCCGAAATCCAGCGATGTGCGGGTGTCCGGGTTGTCCCCGGCCGGTGAGCAGTACATCGACTTCGCGGCGAACACGGCCGACGGGCCGTATCTCACCGACGGCAGTGTGATCGGATTGGGCAAGGCCACGGTGCCGGTCAGCCTGGCACAGTTGCTCGCCGACGCCGACGGTGCGTTGGCCCAGGCCGACGTGGGCAAGCTCGAGGTGATCCGCCGAGAACTGAGCATGTCCCAAGCCGGTCCCGGTAAGCTCGCCGATGTCATCGACGGCGGCACTTTCCTGCTGTCGACGCTGGATTCGGTGTTGCCCGAGACTTCCAGCCTGCTGCGCAACGGCCGGGTGGTGTTCGGCCTGGCCGCCGACAAGAACGCAGGTATCGCGGTGGCCTCGGACAATCTCAGCTCGACATTCGACGGGGTGAACAAGATGCGTGAGGGCTTCCGTCGTCTCACCGATCAGACGCCTGGCGCCTTGAATTCCGTCGACAACCTGTTCACCGACAACTCCGACACCATGGTGCAGCTGCTCGGAAGCCTGGCCAGTACATCACAATTGCTGTACCTGCGGGTGCCGGCACTGCGTGCGTTGTTCCCGGATTACCGGACCTCGCTGCTCGATGCTCTGGGCAGTGCCATGCACGACAACGGGTTCTGGGTGACCGCCGATCTCTACCCGCGGTATACCTGCGATTACGGGACACCACGTCGACCGCCGTCGGCGGCCGACTATCCCGAGCCCTACATGTACACCTATTGCCGCGATGACCATCCCGGGGTGCTGGTCCGTGGCGCCAAGAACGCGCCGCGCCCGGCCGGTGACGATACTGCGGGCCCACCGCCGGGGGCTGATCTGGGGCGCACCACCGACCCGACACCGCGGGGTCGCTACACCATTCCGACACCGTACGGTGGACCGACGTTGCCGATCGAACCGCCGCGCTGATCGGCCCAACCTCACCAGAAGGAGATGATGGTGACCGTGACTACCGACAAGAAGACCGACGACGAGCAGAACGAAACCGTCGACGACGCGATCGGTGTCGAGGAGACCGCGGAGGCCGGGTCGGAGACCGAGGACAAGGACGAGTCCGGCGCTGACAAGACGGATGCCGACGAGACGGACGCCGAAGATGAGTCAGCGGCTGATGAAGAGACGGAGGCCGAGAAGCCGGGATGGGGCCGGCGGGTGCTCATCGGTGCCCTCGCGGTGGTGTTCGTCGCTGTCTTGGCGCTTTCGGGTTTCCTCGGATGGCAGGCATGGCAAGCCCACCAGGTGGCTCAGGCCGGCAAGCAGGCCCAGGATGCTGCGGTGAGTTACGCCCAGATCCTGACGAGTATCGATTCCAACAAGGTCGACGAGAACTTCAACCAGGTACTGGCAGGGGCCACTGGTGAGTTCAAGGACATGTACTCGCAGTCGAGCATGCAGCTGCGCCAGTTGCTGATCGACAACAAGGCCTCCGCGCATGGCGTGGTGGTGGAGTCGGCCGTGCAGTCGGCAAGCAAGGACAAGGTCGTGGTGTTGTTGTTTGTCGACCAGTCGGTGTCCAACACCAGCGTTCCCGACCCGCGGATCGACCGTAGCCGCATCAAGATGACGATGGAGAAGGTCGACGGGCAATGGCGCGCAAGCAAAGTGGAACTCGCCTGAGGCGGCCTATGATGCGCATCGGCAAGCTGATCTGCGCGGCGGCCGTGGCGGCCGGCGCGGTTGTTGCCATCACGACCGCCCCGATCGCCTCGGCGTCGGCGGCCTCGTTCTGTGACGAACTGGCCGGGCAGTGGGACGGGCAGGCCTGCCGCACGTCGGTGACCTCGGATCGAAAAGCGGTCCGCGACATCACGATGGCGCTGCCCGGCGATCTGGTGGAGAACCCCGTCATCCGGCAGTACCTGACCAACCTGATGAACAACTGGCGCAACGCCGCGCAGAACATGGCCGCCGACAGCTTCGGCGAAGAGCAGTTCGAGATCTTTCAGCATGGTGGCGCGGTGAGTGCCGTATTCCACGAGATGTACTCGGCCACGTTCGGTACCGACGCCCTTTCCCACCCGAACGCGCCGATCGTGAGTGATGCCTACCGCACCTTCACATTCGCCGGTGGCCGGCAGTTGCAGCTGGCCGACCTGTTCAAAGCGGGCGTCGATCATCGGGCCGAGATCCCGCGCCTGGGCGAGCCGTTCATCGTGGCCGCCCTCGACGCTGCGCCGCCGCCACACCAGCCCGGCACCTATCCGTTCACCCCGGACCGCTGGACACCCGACAAGGTGTACTCGGGCGGGTACAAGGCCTGGGCCCTGACGCACGACGAGTTGATCCTCTACATGCCGGACTACCCCGTCGGTCGCGACTCGCCGATCGATTTCACCCCGGGCCGGATGCAGTGGTCGATGGACGGCGGCACCGTGCAGGCCCACATCCCCCTCTCGGCGCTCGCCCCGGTGCTGAAGCCGGAGTACCTGTGACCTCTGCGCCCAATGTGAAGAAGATCGCGAGATTCCTCGAAAATCTCGCGATCTTCTTCACATTGGGCCGGCAGTGAGTCGCTGACCGTGCGGCAGCTGATCGCCAAACTGGGCGGTAGCCGCGGGCACCGGACCTTCGCCGGCACGGCCGAGCAAGTGGCCGACGACCTGGAAGATTTCGTCGAGCAGGTGGTGCCGATCCTGCAACGGCGCGGGTTGTTCCGCACCGACTACACCGCCACGACGCTGCGCGGGCACTACGGGCTGGCGCATCGGCCGAGCCGCTACACGGTGGCGTCGGCGCGCTCCGCATAACACCGCACAACACCGCGTCGAGTCTGCGGTGAGGGCCTAGATCTAGGAGAAGCTACGGCCCTCACCGCAGACTCAACACACTCAGCGGTAGTTGACGAACTGCAGCGCCACGTCCAGGTCGGAACCCTTGAGCAGCGCGATGACGGCCTGCAGGTCGTCGCGCTTCTTGCTGCTGACCCGGATCTCCTCGCCCTGGATCTGGGCCTTGACGCCCTTGGGGCCCTCGTCACGAATGATCTTGGTGATCTTCTTGGCCTGCTCGCTGCTGATGCCCTGCTTGATGTCGCCGGTCACCTTGTAGGTCTTGCCGCTGGCCTGCGGTTCGCCGGCGTCAAAGGCCTTCATCGAGATGTCGCGACGCACCAACTTCTCCTTGAACACGTCGACCGCGGCCTTGACGCGCTCCTCGGTGCTGGACGTGAGTTCGATCACCTCTTCGCCCTTCCAGGCGATGCTGGTGTCGGTGCCGCGGAAGTCGAACCGGGTGGACAGTTCCTTGGCGGCCTGGTTGAGCGCGTTATCGACCTCCTGACGGTCGACCTTGCTGACCACGTCGAAGCTGGAATCCGCCATTGGACGCCCCTCCTCTTTCCTCGGTAAATCCTGCCGGTTTGTAACTTGGGTACATCCTCGTTGTACCCTGCTAGTCGCACCAAACCGGAAACGGGGCGGCGCACCACCCAGGCAGGTTGCCCGAGCGGCCAATGGGAGCGGACTGTAAATCCGTCGGCTTACGCCTACACAGGTTCGAATCCTGTACCTGCCACCCAAGTCAGGCCCCCTTTCGAGGGGGCCTGTTTGGTTTCGTGGGCTCAGTGCCGACAGGTTGGCGCCTCAGCGGCGGTTGTCGGATCTCGGGCAGCCGCTCGTGGGGTCTGCTGCGGTTCGCCGGCCGGCGGCATCAGCCGACCACCAGCCGAACCGATGGACCTCAAGGTGCTGGTCGCCTTCTGCGTGTTCCTCGATCCACCGCAATGCGGCGCGTTTGCGCCAGAATCCAGCGATCGGCATCACGCCACCGTCAGGCCGGTGCATGAACACGTACCATCCAAGTTTCATCGGACCCCCCGGGTCCCGACTCGTCTTCGCTTCTCGAACTCTATTCTGGCGCGTAGGTACCGTTTCCCGTCAAATCTGGCAAATTGCTGTGCCCCACCGTGGGTCGGTCGACCGGCACGATCGGGCCAAACGCGACCGACAAACCGTTCGACAGCGTCGGGAGAATCGAAGTCATGACCGCGCGCCAGGTCGCCGACCACAGGCTGGTGAACTTCGCCAGCCACATCGACGACAACACCATCGAGCAGGCCAGGCAGACCGCCTCGATGCCGTTCGTACATCCCCACGTCGCACTGATGCCAGATGCGCACAGCGGCAAGGGTTCAGCGGTCGGCACGGTGATCCCCACCATTGACGCCGTGATCCCGGCGGCGGTCGGTGTCGACATCGGTTGCGGGATGATCGCTGCCCGCACGGAGTTCACCGCCGCCGACCTTCAGGGTCGCGACCTGACGGCGCTGCGCAAGGCGATCGAGACGGCGATTCCGCTGTCGCCGGGTAATTACAACGACACGCTGGCCCGATTCCCGTTCACGCACGGCCGCATCGCCGATCTCGAGCACCTGGCCAAGGACGGCGAAATCGACCTGTCGCACTCGCCCAAGTGGCGCGAGCAGCTCGGCTCGCTCGGCGGCGGCAACCACTTCATCGAACTGTGCCTGGACCAGGCCGACCGGGTGTGGCTGTTCTTGCACTCGGGCTCACGGGGTGTGGGAAACAAGATCGCGCAGAAGCACATCCGCATCGCGCAGAAACTGATGAAGCGGTGGTGGATCGAGCTGCCCGACCCCGATCTGGCCTACCTGCCGCAGGGCACGCCGGAATTCGCGAACTATCTGCGGGAACTCAACTGGGCGCAGCGGTTCGCGCTCGAGAACCGCGCCGAGATGATGGACCGCTACATGTGGGTGTTCGCCTCGTGGATGGGCTATGCGCCGCTGGATCGGCCGCAGACTGCCGGTGACTTCGAGGTCGAGCGGGTGAACACCCACCACAACTACACCCGCAAGGAGCACCACGGGGGCCGTGAGGTGTGGTTGACCCGAAAGGCGCCATCGATGCGCACACGGGCGTGCTGGGCCTGATTCCCGGCAGCATGGGGACGCGGTCGTATGTAGTGCGGGGCAAGGGCAACCCGGCCGGTCTGTGCTCAGCCCCGCACGGCGCCGGACGCCGGTTCTCGCGCAACGAAGCACGCCGTCGTTTCACCGCCGAGGACCTCGCGCGGCGGATGCACGGCATCGAGTACCGGCACGGGGAACAGTGGGTCGACGAGATTCCCGACGCGTACAAGGACATCGACGTCGTGATGGCTGACGCGGCCGGCCTGATCGAGGTCGAGCATGAGCTCCGTCAGGTGATGAACGTCAAGGGCACGTAGGTCCTGACCGCCGGTCAGGACCTACGTCCGACAAGCAGATATGCCACGGGCAGCACGCCTGAGGTGCTCAGCAGTCCGAGCGCGCTGCCCCACAACCATTTCGGTCCGTTGATCCGGCTCGGCTCGCGGCCGGCGAGATCACGCAACGCCCAGGCCCGCAGTCCGGCGTCCGCGGCGGCCGCTGCGATGACGGCCGTCTTGGCTTTGGGGGACAGGTCTTTCCAGCGCTTCTTGGCCACTGCGGCGTTCCTTTCGGCAACGGACGGTCGCTTCCAAGGTATCGGCTCTCGGCGGCCCGGAAAGCAACTACCGATTGCGCGGTGTCGCCGCGCCGGGCACTATCCGAATATGGCGGAAACGGCCGCCCCGGCAGAAGATGCGTTGGTCGGTGCGCTCGCGCATTCCCGCAGCGCCGCCGAAGTGCTTGAGGTTCTGGGCAGTTCGGGCGACGGGCTGGATGGTGACAGCGCGCGCGAGCGGCTGGCCGCCCACGGTCCGAACAAACTCCCCGAAAAGCGTCCGCGGCCTGCGATTCTCCGGTTTTTTGCGCAGTTCAACAATGTGCTGATCTACATCCTGATCGCCGCGGGTGTACTCAAGGCCATCCTCAACGACTGGATCGATTGCGCGGTGATCGTGTCCGTTGTGATCGTCAACGCCGTGGTCGGCTTGATCCAGGAAGGCCGGGCCCAGCGCGCGCTGGACAGCATCCGGGGCATGTTGTCGGTGACCGCGCAGGTCCGTCGTGACGGTCACTGGCAACAGGTAGACGCGCAGACCCTGGTTCCCGGCGACATCGTGCGCATCGCGTCGGGGGACCGCATCCCGGCCGACATGCGCCTGCTGACGGTTGCGAACCTGCGGGTGGAGGAGTCGGCGCTGACCGGTGAGTCGCTGCCCGCCAAGAAGGACGTGCTTCAGGTTGGCCCGGATGCCGGTCTGGGCGATCGGATGTCGATGGTGTATTCGGGCACCATCGTGGCGGCCGGTTCGGGCACCGGCGTGGTGACCGCCACCGGCGCCAGCACCGAGATCGGCCGGATCCAGTCGCTGATCGCCGACGTGGAATCCATCGAAACCCCGCTGACTCGCAAGCTGGCGCGTTTCGGTCGCCAGCTGTCGGTGGGCATCCTGGGCGCGGCCGCGGTGATGCTGGTGGTCGGCAAACTGGTGCACCAATTCACGGTGGATGAATTGATCACGGCTGCAATAGGTTTCGCTGTCGCCGCGATACCGGAGGGGTTGCCCGCAGTTGTCACCATCACCTTGGCGCTCGGGGTGCAGCAGATGGCCCGCAGGCGGGCGATCACCCGCAAGCTTCCCGCCGTCGAGGCACTCGGCGCGGTCAATGTCATCTGCTCGGACAAGACGGGCACACTCACACAGAACGAGATGACGGCCCGAACCGTCGCCACCGCGCGTCACCTGTTCGACGTCACCGGCGCCGGATACCGGCCCGAGGGTGCCCTCGAACTCGACGGGGCCCCGATCACGGTGGCCGACCATCCCGACCTGGCAGCGTTGTTGACGACGATGGCCGTGTGCAACGACGCACGCCTGAACGAGGCCGACGGTCAGTGGCGGGTGGTGGGCGAGCCGACCGAGGGTGCGCTGCGCACACTGACCCTGAAGGCACGGATCGACGATGCGGACTGGCCACGGCTGGGCGTGGTGCCGTTCGAGTCGGCCAACAAGTTCATGGTGACCCTCAACGACACCCCCGGAGGCGAGCGCTACCTCTACGTCAAAGGGGCACCGGACCGGCTGCTCGACCGGTCGGCCAGCCAGGCCGGCGCCTCGTTCGCGGAGCCACTCGATCGCGCCGCCTGGGAGGCGCGTATCGACGAACTCAGCGGGCAGGGTCTGCGGGTGCTGGCCGCGGCCCGGCGGCCGGCGGGCAGTTCGGACACCGTCGACATCGGCGACGTCTCGGAGGGGCTGGAGTTTCTCGGCGTCGTCGGCATCGTCGACCCGCCCCGGCCGGAAGCCGTCACTGCCATCGCCACCTGTCATGCGGCCGGCATCCAGGTCACCATGATCACCGGTGACCATGCCGGAACTGCGCAGGCCATCGCACGCGAGATGGGCATCATCAAAGCCGGCGAGGCACCGCGGGTGGTCACCGGAGCCGAGCTGGAGGAGATGAGCCAGACCAGGTTGCGCGAGGTGGCCGACGACATCCACGTCTACGCCCGCACCAGCCCCGAACACAAGCTGCGCATCGTCAGCGCGTTGCAGGGCCAGGGCAAGGTGGTCGCGATGACCGGTGACGGTGTCAATGACGCACCGGCGTTGACGCGCGCCGACATCGGTGTCGCGATGGGGATCAAGGGCACCGAGGCCACCAAGGAAGCCGCCGGGATCATCCTGGCCGACGACAACTTCGCGACCATCGAGCGGGCCGTCGAAGAGGGCCGGCGGATCTACGACAACATCCGGAAATCCGTGCTGTTCATGCTGCCTACCAACGGTGCGCAATCGTTGATCATCCTCGTGGCGATCCTGGCCGGGTTCGCGTTGCCGTTGCAGCCGGTGCAGATCCTGTGGGTCAACATGGTCACCTCCGTCACCCTGTCGCTGGCGCTGGTTTTCGAGAAGGCCGAGGACGGCCTGATGCAGCGGCCGCCGCGAACTCCCAAGCAAGCGTTGGTGAACCGGGCCGACGTCGCGATGATCGCGCTGGTGTCGATCCTGGTCGCCGGCGCCACCCTGGCGGAGTTCTTCGTGGCCCGCGCCGGTGGATATCCGTTGGCGGTAGCGCAGACCGCCGCGGTGAACATGCTGGCCCTGGGCCAGTTGGCCTACCTGCTGAACTGCCGGTTCGTCACTTCATCGAGCCTGCGGCCGCAGGTGTTCCGGGGCAATCCGTGGGTGTGGCGGATGGCCGGCGCCATGATCGCACTGCAGTTGGTGTTCACCTACGCACCGTTCATGCACACCTGGTTCCACTCCGCGCCTATCACCTTCCGCGGGTGGTCGGTGGCGATCGCGTTGTCGATCGTGATCTTCCTGACCATCGAGACCGCCAAGTGGGTGGGACGCCGGTTCATGCCGACGCTGGTGACCTAACCCGGTCTCGCTACAGCCCCAGCGATTGCTGCGCGCGCTTCAAGGTCGCCGCGGACGCTTGCAGGCGGAGCAGTTCGGAGACCGACAGCGGAACTTCCAGTACCCGCCCGGCGCCGGCGGCGGTCACCACCGTCGGCAATGACAGGCAGACATCACTGATCTCATAGGTGCCCCGCTGCACCGTGGACACCGGCAACACCCGGTGCTGGTCGCCGAGTATCGCCTCGACGATTCGGGAGGTCGACAACCCGATGGCCAGGCTGGTGGCCCCTTTCCCGGCGATCACCTCGTACGCGGCGTTGACCACGTCAGCCGAGATCTGTTCGCGGGTGGTTTCGTCGAACACCAGATTGCCGTCGATTCGGAAGCTGTCGGCGGGGACTCCGCCGATCGACACACTCGACCAGAGCGGGATCTGTGAATCGCCGTGCTCACCGACGATGAAACCATGCACATTGGCGATCGCGAGGTCGGCGCGTTCGGCGATGAGATAACGAAACCTGCTGGAGTCCAGCACGGTGCCGGATCCGAGGATCCGCCCATTGTCGGTGCCTGTCGCTGCGATGGCTGCGTAGGTGATGACATCGACCGGGTTGGTGACGAAAACAACGATGGCGTCGGGGGATTGCTCGAGCAGTTGCGGTGTCAGGGTTTGCGCCATCGCCACATTGGCGGTGGCCAGGTCCAACCGGGTTTGGCCTTCGTGCTGCTTGGCGCCGGCCGTGACGATGACGATCTTCGATCCGGCGGTGACGGCCACGTCGTCGGAACCGACGATCGGACAGTGCGGGACGAATTGGCTGCCATGTTTGAGGTCGAGCAGTTCGGCGCGAACCTTTTTGGAGTCGAGGTCGTAGAGCGCCAGCGCCCCGGCCGACCCACGGATCAGGCAGGCGTAGGCGATGGCGGTGCCGACGCTGCCCATGCCGACGATGCTGACCTTGTTCGACAGTTCCCTCGATGCCCCGGTCATGGTTCCATCGTGAACCCTTACGGGCTGGCGGGCATCGTTGTCATCGGTGAGCTGCCGGAGCCGGAGCCGCTCCCCGAGCCGCCGCCACCGAAGAGCCCGCCGGAAGACCCGCCGCCACTCGACGACGACTCGCCATATGACCCGCCGCCCGAAGACGAGGATCCGCCGCCCGACGGGTATTGCGGCGCCACCGTCGTCACCGGCGCCTGGGACGCCGGCTGTTCGACCGGGGGCGTGTAGGTCGGCGCGGTGTGGGTCGGCACTTCGATCGTCGGCACGGAGGCTTCCGTCGACGTGTGGGTCGGCGGCACCGTGGTGGTGGGCGGGGCCGTCGTCGTGGGCGGTGCGGTGGTGGTCGGCGGCGCGGTCGTGGTCGTCGGCGGCGCGGTCGTGGTAGGCGGCTCCGTCGTGGTGGTGGGCGGTTTCGTGGTGGTGGTAGGTGGTGCCGTGGTCGTGGGTGGCGTGGTCGTCGGCACCCACGGTGACGGCAATGTCGGCCACACGACCGGCGGTAGCGGAATCGGCACGGGCAGGGGCACCGGAACCGGAACGGGGACCGGCCCGGGTGCCACCTCGACCGGCGGGGGAGCGGGCACCGCGGGCGGGGCGGCCGGAGGGGCCACCGGGGGCGCCTGGACCGGTTGGTTGCCGGTGCCCTGGCGTACCTTGGGCGCGGCCGGAGCCGCGGGCGGTGGGGTCAGCACCGACACGGGCAGAGCCACCGGATCCGGCTCATGCGGTACCTGTGGCAGGTAATTCCCGGGCACGGTCTGTGCCTGCTGGGTGGGCGCCGGCTGCGCGCGCACATCGGCCGCCGGCCGGACGTTGATCGCGACGGTGACGGCCAGCGTGGCGAAGGCCACCACCACGAACGTCAAGGCACTGCCCATGAGCAGCATCCGCGGCGGCGGCGGCGCGATCACCGTCGTGTAGTCGGGGTCCTCGTCCTGCTCGGGCACGAACTCGTTGACCGCGTCCATCGGCATCTCGTCGGCCCATGGCTGGTCCTCGGGCTCCTGCGAGTACGCCAGATCCGGTCCGACGGCGGCGGAGTCCGCAGGGGCAGGAGCCATTTGCGTGGCATCGCCGGCGGCGGGCGCCATTTGCGTCGCGTCAGCCGCGGGCGCCATCTGCGTGGCCTCTGACACCGGCGCCATCTGGGTCGGGTCTTGTGGCACACCGACCACAGGTGCCATTTGCGTGGACGCACTCGCCGGTGCGATATCGCCGACCAATTGAGCCGCACCGCGGGCGATCGCGTAGCCGGCGTCGGCGGCCACCTCGACGGGTGTGGTCGAACTGAGTTCTGCCGCAACGGAATCGAGATCGAGACGCTGCCCGACCAGCAGCACACGCGTGGGGGCTTCGTCGGCGGGCACCCGCTGCAGCACTGCCGCGCACGCGGCGGCCGGCCCGGCGGTGCCGATCGGCGCGGTGGCCAACGTCGCCGATGTCGGGGCCGGTGCCGCCGTGCGGTCCCCGACCACGGTGAGCGACACGGTGTCGTCATCGGCGAGCAGCAGGGCGGCGTCGGCGCCCACGCTGCGGGCCAGCGCTGCGGCGGCCTCGGCTTCGGTCACCACCTCGACGTTCGGCACCCCGGCGTCGAGCACGGTCTGGCGCAATGTGTCGGCGGCCGACTCGTCGGGCACACACAGTCGGGTCGCGGCCACCTGGTTGCCCGACTCGGTCACGGCTCGGTAGGTGCCGATGATGGTCTCGGCCAATTCCGACATCTCGGCCACCAGGTCGTCGGGCAGATCGAGCGCGTACTGATCCAGAACCTGGCCGCCACTCGCGGGCGAACCGATCATGGCCAAGCGCGCCACACGCCCGGTGACCGCCACCCCGAGGACTACGTCCACGGTTCTACTCCTTGCTTTATGGGTGTTGTACGAGCCCCGACGGACAAATCCAAGCTACCGCACAGGTGGGACGGGCCCTGGGGGTGAAGCGATGCGGCTGCCAGCGCTGCTTGTGCGTCGGAGCAAAAGTGAGCACGCTGGTTGAGTCCCGCTGCGGTGTCACTCATAGAGAGGAATCGGTTCGTGAGCGACGAGCGTTACGACGCGTCCGCCACCGTCGAGGTGGCGACGATGGCCGCGCCAGTCGTGGAGCGTCCGCCGCGGGTCGGCTACCTGCCCACCCGGACCAACCGGCTGCGTGACGGCCTCGCCGTGGTGTTGCTCGTCACGGCCATGTTGCTCCCGTGGAACCTGGAATTCGGCCTCGGCGTCCCCGGCAGTGCCGGGTCGACGTTCGCGGCGCTGGCGGTCGTCACGCTGCTGGCCATCGGTGCCGCGCTCGCGCCGCACCTCGGTCCGCTGCGGCTGGCCGCCGCCGGCTCCGACGTCCGCCGCACCGGCCACGTCCGGTTGGCGCTGAGCGTCCCCTACCTCGTCGTGGTGGTCTGCTTCGTCGGCTACCACGTGGCGCAGACGGTGAGCGGCGGCGGAACCGGCGCCGTGCCGCCGGGGGCGGGGCCGGGCATGCTGCTCGGTGTTGCCGGCGCCCTGTTGGCGGGGCAACCGCCCATCACCTCGATCACCATCGAGGACAACAAGTTTCGCCGCTGGTACACGATCGCCCGGGTGATCGGGTTCGTCTCGATCGCCTTGGCGACGTTGTCGGTCGCGTTCAACCTCTACTGGCGGTTGCGGTACCTGTTCGTCACCGCGGGCGAGTTCGGTGGTCATGACATCGCCGTGATCGTCACCACGTTGCTCTACGGCGCGGAGGCGATGATCGCTCTGGTCATCGCCTCACGCTGGCTGACCGAGCGCACGGGCGCGGCGCGGCTGGCCACCACCGCCGTCGGTGTCTCCGGTGCGGTGGCCGCCACGCTGGTGTGGCTGGCCGGAATCGGCCGCGATATCGACGCCTTTCACGGCATCGCCCAGAACACGTCGACGGCCGCGGTGGGTTACGAGGGCTACCTCGCCTGGGCGGCCGCGGCGGCGATCGTCGCACCGACGACGTTGTACGCCGTGTTCCTGATCAAGCCGCCCACCATCGGTGCCTACCGCGGCGCCGCGCAGAAGTGCCTGACGCTCATCGCCTTCTGGGCGTTCGCGGCCGCCGCGTTGCGGGTGGTCGACTTCCTCATCGCCCTGTCGCTCGACCTGCCGCGGGCGTTGTACGACACTGTGGCGATGACGGTGTTCAACCTGATCACCGCATTGGTGGCGCGGTGGCTGCACCGCCAGCTCGACAAGGGGACCACCTCGACGACCGTCGCCGCCGCGTTCAGCGCCGTGTTGTTCGTGTTCACCGTGGCCAACGTGGCCATCGGGGTGGCCCTGGCGCCGCGCTATGCCGGGCCCGCGCCGGCCGCGATCTACGGCAACAACCTGGCTCAGCAGATCACCAGCACCTTCGACGTCACGGTGTGTGTGCTGAGCTTGCTCGTGCTGGCGGTGATGGTGTTCACCGGGCCGTTCGCGGGCTACCTGGTGCGACGCGAAACCCGTGCCGCCAAACCCGTGCCCGAACCGCCGACGGAGGTGGTGCCGCCCAGGCCTGCCATCGAAGAGTCCGCCCCGCCGACCATCGTGCGGCAACCCCGGGCCGTCCCGAGAATCGTGCGCCTGAAAGAGGATTCGACGACAGTGCTGGCTGCCCCGCCGACCACCGACCTTCAGGTGCCGACGCAGGCGCTGCGGATCCAGCGTCGTCCGCAGCGCCCGCCACAGCGTTAACCGGCCTTGGCACTCTCGTGCTTGGCGGGCCGGTCGCGCTTGGTCTGCGCTGACTTCGCGGTGGGCTTGGCCGGGCGAACAGTCGAGCGGGTAGAGGAGCGGGTCGAATCGCGGCCGGCTGCGCCCGTCGCCTCCGCGACTGCCTTCAACCTCGGCAGCGAATCGCCGCGCGAAAGGCCCGTTTGCGCCGAAGCCTTGCGGGTGCGCAGAGGCGTCGGGGAGGTGTCGGCGACGGGCGGTTCAACGGCCGGGGGAGTCGAGGTTCGTCCGCCGATGGCCTGCAGCACCTTGGCGAACGGCCGGGTGGCGTTCGACAGGGCAGCGGCGACGTTCTCCACCGCGTGGCGCAGATCCTGCTCGAATGGCGAGTTGCCCACCGGATGCACCGGACGCACGATGACCGGGGTTTGGGGCTCGGTGTCCGACACCACGGGCTGGGGCAGGGTGGGGAGGTATTTCTCGCCGCCCAGAATCGCCAGGGACTGTGCGAAGGCCGCCGGGAGTTGGTCGAGTGCTTCCTGCAGCTTCTCCGGCGGGGCCACCCAGCTGAATTCCGGGGCGTGGCTGGGGTCTGCGGTGCGGTCGTAACCCATCTCGACGAACACCCGCAGCACCGGGTCGAGCGCGTCGACGAAACGCTCCGCGCCGACCAAGGATGCCGGTATCCGCAGCGGGGCCAGCAGTGGAAGGTATTGGGGCAGCATGACGTAGGTGGTGTTGCCCACCTGTGTGGTGACGGCATTCGGTGCGTCCGGGTACTCCAGCAGGTAGCCGGGAAAGACGTGTCCGAACGCTTGCCCGGCAAAGGAGTTCGCCAGCGAGATCACGTTGAAATAGGTCGGGAAGTCGGCGATGGCGTCGTACTGGTTCTGGTAATAGGTTGTCTTGAAAGGGCTGTCGGATGGGCCCGGGCGGCCCAGCGGGAAGATGTCACCCAATATCGGGAGAGTGTTCCACGACGCCAATCGGGACAAGATGCCGCCGTCGGGCTGATACGGATTGCCGATGAACACGAACTCGTAATTGTGGGCGTTGGCAAGGAAATTCGGGTCCAGCGCCATGGCGGCTCGCGCGATCTCGGCGACCTGGTTACCTTGCGATACCCCGATGATCGTGACTTTTTCACCGGCAGCAATCCCGGCGAGGTCCTGCAGCAGGTAACCCGCGCCGACCGACTCGGATCGTTTCAGCGACTGCGGCCAGTACGGAAGGTCCGACAGCACCGGCAGATCCGAGATCATCGGGATGTCGAGGTTGATCTGTGCGGGGTAGGGCAGGGTGTGGAACGAGTCGCCTTCCGGGACCGTGGTTCCGTAGAACAACATCGGAACGGTCAGCCCGAATGCGTCGAACGACGGCCCAACCCCGATCGTCGTTCCGGTCAGTTGAACAGCGGCGCTGTAGGCGGCCGTCGGTGTGGTGACCGTGACCCCTGCCGAAGCCACGGCGACGCCGCCGGCAGTCAGCAACGTCGCGGCCCATGAAACGCTGTGCCGGCGCGCACGGCGCGACGACATCCCCCGACCCCGAGCCATCATTTGTGAATTCCTTTCCTAAGAGTTTTCTTTGGTTTTTGAGGGACCTGTATGCCTCCGGTTGCTCGGGGCGCGCTCAATGCTGCGCTATGTCACAGTGAATTAGTGGGGAAATTCGGAACTGTCGGTTTGGTTGCCGTCATGGCGGGGGCGGCTTCCGTGCTGAACACCATCGCAATGCCGTCCGCCACTGCGGCACCGTGTCCGGATGCCGAGGTGATATTCGCCCGCGGCACGACCGAAGCACCCGGTGTCGGCGATACCGGCGCGGCGTTCGTTGATTCGTTGCGCGCCAACGTCGCTCCGAAATCGGTGGAGGTCTATCCGGTCGACTACCCGGCGACCACCGATTTCCCCACTGCCGTACAGGGAATCGCCGATGCCCGGGCACACATCATGACCACCGCGGCCAATTGCCCCGATACCAAGATGGTGCTCGGCGGGTTCTCTCAGGGCGCGGCGGTCATTGGTTTCGTAACTGCCAGCGTTGTGCCGGACGGGATTTCGCCGGATAGCGTGCCTACGCCGATGCCGCCGGATTTAGCTGACCACGTGTCGGCCGTCGCGTTGTTCGGCAAGCCGTCGCAGCGATTCATGAGGGTGCTCAACAACCCATCGGTGATCGTCGGCCCGAATTACACGGCCAAGGCCATCGACCTCTGTGTGGACAACGACCTGGTGTGTGACCCGCAGGGCAGAAGCTTCGGCATCCACACGCAGTACGCGGAGGCCGGGCTGGTCAATCAGGGTGCCGCCTTTGCGGCGAGCAAGCTTCAGGACGACTGGGCTCGTCAGGCAACACCGCCCGCTCCACCGGCGACGCTGGCCGGCGCCGGGCCGGCGCAGCCGTCGCGGGTACCTGCTCAACCGGTGCAAGCCGCTCCGCCGGCACAGCACATGGGTCCGGTGCCGCGGAACCTTCCCGGCCCGGCCCCAGCTCAAAGCCCGCCGGCGCCGACCACATCCGCCCCGGTGCCCGTCGCGCCGCTGGCGTGAATCGGCCGTGATTCGGCGTTGTCGGGTCAGTGCGCGTTGTTGCTGAACAGATAGACACCGGTGTGGTGGCCGATGAAGTTGTTGGCGATGAACAGCACGCCCGTGACCACGACCACCAGCACCAACGCGAACATCACCCAGCTCAGGCCCGTCAGCAGCCGGCCACGGCCGGGTTCTGAGGCACCGGCGGCGACATCGCCCGCGATGTGCAGGCGTACCCCGATCGCGAACAACGTCGGCACTGAGGCGCCCACCGCCAATCCGAAGAGCAGGATCTTGCCGACGGCCACGAGGTTGATCCAGTTGCTCATACGACGTCCCGTTCCTGCCTGTTCTCGAACGCGGTGAGGCTGCCCTGCCACGCGTCGTTGACGTTGTTGTGGTCGATCGGCGGTTTACGCGACTTGAGCCAGATGGGCACCGTGGCGGCGATCAGCGCGACGAACCCGACCAGTGGTCCGGCGAAACCGCCGATGCCGTGCACGAGAACGTAGGTCAGGGCGCCGACGAGGCCCGCGGCCGGAAGGGTGATCAGCCACGCGGTGGCCATGTTGCGCGCCACGCCCCACCGCACTTCGGTGCGGCGGCCCAGGCCGCTGCCCAGGATCGACCCGGTCGCCACGTGTGTGGTGGACAGTGAGTAGCCGAAGTGGCTGGACAGCAGAATCGTTGCCGCCGAGGAGACTTCGGCGGCCATGCCCTGGGGTGCTTCGGTGTCGACGAGTCCCTTGCCCAGGGTGCGGATGACGCGCCAGCCACCCGACAGGGTGCCGAGGGCGATGGCGACCGCGCATGCGGCGATCACCCAGAACGGCGGCATGGTCGCCGAGTCGTCGACGGCGCCGTAGGAGATGAGGGCGAGAAAGATGATGCCCATTGTCTTCTGCGCGTCGTTGGTGCCGTGCGCCAGTGAGATCAGGGAGGCCGAGCCGATCTGCCCGTAACGGAAGGCGGAGATCGTGCGCTCCCGCGGCAGGCCGCGGATCAGCCGGTACACCAGCCAGCTGGCGATGCAGGCCACCACGCCGGCGATCAGCGGTGACAACACCGCCGGGACGATGACGGTCGAGACCACGCCGCGCCAGATCACGCCGTGCCCGCCCACGGCGGCGATCATCGCGCCGACGATGCCACCGATCAGGGCGTGCGACGAGCTGGACGGGATACCCATGAGCCAGGTGAGCAGGTTCCACAGGATGCTGCCGACCAGCCCGGCGAACACCAACTCCAGCGTCACCAGGTTCGCGTCGACGAGCCCTTTGGCGATCGTGGCGGCCACGGCCGTCGACAGAAACGCGCCGACGAGGTTCAGCAGGGCCGAGAGCGCCACCGCTGTGCGTGGTTTGAGTGCTCCACTGGCGATCGACGTCGCCATCGCATTGCCGGTGTCGTGAAAACCGTTCGTGAAATCGAACATCAGGGCGGTGAAGACGACGATGCACAGCAGGAGGAACTGTAACGACACGGTAAACAATTGTTGAACACAATCGCTACGAAAACCTAATTAACTGGATGAGGTCTCTGTCACTCCTCGGGCCCGAAGGTAGGGACCCGAAAATCGGCCGGGTGTGGTAGCCGCGTCGACGTCAGCGGTTCGGGATTTTGACTTCGAGGAGCTTGAGCGCCTCCATGATGTGTAGATGCGCCTCGTCCATCGTGGCGCTCATCTTGCCCAACCGGGCCTCGCTGTTCTCCGGCGTCAACACCACACACTGGTCGGCCATGCTGCGATAGCCGTCCAGGCCCTGCCGCAGAGAGTCGTTGATCTTGGCGTCAGGGCCGGGCAGAACCTTGTTGCGCACGGAGTCGACGTAATTGCGCAGGTCGTTGCAGGCGCTGTGGAGCGCGCCGAAGTCAGTTTGGTGATTCTGGGTCACCATCGCATTGGCGATCGGGCCCATCTGTGTGCCGAGGCCGGCGACGGCTTCGGTGATGGCGTGGCGCCATTCATCGGTTGCCGGGGCCATGGTGGGCGTACCCGCGACGGCGCAGCCGGAGAGCACGGATGTGGCGGCCAAGACGGCGGCGGCGAGGTACCTCATATACAGCGAGCTTATGGTGTGCGCCGCATGAGCGCGGCGCCTATGACAGCTGTAAGAGTTTGCGCGTAGATCGCCGCCCCCACGTGTAAGCACCGTCACACCGGTAACCTGATCAACGACTGACTAGGCAGATCGGGGGATCGGTATGGATCTCGTGCTCGGCCTCGCGATGACTTCGAGAGCCGTTCGGTGGGTGCTCGTCGAAGGAACGACGGGCGAGGGGCGCCCGTTCGATCGCGGCGCAATCTCGTTCGAGGACGCCGCCGTTTACGACCCTGATGGGCTGCTGCGCGGCTTGGTCGACGACACCGAGCTCGAAGCCGGGCACCGCATCCATGCCATCGGCGTGACGTGGACCAATGACGCGGCGCCGTTGGCCGGCCGCATCATGCAGTCCCTGGACACCCGCGGCTACGGAAATGTCTTCGCGGTCTCGGAGATCGAGGCGGCCGGCATGCTGGCCAGCGGTATCGCGGAGATCACCGAGCACGACGACATCGCCGTGTGCATCGTCGAACCGGACGCTGCCGTCGTGTCGATCGTGACCCCTGACGATGTCAGCGCCGACCGGATCGAGCGGTCCGAGACTTTCGTCGCCGACATCACCGGATTGCTGGCGCTGACCGGCCGGCCGATCAGCGCGATGTTCGTCCTGGGCTCCGACGCCCACCCTCCGTTGGTGACCGAGCTGGCCGAGTCCATCCCGGCTTCGGTGATCACCGCAGCCGAATCCGATCTGGCATTCGCGCGGGGAGCCGGGCTGGCGGCGGCGCTCGCGGTGAATACCGTTGACACACCGCCCAAGAGGGTGCACTGGACCAAGGTCGGGGCATTGACTTCGGTCGTCGGTGGGGCCTTGGTGACCCTCGTGGTGGCCAGCTCGGCCGCGATCGGGCTGCATCTGCATCCGGGGGCGGTGTCGGAAACCGCGCAGGCCGCCAGCATTCAGGAATCGGCGCCCGAAGCCGGCCCGGCGCCCAAACCCGTGCAGAAGCCGGCTGACAAGCCGGCGGCAAAGCCCGCCGTCAAGCCGGCCCCTGCGGCTCCCGCCGCTCCGCCGCCGGCTCAGGCTGTCGAGGCGGCCAATCCGCCGGCCCAGCCACCGCCCGCCCACGTTCCGCCGGCCCCGGCGGCTCCGGCGCCTGAGCCTGCTCCTGCCTACGTACCGCCCGCGCCGGCACCGGTGTACACGCCACCGCCCGCGCCGGTGTACACGCCGCCGCCGTATGTGCCCCCGCCGGTGACCTACCCGCAGCCGCGGCTGCGGGACCGGATCATCGAGCGCATCCCGATCATCAACCGGTTCCACTGAATTTGGCGGTCAGCCCGGCCCGGGCCAACCGGGCCTGCTCGGCCCGCACCACCTCGTCCTGATGTGGCGGCGCTTGGTCGGGGTGCTGCGCCAGGCGGCGGATGGGCTCGTCGACCGTGGCCCTGGCCAACAGTCGGTACACCCGCACGGTGTGCAGTTCGCTGAGCCGCTGGGTGCGTCCGACGATCCGTCGTTCCGTGCGTGGCTGCCATTGCGGCTCGGCGATGATGAACACGACCGGGGCATTCAGCCGGCGTAGATCCAGCGCGCCGACGCCGATGTCGGCCAACAGGGTGGCCGGCCCGCGGTCGGTTGCGAACGCGTCGACGACTGCCTGCCGATCGGGTACCGATTCATCAATCGGGCCGAAGATGTTGCCCGGCAATGCTTTCCGAATCACATCCAGCACCGCTGGAAAGTGTGAGAACACCACCACTCGGGCGCCGTTGATGTGGGCCTCGTTGACCAGTTCGATGAGCCGGTCCAGTTTGGCTGCCGGTGTCGGTGAGCCGGACGGCCACGCGGCCTGGCGGATCGCGCTGAAGTTGCCGCTGGAGACGGCCTGGCGGTAGCGCTCTCGGTCGGCGCGGCTGGGGCGCACCCATTCCTCGGTGGAGATCCGCGCCGGCAATTCGTCGACCACGTCGCGGTAGTCGCGCCGCAGGTACACCCGGTCTACTGCGCGACGGAAGGCGATCGACCCGCGGTCGCCCGCATTGGGCGCCACTTTCCCGGCGACCTCAGGCTGCAGAAAGTCGGCGAGATGGCGAAAACCGCCGACCCGCTGGTGCATTGGCACACCGGACAGGAACAGCACGCGGTTGTCGGTGCTCAGCACGTTGCGGACAGCGCGGGCCCGGTCCGACTTCGGGTCGCGCAGCAGGTGCGCCTCGTCGACGATGACCAGCCCGGGGCGTTCGGGCAGCTTGATGCGTGCCAGGGTGTCGTAGGAGACGATGGCCACTCCGCCGGCGGCCTTCCAATTCTCAAGGCGTGCATCGCGTTCGCTGCCGCGGATCTCGATCGCGCGCAGTGCGGTGTGCTTGGCTGTCTCTGCGGCCCAATGGATTCCGGTGTTGGGCTGACATACCACCAGGGTGTGGCGCAGCTGTGCGGCGGCGGCCAGGTGCGCCGCGACCGCCAGTGCCTGCAGGGTTTTGCCCAGGCCGAGATCGTCGCACAGCAGTACCCGCTCGCGGGCCAGCGCATAGCGGGCGCCGAAGTCCTGGTAGCCGCGCAGTTCGGTGCGGAGCAGGGTGCGGTTCAGCACGGTCTGCTCGACCAGTGCGGCCACCTCGGCTCCGATGAAACCCTGTGCGGCATCGATATCGGTTGTTCCGGAAGCGAATTCGGTGAGCAGCTGGTCGATGGGCCGTGGGTCGGCGCGGTAGCTCACCCACGGATCGCCCTGGCGGTGCCGGGCGTCGTCGATGCGGTCCAGCAGCCCGCGTGCCGAGTCCAGCAGCTGATCGGACGCGGTGTTGCTGCGCAGCCGGGGCATCAGCCGGCGCAATTGCTTGACCGGCAGGTCGGCCTCAGCCAGCGTCAGTAGCGAGGAGAGCAACTCGGTGTCCTCCCCGGGGCGCAGCCGGGGCCGCGTGGTGGTGCGGAGGTGGTCGGCCATGGCCTGCGCGGCGGCCTGCACCGCCTGCGCGGCCTCGATGTCGACACCGGGAACCTGGGTCAACAGCCGGGCCGGCACGCTGTGAACGTCGGCGACCGTGCGGTAATCCGAATTGGCCAGCCCGCCGAGCCGGGCGCCCCGCGCCAGGTATGGGCGCATGTGCGGCAGCGGCGCAGACTTCAGGGTTTGCGTGACCACCTCGTCGGTGCTCGCGCGGATCCGGTCGGCGATCTCGGCGCGGAGTTTGCCGACGCCGGCGAGCGCAGCCTCGGCGTGGCGGATCAGCTCGGTGGAATCGGCGCTGTCCATGACAAATCATCATGGCACCTGATCGGGATCGCCGGATGCGCGGATTGTCCGGGGTTCTTCGCCGGCCGGCGCCTCAGATCATCTCGTTCTTGGTCAACCAGCGCATCACCGGCCAGCCGATGAACACCGGCAACCAGCAGGTCAGCACACGGTAGAGCAGCACCGCGGGCACCCCGATCGCCGCAGGCACCCCGAACGCGGCCAGACCACCGATCAGGGCGGCCTCGACCGCGCCCACACCGCCGGGGGTGGGTGCCGCGGAGGCCAGGGTGCCGCCGACCATGGTCACCACGGTGACGGTGATGAATGACGTGGTTCCGCCGAACGCCTCGACACTGGCCCACAGCGCCAGGGCCGCACCGAGGGTCGTACCCGCCGCACCCAGCACGATCAGCGCCAGCCGTTGTGGTTCGCGGGCCAGTTTGATCAGGTCGTCGCCGACCTCTTGCAGCTTGGGCCGCAATGAAGAGGCGAGCCAGCGGCGCAGTTTGGGCACGGCCAAGAATGCCCCGACGAGCCCGAGGGCAAGGCCGGCGATCAGGTACAGGATCGTTGAGCTGGGCACGAAGTGCGACAGGTCCGCGGATGCCCCCGCCAACGTGCTGAACAGGATCAGCAGGATCACGTGGACGATCACCTGCACCGACTGTTGCAGGGCCACCGCCGCGGTGGCACGTGCCGTACTCAGCCCGCCCTTCTGCAAGAACCGGGTGCTCAAGGCCAGGCCGCCGACGCCTGCGGGCGTGGTGGTGGCGGCAAAGGTGTTGGCCACCTGCATGATCGAGAGGTTGCGGAAGCTCACCAGCCCGTCGGCACATGCCCACAGCGCGGCTGCCGCACCCACATACGTCAACGCCGAGACCGTCAAGCCGAGCAACGCCCACGACCAGTCCACGGTGCGCAGCTCGGAGAAGAAGGTCGGCACGGTGCTGATGAACGGGTACGCCACGTAGACCAGCGCCACCAGCAGCACGAGCTGGATCACCTGGGTACGGGTGAACCGCGTGATGGTCTCGGCCTGGATCTGATCGGCGCCGGTCTGGCGTTTGACCTCGTCGCGCGCCGCGGCCATCACTTCTTTGGCGTCGGGCACGGCATCGCGGACCCGGGACGGCACGGCGGCCTTGGTCAGCCGCCGCGACGCGGTGAGCACGGTGTCACGGCCGAACGCGTCGATCGCCGCGGTGACCGCCGACTTCGGGTCGTACAGCGCCGTGGTGGTGACGAGCAGTTGGGCGATGTCGGACTGCAGTTGCGCGTCGGTGGCGCCGTATTCGGCATTGCCGAACCCGCCGAACAGCACGGCGCCGTCGTCGACGGTGATCTCCTTGCTGCGTAGGTCGCCGTGGGAGATCTGGTGGTCGTGCAGGGTGCGCAGCGCGTTCCATACCCGCCCGACGGTGATGTCGTCGGTGCTCTGGTCCAACGGGACCCCGCGTTTGCGGTTGTGCGCGTACAGCGTCCAGCCGCGGTCCAGCGCCGCCACCGACATGGTCGACGTGCTCGCCAGGCCGAGGTCGCCGATGGCAATCGCCATCAAGGCCCGGTGCTCGACGGCGCGGCGCATCGAGGTCTGCAGCGGCGCGGTCTCATTGGAGCGCAAGCGAAGTTTGCGCCATACCTGCCGCACCGCGCCGCCGCTCTGCTGGTTGGGGCCGTAGAGCTCGACGACGGCGCTGGAGTCGGGATCCGGTGACTGCGCGGTCAGTGTCAGCGGGCCCGCACCGGCCGGGCGCTCCACGGTGAACGCCGAGACGACGAACCCGCGCCGGGCCAGCGCGCGCACGGCGCCGTCGAGCGGGACCTCGAGGGCGGGGGTGCCGACGAGCCACACCACCAGGGCGCCGACGAACCAGCCCGCGGTCAGGCCCAGTAGGGAGCGGGCCGGCACCACGGCGCTGACCACCAGGTGAATGGGCACGAATGCCAGCAGCAGTGTCCACCACCAGCGGCGCAGCCGGCGCGACAGCCAGGGTCCGGAGACGGTGAGCACCGCGGCGAGCATGCCGATCCAGCGCGGGTCGTCCAAAAATTGCGAGAGCTGGGAACTGAGCCGGTCCGAAAGATCGAAATGCCACTTCGGCGCGGCGATGCCGTTGGCGGTGATCGACAGCGACAGCATCGTGATCAGCGCGGCAGCCGCGTAGGCGCCCAACAGTTTCCATTGCCGCCCCAGCACCAGGCTGACCAGGATCACGAACGGCAGGGCCAGGATCGCGATGCCGTAGGCCAGGTACACCAGGTTGGACTGGGTCGGGGTCAGCACGCCGACGATCTCGGAGATGGAGCGCTCCAGCGCGACCCACTCGTAGCGGGTGATCAGCGAGCTGGTGATGACGGTGGCCAGGAAGATCGCGGCCAGGGTCAGACGCAGGATGTCGTTGGTGCGCCGCGTCGGCGGTTGCAGGAGGCTGCCGGTGACGGTGATCTCCCGTCCGTCAACGCGCATGTTCCTCCTTCCTGACCCGTTACCAAGACTCGCTACCAAAGCCCGCGACCAAGGTAGCGGGATGGGACACCGATATCGGCATTTGGTGCCGATCTGGACCGTTACGAATTCACATCGGTCTCTTTTGTCACCGCGGGCGACAATTTTTGCTCGCTCGATGTGATCTAGGCCGACGGATGCGGCAATCGTGATGTAACTTCGAGCGACATGCCAACGCCGAATTGGCCACTCCCGAGGAGTTGAACGGTGGAGTCAACCCCATTCGGGCACTATCAGCTGCAGAAGCTGATCGGTCGGGGCGGGATGGGTGAGGTTTACCAGGCCTACGATTCCGACACCGACCGCATCGTCGCGCTCAAGGTGCTGCCCCCGCATCTGGCGCAGGACCGGGCTTTTCAGGAACGGTTCCGGCAGGAATCGCACGCCGCCGCCGGGGTCAACGATCCGCATGTGGTGCCGATTCACGGCTACGGCGAGATCGACGGCCGGCTCTACCTGGACATGCGGCTGATCGAGGGCCGAAACCTCGGCGCCATGCTCGCCAACACCGCGAAACCGATGGAGCCGGCTCTCGCGGTGAGCATCGTCGAGCAGGCGGGTATGGCGCTGGACGGCGCCCACCGGGTGGGTCTTGTGCATCGGGACGTCAAACCGTCCAACATCCTGATCACCGACAATGACTTCGTTTATCTCATCGATTTCGGGCTGGCCCGCTGCGCCGACGACGTGGGGGTGACCACGGCGGGCAGCACGGTCGGCACCTTGGCCTACATGGCCCCGGAGCGGTTCGAGGGCGGCAAGGCCGATCCGCGCTCGGACATCTACGCGCTGGCGTGCGTGCTGTACGAATGTCTCACGGGTGTGCGGCCGTATCCCGGGGACAGCCTCGAGCAGCAGATCGCCGGGCACATGGTGTCTCCGGCGCCGCGGGCGTCCGACAAGGATCCGCGGCTGGCAGCCTTCGACGAGGTGATCGCCAAGGGCATGGCGAAGAAGCCGTCCAAGCGGTATCAGAGTGCGGGTGCGCTCGCCGCGGCGGCCCGGGCGGCTTTGGCGGTCCCGGTGCGCACCGGCGGACGGTCCGGGCGTCATTCCGCGCAACGGGTTTCGACGCGGCCGCGGGTGTCCAAGAAGGTGGCCGCGATCGTGGGCGCGACGGTTCTGGTGGCGGCACTGGGCGCGGTGGGGGTGTGGCAGCTGCGCGACGACGGCTCCGACCGGGTTGCCAATGCGGTCGGTTCGGCGGGGTCGGGTCCGGTGCAGGCGCCGACGGGTGCCGTTGAGGAGATCGCCAAAACGGTGCCTGCCGAGATCCGCGATTCCGGGCGCCTGGTGATCGGGGTGAACGTGCCTTACGCGCCCAACGAGTTCAAGAGTTCCAGCGGCGAGATCGTCGGTTTCGACATCGATCTGATGAAGGCCGTGACCCGCACCATGGGGTTGGTGCCCGAGTTTCGCGAGACCGGGTTCGAGGGCATCTTGCCTTCGGTGGTGGACGGCAATTTCAACGTCGGGATGTCCTCGATCACCGACACCGCCGAACGAGAGCAGCAAGTCGACTTCGTCACCTATTTCCAGGCGGGCACGCTGTGGGCGCGGCGGGCCGGCACCTCGGCCGATCCCGCGTCGCCATGTGGACTGCGAGTAGGCGTGGCGTACAGCACGATTCAGGACACCGCGGGTATCCCGGCCAAGTCGGACGCCTGCGTGGCGGCCGGGCTGCCGCCGGTCGAGAAGGTGGTGCGCACCCATCAGGATGAGGTGACGGCCGCGTTGATCGCCGGCGAGGTCGACGCGATGGCCGCCGATTCACCGGTCACGGGGTTCGCGATCAAGCTCAGTGGCCCGGTATTGGAGCCGGCCGGTGAGGTGTTCGACTCGGCGCCCTACGGCTGGCCCGTGGCGAAGGGATCCGGTTTGGCCGAGTCGTTACGGCTGGGGCTGGAGCATGTGATGAGCACGGGGGAGTACCGCACGATCGCCACCATGTGGGGCGTCGAGAAAGGCATGATCACCCAGCCGGTGATCAACGGTGCTGTTCCGTAAGGGTTTTCGGGTATCAGAGCGCGTTGCGTCCGGCGATGATCTTCGCCAGCTGGACCGTCTGACGGTCGGTGATGGTGTAGCCGCTGATCCTCAAGTCGACGACGTAGGCGTCGACGGCCAGGATCGCGCGGTGGGTGATGCGGTCGCTGACGTCCAGCGGTTCGTCATGGGTGAGGTCGACACCGTCGAGCACGGTCGGGACGGCCATCCGGCGGGCGTCCCGGGTCTTGCCGCCGTCGTAGCTGAAGGTCAAGGTATCGCCGCCGCAGCGCCGCCAGATGTCGAGCGTGCGCGCCACCATGGCCTCGGCCGCCTGGGGGTTGTCGAACCTGGCGATCGCCTGGTCCACTTCCACGTCGTCGTTGTCATCGGCGAGCTGGGTTTCCCGGAATTCGCGGTAGCTGCTGTCGCCGTAAACCCATTCCATCCCGTTGCCGATGACGACGATGCATTCCGGGCGGGACAGTGGCTCGTAGTTGGCGTTGGTCATCGGGCTGCGCAGCGCGGTTTTGGGCCGGACCTTGGCGTCCATCACGGTGTTGATCTCTGATTCGCTGGCCATCATGCTGCCCAGGACGTCCACGTGTGGGCCGTCGGAGTCGGTGACGGTGGGGGTGCAGGCTGCGATCAGGGCCGCGCTCAGCGCGACGACGGCCGCCTTGAGATCGATGCCCATCGAGTCCCCCTTGCACCTGTTTGCTGATCTTAAGCGCCGGGGTCGGCCGTGTCCTTCCCTGCCGTCCCCGCCTTTCCCCTCTTGGGCCTTTCTTCCCCGACGCCGATTTCTACCTCACGGCTGCTCGTCCACGCGATCTACGACCCAGATGTGGAAAACGGCGAGCTGTGCAGCCGGCGTTCGGGCCTTTGGTGTGCGGCCGTCGGCTCGTATGGTGAGGTTATGGGCGGTACCGCGTCGCTGCCGCCGGGGCCGCCGTTGCCCCGGGTGGTGCAGGCCGGCTTGATGATGCACTACTGGCCGCGTTTTGTTTCGTCCTGCCGTCGGCGCTACGGCGATGTGTTCACGCTGCGGGTCGCCGCGATGGGCACCATGGTGTATCTGGCGAACCCCGCCGACATCAAGGTGGTGTTCGCCGGAGATCCGACGATCTTCCATGCCGGGGAAGCGAATTCGGTGTTGAGCTCACTGCTCGGTACCAGTTCGGTGCTCGTGATCGACGAGGATGAACACCACGAACGCCGTCGCCAGATGCTGCCGCCGTTCCACCGCGATGCGGTGGCCCGCCAGACCGAGATCATGGCGGAGATCGCCGCCGCGAACGTCGCGGGCTGGCCGGTCGGCACCCCGTTTCCCGCGGCCCCGAAGATGGCCGAGATAACCCTCGAGGTGATCCTGCGGACCGTGATCGGCGCGTCGGACCCCTCCCGGCTGGCGGCGTTGCGGTCGGTGATGCCGCGGCTGCTCAGTGTGGGGCCGTCGGAGTTGATGGCGGTTGCGCGGCCCGAGCTGCTGAAGTGGCGCCCATGGCGCGCTGTGCAACAGAACATCGAGGAGGCCGACCGGCTGCTGGGCGCCGAGATCACCGATCGACGCGCCGACCCTGAGCTGGAGTCTCGCCCTGATGTGCTGGCCATGCTGGTTCGGTCAGCAGATGGACACGGCCGCACCATGACCGACCGTGAACTGCGCGATCAGTTGATGACCCTGCTGGTCGCCGGCCACGAGACGACGGCGACCGCGTTGTCGTGGGCGCTGGAACGGTTGACCCGGCACCCCGCGATCCTGGACAAGGCGGTGCAGGCAGCCCGTAGCGGCGACGACGACTACCTCGACGCCGTGGCCAAGGAAACCTTGCGGATCCGGCCGGTGGTGTTCGACGTGGGCCGAGTGCTCAAGCAGCCCGTGGAGGTGGCCGGCTATCGGCTGCCCGCCGGGGTGATGGTGGCGCCGGGTATCGGCCTGGTGCACGAGCGCGACGACGTGTATCCCGACGCCGACCGGTTCGACCCGGACCGGATGCTCGGCGCGACGCTGGGACCCACCACCTGGTTCCCGTTCGGCGGCGGCAACCGTCGATGCCTCGGTGCGACGTTCGCGATGGTCGAGCTGCGGGTTGTGCTACGTGAAATCTTGCGTCGCGTCGACCTTTTCACCACCACTGCGCCCGACGAAGGTCAACGCGTCAAGCACGTCACGCTGGTGCCGAATCGCGGGGCACGGATCTGTGTGCGGGACATCCATGAGGTGCCCGCCGAGATCACGCGCGACCGGGCCGAAGCGGCGCCGCGTCAGCCCCACTGATGGCACGCCGTAGGGGCTCAGGCCGCGAGGTTCCAGCCGGGCGACAGACTCGCGTGCCAAGCTGGGGGTATGGCTGCGAAACGTTCCCCGCACCGCGCCGACCTCGTGCTTTCCGGCGGCGGGGTCAAGGGCATCGGCCTGGTGGGCGCCGTCGTCGCGCTCAAGGAGGCCGGGTACGCCATCGAACGGATCTCCGGAACTTCGGCCGGCTCCCTGGTCGGCGCCGTGGTGGCCGCCGCTGAACACCGCAACCAGCTGACCAGTGCGCAGCTCAAGGAGTTGGCGCTGAGCGTGCCGTACCACAAGTTCCGTGACAGCGGACCGATCGAACGTATTCCGGTACTCGGCACAGCGTGGGGCCTGCTACCTGAAACCGGAATTTACCGTGGCGATTTCGCATATGACTGGATCCGCGGCGAGCTGAAGAACCTGGGCATCAAGACTTTCGGTGATCTCGCCATCGATGACGACAATCTGTTGCCCGAGCGGCGGTACCGGCTGACGGTCACCGTGACCGACGTGACCACCGGCCAACTGGTGCGGCTGCCGTGGGATTACCGGCGCGTCTACGGTCTGGACCCCGACGAGCAACTCGTGGCCGACGCGGTGCGGGCCTCGATGTCGATTCCATTCTTGTTCCACCCGGTGACGCTGAAAACCGCTGACGGGCAGGCGTGCACGCTGGTGGACGGCGGGATGCTGTCGAACTTCCCGATCGACTCCTTCGACCGTCCCGACGGCGGCGAGCCGCGCTGGCCGACGTTCGGGGTCACGGTGGTGCCCTATCTGCCGGCACCGTCGGCCGAGCAGCTCATTCCCGGGCTGGGAATGTTGCGCTGTGGAGAGCCGACGTTTCTGGAGAGCCTGCTCACCACCATGCTGGTCGGTCACGATCAGGCCCATCTGAGCCTGCCGTGGGTGAAGGTGCGTGCGATCCAGGTGGATTCGACCGATGTCGGAGTGCTGGATTTCGACATCACCCGGGGTGAGGCCGAGGCGTTGTACGACAAGGAATATGCGGCGACGACGGAGTTCCTGGCCACCTGGGACTGGCCCGGGTATTTGGACCGCTTCCGCCGGGCTACGCGGGTGGATCAGCGTTGACCATCCGCTACTGCGCCCCTGGCCGGATCAACCTGATCGGCGAGCACACCGACTACAACTCGGGATTCGCACTGCCGATCGCCCTGCCGCAGCGGACTACGGTGACCTTCGATCCGGATTCCTCTGGTGTGCTGGAGGTTTCGAGTGTGTACGGTCTCGCCCGGATCGGTGTGACTACCGAACCGGGCGATGTGACGGGCTGGGCGGCGTATGTCGCCGGGGTGGTGTGGGCGTTGGTGCGCGCCGGGGTCTCGGTGCCGGGCGGTCACATGACGATCACCAGTGACGTCGCGGTCGGTTCGGGGTTGTCGTCGTCGGCCGCACTGGAATGTGCGGTGCTCGGCGCGCTGCTCACCGCCGCGGGCGTCGAGCTCGATCGCGTCGAGCAGGCCCACATCGCGCAACGGGCCGAGAACGAATACGTCGGTGCGCCAACCGGATTGCTCGATCAACTGGCGGCGCTGTTTGGTGCCCCGGCGCAGGCCATGCTGATCGACTTCCGCGATCTCACCGTGCGGCCGGTGCGTTTCGATCCCGAGGCGTCCGGTGTGGCGCTGATGTTGATCGACTCACGGGCCCGGCACGCGCATGCCGGTGGTGAGTACGCGGACCGGCGGTCGTCGTGTGAGCGGGCGGCCGCCGACCTGGGGGTGGCCACGCTGCGGGAGGCCGATTTGGCTGGCCTGCAGAGGATCACTGATCCGGTCGACGCCCGGCGGGCCCGTCACGTTTTGACCGAGAACCAGCGGGTGCTCGATTGCGTCGCAGCGCTGGCATCGGGGGACTTCGCGTCGGTCGGTGAGCTGTGGACCGCATCGCATGCCTCGATGCGGGACGACTTCGGGATCACCACGCCGCATCTCGACCTGATCGCCGACACCGCGGTGCGGGCGGGTGCGTTGGGGGCGAGGATGACCGGTGGCGGGTTCGGCGGCTGTGTCATCGCGCTGGTGCCCTCGGAGCGGGACCGATTGGTGAGCGAGGCGGTATTTCGGGACATGCGCAACGCCGGATATCCGGAGCCGCAGATCGTCAGGACTCACGCAGCCGCCGGGGCGGGCCCGATCAGCGCAGCTTGACCATGCGCGTCGTCGAACTCTCGTCCAACTCGACGATCTTGGACCGCGACCGCAGGAAATCACTGAACGATTTGAAGCCCAATGACTTCTCGCTGAAGGACGGGTCCATCCGCTTCATCTGTGCTTTGACCGCGGAGTTGTGCAGCCACTCGACGTCGTCTTTCTCCAGGCCGATCTGCAGGGCGCGGGTCAGTAGCGCGGTGGCCTGGGCCTGCGGATCGGGCTCTTCTTTTCTGCGGGTGCGCTTCTGCGGTTTGGGTTCGGGATCGGGCGCCGGGGTGGGGATGCCGGGCAGCGCGTCGTAGACGACGAACTCGTCGCACGCGGCGGCCAGCACCCGGCTCGACGAGCCGGCCACCCCGATACCGACGACATAGCGGCCCAACCGTTTACAGCGCTGGGCCAGCGGGATGTAGTCGGAATCGCCGGCCACGATCACCACGTGGGTGAGATCGGGCAGGCGGAACATGTCCTCGACCGCGTCGACGGCCAATCTGATATCCGCACCGTTCTTGCCGTAGGCGGCCGCCGGGAACAGTTGCACCAGGTCAACGGCGCGGCCGACGAGCTGTTCGCGGTAGCCGGCGTTGACGTCGGCTGACCAGTCCGCGTAGGCGCGGGTGAGCACCAGGGTGCCGAACGAGGAGGCGAAGTCCAGGATGGCGGCCACATCGACCGTGGCCTTGGCGAGCTTGTCCGGTTCCAGGCCTTTGGCCTTGTCTTTCTGGAACGAGTTGCGACCGTTGACCTGGTCGTAGCGGGAGATGACGATGTTGTCGAAATCGAGGTACACCGCGACGCGGGTGTCGAGTTCGGTCATGTTTCCAGTCTGACAAATCGGATGTATGTGGGCATATGCAGTTCTAAAGTGGGAATTACTTTCTCCCATATTGGCCGCAAAGGAGAAGCAGGAACTCAGCAGATGCCCGCGAAGGCCGCAGGTCGATTCGCCGATGTCGTCGTCACCGCGATCGCATCGACCACTTCCCTTGCGCCCGATGCGGAGGACACGTGGGCGCTGTTGTTGGAGGGTCGCAGCGGCATCCGCACCTTGGACAAGCCGTTCGTCGAGGAGTTCGACTTTCCGGTGCGTATCGCCGGGGAGCTGACCGAGAACTTCGAGGACATCCTGAGCCGGGTTGAGCGGCGCAAGCTTTCGTATATGGGCCAGATGTCCACGGTGCTGGGACGTCGGCTCTGGGAGAACGCCGGCTCCCCGGAGGTCGACACCCGCCGGCTGCTGGTCTCGATCGGCCTGGCGTTGGGCACCACCGAGGAAATGATCCTGCAGTACGACACCTGGAAGGAGAAGGGGCTGCGCGCGGTGGCGCCCACGTCGATCCAGAAATACATGCCGAATGCGCCCGCGGTGGCGGTCGCGTTGGAGCGGCACGCCAAGGCCGGGGTGATGTCTCCGGTGATGGCCGATGCGTCGGGTGCGGCGGCGATCGGTCAGGCGTGGCGGCAGATCATCCTCGGCGACGCCGACATCGCGATCTGCGGGGGTGTCGAGACCTGTATCGAGGCGGTACCCATCGCGGCATTCGCGCAGAGCGGCATGATGTCGACGTACAACGACGACCCGGCGGCCGCATGCCGGCCGTTCGACAGCCATCGCGACGGCATGGTGTTCGGTGAGGCCGGAGCCCTCATGCTGATCGAAACCGAGGAGCACGCCAAGGCGCGCGGTGCCCCGATCCTGGCCCGGCTGCTGGGCTGCGGCATGACCAACGACGGCTATCACCCGGTCCGGCCCGACCCGACCGGCGAGCGGGCCGCCGATGCCATCACCCGCGCCGTTGAGCTGGCGGGTCTCACCCCGGCCGATATCGATTACGTCAACGCGCATGCGACCGGCACGGGCTGCGGGGATGCCGCCGAGGCGCGTGCGATCCACCGGGCGCTGGGGAGTGCGACACCCGCGGTGTATGCGTCGAAGGCGGCGCTGGGACACTCCCTCGGTTCGGCCGGGGCGGTGGAGGCGGTGTTGACCGTGCAGGCCCTGCGCGACGGGATCATCCCGCCCACGCTGAACTTGAAGAACCGTGATCCGCAGATCGACCTGGATGTGGTCGTCGATCAACCCCGCCGGGGCAGCTACCGGTACGCGATCAACGACTCGTTCGGATTCGGCGGCAACAACGTCGCTTTGGCCTTCGGAGCCTACTAGGACTCTTTGGCGAAGGTGAACTGCGCGACTTCGGAGATCCCGCGGCGGAAGAAGTCGGCGCAGCCGGTGATGTAGCGCATGTACCGGTCGTAGACCTCTTCGGAGGTCGCGGCGATCGCCTCGTCGCGGTGGGCGACCAGGTTGGCGGCCCAGGTGTCCAGCGTTCGCACGTAGTGGGCGTTCATCAACTGCAACTCTTCGGTGGAAAAGCCCGCGTCGGAGGAGAATTCGAACATGTCCTGATCCGAGGGCAGCTGCCCGCCGGGGAAGATCTCCCGGCCGATGAACCGGGTGAACTTCATGTCGTTCAGCGTGATGGCGATGCCGTGCTCACGCCAGTAGTTGATCGGGTGAGTGAAGATGGTCTCGATGACCATGCGGCCATCGGCGGGTAGCACTCGGTGTGCCGTGTCGAAAAAGGCTGCATAGCGCGACTTTCCGAACGCCTCGAACGCCTCGATGCTGACGATGCGGTCCACCGGCTGGTCGAACTGCTCCCAGCCCTGCAGGCACACCAGATGCGAGCGGCGGGTATCGGTCTGGTCCAAAAGGCTTTGACAGTAGGCATACTGGTTGCGGCTCAGCGTCAGGCCGATCACGTTGACGTCGTAGCGTTCCAGGCCGCGTTTCATCAGCGCGCCCCAGCCGCAGCCGACGTCCAGCAGCGTCATCCCCGGCTCGAGGTCCAATTTGTCGAGGGCCAGGTCGATCTTGGCCATCTGGGCTTCTTCCAGCGTCATGTCGTCGCGGGCGTAGAACGCGCAACTGTAGGTGCGGGACGGGTCTTGGAAGAGCCCGAAGAAGTCGTCGGAGAGGTCGTAGTGGGCTTGGATTTCTTCGAAGTGCGGCCGCATCTGGGCCGTCCCCGTTGTCCCGTCGGCCATGCGTAGCAACCTCCCCGTAGTTACATTTTCTCGCAGGTGAATTGGCATACGTCGGTGTAGCCCACGCGGAAGAGGTCCGCGCAGCCGGTCAGGTACTTCAGGTAGCGCTCGTAGACCTCTTCGGAGGTGATGGCGATCGCCTCGTCCTTGTTGGCCTGCAGGTTCGCCGCCCAGGTGTCCAGAGTGCGGGCGTAGTGCGGCCGCAGGCGTTGTTTGCGGGTGACGTGGAAACCGGCTTCGACTGCGCGGTCTTCGACCATCTTGATCAGCGGGATCCGCCCGCCGGGATATATCTCGGTGACGATGAACCGGAAGAAGCGCATCAGCGACATGGTGGTGGGCAGGCCCAGTTCGGAGACTTCTTCTTTGCTGGTCGAGACGATGGTGTGCAGCAGCATCACGCCGTCGTCGGGCATCAGCTCATAGGTCTTCTTGAAGTAGTCGGCGTACTTCTCGAAGCCGAAGTGCTCGAAGGCGCCGATCGAGACGATCCGGTCGACGGGCTCGTCGAATTCCTCCCACGGCTGCAGCCGTACTTCTTTGCTGCGCGGGCTGTTTGATTCGGCAAAGCGTTGCTCGATGTGCGCCAGCTGGTTGTGCGAAAGCGTCAGTCCGATGACGTTGACGTCGTATTTGTCCACCGCGCGCATGATGGTCGAGCCCCAGCCGCAGCCGATGTCGAGCAACGTCATTCCCGGTTGCAGGCCGAGTTTGCCCAGTGCCAGGTCGACTTTCGCCATCTGGGCTTCTTCCAGCGTCATGTCCTCGCGCTCGAAGTAGGCGCAGCTGTACGTCTGGGTGGGGTCCTGCCACAGCCGGAAGAACTCGTTGGACAGGTCGTAATGGGATCGGACTTCATCCGCCGTCGACCCGTGCCGTTCACCCGGCGGCGCGCCGATAAACGTCGTCGTGGCATCTTTTTGGTGCTTGGTTACTGTCACTATCCGCCCCGTACTGCATCGGACTCGGTAGCTGACTGGCGCACCGCTTTCTTCATACGCCGGTTTCGGACGCTACTCCTTCGATCGTGCGCTCGGTACCCCTTGGCGAAAACCGGAGTCGCTCGTGGGGTCTTCGGGTTCGGATCGGCCGATGAGGTTCTTGGCGCCGGTGGGGCCGAGCAGCTCCCGGAACGCCTGGACGGTGTAGCCGACGATGCGGGCATCGGTTTTGGCGCGGGCGGTCGCCGACCGGGGCAGGCTGAACAGCGGTCCCATTTCGCCGAAGTAGTCGCCGGGGCCGACGACTTTGATGAGTTCCTCACCGCCGCTGGACAATTCGCGCGCCAGTTCGATCTCACCGGCGGTGACGATGTAGATCAGGTCACCCATCTCGCCCTGGGAGAACAGCACCTCGCCGGCGTCGACGGTGATGGTTTCCGGGCCTTCATGCTCGACGGCGACGTGGGGGACGAGTTCCACCACCTTGTCGGCGAGCGGCAGGATGCGGGTGTCGTGAGTGGCCACGACGACGACGCGTTCGTCGCTTGCGAGTTCACGGATGAGCCGCAGCACCTCCTCGACCTGGATGAAGTCCAGATGGGCGGTGGGCTCGTCGGCGAGGATCAGCGGCGGATCCAGTGCGATCGCGCGGGCCACCGCGACGCGCTGTTGCTGTCCGCCGCTGAGGTTGCCGGGGCGGTGGTGCAGTCGGTCCTTGAGCCCGACACGGGTGAGCAGTTCCATCGCGCGTTCACGGGCGCCGTAGCGGCTCATGCCGGCGGCGCGCAGCGGCACCATCACGTTCTCCAGGGCGGTCAGGCTGGGCACCAGGTTGAACGCCTGGAACACGATCCCGACGGTGTCGCGCCGGTAGTCCGACAGCGCCTTCTTGTTCAACGTGGTGACGTCGATGTCGCCGAATTCGATGCGACCGGCGGTCGGTTTGAGGATTCCGCCCAGACAAGACAGCAGCGTGGTTTTGCCACAACCGCTGGGGCCCAACAGGATTGCCAGCGACCCGGCCGGGACGTCGAGGTCCAGGCCGTCGATCGGGCGTACCGCGTAGCCGCCGCTGGAGTACTCCACGACGAGGTCTTTGACGAGAAGGTCGGCCATGTCAGGGTCCTCGGAACGCCAGGGCGGGGTCGATGGTGACGGCGCGGCGCAGCCCGGCCACGCTGGCCAGCAGGCCGATACCGACGGCAAGGATCGGGAGAGCCACGAAGGCGGCGGTGGGGACGTCGCAGCGCATCGGGAACGGTGGCCCCAGCACCAGCGACAGGCCCGCGCCCAGCAGGGCGGCCAGCAACGCGACCGCCACCGCCTGCATCGCGAGGCCGCCCATGATGGAGCGGGTGGCCACCCCGACGGCCTTGAACACCGCGAAGTCGCGGGTGCGTTCCAGGGCAGACAGGTAGATGACCGAGCCGACGATCAGCGCCGCGACCGCCCACAGCAGGCCGGCCATCAAGCTCATCGCCTGGTTGGCGCCACGCAGCGGGCGCACCATGTCGTCGATGGCGCCGGCCCGGTCGACGATGCGGAATTCCGGCGGCGCGGCGCCCGGGGCGCCGACGATGCCGACCGACGAGATCAGTTTCTGGCCCGAGAACAGCAGTTGTTGGGCGCCGGGGACCGTCAGGTAGACGTTGTCCTGGGCGGCCAGGGCGGTGAGGTCGTCGACCAGGCCGACCACGCGCAGTCGGGAGGCGCCGATGGCGACGTCGGCGCCGATCGGTTGGCCCATCGTCGTCGACACCGCGACCTCGCCGGGCGTGTGCGGTGCCCGGCCCTCCTTGAGCGTCGGGGTGCCCGGCCCCTGCTCGGGCACCCCGAACACGTTCACGTTGCGTGGGGTGCCGTTGTTCGGGATGGTCGACGAGCCGTACACCAGCGGGACCGCTGCGGTGACGCCTGGGAGCCGGGCCGCGCGTTGAACATCGGTGAGCGGCAGCGGCGCCGAGCCGAGGAACGGGCCGGCCGCGCCCTCTTTGATCATGAATGCGTCGAGGTGAAGCGCGTCTACGCTGCGTTCGGCCTCGACGCGGAAACCGTTGGCCAGGCCCGTCAACACCAAGGTCATCGCGAAAACCAACGCGGTGCCGACCGCGGCGATCATGAATCGCCGTCGGCGCCACTGCAGATCGCGTAATGCCGCGATCAACACGTCGGTGTCTCCTGCATCGCTTTCGACGTTACCGAGATGGGTGTGGCGGGTGGTGGTTATTGGGGCATTTGGTGTGCAGTCGCGCGCGGTCCGCCTGCGCCGATTCCTGTCGGTAAGAGCCGAGAACCAGACTTAGGATCAAGAGGCCGTGTCGCCTGATTGGGGGTACTGGGTAGATGGCAGTCGACAATTTCGCGCGCTGATGAGTGGGTGGTTGCTCTTCAACGCCAAGAACGCCTGCGTTGTTGCCAATCTAGGTGTCCATGGCCGGTATTGACCAAGCAGCATTAGCAGCCTCAGTGGCGGGATGGGGTAATGCGACGGTCGAGATTCTGGCGCCCTCACCGCAGAGACGTGCCGTGATTCCCGAGGCATGGTGGTCGGTAGCCGAATCAGTTGATCCAGAGGAACGCAAAGACGTCGCGCTGGCACTGTGGAACAGCGAATTCCTGGCCCTAGTACCGCGATTCAGCGAGGCGTTACGGTCGGCGCTTCTCGACGTGCGGGTGGCTCAGCATTCCTGGCAGAGCTCCCCCACCTTGGACTACGTGCTTCGGGCCTGGGATGGCGAGCCCAAGGTGTGGATGGGGGAGGACCCACGCACGTTCGGACCTTCAGAGCCCCCGATGTTCGACTCGCTGCCTGATCCGGCCCGCACGTTCCTGCGGCAGGTTCACGCCGGGTTCACCACACTCAACGGCAAGTCGTGTGGGCTGATGCCGCCGGCCGACATGCAAACGCTTGCCGACAGCTGGGGCCAGCCCGACGAGAGTGATATCGCCGAGTGTTGGGATACGTCGACCTACCCGTTTCCCGGCAGCCACCGACTACTTCTCGTCACCGAATATGTCGGGCACCCGTATCTGCTCACTTCACCGGAGTTGCCGCCAGGCACCGCGGTTACCTACATCGAACCCGACTTCGAAGTCACACCGTTCGGCGAAGCGCTCGACGAGTTTTTGAACAAGCCACTGGGGTACTGAGATGACGGCAACACCCGGGTTTCAGCAAGAGCCGTGGACAGCTGGTTTGTCCGCGCATTGCGGTCGACGAAGCGGCGCGCGAGCATGGCGGTATGGCCGTCGTGAACGTTCGGGCCTATGCCGAGCTCAACGACTTCTTGGACGCGGGCTCGCGGGGCGAGACCCTGCGGCGTCCTTTCCAGAGCCATCAGACCGTCAAGGATGTTCTGGAAGCGATGGGCATACCGCACACCGAGATCGACCTGATCCTGGTGAACGGGCACCCGGTGGGCTTCGAGCGCCGACCGGTAGCCGGCGACCGCATCGCGGCTTATCCGATGTTCGAGGCGCTCGACATCGGGTCGACGGCCCGGCTGCGGCCGCAGCCGTTGCGGCATCCGCGGTTCGTGGTCGACGTCAACCTCGGCCGGCTGGCGCGATTGCTCCGGGTGCTGGGGTTCGATGTGTGGTGGTCGAGCGATGCCGACGATCAATCGCTCGCCGACATCAGCTCGGAACAGCAGCGGATCTTGCTGACCCGCGACCGCGGGCTGTTGAAGCGTCGGGCGATCACCCATGGATTGTTCGTCCATTCCCAGCGACCGGAGGAACAGACGCTTGAGGTGCTGCGGCGGCTGGATCTGCGGCGGCAGGCCAAGCCGTTCACCCGGTGCGTGCGCTGCAACGGTCAGCTGGCCACGGTGGCCAAGGAACAGGTGATCGATCAGCTTGAGCCGTTGACGCGCCGGTACTACGACGAATTCAGTCAATGTCCGAAATGTGGCCGGATCTACTGGGCCGGATCGCATTTCGAGAAGTTGAGCCGTCTTGTCGATCGGCTTCTCGCGCGACTCTGAAAAGTACCGCGGGACTGGCTGGGCGAGAACGAGATTGGCTCTCGTCCCACTCTCACTATACGGCGGGGGGTGGGTCTTGCGGCAAGGCCCCTGAGGTGCTGCACAATCTTTCGATCCGTGACGAGATGGGGGATTTGTGACGACTACGCCGAAACCGTTCGAGGTGCACGAGTCCGGTGCGCTGCTGCACGGCACCAAGGCCGACCTGGCGGTGGGGGATTACCTGGTGCCTGGACGCGAGTCGAATTACGTGGCCGGGCGGATCATGAACCACGTGTATGTCACCCGCACGTTGGATGCCGCGGTGTGGGGAGCCGAGATGGCCGCCGGCGAGGGGCGGGGCCGCATCTACATCGTCGAACCCGAGGGTGAGCTGGAAGATGACCCGAACGTGACCGACAAGAAGCTGCCCGGCAACCCGACCCACTCCTTCCGCACCCGCGAGCCGGTGAAGATCGTCGGTGAGATCACCGACTGGGTGGGGCATTCACCCGAGCAGTTGCAAGGCATGCGTGACGGCCTGGCAGACCTGCGGCGGCGAGGGCTCGACGTCATCTACGACTGATCGCACGGGCTGACTGTTTGGCCGGCGGCTCAGGTCGTGTGTTCGCCTCGGGGCACTGTGACGAACGTGCAGCTTTTCCGGGTCAGGACGCGAGATCATCCAGAAACCCTGCACGCTCGCCACAACGTCGCGGCCACCATCGACAGGCCGATTTTCATGCCAGACCGGTTCGCTCGATACGGGTATTTGTGCCCTCCCGCCGTACCCTTCCATCGTGGACGCGATCGACCCCGACCAGCTCAGCACGTGCCTGCGGGTGCTGTCCGAGGTGCACATGCTGCCGCCCGAGCACCCCGACGCCGTTGCTGTGCGCCAGGCCACCGCGAAGATGTTCAAGGCGCTGAAGAAGGAGCGCCGGGCCGCCGCACGCGAGGCGGTGGCGGCCGCTGATCGTGCGGTCATCGCCGCTACCGCGACGGGTGCACCGGGCCGGATCGACGACGAGACCCAGGGCTTGCCGCTGGTGTCGACCGCGGTCGGGGCCACTGCGGGCACGCTGCTGCGCTCACGAGCCTGCTACATCTGCAAGAACCACCACACCGTCGTCGACGCCTTCTATCACCAGCTTTGTCCCGACTGCGCCGCGATCAACCGGGCCAAGCGCGACGCCCGTACCGACCTGACCGGGCGCCGGGCCCTGCTCACCGGCGGGCGCGCAAAGATCGGCATGTACATCGCGCTGCGGCTGCTGCGCGACGGCGCGCACACCACGATCACCACCCGGTTCCCCAACGACGCGGTGCGCCGCTTCGCCGCGATGGAGGACAGTGCCGACTGGTTGCACCGGCTGCGGGTGGTCGGGATCGATCTGCGCGACCCGGCCCAGGTGGTGGCCCTCGCCGACGAGGTGGCCGCGCAGGGGCCGCTGGATATCTTGATCAACAACGCGGCCCAGACGGTGCGCCGCCCACCGGGCTCGTATGCAGCGCTGGTGGAGGCCGAGCGCACCCCGCCGCCGGCGTTGGTGGACGTCGTCACCTTCGATCACGTCAGTGACGCGCACCCGCACGCCTTGGCCGGCAGCCTCGGCGAGCACCCCACCGCGCATGCACTCACCGAACTGGCCCTGACCGCCCGCAGCGCCTCGCCGGAGCGGATCTCTGCCGGGACCGCCATCGACGCGGGTGGGCTGCTGCCCGACACCGCGTCGGTGAACAGCTGGACCCAACGCGTGCACGAGGTCGACGCGATGGAACTGCTCGAAGTCCAGCTGTGCAACCAGACCGCGCCGTTCATTCTGGTGAGCCGGCTGCGCCCGGCGCTGGCCGCGTCGCCGGCCCGGCGCAAGTACGTGGTGAACGTGTCCGCGATGGAAGGCCAGTTCAGCCGCGGCTACAAGGGACCCGGGCACCCGCACACCAACATGGCCAAGGCCGCGCTGAACATGCTGACCCGCACCAGTTCCGGGGAAATGCTGGAGCAGGACGGCATCTTGATGACGGCCGTCGACACCGGGTGGATCACCGACGAGCGTCCCCACCCGACGAAGCTGCGGCTGGCCGAAGAAGGGTTCCACGCACCGCTGGATCTGGTGGATGGTGCTGCGCGCGTGTATGACCCGATCGTGCGCGGGGAGCTGGGCGAGGATCTGTACGGGTGCTTCTTGAAGGATTACTCGAAGGCCAGTTGGTAGGGCGGTCCCTCAGATCGCGTCGAGCAGCCGCATCACCCCGCGATCGGTCGACGCACATCCAGCTGCGCCAGGTCGGCCGCGATACGCCCGGCTGCCCATCCGGCGCCGTTGGACGGCGACATCATGCGGGGAATCGTCGCCGGGAAGAGCCGGTTGGTGAGGTCCTCGGTTGCCTGGCTGCGCGCGGCCAGTACCGGAAGCAGCGTGCCGTGGTCCACCTCGGTGGCCACTGCCGTGGAGGTGGCGGTGAGGCGTTCACCGATGCGCGCGGCGTATGAGAGAAGGAATGACTGGCGAAACGAGCGCGTCCGGGTGTGGCCGCTGGTGGTGCGGCCCGCTGCCAGCATCGCTCGGTTGGCTTGGACCAGTAGCGAAGTAGCAAGTAGCTCAACGAATTCCAGATCGCACTCGGCGCCGATGACGGCGACGAACCCGAGCTTCTCCGCGCACACCATCTGACACCGGTTGGCCGCTGCCACCGACTGCACCAGTGCTGCCTTGGCGCTGACGTAGGGGCTGTCGATCCAGATCCGTCGGGCGGTCGCCTCTGCTGCGCGACCTTCCTCGTGATCGCGGATCGCGTGCTGCAGTGAGTATCTGCTCATCAGTTCTTGCGCCTTGGCCGAAAGCGCTTCCGCTTCTTCGGGAAACTTGGTGGCCTCTGCCTTGGCGAGCAGCCCCCGCACCCGGCTGAGCGCCTTCGCATCCGTCGGGTTCACCGCGACCGCCGAATGTTGGTGCGCGCCGGGCACCGGCAGCAACGGCACGAGCCTCGGCAGGGTACCCAGCAGCCGCAGCACCTTCAATACGACGGTCAACGCTGCGTGATGGTCGACGGCGTTCCTGTGCGCCCAGTCCCACATCTGCGGAGCGCCGTGATCGATGTCCACGGGCAGCGCGGTGAGCTCGGCGCGCCACCGCGGGTGCAGTGAGGTGACGGGATAGTGCCGGGATTCGCGGACGATGGCCTCGGCCAGGTAACCGGCTGCCGCTGCGTCGAGACGGCGACGAGCGAACTCGTGCAGGTCATTCGGCGACCACCCCACCTGCCACGCGCCGCTGATGGCACCGGCCACGGTGCCCTCGGCGGCAAGGTCGAGTTCGTGTGTCCGGTCGGGGAAGTCGTCGAGCAACTCAGCGGCGTGAAACTCCGCGTCGTGGTAGGGACACAGTGCGGAGTTGTACAGCGCTGCGGTGAGGCGGTCGAGGAGGGCGACCCGGTCGTACCCGGGTTCGGTGCTCCAGCGTTCCCGTTGGGGCGTGGTGCGGTGGCGGGCCTTGTGCTTGGCGGCGCGCTTCTGGCGGTTGCGGCGGCTCATGTCTGGAGTCTGGAGCAACGGTCCGACAAGTTGCGTCTCTGCCGCGCGCAGCGCCGTCGCACACCATGGGCTGGCTCTGCGTTCGTAACCTGGTGGCGGTCCGAACGCGGTTTCTTCGCCCTGACGTTACAAGCGCGAGCAGATCGCTCGCCGGTCGGCGTCTACCGGGCGCAGCGCGCTCGCAGAAGGTCGTGCTGCGCGGCGGACTCTGGGCAGGAGATTGCGGCTTTCCTTGTGCCTGCGCGTAATTCGGCGATGCGGGCGATGACGTTGTTATAGCTCAATCCGGATTCGGCGAGCAGACACCCGATCACTGTGCTGGTTCGGCCCTTCCCGCCCCGGCAGTGCAGGTAGACGTTGCGGCCGGCGTCCAACTCGGAGCGGATGCGTGCGAGGATCGCGTCGTAGCCCGCTTCGTCGATGACGCCGTAATCGGGAATCGGATGTGCGAAGTACCGCACTGTGCGCCCGGACTTCTCGGCTGCTGCGTGCATAAGCGCTCGGTAGGGCGTTAGGTGGTCAGCATCGGTGGTGAGGTCGACGACCGTGTCGATTCCGGCGTCGAGCAGGACGTGGATCTTGGCTTCGGCATGCTCGAGTGTCGCGGCGGCGGGGTATTCACCGGCCAGGAGTCGGTTGGGCTCGACCCACCACGCGTGAAGGACGTCGTCATGCGGCCACGGTGTCGCTCGCCGTGGCGGGCGGTCGTCGTCGGTTGCCCCAGGATGATGACGCAGCGCCTCGACGATCGCGGTGAACTCGGGAAACTCCTCTTCGATGGGGCCATAGGCGCCACCGTGACGATGAGCGCGGACGCACCAGAAGGCCCAGCCGCGCAGCAGATCAACCCCGGCCCACTCGGGGATCACACGGGTGCTTCGAAATTCGTCCATAACCGGACGGAGAACATCGGCAAGGCGGGACGGGTCACCTGCCAGTCGTTGGTAGCCGTTGTACTCATGCGCCCACTCGATGAGCGTGCGTGCACGTCGCTCCACGCTGCGTAGGTTAGCGAACCCGGTCAGGCGAGCTGGCCGAGCACCGCCGCGACTGCCGCGCGGACCGTCGAGGCGACGGTGTCAGGGGAGGACGCGTCGAACTTGCCATCCAGGTGCAGGAAGGCCAGACCGTGCACCAGCGCCCACACCGCGTTCGCCATCGCGTCCGGATCTGAGGTGGGAAGCGCCTGCCGCACAATCGATCTGAGGTACTCGCTGATCGCCTCCACCGCGGCGACGCGTTCCGGGCTGGTGGGATCACACGGTTCGGCGAACATGGCCCGGAACAGGCCGGGGCGCTGGAGCGCGAAGTTCACGTAGGCGATGGCGACGTCGGCGAGATCGTCGGGCGTTTCCGGTGACGGGTTGGCCGCGGCCAATTGGGCGGCCAGATCGCGATAGCCCACCGCGGCGACCGCGGACAACAGCGCGTCGCGGTCGGTGAAATGCCGGTATGGCGCAGCGGTCGAGACCCCCGCGCGCCGGGCCGCCGCGCGTAGCGAGAGTTCGGTCGCGCCGCCCTCCTCGAGCAGCTCCAGGGCGGCCTGCACGAGGGCGGTTGGCAGGTCGCCGTGGTGGTACGACCTGGTTGACGTGGCCATTCGGGATCTACCTCACAAGTGTTGACACTGCTTACATGCCCCCGTATGTTAGCAGCAAGATGAAGTAAGCACTGTCAACATTGCTAGGAGTTCCCATGTCGAAAGCGTCGGAGGCGTTGTTCGCGCCCCTGCAGCTGAAGTCCGGCCAGGTGTTGCCCAACCGGATCGCCAAGGCGGCCATGGAAGAGGGCATGGCCGGACGGGCACAGCTGCCGGATGGGCGATTGATCGCGCTGTACCGGCGGTGGGGCGCCGGCGGCGCCGGCCTGCTCATCACCGGCAACGTCATGGTGCATGCCGAGGCGATGACCGGGCCGGGTGGCGTCGTGCTCGATGCCGACTCGCCGCTGGAGCCGTTCGCGGCATGGGCGCGAGCAGGCAAGGACGACGGGGCGGCGATGTGGATGCAGATCAGTCATCCCGGCCGACAGGTCCAGGCCAACATGCCGGGTGTGGTGTGGGGACCGTCGGACGTTGCTGTCGAGCTGGGCCGGCACTCGAAGCGGTTCGGGCAGCCGGTGGCGATGACGGCGCAGCAGATCGCCGACACCATCACCCGCTTCGCCACCACTGCGCGACGTGCCGAGCAGGCCGGGTTCGATGGTGTCGAGGTGCACGCCGCGCACGGATACCTGTTGTCGCAGTTCTTGTCTCCGCTCGTCAACACTCGCACCGACGAGTGGGGCGGCTCACTGGAGAACCGCGCCCGACTCCTGCTGGAGATCGTCCGCGCCATCCGCGCCGAGGTGTCGCCGGGCTTTTCCGTTGCGGTGAAACTGAATTCAGCGGACTTCCAGCGCGGAGGCTTTGATGCCGACGACGCCCGCAAGGTGATCGACATGCTCGCACCTCTAGGTGTCGACCTCATCGAGCTGTCCGGCGGCAGCTACGAAAGCCCCGCCATGACCGGCCGCCCGGCCGACGAACGGACCGCCGCTCGTGAGGCGTACTTCCTGGAACTGGCGGCCGAACTCGCGGTGAGCAGCCCCATCCCGCTGATGCTGACCGGCGGCATCACCCGGCACCAGACAGCCGAGCGGGTGCTGGCCAGTGGCGTCGCCGTGGTCGGCATGGCGACCGCGCTGGCCGAGACTCCCGATCTGCCCGCGCGGTGGCGCCAGGGTAGGGAAGCGACGGGCCGACTGAAGCCCGTGACCTGGTCGGACAAACCGCTGGCCTCGATCGCCAGCATGGCGATGGCCCGGTACCAGATGCGCCGACTCGGTGCGGGGAAGAAGCCCGCACTGGGCGTCGGGCCGGCGTTCGCGCTGGCCGCCGATCAGCTGGTGTCGCGACGTGCCCTGCGTGGGTACTCCAGGTGGTTGAAGTCCCGGCCGCGGCCGGCTCGCGTTGTTGGTACCCAACATATTTAAGGGGAGACGGATCATGACGAAAGTTCTGATGGTGATCTCGGCGGCCGACCGCTGGACACTCAACGACGGCACGGTGCATCCGTCCGGGTACTGGGCCGAGGAGGTCGCGCGGCCCCATCAGATCTTCACCGAGGCCGGGTGGGAGATCACCGTGGCGACGCCGGGTGGCAAGGCGCCGACGCTCGACCAGCTCAGCCTCGGCATCTCCGGCGGCATGCCGTGGAAGCGTCGCGAGGTCAAGAGCTATCTGGACAGCATTGCCAACGTGCTGGCCCATCCGGTCTCGCTCGACACCGTGAACGCCGACGACTACGACGTGGTGTTCTACCCCGGCGGGCATGGCCCGATGGAGGACCTCGCCTACGACCCGGTCTCCGGTGCACTGTTGGCGCACCGGCTGGAGTCCGGCCAGCCACTCGCGCTGCTGTGCCATGCACCGGCGGCGATCCTGGCCGCTTCGGAGCCGGACGGGGTGTCACCGTTCGCGGGGCGACGGATGACCGGCTTGTCGAACCGCGAGGAGCACCTGAACAGCTTCGGGTGGAAGGCACCGTGGCTGTTGGAGGACAAGCTGAAAGAGGCCGGCGTGGACTACTCCAAGGCAACGCTGCCGCTGCGTCCGCATGTCGTGGTCGACGGAAATCTCTACACCGGGCAGAACCCGCAGTCCTCGGAGAAGCTGGCCGAGCGCCTGGTTGCCGACGTGGGGCGGGTCTGATGGCCGTTCAGGATGTGGTCGAGGTCGATCTCGGCGGGCATCTGGTCACCGTGCCCAAAGGTGGCCTGTATGACCGGTTTCGGATGCGGACCGACCTCGACGAGGTCGAGCGCGACCCCCGGGTGTCCAGCGTCGACTTCTTCCGGAAGCTGCCCAAGACCGAGGTGAACTCGGCGATCGGGCCCACGCTGACCCCGAACTTCTACTACCGGATTTCGACCGCGCGGCTGGTGATGCTGGCCCGGTCCCGGGACATCCGCACCCGGCTGCCGAAAGCGCTTGCACCGCTGGAGGTTGCGCCCGGTGTCGGGATCGTCTCGGTGATGTTCTTCCGCTACGACGTGTGCGACATCGACTTTTACACCGAGGCCGCCGTCGGAATCGCGGTGCGGCCGGCGCGGCACGGCAAGGCCGGATTCGCCGATCTGGTGAGCAGCCTGGCCAACGATCACCTGCATTCCTATGTGCTGTCACTGCCGGTGAGCACACAGATCGCCCAGGTGCGCGGGCATGACGGATATGGCTTTCCGAAGTGGGTGACGGAGCTGGATGTGTCTATCGATGCAGACCGGGCTTCGGCGCGGGTTGCGAATGACTTTGGCGGTGTGGATCTGGCGTTGTCGGTTGTCACTCCTTCTCAAGTTAAGTATGTGACGGGGGAGCGGGTTTCGACGCTCACGTCCTATACGTCATTCGGCGGTGCCTGGCACTCCACATTGAGCCAGACGAATGTGTTGTCGGCGGGGACGGCACGGTTCCCGCGCGGTATCGATCTGCAGATCGGACAAGGCCGGATGGCGGACGACTTGCGGGCGCTGAAACCGATCAAGACCATTCAGTTCGATGTCGTTACGGAAGGTCAACTCGCGCTGCACATGCCGGTGCCGGTGTCGGTGCGGGATTGAGGCGGCGGGGCCGGTTGGGGTGGACATGTGGGTTGGAAGACCGTCAAATTTTTTGACGATGTCCCCACCACCAATGTGCGCATAGCCCTGGTGGTCGGCCGGCGTGTATGACGCAGCGCGCTTGAGTGCGTCGAGCGCCATATCCCGGGGCCGCCCACGCAGGTCGGCCCCGGGGATCGCTGGCTACGGCGTCAGCTCCACGGTGACGCCGCCGGAGAACATCGAGTCGTGCAGTTCGATGCGTGCCGGTGCTGCGCCAACCGGCATGTCGTAGACCAGCGATACGTCGACGGCATTGCCGGGGTTGATGTCATCCCAGACCGGGATATCTGAATCGCCCAGCGCGATCTGCGCGGACGCATCGCTTTCGAAACTGCGACCTTGGGTGTCGATCAGCTTCTGGTTGGACGGGCTGAACCCCTGGGCCCGGTCACCGATGTTCTGCACGCTGAGCGTCACGATCACGAACTGACCCTGAGCCTTCTCGCGCAGGTAGGGATTGTCGCCGACCTCGGCCAGACCGGGCTGCACCGTCTTTACGACGAACTCGAACTTGCCGTCGCGGACCGGGGTGTTGAGCCCGGCAGCCGGGGCGTCCTGTTCGGCAGGGGGCTGCGCCGCAAGCGCGGTGTTGGGCTTGGTGTCCGGCTTGGTGTCGCCCTTGTCGGAGAACGCCGACATGACGGCCAGGAATGCGACGACGCCGATGACGATCGCCGGCCACTTGCGCTTCTTCGCTCGAGGTGACGCGTACTGGGGGAACCCCTGCGCGGCAGTCTGATTCGGCTCTGCGGGCTGCTGATAGGGATTGCTCATGACCATGTTCCTTCTGACTCGCGCCCGGGCACCGATGCCAGGCGAACAGGAGAACGTACAACTGGGTGCCGACAAAGTCCGGGGCGTTGGTGTTCGCTTCGGGTTTTCCGGCGGCAGCGTGCTGGTTGTCGGTGGCGGATGCGACGATGCGCGGTTCACTTCGAAACCAGGAGGTTGTGATGAAGAGTGTGTTGATCGCCGCGGCAATGTTTGGGATGGCTGTTGCCTTGGGCCCGGTGGCATCCGCCGAGCCGTCATGGACGATGCCGAATCTGATCGGGATGGATCTGCAGGGTGCGCAGGATGCGATTCAGTCGCTGACTCGAGGTGAGGTGTGGTTCAGCAGCTCAACAGATCTGACCGGCAAGGGGCGGGCACAGATCAGCGACCGCAACTGGCAGGTGTGCAGCTCGACGCCGGCGCCCGGGGCGAAGTTCACCGTGAGCACCGAGATCGACTTCGGGGTGGTGCGGATCGATACGGAGAAGTGTCCGTGAGGTAGCCGGCCAGCCCGGTGGACCTAGGACGGATCCGCGTATCGACGAGGTTCAGCGCCTGGCGTGTCGCCGTACTGGTGTGATTCGGCGGTTGGCATCGAGGTTGGGTTGTATCGGTAGGCCGAAGGGATGTCGGGTAGGCGCTCCGGCAGACAGTCAGAGTGATCGCCGCGCCAACGGACTACGTCCGGGTCCTTGCCCGGCTCGGGTGAGAGTGGCCCCGCCCAACCTTCCTCGAAATCGAGCATGTAGTAGTACAGCGCCGGATTGTCGGCGTCGTCCCAGGGGCCCGAGTCGATGAGGGATTCACTGGTATCGCGGACCAGACCCCACGTGATTGCCAACGGCGGCATTTGATACACCAAGTACATCATCGGACCGTCGGTCCACGCGTGAGAGACTTGGAACACGTGCCCTGGTTGCTCACCGTCTGAATGCCTTCGGTTCCCAACAGCGATGTGCCGCAGTAGGTTTTGCAGCACATCAGTGGCGAACTCGTGCGCTGACTTAGCAGGGTCAGTTGATGGGCACATTATTGTTCACCCAGGGAGGAGTCCAGGTCCAGTTTGGTCCGATTTCCACTACTCCGCTCCCTCCTGCAAGGGGATACATCGTGATCAATCCCTTCTGTCCTCCATCCGGAATGTCAGCATTTGCATTGGTATTCACGACGATCCTCATCGTGAGGCTCTCGCCGGTGTCCTCGCAGCTGACCCAGCCTAGAGGACCGGACGTACAGTGAGCCCGGTTGATCGGAACGTCGTAGACCAGTGTTCCACCGTCGTTTTTCACCGGTCGACTGTGAGATATGAGGTCTTTGAACACGTTGGGGTTGACTACGCCGTGGCGCCAGTACACCTTGTCCCACCCGAAGCCTTTCTTGGTCACCGCATCGTAATATCCACGGCGCATTACGACGTGGTTACCGTCTAGGTCGGTAGCTTCGGCGATCACGTCGTTGATTGGATAGGAAGGAGAAGGCGCGGGTGATTCCTTGAGGTCCAACGCGTGGACGGTCCCATCGGTTGGTGACTCTGGGAACTGGACGGCTTCCAGCGGGGAGATTTCGGCGGTGATCCTGCCAGCGGCCATATTGTCGGCTGCCGCGAGGTTCTGTGCCTGTGTGCGGATGTTGGTAGCGAATTCATCCGCTTTCAATTGGCGGGCTTCCCAGCCGCGCATGAGCGGCGTCCAGGAGCGGTCGGTGACCGAAAGATCCTCCTCCACAGAGAATCCCGCTTGCTCGGCCTCCGTAATGGCATCCAATGCCCGTTGTTTAGCCCAGCGAATATCGTCAGCACCCTTGCGTGCCGCCGTCGCGGCGTTGATGAGGCAGTCGGCTAGTCCGCGTACCTTGACGAGGTCGGACCAAGCACGGTCCTGCGCCGCATCAGCCGCCGTCCCCTCCCACGCCGTTCCGCCGGGGGACAGGGTTGCTGTGTGCAGTGTCGTGAAGTGCTCTTCCCACCGCTGTGCGGTAGCTGACCAGTTTCTGTCTGCAGACTCCAAGTGCCTGACATCCCAGTCTGTGATCTGCGACCGACTCGGGATGTATGCACTGGTCACGTTGGCCATGTCATGCCTCGACTGAGTGACCGGTCCCCGCGATCCTGTTCGCAGCTCCATCGTCTGTGCTCGCGTAAGCAGCGGCCGACACTCGCAACTTCTTCGCGGTCTCTGTCACTCTTGTGGCGAGCACCGTGGCGGCAATTTCGACGAGACTGGAGCCCTGCTGGACCGCCGTTGTGGTGGCTTGACGAGGTAGCCCACCAGATGACGGATTGATGTTGCCCGTAAGTGCTGCCGCAGTGGCATCGCATTGGTCTGCGAGTGCGTGCAGGCCCTCGCCGCTGACCTTGACCTGGTCCCCCATATCGGCCAACTATATCTGCAGGTCGAGATGGTCTCGTGCACCAAATTGGCTAGCTGTCGACTCCCTTCCTGGGACATTTGATAGTCGAACTTGTCGACTCTTGACGAGAAGACCCGGGGTCCTTTTACGACGTTTGTCTTGACGCCCACCCTTCCTGTCCCTCCCGCCAGTCGGCCCCTCGCGCTAACCTCCGAGCGTGGATGCCGGCCTGTACGAATCCCTGCTCACGGAGCGTCTCAACACTGCCCTGGCCCAGAGCCCCGACCTCCAGCCCGATTTCAGCACCGTCGACGACGCCGAGCAAGCGCTGACCATCGCGCGGCATCTCACGCCGCTGATCGAACGGCAGCTGAAGGCTGCAGGTAGCCCCGATGCGCGAGCTGATCTGCTGCGCAACATCCTTGGAGTGCTGGGCGATACCGATGCGCAGAAAGAAGTGTTGCATCTGGACGATCCCGCAAAGATCCTTCGTCTGGACGGCTTGACCCACAAAGCGCTCGGCACGGTCCAGCTTCCACGTCCCGCGACGCCGCTGTGTGACGCCGCACTGATGACGAATGCTCGCAACGAGCCGACGCTGGCGGCAGAGTTGCGGGCCGAGCTCGGCAGTGCCGACCACGTCGATCTCCTGTGTGCATTCGTGAAGTGGCAGGGCCTGCGCCTGCTGGAACGCGAGCTCACTGAACTGCGTGAGCGTGGTGTGCGGCTGCGGGTCACCACGACCACATACTTGGGAGCGACAGACGCCCGGGCTCTCGACGCGTTGGTCAACGACTTCGGCGCCGAGGTGCGGGTCAACTATGAGACTGACCGAACCCGGTTGCACGCGAAGGCTTGGCTGCTCCGCCGCAACACTGGGTTCCACACCGCGTATGTCGGCTCGTCCAACCTCTCGCATGCGGCGCTCGTCGACGGCCTGGAATGGAACGTGCGGCTGTCGGCGATTTCTACCCCGCACCTGTTGGAGAAGTTCCGTGCGACGTTCGACTCGTACTGGGAGAACCGCGAATTTGAGCTCTACCGCCCTGCTGACGATTCAGAGACGCTCAGGCTGGCGTTGGAGGTGGCCTCCGGTAAGAAACAGCGGGACCCGCTGGCCGTCACGCTGTCCGGGCTGGAGGTCACCGCCAAGCCGTATCAAGCTGAGCTGCTCGAACAACTCGACGCTGAACGTGTGCTGCACGACCGCCATCGCAACTTGATCGTGGCCGCCACCGGCACGGGAAAGACGGTGATCGCCGCACTGGACTACCGCCGGCTCGTCCGAGAAGTGCACGGCCGCGACCTCACGCTGCTGTTTGTCGCACACCGCAAGGAGATCCTCCAGCAAGCGCGGCGGATGTATCAGGAGGTGCTCACCGATCCGTTGTTCGGTGAGTTATTGGTTGACGGTGATGAGCCGACTCGATGGCGGCATGTATTCGCCAGCATCCAATCGCTCACCGCTGACCGACTTTCCACCGTTGAGCCCAACCGGTTCGACATCGTGGTGATCGACGAATTCCACCACGCGCAAGCGGCGTCCTATCGCCGGCTTCTTGAGCACATCGCGCCGATGGAACTGCTCGGACTGACCGCCACCCCGGAACGCGGTGACGGTGTCGACGTGCGGGCATTCTTCGGAGGGCGGGTTGCCGCCGAGCTCAGGCTCTGGGATGCGCTTGAGCAGAACCTGCTTTGCCCCTTCCACTACTTCGGCATCCACGACGGTACTGACCTGGAGACCCTGCAGTGGAAGCGCGGCGGCTACGACCTGACACAGTTAAACGAGATCTACACCGGCAACGACGCCCGAACACGCATCGTGCTTGACCAACTGCAGGACAAAGTTGCCGATGTTGGCGAGATGCGTGCGCTGGGCTTCTGCGTGAGCGTCCAGCATGCCCGCTACATGGCCGACCAGTTTGTCGCGGCGGGCATCCCGGCCCGCGCCATCGTCGGGCTCGACGATTCTGCCGAACGGCGCGCAGCTCTGACTGCACTCCGTAACCGCGACATCAACGTGCTGTTTACGGTCGACCTGTTCAACGAAGGCCTCGACATCCCGCTGGTCGACACCGTGCTGTTTCTGCGGCCCACCGAGAGTGTGACCGTGTTCTTGCAGCAACTGGGTCGCGGGCTGCGGCTTGCGCCCGGCAAGACGGTGTTGACGGCGCTCGACTTCGTGGGTCACCAGCGCAAAGAGTTTCGGTTCGATCAGCGGTTCCGAGCGTTGACTGGACTGGGCCGTAAGCAGTTGGAAAAGCAAGTCAAGGAAGGATTTCCGTTCCTGCCGTCGGGCAGTCAGATCGTGCTAGACACGGTGGCCCGGGACCTGGTGCTGGAGAACGTGCGCCAGCAGGTGTCGCCGAAGAAGGCCGTGTTGGTGTCCGAGATTCGGACGCATTCCGACGACCGACTGGCGTCGTATCTGGAGGAGTCGGGCCGCGGGCTCGAAGACATTCTGCGCACGGACCGGTCGTGGACCACGCTGTGCCGAGACGCCGGCAAGCTGGGAGAGCAGCCCGGGCCCCGGGAGGTCGACCTGGTCAAACGGGTGAAGGCGTTGGCGCACGTGGACGACCAGCGTCGCTGGAAGGCCTACAACGCGCTCCTGCAGGATTACCGCGCTGAGGACAGTGTCACCGAGTCCCGGTTGGCGGCCATGCTGTTCTATTCGCTGTTTCCCAATGGCGGCGGGTTCGGCAGTGTCGCAGAAGGTCTCAGTGTTCTTCGAGACGAAGCAGTAACGCAGGAGATGCGCCAGGTGATCGACATCGCGTTCGATGCTGCCCACCGCAGCACCTACGGTCTGTGGAATATGGGTGACGAGTTCGCCGACGTGCCGCTGGCGCTGCACGCCAGCTATTCGCGGGAGGAGATCCTGGCGGCGCTGGGTTTCGCGTCGCAGAAGCGGACACCGAGCACGATGCGAGAAGGAGTCGCATGGTGCCCGGAAGTCAACGCGGACGCCTTCCTCATCACGCTGAAGAAATCCGACACCGACTACTCGCCGACCACCATGTACCGGGACTTCGCGCTGAGCCCTGAGCTGTTCCATTGGGAGTCACAGTCCACGACCTCGGTGGCGTCGCCGACCGGGCAGCGCTACATCCATCACCGCGAGCGCGGATCCCACATTCTGCTGTTCGTGCGGGAGACCAAGGCCAACGCGCTGGGTGCCGCGCCGTACGTGTTCTTGGGACCCGCGGACTACGTGTCGCATGAGGGCGATCGGCCGATGGCAATCACCTGGCGCTTGCGTCAGGCAATGCCGACGGAAGTGTTCTTGGGGGCGCGGGCTGCGGTCGCGTGAGCATCGTAGGACCGACGCAATTACTTTGCGAAAGCCGCGAATGTCGATGCTAAGCCGACCGTGGAAATATTCACCAGGAGTTCTATCAAAGGGGCGGGGTGTCAGTAGTTGGCCTACGGTGCCCGCCGACGGGCCGGTGAGGGACGAAACGCCGAGGATTTAGGAGATTGGAGTCGTGACCATGGATATGTTCCAAAAGAGGGACTGATGGATACGGGAATCGCAGTCATCGTGTACGGATTCATCGGTCTATTGATCCTCTATTGCGTATTGTGGTGCCTTGTCAAAGTGGGCTGGGCGCTTCTTTCGGCAATGCGCTTTATTGAAGAGCGACTTCCTGAGCCGGCATCGGATCAGAAATCCGAATTCCGAGTGACAACTGAGTCGAATCGTGAGACTCGTCGGCATTGCCCGGGTTGCGGCCGGTACCACCCGCCGAATCGGATGGGTAGGACGGCTCAAGGTTTGTATCGATGTGCAACGTGTAGGCGCGACGCGCAGGCTGTTGACACGAGTGCAGGGCCGGCCCACTCTGAGTCGAGCGCTCGAGAGGTCATATCTCAGGCTCAATCTACGTCCGGCCCGCTGCAATATGGAGTTCCCCTCCGGCGCATCGCTGCACTCAACATTAGGCACGGTGGGGGAACCAAGGATCGAATGGACAATTTAGTCGCACGGTTGTTGAGTTACGACGCCGATGTGCTCGTAGTCAGTGATTTTCGGGCCAACAAGCACGGCGTGCGTCTCATTGACGAGCTCGAGCGTTCGGGATATGCAACATCGCATCCGGGCGCTGAGGCCACGCAGAATTCTGTGTTAATCGCTTCACGCAGCCTTATCCAACGATCCTGGAGTTTTCCCGGCGCGCTCGACGGCCGCCATCTCTGGTGTGCCGACACCACGGGCATCGCCATCTGTGGTGTATACATGCCGCAAAAGTGCGAAAAGCTTCCCTATTGGGAGTCGCTAATCTTGCGCGCGCGCCGCTCGGGAATTGATTTGTGCATCGGAGACTTCAATACCGGTAACAACGACTTGGACAAGGACCCTGAGGGTTCTCGATTCATTGGCCCAGAGATGCCCGGACGGTTCATAGACTCTGGCTATGTAGATGTATGGCGGTCACTGCACCCCCGCCGCCGCGAGTACTCCTGGTTTAGTCCTGGCGCCTACAACGGTTTCCGTATCGAGCATGCCTACGCCACGCCAAAGTTGGCCAGACGCGTTTCAACTTGCGAGTTCGACCAAACTCCCAGAATTCGCGGCGAATCGGATCACGCAGCACTCATCGTGTCGTTGCGATGACCGCTGAGTGGACCGGTGTCGCTCTGGGCGGCGCTGCAAGAAGGAGTTGCGTGTGTGCGGGGTGGTTCGAAACTCGGAATCTAAGCCGTGAATCCGGTAGCGCGGGCCGCACTTTCTGCCGGTCGTGCGAAAGGTGACCAACGCACTAGCGCTACACCCCCATGCCGTCCTTAGCCCGGCAGGACTGCAGCCTCCCGAAGAGACATGGGGCCGATGGCAATCACCTGGCACTTGCGCCAGGCAATGCCGATGGAGGTGTACTTGGGGGCGCGTGCTGCGGTGGCGTGAGGGGCAATTCTGGTTCTCTTGTCCCCATTTTGTCGGTCCCGCCGATAAAGTCTCCGGGGTGAAGCGGTTGTGGTTGCTACTTGTGCGTGGGTCGCGCGCCTCCATGCCTAAAAGCAGGATGCGATGAAGCGTGACTCTCCACTGTGGAAGGTGATGGGTGAGCCGGCGAGTCCAGCTGAGGCCGCCGCGCTCGATGCCTTCCGCGAGCTGCTCCCAGACGATGGCATCACTACCGCCTGGGCAAACCTGACCTTCATAAACGACCAAGGGCGCACGGCCGAGGTCGATGTCCTCCTGCTGACGGCTCAGGGGATGTATCTCGTCGAGCTCAAGGGCTGGCATGGCACGATCCGCGGCAACGCGCAACGTTGGAACCATCGTCAGCGCAACGTCGAGAACCCCCGACTCGCCGCCGACCGCAAGGCGAAGTGGCTGAAGGGTCTCCTGCAGGACCGAACGCCGAACCAATCCGCCAGGGGACAGGTACCTCGCATTCACGCCGTCGTGGTCATGCATGGTGAAGGCAGCACCGTCAACATCGCTGCCCCCGGCGACATCGGAGTGCTGACGCTCGACGGCTACCACGTCAAGTCCTCGCCCCACCTCATGAAGTTCTCCGATTTCCTGGCCCAGCCGCCCCACGATTTCCGGCAACCGATCGACTACCAGCGGGCAAAACAGGTACGTGCGCTCTGTGACGCGGTCGGGTTCACGCCGACGCCTAAGGTTCGGATGGTGGGTGACTTTGTCGTTGCCGACGATGAGCCGATCGCGCAGGGGCGGGACTGGCAGGACGTGCTGGTTAACCTCCCGGCGTTGCCCGATGTCAAGCGTCGGCTGCGTCTGTACGACGTGCCGGCAACGGCGTCGCCCGCGGATCGCCAACAGATCGAGCAGCTCGCGCAGCGCGAGTTCCAGCTCACCCAGGGGCTGCGCCATAGCGGTATCGCGGTTCCGATTGACTTCAAGCGGACCGATGACGGCCCGGCTCTAGTGTTCGAGCACGACGCCAAGGAACTCCCGCTTGACGCCTATATCGTGGGGGAGGGCACCGAGCTCGATCTTGAGCAGCGCATCGCTCTGGTGATTCGCTTGGGAGAGATTCTGCGGTCCGCCCATAACGTCCACCTGCGCCATCGAGCATTGTCGCCGCGGCGTGTGTGGGCGACTCCGGGTGCCGACGACCTGCCGCATCTAACGATCCGGGACTGGTACTTCGCTCAACGTGACAGCTCGACCCGGAACGTATCCCGACTGACCGCTATAAGTGCAGGTGTCGACGACATCATGGGTGTGGCGGATCAGGATGATTGGATCTGGCTCGCACCCGAGGCTCGTCATTCTGTCGACGGGCTCCCGCCAATTCCGTTGGACGTCTATGGGTTTGGCGTCCTGGCCTATCTTATTTTGACGGGAAAGCCGCCAGCCGAAACTTTTGTGGAGTTGGAACAACGGCTGTCGGACGCGGGTGCACTTGACCCCCGAGCAGCGTCGCCAGGCATGCCTGACGGTGTCGCCGACGTCGTGGCGATGGCGACTCGTGCGGTCGAGTCGGAGCGGCTGCCAACCATTGAGGAAGTGCTGGAGCTCCTTCGGCTCGCGAGCGACGAGCTTCGCCGAGGAGACCAGATCGACGAACCGACACCGGTGAAAGACCCCGTCGATGCGCAAAAGGGCGACGCCGTAGCCGAACGCTTCATCGTATCCGCTCGTCGTGGCGAAGGTTCCAGCGGCGTAGCGCTCGCAGTCCACGACACCGACTCGGAGGATCCGAACCGCGAGCTCGTGCTCAAAGTCGCTCGCACTGAATCAGCAGGGCGCAGGCTCGCGCTGGAAGCCGACGTGTTGAGAGCGCTCGATCACCGTCGGGTAGTGCGACTCGTCGCAGGGCCGCTCGACGTCGGAGATAGACGCGCACTGCTGCTCAGTGACGCTGGCAAGGAGACGCTGGCCACGCGACTCTCGAAGGAGGGCCGGGCAACGGTGGGCCAGCTAGAGCAGTACGGCAGCCAATTACTAGAAGCCATGATCTACCTGGAATCCCAGGGTGTCTTTCACCGCGACATCAAGCCGGCGAATCTGGGCATCACTCCAGATCCCGGCACCAGGAGGCCGTCCCTGGTGCTATTCGACTTCTCTCTCGCGAGTGAGAGTGTTGACAACGTCGCGTCCGGCACACCGAGCTATCTGGACCCTTATCTCGGTCGAGGACGGCGACAGAAGTACGACCGGGCAGCCGAACTGTGGGCTGTCTCGACCACCCTCTTCGAGATGGCGACGGGGCAGCTTCCATGGTGGGGAGAGGGTGCGGGACGCCCCGCTGACCCAAGTGACCCGCCGATCATCGAGCCCACAAGCTTCGAGCCGGCCGTGGCAACTCAGCTCACGGCATTCTTCCAACGTGCTCTAAGCCCCGACATCGGTTCACGATTCAGCAACGCTGATGAGTTGGCAGTCGCGTGGCAGGGAGTGTTCGCCGCTCTTGACACAGAGGAGGATGGCGGGGCTGGAAGCGACGACCTCGCCGACGCCGCTACGCTCGACACCCCTTTGGAGCGCGCGGGCCTGTCCGCGCGTGCGTTGTCCGGCGTGTCGCGTCTCGATGTGGCGACCGTCGGGCAATTGTTGGGTGTCCACCCGACCCGGATCAACTCGATACGAGGCCTCGGGGAGACCTACCGCAAGGAGATTCAGGCAAGGATTCGCGGCTGGCGGTCACGGCTCAGCGGTGCGGAGGACGTCGACACCGGTCAGCCGATGGGCACAGAGCGCCTCGTCTCCTTGCTCGTAGACCAGCTCAAGGGTGCAGAGCAGACGGTGATCGAGCGGCTCCTTGGACTATCTGGTGACGCGGCCGCCGGTGAATGGCCCTCCACGGGAGACACGGCCCAATCACTTGGGATGACCCGAGAGCGCGTCGCGCATGTGGTGGATCACGCCGTCACGGCGTGGGGCAAGAAGGCCCGCCCTGCCATCGATGGCGTGCGAGACGAAGCGGCCACACTCCTTGCCCGCAACGGCCGAGTGATGGCGGTGACGTACCTCGCGAACGCATTGGTTGCCCAGCGCGGTTCTCTCTTGGACGGGGACGATCGCCTTCGGCAAGGTGCCGCCTTGCTGCGGGCAGCGTACGAGGTAGATGCGCGTATGCCCGAGCCAGCGTTGGAACTGCGGCGAGGTATCGGGAAGCGTCCCGACCTCATCGCACTCCGAGAGACAGCAGACCCTGATGAAACAGGGCACGAGTTCGCGCCGGCCGACATCCTGACGGAGACGGCAATCGAGTTGGGGCGCCGAGCAGATGACCTCGTGGGTGCCGGGGTCGTGCCGGTCGCAACAGCGAATACTGCCCTGGTTGAAATCGTAAGTGAGGCAGGAGCTTTCCCGCTTTCGGACCTGACAGGGCGTCGGCTCTTGACTCTGGCCGCCTCCGTCTCGACAAAGGCTGCCGTCTCGGGGTTCGACGAGCTGTACCCGGTTGGCCTCGACCCCCAGGAAGCCGTCGAGCGCGCATTGCGCGGCAAGCCTGGCCGGCGCATCAGCGAGACCGCCGTCCGGCGCAGTGTGGTAGCACGCTTCCCGGAGGTGGCGCTCCCAGCTGCCTCGCAACGACTCGATGCACTCGTTTCCGCGGCCCTGCCAGGCGTGGTGAACCGCAACGGTGTTTATGAGCTAGCTTCCGAAGTGCGCTCGGCGACGCATACCGCCAGCGGTTTCACGGTCTTCGCGCCGGTTGTGGTCGCAGAGGCCGCGACGAAGTTGGAAGAGTCGCTCTCGCGTAACGGCGCGCTCACCCTGACCACACCGCCCAAGCGATACGTGAAAGCAACACACGAACTTTCGACCCGGTACGCAGTGGAAGTGCTCGATGTCGCATCACTCGTTGTGAACACGACGCGCGCACTCGCCAACCAGCACGGGGCAAGTTGGGAGTTCGTTCTGGGCGTTGATGCCAGCCAAAAAGACAGCGGAGACTGGTCGAACCTCGTGGGCCTTGTCCAGCGAGCCCTGAAACCAGCCTGGGAGGAAAGACTCGCAACGGACAAGCCGTTGCTCATCGTCAATGCCGGACCGCTCGTGAGATACGGCATGGCAGAGCTTCTTTCGACGCTGCTCGATGTCGGAACTCCCCGACCAGCTGCCCGCTGGCTACTGGTAGCCAAACAGGGCAGCCAAGCCGTCCCCTTGCTGGAGGGCAAGCCCGTGCCGCTCGGTCCCAGCGGCTGGGTTGAGCTGCCCGCAGACCTCTCGCTCCTTATGGAGCACACAGTGACTCGCAGTAACTCAGGAGCCCAAAAGTGATCGACTCGTCCGCCCTCCTCGCCGACCTCAAGGCGCAGCTCAAGCTTCTCCAAGCTGACCTGAAACAGCGTGCAGACGACCCCTCGAACCCCTGGGGCGAGCGATTGAAGGAGGAGTACGCCGAAGCGTTCCGCTGCGAGCGGACCGGCTGGGACTGGGTGGACTGGCGCGACAACGAAGTCGAGCAGGCTGCCGTCGCGTGGATTGTCTCGACGACCTTTCTGCGCTTCTGTGAGGACAATGATCTTCTTGTCGGTGCCAAAATCGACGGTCTGCCTACCGCCGTTGGCTGGATCGCCGGTCCCGGCGACCGCGTGCAGCGCGCCGAAGAGAACCTCACCGCCTATTTTCGCGACAACCCCACCCACAATCGCCGCCACTGGCTCCAGCAGGGCTTTAGCGTCCTCGCCGCACAGCCGGCCGGTCAGGCATTGGTCGACCCGAAACACAACCCGGTGTGGAAGGCCGAGATCAGCCCGGAGTCCGCGACCGCGCTGATCGCTTTCTGGCGTCGCACCAACGACGACGGCACCCTCGCCCACGACTTCACCGACCCCAACCTGGAAACCCGCTTTCTCGGTGACCTTTACCAGGATCTCTCCGAGCATGCCAAGAAGACCTACGCGTTGTTGCAAACGCCGGTGTTCGTGGAGGAGTTCATCCTCGACCAGACGCTAACTCCGGCTATTGCGGAGTTCGGACTCGAAGGACTCAAGCTGATCGACCCCGCTTGCGGGTCCGGGCACTTCTTGCTCGGGGCGTTTGAGCGACTCAACCAGGCGTGGCTCGAAGCTGCGCCCGGGCTGGACGCCAAAGAACGGGTGCGCCGCGCGATGGCGTCGATCCATGGTGTGGATATCAACCCCTTTGCGGTAGCAATCGCGCGGTTCCGCCTTACCGTCGCCGGCTTGACGGCGGCGGGAGAGCGCTCGCTTGTCGGGGTGCCTGCGATGGGGTGCCGCCTCGCCATTGGTGATTCACTTCTTGGCATCCGGGGTGGCCTTGATCAGACCTTTGACTTCGATGAGGACGATGCAGCGCCTGGATTCACTTACGACACTGAGGATCTCAACGAGTACTTCGGCATCCTCCAGCCAGGTCAGTACCATGTCGTTGTCGGAAATCCTCCGTACATAACGCCGAAGGATCTGACTCTTAGTGCGCGATACAGGGTCGCGTACGTGTCAGCATCGGGTCCTTACGCGCTGTCTGCGCCATTCATTGAATTGCTGTTCCGGCTTGCCATCCGTGGCGAGCACGGGCAGGGCGCCGGCTATGTAGGCCAGATCACCGCGAACTCCTTCATGAAGCGGGAGTTCGGAAAGAAGCTCATCGAGTACATCTTTGCCGGACACGACGTTAGCAACCCCGTCGACCTAACCGCCGTTATAGACACCTCTGGCGCCTACATTCCTGGTCACGGCACTCCGACTGTGATCCTGTTTGGACGTCGTCGTCGTCCAAACAGCGATCACGTACGGGCGATCTTGGGGCTTCGTAGCGAACCTAGCCAGCCTGGCGACCCATCAAAGGGTTTGGTATGGGCCGAGATCGTTGGGCACTTCGCCGAGTCTGCTTTTGACGGGACCTACGTCACGGTCACGGAACTCCACCGCGCGGTTCTGACTGCGCATCCGTGGTCGTTGAGCGGTGGCGGAGCGCCGGCCGTCATGGAGCAGCTGGGGCGGGGAACTACGCTGCTCAAACCGATCGTCTTGGAGATAGGGCGCACGACAGTTGTCGGGGAAGACGACGCTTGGATCTATCCACGCCCTGCTGCAAAGCGACTTTCGCTTAACGGTATTCCAATACGGGAGTTTGTGCTTGGGGAGCATGTGCGCGATTATCGAGTGAACTCGAACACTTACGCCATCAATCCCTACCTTGACGCGTCGAATTCAGAACCAGTGCCCGACGGGCCAGTTTCTCAACACCTTTGGCCACTCCGTCGTGTGTTGACCGATCGAACCGTCTTCGGGAAGACGTTCAGGGACCGCGAACTGCCGTGGTGGGTGCATCTCGAGAGCTACTCATCGAAGCTACTGACGCCGTACTCCATCGTCTTTGCCTTCGTTGCGACACACAACCATTTCGTTTTTGACCGTGGTGGAAAGGTCTTCAACCGATCCGCGCCGGTCATCAAACTGCCTGAGGACGCGACGGAGGAACAGCACTTAGAGTTGATGGGCGTCTTGAACTCGTCGACGGCGTGCTTTTGGCTCAAGCAAGTTAGCCACAATAAGGGCAGACCGAGTGCTGACGGCGCAGGGGCAGACGAACCGTGGGAGCACCGATACGAGTTCACCGGCACCAAGCTTGAGCAGTTCCCGCTGCCGACGAATCTTCCGCTGGACCGTGGACGCATCCTTGACGAGCTGGCACGAGAGTTAGCTGAGGCCGCGCCATATGCTGTAGTGAGGGCCTGGCTCGATAGCTCCACCGGGATGCTTAGTGATGCTCTCGCAAGAGCGCAGACTGAATGGCATCGGCTCTTGACACGGATGATTTTCGAGCAGGAGGAGTTGGATTGGGAAGTCTACCAGCTCTACGGACTTATCGATGACGACCTGAATTACCATGGCTCTCGGATTGGTGGCATCCACTCAGAAGAGCGCGCGTTCGCCATAGCGCTTGCCCGGGACGTGCGGGACGGGAGGACTGAAACCTCATGGTTCCGTCACTGGAACCATCGGTACCCGGAACTTACCGAACTCCCCGGCCCGTGGCCAGACGACTACATGGCCCTCGTCCAGCGTCGCCTAGACCTGATGGAATCCGACAGATCCATCCGGCTCTTAGAAAAACCAGAGTTCAAGCGCCGCTGGGCTGCCACACCTTGGGAGGCGCAACGGGTTGAGGCCCTGCAAGCGGCAATCCTCGACCGGCTTGAAGACCCGGCCCTGTGGCAGGACCCGCAGGGGCCGATTATCAGGTCGGTGGCTGAACTCGCTGACCTGCTCCGAACCGAGCAGGTACTTAAGGAGCTCGCTCGCGCCCTCACTGGCACCGCTGAGCCGGACCTTGCCGCTGTGATTGGCGGTCTGGTTTCCGACGACGCTGTGCCATTCTTGGCCGCGCACCGCTACAAGCCTGCCGGCGTCGAGAAGTACCGGGCGTGGCAGAGCGTGTGGGCGCTGCAGCGGCGTGAGGATGCCGGTGAAAAGGTCACTATCCCGGTGCCGCCGAAATACACGCAGGGCGACTTTCGGAAGACCACGTACTGGAAGGCACGCGGCAAGCTCGACGTCCCCAAGGAACGCTTCATTGCGTATCCCGGTGTTGCGCGCGAAGGCGACGCGACACCGGTGTTCGGTTGGGCCGGTTGGTCCCACCGCGATCAGGCACTTGCCCTTGCCCGTGAGATTCCTGTCCAGCAGGCGCTCGGTGCCGACGACGAGGCCTTGGAGCCGTTGGTGGCGGGTTTGGTGGAGTTGGAGCCCTGGCTGGCGCAGTGGCACTCGGAGATCGAACCGCAGTTTGGCGCCAGCCCCGCTTCGGTCATCACGGGCATGGTCGACCAGTACCTTGCCCGTATGGAGAAGACACGCGATCAGGTGACGGAGTGGAAGCCGCCGGCCGCAACTCGTGGACGGAGGGCGTCGCGATGACAGACTTGTCGTTGCCGTTGCGGGATGCGATCGACATCCCGTACGCCGTCCACGACGACGACTTCGTCCTACAGATCCACCGCGCACAAGAAGCGGCGTCTCAAACGCTGGCCGACTATGTAGTCACAGAGTCGATCGCGGAGTCGTTCGAGAAGGGACTGACGCTGGTCGAGGCCACGCTGTCGAGCGGATCCTCCAAGGGCGCCTTCATCCACGGCTCGTTCGGTTCCGGTAAGTCGCACTACATGGCCGTCATGCATCTACTGCTTGCCGGCAATGCACAGGCCAAGGCACTGCCTGGCCTCCAGGCTCAAGTCGCCAAGCATGAGGCCCTGCTCACCCGCAAACTGCTCGCAATCGACTTCCACCTCATTGGGGCAGAGTCGTTCGAGTCAGCGCTCTTCGGTGGCTATCTCGCGACCATGAAGAAGCGGCACCCAGGTGCGCCGGTTCCGGTGCTTCATCGCTCGGATTCGCTGTTCGAGAACGCCGATCAGTTGCGCGCGCAGCTCGGGGACGAACAGTTCTTCGCCCGGTTCGAGGCAAGCGGCTCGGGTTCCTCCGGCTGGGGCACGTTTGCCGCCACCTTGAATCCTGAGCTGTATGACGCTGCTCGGACCAAGCCGGCAGGTGATGCCGACCGTCAGCGTGTCGTCGCCGACCTCGTTCGCACCTATTTCCCGGCCTTCGAGAACACCGGCACCTGGCTGGACATGACCGACGGCCTGCAAGCCATGACCGCGCACGCCAAGAACCTCGGTTACGACGGGGTCGTGCTCTTCCTCGACGAGCTGGTGCTGTGGCTCGCCAACCACCTGCGCGACACCGCCTTCATTCAGACCGAGACCTCAAAGGTCGCCAAGCTCGTCGAGACCGGCATCGGCACACTGCCAATTCCGCTGGTGTCCTTCGTTGCTCGTCAGCGAAACCTCAAGGATTTCCTCGGCGGCGGGGCGGTCGGTGCTGAACAGGTCGCACTCGACGACTCCTTCCAGTGGTGGGAGGGCCGCTTCGAGAAGATCACCCTCGCCGCTGCCAACCTTCCTCAGATTGTCAACAAGCGACTCCTCGAGCCGACCAATGACGTCGGTCGGGATGCCCTGGCCGCGGCGGTGGACCGGGTGCGCACGAACCCGGTGGCCTTCAAATACCTGCTCACGGACGAAGCCGGCTCGGCCGCAGTTGATTTCGAGCAGGTCTACCCGTTCTCGCCCGCGCTGGTGGATGCGATGGTCGCGCTCTCGGCGATCATGCAGCGCGAACGCACCGCGCTGAAGATCATGAGTGAGTTGTTGTCGCGCGGTCGTAACGAGTTGACCGTCGGCGACGTGATCCCTGTCGGCGACCTCTTCGATGTCGTCGTCTTAGGCGACGCCGAGCCGCTGACCGACGACATGAAGAACCTGTTTCGTGCCGCCCGCGCCTTCTACACCCGAAAGATGCGCCCCTACCTGCTGAATCGGCACAGCCTTACCGACGAGGAAGCGAAAGGACTGGCGCGGAACCACCCCTTCCGGCGCGACGACCGGCTCGCCAAGACGCTTCTGGTCGCTGCCATCGCCCCGGGCGCAGCCTCGCTGAAGGACCTCACGGCCTCGAAGCTGGCGGCGCTCAACTTCGGCACGGTGGTCACGATGATTCCTGGGCAGGAAGCAGTCCAGGTGGTCGCACTTGCCCGCGAGTGGACGAAAGAGTTCGGTGAAATCACCATCGGTTCGCAGGCGGGTGATCCGGTCATCACCTTGCAACTATCGGGCGTCGACTATGACTCGGTCCTTGTCCACGTACAGAACGAAGACACTCACGAAAACCGGCGCGGCCTGCTGCGGCGGCTTCTCGCCGAGCAGATCGGTGCCTCGCCGACCGGCACGTTGGGTAGCGATTACTCCCTCGCTCATGTGTGGCGGGGCCAAAAGCGTGAGGTTGATGTGGTGTTCGGCAACGTCCGTGACGCGAGGGCGCTCCCTGATGGCGCTCTCACGTCCACCGGCGGGCGCTGGAAACTGGTGATCGACTTCCCGTTTGACGACGCGGGCCACCCCCCGTCCGACGATGTGTTGCGCCTCGTACAACTCAAGCTGGACGGTCTGGAGAGCGACACGATCGCGTGGCTGCCTCACTTCCTGACCGCTTCGCGCATGGACGACATCGGCAAACTTGTCGTGCTTGACTACCTACTGACCGGCGCGCGGTTCGACCAGTATTCGACATCCCTACCGGTCACCGACCGCGAGCCTGCCCGAAGGCAACTCACCAACCAACGAGATTCCCTGCGCGAACAGATCGTGCTGGCATTGCGTCAGTCGTACAGCATCGATGCGCCGACCGATGATCACCTAGGCGAACGAGTGCCCGAAGGGAACACCTTCGTCACCCTCGCACCCGACTACGACCCGCAGAAACCGTCTTCGCCCTCCTTTGCCGATGCCGTCGTGGCAGTTCTCGGAGGCGGCCTTGATGCGCGTTTCCCGACCCATCCCGCTGTCGATCGCGGTACTGACGAAGTCCGCAGGACTGAGTTCAGCGCCGTGCTCGACCTCGCACGCAATGCAATGGCACAGGGCGGACGCATCGACACCGTCGACAGAACCACTGCGGGCAAGGTGCGGAGGGTGGTCGATGCCTACGGGGTCGGCGCCCTGAGCGAAGTGACCTACGTCCTGGACACGGTGCGTTTTGCCTGGCATGACGACTTCACGAAGGCCCTCGTCAGTGGCGATCCGACCGTCGGCACGCTCCGGACCGCGCTCGCACCCACGGGCATGACCACCGATGCCCAGGACCTGTTGATTCTGGCGTGGGTGGCACTCACTGATCGACAACTGCGCCGTCACGGGTCGTCAGCAGGTTCGCCGGGGATCGGCGGACTGGCCAACGACATCATCCTCCAGGAGCCAGTGCTCCCAAGTTCGGAGGACTGGGCCAACGCGCTTGTTCGCGTTAAAGCGTTGTTCGGAATCGGAGCCAATGAGCACCACCTGTCTAGCAGTGCCGTACAGCGGCTTGGCGATGAATTGATGGAGAAGGTCCGGCACGTTGACCGGGGAGTGACTGACCTTGTCGGAGCCCTTGAAGGGCACAGCGACGTGCTCGGCTTGGAGGACGTGAGTCCCCGCCTTGGTACTGCGCGTCGTGCACGGGATCTGATCGGGGCTTTGCGCGATGCCGCAGATCACGTCGGCCGGATTCGGGTGGTTGCCGAATTTGACTTGCCGGACGAACTGCAGCCGCTCGCCCGATCGCTCGCCTCTGCAGGCGATGTTGCGGCAGCTATTCAGGGTGCGAATTGGCAGCTCCTGAATCAACTTCCGAGTTTGGGTGGAGAGCGGTCCGCCGCTGTAGTTGGCACGTTGCGGGCCGCTGCCGAAGCCGACCAGATGCACGCGGATTTGGCTCCCGCCCTTGCCTCAGCAGCTCGAGAGATCACCCAGATCCTTGTCGAGCAGCGTCCCAAGGATCCCAAGCCGGACCATGCGGCCGCCGAGGAACAAGAACGAATCCGTCGTGAGCAAGAGGACCAACGTCGACGCGAGCAGGAAGATGAACTCAAGCGACGCGAGCAGGAGGCCGCCGACCGCGAACGTCGGTTGCGGGAACAGGAAGAGGAGTTCCGCCGTCGGCAAGAGGAGGCGCAACGCGAAGCCGAAGCACGTGCCAGCCAGCAACACACGATCGAAGTCGAGGCTGTCTCGCAGCTCGAGTCTCTCGTCAAGAATCTGACAGCCGAGCTCAGCCGTCCGGTTGAGGGCAAGAAGTTGAGGATTGACTGGCGATGGTTCTGAGCGAGCGGCTCCGCACCGTCAGCGTCTCGCCGGCGATGGTGCAGCAGAGAGCAGCAGACCTGGTCAAGTCGGATGCCCAGATCCTTTTGCTTCGTGCGCGTCCCGAGTGGAGACACGGAGATGTCAAGGTTGGGGACGCAGTTGTCCGAGTACTGCCAGGTGTGTCTCAGCTCGCCGTTCTCGACATCCTCGCGTCGTTGGCAACTGATGAGCGAGCAATCGTTCTGACCGACCGGCCAGCGGAGGATCTTGGCGACGCCGTACTTGCTCGTGCGTACAAGAATGTCATTGAACTGCCAGATGAGTGGCAGGCCGTTCCTCGGCTGTTTCCTGGGGCGATCGAGGTCGGTCGCGACCTCCGGCGTCTGGACTGGGCCGCAACAGCACTGCTCGATCACCAGCCACCAGGTGGATGGCCGCGATCGGTTGAACCCGCGCTCACCGCTCGCCATGCCGTCGGTTCTCTCCTCGCACGTGTCCTCGGACTGAGCGCCGAGGCTCAGCTGGACGGAGTTCTGCTCCTGACGGCTTTGGGGAGACGAAACGTGCGCGCTGCGTGGGCCGCTGTTGATGCGCCGTTGCGTGCGCACCTGGTCGATTGGGCTGGAACCGAATTGGGCGATCCTGCAGCCGTTGCCCTGCAGATCGCTCAGCGCAACGAGCACGTCACCCCACTTGCCGTTGGCCTGGTGTTGGACGTCTTGTGGCCTGAGGACGGTGTTCCGCCCACGGAGACACAGGTTTCCGCGCGGGTGCGGGTCGAGGCCTTCATCGCTGGGAAGGCGGTTCCTGCCGACGTCGCGAAAGCCACTGCGCAACTGGCCAAGGCGGCTGTCCTGCGCCTAGAGGTGGATAACCCTCCCGAACTGGGTGTCGCCTTGCAGCAAGCAGAAGCACTGCTCGGTGACCTCGGCTGGACTGAGGGAACTGACCGATCGGCCGTCCTGCATCCTGGGTATCTGGCACGTGTCCGTGGACTCGCGTCGGCGCTGACCTCTGGTGACAACGTCGAGCAGGCACTGGCCCACGTCCTTGCACACCGTGACGCCGATGCCTCGCAGGCGCCGACGATGGCCGTGCGCCTCTATCGCTGGCTTGCCACCAATGAGAATTCCTCAGCATCACTCGGTAGCGATCTCCAACGGCAGATGAACGACGGCGCGTGGGTGGACGCCGCCATCGGTGCTGTGTGGCATGGTTCCGATGACCCGACTGTCACGGCTGCGTATCAACTACTTCTCGACAAGGTGCACGCCCGGCGCAAGCAGCGTGATCGCGCCGCAGCATCGCGACTCGACCAAGTCAACGGGGCTGACGACCAACACGCGATCGGTGTGGAGCGCCTGCTCGCCGAGATCGTTGATCCGTGGCGTCGCCAAGGCGGTGCACTTCTCATCGTGCTGGATGGAATGAGTAGCGCCATAGCGACAGCGCTCGCGTCCGAAGTTGCCCGGCTGGGCCTTGTGGAGTGGGTTCCATCGTCAACGCACGCACGGCGTTCTGTGGTGGCGGCGTTGCCATCGCTGACCAACGTCTCTCGCGCTTCATTGTTCTGCGGTGAGATCTGCTCAGGTACCGGTGAGGATGAGAAACGCGGGCTCTCAACGGCATTCCCCGGTGCAAAGCTCTTCCATAAGAACGACCTGAGGTCTGAAGGTGGTGCTTCGCTGCCTAGCGGGGTGATGGCCGCGGTGCGGGATGGCGCCATTCCCGTTGTCGGAGTGGTGATCAACGGAATTGATGATGCGACCCATAAGAACGACATGTCCGCGTGGGATTGGGATTTGCGTTCGCTCGATCCTCTGCGAGCGCTCCTGGAGGCCGCCATCTCTGCCCGGCGCGCAGTCATCCTGACGTCCGATCACGGCCACGTCGTCGAGCGTGGTACCGAGGCACTGAGCGTCAGCGGTGCCGATTCCCGTTGGCGGCCGGCCTCGACTGGTGCTGCTGGCGATGGAGAAGTGCTCGTATCTGGCCCGCGGGTGATCGCACCAGGAGGCGAAGCCGTGCTGCTCTGGCGTGATGACGCGCACTACGGCCCCCGACATGCGGGCTACCACGGTGGTGCCAGCCTCGCGGAGCTGACGATTCCAGTACTCGTGTTTCAAGCTGCTGCAGTGGCGGCTGGGGCACCTGGGTGGGAGCAGGCCGCGCCGCAGGTGCCGTTGTGGTGGAACGATCCGATCGCCTCCACCGCGGAGGAGCCGACGAAGCCCACCGGTCAGCTGACGAAGACGAAGACGAAGACGTCGGGTCAAGGTGAAGGATTGTTCGAACTCCACGAGTTGCCCACGTCGACGAAAGCCCCTGCGGGGGTGGTCGAAGCGGTGCTTGCATCGACTACGTACGCCGAGCAGAAGCGGATGGCTGGTCGGCGTGCGCTCGACGACGGAACTGCCGGGGCGTTCTTGCGCGCACTGGTGGATCGTGGTGGTCGCGCTCATCAAGACACGGTGGCCGCCGCCGTCGGAATTCCAACCACCGAGTTTGGACAGGTCTTCGCGGCCGTTCGCCGGTTGTTCAATGTCGACGGGTACGGCGTAATCGAGCTCGATACCGATGGCGTCACCCTGCGGCTCGATGAGCACCTCCTGCGTGAGCAATTCGACGTCAAAGGTACGAGATGACCGAGCCCTCTGGCGGAATCAGCCCGCGCCGTCGCAAGGACATCATCGATGCGCTGCGCCGCGGCACCGTGCCACAACAAGGGCTCGACGTCCTCGCTGTCGGTCTGGGTCGCTTCGAGGACGCGATCGATGAAGAGCTGCAAACGGTTTCGGGCGGAGGCGCCGTCTTCAAAGCCGTCCGCGGCGAGTATGGCTCCGGTAAAACCTTCTTTTCTCGCTGGCTCACCGAGCGTGCCAAGCGTGCAGGGTTTGCAACCTCCGAAGTGCAGATCAGCGAGACGGAGACGCCCCTGCACAAGTTGGAGACCGTGTATCGGCGGATCACCGAGAACCTCTCCACCTCGACCACCCAGTCGGGCGCTCTTAGAGACGTCATTGATGGTTGGTTCTACATCCTCGATCACGACGTCAAAGACGGGGCCGGACATCCGACCGGTTCGGAAGAAACACTCGAACTTCTTCACCGCCGGCTCTCAGATGTCTCGAAGGAGGCGCCGGCCTTCGCCGCGGTGCTGCGGCAGTATCGGTTGGCACAGGCTGCGGGTAACACTGCGGAGGCAGATGGACTATTGGCATGGCTAGGTGGTCAGCCTCACGTAGCGGCCTCAGTGAAGCGTGCCGCCGGAGTGCGCGGCGACCTCGACCATTTCGGTGCTCTCGGTTTCCTTCAAGGCCTCCTCACGGTTCTTCGCGATTCGGACTACGTGGGGCTTGTCATTGTTTTCGATGAAGTTGAGACGTTGCAACGCATGAGAAGCGACGTTCGGGAGAAGTCGCTGAACGCACTTCGTCAGCTCATGGATGAGATCGACGGCGGCCGATTCCCCGGTCTGTATCTGCTACTCACGGGAACGCCCGCGTTCTTCGACGGACAACAAGGCGTGCAACGTCTTCCCCCGTTGGCCCAACGTCTTCAAACTGACTTCACCACCGACGCGCGCTTCGACAATCCGCGCGCAACACAGGTCCGCCTTACCGGCTTTACACCCGAGTCGCTCTTGGAGCTCGGTAGTCGTGTTCGGGACATCTACGCGGCCGGAGCTAAGGATCCTGAGCGCATCAGGAGCGTCGTCGACGACGAATACTTGAAGAACCTCGCTGCCGCGGTAGGCGGAGAGTTGGGTGGACGAACTGGAATCGCACCGCGGCTCTTCCTCAAGAAGTTGGTGTCCGACGTCCTCGACCGCGTGGACCTCTTCGAGGACTTCAATCCACGCCGCGATTACCACCTCACAGTCAGCTCCGACGAACTGACGCCGGCGGAGCGGGAAGCGCACGCGCGCACCAACCGAGCTCCGGCAGGAAGCGTCGACGAAATCGAGTTGGACCTTTAGCCGATGTCGGCGTTCACTGGCCTCGACCCGGCGATCGAATATCACATAGTCAACTCGCTGGGCTGGACAGGGCTGAGACCACTGCAAGCAGCATCGGTCGATCTGGTGAGGGCGGGATCGGACTGCGTCCTTGTCGCACCGACCGCCGGTGGCAAGACCGAAGCTGCCGTTTTTCCTTTGCTCTCTGAGATGATCGAGGGCAACTGGTCAGGTACGACCATCCTCTATGTCACGCCACTTCGCGCTCTTCTGAACAACATTCACCCGCGCGTAAGTGCCTACTGCTCCTGGTTAGGCCGAAGCGCGGGGTTGTGGCATGGCGACATTGGGCAGTCTGAACGTCGGCACATGCTGGGCGAGAGGCCAGACATTCTGCTGACGACCCCAGAATCCATTGAGGCCATGCTGGTGTCGAGGCGAGTCGATCATGAGCGCTTCTTCGGTTCCGTCCGAGCCGTCGTGATCGACGAGCTTCATGCGTTCGCTGGATCCGATCGAGGGTGGCACTTACTCGCCGTGCTGGAGCGGGTGGAGCGAATAGCTGGGCACAGGATTCAGCGAGTGGGGCTTTCCGCAACCATCGGTAACCCAGAAGTAGTTGGCGCATGGATGCAAGGTTCGACAGAGGGTCGCACGTCGGTCGCTGTGGTGCGTGAGGACTCATCGCCGATGGTCAGCCCCGAGGTGACCATTGACTATGTCGGAAGCATGGACAACGCCGCCACGGTCATTTCGCGGCTTCATCGGGGGGACAAGCGACTGGTGTTCGCCGAATCACGGCGTTCCGCTGAGGAACTCGCCTTCCTCTTACGCGAGCGCGGCGTCCAGACGTTTGTGTCCCACTCGTCGCTCTCGGTTGACGAGAGGCGGCAGAGTGAGCGTGCTTTCGCTGAGGCCAAAGACACGGTCATTGTTGCGACTTCGACCCTTGAGCTTGGTATCGACATCGGCGACCTCGATCACGTCATCCAGATCGACGCACCGCGCACCGTTTCGTCGTTCCTACAACGACTCGGCCGTACCGGCCGGCGACCGGGCACGAGCCGCAATACTTTGTTCCTCGCCACCAGCCTCGACGGACTACTCGACGCAGCTGCCGTGCTACTTCTCTGGAAGCGCGGATTCGTCGAGAAGGTAGTCGCCCCACCACATCCACGTCACCTTGCTGCCCAACAGCTTCTTGCGCTGGCGCTTCAAGAGGGGGCGTTCGGCGCATCGGACTGGCGGCGGTGGTGGGGAGACCTTCCGCTCATGGCGGACGGTGCGGAGGTACTCGCTTACCTGCGCGAGCAGGAGTTCCTCGTTGAGGATTCAGGGTTGTTAATGATCGGCCCGCGTGCGGAGAAAGAGTTCGGGCAGCGTCACTTCATGGACCTCCTCTCTACCTTCGTTGCCGATCTCGAGTTGCGGGTAATGGCAGGCATTAGGGAGATCGGATTCGTTTCGCCGCTTGCCATCCCGGCCGGGAAGGATCGCGAGCAGCACCCACTCGTTCTCGCGGGCCGAGGCTGGCATGTGCAACACGTTGATTGGGAGCGCTTCACTGTATGGGTCGAGGAGATCTCAACCAAAGGTGATGTGAAATGGCCGTCCGGTGCGGTAACGCAATCGTTCGAGATCTGCCAGGCGAAGCGAGAAGTACTGCTTGGGGCGGTGCCTGAGGTCGAGTTGTCCAAGCGCGTTCCGGCGGCGATGCGGCGCCTCCGTGAAGAACGCGCTGCGGAGGTCAGCGTCAGCGGCCTGGTGATGCATCCGCGGGGTTCGGGAGGTGCGCGCTTGTGGACATGGGCTGGGTTGAAGGCGAACGCGACGCTGTTGTCGGGTCTGGACATCTACGCGAGCGGCATCGAAAACGAGAGTGTCCTTCTACCAGATGGGGTCGACGGAGATGACGTCAAGGCTGCAGACCCTGCGGCTGTTCCGCGCGTCGATGATGAAGCCATCTCTGGGCTGAAGTTCTCGGTAGCACTGCCGCCCGACCTTGCCGTCAAGACCCTCGGTGAGCGGCTGGCTGATCCGCGTGGTGCCGCGGAGACCGCCCAAGCTCGCGTCGTTCGGTATCACGCAGGCTGACGCCGGCGACGTAGTTCAACCACCGGCACCTCGGTAGGTCGCAATGCAGGCGCGTCCTGACCTCCGCTTATGGTGGTTGCGAGCACGTCGGCGCGAGGCGGGGCGGGCTATCTCCGCAGTTCATTGGGAAGTGCACTCGAATACACCACTGCGAGTTCACGGTTCGCGCGCGTAAGGGCGGTGTAGAGGGGGCCGTGGCGTCCGATGTTAAGCGGGAAGTCTGCAGGTTCCACGACGACCACCCCGTCGAACTCTAGGCCGCGGGCTTCATCGAAAGTAAGGACAGTTACCTCGCCTCGATTTTTCTGCCAGACCGTCTCATCGAACGGCGAGTTGGTCCAGCCGCGTTTTCGAAGTGCCCGGGCAACCAGTGGTGGGGTAACTGCGATCGCAGCCACCGTTCCGGATGGGTAAGCATTTGCCAGGCGTTCGAGTTCTGAAGCTGCCTGATTCGCCAGCTCTTTGGAGGACACCTTCTGTACCTTCGGCGGTGGCCCCACTTCCTGTAGCGCGTTGATCGTTCGCTGACTACGTGGGAGGAGCCGATTGGCGAATTCGAGGATGGGTCGGGTCGATCGGTATCCCCGTTCCATGCGCCTGATCGGAGTGTTTTCTTCGATGGCGATGACATCTAAGACACGTGACCAGTCGTTGAGGGTGTGATCCGACCGGCGTTGATTTAGGTCTCCGAGGATAGTCCACGCATCTGCCTCGTTGATTTCGTCTAGTAGCAACCACTCCAGTGGAGTGACATCCTGTGCTTCATCGACGATGACATGTTCAACGCCGGACAACTCGCGCGGGCCGAGCACCTCCCACTTAATGAAAGCAATCAGCGGAGCGTGGCGTTCATCCAGCAGCGCCGCTTGATAGGGCGGAAGATTGCGCAAGTATCGCGACCATTCGGGGTCAGAGGTGACACTTCCGGATTTCGTGCGGAGGTGTTCATATATATCTTCTGGTTTCGGCGTTAAGCCCTTGGCGTGCTTGATCTTGACCAGAGCCGAGCGCGCCAACTTGGCGAGATGCCAGTCCGCATCATGCCAGGTGCGGGTCCGGTGGGACCGCGGCGCGCGTTTGATTCCTATGATCTTGTTTATCAGCTCAGGCAGGGACAGCACTTTGATGCGCTCCGTCGGACCGGCAAGCCGAAGGATCACTTCCTGAACGTGCCTCGAGTAGCCGGACGTCGGGCCAACGACGAGTACGGTGCCGTCGAGTGTGTTCTCCGGCGGTGTTTCATCGTTGACCAGATAGGCGGCGCGATGCGACGCGACGATCGTCTTTCCAGTACCGGGCTGCCCCTCGATGATCACGCTGTCCATCGCGGGAATGGTGATCAGGTCGTATTGATCCGGCTGCAAGGTTGCTAACACTGGTGCGAGGCTTTTGGTGCGCGGTGCTTGAAGCTGATCTCTCAAAAGCTTTTCGACGCGTAACGATGGAAGTCGTGCCATATCGCGCTTTGGATCCTCCCGTGAGGAACCTAGATCCCCGTTTCGGGAAGCTTGGCTGTCTTCTGACTGAGGTGCAATTCGCGGTCCCGGAACAGATTGGGGCAAAGGCAGATTCGGTCGGCTGGGTGGTGCGGGGATGGACAGGCCGCGCTTGCGGAATGGGTTTGCAGGTGCATCGGGACGCACGGTCTCGTCGACAAAGTCGACAATCTGCCCGGCGCGTGAAACCAGTGCTCGTACAACGGTGACCTCGTCGCATAGGTAGTGTTCGCCAGAACCTCGAAAGAAGGTTGAAGCGATGGGGGTTACCCAGCTGAACACGTTGATTCCGTTGAGCTTTGCGTGGATTTCGCCAATGTAGAAGTCCGATCCGCCGTCGAGCAGATCCTGGTCGGGCCGTGCGAGGGCCACGCGTCCCAATAAGTCGCCGTTGACAACTGACCGCGGCTTCGGAACGCCGGTACCTGTCCACAGGCCATTGGCCGGACCGCTGTACACGACCGGCTTGGCAGCTTCTTCGCGGAGTATTTTTCGGTACTGCTTCTGCGCAGTCTGCTCGTCCGCCAACTCCAACGCTTTAGCTTGATCCTTTTTCACTTCGCGCTCTCAGTGACGATAATTTCTACGACACATGCGGCTAGCGGTTCTAGCTGAATCTCAGGTTGTGCTTGTGAGGTGATCTCGGCGTGTAGGGCTGAGTAGCGTTCCTCCGCGCGCTCAAGTTGTCTGCGAAAGAGGTCGATGCTTTGTTCTCGTCGACCTCTACTGCGCGCAGTCGCGATGCGGTTCTCAATGGCGATCTTCCTGCGCTGATGCTGGGCCTCGAGGCTGATGAGCTTGGCGTCTTGCAGCGCCTCAAACTCCGAATCCCGCTTGGCTTGCTCATCGGCGTGGCGGATGCGGAGTTGATCAAGTGCACGCTCGGTGAGGCGCTCGAGACGCGGGATCTCTGGCAGCGGCGTATCGGTCAAACCGCCGGTGGCAAGGGCCGCGAGCAACGCATCCACCGGTGCCTCGCCAGCATCCCTTCCTAGTTCCGTCACTGCGCACCCCCAAATTTCATCGCCGCCTTGCGAGGCTGACGTGGCCGTGGCTAACACGACAATGTAAAGGCCGGGTACGACATTTTCGGATGTTGCGATCTTCAAGGAAGCGAACCGTGCTTGACGGTGCCCGGGCACGGCTGTCGCCGCCATCGCGAGGGGGCTCGTGGCAGTCAAGAGAGTTCCACCACTGGTCCTTGCAAATTCCTGGTTCAAGGCAAGCGAAATCGGGAGCTCATTGCGCAAGGCGGCGGATATCGAGCTCGTTTCGGCGCGAGTACGTTGGCTGGTCTTCGTAAGCTCGTCCACCCGTGCAGCCATTGTGGGGTTGCCGCGGAGCTCGATCGTTGCACCATCAGGGAGGAACGTGACCCCGAACGCCCCGTCTGTGCGTGCCCAGTCGTCAAGCAGCAGTGCGAGTTCCCGCTGACCGATGTACTGACCGGTTCGAACAAGATCGCTCTCCAAGCCCGCCACGTCCACGTCGTTGCTCACTAATAGCGAGGTCGAGGCATCAGTGATGTCTTCGACTCCAGCCCGCTGCTCTTCCAGTGCGGTCAGCATTTCGTGGACCTTTTGGTCGCGTTCCTCCTGAGTCAACGTGAAGTCAAATCCTGCTTGGAGGATTCTCGGTGCGTTCGCAGCGATAATCGGCTCAAGAGCGCCGATTGAGGACTCAAAGATGTCGATACGGTCAAGTAGCCGACTGAGGATTCGTTCGTCGATTGTGCTTTCATTAACGAAGTTGACCACCAGGATCGTTTCTTCCTGCTGCCCTATCCGGTCGATCCGGCCGATCCGCTGCTCGATTTCCATCGGATTCCACGGAAGGTCGTAGTTTATTACAGCCGAACAGAATTCGAAATCAAGGCCCTCGCTCGCTACTCGATTAGCAAGCACAAAATCGTAGGCTCCAGCGCGAAAATCGGCCATGACCTTGAGGCGGACGTCGCGCTTCACGCCACCGTGCATGACTGCGATCCGGTAGTCCTCGCTCAGCCGACCCCTGAGGTAGGAAAGGGTGGGAACCGAAAACGTGAAGATTAGCGCTCGGCGTCGTCCGGTATGAAGAGTGGCGAGCACTGCGCGCAAGTTGTCAAACTTCGTATCCACATGCTCCGGCAGTGCCCGTGCCGCTGCGATCAGGTCAGCATGCGGCTCGATACGAATAGCGGACGCGTCTGAATCAGCGTCAGTGATGTCCCCGAATGCAACCGGATCTAATACGGCCTGACGCGCCATTGGCAAGCAAGCGCTTGCCAAGCGCAGTGGCATCTGCATCGCGAAGTAGAGAGGCATCCCTGTGGCGGCAGCACGTGCTTGGCACCACGCGAGGTATTCGGCGTAGAAGGCTTCCTCGACGTCAGTCCAGTAGACAGGTTGCCGGTCCTCTTTTCTCTTAGCCTTCTGGTCGTCGACCTCAACCTTTTTTGTGCGGGTGATGACAGTCGACAGGGTGTTCAGGTCAGATAGGTGTCTTTTGGCGTCAACGATGTTGCGCGGTGTGAGGCTGTTGGTGTCGAGGATCCGTCGGAGGAGTGCAAAGTCCGGCCGTTGCATCAGCGCGTTGCCGAGTCTCGTCGTTGATAGCTTGTTGAGTTCCTTGAGTAGATCGCGACCGCGCACGCCCTTTTCGCCGAGCTTCATAGCGACCGAGTTCGTAATTTGATTCGGCTCCAGTCGCAGCTCGAGATCTCCCAGGTCTCCGTAGTCCTCGGGTGCGAGCAGTTCCAGAAGGTTCAGCAAGTCCTGTTGGTGAAGATTGATCGGCGTTGCAGTAAGAAACACCAGGTTATCGGCCCAATCCGCGAGTTCGGTCCCCAATGTGTAGCTCTTAGTATCGGAGTTCCGCATCGAATGGGCTTCGTCAACAATCACCAGGTCGAATTCCGGGGGAAATTCTTTGAGCTCCTCGAGCCCCTTCCAACTTCGAAGTCGCTCCAGGCTGCAGATATAGGCTTGCCGTGCCGGGAGGCGGTTTTGCCGGTGCTTCTCGAGGAAGTCCGTGAGCGCCTTGGTGTCGAGCTCGGTCAGCTCGAATTCAAACCGGTCGGCCATCTCGTACTTCCACTTACTCAACAAGCTGGATGGGCAGACAACCAGCACGCGGTTCGCTTCCTGGCGGGCTTCCAACTCTGTCCAGATGAGTCCGGCTTCGATCGTCTTGCCAAGGCCGACTTCGTCTGCGATCAGCAAGCGGGCCTTCCCGGTCTGCAGCAACTTGAGAACAGGTTTGAATTGGTATGGGCGAAAGGTGGTCCGGGTCGCTCGGAAGGAGAACAACGTGTTGGTGAACTTGCCGTGCAACTTCGCGCGAGTGAGCGTTGCGCCGAACCGGCTCGCAGGTGTGGGTTCCATCGTGACCCAGGCAGCGGGTCCATCGACCTCAGGTTGTGGCCTCAACTTGGATTCGGTGACTTCTTTGCGGCGACCCTCGGTTACGACTGAGTATGACCACTCGTTGCGGAAGAATCTGCGGTCGCGGATCGTGACATCGACGTCACCCGGGTACGTGACAGCCAGGTCGTTGATTGCAAATTCCGGCGTCGGGACCGGCGTAGCACTGTTCCATAGGTGTTCCGCCCAGTCCCACGCGCTCCTTAGTGGGTGGTCGTCGTTGAGTGCCCCGAGCGGTGCTACGGTCGCGTCCCCGGGCGGCGCGCCGATGAAGATCTGCATCAGAAGGGGCGCCTCGATACCTTCGAACCAGTAGATACCCTCGGGAAGCTCGACCCCTGAGTTCCAATGGACGCGACATTGCCCGACCCGGTCAATGAGGCCGTGTATCGGCTTGTCCATGACAAGGGCGCGGCGGAAAGCGCTGCGGTTGAGCGGTACGTCAGTGCGATCCGCATCAGGGTGATACCCGAATATCGGGGTCGTGTCCGCAATTGCTTCAGGGCTGTCAGTCATCGGTTGAGCAGTTCTTCTGGTCTTTACGTCTTCGGAAGAGTGGAGCTTGGAGGCGCTCCGCCACCACTATGTCGGTGGACTCTGTCATTCTGGTCGGCTCGCATTCGCCTGTATTTGATCAGCCTGGAGGAGCCGGATGACGTCCAATCTTGCACAAGACAAGCCTTGCCATGACCAAGGAGTGCCTGTGGCGACGGTGACTTGGATGAGTTGCCGAGCGCAGACTCCAGCAACACGGGACCTCCCTCGCGTAGCCGTTGTAAACCTCGATCGTCAAACGTCTACCACGCCGTCCCGCCGCATGCTTTCATATCCGTTAAATATCTCGTACGCACGTCCCATTGTTCTGAGCTGTACAGCGCTGCATGGTGGGCACCAGACCATGAAGTGGGGGTGTGAGTCATGGACCCTGTTGACCATCATTCACTTGTCGGACAGGCGCTGCCGATGCTTGCTCGGGGCCTGTCGCCATTCGTAACGAAGGTCCTCGCGCTGCTGGCCCCGGCCGGCGGTGACTGGGCCGAATTGCTTCGCAAGAAGGACGCCGGCAACGGCCGGGGTGGTGGGGAGTACCGCAGCACCGACCTGGCTCTGATGCTGCGTGCCATGACCGAGCGACTCGGCGATGCCGGCTACCCGTTTACTCGCAACATGCCGCGACAAGCGGAGATCTACGCCAAGGAACTGCGCGAAGTCCGCAACAAGTGGGCCCACACCGGGCAGTTCAGCGCCGCCGAGGCGTATCGCGCCATCGACTCGGCCGAGCTGCTGCTTCGCACGATCGGTGTCACGGAGCAGGCGGAGCAACTCGCGGACCTGAAGGCCACCGTCTCACCGCTGGAGGCGAAGACCCGCCCGGAGGCGCAGTCCGAGCCGGTAGTCACGCCACCCAAACCGACAGCACCGCCGCCACCCCCAACGCTCGGCACGCCCCGCATCGACATCGCCGCTATCCCGGACCTGAGCTACGCGATGGCCCATTGCCGCATTCCGGTGATCGACCACATCACCATCGACAACACCGGCGGTGACCTGTTCGGCGGCATCGTCGAGATCGATGTCGTCAGCGCCGAGGGATCGCACGGCGGCCCGCGAGAAATCCACGTCGACCTGGCCCCGAGCCGCCCGACCATCCTGCGTGACGTCGACCTTCAGCTGGACCCAAAGTCCATGCTCGCCGTCGACGAGCAACGCCCCGGCGACATTCGTGTTGTGCTACGCGATGCAGCTGGCGGAGTCATCAGCGAAGCCGCCAAACCGGTCAACATCCTGGCCGCCAAGCAATGGAAGGCCTCACCGCCGCAGCTGGCGCTCGAGATGCTCGCCGCCTACGTCCAGCCCAACTCGAATGCCGTCGAGGCGATCTTGACCGACGTCTCCGACCGGCTGCTCGGATCGACCGGCAATTCCGCAATCGACGGCTACCAGAGCGAGAACCCGGAGCGGGTAGACGCCATCGCGCAGGCGGTATTCGAAGCCATGCGCGCCAAGGACATCCGCTACGCAGAGCCACCGGCGAGCTGGGGCGACAACGGTCAAAAGGTGCGCACCCCCGCCGAGGTGCTTGACGGCCGGCTGGGCACGTGCCTCGACACCACGCTGACCATGGCGGCCATCCTGGAGCAGGCCGGGATCAACTCCACCATCTGGGTGCTACGTGGCCATGCTTTCCTCGGCTACTGGCGCGCGGACTCGGCATTGGGCACGGTGTCGACCACCGAAGTCATCGATGCGGTCAACCTGGTTGACCTCGGTGCCATCGGCCTGATCGAGACCACGATGGTCACGCAATCCGCCGACCTCAGATCTTTCGACGAGGCCCGACAGTCGCCGCGCGTCCGATACCTGGCCGACGGCATCGACGACATCATCGGCGTCACTGACATCCGCCAAGCCAGAAGTGCCCGGATCTACCCGCTGCCCAGTCGTGCGGTGGACGCCGACGGCAATGTGGTTGTCACGATGTATGAGGCGGCCGCGGGCCCAACCATCGCTCCGTACGTCGCCACCGATACCAAACCCGCGGCGGAGACTCCCGATATCCCAGCGCGCATCACCCAGTGGAAAAACGCGCTGCTGGATCTGAGCCTGCGCAACCGCCTGATCAACTTCACCGATCGGGCAGGCTTCCGCATCGAGGTTCCGGGCCCGGCCCTGGCGCGGTTCGAAGATGCGATCAACGCCGGAGACAACATCACCCTGCTGCCATCAGATGCGGTGAAGAGCGTGGACAGCGCGCGAGGCATCCACTTCGGACGCGACCTGACCGAACAGGATCGCGAACTCCTGCTCGCCGACAAGCACAGCGCCTACATCGACGTCACGGACGCGTCGTATCAGACCAAGCTGCGACACCTGGCCTACAAAGCCAAGACCATCGTCGAGGAAACCGGTGCTAACAACCTGTACCTGGCTTTCGGCATGCTCAGCTGGCGCCTCAACGACCGCGACCTGCGCTCCCCGCTGATCCTGATCCCTGTAGCACTGAAGACTTCCAACCGAGGTCAGAGTTACGTGCTGACCATCGATGAAGCCGGCGCTTCGACGCCCAACTACTGCCTCGTCGAAAAGCTCCGGACCGCATTGGGTTTGGAGGTCCCCGCGCTAGCCAATCCGGATGAAGACGCCTCCGGAATCGACTTGGCTGGGACGTTCGCAGCGGTGCGACGGGCCATCGTCGAGGCTGGTCTGAGTTTCCGGGTGGAGGACAGCGTCCACCTGTCGATCCTGCAGTTTGCGAAGTTCCCATTGTGGAAGGACCTCGACGACTCCTGGCAACAGCTTTCTCGCAACAGCCTGGTCAAACACCTCATCGAGACGCCGAAGAACCAGTTCGTCGACCCAGTAACCGAGTCATCCGGTGCCGACCTCGACGAGCTCAGCGCCTCGGTACCCGTACCGGCTGACTCCTCGCAGCTGCGGGCGGTGGCCGACGCTGTCGGCGGACGCACGTTCGTGCTGGAAGGACCACCGGGAACCGGTAAGTCGCAGACCATCACCAACCTGTTGGCTCACGCCATGGCGGCTGGGCGGCGGGTTCTGTTCGTTGCCGAGAAGCGGGCCGCTCTCGACGTCGTCAAAAAGCGTCTGGAAAGTGTTGGGCTGGGGGAGCTTTCCCTGGATTTGCACGACAAGTCGGCCCGCCCAGCCGCCGTCCGCGCCCAGATCAAGCAAGCCCTCGAGCTGCGGGTCTCCCACGACCAAGATCTACTGCGGACCAAGCTGCAGGCTGTGGAAGCCAGCCGGCGAACCCTGGCCCGCTACGCCGAACGTCTCCACGAAGAAAACTCCGTCGGCCATTCGCTGTACGCGGCACGGTCACGGGAGCTGGCCGCCGACCCCGATGTGACGCCCCTGGACGTGCCGAAGACGCTGGTTGCCTCCGGCGGGCCGGAGACCTTCGACACCGTGGCACAGGTCATGCGCGGTCTGCCGGAGAAGACGGACCTGGCGCGGCCACGCCGCGAGCACGCATGTGGGTTCATCGACTCGGTGCCGCCCAACGGTCTCGATGTTGCGGCGAAAATTCACGCCGCCGCTGTGGAATTCGATGCAGCTCTGGCTGAGGTCCAGAGCGGTATTGAGTGGGAACAGCTTGCCCGAGCGGAAAGCGCCAGCGCGATCGACGCATGGGCGCGAGCCACGGCAGAACCACGCTTCCGACTGGAAGCGGTCGACGCCCTGCATGCAGGAGCTGGCAAGGCCGAGCTCGATGCCGTCGAGAGTCAGTGCGCTGAAATTACTGCGGCACAACTCGAATGGCTGAACACCTTCACTCCCGCGGCCATGGAACTCGACATTCCGGCCATCCACCAGGCAGCCGCCGAGGCAGACGAATCGGGCTTCTTCGGACGCAAAAAGCGGCGACGCGCGGTGCTCGAACGGCTTACTGACGTCCTGGCCGTGGACGCGTCCACTGTGAAGCTCAAAACACTGTCGAAACTGACCGCCGACGTGGAGGCTACTCACCGCGTGGTCACGGAGCTGCGGCGCAGGGTAGCCGAACTGCCTGTCCCGGTCTTCGATGGACCGTGGAATCCACTCGTCGCCGACGACGCGGCCCGGTTGACCGCGACGGTGGCCGCGGTACGGCGAGTGGGAAACATCCTGTCGGGGAAGCCCACTGACCCGCGGATCGCCGCCATGCGGAAGTTCTACACCGACACTGAGCAAGGAGCGTTGCAGCAACCGCTGCAGCGGCTGGCGTCGGCATGGGAACAGCTGGGCACAATAACCGGCACATCGGAAACGCAACAGCGAATCTGGGCCGGCGAAGGATCATTCCTCGAACAGTGGTGGGTAACTCGCGCCGACCGAAAGGTGGAAACACCGGCCTCGATCGAGCGGTGGATCGATTTGGTGACCCACATCGAGCCGTTGCGCCACATTGGGATGGACTCGGTTCGTGTCGAGATTCTCAAGGGCACTGTCCCGGCAGAAGATGCGATGTTGGCGTTCGAGCACGGTGCTGCCATTGCCTCGGTCAAAGAGCGGCTCGAAGCCAGTGCCCTCGGCGATTTCGACGTGGCTGCACACAACAAGACGGTGCAGAGATTCGCTACGAGTGCCAGCGCCATCCGCACGGAACTGCATCGGTCGATCCCGGCCGCGCTGCTGCAAAGCCGCAAGTTCGACGCCGCCGCTGAGAGCGGCCAGGTTGGCGGACTGCGACGGCAGCTGGACCGCAAGCGCGGCGGCATGAGTGTGCGCACATTGATGGAGAACTACGGCGAGCTGATCACCCAGATCCTGCCATGCACACTGATGAGCCCCGACTCTGTGGCGCGCTTCTTCCCGGCCCGTCCCGACATCTTCGACATCGTTGTGTTTGACGAGGCATCGCAGATCCGGGTGGCCGACGCGATCGGCGCGATGGGACGAGCCAAATCCGTTGTGGTGGTGGGTGACAGCAAGCAGATGCCGCCCACAAGCTTTGCCGAGACCAACGCCACGTTCGACGAGGACGAGGACTACAACCCCGATGTGGTGCTGGACGAGGAATCGATCCTCACCGAGTGTGTGCAAGCGCTGGTACCGCAGCAATGGCTGTCCTGGCACTACCGCAGCCAGGACGAGGCGCTGATTGCCTTCAGCAATGCGCACTACTACGGCGGTCAGCTGGCCTCATTCCCGGCGCCTCATGCCGGTGATCATGGACACGGCATATCGCTGGTGCGAGTGGACGGCCACTTCGAGCGTTCCGGTAAGGGAAAGACACTGCGGACCAACCGGGTTGAGGCCGAACGGATCGTCGAGGACATCCGTCAGCGGTTCGCCGCATCGCCCGAGCGCGCTCCCTCCTTGGGTGTCATCACCTTCAACGCCCCGCAACGTGACCTCATCGAGAACTTGTTGCGGGATGCCGGCAATGAACGACTGGTGCAGGCACTCGACGAGCCGGACGGGCTGTTCGTTAAGAACCTAGAGAACGTCCAGGGCGACGAACGCGACACCATCTTGTTCTCAGTAGCGTTCTCCAAGAAGGACAACGGTGTGCTGCCGCTGAACTTCGGTCCGCTATCGCGACCAGGCGGGGAACGCCGACTCAATGTCGCCGTCACGCGAGCCCGCTGCGAGGTGGTGCTCTATGCGAGCTACGATCCCGGAGACCTTCGGGCCGAAGAGACCACTCAGATCGGAACCAAACATCTCAAGGCCTACCTGGAGATGGCGGCGCGCGGTGTGGAGACCATCACCGAAGGCGGCCGACGACAGCCCGTCATCGACCGGCATCGCGACGACATTGCCGAGGCGCTGCGCCGTGAGGGCTTCGTGGTGGCGACCGATGTTGGATTGTCCGATTTCCGAGTCGATTTAGCGATCTCCGACCCGGACGAACCCGACCAGCCGCTGGTTGCAGTTCTGTTGGACGGTATCGGTTGGTCGCGGCGCAAGACCGTTGCCGACCGCGACGGACTGCCCGTCGACGTGCTGGGGAACTTAATGCACTGGCCAGGCGTCGAACGGGTGTGGATGCCCGAGTGGCTGCATCATCGCGACGAGACCGTCGCTCGGTTGCGGACGGCCGTCAGCGATGCCAAGCAACGGTTGGCTGAGCCGGTTGTGGAGCCGGCCGCACCCGTCGTGGTGAAGCCGGTCGACGTGCCCGAGAGTATGTCGTCGATTCCGTCTCTCAAATCCGCCGCTGCTCCTGCTACGCCGCCAAAGCGCAAACAGCATCCGAACATCCGAGTATTCAGTGGCTGGACTCCGCGAGTTGCCGGAGATAAGAGCAGCCTCGACGAGCTCGGTAACGCGTGGGCGAAAGACCAGGTGACTAGGGTGATCCGCGAGATCGTCGATGCGGAAGCACCGATCCACCGAGACCGGCTGGCCAAGCTCGTAGCCGGTGCGTTCGGGCTTGGCCGCGTCAATGACGACCGCCGTCGTGCGATTCAGCGCATTGTGCCAGCGGAATATCGCCGCAAGGACGATGCCGAGTTCTACTGGCCGGTGGATGTCGAACCCGCATCGTGGAAGCTGCTACGGCAGCCCAAATCCGGTGTCACGCGTGTTCTTGACGAGGTCTCGCTTATCGAGATCGGCAACGCCATGGTGATCGTTGCCGAACAGACTGGCGGCGTTGAGCGTGAGGAGATCAAACGGGAAGCTCTGGCGCTCTTGGGCGGCAAACGAGTGACTCAGGCTATCGGGGCGCGGCTGGAAGCTTCGCTGCAACGGGCCCTAGACGTGGGAGTGCTCAAGCTCTCGCCAGCCGGGGTGGTCGTTGTTTCATGACTGAAATGAGCCACCGATGAAGTACGTTCACGATGATCAAGCGCGACAGGAAGCTGCGGAGCATCCGCTGGCGAACCATCACGTCGAAAAATTGCGGGGGCTCGTCACGGCTAAGCGAGATGAGCTGGGCGAAGGCGGGGTGCGAGCTCATCGCGTTGGCTACGATCCAGCGCGCTGGGCCAAGGTGCTTCCTGCCAGCATGGCTGGAAAAGATGGCGTGTCCCGGCGTGACGTGTTCGCAATAGCCGAAACCGGGAATCTGAAGGATGTTTTCACTGCATCTTATGTGTGGGGTACGGGGCGGATTGCTTACGGTCCGCGTCGATACCGGGACATCGTCGAGTCTACTGCCGGGCAGCTCGACCTCATTCTGGCGCGCGCAGCTGACGCTAGTTCCACGCACCCCATTGCCGGCTACGCCATGTTCTATGGCGGTGATACTCCGGAGAGTCGCGCATCTGCCAATCGCGAACCATGGTGCAGGATCAGGGGATTTGGGCCAGCATTTTTTACCAAGTTCCTCTACTTTACAACTCCTGGTGCGCTAATTCTGGACAACGTACTCGCTCGAAAAGTTGCCGTACTCAGTGGTATTCCCCATCTGGTGACGCGCACTGGCAGGTCGCGGGCATGGAGCCCATACCGGTATGCGGTCTACCTGCATTGGATGCATCAGACGGGACTTCTGCTGGATTGCACGCCGGAGGAACTTGAGCTCACGTTGTTTACCGTGCAGGGACTTCCGCAGCCTTCGGTTGCCTAACCCGTGGCATCCGTTTCTCATTCTGGTGCACTGATTGAAGCCCCCGAATCATGGATGTGGATGGGGGCCTGCCGCGCGGTATCTCAATCGATCGCCGCGACCGCAGTCTTGTCATAGCGACGGGCTAGCCTCCACCGCTGTACAGAAGAAAGGAACTCGGCCGGTATGCACGATGCCGACGATTTGGCGGACCAGCTGAGACTGACGCCAAGGGAATTGGACGCACTGCACTCCTTGCGATTGCAGATGATGCACGCCGACATCTCCGGGGAACGACGTGACGCTCGAAAGCAAAGTAAGCAACTGATACTGAATGAGTTTCATCGTGCGTTCCTCGTGACGGTGCGTACCTGCGGTGATCAAGTGTCTTCCGGTTCGTTCGGTCCGGACATGGCAGCTCAACGCGCCGGTGATATCGACTCGCGATCACGCGCGATGATTCTGATGATTGAACTGATGACCTTCAATCCGTGGCACCCAACCGAGAAATGGGTAACTGGGGCACGTCGGGCCGGATTAGAAGTAGCTGTTCAGCAGCTCGCTGGTGTGTCTTCGGATGACCTCAATGCCACCACCAGAGAGTTCGACGCGTTGCTCCGGCAGTTGAGGCGCAAGTCCATCAAATGGGGGAGGGTAGCGGCGGCTTCGGTCGTCGGGCTCGGTGTCGGTGCGGCCACAGCAGGGTGGGCCGCGCCAGCTGTTGGGGCAGCCATCGGCGGGAGTCTGGGACTTTCTGGTGCGGCAGCGACATCGGCTGGATTGGCCATGTTGGGTGGAGGATCGATTGCAACGGGCGGGTTTGGCGTGTTGGGCGGCACGATTCTGCTGAGTGGAGCCGGAGGTGTTTTTGCCGCTGGGGCGGCCGGAGCCACTGCCCGATTCAGTCGCCTCGCTACGGCGGAAGTGGTTGCCGATGCCATCAAACTTGATCTGCTAGCGAAACTGGTACTTGCTGATTCGCAGGACCGCGACCAGAAGCTTCGTCGGGTAGCCGAGGGCCTGCAGAGCCGCATCAACGACTTCTCCGAAAAAAATCAACCTCCTCAGTGAACGTATTGCTGACTTGAAGGCGGAGAATAAGCGACTCGGTGACGAAAACCGTGAGTTGAAGGATGAACTAACGCGCCTGCGAGAGGTTCGAACTGAAGCGGAGAATGCGAAGGTAACGCTCGCAGTAGTTCTCGACCGATTGCCGGCGGTCGTGGGATGACCGACGATTTCGACCGCAATCTCGACACACAACGAAGGCGACTCGATGCAATGGATCTTGCTGTTGCCAAAGCCTTATCGGATGATCCTGCAATTTCGGAGCTTCCCGCCGCACCTACCGCACAAAACTACCGTGAACTAACAGCCTTTAACGATGAGTTGCGGTCAGCGAACTCGTGGAACGATGTCGATCTGGACGCGGCACTAACTCCCGAGCAGGCCGCCGCACTCGATGAATGGCGCAGTCGGCAGCGCATCCAATGGGCCACAACGGATGTCGCCATGGTCGGTCTTGCAGGAGTCTTGGGAACGGCGTGTGTCTGGTTTGACGCTTCCATCGACAGGGCGGTTCGGAACCACCTCAGTACTCTAGCGAGTACTCGTATCGGACGGAGATTTGAGAGGGCCGGAAAGCGTTTGCCGATCGACTTCATGGGGGAGGGGTTTGGTGGCCGGGCTCATCGGGTCAAATCCGCCGGCCACGACTTGGCCCGCCCCTTCGAGGCGCTGCGTCAGATCATGGAGGGCGAGTTTCGCGGAGTCCGGTGGTCATTTGGCCAGCGTTCTCAAGTCAGTGCCAGTGGACGCTTCGACGTAGTCGACAGCTTCGAAGAGGCGCTGCTTCGCTGGCTCATGCATCTAGCAGCCGACGTCCTCACTCCGATGAGTTTGCCGATACCGGGATCGTCCTTGCTTTATGAGATGGACAACGAGGCGGTCAGAGACTTTGCGTTGCATGCGTATAAAGGATTGCGTAGCGGCGAGGGATGCAACGTTCGGTCGGCCGTGGCGGGGCCGGGAATGACGACTGTCACGACCGAGGCTGTAATTCGGACACATGTGCATCTGACGGCACTACGGGCACGCGGCACGGTTGAACTGACCCGCCAGGAAGAACGTAGACGAACAGAACTTCGCCTGGCCGCTCACTCACTTGTTGGGGCCGCTTCCATCGGTAAGGCAACAGCTAAAGGTCTAGTCACCAAACATCCTTCATCCATTAGGCACATCCATCTGCCCACCCTCTTGACCGCAGGAAAATTGGCACTTCAAGTCGTTTCCGATTCGTCTGCAGCGCAACGGTCGTCAGCTGATACTTGGGACGAGATCGTCCTGAATGTTGCCCAGCCCTGGCAATTAGACCTTGCACGCGGTATCGAAGATGCGTGGGCGTCCAGGAGCGAAGTTACGCGGTCAGTGCAGCGCTGATCGGGTCTTCGAGATAGCCCTGAGGCTGACTCTCTCGGCGAGACACTCGTTCGCCTTTAGACGCGGTGGATCGCGATGTGGGGTCGGCAGGCGAGTTTGTCAGGTCGCTTAGCATCCCTGCGATTCAAACGCACGGACTGGTGTATTTGGAGCGGATTTCGGTCGAGCCCGGACGGATAGGGCCTCAGCGTCCGCACTCCAACGTCGAACCGCGCAAGCTTGTCGGTGGCCTCTGCCATTCTGTCCGGCTGCTCTGAAGACAGGCAGCGCCATTCATTGCGAGAGAGGTAGGGCAGTGACAGATCCTCGGGACGGCCGCAAGCATGCGGCGGAGCTCGACAACGACCTGGTGGAGCGAATCACGGACGTGGTCGCCAGCAGCGATGTCATCGAGACCTTGAGTAACAAGCGCACCAACTGGATTGCGTCATTCGATCGTACAGGCGTGTGGGTGGAGACCGAGCGATCCCGCGCACGTGGGGCGGGACCTCAGCTGGTGCCCGCATGGATGATCCTCGCGGCGTGGGAACGGTTGTGCAAGAACGGGACTCTCAGCCACATCGAGCTGCTCCACGACATGAAGGTGATGCGGTCGGCGTTCGTCTGCGCGTTGCTCGCGCAGTTTGCCGATGTCGTGGTGGTGCAAGATCGTCCGGCTGTGCTGGAGAGGATCATCGCCCCGTGAAGAAGATAAGGATTCGAGTGCCACGGCGGGGCTGGGAGTCTGGCGACGCAACCGAATCGACGATGACAACCCAGCTCCTGAGCCGATGAGGTTCCAATCGCGTCGAAAAGCCAAGCGGTCCTGGCGCTTACGAAAAGGACCCATCATGCCAACCCAAATCTCAGCCGCCTGGTATTCCTGCTCGACCATTCCGAGTCGATGCCGTCGATTAAAATCCGACGTGACCTGCGGATTCCGCTTTTCTTGCCGGGCAGCGGGTGGGCTGACGGTCACCCGCGCCGTGACCCCGGCCAAATTCGACCATGAGTACGAGGTCGTCTACCGCGGCGTTTCCGCTCGAGAAGGTGCCACAGCTCGAGCTGTCACCGCGCGAACGAACCGCACTGCTCGATTCGATGGGCAAGCTCCTCACGGGACAACTCCGGCGAGCTCGATGCCCTTAGGAGGAGGACGTGCCGGGGCGTTAGTCGTGGCGATCATAATCGACGGCCACGAATGAAGAGCCTCGAATGGCAACGGCTGGCTATCAAAGACCTTTGTGCGAAGTGTTCCCCGTGAGAATCGTCGTCAGGGACCTTCGGTTTCCATAACAACGGGTTCGAAGTGGTTCACGCCTGGTGGAACTCAGACGGCCAAGTCAGACGAGAACGCCTACGATGCGGTACCGATCTGGTCTGCAGACCTCGTGATCCGTCAGACAAGCTGCGGCATGGTGGCGTGATAACCGTTAGACCTCGTTGGCACAGATCACGGTTCCATCTCTGGAAACATTCGGCCTTTGCCAGTGTACGAGCGTTTCGCCGCGCCTTCACCTTTGGCTTGCTCGTAAAGACGCTGCGCAGCGCCGGTGCGCCGCGGATTTCCGTAGAGCCGGGCGGCGACGCGCTCCCAGCGCATGTTTTGGCCATCGCGCAGAGCGACCGCATCGGCCGGGGTTGGCGTACGGGTCAGCACCTCATTAGCGAGCTTTGCTTCTTCTTCAAGGACGATCAACCACAAATCGCGCCCGCCACCGAGGCGGTCTGAAGTTTCGCTCGTTGTTGAACCACTGCGGAGCAATTCACGGATGCGGCCGCGGAGCGCGGAATGTGGTGACGTGTTCTCCATTGGAAATTCAGCCGGACCGATGGGATTGCTCGCGGGCGCTGACGGTACCTGAGCTGGTTGAGTGGCCGATGGCGTAGGACCGGGACGGATGGTGTCGACCCTGTCGGGGCCTGGCCAGATACGCGCGATGAGGCTGGCCAAATATGTGCTGCGCTCGTCGACGTCGATCTCGGTGAAGGACTGCGGGTGTTGACCGGTGACGATTGAATTCAGCTTCAACAGGCTGTGTTCAACGAGACTGCGCCGCTTGTCCTTTGATTGGAGGGGTGCGTGCCACGGTGCGTTCGACAAACTCGAATTTAGGACGCCATTGGTCAACGTTAAGTTGCCCAATTTGTGCAGATGGGCGATGCGCCACGCAAGCGGATCTTCTTGAGTCTCGTCGAGTGGCCAGTGCGGTTCCCACGTCTGCGGAATTAGGTGTTCCAAGGTCAGATTTTTCGCCATGCCGAGATGTTGCTCCGTTTTGCTATCCAGCGTTCGGAGGTGTTCTTCTATGCGATGCAGCACCATCACAAGCCGATCCTGGCGCCGTTGCCCGTACATGTCGCGGGTGAGGATTGCGCTGTGGAGTTCACTATCTGTGGGCCACCGATTGGCAGGCGCGGTTTCAGCTGCTAATCGTGATGCCAGAACGTCGTCGGCATAAGGCAAATCGGCGTTGATGTCACTAACCAGAGCGGCGAAGAGGCGGTTGTAATTTTTCGTTGTCCCGCCACAAAGCATCCGGCGCACAAGAAAACTCTCCAGGATTCGAAACGCTCGTGCCCGGCGGTCGGCTGTGACTGCCTCAGCGCGAAGCAGTGTAAGAGCTATTGGCATCAACGTGGTGGTATCCAACAGCTCGAGCAAGTCATGGAACCGCCTATCGGCGGGCTCAGCGTCCGCACTCTGGAACCAGCGGAGCGCAGCAGCGTCGCGGGTAAGGCTCGGGATGAGGTCAGTCATCGGCGGACAAGAGGCGGGTTGCAGAATCTTTGTGCGGAAGATGTCGAAGAGCTCGGTCGCTGCAACGGGCTCGGCGAGCTCCGCCACCAGCCAGTACTGAAGGAAGAGGTCACCGTTCTTCGTGAACAGGCGGCCGGTTCGCCTGCTATCGCGCCAATAGTCACGGTCCAGCTCTGGCGCCCAGTGCTCGGTGTAAAGCGCGTCCGTGTTGGAGTTTTCACGCTCCGCCCTCAGAAAAACCGCATTCTTTAGAAGGTCGAGGGCAATAAGAGGTGTGCCGCGTCCGTTAAGCGTTTCGAATATGACTTGCGGATTGTCGCCGTCTTCAAGGCGAATGGAGACGAGCTTCAACAGATCTCCGAGCGTGACGCGAAGTGCTTCGAACTGCTTCACCGGCGGTGACATGGGCGAGGCGTTGGGAGCGTCGTCGGTGACCCAGGATGTGATCTGCTGGCAGAAGAAGGCGTAGGCGTTCTGTATCTCGTTTCCTGTGCTCGGCGGTTTCGACGCTACGGAACCATCGCCATCCATCGTCTGTCGGAAGGCCGCCCGATTGGCGTTGGTCGGCCAAACCTTGAAGCGCTCGTCCCCTTCGGCAAGAAGCTGGTTATTCAGGGTGAGCCGGCCGAGCAAATCGCTTTGCGCGGGACAACCCATCGCATTGGCAGTTTGCGCGGCCGCAGCAAGCAGGAGCTGGAGTGTTGTCAGTCGTTGCTGACCATCGATGACGAGGAAACGCTGTGGTGAACCGGGAGGGTTCTCTTCCTGTTCGATAACAATTGCACCGAGAAAGTGGGCGGGCGACTTCGAACTCGCGCCTTCGAGTAAGACATGTTCGGCGACGGTCGCGATGTCTTCCCACAGCGGTCCCCACTGCTTCTGCTCGGTCCAGACGTACGGTCGTTGGTAGAGGGGAATGACGTAGCGTACGTCTAGCTGAAATAGCTGCGTCAGTGTCCGAGTCTCTGCCTGCATATCGCTGAGCCTACGGTCAATAGCAGCGACCGAGGCTGTGAATCGGTGTGCGCATCTCGCCTTTCGGATGTCGGTGCGAGTCCGGGAGACCGATCAGCGCGTTGCGCATTCCGTCGCAGCCGTTTCGTGCGGTCCCAGTTTCCTTCCGGTACGCGGCCGCTCTGGGCGCCGTTGCGAGCCCTACTCCTCGGGGTCGTAGCTCGAACAGGGATCGGTCGTTTGTAGTTGCACTAAACGCGGGGACGGCGATCTTCGGTCACACCGATGGATGACTACGACAGATCATCACCTTGTCGGAGGGCCCTGTCATTCCGTTCGGCTCGCATGTGCGAGCGACCATGAACAACGGATGGAGCACATACGATGAATACCTACTCGTTCAAGACGGCCGCGGGCCTGCTGTTGGCCATCGGTGGCATTGCGCTGTGGACAGTCGGCGAGGACGTCGATGACGCGAGCCCGTCGGTGCAATTGGCCGGCGTTGCTACCGGCGTCGAGGAACACAACGGACCACACGTTCGGGCATTGTCCGGACCGATGATCCCGCTGGAAGCGGCCTCGACGGTGAGCCAGCGCAAACGGTGCGCGCCGCCGAACAGTACCTCGACTACAGCGCCTTCTCGCGCCAGGGGCTGATCGAACAACTGGAATACGAGGATTTCTCAACGGCAGACGCGACTTTCGCCGTCGACCACATCACCGTGGACTGGAACGCGCAAGCGGCGAAAGCGGCCAAGGCGTACCTGGACTATTCGGCGTTCTCCCGCGGCGGACTCATCGAGCAGCTCGTGTACGAGGGCTACACCCCGGCTCAAGCGGCCTACGGAGCCACCGCGGCAGGACTGTAGGGCGGTACACGCATCTTTGGAGGTGCATCATGAGCAATAAGCGCTCCTCGGGCGCCGGCAGCGCGATCTTTTTCCTGTTCGTGCTGATCGCGTTGGTCCCGAAACCGGTCTGGATTGCCCTGGGTGTCATCATCGTGGTCGTTCTGGTGAGCTTGGCTGCCTACAAGGCCGTCGTCGCACTGGAACAACGCAGCTATGAGGCCCAGCAGCGGGCTCGCGTCGAACAGGCGGCGCAAGCTGCGAAGGCCAAACGTCAACGCGAAGAACGAGTTCGGACGGAGAAGCAACGGCGCGTCGACGCGCTCGGCAAGCAGAACGCCGCGCTCGTCGAGTCGGCTCTGGGTGGGGTCAAGCAGGTGGCCGCGTCCGAAGCCGCCCGCGCGGGCTGGCTGGGTGACGTCGACTTCAGTGCCGACATCAAGGGGATCACCGAGAACTTCGAGAAGGCGCACGCGCTACGGGGTGTGATCGGAAAGTTGTCGGCACTGGACAAGCCGAGTGCCGAGGATCGCGCGATTCTCGCGGAAGCCAAAACCACGGCTGCCAACCTGGAAACCGCCGCGATCGAACGCGTGGAGCTCATCGGGAAATGTGCCGAGGAGGCACAGCTCATCGACAAGTCGCTACGCACCGAACGCGAGGACGCCCGGGTCGCCGCGCAGCGTGCCGAGTTGCACGCGAAGTTGAGCGCCGTACTTTACGGCATCGAGGCCACTCCGCAAACCACGCAGCAGGATTCGGCAGTGGAAGCGGTGATGGCACGCGTGCAGGCGTACCGGGAGATCAAGAATCAGATTCAACAAGCCCGTGACGCAGGGGCCGCGTAGGCATACTGGACCCATGCCGAACATCACCGCGATCCACGGCGACATCACTCAAAAGCAGGTAGATGCGATCGTCAACGCCGCAAACAGCGCCATGCGCGGAGGCGCCGGCGTTGACGGTGCGATTCACCGCGGTGGCGGACCGGCGATCCTGCAGGACTGCATCGAGCGGTTCCCCGACGGATTGGCGACCGGCGACGCCGGCTGGACCACCGCCGGAGATCTGCCTGCCCGTTGGGTGATCCACACCGTCGGGCCGAATTACCGTGCCGGACAGCGTGACCGGTCTTTGCTGACGTCCTGCTACCGGCGGGCACTGGAAGTCGCCGACGAGCTCGGCGCGCTGACCGTGGCATTCCCACTCATCAGCTCGGGCATCTACCGTTGGCCACGCCGCGATGCTATCGCCGCTGCCGTCGAGACCATCGCCGGCACTGCAACCCGAGTGGAAGAAGTCAGAATCGTCGCTTTTGATGCCGCGACGTATGACGAAGTGCACGAGCTCTCGGCGCGCCGATGACAGCCGGTCCGTCAATCACGAGCGAGTGAGTCTGTCCCGAGAGGCCTGGTCCGTGCGCGCTCGGCGATCTCCAGGATACGAGGGGTGAGCCCTGGATCGGGACCAGATTCGTCGGACGGCTCGTCTGCGTCTTCGACGTCGTCGTCCTCGATCTCCCAGTCGATGTCGAGGACGCACAGTGTTTTGGTGTCTGCTCGAATGCACCGGATCAACCGTTGCAGGTCGCACCAATGCTCGTGCATGCACCGCGCTACCGTGCTCTCACACACCGATCCGGCCAGAGCGATAGGCGGCGTGAGTTCGCCACCCTGATATCGAGCAAGGGTCACGTCGGTGAACGCGTATACCGGATCGGCGTCCGGTACCTCGGTGACCACATGCACCACGCCGACGCCCTCGATCGGGATCTCGGTGTGCTCTCGACACCCATCGCGTTGGTAGCTGAACGCTGCGATCCGGGCAAGATCACGGTCCAAAACAGGATAGATGGCTCGGTGTACCACCATGTTTGAATTCTATCGACGGGTACCGACTCGTATCGCTTCTATTTGCTGAAGAAGCGCCTCGCCTACGGCGTCCCCTCAAACCCCGGACCCCGCAACGGCTCCCCGAACCGCGCCCGCACCTCCAGGAGCGGCTCCACGGTGCGGAGCGCGAGATCGATCCGTTCCTCGAGCGTCCCGGTCAACAACACCCACGAGTGCCCGGCGGCGGTGAGCGCGTCGGCGAACCAGCCCGTCACCGCCGCTCGGATTTCCAGGTCGCCTTCCCTCATCCCGTCGTCGTGCCAGGGCACGCCCTCGTGGTCGGTGAGCAGATATACCGCGCGCGGCGGGGCTTTCGTCCAGGGCCCGCCGGAGGCGTCGTCCAGGTAGCGGCGCTTCCAGATGGCGGTGGCGAAGGCGTCGGTGTCGCAGATCAAGATCGGGGAACCCGCCCGCGCCGCCTGTTCTTCGAGGCGGGTCTGCTCGGGGCCGATGACATCGAAGTCGCGTGAAGTCCACTGCAGTTCAGTGATATCCACGTCAGGGTTGGCGGCCCACTTGATCTCGGTGTACTCCCGCCCGTACTCGGGCACGCATTGCGTCGCGGCCCACGCCCCGCCGCGGGCGGCGTAGTGGCGGGCCAACTGTTCGGCCACCGTCGTCGTCCCGGTCGACTCAGCGCCCACCACGACGACGCGCGTCGTCAACCCGGCCTGGGTGGCTGGCGCCAACTCATGCCAGCCGCCGGCGAGGTCGCGTCGGACCGCGGTGCTGCTGCCGGTGCGTCCCGTCCTCACGGCAGTCGCACCGAACCACCGGGCGAGCTCGTCGACATAGTCATCGCCGCTGAACACCGCATCAACTTCCGGCGCCGCACCGGCAGCTCGCACGCCCGCCCGCATGGCGGCGACCTGCGCCGCCCACACTCGTTGATCGGTCACGTCGACCGGTGCGTCGCAAGGGATACCGGCGATCCGCACGTTCGCATCGTGCTCGTGTTCCTCGCGGAGCCACGCCATCCGGTCGGCCAGCGGAATCGACTCAACCGCCGCGGCCATCACCAGCACCGTGAACCGGTCGCAGCGTGCCGCGGCGGCCCGGATCGCCTCGTGGTGCCCGATCCGCGGCGGATAGAACTTGCCGATCATCAGGCCATGCCGGAACTCGGTCATCGCACCGCGCTGTCTGCCGGCAGGGCCGCGTCGGCCGGCGCCAGCTCACGGGTCCAGGCACGCAAGCCAGCGACGCACAGGCCGAGGAACAACAGGTACACCGCGGCGGTGAGGATCAATCCCTGGCTGAGATAGAGCGGGATGAAGATGCAATCGGCGGCGATCCAGAAGTACCACGTCTCGAGCCGCCGGGTGTTGAGCAGCCACTGCGCGACCAACGACAGACACGTCGTGACCGCATCCAGGAACGGCGCCGCATCGTTCGCGGCGGTCAGAATGACGAACAGCATCCCGGTGCCCAACACCAAGAACACCGCGCACCAAGCCAACTCGGCCCGGCTACTCCGGCGGATCACCGTCGTACCCGTATCGGCTCGGCCGCGCAGCCACTGCCACCACCCCGGCGAAACCCAGCACGATGTAGAGCACCTGTAGGCCCGAGGCCGCCCACAGGCTGGCCGAGGTGAACAGCACGAGGAAAAACGCGTTGTTGGCGATCCCGACCGGGAAGTTGAGGATGTTGCGCCGCACCGTCAGCGCGACGCACAGGCCGCCGGTAACGAAGCCGAGGAACTCGGCCCAGCTGACCGCGTCGCTCCCGATCGTGAAGAGCGCACTGTTGAGCGGCTCCACCATTCGGGCCAGCCAGTCGATCATCTGGCCAGCCTATTAGCTACGCCGCCGCGCGCTGGCGGGTGCTAATCCAACACCGCGACCAGCCCCGAATGGTCCGTTTCATCGGCCAGGCGCGGGGCATGGTCGAACTCGCAGGTGCGGACGCGCCGAGCGAACTCGGGCACGGCGTAGATGTAGTCGAGACGGAAGCCGTTGTCGCCGGGGCGGCTGAACCACGAGTACTCGCGGACGCCGGGGTGCAGAGCCCGCCATACGTCGACGTATCCGGAGGCGACCAGTCGACCGGGCACCTCGGGGCCGATGAACTTCGTACCCTTGGGATCTTTGTCGAGATCGTTGTTGCCCGTGTTGAAGTCGCCGATGAGCAGATCGACCTCGCTGCGGCGGGCCCGGTCGATCAGGGCCTCCCAGTAGGGCAGCTTCGCGTGGGCCTGCGGTAGGTAGACGCCGGCGACAATGGTTCCGTCGAACTCGACGCACCACACATGGTGGGCGGACAGGTGCCGGCTGAATCGGGCGGCCCGGTCGATCGGGGTCCGCGATGCGATGAGCATGGTGTTCTGCTTCGAATCGGCGCCAGGGTGGGTGGTCGAGTATCCGGCGCGTTCGAGTTGGGCGACCAGAGCAGCACCCGCGTTGTTGGCCCGGAACTCAGTCACCACGAGAAGGTCGGCGTCATAGCCCAGCAGGCGCGCGGCGAGCGCGTCGGCGTACTTGCTGCCGCCGTGGCGGATGTTCAGCGTGGCGATTCGCAGCGTCATCGGGAGTGTCCTCTCGCTCGACGTGGAATCTCCAGCGAGCCGGACAGTATGAAGGCGGGCGCCGACAAACTTTGACGCTCTCAGGTCACCGATCTCCGCGCAGTGTCGCTAGGTTCGGATGGGGAGGTTCGGACATGGTTTCTGCGCGCGAGAAAATTCTCGTGGAAGGGCAGCACGATTGGGTCAAACTCTGGCAGGTGCATCGGCATGTCGCGCAAGAGAACCTCTCGGCCAGCCTCGCGGAAGTGCAGCGACAGACACTCGAACTGCTCCGTCAGCTGGTCGGTGACGGGTTGGCCGAGATCGGCGACCTGCGTGACCACGGTGCCCGATTCGAGCCTTGGGACAGTGCCCTGGATGCGTCGATCCGTCGCATATCGGCCGAGTACGTCGACCGGTTCGATGATCGTGCGGGTTGGCCCTGGACGTTGTGGCTGCGAATCACGGCCCAGGGCAAGGACCTCGGCAGATCCTTGCAGCCGGTATACGAGCAGTGGCTGGATGGTTTGCGCGAGCAGGGACGAGAGGACGAGGCGTTGCCGCTGTCGTTGGAGCCCGGCGGAATGGGGCGCGAGGGGTAGCTCGCAGGCGCAGCGCTCGACGTTCATCCGGTGGAATCTGGTGAGACAGCTATCCCATCGAGTTCACGGGCGCCCGTGCGGCAGTCCGTCGAATGCTCCCGTACAACCACAGCAGCACGGCCGCGAACCCGATGATCCCGAGAACCTCGGCGAACGTCCCGTCGTTGCCGGTGAAGATCGCGAACGGCTCGTCACTTCCGGTGCCGGCGACGAAACCGGCGAAGATCACGCCGTAGAGGCTTTCGCCGACGATCATGCCGGTGGCCAGCAGCACGCCCAGGCGCTTCTTGCGTTCGACGTTCTCACCGGAGCGATCGGCCCACTTGTTGTAGAAGTACCCGAGTAATGAGCCCAACGGGATGATCAGCGTCAGGCTCATCGGTAGGTACATGCCCATCCCGACGGCCAGCGGTGGCAGGCTGAATCGCGAAGTACGGGTGAGGATCTCGTCGACGATGACGATCACCACCCCGATCGCCGCGCCCAGCCCGATCAACGACCAGTCCAGGGATCCGCCGAACACGCCTTTGGCCAGTGACGAGATCAGCGCGGCCTGCGGTGCGGCCAGGGCGTGGTCGGTCGCGCCCGGCGCTCCCAGGAAGCCGAAGGCGCGTTGCATCAGGTCAAGTACCGGCGGGATGATCGCCGAGCCGAACAACACGCCAATCACCAACGCCACCTGCTGTTTCCACGGGGTGGCCCCGACCAGCTGACCCGTCTTGAGGTCTTGCAGATTGTCGTTGGAGATGGTGGCCACCCCGAACGTGATGGCCGCGACGAACAGGGTGAAGGCCACCAGGGCGAGGGAACCGTCATCGGATGTCGGGCCGTACACCAGCTTGATCAGCAGTGCGGCGATGAGCACGGTGAGGATGCCGACGCCGGAGATGGGGCTGTTCGACGAGCCGATCAGGCCGGCCATATAGCCGCACACCGCGGCGATCACCAGGCCGATGACGAAGACGAAGACCACGCTCGCCACGATGATCCCCGTCGAGCTGCCGTGCAGCACGGTGGCATGACTGAAGTCCCACAGCAGCACGGCAATTGGGACCAGCATCGCCACCACGATGCCGACCACGATGGGGAAGGGGATGTCGCGCTGGGTGATGTCGACCAGCTGGCCTTGCCGGCGGTCGCGGGCGGAGGCCAGGGCCTCGGTGATGCCCTTGATGATCGGGCGCAGGATCTTCAGCAGCGTCCACACGGCGGCCACCGCGATCGCTCCGGCCCCGATGAACCGCACCTCGTGCACGAACACCCCGTCGATGACGTCGGCGACGGACTCGTCCGTCCCGAACGTTCCGATGGTGCGGATCGGCAGCAGTATCCCGAACGAGATGACGAGACCGACGAGCATCGCGATGCCCACGGTCATGCCGATCAGATGCCCCACGCCGATCAACGCCAGTGACAAGCTGGCACCGAACATCGAGCCGCCGGCGCCAACCCGAAAATAGGCCGCCACGTAATTGGCCAGCACCTTGAGATTGGCCAGCAATCCGAACCCGGCTGACACCAGCGCGCCGAACGCGATCACCCGGATGCCGACCCGGTTCTCCTCGACACCGCCGCTGCTGTCGCCGACCTTGAGCACCTCGGCTGCGGCGACGCCTTCGGGGTAGGGCAGATCGGACCCGGTCACCAGGGCCCGGCGCAGTGGGATCGAGTACATCACGCCGAGGATCCCGCCGACCGCGCACACCGCGACGGTGATCCAGTAGGGGAACCCGGTCCACCAGCCGATCATGATCAACCCGGGCAGCACGAAGATGATCGCCGAGAGCGTGCCCGCCGCCGAGGCGATGGTCTGCACGATGTTGTTCTCCACGATGGAGTGGTTGGCGAAGTTGCGCAGCAGCGCCATCGAGATCACCGCGGCCGGGATCGCGGTGGCGAACGTCAGACCGACTTTGAGACCGAGGTAGACGTTGGCGGCGGTGAACACCAGCGTGATCGCCCCGCCGAGCAGTATCCCGCGCAGGGTCAATTCGCGCAGCGTCGGTGTGGTGGGTTCTGCGACGGCCACTCGGCATCCTCTCGGTTCGCGGTTGCTGACTAACCGTAGGCGCTGGGTCGCGGTATCGCGGGTTGATCGGCTCGTCCACGACGCTGTCACCCACGGGCGAGGTCACCACCGGGGGTGGTGGGCGCCCCGGTGAGTTGTTTCGCCGGGCGTGACGTGAACCGCAATGTGCGGTAAATGCGAATTCGCCCGATACGGAGGGGATTTGCCGACTGGGCAGACGTGAACCATTTCGCGCATTCGACGCCTTCGTCAGTTCTGTCGTACGGTCGAAAACGTGGAAATGTACAACCAGGCTTTTGAGTGGACAGAAACCAATCGACATTGGCTGATTGAGGTCCCCGTCAGGGTCGTGGCGTACATCGTTGTCGCGTTAATCATTCGATTTTTGCTGCATCGCATGATCGACCGCGCCACCACCGGTAGGACCAAGAAATCCGTTAGCGGCGAACTTGAGGGGCAAGCGAAAAAGCCTCCGCTGTTGCGCTATTTGCGGGATCGGGCATCCGCGACGACCAATGGAATACGAGCGGCCGAACGGCGTCAACAGCGTGCGCAGACCATCGGGTCGGTGCTCAAATCCACGGTCTCGATCGTGCTGCTGGTGTGGGTGGTGCTGGCGATACTCAGCGTGCTCGGCGTGAACATCGCGCCGTTCATCGCCTCGGCCGGGGTGGTCGGCCTGGCGATCGGCTTCGGTGCCCAGAACCTGGTGCGCGATTTCGTCACCGGCGTGTTCATGTTGCTGGAGGACCAGTACGGCGTCGGCGACACCGTCGACCTCGGTGAGGTAACCGGGGAAGTGCAGAGCGTGGGGCTGCGGATCACCACGGTCCGCGACATCGACGGCACGCTGTGGTACGTGCGCAACGGCGAGATCGCCCGCGTCGGCAACATGAGCCAGGACTATGCCGTGGCGCGGATCGAGGTGCCTGTCTCGCTGACCGCGGATGTGGACCGGGCTGAGCAGGTGGCCGTCGAGGCCGCCCACGAAGTTGTCGCGGACCCTTCGATGGCAGGCAAGGTGATCGGCGAACCTGAGATGCTCGGGGTGCAGTCGTTGTCGGCCGACCAGCTCACGCTGCGGATGACCCTGAAGACCCGGCCGAACGCGCAATGGTCGGTGCAACGCAAGCTGCGTCGCGAAATTCTGCGCGCCTACGATGAAAACGGAATAAACCTGCCCTACCCGCAGGGCCGCATTCACGCTGTCGTCGGGGGTCCGGAGACCAACGGCTCGTAGATCGCCCGGGTTGCGAGAATCCGGCAGCCTCCAACTGACGGTCTCGACAAATTTGTCGGGCGCACGTTGTTAAATCGTTGCATGCCGCAAGAGGGTGGGGCCGCCGCCGCAGCTGCCGAACTGTCCGTTCACGACGTGATCCTGGAATTGCTCGGCAATGACGATGCGTTGTCCGAGACCGCCAAGGACGTCGTGCTCAACGCGCTGGCCGAGGTGTCCGGAGGCGCCGGTGAAACGACGCAAACCGATCCAGCTGCAACCTTTCTCAGCTCGATCTCGGTTTCTGGATTCCGGGGCGTCGGCCCGTCCGCCCGGCTGGACCTCTACCCGGCGCCGGGCCTGATGGTGGTCAGCGGTCGCAACGGCTCCGGAAAGTCCAGCTTCGCCGAGGCGCTCGAGCTCACCCTCACCGGTACCAGTTACCGCTGGTACAACAAGAAGGAAAGTCTGTGGTCGGAGGCCTGGCAGAACCTCCACCACCCGGACCCGTGCGAGATCGAAGTCGGCTTCACCCGCGAGGCGGCCGACCCCTTTTCCGTCGGCGTGCGATGGGACCGGGACGCCAAGCTGGAGCACTGCACGACGTGGACGAAGACGGGCACCGGCAAGCGGGTCGACGGCACCGACGCCCTCGGGTGGTCACGCGCTCTCGAACTGCACCGCCCGCTGCTGTCGTATGAAGAGCTCGGCAGGTTGTTCGACGGCGGCCCGTCCGCCTTGTACGACGCGTTGGCCAAGCTGCTCGGCCTCGACGCCCTGGCTGACACCGAGAAGATCCTCACCGCCCGCCACAAGACGATTAAGTCCGCGAGCGACGCGGCCGACGCCGAACGCAGGCGGGTGCAGAACGCACTCGCCGGTCATCCCGATGAGCGGGCCGGGCGTGCGGCCAAACTCCTCCGTAAACGCGTTGTCCCCCTTGATGATGTCCGTGCGCTGGCCACCGGGGCGGGGGAGACCCAGTCCGACGTCGCACCCGCCCTCCGTGTCCTGGCCCGGCTGGAGATGCCGAGCATCGACGCCGTCGAAGAGGCCACCCGGCAATTGCGCGCCGCCGCGAAAGCCGCCGCAGACACTGCGACCGCCGCGATCGACCTCACGAGTCAACGCGTCGACCTGTTGCGCACCGCGCTGCGCTTCCACGACCAGGGCGGTGATGCCGACTGCCCCGTGTGTGCGCAGGGCCGCCTCGACGCTGACTGGGCGACCGCCGCCCAGGACACCATCGCCAGCAGCGAGGAGCTGCTGGACGAATACCGCGCCACAGCACAGCAACTCAAAACCGCACGGTTAACCCTCACCGCGCTGATGCAGGAGCTCTCCACGGCGCCCGAGGTGCCTGGCGTCGACCTCCCCGGGCTGGCCGCCTACAACGACGCCGTTGCCGCGGCGAGGAAGGTCCCCGTCGGTGACGATGCCCTCGCGGCACACGCGGAGTCGACGCTGACCGAGGTGATCGCCGCCGCCGAATCCCTACGAGCACAAGCATCCGACGAACTCACGCGGCGCGAAAGCGCATGGGCACCGGTCGCCGCGCAGCTGGGCGGCTGGGTCGGGCTCGAGGAACAGGCCCGCAAGGTGGACGACGAGCTCAACGCCGTCGCAGCGGCCAAGAAGTGGGTCACCGAGCACGCCGCTGCCTTCCGCAATCGGCGGCTCAAACCCATTGCCGCACAAGCCCGCGACATCTGGCATCAGCTGCGTCAGGAAAGTAACGTCGACCTCGTCGAGATCTCGCTGGAAGGAACCGCCACCCGGCGCAAGGTGGTCCTGGAAGGCGCGGTCGACGGCAAGCCCACCAAAGCGCTGTCGGTGATGAGTCAAGGTGAGCTGCACGCTCTGGCCCTCGCGTTGTTCCTGCCGCGGGCGACCTCGGCGAAGAGCCCTTTCCGGTTCGTCGTCCTCGACGACCCGATTCAGGCGATGGACCCCTCCAAGATCGACGGCTTCGTCCAGGTGCTGTGCGAGATCGCCAAGACGCACCAGGTGATCGTCTTCTCCCACGACGACCGGCTGGCATCGGTAATCCGCGAAACCGGCGTCGATGCCCGGCTCATCGAGGTGGTCCGCGAAACCGGTTCACGAGTCACCGTGCGCGACAACGTCAATCCCGCCGTGCGCCACGTCGATGACATCTTCGCACTGATCAAAGACACCAAGATGCCCGACGACATCAAAGGCCGCGCCGCTCCTGCGCTGTTCCGGATGGCACTGGAATCAGCTGCCAAGCAGGCGTTCTACGCCAAGCAGGCGCGGGCCGGGCGGCCCATCGCCGAATCCGAAGAAAAATGGTCGACCGCCAAGAAAACCTCGAGTCGTTTGGCCCTCGCGATCCACGGAGACCCGCAGATCGACCTGACCCCATGGCTCAAACCCGAACGCAGACGGGCGCTGCGGATCTGCAACGCCGGTGCCCACGGCGACGCGAAGACCGTGACCATCCACGATGCCCGCGACCTGGAGAAGACCGTGCGGGAAGTGCTGGCCCTGCGGTGAGCGCGATGGACCTGCTCGGCCAGGCACAGCGCGTCCTGCGTGCGCCCGGAACAGCCGAGGGACTGTCGTCGCGGGTCGCAGCGTTCCTGGCTCGACAGGCGTTGGAAGAGATCATCGATCAGCGATGCCGGGCGCTTGCGGCCGATGCTCCGTGGGCGAACTCGCGCAGCAAGCTGGTGGTGCTCAAGGCCCTCGATACCGCGGAGGCCGCCGACGGTGCGGCGTTGGCGTGGAACCGGCTCAGCGTCGCCTGCCATGTGCACGCCTTTGAGATGCAGCCGTCCACCGCTGAGGTCGAGTACCTGTGCGGTGTGGTGGCATCACTGATTCTCGCCGAGTCCGCCTGATCAGCGAGACAGCGGAACTAGGATCCGCACATGACTCGGGCCAGGTTGGTGCTGCTGTCAGGGTTGGTGATCGCGGGTTTCGTGGGCGTCGCGATACCCGCCCACGCCGAACCGGCGCCGCCATGCGCCTTCGCGTTGTCGCCGCCGGCCGTTGTTCACGTCGACGGCGCCGACATGGTCAGCGTGACCGTCTCCCCGGATGCCTGCGGAGCACCGGCCGATCCCCGCTTCAGCGTGGCCTGCGTCCAACGTCAAGACAACGCGTCACCCGTGCAATGCAACCAGGGCCGGGGCGCCCAACCGGCGCAGGTGCTGACGCCCTTCCGACCGGGTGCGACGTATGTGGCCACCGGCCGGGCCTGCGGCGGTTGGATGGGTATCGCGGAAATCGCCCCACAATGCCAAGTGCTCGGACCGATCTCCGCGCCGCTGTAAGTCTCGTTGCCCTTCGTTCACCTGCGAACTGCCTGTCAGACACCTGTGCGAGGCAAGCTCGTGCGTCCGACGCGTCAGCAGAACTGAAGAGGGTGACGAATGAGAACGGCACGGGCCGCAGCGGTGACCACCGTGGCAGCGCTGATCCTGGCGGGCTGCTCCACCGAGGACAACCAGCAAGAAAGCAGCACGCCGAAGGCGACCTCGCCGATCGACTGGAACCTGCCCGACGCGGACCGCTACCACCGCACCGCCACCTACCCGGTGTACCTCAACAAGCCGGCTGAAGATCCGGTCGACAAGGAGACCGTCGCCGAGATCTCCACCGTCACCCCCGACGGCAACACGGTGATCTACACCGACGCCGCCGCCAAACGCATCGGCTTTGTGGACATCACCGACCCCGCCAAACCCGTTGGGAAAGGCACACTTTCCCTCGCCGAGCTGGGCCACAAGGACGACCAGCCCACGTCCGTGGCGGCGGTGAACGACCACGTCCTCGTCGTCGACACCACCGGCGGCGACTTCGCGCACCCGTCCGGCCGCGTCGACATCGTCCGGATCGCCGACCGCACCCGCGTGCACAGCATCGACCTGGGCGGCCAGCCCGACTCGATCGCGATCAGCCCCGACGGCACCTTCGCCGCGATCGCCATGGAGAACCAGCGCAACGAGGAGTTCACCCCGCCCGGCAAGGAGGAAGGCGACCTGCCCCAGCCGCCAACGGGATTCGTGCAACTGATCGACCTCACGGGCGCGCCGAACACCTGGACACCCCGCAAGGTGGACTTCGATGTCGAGGCCGCACGCAAAGCCGGCCTGGACACACCCGAAGACCTCGAACCCGAATACGTCAGCATCAACTCCCGCGGCCAGGTCGCCGTGACACTGCAGGAGAACAACGGCATCGCCGTCCTCGACGGCCACACCGGCCAGGTCGCCAAGATCTTCAGCGCCGGAAGCCAATCCGTGACAGGCATCGACACCAAGGAAGATGCCGCGATCGACCAGACCGGCTCGATCGAGGACACCCCGCGTGAACCCGATGCCATCGGCTGGATCGGAGACGACTACGTCGCCACCGCCAACGAAGGCGATTGGAAGGGCGGCACCCGCGGCTGGACGATCTTCGACGCCGGCACGGGCAAGGTCGTCTGGGACGCCGGCAACTCCCTCGAACAGCTCGCGGTGCGCACCGGCCTGCACATCGAAAGTCGCGCGGAATCCAAGGGGCCCGAGCCGGAAGGCCTGGCCATCACCACCATCGGCGGCCGCCCCGTCGCGCTGATCGCCTCGGAGCGCAGCAACTTCGTCGCCGTCTACGACGTCAGTGAACCGGCCGCCCCGAGGTTCCGGCAGATCCTGCCGACCACACCAGGACCCGAGGGGGTCCTGCCGATTCCGTCGCGCAATCTGCTGGCGATCTCCTCGGAATCCGACGACGCCGAAGCCAGAGTGAGGGCCTCAATCACCATCTACGGCTACGGCGACGATTTCAAAGCCGAAGGCAAACCGAACTTTCCGTCCATCGTGTCCGGCGATATCGACGGCGCACCGATCGGCTGGGGAGCGCTCGGCGCGCTGTCGGCCGACCCGAAAGACGACAACCGGCTCTACACCGCCACCGACATCGCCTACGGCCCGGCCCGCATCCTCGGCATCGACGTGGCGCACAGGCCGGCCCTGATCGACACCGAGCTGCCGGTCACCGAAGGCGGCAAGCCCGTCACCCTCGACACCGAGGGCGTCTCGGCCCGATCCGACGGAGGATTCGTGCTGGCCGTGGAAGGCGAAGACGGCGCCGGTAACCAGATCGTCTACGTCGCCGCCGACGGCCACATCGAGAAGCGGGTGTCGCTGCCCAAAGACATTGCCGCGCAGCTCGATAGCCAAGGCTTCGAAGGAGTCGCTGTCGATGGCGACGCCGTCTGGGTGGCCTTGCAGCGCGAACTCAAATCCGACCCCAAGGGCATCGTCCGCATCGGGCGCTACACCCCGGACGGGGACAAGTGGGACTGGTTCGGCTACCAGCTGGACACCACCGCCACCAAAGATGACTGGCTGGGCGTCTCCGAAATCGCGGTCCACGACGGTGAATTGCTGGTCCTCGAGCGTGACAAGCTCAACGGGCCCGAGGCCCGGGTGAAAGCGTTGTACCGGGTGGCGATTCCCGAAGGTGAAACCGTGGCGGCGGACAAGCTGAAGGTCCTGCCGAAGACGTTGGCCCGCAACCTGTTGCCCGACCTGCAGGCCACCAATGGCTATGTGCAGGAGAAGGTCGAAGGCTTCGCGATCGCCGGCAACCAGAACCTGTACGTGGTCACCGACAATGACGGGCTCGACGACGCCAACGGCGAGACGGTGTTCCTCGACCTAGGTGCGGCCCCTTGGTAGGCCATCAGCCACCGATCCCCTTTCCGGCGAGCCACGCGAAGAACTCATCAGCCGAGAACACCGGCTTACCGTACTCTTGGGCCTTGCGCGCCTTCCCGGACTGGCTGCCGGCCTCCGCGGTCACCAGCACTTCGCACCGGGTCTTGGTCACCGACTTCACCGGCGCCAGGCCGGCTTTCGCCGCGAGCCGCTCCATCTCCTCGCGCTCGACGGTCCGTCCGCTGGTGTTCTGCGTCGTTCCGGTGAAACAGATCCGTGCGCCCGGAACCAGGACCGCACCGATGTCGTGGCGCTCGACTGCGCATGCGCCAGGGACGATCTCGGCACCGAGAAACGCCTCGACCTCCCGTAGCCGCTCCACGACCGCATCGGTCAGCGTTGCACGCGACACCGCTGCGCACAGTTGATCCGCTACGGATTGTCGGGCCGCCGCTAGCCACGGCGTCTCCTCGTCGCTGCGCACCTCTGACACCGAACGCCCGGCCAATACGATGGCGCCGACATCCCGGCTGACCCGCAGAATCGCCGACAGTGCCGGCAGGTGATCGGCCGCCGGAGTGGGCGCATCGTCACGGCTCACCAGCAGGCCCGACGCCGATTCGGGTTCGTCCGGTTCCTCGAACGGCGACGCCCCGGTGTCATCAACCTCCGATCGGGCGTGCGCGGCGAGCGCTGCTCGTGCCTGCTCCAGCGCCGTTGTCGCGTGTGAAGAGCCAGAGACCTCCAGCCCCAACGGCATTGGCGTGATCTGGCCCAGTCGCTTCAACTCGAAGTCGATGAGTCCCAGCGTCTCGTCGATGCCGAACCCGACCGGCGTGTATCCGGCCAGCATCGGCCCGAGCATCGCCCACGCCTCGCGCAGCGTCGGCGCCAACAGCACGTCCGACACCGAAATGCCGTACGCCTGACGGGCGTCCGACAAATCCCGCTGAGGATTGACCACCGTCGACACCGCCGTCCCGTCGTCGAAGGCGACCGCCAACTCCACTGGACGTGGCCGCGACATCCGGCCCTCGTCGCCTACGGTCAAGATGCCAAGAGCGCAATACCGCCGCACTCGATCATCGCGCACCGCCCTGCGCAGGAACCGCGCGATGCGCCGGTCCACCTTCAGATCCCTGGGCAGCACGGGCCGTTTGAGGACCAGCCCGCTCATCGAAGTACACCGGCTCAGGGCGACGTAGAGCTGACCGGTGGAGAACATGCCGCCCGTCAGGTCCACGATCAATCGGTCCAGTGTCTGCCCCTGGCTCTTGTGAATCGTGATCGCCCACGCCAACTTGAACGGCAGCTGTGTGTAGGAGCCGATCACCTCTCGGGTCAGCGACCCGCCCGCCACCACCGGCCGCGTCGCCTCCCACGTGTACGGTGTCACGTCCGCGCCCGACCCGTCGGCGAATTCCACCTCGACGACGGCGCCGTAACGGTCGTAATCGACACCGGCCACCCGGCCGATCGTGCCGTTCACCCAGCGGCCATTCTGGTCGTTGTTGAGCATCATGATTTGTGCGCCGACCTTGAACCGCAGCGACTCCTCGACGGGCGGATCAAACAACGACAGGTCACCCGAAACTCGCGCGTGGTGGACCAACTCGTCACCCGGCAGGCGCTCAAGGTGCTGCCGGTTGCGCGCCGTGACCAGACGGTTCGTCGGCGCCAGCGTGATCCAGAACTCGTCGTCGGGCGGGACGAAATCGGGATTCGTGCGGGCGTTGAGTTGCTCCTGGGCGTGGCCGAGCAGCACTCCTTCGCGAATCTCGTTAAGGATGGCGGTCATTCGATCGTCACCCCGCTGGCGGAAGACCTTCGTCAACGCCACGGTGGGGAAGTCGTCACGCCGGAAGCTGTTGGCGGAGAAGAAATACGGTGTCTCGTATGCGGTCGAGACGCCCGCCGAAAAGAACGCAGCTTCGCCTTCGCTGACCACCGGCGGCAGCTGGTACAGATCACCGACCAGCACGATCTGCACGCCGCCGAAGGGCTGCCCCGGCGACGGCCCGAACCGCTCCAGCGCAGCGGCCAGCATGTCGAACACGTCGGCGCGCACCATCGATGCCTCGTCGATGATCAGGGTGTCCAGCGACGCGAGCGTCTTCGTGAACCGCCCCGGCCGATACCCGCCGGCGCGGACGTCGTGCAGCGTCGTCGTCGTGCGGAACCCGAACAGCCGGTGGATCGTGTACCCGTCGACGTTCAGCGCGGCGATGCCCGTCGGCGCGACCACCACGACATCGCGCTCGGTCTCGGCCATGAAGCATCGGATCAGCGTTGACTTACCCGTCCCGGCCTTGCCGGTCAGGAACATGTGCTTGCCCTCGGCCAGCAGCGCCAGCGCGTGCGAAAACTCCTCGGTGACGACGATCTCGCGTTCGGCGGTCATGTGGTCAGCCATCGTCGAGCCCCGCCGCGCCGAGTCAGAGGTACATCCCTGCCGGCACCTCGGCCCGATACCGCCCGCTGCCGAGCTCGGCCAACAGCGCCGCCGTGCTGACGCTGCCGCCCTGGTCCGCCAGCACCGCCCGGCGGACGACTTCGCGGATATCGCTGCCGCTCGTCCGTTCCGGCAGCGCGGCCACAACCGTCGCCGAGTCGACGGTCTGGCCGCCGGGGATGTCGTGGATCAGCGCAGCGAGGATGCGTGCGGCGTCAGCGCGGTTCGGGTAGCCGACCTCGACGACGGAGTCGAACCGCCCGGTTCTGATCGCCGCTTTGTCCAGCGTTGCAGCGTCGTTGGTGGACGCGAGGGTCAGGATCCGAGCTTCGGCGTTGATGTCCATCGCCTGCAACAGCTCGGACAGTCCGGAACCGCCGGTGTTGCGGTCACGACACCACAAGTCGACGTCTTCGAGCACGATGAGCACCGGACCGCCGAGGCGCTGCGCTTCCTCCACGACGGCGGTGAGCAGTTCAGCCCCGGCCTTGGCTTCGACGTAGATGACTGTGAAGTCTCCGACAACCTCGCGGGCGATGACCGAACTCACCGCCGACTTGCCCGTGCCGGGCGGACCACATAGCAGGACACCGCGCCGCGCGCCGAGACCGTGCGCGTTGAGCACATCGTGACGGTCCCGCACAGCAGTGACACCCAGGTCGACCTCGGTCCACACATCGTCGGGGACGATGACGGTCTCGCGGGTCGCGGTCGACGGCAGGTCGATGACCGTGAAGCTCAGTCCCCGCTTGAGTGTTGCGCGCACCACCTGGCCCCGGTACGGGTTCAGGTCGTTGGCCCGCTCGGCGAGCCGGTCCAGCACCGTCCGCGCATGTGCCTGGTGGCCAGGCGTCACGTGTGCGCTCACTTCAGCTGTGTGGACAACGCTTTCGCGTGCCTCGATGTGGATGACGCATCCCGCGTCATCGAGCAGCGTCCCCGCAGGGAAATACACGCGCAGGCAGAGCGGGTGCCGGTACTGCCGATCACCGATCTCGGTCTGGGTCCACGCCGGTGGGGACGTGTAGTCGCCTGGACCGATCTCGCAGACGTTCGCGTGCGTGTCGATCAACTCCGCCAACGCGAGCGGAATGGTCAACTGGGATACGGGATTCAGGTCGCGTTCCTCGTTGAGCAGATGTCCGCAGTCCGGCACGTTCAGGCAGCGGGACGTGAACTTGTCTGCAGTGTCTGCGATTTCACGTCCGGCGACGCCCACCAGCAGCTCGCCGAGTGCGCGCAGCGCCGCACGAACATCGGAGTCCAGGTCGTCAACCCACGCGTTGACATCGGTGATGGGCCGGCGGCACACGTCATCGCCACCGGTCAGTTCGGCGGTCGGATCGGTCAATTCTTCGTCAGTAAGCGTCATTGCGTTGCGTTCGTCGAGAAAAGGGCAAGTTGCCCAGGATCTCACCGGATTGGCGTGTGGTCAACTGGTTTGCCCTGCGCTGCCTCCCGCCCCAATGGCCCCTGAAGTGACATGATGACGCGCATGACGGCGGTGTTGATCCGGTCCGACAAGCTGCTGATCTTCGGTGGCCTCGCCATCTGCGTGGTGGCGGGGCTGTCGCATTACGGTGGCTGGCCGCACCTGGTCGGCTTCGTCGTCAGTGCACTGGCGGTCACCGTGCTGGCTTCCGTCGTGGGTCTGGCCGTCGATCAACTCGGCGACCGGTTCGGGCCCGGCGCAACAGGAGTGCTGCAATCCGCCCTCGGTAATCTGCCGGAGCTGTTCATCTGCATCTTCGCGCTCAAGGCCGGACTGGTCGATGTGGTGCGCGCGGCCTTGATCGGCTCCATCTTGGCCAACCTGCTGTTGGTGCTGGGTCTGGCGTTCCTGGTCGGCGGACTCAAACACGGCCCGCAGAAACTCGGCTCGGCGCAGGTACGGACCATCCTCGTGCTGATGGTGCTCTCGGTGACCGCCATGGCGATTCCGTCGATCGCCCACGAGGTGCACGCCCCGGCCTCCGAACACGAAGTGTCCTTTTCGATGATCGTGTCGGTGGTCCTGCTGGTGCTGTTCGGGTTGTCACTGCCGTACTCGCTGAGCCGGGACCGGGACAAGACCAGTGAGGCTGTGCCGCAACCGGATAAGGAGCCGCCGCGGTGGCCGGTCGGGCTGGCGATCGGCATGCTGGCCATCGCCGGCGCGGCGGCGGCGTTCGTCTCGGACTGGTTTGTCGCCGCGCTGGAACCGGCGATGGACTCGCTCAACATTTCACAGGCGTTCGCCGGTCTGGTGATCGTGGCGATCGCGGGCAACGCGGTGGAGAACGTGGTCGGCGTGCAGCTGGCCGCCAAAAACCAGTCGGAGTACGCCTTCTCGATCATCCTGAACAGTCCGATCCAGATTGCTCTGGTGCTGGCACCGGTGCTGGTGTTGGTGAGCCAGATCTTCGGGCTCGCCTCGCTCACGCTGGTGTTCGGGCCGATGCTGATCGTCGCGCTGCTGGTCGCCGTCATCCTGGCCGCGATCATCGCCTTCGACGGGGAATCGACCTGGTTGGAAGGTGCGGCGCTGATCGCGTTGTACTGCATCATCGCCGCCTCGTTCTGGTGGGGATGACTGATCCTCAGACAGCGAACGCCACCCAGTAGCCGATCGGGATCATCGCGAAATACCCGAGCATTCCGACCGGGATCCCGATCAGCGGAGTCCACTTGCGCCATTCGGCCACCACCGCACCCGCGACGGCCAGCACGCTGCCGGCCACCAGAGCCATCCACGGGATCCACACGAGGACGTTCTGGCCCTTCGCGGACAGTTGGCACACCTTGTCGGTGACGCCCTCGTGACAGGGGTCGGTCGCCATGGCCAACGGCAACATCAACACCACGGCTGCCACGAATCCCAACAGGGCCATGGCCGTGAGCAACCCGACGAACCAGAGCCAGTGCTTGCCGCTGTTGCGGGCCGTCACGGGCGGTTCGTCCGGTTGCGTCATCGATCAGCCTTCCGCGGCCACCAACGACCCCAGCTTGATGTCGGGGTTGTCGCGCTGGAAACCCTCCAGCCGCCACGGTGTCGAGAACAGCACCAGCATGACGCCGTCGGTGCGGGTCAACACCTCACAGGACACCTGCTTGTTGACGTATTCGGCATCCTCGGGGCGCACCACCCGGGCGACCTGATACGGCAGGTTCTCCAGGGAGATGGGGGCGCTGAGTTCGGTGGCCATCCGGTGGGCGGCCACCTCGAACTGCATCGGCCCGACCGCGGCGAACACCGGCGCCTGGTCGCCGCGCTTGTCCGAGCGCAGCACCTGCACCACGCCTTCCTGCTCGAGCTGCTCGATGCCCTTGCGGAACTGCTTGTGCTTGCTGGGGTCGGTGCCGCGGGCCACTGCGAAATGCTCGGGGGAGAAGCTCGGGATCGGCGGGTAGACCACCGGGATGTCGCGGTACAGGGTGTCGCCGGGGCGCAGGGCCGCGGCGTTGGCCAACCCGATCACGTCGCCGGGCCAGGCGTCATCGAGCGTCGAGCGCTGCTGACCGAAGACCGACTGCGCGTACTTGGTGACGAACGGCTTGCCGGTGGCGGCGTGGGTGAGCACGTCGCCGCGCTCGAACGTCCCCGACACCACTCGTGCGTAGGCGATCCGGTCGCGGTGCGAGGTGTCCATGCCGGCCTGCACCTTGAACACGAATGCGCTGAACGGCGAGTCGACCGCCCGCCGGTTGCCGTCGACGTCGAGTGACCCGCTGGGTGCCGGGGCCAGCTCGACCAGAACGTCGAGCAGCTGGTTGACGCCGAAGTTCAACGCGGCCGAGGTGAACAGCACCGGGGAGGACTCGCCGGACAGAAAGGTCTCCCGGTCGTAGTCGGACCCGTCGGCACTCAGCAGTTCGGACTCCTCCACGGCGGTGTCCCAGTCATCGCCCGCAGCGGCGTGTGCGTCGGCGGCGGCGATGTGCTCCTCGGGTGCCGCGGTGGCGCCACCCGCGGTGCGGGTGAACCGGATGAACTTCTCGGCGCGACGGTCCATCACGCCCTTGAAATCGCCGGCGATACCGACCGGCCAGGTCAGGGGAGTGGTGCGCAGCCCGATCCGCTCGTGGATCTCGTCCATCAACTCCAGGGCGTGCCGGCCCGGGCGGTCCCACTTGTTGATCACGGTGATGATCGGGATGCCGCGGTGCTTACACACCTGGAACAGCTTGAGGGTCTGGGGCTCAAGGCCTTTCGCGGCGTCGATCAGCATGACCGCGCAGTCCACCGCGGTCAGCACGCGGTAGGTGTCCTCGGAGAAGTCGGCGTGGCCCGGAGTGTCGAGCAGGTTGATGACGCAGTCGCGGTAGGGGAACTGCAGCGCGGTCGAGGTGATCGAGATGCCGCGGGCCTTCTCCATCTCCATCCAGTCCGACACCGTCGACTTGCGGCCCGCCTTGCCGTGGATCGCGCCCGCTTCGTTGATCACCCGGGCGTGCAGCGCGAGCGCCTCGGTCAGCGTCGACTTACCGGCGTCGGGGTGGCTGATGACGGCGAAGGTGCGGCGACGGGCCGCCTCAGCGGCGATCTTGGCAGCTCGGGCGGTGGTAGTGGCAGGCGTGGCGAGGGCGTTGTCGGTCATCTCGATAAGCGATGGTATGGGGGTTGAGGGGCAAACCAGTAATTGAGCGGGTGGGCGGGCAGGGCATGATCGTCGGTGATGAACGTCTGCGTCTTCCTGTCCGCCGCCGACCTCGACGAGCGCTACACCGAACCGGCGCGTGCTTTCGCCGAGCTCCTCGGCAAGGGAGGCCACACGCTGGTCTGGGGTGGTTCCGACAAAGGCCTGATGAAAGTGGTGGCCGACGAGGTGCAGGCCGCCGGCGGCCGGCTGGTCGGGATCTCGGTGGAGTTCCTGCGGCAGCAGGCCAGGGTGGGAGCGGACGAGATGGTGATCACCGCCGACCTCTCCCAACGCAAGGCGCTGCTGCTGGAGCGTTCCGATGCGCTGATGGTGATGCCCGGTGGTCTGGGCACCCTCGACGAAGCCACCGAGATCCTGGAACTGCGCAAGCATCGTCGCCACGACAAGCCGGTCGTGCTGCTGAACACCGCGGGCTTCTACGACGGTCTGGTGATCCAGCTGCGGCGGATGGAGCAGGACGGCTTTCTGCCCGTGCCGCTGGATCAACTGGTTTTCGTCGCCGAGGAACCCGCCGCGGCGATGGAGTACCTGGAGCGCACCGTCAGCTGAGGCGACGACGGCAGCCCGACTCGCCCACGTCCCCTGGGCGTTGCGTCGAAGCCGAAGCGGCCCGGCTACGATTGAGTCACTGATCACGCCCTGATCAATCAGGCCCTCGCCGAACCACATTGGAGTGACTTTGACGTCTGTTCGTCGTGCCTACCTGGCGGTCGCACTTGCCGTGCTGGCCATCTCAGGTGGTGTCGTTGTTTCGGCCCTGCCGGACTGCGCCGAGCATTGCCAGACGTTGGCCGCACCGCCCCAAGGTGTCCCGCAGCCGTCGCCCACCGAGCCGGCGAAGCTGACCATCACGCCCAAGCCCGACGCCGAAGTCGACCCGCTGGCGCGCGTCATGGTCACCGCCGACACCGGCACCGTGGCACGCGTGACGATGACCAACGACGCCGGCAAGGAGATCCCCGGCGTCCTCACTCCCGACGCCAGGACGTGGAAGCCGACCACCACCCTGGGCTACGGCCGCACCTACACGCTGAAGGTCGACGCGCGTGGCCCCGGCGGAATGCCGACCCGTAGAACCGTCAGCTTCTCCACGGTGACCCCGGGCTACCAGGCCCGGGTCTACCTCAACGGTACGAACTACGCCCCGCTGCAGGAGGGCGCCACCTACGGCGTCGGCATGGTGGTCGTCGCCCGCTTCGACGAGCCGATCACCGACAAGGCCAGCGCCGAAAAGCGGATGAAGGTCATCACCGAGCCCAAGGCCGTCGGCTCGTGGAACTGGATCGACGACCAGACCGCGCACTGGCGTCCGGAGAAGTACTACGCACCGGGCACCAAGGTCACCGTCGACGCCGGCATCTACGGCGCCAAGCTCGGCGACGACCTCTACGGCGCGCAGGACGAGAAGGTGTCGTTCACCATCGGCGCCTCGCACGTCACGATCGCCGACGACGCCGACAAGCAGGTCAGGGTCTACGACAACGGCAAGCTGGTGCGCACCATGCCCACCTCGATGGGTATGGGCGGCACCGAGACCGTGGGCGGCACCACGATGAGCTTCTGGACGCCGCGTGGCATCTACACGGTGATGGACAAGGCGAACCCGGTGATCATGGACTCCTCGACCTACGGCCTGCCCGTCAACTCGCGGCTCGGTTACAAGACGACCATCCCGTGGGCCACACGCATCAGCATCGACGGCATCTACCTGCACCAGTTGAACTCGACGATCTGGGCCCAGGGCAAGGAGAACGTCAGCCACGGCTGCCTGAACCTCAGCGGCGAGAACGCCGAATGGTTCTACAACTTCTCCGTCCCCGGCGACATCGTCGAGATCCGCAACACCGGCGGCGACCCGCTCAAACCGACCAACAACGGCGACTGGTCCGTGCCGTGGGCCGAGTGGGTCAAGGGCAGCGCGCTGCGCTGAGTACCTACTTCGTCGCGGGCAGTTTGGCGGCGATGCGGTCGATGACCGCATTGGCCTGCGCCTGCGAATCGCCGTCACCGCACACGATCGACTCGACGACGGCGCTGCCGCGGGCCAGGACGGCGTGATAGCAGTTGCGGGCCGGCGCTTCCTGACGCCGAGCCCCTCCGCCACCGCGGGCGGTGTCGAGGCGGGGGTCGGGCAGCGCAGCCGGGTTCTCCGCGGTGACCGGACCGGCCGTCCAATGCTGGGTGACGTCCTGGGCGGCGATGGTGAACACGACGCCATCGCGGCACTGCTCGTCGTTGATCATCCGGACCGTGTTGCCGGCCACCCGCAACGCCTGACGTCCGGCCTGCCGCCAGACCGGTGAGGTCTGCGGAAACACCTGAATCAGCTGGGCCGCGGATTGTCCCCGCGTGCCGCGGTGGTTCTCGCCGACCACGGCCTGGTAGCCGTCGGCCCCCACCGCCTCCTGGAACAGCAGACGGGCCGCGCAGTCACGGGGCTCGATGCCGGCCGAGGGTTGTCCGGGCTGGGTGAACGTCGCCGTCTGCCGCATATCGGAATCGCCGATCATCTCACCCAGATCGCCCGGGCTCAGGAGCGCTGCACGAGCCGCCGCGGCCGGGTCCGCCGGTGCCGGAGTCTGTGCGGCTGACGTCGGAACCGACTCATCAGAGCCGTCACTTCCGGGCGAACATCCTGCCAACAGCAGAACCGCTCCGAGCAAACCCACCGCAGCCCGCACTGCGCCCCCCTCGTCATGTTCGGTCGATGGTGTTGATCATGCCCCAGCCGCCGCGGGCGTGAATGCGGCAATCTGGCCGCTGCGCAGGCGGGTGACCGCCGGCTCAGAACACCCGGCGCGCCGGCGGGGGTTTCTTCACGACGGCCGGCAGGATGAACGTCTCGATGTAACCACGGGCCACCGCCGGATCGTTCATGTCGGGAACCGCCTTCACCAGAAACCCCAGCGCGGTCGCGATGATGAACTGCGCCAAGTCATGTGCGTGCAGGCCGGACCGGAACTGGCCGGCGTCGTCGGCGATCATGGCCTCGACGGTGGTCTGCACCAACTCGGTCAGGCGCGAGTCGCTGGCGATCAACGACGCGATCGTGCCGTCGGGCGTCTGGTCGGCGATGGTGTTGAGCAGCGGATCGGACACCAGCTCGGTTGCGACGATGACCAGGCTCTCGACCAAAAGGTCGACAGGACCGGCGCCCTCGGGGATCCGCGTGAGGATCGACGCCATGTGCCGCTGGGTGGTGCGCTGGACCATGGCCGCGATCAGCTCGTTGCGGTTGGCGAACTGCCGGTAGATCGCGGTGCGCGAGTAACCGGCCTCGTGAGCGATGACCTCCATGGTCGAGGCGCGGTACCCGCGGGTGATGAACAGGTGCTCGGCGGCGTCCATCAACACCTCGCGGGACTGCTCGGCGGTGTTGCCGCCGCCGACCGGGCGGCCCCGGGGTCGGCGTTCTGGTGCTGACAATCGACTGTCCTGCTCGGCTGCGTAATCGGGTTTGCGTAATGGGATCTCAGTATGCAGGACGGGCTACTGCGGCTGAGACCGCGAACCGTTAAAGGAACATTTGAACAAGTTTGTTCATTTTCCTGCGGACGGCCGCTGGCGCCGGTTAGCGTGCCTGCGTGATCAAACCGGGGCGGGCCATGCATGTGTTCACGGCGACGGGATGGGGCGCGCTGGTGGCCGCCCTGTGGCTGGGGCTGATCGCGGCCACGGCGTCGACGGCCCACGCCGATCCTGGCCGCGAGAAGTCAACCACGCAGTCCGCCAACGACTCTGACAAGCCGACGAAGATCCGGGACAAAGCCGGCCAGCTTGGCCCGCGCAAGGCCAAGACGCACCGGGAGGGCGATGGCACGCCGCGTCAGCGCCTGGGGTTGTCCGTGCCGAGGCCCTCGGCGGGGTCATTGCCGACACCTGCCGACGTGCGCGACGCGGTCGACGACCTGGGTGCTCAGGTGCGCACCACACTGACCAGCCGTGCCGGCCACACATCGAAGGTCAGGGCCGCGCAACCACTTCCACGGCCCAAGGTCGGCTTCAGGCGTGACGCACCGCAGCTGCCCAGGGTGGCCGACACCGCCGTGGCCGAGGAGGCAGCACCCGATATCGCCGACGCGTTCACCGCCGTCACCGGCCCCGCCGCCGAGGGCCGGACCCTCTTCGCCGATCTCACTGACCGGGTATCGAAAACAATTTTCGATCAACCGGTTACGCGACCCATCGCGCAGCTGGCCGCCGCCGCCACCATCGGCGCCCCGGTCGCCGCGCCGCGGCCTGCGCCGCTGGTGAACATCGTCGGCTCACTGGTGTTCAACGTGGTCGGTGCTGCGCTGCAGGTGTTCTCCGGCCCGCCGGTGCTCCCGCCGGGCAGCAACGTCACCGTCCGAAGCTCGACGCTGGACATGCCGGGCACCAACCAGACCGTGCGCGCGGACTGGTACTTCCCCGAAGACCCGGACTCCGCCACCGGCGTCATCTACCTGCAGCACGGATTCATGGCCACCGGCCCGATGTACAGCTACACCGCGGCGTACCTGGCCGAGGAGACCAACAGCATCGTCGTGGTACCCACGTTGTCGTCAAACCTGTTCGACACAGGCGCCGAATGGATCGGCGGGGAACCGATGCAGCAGTCCGTCGCCGACCTGTTCGCCGATGACCGGCCCGAACTGACCGCGAGCGCCGCCGCGGCTGCCGGCCACCCCGTTACGCTGCCGTCCAAGTTCGTGCTGGTCGGGCATTCCCTGGGCGGAATGCTGGTCACCGGCGCCGCCGGGCGGATGGTCGACAACGGCGCGGTTGACGACCTGGCCGGGGTGGTGCTGCTGGACGCGGTGGACACCGATCACGACATGCCCGACGCGCTCGACAAGCTCAAGGGCGCCAATTACCGCCCCGTGCTGCTCATTTCATCCGAGCGGTACGTGTGGAACCTCGACGGCACGGTCGGTGACGAACTGCACGCCGCCCGGCCCGGCAAGTTCAACGGTGTCATGCTGGCCGGTGGCCGCCACATCGACGGACTGCAGGGGGCCAACCCCATCCTGCAGTTCGCCGAATACCTGATCGCGGGCTTCTCGCAACCGCAGAACATCGATGCGGTCAAGACGATTTCGGCCGGCTGGATCAACGACATGTTCAACGGCACCGACTCCGGAGTGCACGGCGCACCGCAGGAGAGCGTCGAGATTCCCACCCCGTCGGGCACCGCCACCGCGGTGGTGCTGCCGTTTGCTTCTGACGAAATCGTCCAGGCCACGCCGTGGGACGGGGTGGCCGAGGCGATCCTCGACGCCCTGATGCAATTCGCGGTGTACGAGCCGCTGGCCGGACAGTCGGTCGCACTGACCGTCTGAGGGCCGAAATCGGTGCCTGTCACCCCGTGGTGGCGCCCATATCCTGGTGAGAACGCCGAACCGGGGGGTGCCGTGGGGGAGATGCCGCAGGACCAAACCGTGCTGGGCATCCGCTGGGTCGCAGGAGTCATCGGCGGCGGCGCTCTGGCGTTTTGGGCCCTGGTCATCTTCGGGGTGCTCAGTTCGGCCTTCGACACCGACCCGGCCACCGATCCGCACGGCTACGGCATCGTCTTCGGCGTGCTCATCGCTGTGCCGGTGAGTCTCTTCTGGGCCCTGGTGCTGCCGTTCGCCGCGCCCAAACGCCGGTGGGGCCGCGCCTTCGCGGTCTCGTTGCTGGCCCTCCTGGCCCTCAACGCGCTGGTGTTCTGGGCGCTGAGCGTGTCGGGTGCCGGTTAGCGCGATGTGGGTGTTCGCTGAGATGCGCTGAACAAGGCATATAACAAGCTCAGCTATACATTTTGCCGCGAAAACGTTAACCAAATTGGTGCGTCATCCATATGTGATTCAGCCCACCGGCGATGTACATTGTGATCGCTGTCATAGGAAAGGGCGTGCAATGGTCGGTGCATTTGTGGGCGTACTTCTGCTGGTGCTCGGCATCGGCGCGGTCGCCGGCGTCGTCACGGCTGCGGCGATGGGCCTGCCCACGCTGGCAATCGTGATCGGTCTCGTCTCCGGCGCATTTTTCGCCGGACGCGCCGTTTAGAGCTTCAGCCGCTTTCGCAGGCCGGTCGCTCGGACTGCCTGCCGGGAGATCGCCGCGCGAATCTCCGCCTCGGACCCCACGACGCGCACCCGCGTCTTGGCCCGGGTGACCGCCGTGTAGAACAGCTCTCGCGTCAACAACCGGGAGTCCTCCGGCGGCAGCAGCACGGTCACCTCATCGGCTTGGCTGCCCTGGGACTTGTGGATCGTCATGGCGTGCATGGTCTCGACTTCGGTGAGCCGACCGGTGGCAAACGTCCCCGACCCACCCACGGTCGCACGCAGGCCGTCCGGCGTGGCGATGGTGACACCGGTATCGCCGTTGTAGAGCTTGAGCCCATAGTCGTTGGCGGTCACCAGGATCGGCCGCCCCACGTACCACGACGCCCACATGGGCTCACCGGTCGCCTCGGCCAGCCACCGCTGCACCTGACGGTTCCAGTGCCCAACGCCGAACGGACCGCGCCGGTGCGCGCACAGCAGCCGATGCTCGTCGAGGATCGCCAGCGCCGTCGGCCCGTCCCCGAGGATCGCCGCCTGCCGCAGCGCAAGGGCATGCGGCACAAGGACTTCCCGTAAGCGCTCGGTTGCGTCTGTGGACACCCACTCGACGTGCTCGCCGCCGGCTGCCAACACCTCCACCGCCCGCGACGCGTCCCCAGCCCGGATTGCTGAGGCCAGCGCCCCGATCGACTCACCGAACCGGTGCGAGGTTTGCAGGGCCGCGACTCCGCGCGAACCCAACCCGTCGACCAGATCGGCCAACACCGCACCGGCTTCCACCGAGGCCAGCTGATCGGGATCACCGACCAGCAGCAGCCGGGTTTGCGGGCGCACCGCCTCCAACAGCCGCGCCATCATCGTCAGCGACACCATCGAGGTCTCGTCCACGACGATCACATCGTGCGGCAAGCGATTGGCCCGGTGATGACGGAACCGCGACGACGTGTCCGGGCGAGGCCCCAACAGCCGGTGCAACGTGGTGGCCTGCAGACCCGAGATGCGTTCCCGATCCACCGCGTCGAGCCGGTTCACCTCAAGCTGGACGGCCTCCTGCAGCCGCGCGGCGGCCTTGCCGGTCGGCGCGGCCAGCGCGATGCGCAGCGACGGGCGCCCGGCCAGCGCGGCCTGTTCCGCCAGCAGCGCCAGCAACCGCGCCACGGTGGTGGTCTTGCCGGTGCCCGGACCGCCGGTCAGCACCGTGAGCCCTTGAGACAACGCCACATTCGCCGCAGCCCGCTGCTCTTCGAAACCCGGCGGGAACAACCGCGCCACCTCGGGCGCCGAGCCACCCGGCTCGGCGGCCACCAAGGCCAGCACGTCGTCACAGACCTGCTGCTCCTCCAGCCAGTAGCGGTCGAGATAGAGCAGGTCGCCGAACAGCCGCAGCACCGGGGGAGGACCCGTCAGCGGGCTGGCCGCCACCGCCGCCAGCCACTCGTCGGCCTGCGGCCACGGCAGCTGCGGCAGCTGGGTCTGCGCGGCCACCGACCGCAGATCCACGCACACCGATCCGCCGCGCAGGGCCCGGACCGCCAATGCCAGCGCCAGTTCGACCACCGGGTCGGTGCAGTCCGCCAGCGTGCCCAGCCGTTGGGCCACGTGCACATCGGCGGGCTCCAGGATCTCGGCGAACGCGTCCAGCATCACGCGGCTCCCTGATCGAGTAGTGCTGACATAGCGATCACCAGCGCGGCGGGCGGTTTCCAGCTGAACACCCCGGCGGGATGCCCGTCGACGACGGGGGTCTGCACGCCGCACATCCCGCGCACGAACAGGTACATCACCCCGCCCAGATGGGTGGCCGGATCGTAGTCGGGCAGCCGCCAACTCAGGAACCGGTGCAGCACAACGCTGTACAGCAATGCCTGCAGTGGATAGTCGGAGTGCAGCATCGCCTCGGCCATCCGGTCCCGCCCGTAATCGGCTGCGGTCAGCGGCTCGTCCCCGGTGCCCAGCCAGTTGGTCTTGTAGTCGACGACGACGAAACGCCCGCCGATCCGCAGCACCACATCCACCGAACCGGACAGGTACCCGCGCAGCGGCTGGCGGCCCAGCAGTCCCGTCGACAACCGGTCGGCATATCCCGCCATGGGATCGTCGGCCGGCAGATGCTCGTCGAGCAATGCGCCGACGTCGGCCAACCGGGCGAACTCGCCGCCCCGCAGATCGCCACCGGCCATGGGGAATTCGAAGTCCAGTTCGCACAGCCGGTCGGCCAGCCCGATCTGGCGCAGCGTCACGCCGGGTGCCAACGGCCCCAGCGGGGAGTCGTGCATGGGCAACAGGGCCCCGGCAAGGTCCTCCGCGGAGACCTCCACCGGCCACCGGGCGGCGTGCCTGCGCACCTCGGCCAGCAGTTCTGCCGGCAGATCCGCGGCCAACGGGTCGGCGGTCTCCAGGACCGCGTGCACCAGCGACCCGAATGCCGCCCCGGTGGGCAACGACGCCATCGGGGACGGGACGTCGGCACCCTGGGCAGCGGCGATGACGGCGATGTCGGTCGACTCGTCGTCGAGTTCGACGACCTCCGGTTCGCTGGACACCCCGGCGTGCCCGTCATCCTCGGCCGCCCGCAACAGTCCCGAGTACGACGTGCGCCGCCAGGCGGTATCGATCGAGCGGTGAAAATGCCGCGCCGCCAAGCCATCCGGTACATCGTGGGTGGGCACCGGGGCGGCCGGAAGGATCACCGACTCCTCCAGCGTCGGGCCACCCGCGGCCTCCCATGCCCGCAGCCGCGCCAGCGCGTCGTCGTCGGAGACCTTGGCCGGGGCACACCGGTCGGGCACCGCGGCCTCGCCGGGCGCCCGCCCGCGCAGCAGCCGCGACAGACCGCCGTTGGGCTCGTCATTGGACGGTGCCCACCAAGCCACCACCTGCGACTGAGCCCGTGTCATCGCCACATAGGTCAAACGGCTGTCATCGGCGGCGGCCTCGGCCCGCCCGGCCCGGGTCACCGCCGGATCGGGGCCACCGACCTGCAGGCAGCGCACCCCCTCGTCGTGGAACAACACCAGATCCGGTTCCGGCACATACCGGTTGAAGGCGAACGGCAGGTACACGATCGGGAACTGCAGGCCCTTGCTCACCCACACCGTCATGATCTGCACCGCGGCCGCGTCGCTGTCCAGGCGCCGGTTGCGTTCGGATTCACCACCGCCCTCCGAGCGCTGGGTGCGCAGCCAGTCCCTCAGAGCGGCCAGCCCGAAGCCCTCCCGGTGCGCGGTGTCGCCGAGCAGTTGGGTCATGTGAGCCAGGTCCGTCATCAACCGCTCACCGCCCTGCCAGGACAGCACCCGCTTGCCCATGCCGGCCAACTGCGCGGCCTCGAAGATCGCCGCGACTCCGCGCTCACGGGCATGGCCGGCCCAGGTGCGCAACGTGTCGGCGACCCGATCGGTCAACGCATCCCCGCCGGCGGCAAGGGTTTCCGCCGTCTCGCCGAAGAACATCGTGGCTGCGGCGGCCCGCACCAACCCGGGCCGGTGCGGCTGGTCGAACGCTTCCAGCAGGTACAGCCAATCTTCGGCGGCCTCGGAATTGAACACGTCCGAATCCCCGGTGTAGACCGCGGGAATGCCGGCCGCCAGCAGCGCGGTGTGGCAGGCCCGGGCGTCCTTGTGGGTCTCGACGATCACCGCGATGTCGCGGGCCTGCAGCGGGTCGCCGCCGAAGGTGGCGCCACTGGTCAACAACGCGCCGATGTCGGCGGCCAGATCTCTTCCGATGTGCTCGCGCAAATCGGAGATCGGAATCACCCTGGTACCGGGCCGGTTTCGCGCCACCACGCGCAGCCGGAACGGATCGTTGTGCGGCGCCCCGGCCAGCCGGTGGCCCTGGTGGTTGGCCTGCACGTCCTGCACCACGATGTCGGGGCCGCCGAGTTCGGCCCCCCGCAACACCGCCTGCGAGCGATCCACCAGCACGCTGTCGCTGCGCCAGTTGGTGCCCAGCGTCTGCTTGTCTCCGGCAGTGGCCGCGGCCCGCAGGTAGGTGTCGATATCCCCGCCGCGGAACGCATAGATCGCCTGCTTGGGGTCACCGATCAGAATCAGGGTCGACTGCCCGGAGAACGCCCGCTCGATCACCTGCCACTGCACCGGGTCGGTGTCCTGGAACTCGTCGACCATCACGATCGGCCAGCGCTGCGCCATGCGCACCCGGGCGGCGGAGTTCTCGGATTGCAGCGCCCCGGCCAGCCGGGTCAGCAGGTCGTCATAACCCAGCACACCTCGGCGCCGCTTGCGAATCTCCAACTCCGCCAACACTGCCCGTGCGAAGCCCACCCGAATTCCTGCTGGGGACTCCGGTTCGGGGTCCAGGGGCCGAAGCTCGGTCGCCGGATTGGCCACCACCACGCGGGCCAGCCGCAGCGCCTCGGCATAGCCCAGCTCGGGGACGTCGCGCTGCGCACCGAAGTGGGCCAGATACAGATCGTCGACGATCTCGCACACCAGGTCGTCGAGGCTTTCGACCAGCGTCACACCCGAATCACTGTCCCCGGCCACGCCGAGCGATTTCAGCACGATCTGACAGAACTGGTGCGTGGTGGCGATGGTCGCCGCATCGAAACCGGCCAGCGCGTCACGCAGCCGCTGCCCTCGGGCCTGCTGATCCTCTGCCACCAGGTGCTGCAACAGGTCATTGTCGGCGCGCGCCGGATCCTCCAATGCCAGCAGGGCGCCGACGATCTGGGCCCGCACCCGCTCGCGCAACTCCTGGCTGGCCGCCCGGCCGAAGGTGATGAGCAGCATCTGATCGAGCGTCGCCGCTCCCTCGGCCACCAACCGCGTTACCAGGCCGGCCAGGGCGAACGTCTTGCCGGTGCCCGCGCTGGCCTCCAGCACCGTGGTGGTGTTGGCTTGCGGCAACGGGCCGAGCAGATCGAAGACCTTCACCGCGGCGACCTCTCGGCCCGAAGGACCGGCAACCACAGCCGCTCGGCGTACTCCCCGAGGCCCAGCCCGGCCAAGCGGCTCAACGGCGCGCCGCGGCCCCACGCCCGTACGTGTGCAGGCGCCTCGTCCTCGCCGGGGAACCTGCCGCTGCGCCACCGGAATCCGGCCTCACGCTCCGGGTCGTCACCGGCATGCCGGGCCGCCGCCCACGCGTAGGACGTCTTGACCGGCAGCGGCAGCGGCTCCCGGCGGCCCGCGTCATGGATGGCCACCAGATCGGCCAACATCGCGATCGGATCGTCGGGACGGGCCAGCGCCTCGACCCGCGGGGTGTCGCCGCGCCGGGGCCGACCGATGCACACCGCCGACCAATCCTCGTGGGGATGCCCGGCGGCCAACGCCAACAACGGAATCCAGGATTGCAGCAGGTGCTTGCCGTCGAGCTTGGAATAGGTGACCGACACCAGACGGTCGCCGAACACAGGGGAGACCGTGCCGGTCAGCCGGCGCCCGGTGCCCAGGTCGATGTCGACGTCATAGGCCCGCGGGTCGGTGCTGCGGTGCCGCAGCGCCTCGGCGGCCAGCAGCGCACATCGATCCCGCAGCGCGATCGCGCGCCGCCAACCCAACTGGCCCGGGGGCAGGGTGCCGCGACGCCACTCCGCCTGCTGGGCGTCCGCCGGGGTCATGCCGCGCAGAATGTCGTTCAGCATCCGATCGCCGACGGTCCACTCCTTCAGCGCGTCGATGTCGACCGGCATCTCATCCGACACCCCGTCCACATCCCACGGCAGCGTGTACTCCAACGCCCGGAAGAAGCCTTTCACCGGATCCTTGAAGAAGGTGACGAGATCCTCCAGCGCCACATCTGCGGCGGGCAGCGCGGGCAACGGATGGTCGAAGAACGGCGGGCGTTCGGCCCGCTGCCCGGCGCTGGCCCGCGCCGCGGTGAGCGCCGTGGGGTCGAACGTGAACGGGCCTTCGGGCAGCAGCGCGCCTGGGGTGACGTTACGAATGTCGAAGGGCTGCAACGGGTGCGTGGTCACCACATCCGCCGGCTGCTCGGTGGTGACCTTGACGGTGTCGAGGAGTTCGGCCAGCGGCACGGCGGGCGGCCGCGCCTGTCCGGAGTATTCGTTGGCGCCGGTATAGGTGATGACGAGGGTCTGGGTGGCCGCGCCGATCGCGTCGAGCAGCAACTGGCGGTCCTCGGAGCGGATGTCGCGCTCACCGGTGCGCGGGTCACGCGCCAGCACGTCGTCGCCGTCGACAGCCCCCAGCCGGGGGAACACGCCGTCGTCCAAGCCGACCAGGCACACCACCCGGTGCGGCACCGAGCGCATCGGCACCATGGTGCACACCGTGAGGGTTCCGGTGCGGAAGTTCGCCCGGGTCGGCCGCCCGGCCAGGTGCCGGCCCAGCAGTGCGCGAATGTCACTGAGCCGCATGGGCGTAGCGGCCGCTCCGGCCGCCTCGGCGATCTCGGCGAACTCGCGCTGTACCTGGGCGGCGGGCCAATCCTCACCGGAGTGGGCCAGTGCTTCGATGCCGGTGCTCAACGCCGACAACCAGTCGCCGAGCGGGCGCACCCCGCTGAGCTGACGGACGGTGCGGCTCAGTTTCTCGACGAAGTCGGCGAACCGGCCGGCCAACTCGACGCGGTTGCTGCTGACGTCGTCGAGCGGCAACGTGGTACCCAGCCAGCCATGCGAATCGTCGGACATCGCCACCCCGGCCAGCACCCGGTCAATACCGAAACGCCAAGTATTGTGCAGGAATTCGACGCCATAGGGGCTGCGGTGCTCCTGATCGAAACCCCACCGGATATTGGCCTCACGCACCCAGGCGGTGATGGCCTCCAGATCGTCGTCGGTGAAACCGAACCGCGCCCGCACCGGATCCGACTCGGCCAGGTTGAGTACTTCGCTGGCCGTGGCGCGCCCACCGGCCAGATCCAGCACCGAGGCCGCCACGGACAGCAGCGGATTGGTCTGCACGAGAGCTCGATCGGCCAACCGCACCCGCAGCTTGTGCGCCGGATGCGCGCCGCGCACGACGTCGGCCAGCCCGAACCCGGCCGTGATCAACGGGGCGTAGGTCTCGATATCGGGGCACATCACCAGGATGTCGCGGGGCTCCAGGCACGGATCGTCGGCCAGCAGACCGAGCAGCACCTCGCGCAGGACCTCGATCTGGCGGGCCGGCCCGTGGCAGCTGTGCACCTGCAGCGAGCGGTCCTCCCGCCGGGGCACCCGACCGGCCGGCCGGATCGCATTGGCGGCGATATCGGACTGGAGCCAACCCAGTACAGTGTCGGGATACCCTGTGCCGGGAAGGTATTCGTCGGTGTCGGCGGTCGGCAACCCGCGCTGCAGCTCCCGCAGATCGCGGCCCAGCGTGGCCAGCAGCGGGTGGCCCACATCGCGGTGGCTGTTGTCCTCCCGGCGGGGGACAGGGCCGATGTGCGCGGTCAACGACTGCCACAGCTCGTCGCTGGGGTGCGGCAGCCACAGATGCAGATCGTGATGGGTGGCCAGTGCGGTAAGCAGTTCGATCTCGGTGACCGGCAGCCGGGTATGCCCGAACAGGGACAGCCGCTGCGGTAACTCAGTTGGTGACTCGCTGAGCCGGGCAAGGGTTTTCGCGTGCCGGATGTGCGGCGGCTCGGCGTCGATCCGCTCGACGAGCGCCTGCCACAACGGCTGCTGCCAGGCCAGGTCGGCGGGCAGCTCCGTCCAGTCGACCAGCAGCTGCGGGCGCTGGCGGGCATAGGAGGCGAACAGCCCGGCCAACCGTCGGGCCACCGCATAGCGCCGGCCCTGGCGCAGCTCATACTCGTCACCGGTCTCGAAGTGGCCGAGGTGGGTGGCCACCGGCTCACACCACGGCTCATCCAGGTTCTCGTCGATGACTGCCAGCAGCGGCCAGGCCATCGCGTCGGCCGACCACGGATCGTCGTCGTCGGTGCCGGTCAGCTCGGCGATCAAGGATCGGGGATTGCGGAACTCGACCGCCGCGCACACCCCGAGCCGGTTCGACAACCGCTGGCTCAGCCAGCGCTCCACGCCCTTGGCGGGCACGAGCACCAGCTCCTGGGCGAAGGGATCAGCCGGGGGCTGCGCCAGCAGATCTGCCAGCCCGTCGGCGAGCAGATCGGTGCGCTCGGCGCGGTGCAGGTGCAATCCCATCGACACACACGATAGGAGACGGGGTCAGGCCGCCACCGGATTTGGCGCCGACAGCGCACGCGGCCGGGCCGCCAGCGCGACCGCCAGGGTGATGGCGCCGGCGATCACGAATGCCACGCGCACGTCGAACACGTCGGCCGCACCGCCCAGCAGCGCCGCCGCGAACGGGCGCGAGCCGAGGAAGCCCACCAGCCACAGCGCCATGATGCGGCCACGCAACGCCTCCGGCGCCCGCTCCTGCACAACGGTGCTCAGACCCGTCATCGCCCAGCCGAAACCCAGCCCCGCAATCGCGAAACCGGCCAGCGCCAAGGCCGCCACGGTGCCCAGGGCCAGCAGGCCGCACCCGGCCACCAGCAGCCACAGCCCGATCGCCGAGACCCGGGCAGCGGGCAGCCGTCCGCGCATCGCGGCCAGGACCACCATGCCGAGCGCGGCGCCGAGGCCGAACGCCGCCGACAGTGCCCCCACCAGATGGGCGCCGCCGCCGAGCGCTTCGGCCATCGACGGCGTGAGCGTGATCGACGGATCCGAAGCGAACCCGACCGTGGTGACCGCGAGCAACGCCAGCAACAGCGGACGGTCTCGCCACACGTAAGCCAGGGCCGCGCGCACCCGGTAGTCCCCGTCGGGACTGCGCTCGGGACGGGCCGGGAAAGTGACCAGCAGCAGGAAGATCGCGAACACCAGGTGCAGGCCGGCGCTGATCGCGAAGCCCGGCGCGGCGCCGAAACGGGCGGCCAGGAACGCGCCGATGGCCGGGCCCAGGATGCGGCCGATGGTCATCGGAATGCTGTTGAGCGCCATGGCCGTCGGCAGTTCGCCGTCGCGGATCAGGCTCGGCACGATCGATTGCATGGCCGGGCCGCCGATCACGAAACCGAAGCCGACGAGCGTAGAGCCGACCAGCACTGGCACCGCTGCGGCGGTGCCCTGCAGGTCCGGTGCCGCGCCCAGCCAGAGGGCTGTCGAACCCGAGCCGATGATGCACAACACCCGTCCCCACAGGATCTGGCGGGCCGGGTTGCCGACATCGGCCCACTTGCCGCTGGTCGGGCTCAAGATGAGCTGAGGCAGGAACTGTGCGACGCCGACCATGCCCACCATCACCGCCGAACCCGTGGCATCGAAGATCACGATGGCCGCGACGATGCCGTGCGTCCACACCGCGACGACGGAGAACATCTTGCCCCAGAACAACGCGCCGAAGACCGGGTCGAACATCAGCCGCAGCGCACCGCGCGGTTGCGGGCGGGCAGCGGTCTCGGCTGTCACGAGCTGATTCCCCGCTCGAAATCGGTGACCAGTTGCTCCAGCAGTTCGACGAGCTTGTCGACATCGGATTCGGCCCAGTCGGCCACCGTCTCGGCGACCATCTCGCGCCGCCGTTCGGTGACGGCGGCCAGCGCCTGACGCCCCGTGTCGGTAAGAGTGAGCTCGCACCGGCGCTGATCCTGCGCGGCGAGGGTCTTGGTCAGCAGGCCGGCCGCGACGACATTGGCGACGGTGCGGCTGGCGGTGGAGTGCTCGACGGCCATGTACTCGGCCACCTCGCCGACCGATGCGCTCTGCCCGGCTTTCTCCCGCTGCTCGACGGCCCGCAGCACCCGCAGCGTCGACAGCGACGGAACACTGCCCGACGCGTCGATCAGCCGGCGCCGCCACCCCGGGCGCTGCCGCACGGTGTGGATGCGCACCAGAAGCTCATCGAGTTGGTTGTAGCGAGGCACTATATGTGCATAGCACATAGATATATCTCCGAGCGAATGGTCGTTCCGGACCGCGTGTGCAGCGCTGTGGCGGAAAAACGGTCGAAAAATCGCCGCAGCGCTTCACAGGTGAACTGTCGGTACGGCTCGGCAGACTCCGCCCATGGGGGATCCATTCGTCGGAAGCCAAGCGCTGGCCTCGGGAGCTTTGACGCGGCATGAACTGAGAACCCGATTCAGAGCCATCCATCGCGACATCTACGTCGCCAGGGACGCCAGGCCGACCGCGCTACTGCGGGCCAAGGCGGCCTGGTTGCGGTCTCGGGGACACGGAGTCCTGGCCGGGTTCTCCGCATCGGCCTTTCACGGGGCGCGGTGGATCGAGCCGAGCCTGCCCGCCTACGTCATCGATATCAACAATCGACGGCCGACCCGGGGGATCGTCACCTGGGCCGACGCGATCGAGGATGACGAGATCTGCTCGATCGGCGAAATCCGCCTCACCACACCGGCTCGTACGGCGGTCGATCTGGCCTGCAAGTTTCCCGAGGACACCGCTGTCGCTGCGATCGACGCGTTGGCCAGAGCTGCCCACCTGAAGGTCGCCGACATCGAGCAAGCCGCCGATCGGCACACGGGCCGCAAAGGCATCAGGCAGGCGCGTGCCACCATCGCGCTGGTGGACCCCGGGGCGGAGTCGCCGCAGGAAACTTGGCTGCGGCTATTGGTGATTCGTGCCGGCTATCGGCGACCACAAACGCAATATCCCGTCTACAACGAGTACGGCGCGCTGATCGGCGACGTCGACCTGGCATGGCCGGAGCTCAAGATCGCGCTGGAATACGAAGGCCACCACCACACCGATCCGGAGCAGCTTCGCAAGGACATCCAGCGCGTCGACGCGATGGTCGAAACGGGGTGGATCGTCATTCGGGTCACGTCCCGTGAAGGAGCCGCCAACGCGCTCGGCCGCATCGCCAAAGCGTGGGCCTCGCGTGCTTCACGTGCGACGGGGGAGTGGGTCTAGCCCGCGAATTCCGTTGCCAGCCCGTCGATTCCAGCCCTGATCGCGGTCAGCGCCCCGGCGCGGGCCTTGAGCTTGCTGGCCACGTGCGCCCCGGTGTGCAGCGTCGTCGCAGCCTCGGCAGCCACCTCCTGCGCCCGTGACAGGACAGCGTCGGCGTCGGCCAGCTCGTCCACCCAACCGCCCGCGATCGCCGCGTCACCGGTGAACACCGCCGCCATGGAGTTGGCCCGCTGAAAAGTGGCCGGGGTCAAGCGCATCCGCATGATCTCGATGGCCGCGATCGGCAGTGTCATCCCGATCTTCACCTCGTTGGCCTGGCATCGCGCCGTCGACGAGCCGACCCGGTGATCGCCGCACAGCAGCAGGAACGAACCCATCGCGATGGCATGCCCGGTCGCTGCCATGATCACCGGCACCGGGAAACTCAGGCACCGCACTGCCAGTTCGAAACCGCCGGCGAGCATGCCCAGCGTCGCGGCCACGTCGCCCGACGAGAAGACACTCAGGTCGAACCCGCCGCTGAACACCTTCGAATTACCGGCCAGCACCACGGCTTTCACCTCGCCGGAAGCCGCGCCGGCCGCGGCTTGATCCAGTGCCGCGTTGATCTCGGCCTGCATCGCAGGCGACAGTGCGTTGACTTTGCCGTCATCCATCGTGATCGTGGCTACGGCGTCGTTGAGCTCGTAGCTCACCAGGCTGCTCATCGCACTGATGCTAGCGACTGGCCTCAGGCCCGATGACGCCTGCCGGAGGAAGCCGGCGGCTTGATCAGATCGGTCTCGGGATCGTCGTCGTCGTAATCGTCGTCATCGTCGTCGTGACTGGCCTCGTAGCGGTTACGCCAGCGGGACCGCACCTCCGCACCCAAGGCGTTGATGCGGTTGATCTCGTTGCGCAGCGTCTGCTCGTCACTCTCCTTGGCCGCGTACTGGAAATACGTCAGCACACCGCGCAACAACTCCAGCTTCTGCTTCTCGCGGCGGGCCTGGTCATGAGTGGTGAGCAACTCCATGCGGTCCACCGGCGGCAGCGTCGCCCAATCGAGCACCGCGGTGTTGCGCAGCTTGCGGCCACTGGGCTTACCGGGCGAGCCCGGCTCGTCGTAGTAGGTGATCGCGCCGTCGAAACGCGACGCGATGGCCTCGCCCAATTGCTTGCGGTCCAGCGCCGAATCCCACACGATGCGCCACTCTTGCGACGGCGCCAGGTATGGAATCTCAGATGGCAGGTTCAACGGCACGATGTCGACGAAGTTGTCGTCGTAGGAGCTTTCGTACTTGCCGACCGTCGGCGGGTTCGCGAACTCGAACCGCAACCCATAGGCCGGACGTTGCCCGTAATTGCGCACGACAAGTTCGACCAGATGCCAATCGGCACTGCTGGGCTCCATGAACATCGACACATTGGGCTGGGTCAGCTCGGCCTGGCGCTCCCTGGCCTTCAAATACTGCCGCCACGCATAGATCAACGCGATGACGACGACGACGATCGCCACCCATGCCGCGAGCGCAGTCCATGCACCCGGTTCGAAACTAGCCAACTCACGCCCCCGCTCCGTGACTGAATCGATGATCCCCACCAAGTGGGTATATCACGGACTTTCAGTGGGGGCAGCGGTCCGGCTCAGCAAACTTCAGCTAAAACCGCTCGTCTCACGACGCGACGGCGGTGAGGATGTCGGGCTGCCCGGTGGCGGTCACCGGAGTGTGCACCAGGCGCTCACCGCGGGCCAGCCATTCGGCGTCGGCCCATTCGATACGCGCGGGCAGTCGCCGCCAATAGTGCGGATGCGAGCGCAGATACACCTCCACACTCGCGTGCACCTTGGCGTCCAGCGGTGCCCGGCGCGGGCCGATGGAGAGGGAGGTCCCGGCCAGCGCATCCAGATCGGTGGGGCAGGCACTGTTGTCGACCACCGCAAGCCCCGCGGCGATGGCTCCGTCCAGCATCCAGTCGAGGGCGATATCGGCCAGCGGCCAGCACGCGCCGGGGCCGCCGATGACATCACCGCGGGTGCCCCGGAACCAGACTTCGTCGAGGTGTTCGCAGTACCGCATGGTCCGGCGGCCGCCATCCACCGCCACCGCATGCCGGCCCGATTCCACCGTCGGCAGCGGGCCCATCCGCTGCTTGGTGCCCGGGGTGGCGGTCGCATTCCACAGCCCGACGAACCGCACCGGTACGGCGGGGTCGTGGTCGCCGACGAGTTGGGCCGCCAACACCCTGATCTGTCGCCAATCCTGAGGGGTGCGTGGCGTGCGGGGCAGCACGTAGGTGGCCAGCGCGTAGTCCAGCACGTCTGCGGAATGTGCCGGCAGCAAGCCGACCGTGCCGAGCAGGGTGGCCAGCTCACCCGCGCGGTGCCCGCCCTCGCCGCCGCCGAAGACGAAGATCTGATCCCCGGGATCCCAGGCGTCGCCGAGGAATCGGTATGCCTCGACGATGGCTGCCCGGGCTTCGCTGACGGCGTCGCCGCGGCGGCCGGGCGTCTTTCGTCTGCCCTGTCCCATCGCCGCGCCGCTGTGATACCAGTTCAGCTGATCGGTGCTGTCCAGCAACCGAAACAGGATCTCGGTATTCGATGCGTCGCGGAGTCCGGGATGTTCATCTGTGTGGTCGAAGCACAGCACGATGTTCTTCACGGCGACCCCCGGCGGGACTGTCAACTACGGCTCATCAATTGCTGACAGCTACTTTGCCGGGTCCGTGTTCCGGTGTCCTGAGTATCGCACTACTCGAATCGCGCAAAACGGTGCTTAGTTCCTATTGCAACGGATTAGGCAACGAAATCCGTGGCAGATGACGGGCTATGGAGCGGAATTTCTCCGTCCGGGCGCGGCCGTTTCCTCGGATTTCGCAAAACGGCCGGCTGAAGCGATTCGTCAGCCGCCCATCAGCATGTGCCACTGCTCAAGGTTCGACGCCCGATACACGTAGTTGCTGCGTTTGACCTCGTCCAGCCGGGCACTCGGTTCCTCCGAGTACCAGTGGCCGGGGAAGACGGTCGGGTCTCCGGGCAGCTTGGCCAACGCCTGAAGGCTGCGGAACATGTCGTCGACATTGCCGCCGGGAAAGTCGGTACGCCCGCATCCGTCGAGGAACAACGTGTCGCCGGCGACCAGGCGGCCGTCGAGCAGAAAGCACTGACTACCCGGGGTGTGGCCGGGAGTGTGCAGTAGCTCGATCTGCACGGCGCCGACGGAAACCGTGTCGCCGTGGACGTGTGCGGTCAGCTCGCTCGGTGCGATTCCGGTGACCTTCGAGACCCAGTCGGCCTCGTGGGTGTTGACATGGACCGGCACGCTCTGGCGTTCCAGCAGCTCGGCGAGGCCCGCCAGCGTGAAGCCCATCATGGTGCCGCCGACATGGTCGGGGTGGTGGTGGGTGACCAGCACCCCGGACAGCCGCATGCCGTCGTTCTCGATCACGTCGACCAGGTCGTTGGCGGCGTAGGCCGGGTCGACCACCACGGCCTCACCGGTTTCGCGGTCGCCGATCAGATAGGAGAAGTTGCGCATCTGCGCCGCGATCGGGTCGCCGGCCGCATAGTCGCGACCCGACAGCAACTGCCGGAAGTACAAGCGGTCTTGGGCGCTGGGTTCGGACATGCGTCAAGCCTATTGCGGCTCCGTCACGACATCCCCGCAGGTCCAAAAACCGCACGTCATGACGTGTTTGAACCCACAGCGATAAAACTCGCATCGAAAATGCGGAATTACTAACGTCACCGGTATGCACCTCACCCGGTTCACCGACCTAGGACTGCGCACGCTGATGCTGCTGTCCTCGGGCGAATCCGAGAACCGGCGCATCACCACCCGCACCATCGCTGCCGGCGCCAACGCGTCCGAGCACCACGTCGCCAAGGCGGTCTCCAAGCTCTCCGAGCTCGGCATGGTGCACGCCCGGCGGGGCCGGGTCGGGGGACTGGTGCTCACCGAGCCCGGGCGCAACGCCTCGATCGGCCGGCTGGTGCGCGAACTCGAAGGTGACCGCGAGGTCATCGAATGCGGCGGCGAATCGCCCTGTCCGCTCATCGCGGCCTGCCGGCTCCGCCGCGTGCTGGCCGACGCCAAAGAGGCGTTCTATCGCGAACTCGACCGCTACACCGTCACAGACCTCACGGCAGACAGCCGCCTGCCGATCGTTTTACAACTCACAACCGAAGGGAATCTCCGATGACCGTCACCAGCCCCGAGCCGTCCGCGGTACGCGACGAACTCGAGCCGCACCACGCCGAAATCGTCTCGGCGACACTGCCTCTCATCGGTGCGCACATCGACGAGATCACCTCGGAGTTCTACCGCCGACTGTTTGCCAACCACCCGGAACTGCTGCGCAACCTGTTCAACCGTGGCAACCAGGCCCAAGGGGCCCAACAGCGCGCGCTGGCGGCGTCGATCGCGACGTTCGCCACCCACCTGGTCAACCCCGACCTGCCGCACCCGTCGGCCCTGCTGGCGCGCATCGGCCACAAGCACGCCTCGCTCGGCATCACCGCCGACCAGTACCCGATCGTGCACGACAACCTGTTCGCGGCGATCGTCGAGGTGCTGGGCGCCGAGACCGTGACGGCCGAGGTGGCCGAAGCCTGGGACCGCGTCTACTGGATCATGGCCGACACGCTGATCGCGCTGGAGCGGGACCTGTACGCGAGTGCCGGCGTCGAACCCGGTGACGTCTTCCGGCGGTTGCGCGTCATCTCCCGCGTCGACGACCCGTCCGGCGCGGTGCTGGTCACCGTCCGCGCTGCCGCGCCCGTCAACTTCACTGCGGGGCAATACGTCTCGGTAGGCGTGACGCTGCCCGACGGTGCCCGTCAGCTACGGCAGTACAGCCTGGTCGGGGTACCCGGATCGACCGACCTGACCTTTGCGGTCAAACCGGTGGACGCCGTCGCCGACCAGCCCGCGGGCGAGGTGTCGTCTTGGATCCGCGCCAACCTGTGCGTCGGCGACCTGCTCGACATCACGGTGCCGTTCGGCGACCTGTACAACGGCGGCCGCCCCGACGGCCCGCTGGTGCTGGTGTCGGCGGGAATCGGTATCACCCCGATGGTCGGCATCCTGGAATTCCTGGCCGCCGAGGCCCCCGACACCGAGGTGCGGGTTCTGCACGCGGACCGCAGCGACAGCGGCCATCCGCTGCGCGAGCGTCAGCACGAGCTGATCGAGGCGCTGCCCCACGCGAGCCTCGACCTCTGGTACGAGGACGGCGTCACCGCCGGCGCCCCCGGCGTCCATGCCGGCCTGCTCAAGCTCGACGGCATCGAACTGCCCGCCGAGGCCTCCTACTACCTGTGCGGCGGGGCGGGATTCGTCGAGGCGGTTCGCGGCCAGCTGAGTGACCGCGGCATCGCCCACGAGCGGGTGCACTGCGAGCTGTTCGCACCCAACGACTGGCTCCTGGACTAGGCGACCTGGGAAAACAGCTCCTCGGCGGCCGCGTTGACCTGCGGTTTGGTTTGGCTGCCGGGGAGGCTGTACCCTCTTTAAGGCTGCGCGGCTACGGACGCGCAACAAGCCCCCTTAGCTCAGTCGGCAGAGCGTTTCCATGGTAAGGAAAAGGTCAACGGTTCGATTCCGTTAGGGGGCTCGGTGGACGCCAGGCGAGCGAAGCGACGCGGGAGATCCGGACGTGGAGCCCCACCTGGGACCCTCCGGGGCGGTGTAGCTCAGCTGGTTAGAGCGCACGACTCATAATCGTGAGGTCGGGAGATCGAGCCTCCCCACCGCTACAGGAACATCAAAAGCAGAGCGTGATTTTGAGCAGGGAGAACTGACGTGGCGTCGAGTACCGACGTACGGCCGAAGATCACTTTGGCGTGCGAGGTGTGCAAGCACCGCAACTACATCACCAAGAAGAACCGCCGCAACGATCCCGACCGGCTCGAGATCAAGAAGTTCTGCCCCAACTGCGGCACCCACCAGCCGCACAAAGAGTCGCGGTAGCCCAACGCTCGTGGCTCTTTCGACCAGCATCGTCGGGATGCACTACCGGCATCCTGAGCACTACGAGGTCGGGCGCGAGAAGATCCGCGAACACGCGCTCGCGGTCAAGAACAACGATGCGTTCTACCACGACGAAGCCGCCGCAGCTGAGCTCGGCCACGACTCGTTGCCCGCGCCGCTGACCTTTATCTGCATTTTCGGTTACCAGGCGCAGTGGGCCTTCTTCGAGTGGGCCGAGATCGGCATCCAGGACGCTCAGATCGTCCAGGTCGATCAGGAGCTCAAGTTCCTCAAGCCGGTCTTGGCCGGGGACAAGCTGTACTGCGACGTGTACGTGCATTCCGTGCGGAAAGCGCACGGCACCGACATCATCGTGACCAAGAACATCATCACCAATGAAAAAGGTGAGGTGGTCCAGGAGGCCTACACGACCCTGGCCGGGCGTGCGGGTGACGGAGAAGAGGGTTTTAACTGATGGCGCTGCGCGAGTTCAGTTCGGTCAAGGTCGGCGACACGCTTCCGGAGCGCGTGATCCCGCTGACCCGCGGAGACCTGGTCAACTACGCCGGCGTGTCCGGTGACCTCAACCCGATCCACTGGGACGACGAGATCGCCAAGCAGGTCGGCCTGGACACCGCGATCGCCCACGGCATGCTGACCATGGGCGTCGGCGGCGGCTACGTCACCGAATGGGTCGGCGACCCGGCCGCGGTCAAGGAATACAACGTCCGCTTCACCGCCGTGGTGCCCGTCCCCAACGACGGCGTCGGCGCCGAGATCGTGTTCAACGGACGCATCAAGGCCGTGGATCCCGAAGAGAAACTGGTCACCATCGCCATCTCGGCGACCGCAGGCGGAAAGAAGATCTTCGGGCGCGCGATCGCGACCGCACAACTGGCGTAAGGAGTTCTGGGCCATGGCACTCAAGGTCGACATCCTCGGAATGGTCTGGAAGTATCCGCACCCCTTCCTGATCGGCCGCGAGCAGATCCGTCAGTACGCCAAGGCCGTCAAGGCCATGGATCCGGCCAGCCACGACGAGGCGGCCGCCGCCGAACTCGGCCACGACGCCCTCATCGCCCCGCTCACCTTCGCCTCCACCCTGGCACTGCTGGTGCAGGAACACTTCTTCCAGAACGTCGACGTCGGCATGGAAACCAAGCAGATCGTCCAGGTCGACCAGAAGTTCCTCTACCGCAAGCCGCTCAAGGCCGGCGATCAGCTGCACGCCGTCATGGAGATCGCCTCGGTCGAGGAGCGCTTCGGCGCCGACATCGTCGTCACTCACAACGTCTGCACCAACGACGACGGCGACGTGGTCCTGGAGGCCATCACGACGATGATGGGCCACGATGCCGACGATTCCATCCAGGTGAAGTGGGATCCGGAAACCGGCAAGGTCATGCGTAAGGCGGCCGGGGAGTAGCGGTCGATTAGTAGATGACACGCACGCCGGGGTACACTCGGCACTCGGGGTTTTTCCCATTTCAGCGCGCTGTCCGTCGGCTTGACCAGTCGAGCGGGCCGCGCGCGAATTGTGTAAGCCTCGGCGCAGTACGGTGATGAAGCGCAAGTTGAGTCACCAACAGAGGGGCGTAGCTCAATTGGCAGAGCAGCGGTCTCCAAAACCGCAGGTTGCAGGTTCAAGTCCTGTCGCCCCTGCTCAAACTGAATACTCGACAACGTGTGCACACTGGAAGGTGAACACACAAAAACCAGGATGAAAGGCATGCGGTGAGCGACGAGCGCGAAGGTGCCGGCTCCGCAGACGACACTGGAACCGACGCCAGCACCGACACCGGGGCAACGGACAGCTCCCACGGTCAGACCGCGGTGGTGACCCGGCCGCTTCGCCCGACCGGCAAGCGGACCCGTCGTGGCGCGGCTGCCGAGGCCGACAGTGACGAGGCCGCCGAGGGCGACGCGTCGAGCGAAGATGCCAAGGCCGACTCCGGCAAGGCGAAGAAGGCGAAGAAGGCGAAGGCCAAGAAGACCGGCCCGTCGCGAAACCCGATCATGTTCGTCGTCAACTACCTGAAGCAGGTCGTTGCCGAGCTGCGCAAGGTGATCTGGCCGAACCGCAAGCAGATGGTCAGCTACACCACGGTGGTGCTGGTCTTCCTGGTGTTCATGGTCGCGCTGATCTCCGGCGCCGACCTTGGCCTGGCGAAGCTGGTGTCGCTGGTGTTCGGCACCTGATCTGGAATTTGAGAGAGGACTGACAACGTGACTACGTTCGACGGCGACGAGACCGTCGCCGACGAGACCGTCGACGCCGTCGAGTCGCAGACCGACGACCTGGAGTCGGACAGCCCAGAAGCTGCCGCCCCCGAGACGGCCGACGAGACCGAGTCGGTCGAAGAGGCTGGACAGGCTGAAGAGGCTCCCGCCGCCGACGAAGACGAAGACCCGGCAGTCGCCCTCAAGAAGGAGCTGCGGCTCAAGCCAGGCGACTGGTACGTCATCCACTCCTACGCCGGTTACGAGAACAAGGTGAAAGCCAACCTCGAGACCCGCGTGCAGAACCTGGACGTCGGTGACTACATCTTCCAGGTCGAGGTGCCCACCGAAGAGGTCACCGAGATCAAGAACGGCCAGCGCAAGCAGGTCAACCGCAAGGTGCTGCCCGGCTACATCCTCGTTCGTATGGAGCTCAACGACGAGTCGTGGGGCGCGGTGCGCAACACCCCGGGTGTCACCGGATTCGTCGGCGCCACCTCGCGTCCGTCGCCGCTGTCGCTCAACGACGTGGTGAAGTTCCTGCTGCCGCAGGGCGCGGCCAAGAAGCCCGCCAAGGCCGCCGCCGCCGCTGCCACCGGTGCCAGCACCGAGGCCACCCTCGAACGGCCCGAGATCCTGGTCGATTTCGAGGTCGGCGAGTCCGTCACCGTCATGGACGGCCCGTTCGCGACGCTGCCCGCCTCGATCAGCGAGGTCAACGCCGAACAGCAGAAGCTCAAGGTGCTGGTCTCGATCTTCGGCCGCGAGACGCCGGTCGAACTGACCTTCAACCAGGTCTCCAAGATTTAGTCGCCACAGCGGCTAGAAACAACGGGCGTTCGCGCCCTTGGATGAGCAAGTAAAGGAACACCAGAAGCATGGCCCCGAAGAAGAAGGTCGCCGGGCTCATCAAGCTGCAGATCCAGGCCGGGCAGGCCAACCCCGCCCCGCCGGTCGGTCCTGCGCTTGGCCAGCACGGCGTCAACATCATGGAGTTCTGCAAGGCGTACAACGCCGCGACCGAGTCGCAGCGCGGAAACGTCATCCCCGTGGAGATCACCGTCTACGAGGATCGCAGCTTCACGTTCGCACTGAAGACCCCGCCCGCCGCCAAGCTGCTGCTCAAGGCAGCCGGTGTGCAGAAGGGCTCGGGCGAGCCGCACAAGACCAAGGTCGCCAAGGTGACCTGGGACCAGGTGCGCGAGATCGCTGAGACCAAGAAGGCCGATCTCAACGCCAACGACATCGACGCTGCGTCGAAGATCATCGCCGGCACTGCCCGGTCGATGGGCATCACGGTCGAGTAGCGAAGCGGATCGACCCGACAGCAGAGGTCGAATATCCGCATCCTCAGTGGGAGGGCTGGCATCGGCCCGCACCACGACTCCAACAGACACGATTGGATTTTCAATGAGCAAGAACAGCAAGGCATACCGCGAAGCCGCGGAGAAGGTCGACCGGACCAAGCTCTACACGCCGCTTGAGGCCGCGAAGCTGGCCAAGGAGACCTCCTCCAAGAAGCAGGACGCCACCGTCGAGGTCGCCATCCGCCTCGGTGTGGACCCCCGCAAGGCTGACCAGATGGTCCGCGGCACCGTCAACCTGCCGCACGGCACCGGTAAGACCGCCCGCGTCGCCGTGTTCGCCGTCGGTGAGAAGGCCGAGCAGGCGCTGGCCGCCGGCGCCGATGTCGTCGGCAGCGACGACCTGATCGAGAAGATCCAGGGCGGTTTCCTGGACTTCGACGCCGCGATCGCCACCCCGGATCAGATGGCCAAGGTCGGTCGGATCGCCCGCGTGCTGGGCCCGCGCGGTCTGATGCCGAACCCCAAGACCGGCACCGTCACCCCGGATGTCACCAAGGCTGTGGCCGACATCAAGGGCGGCAAGATCAACTTCCGCGTCGACAAGCAGGCCAACCTGCACTTCGTGATCGGCAAGGCGTCCTTCGACGAGGCCAAGCTGGCCGAGAACTACGGCGCCGCCCTCGACGAGGTGCTGCGGGCCAAGCCGTCGTCCTCGAAGGGTCGTTACCTCAAGAAGGTGACCGTCTCCACCACCACGGGCCCGGGTATCCCGGTTGACCCGGCGGTGACCCGGAACTTCACGGAGGTGTAGCGCAGCGGAGCCGACCATGGGCTCTGAGGCGTAGCGCAGCGGAGCCGACCATGGGCTCTGAGGCGTAGCGCAGCGGAGCCGACCATCGGCTCTGAGGCTTGGTTTTGAGCCCGAGTGGCCAGTTACGGCACAAGATTCTCTGAATCGCGTGTCATAACTGGCCATTCGGCGTTTCTGGGGCGCATTCGGCGAGGCGGCGGCGCAGGAAGGCCGCGGCCGGCTCCGACCCGGAACCATCGAGTGCGACGCGGTACCAGCGCACGGCCTCGTCGAGGCGGCCCGCCCGACGCAGTAGGTCCGCCCGGATCGGGGCCACGGTGTTGGTCCGGGCCAGCCGCGGATCCTCGGCCACCTCGTCGAGCGCGGCCAGCCCGGCTGCGAAGCCGTCGCGAAACCCAACGGCGAGTGCACGATTGGCGCGCACCACCGGTGAGCCCGTCATCTCGGCCAAGCGGTCATAGGCCACGCAGATGGTGGCCCAGTCGGTGTGCTGCCAGGTGGGCGCCGTCGCGTGCAGTGCCGCGATCACCGCTTGCGGTAGGTAGGAGCCGCCGGCCCCCTCGGCCAACCGCAGCTGTTCCAGACCCCGCGCGATCCGTCCCCGATCCCATTGCCCGCGGTCCTGCTCATCCAGCGGTATCAGCGCGCCGGCAGTGTCCACGCGGGTGCGTCGTCGCGAATCATGCAGCAGCACAAGCGCGGCGAGCGCATGCGCATCCCGATTGCCGGGCATCAACGCGCACAGCTCACCGGCGAGCCGGACGCCTTCGTCACACAGTTCGTCACGGATGGCCGACGGCCCGCCGGTAGACCAGTAACCTTCGGTGAACACCGAATAGATGCAGCCGAGCACATGCGGTGTGCGTTCGTCCAGGAGCTCCGGTGGTGGCACCCGCAACGGGATGTTGGCCTGGCGAATCTTGTTCTTGGCGCGGGTGATTCGCTGACCGACCGCGGAATCGGACTGCAGCAGGGCACGGGCTATCTCGGTGACGGTGAGCCCCGAGATCAGCCGCAGCGTCAGGGCCAGCTGCGAACTGGGATCCAGTGCGGGATGAGCGCAGGTGAACATCATCCGCAATTCGTCATCGCGTACCGGGTGCAGTTCGCCGGCACTACCCGACGCGTTCACCTGCTCATACACGGCCGCGAGTTCCTTTCCGGGGCGGGCGGATTCACGCCGCAGCCGGTCCAGAGCCCGGTTGCGCGCCACGGTCGTCAACCATGCCCCGGCATTGACCGGCACCCCGTCGGCCGGCCAAACCCGCAGAGCCTGCGCACAGGCCTCCTGGACGGCGTCTTCGGCCACCGAGAGATCGCCCGACCATCGCGCCAGCGCGGCTACGGCCGGGCCCCACTCGCGCCGGAAGACGCCGTCCAGCTCGGTCACGTGGCGACTACAGGCCCGATACCCCGGCCAACTGGCGGACCTCAATGGCCGACGCCGGAATCATCGACGCCAGCTTGACCGCCTCGTCGCGATCGGAGGCCCGCAACACGTAGAAGCCGTTGGCCACCTCGGCACCTTCGATATAGGGCCCGTCGGTCAGCAGCACCTTGCCGTCACGCACCCGCACCGTGGTCGCGGTTGACGGCGGATGCAGCGGCGCGCCCGCCAGTGTCTTGTCGCCGATGGTCTTGGCGAGTTCGACGTGCAGGCCCGCCTGCTGATTCCACTCGTCGGTTCCTGGCGTGTTCACGTCCTGCGCCGGTTCCAGCAGCAGCGCCAGCCAATCGTTGCCGAGGGGCTTCTCGGGGGCCTGCCAGTGGACCATCGGCCACACCTCGACCGCGCCGAACTGGGCGACCGGGATGTCGCGCGCCAGGGCCAGCGCTTCATCGAGATTGTCTGCCTCGAACACGTAATAGCCGCAGGCCACCTCGGCTCCCTCGGCGAACGGGCCGTCGGTGATGGTCGGGTGGTCCGGACCGCCGTCGATCCGGGTGGCGGCAGCGCTTCTGTCCAGCGCGTCGCCGGCCCGGATCGACGACTGGGCCTTGGCGTGAAAGGCCTGGAAGGCCGCCATGCCTTCGGCCTGCTGCTCGGGCGCGAGTTCCACGTCCTGGCTGATCAGTAATGCGAAGTAGTGCATCGTCGTCTCCGGTGGGTCAGCGAGTGAGAACCGTCTGTTCCACTCTCTACCTATCCGACGAACGGCGATGCCCGGATCCGACAGGAGCGCGAGATTACTTCTGCAGCGTGAACTGATGCACGCTGATGTGGCCCGAGGCGAAGTACTTCTGGCAGCCGTTGAGGTACTTGTCGTAGCGGTCGTAGACCTCTTGGCCCTGAATCGCGATGGCCTCGTCCTTGTGGGCCTCGAGCGCGTCGGCCCAGATCTTGAGGGTCCGGACGTAGTGCGGGCCGATCTCCTGCAGCTGGGTGAGCTTGAACCCGGCCTCGATCGCTTTTTCCTTCTCCATCTCCACCGAAGGCAGGCGACCGCCGGGGAAGATCTCGGTCATGATGAAGCGCGCGAACCGGGCGTCCTCGAACGTCATGTGCAGGCCGAGCTTCTGGCCCTGCCGAAGGTCGAATCCGGTGATGTTGTGCAGCAGCATGATGCCGTCGTCGGGCAGTGCGTTGTAGGCCGTCTCGAAAAACGCCGGGTAGCGCTCGAATCCGAAATGCTCGAACGCCCCGATCGACACGATGCGGTCGACCTTGTCGTCGAACTCCTCCCACCCCTGCAACCGAACCTCGACGTTGCGCTGCGTGGGGACCTTGGAGAGCTTTTCGATGGCGTACTCGCGCTGCTCACCGCTGAGGGTCAGGCCGATGACATTGACGTCGTACTTCTCGATCGCCCGTGCCATGCACGCGCCCCAGCCGCAGCCGATGTCGAGCAGAGTCATGCCGGGTTCGAGACCCAGCTTGCCGAGCGCCAGGTCGAACTTGGCGATCTGAGCCTCGTCGCCGGTCATGTCCTCGCGCTCGAAATAGCCACACGTGTATCCCATTGTGGGGCCTAAAAACAGTTCGTAAAATTCGTTTGAAATGTCGTAGATCGACTGCAGTTCTTCATATTTCGGCGTCAATTTGGACATATTCGAAATGCTCCAAGCTGTAAGAGTTCTCCCCGCGGATGTCAGCGTACCGCAGGCCAGAGTGGGGTTCGTGCAGGCGCTCGCATCAGTTGATTTTGTCGGCAAACGAGATCAATGTGCCGTACGCTCATTTGCCCCGTGAGGCCTGCGGAAATGCCACGGGCGCGATTCGTCGGCGAAGGAAATCACCCGGCGACATGCAGGGTGAACTGGTTGACGTCGGTGTAGCCGACGCGGAAGAGGTTCGCGCAGCCCGTGAGGTATCGCATGTAGCGGTCGTAGACCTCCTGGGACTGCATCCGGATGGCCTCCTCGCGGTTGGCCTCCAGGTTCGCCGCCCACAGATCGAGGGTGCGGGCGTAGTGCGGCTGCAAGGACTGCCGGCGCGTGAGATGGAACGACGCCCGCTGCGCATGCTCCTCGACCATCTCGATGGTGGGCAGCCGGCCGCCGGGAAAGATCTCGGTGACGATGAACTTGATGAACTTGGCCAGCTCGAACGTGAGCGGAATGCCCCGCTCGTGCGCGTATCGCGGATGAATCGCGGTGATGGTGTGAAGCAGCATCACTCCGTCGTCCGGCAGGGCGCGGCGCGTGAAGCGGAAGAAGTCGTCGTATCGGTCGGGGCCGAAGTGCTCGAACGCTCCGATGGACACGATCCGGTCCACCGGCTCGTCGAACTCCTCCCAGCCGGCGAGCAGCACCTGCTTGGCACGTGGGCTGTCGCTCTCGTCGAACAACGCCTGGACGTGAGCGGCCTGGTTGCGGCTGAGCGTGAGCCCGATGACGTTGACGTCGTAGCGCTCGAGCGCCCGCATAAGCGTTGCGCCCCAGCCGCATCCGATATCGAGCAGGGTCATTCCGGGCCGGAGGTCCAGCTTGCCGAGGGCCAGGTCGATCTTCGCGGTCTGTGCTTCCTGCAGCGACATGTCATCGCGTTCGAAGTAGGCGCAGCTGTACGTCCTGGTGGGGTCCAGGAACAGGGCGAAGAAATCGTCGGATAGGTCGTAGTGGGCTTGTACGTCGTCGAAGTGGGGTTTGAGTTTTCCCGGCTTACTGGGCACGCGCAACCTCTCGGGGCAGAGACCGACCGAGGTGAGCTGCGCTATGCCACGTCTTGACCTAGCCGCCCCCCAGACTGCTGCTGAAACTGTAGGGCGAGGATTGCCAGCTACCCAGCTTTCAAAACCTGGCAAAGGCGAATTCGATAATTAACGTTGCCGACGCAGAGAAACTAGTGGGACATGGCAAAGTTTGTCTTGAGCTCGCCGACGACCTCGTCCCAGACCGGTTCCGGTAGCTCGTGACCCATGCCGTCGATCAACACCAGGCGGGCGCCGTCGATCGCCCGGGCCACTGCGCGGCCACCGTACGGCCGCATCAGCCGGTCGGAGCGGCCGTGGATGACCACCGTGGGGGCTTTGATCCGCTTGTCGTGGTGGCGCAGACTGCCGCTGCCGAGGATGGCGTCGAAGTGCCTGGCGATTCCGGCCGGGTAATAGGCGCGGTCGTACAGCTCGGCGGCTTGGGCCCGGATCTCGTCTTCGGGAGTGGGATATCCGGGGCTGCCGTTGATCTTGCTGATCCGAACGGCGTTGTCGATGATGGCTTCTCGCGACGAGTTGGCGGGCGGGCCGGTGATGACCGACAGCAGCTGTTTGATGCCGGGTGGCGGCAGCAGGGGCTGGTTGTTGCTGGAGAAGATCACCGCCAGCGTCTTGGTGCGCTCGGCATACCGGGACGCGAATATCTGCGCGATCATCCCGCCCATCGACCCGCCGACGATGTGCGCGGTGTCGATGTTGAGGTGATCGAGCAGGGCGGCAGCATCGTCGGCGACGTCTTCGAGCGTGTAGACCGACGGGCTGCGCAGGCCCAGGAACGACCGGGCCATCCGCAGCGGCAGTGGGGAATCGACCCGCTTGCCCGACAACTTCGTGGACAGGCCCACATCGCGGTTGTCGTAGCGGATGACGCGCAGACCCTGGTTGACCAGCTTCTCGCAAAAACCGGTGCGCCACAACAACATCTGTGCGCCCAAGCCCATGATCAGCAGCACGGCCGGATCGTTCGGGTCGCCCATGTCCTCGTAGTACAGGTCGACGTCGCCGGGTTCCGCGGACGACTTGGCGAATCCGGTTCGCACCTTCATGCCGGCCACTCAGGCCTCGATCCCGTCGGCGTTTTCCTTGTGTTCGCGGCTGATGTCCACCATGAAGTTGGCGAAGTACCCGGTGAGCTGGGGATCGTTCATCATCTGCCACCTCGGCGCCAGCAGTTTCATATAGCGCTCGACGTAGAGGAACTGCTTGCCGATCAACACCAGTTCCCGGGGCAGTTTGACGTCGTAGGCATCGGCCAGCGCAGAGAGCTGCTTGCCAATTTCGGCGTAGGACATATCGCCCAGCGACTTCATCGTGAGGGGGGTAGCGAACTTCTCCAGGTCTTTGGCGGCCTGTGCCTCGGGCTTCACCGTCCCCACGGCCCCCATCAGCACCACGATCTTGCCGGCGGCCGCATGGTCTTTCTTGACCAGCAGTGCGTACACCAGCTCGCGCAACAGCCAGCGGGTGCGCGGGTCGATGCGGCCCATGATGCCGAAGTCGAAGAACACGATCTTGCCGTCGTCGTCGACGTAGAGGTTGCCCGCGTGCAGGTCGCCGTGGAACAGCCCGTGTTTGAGGCCGCCCTCGAACACGCTGAACAACAGGGCCTTGACCAGCTCGGTGCCGTCGAAGCCCTTCTTGCGGATGGCGGCCACGTCATCGATGCGGACGCCGGTGACCCGTTCCATCGTCAGCACGCGCTGGCTGGTCAGATCCCAGTACACCTGCGGCACCCGGATGTTCTCGCCGAGCGGGGAGGCATGCATGTGCGACACCCAGGCGTCCATCGACTGGGCCTCCAGCCGGAAGTCGAGCTCTTCGGCGAGATTGTCGGCGAAGTCGGCGACCACATCCTGGGCCGACAGTCGCCGTCCCAGCTTGGCCAGCTCGACCAGTTGCGCGCCGCGCTTGAGGATCTGCAGGTCAGCGGCGACGCGGCGGCGGATCCCCGGGCGCTGGATCTTGACCACCACCTCCTCGCCACTGTGCAGCGTGGCGTAGTGCACCTGCGCGATCGATGCTGACGCGAACGGCTTCTCGTCGAAACTCTTGAACAGGTTCGACGGCTCGTCGCCGAGTTCCTCGACGAAAAGCTTGTGGACCTCTTCGGTGTCGGCGGGCGGCACCCGGTCGAGCAGACCGCGGAACTCGCGGCTCAGCGGCTCACCGAAGGCGCCCGGGCTGGACGCGATGATCTGGCCGAACTTGACATAGGTGGGACCCAGGTCGGAAAAGGTCTGCGGCACCTGCTTGATGATCTTCTGCTGCAGGGACCCGCCGCCGAAGATGTTGGCGGCGACCCGGACCCCGGTGCGGGTGATCTGCCATCCGGTGGCGCCGATACGGGCGGCTTCGACCGGAAGGGGCACCCGGCTCAACCTGGCGACCTCGCGGTGCTTGGTTTTCGGCGGCGTAGTGCTCATAGCTGCAGTGTCTCAAAGGCCGCGGTGCGGCCAAAAACATCTGTGCCGTGCGTCACACCGACGTGAAACTTTCTTCGACCTCGTCGCGGCTCAGGACGGGGTCGCTTCCGGGCACGTAGGCGGGCTCGGTGTGCGGCACAGTGGTGCCTCCGGCGACCCGCTTCTGGGCTTGGCGGAACTCCAGCGTGGTGCCGGCCGCGGTGTGCAGCCCGTTGATGATCGACCACACGACGGCACGCCGGCCGGCCCGCTCGATCGGGTTCGGATCGGTGTGCCCGATGAGCTGTTTGGCCCACTTGGGCATGGTGTCGCGGATCGCCCAGTCGACCGCGCTCTGCGGCATGGGCAGGTTGGAGCCGGTGGCCATCGCCGCGCCGTGGGTCAGCGCCAGCTTGGGCAGGTACGACTCGAGGCAGTCCAGCGTCTCCGCCTTGGTGGCCGGAAGGTCGGTGCCGCCCAAGGCGTGGCCGACGCGGACGAACTCACCGTAGTACCGGTCAAGTTTCTTGCCGCGCAACGGATTCGGATGGTAGATCTCGTGTGCGGTGGCCAGCCCCCACACCACGGTCGCGTAGTTCCAGCGCAGCCAGTCCGGATCGTCGGCGTCGTATTTTGCCCCGTCCGGGCGGGTGCCTTTGATGGTGTGGTGCATGGAACGCACGGTCTTGGCGACCCGCTCGGCGGTTTCGGTGTTGCCGTAGGCGGTGCCGATGAAGAACGCGATCGAATGGCCCAGCCGGACCGCCGCGCCCTGCGGATCGATCTGCGGCACCGCCACCCCGGTCTCGGGGTCGCGTTTGACCAGTCGCGAATGGTGCATGCCCATCCAGTAGATCGACGGATCGAGGCGCTCCATGTACGCCGCGCACTGCAGGCCGAAGATCAACGCCTCGGTGTGTGAGTGGACGTGCCAGACCGCGCTGCCCGGTCCGAACCATCCCGGGTCACCCGCCGGCCCGGCGAACTCCATGCCACGGAAGTAGTGCTGGCGAATGTCCTTGTCGAACTTCCGCTGCAGCATCTGCTCGAGCACCTGGTGTGGCATGTCCACCGCGGACCCCCTTCTGGTTACGTCTGTAGCCAGAATACATTTTGGGTACGGGTGTGACCAGATCTAGTCTGAAGCAATGACCGGAGCACCCACCCCGACCCGCTGGGCCGGCGTGCCGCTCACGGACCGCCGTGCCGAGCGTCGCGCACTGCTCGTCGACGCGGCCTTCCGGCTGTTCGGCGACGGCGGGGAAGCCGCGCTGTCGGTGCGCTCGGTCTGTCGCGAGTGCGGCCTCAACACCCGCTACTTCTACGAGAGTTTCGCCGATACCGACGACCTGCTCGGCGCGGTCTACGACCAGGTGAGTGCGGCCTTGGCGGCCGACGTCGACGCCGCGATGGCCGGGGCGGGCGAGTCCGTTCGGTCCAGAACCCGCGCCGGGATCGCCGCCGTACTGGGCTTCAGTTCGGCCGACCCGCGTCGGGGACGAGTGCTGTTCACCGACGCCAGGGCCAACCCGGTGCTGGCCGCCCGGCGCACGGCCACCCAGGACTTGTTACGCGAGGCGGTGCTGTCGGAGGGCGGCCGGCTCAATCCGGGGTCGGACCCGGTCGCCGCCCAGGTCGGTGCGGCCATGTACACCGGGGCGATGGCCGAACTCGCCCAGCAGTGGCTGAGCGGGAACCTGGGCGACGACCTCGAGGCCGTGGTGGACTACGCGCTGCGGTTGGTGCTGGGGCGCTAGCCTCAGACCGCCGCCGGCCGCCAGCGCTTGATCCAGTCGGTCTCGGGCCACTGCTCCTCGGCCGCCAACAATTCGTACATCGTTGCGCGGTCGATGGATTCGCGGATGATGTCGGCGTGGCCGGCATGGCGACTGAGTTCCTCGATCAGATGCATGGCCACCCAGCGGACCGACCAGTTGTCGACATCCTGCGGAAACCACGGCACGTGGTGGGGTACGGGGACCGGGGTCTCTAGATCTGTTTCGGCGAGCACGCGCAGCGTCTCGGCGTTCTGGGCCTTGAATGCGTCGAGCAACTCGGCCAGTGTCTCGTGCTCGTGCATCACGTACTGGTCGGCATAGTCGGCCATCTGCTCTTCCATGGGCCGGGGATCCGGCGGCGGGAACTGCGGTGCATGCTCGGCGCGGGCCGTCCACCCCTGCTGCATCCCGGTGACGTGTTTGATCAGCCCGCCGATGGACAGCGCGCTCACCGACGGGGTGGAGCGAGCCTGCTCATCGGTCAGGCCGTGGGCCACGGCGAAGAAGGCGTTCTGCTGGAAGGCCACGAATCCGATCAGCGTCTGGCGTTCGTCGGCGGCGGGGGCGGGCATACCGGGCATCGTTCAGTTCTCCTTGCTCTTGGTGGTGTGTACGTAAAGGTCGCGAATGCAGGCGATCTCGGCGCCGTGGTGGATGACCTCCCGGTTGATGTGCAGGATCAGCACGGCCATCGAATGCTCGGCCCACGGACCTTCGGCCGGACCGACGGGCTTGGCCAGGTCATCTTCGCTCAGTCCCCGGACTCCGTCGATCCAATTCCGGTACGCGTCGTCGAGTTGGGTGAGGGCAGTGGCCGCATCGGTGGCGTACGGCCACGACTGATAGTCGGCGGGCGGCCCACCGAAGTGTGAGCGATTGCGCATGGCGAACACGCCGACGATCACGTGAGCCAGCCGCCACGCGATGGTGGTGAACGGTTCCGGTTGGGGCGGTGGATAACTGAAGTCGATGCCGCCGTCGGGGTGCACGGTCCAGCAGTCGGGCACCGGCTGCCAGAAATACTCGTCGTCGGTCAGTCCGTCGAGCCGCGGTCGGAGTTGATGCGTCCAGTGGAAGTCGAGTTGCTCGGCCAGAAGGTTTGTCCACATAGGACCACTGTGACACCTATATAGGACAGATTCGGTCCTAAAACTACGGCACACTTCTTGCATGACGGTGAGCAGCGAAACCACCGGCCGCGTGCTGCAACTCCTCGGGCTGTTGCAGTCGCGCAGGACCTGGACCGGTGAGGAACTGGCCGAGCGGCTCGATGTCACCACCCGCAGCGTCCGTCGTGACATCGAGCGGCTGCGCGAACTCGGGTATCCGGTGCAGGCCAGCAAGGGGCAGGGTGGCGGTTACCAACTGGGCGCGGGTGCGGCGTTGCCGCCGCTGCTGCTCGACCCCGACGAAGCCGTCGCCATGGCCGTCTGCCTGCGACTGGCCGCCGGCGGCAGCGTCGCCGGCGTCGGCGAGTCCGCGCTGCGGGCGCTGTCCAAGCTCGACCAGGTCATGCCCTCGCGGTTGCGTTCGCAGGTCTCGGCGGTGCACGGCGCGACCGTGACGCTGGCACCCAACTCGTCAGACGCACCGGTGGAACCCGAGGTGCTGATGACCCTGGCCCGAGCCTGCCGCGACCGCGAACACGTCAGGGCCGACTACACCGACATCCGCGGTAACCACACCCAGCGCCGGTTGGAGCCGTATCAACTCGTGACCACCGGGCGACGCTGGTACTTGATGGCCTATGACCGGGACCGCGAGGACTGGCGCAGCCTGCGGCTGGACCGCATGTCGGCGGTGGCGGCCCGCGGCAGCACCTTCGCGCCGCGCGCAGCTCCGGACGCGGCCGAATACGTCCGTCGCTCGATCAGCTCGTCGCCCTACCGCTACCGTGCCCGGGTCCGCTATCAAGCCCCGCAAGAGGTTGTGGCACAGAAGTTTCCGCCGGCCTCGGCCACCGTCGAGCCCGACGGGCCCGGCGCCTGCATCGTCACCGCCGGCGCCGACGACCCCGAACGCATGGTCCTCTACTTCGCGACCGTCGGCCACGACTTCGAAGTGCTGGAACCACCAGAGGTGATCGCGGCGGTACGCGCCGTCGCCGCCCGCCTGCGCGCCGCGACCGCAGACTAGGTGATCCCCAGCCGGTCGACGAGTGTCAGGAACGCGGCGGCGAAATCGTTGTCGGCGGTCGCGACCCGCACCCCATCCCAGTCGACCTGCTCGCGCACCGCGCGGGCCGCCGGCAGCAATGCGGCGAAGTCACAGTGGTGTTCGTTGAGCGAGCGCAGCTTCTCCGACATCACCAGCGTCGGCGGCAGGACCGGCATCCGGACCGCGAGCACATCCTGCACCTCGCCGCGGTCCAGTACGTCGGCGTCCACCGACACACCGTTGAGTTGGTAGAGCACGTCGACCAGGACATCGTCGTCGGGATAGGCCTTGAACAACCAGTCCTCGGGCACGTGCACGATCTGGAACCCGGCCTTGCGCAACGTCGTCTCGGCCGCTTCCGCGTCGGTCTCGGCGACGACGAAATCGACGTCGTGCACGGGTTCGGGCGCGCCGTACACCCACAGCGCATAGCTTCCGGCCAGGGCGAACCGCGGGCCGTGCGCCTTGAACGCCGACGCCGCGCGTTTGAGCGCGTCCCGCAGCTCATCGTTGCGGTCGAGCACGTGCCATCCCGGGTTGTCGGGGCATCGTCATGATGGGGGCGACGCCGTTGTGGGTATGGGGTACCCATGCGGCTGGCCACTTTCAACATTTTGCACGGACGCAGTGTTCACGACGGCGATGTCGACTTGGGCAGATTGGCGGCGGCCGTCACCGAACTGGACCCCGACATCCTGGCCCTGCAGGAGGTCGACTGTGATCAGCCGCGGTCGGGCAAGGCCGATCTGACCGCCGTGGCCGCCGATGCGATGAACGCCCCGTACCACCGATTCGTCGCGGCCATCTCCGGAACCCCCGGCGCGACGTGGATGGCCGCGACCGGCAGCGAACAACCCGGCACCGCCGCCTACGGGATCGCCCTGCTGTCCAGGTTCCCGGTCGAGAACTGGCAGGTGCTGAGGCTCCCGCGGATCCCGTTCCGGTTTCCCATGTACGTCTCGGGGATTCGTCGGGTCCGGGTCATCCATGAGGAACCTCGGGCCGCGGTCGTCGGCCGCGTCGACACTCCGCTGGGGCCGATCACGGTGGCCAACACCCACCTGTCGTTCGTTCCCTGGTGGAACCGCGTGCAGTTGCGGCACCTGGTCCGCGACGTCCGCGGCTTTCCGGGCCCGAGACTGCTGATGGGCGATCTGAACATGGGACCGGGCCAACCGGGCCGGTGGCATCCGCTCGGAACCGCGTTGACGTTCCCGGCCGACGAGCCGACGGTGCAGCTGGACCACATCCTCACCGACGACGCCAGGTTGTCGGCCGGGGACTGTGCCGCACCGCGGCTGCCGGTTTCGGATCACCGGGCGCTTGTCGTCGACATTTCGGAGCGGTGACGCCGTAGGGTTTTGAAATGCACGTCACGTCAGTGGAGACGACGGAGCTGTTTGCCGGGCCGGAGGATGCCCCTCGGCAGCTGGTGCGGGTGCGATACGAGGCCTGCGCCGCGCCGACGCCGATGCGGATCAGCGGGGACGGGCTTTCGGGTGAGGCGCTCGCCCCCGTAGGTGACGGCATCGTCGAGGTGCCGGTGGACGTCGAGCGCGGCGTGCCCGGCGAGGTCCGACGCGCGTGGGTGGGGGAGACGGCCTTCGGCTTCACCGTCGCCGAACCGGGCTGGACCATGTACCTGATCAGCCACTTCCACTACGACCCGGTCTGGTGGAACACCCAGGCCGCCTACACCAGTGTGTGGACCGAAGACCCGCCCGGACAATGCCGCCAGACCAACGGCTTCGACCTGGTGGCCGCCCACTTGGAGATGGCCCGGCGCGAGCCTGAATACAAGTTCGTGCTGGCCGAGGTGGACTACCTCAAGCCGTACTGGGACGCCAGGCCCGAGGACCGGGCCGACCTGCGCCGGTTCATCGCGCAGGGACGCGTCGAGATCATGGGCGGCACCTACAACGAGCCGAACACCAACCTCACCAGCCCGGAAACGGCGATCCGGAACTTTGTGTCCGGCATGGGTTTTCAACGCGACGTCATGGGCGCGGATCCGGCCACCGCGTGGCAGCTCGACGTGTTCGGGCACGACCCGCAGTTCCCCGGGATGGCCGCCGACGTCGGCCTGACGTCCAGTTCGTGGGCGCGCGGGCCGCATCACCAGTGGGGGCCCATGCAGAACGACGGCGACCCCGAGCGCATGCAGTTCGCCAGCGAGTTCGAGTGGATCGCGCCGTCGGGACGCGGGCTGCTCACGCACTACATGCCCGCCCACTACTCGGCCGGCTGGTGGATGGACTCGTCGGCCTCACTGGCCGAAGCCGAAGAATCCACCTACGCGCTGTTCACCAAACTCAAGCGAGTTGCGTTGACCCGCAACGTGCTCCTGCCCGTCGGCACCGACTACACCCCGCCCAACAAATGGGTCACCCAGATCCACCGTGACTGGAACGCGCGCTACGTCTGGCCGAAGTTCATCTGTGCGCTTCCGTCCGAGTTCTTCGCCGCGGTGCGCGCGGAAGCCGACGAACGCGGGATCACGCCGTCCCCGCAGACCCGCGACATGAACCCGATCTATACCGGCAAGGACGTCTCCTACATCGACACCAAGCAGGCCAACCGGGCCGCCGAAGACGCGGTGCTCGATGCCGAGCGCTTCGCGGTGTTCGCCGGACTGCTCGGCGGCGCGGACTACCCGCAGGCTGCTCTGGCCAAGGCGTGGGTGCAGCTGGCGTACGGGGCACACCACGACGCCATCACCGGATCGGAGTCCGATCAGGTCTATCTCGACCTGCTGACCAGCTGGCGCGACGCCTGGGAGCTGGGGGTCACCGCCCGCGACAACGCGCTGAACCTGCTGACCGAAGCTGTGGACGGTTCGGTCGTGGTATGGAACGCCTTGGCGCACAACCGGACTGACATCGTCACCGCGCACCTGGACGAACCGTTTCCCGGTGCCCTGCTCGACAGCGACGGCAACGAGGTGCCCGTGCTGGTCGAGCACGACGGAGCCACCGTGAGCTGGCTGGCCCGTGACGTCCCCTCGCTGGGCTGGCGGTCCTATCGCTTTGCCACCGGGCAGGCGCAGGGCTGGCATCCCGTGGCCGGCGTCGAGATCGCCAACGAGCGTTACCGGCTGCGTATCGATGCGGCCCGCGGCGGTGGGGTGTGCTCACTCATCGACGACGGGCGCGAGCTCATCGCCGACGGCGGCGTCGGCAACGAACTGGCCGTCTACGAGGAGTACCCGGCCCATCCCGAGGCCGGCGAAGGACCCTGGCATCTGCTTCCCACCGGACCGGTCGTGGGCTCGTCGGCCGCTCCCGCTGACGACGTGCAGTGCCAGCACAGCGCCCTCGGTCAGCGGGTGATCGTGCGCGGACACATTCCAGATCTGTTGCGCTACACCCAGATCATCACGCTGTGGTCGGGGGTCCAGCGCGTCGATTGCCGCACCGTCATCGACGAGTTCGTCGGGGCCGACCGCCTGGTGCGGCTGCGCTGGCCCTGCCCGGTGCCCGGCGCGTTGCCGGTCAGCGAGGTCGGCGACGCGGTGATCGGCCGTGGATTCGGACTGCTGCACGACAGTTCGTCGCCTCAGGCGGTAGATGCCGCGCAACACCCGTGGACGCTCGACAATCCGGCCTACGGTTGGTTCGGCCTGTCCTCGGCGGTGCGCGTGCGCATCGGCGACGCCGTCCGGGCGGTGTCGGTGGCCGAGGTCGTCGCTTCCGGCGAAGGTGCCGATCCGCGCGAGCTGATGGTGGCGCTGGTCCGCGCCGGGGTGACGGCCACCTGCAGCGCCGCCGACAAACCCCGCTACGGGGACCTCGCGGTGGACTCCAACCTGCCCGACACCCGGTTCGCGCTCGGCGGTCCCGATGAAAACCCGTTCACCGCGGCTGTTCTCGCCGAAGCCGACATCGCCTATAGCGACGAGTTCAAACGCCAGATCGACGCGACGGGCTCGGCACGAGTGTGGGTGCCGGCCACCGCGCCGTTGGCCCAACAATGGGTGCCCGGTGCCGACCTGCGTGGCGTCCGAACCCTGCCGGTGCTGATCCTGGCCGGCGACATCGACGCGGTGATCCAGGATCTGGCGGATGCCGAGATCCTCGTCAGCCAGCAGGCGCCCGCGGCGGCCGAACCGTTCGAGGCCCGCACCGTCGCACTGCTGAACCGCGGTGTGCCCAGCTTCGCCATCGAGCCCGACGGCGCCCTGCACACATCCCTGATGCGGTCCTGCACGGGCTGGCCTTCGGGTACCTGGATCGACCCGCCGCGCCGTACCGCACCGGACGGATCCAACTTCCAATTGCAGCACTGGACACACACATTCGACTACGCGGTGGTCACCGGCGCCGGTGACTGGCGGGCCGCGGGTGTCGCTTCGAGCGCCGCCGAGTTCAACCGGCCGCTGCAGCCGGTCGTGACCGATTCGGATGCGGCCGGCGGGCTGCCGTCGTGGGGCTCATTGCTGGAGATCGAGCCGGCGGGCACCGTGCAACTGGGCGCGCTCAAAGCCGCGGGTAACCCCCTCGCATCGGGCAGCGTCCGCAGTACCGATCCGGCCGACGGGGTGACTGCGCGGCTGGTCGAGATCACCGGCACCCCCGCCGAGGCCACACTGCGCTCGGGCCTGCGCGCGGTCACCGCGGCGGCGAACCTCAATCTGCTGGAAGAACCCGCAGCAGAGCAGCCCTCACATCTGAGCCTGCACGGCTACCAGATCGCTACCGTCTCCACCCAACTCAACCTGCCCAGGGTGTTGCGCGGCGAGCATCGACGACTGGCGCCCGACGCCGAGGCGGCCCAACCGCTCTACGCCAGGTACTGGCTGCACAATCGCGGTCCCGCACCTCTGGGCGGCCTTCCTGCCGTCGCGTACCTGCACCCGGAAAGCGTTGTCGGCCAAGCCGGCAGCGAGGTGGTGGTCCGGCTGACCGCGGCCAGCGATTGTACCGACGCCGCGCTGCACGGCCGGGTCAGGCTGACCGGCCCTGCCGACTGGGACGTGCAGCCCGATGAGTTGCCCTATGTCCTGCCGCCGGGTGAACACCTGGAAACCGATGTGGTGGTGAGCATCCCGGCCTCCGCGGAGCCGGGGCTGTATCCGCTGCGTGCCGAACTGGTGGTGACCGGCAGCGGATCAGATGCGCTACCGCCCTCGTGGCGGCAGGTGGTCGAGGACGTCTGCGTCGTCAGGATCGGTGAACCCGAAGCACGCGTGCTCAAGCTGGTGTCCGAGCCCCGGGACGTCGATATCAGAGCCGGTGAGACCGCACGGCTGTCGATGACGATCGGCACCGACGCCCGCACCGGCATGAGCGCCGAGGCACATCTGATCAGCCCGTGGGGGACCTGGGACTGGATGGGGCCTGCGGCGGTCGGCGTCGAACTGCCCGCTGCGGGTACCGCCGAAATCGTTTTCGATGTCACGCCACCGCCTTGGGTCGAGCCGGGCCAGTGGTGGGCGTTGGTCCGGGTCGGTTGTGCCGGGCGACTGGTTTACTCTCCCGCGGTGAAGGTCACGGTGCGATGAGCCGCGTGGAGTGGGCGGCGCAAGTGGCCGGAAAACCGGTGTCGGTCACCGAGATCGACGAACGGGAGGCGGTCCTGCGCGCGGGAAACCGAGAAGCGGCGCTACCACGACCCGGCACCAGCGAGGGGCGGCAGTTGCGCCGCTGGCTGACCCAATTGGCGGTGGCCGAGAAAGTGGTCGCCGACGAGGCCTCGGCCCGCGGGCTGACCGGCCTCGGCGCCCCCGGCCGAGACGAGGTGCTGCCCGACACCGCGGCCCGGCTGGAGATCGGCAGCGTCGCCGCTGCGACGCTGGACTCCGCACCGGCGCGAGCGGTCTTCGTGGACGTGACTGCGGCGGTGCACATCTCCGATGCGGAGGTGGCTGCCTACCACGCGCGCAACCCCATGCGATTCGCGCTGAAACCGGCGGGACCCGACGGTTGGCGGGGCCGGCCGGTTGCGCCGCCGCTGGAACAGGTGCGCTGCCGGATCGCCGCGCATCTGACCGCGGCCGCCCGCAGGAAGGCCTTCCGGCAGTGGCTCGACGCGCGCTGTGCCGCGGTGGTGCGACTCGCGCCCGGATACGAGCATCCCGGAGACCCGCGTCAACCGGACAACACGCACAAGCACTAGGAGCACCAGGTGACTCTCACCCTCGCGGTCGACATCGGCGGCACCAAGATCGCAGCCGGTCTGGTCGACCCCGAGGGGCAGTTGGTGCACCGGGCCCAGCTGCCGACCCCCGACGGCGACGCCGAGACGGTCTGGGCCGTCGTCGAGAAGCTGCTCGACGAGACCATGCAGACCGCGGACGGCGCCGCGACCGGTGTCGGTGTCGCTTCGGCCGGCCCGATCGACCTGCGCAGCGGCACCATCAGCCCGATCAATATCACTGAGTGGCAACGCTTTCCGATCGTCGACCGGGTCGCCGCTGCGACCCGGTTGCCGGTGCGGCTCGGCGGCGACGGGTTGTGTATGGCGATGGGCGAGCAATGGTGCGGGGCGGGGCGGGGCGCGCAGTTCCTGCTCGGCATGGTGGTCTCGACCGGGGTCGGCGGCGGTCTGGTGCTCGACGGCGCGCCGTACGACGGCCGCACTGGCAATGCCGGACACGTCGGCCACGTCGTCGTCGCACCCGACGGTGAAGACGCGTGTACGTGCGGCGGGCGCGGCTGCGTCGAGACCATCGCGTCCGGCCCGAGCTTGGTCAGATGGGCCCGGCGACACGGGTGGGAAGGTACCGACGCCAAGGCGCTGGGTGGCGCCGCGAACCAGGGAGACGAATTGGCGCTCAAGGCATTTGAGCGCGGCGCCCGGGCGGTGGCGGCCATGATCGCGTCGGTGGGCGCGGTGTGCGACCTCGACCTGGTGGTGATCGGCGGGGGAGTGGCCAAGTCCGGGGCGCTGTTGTTCGATCCGCTGCGCGCGGCGCTGACCGACTACGCCGGGCTGGAGTTCCTGCGCGGCCTGCGAGTCGTCCCGGCCGAACTCGGTGGGGATGCCGGCCTGGTGGGTGCGGCGGCCCTGGCCCGCGGCTGACGCTTTTGCTTCTGGAGCTCCATGTGGGTGCGGCCCCAGTCGCACAACGCGCCCAGCACCGGCGCCAGCGTCTGGCCGTACTCGGAGATCGAATAATGCACGCACGGCGGCACCGTGCCCGCGTCATGGCGATCGATGATCCCGGCGTCGACCAGATCGTGCAGATGCCGGATCAGCATCCGCTCGGTGATCTCGGGGATGCTGCGGCGCAACTCGGCGGTGCGCATCGGCCCGTCGGACAACCGCCACAGGATGGTTCCTTTCCAGCGCCCATCGATGACCGACAACGTCGCGTCGATAGGGCACTCGCCGACCTCTTTCTTGGAAACCGCCATGGGACAAATCCTCCCATCGCGCTGACTAATTTGTCAGTACCTTGTTTTTTGGCAGCACGCTGAGCAGGCTTGATGCCATGGAAGAGGTTCTGCAAATTCTCGCCCTGATCGTCACCGGCCCGCTTGTCGGCGTGGAGTTCGGGGTCGCGGCGTTCACCAACCCGATCCTGCAGCGGCTGCCGGACGCGGCCTACCGCCAGGCCCGCGGCACCGGCAGCCGGATTCTCGGAACCGTGATGCCGTTCTGGTACCTCGGGGCGACGGCGCTGTTGATCGCTGTCGCGGTGTGGCGTCCCGGGCCGTTGCTCATCACGGCCGTGGTGTTGATGGGGGTGATCATGCTGTTGTCCGTCACCACACTGGTGCCGATCAACAACCGCGTGGCGGCGGGCGCAGGCGGGGAGGGGGAACCGGACCGGTTCGGCGAGCTCACCGGCCGCTGGGACCGGCTGCACTGGCTGCGGGTGGCGTTGCTGGTGGCGGCGTTCGTGCTGTTGGTGATGGGTGCACGGTGAACAGTTTGCGAGGCGGAAGCGGCCGTTTTGGCTGATCGGTAGGTGTTCGGCTACTCTGGTCGAGTTCCACCGAAGACCGTCGGTCACCTAGCAATAGGTTGAAGGTCCGGAAGTGTCTGTTGTTCTTCGCGCAAGCGGCTCATCAGAGACCCGGCGGCCCACGCAGGAGGACGAGGCTAGACCAGTTTCGTGCTGGATATCTGTGCGCCCCGACCTGTCTGCGTCGGGGCGTTCGTCATTTCACGGCCCCAAGTTGGTGGAGCACCCGATACCCACCACAAGGAGGCATGCATGGCCAAGGCTGACAAAGCCACGGCGGTTGCCGACATTGCTGAGCAGTTCAAGGCGTCGACGGCCACCGTCGTCACCGAGTACCGCGGGCTGACTGTGGCGAACCTGGCTGAGCTGCGTCGTTCCCTCGGCGACTCCGCCACGTACACCGTCGCCAAGAACACTCTGGTGAAGCGCGCTGCGTCCGAAGCCGGCATTGAAGGTCTCGACGAGCTGTTCGCCGGTCCCACGGCGATCGCGTTCGTCCAGGGTGAGCCGGTTGACGCCGCCAAGGCGATCAAGAAGTTCGCCAAGGACAACAAGGCGCTCGTCATCAAGGGCGGCTACATGGACGGCAAGGCGCTGTCCGTCGCCGAGGTCGAGAAGATCGCCGACCTCGAGTCGCGCGAGGTTCTGCTCGCCAAGCTGGCAGGTGCCATGAAGGGCAACCTGTCCAAGGCCGCCGGCCTGTTCAACGCGCCCGCTTCTCAGGTGGCCCGCCTCGCCGCGGCGCTGCAGGAGAAGAAGGCCGGCGAAGAAGCCGCTTAACCGCTGTCGCTTAACCGCAACCGCACCATCCACCCGAACATCTGTAAGAAAAATCAGGAAGGACCATAAACATGGCCAAGCTGTCCACCGACGAACTGCTCGACGCTTTCAAGGAAATGACCCTGCTGGAGCTCTCTGAGTTCGTGAAGCAGTTCGAAGAGGTCTTCGAGGTCACCGCTGCCGCTCCGGTCGCCGTCGCCGCCGCCCCCGCCGCCGGTGGCGCCGCCGCCGAGGCCGGCGAGGAGCAGTCGGAGTTCGACGTCATCCTCGAGGGTGCCGGCGACAAGAAGATCGGCGTGATCAAGGTCGTCCGCGAGATCGTCTCCGGCCTGGGCCTGAAGGAAGCCAAGGATCTGGTCGACGGCGCTCCCAAGCCGCTGCTGGAGAAGGTCTCCAAGGAGGCCGCCGAGGACGCCAAGAGCAAGCTCGAGGCTGCCGGCGCCACCGTCACCGTCAAGTAGTCCGATACCGGACCGCAAGAACCCCCGAATCCCCACGGATTCGGGGGTTCTTCGCTTGTAAGGGCGGGATTGCTCCGCGTTGAGCCTGGGTACTCCCCGATGTTGGGAGACATGCATAGGTGGTCGGCGTTGCGTGCGCTATGGTGACTCAAGCCACAGGCCGCAGCAGGTGGCGGGGTGAGCCGTAGGCGGAAGGATCTTTATGGGCGTCCAGATCGATGTGACGGGGCTGAGCAAATCTTTCGGATCGTCGAAGATTTGGGAAGACGTCACGATGTCGATTCCTGCTGGCGAGGTCAGCGTGCTTCTGGGCCCGTCGGGTACCGGTAAGTCGGTGTTCCTGAAGTCCCTGATCGGCCTGCTGCGCCCCGAGCGCGGCTCGATCGTCATCGACGGCACCAACATCCTGGAGTGCTCGGCCAAGGAGCTCTACGAGATCCGCACTCTGTTCGGTGTGCTGTTCCAGGACGGCGCGCTGTTCGGCTCGATGAACATCTATGACAACACCGCCTTCCCGTTGCGCGAGCACACGAAGAAGAGCGAGAGCGAAATCCGCAACATCGTCATGGAGAAGCTCGACCTGGTCGGTATGCCCAATGACGGGCACAAGTTCCCCGGCGAGATCTCCGGCGGTATGCGCAAGCGTGCCGGCCTGGCCCGCGCCCTGGTGCTCGACCCGCAGATCATCCTGTGTGACGAGCCCGACTCCGGTCTGGACCCGGTACGTACCGCCTACCTGAGCCAGCTGCTCATCGACATCAACGCCCAGATCGACGCCACGGTGCTGATCGTGACGCACAACATCAACATCGCCCGGACCGTGCCCGACAACATCGGCATGCTGTTCCGTAAGCAGCTGGTCATGTTCGGCCCCCGTGAGGTGTTGCTGACCAGCGAGGAGCCTGTGGTCAAGCAGTTCCTCAACGGTCGTCGTATCGGTCCGATCGGTATGTCGGAGGAGAAGGACGAGGCGACCGCGGCCGCCGAGCAGGCCATGCTGGACGCCGGTCAGCACGACGGTGGCGTCGAGGAGATCGAAGGCGTGCCGCCGCAGCTCACCGCGACCCCGGGTATGCCCGAACGGCAGGGCGTCCTGCGGCGCCAGGCCCGCGTGCGCGAGATCCTGCACACCCTGCCGCCGGCCGCGCAAGCCGCGATCCTCGACGACCTGGAGGGCACGCACAAGCTGCCGGTGCACCAGTTCGGCGACGAGCCCACCACGCGCCACCACCGCCCGGTTGAGGACGACGCACCGACCGGCGCCATCGAGGTGCCGCACCAGAGCTGAGTTTGGATGAATCAGGCCGGACCCGAGGGTCCGGCCTGATTTGCGTCGGGGGACAGGGGGCATTCGCAGATCGTGCAGCTGGGGGCCATCGAGCGCATCTGGCATGCCGACCACGTCTTTCACGTATCGGCGCGGGGCCGTGGAAACGGGCTCGTCATCCCGGATCGGTAGTTTGCCCGAGCTGCAGGTCAGGGGAGATCTAGAGGCACCAAACCGCGCGTCACCTCTTGACGGACGGCCATGGACAGGCCAATCTGTTGGGCAGCATGTGTGAACGGGTTGAGGGACGCCAGCCAGCGCCGGGTGACCCGATTCATGCGGTGAGTATTTGGTGGTTGAGGACTGCTCGTTGAATAAGTGGCCGTCTTGCGCTATTGTTGGACGTTGCGCTGGCTGCATCCTGCCCACCCTCACCTGACCTCCACATAGTGTTCTAGCCTGAGCGTTGCTCAGTACCTAGTCCTGTGCCGTGCGTATGGGGTTCTGGACAGGCTGAAGTGGGAAGTAGCCAGCCGAACCGACGCAGAAAAAGCGACGATCGGGCCGGCACTCGGATCTCTTCGAAGGCCTTCCGCGCAGTCGCATGAGGTGCTGGAAGGATGCATCTTGGCAGTCTCTAGCCAGAGCAAGTCAGCGAACGCTATCACCAATAACTCCGTCCCAGGAGCACCGAACCGAGTTTCCTTTGCCAAGCTCCGCGAACCGCTTGAGGTTCCGGGGCTGCTCGACGTTCAGACGGATTCCTTCGACTGGCTCGTGGGTTCGGATGAGTGGCGGCAGAAGGCCGTCGATCGCGGTGAGACCGACCCCAAGGGCGGCCTCGAAGAGGTGCTCGAAGAGCTCTCCCCGATCGAGGATTTCTCGGGCTCGATGTCGCTGAGCTTCTCCGACCCGCGCTTCGACGAGGTCAAGGCGCCGGTCGACGAGTGCAAAGACAAGGACATGACGTACGCGGCCCCGCTGTTCGTCACGGCCGAGTTCATCAACAACAACACCGGTGAGATCAAGAGCCAGACGGTCTTCATGGGTGACTTCCCGATGATGACCGAGAAGGGCACCTTCATCATCAACGGCACCGAGCGTGTCGTGGTGAGCCAGCTCGTGCGCTCTCCCGGTGTGTACTTCGACGAGAGCATCGACAAGTCCACCGAGAAGACGCTGCACAGCGTCAAGGTGATCCCCGGCCGCGGTGCGTGGCTGGAGTTCGACGTCGACAAGCGCGACACCGTCGGCGTCCGCATCGACCGCAAGCGTCGTCAGCCGGTCACCGTGCTGCTCAAGGCGCTCGGTTGGACCAACGAGCAGATCACCGAGCGCTTCGGGTTCTCCGAGATCATGATGGGCACCCTGGAGAAGGACAGCACCGCCGGTCCCGACGAGGCGCTGCTCGACATCTACCGCAAGCTGCGCCCGGGCGAGCCGCCGACCAAGGAATCCGCGCAGACCCTGCTGGAGAACCTGTTCTTCAAGGAGAAGCGCTACGACCTGGCCCGCGTGGGTCGCTACAAGGTCAACAAGAAGCTAGGCCTCAACGCCGGCCAGCCGATCACGTCGTCGACGCTGACCGAGGAAGACGTCGTCGCCACCATCGAGTACCTGGTGCGCCTGCACGAGGGCCAGACCACGATGACCGTCCCCGGCGGCGTCGAGGTCCCGGTCGAGGTGGACGACATCGACCACTTCGGTAACCGTCGTCTGCGCACCGTGGGTGAGCTGATCCAGAATCAGATCCGGGTCGGCCTGTCCCGCATGGAGCGCGTCGTGCGTGAGCGCATGACCACCCAGGACGTCGAGGCGATCACGCCGCAGACCCTGATCAACATCCGTCCCGTCGTGGCGGCGATCAAGGAGTTCTTCGGTACCAGCCAGCTGTCGCAGTTCATGGACCAGAACAACCCGCTTTCGGGTCTGACCCACAAGCGTCGCCTGTCGGCGCTGGGCCCCGGCGGTCTGTCCCGTGAGCGTGCCGGCCTTGAGGTCCGCGACGTGCACGCCAGCCACTACGGCCGCATGTGCCCGATCGAGACCCCTGAGGGTCCGAACATCGGTCTGATCGGCTCGCTGTCGGTGTACGCCCGGGTCAACCCGTTCGGCTTCATCGAGACGCCGTACCGCAAGGTCGTCGACGGTGTGGTCACCGACCAGATCGACTACCTGACCGCCGACGAGGAGGACCGCCACGTCGTGGCGCAGGCCAACTCGCCGATCGACGCCGACGGCCGCTTCACCGAAGACCGCGTCATGGTGCGTCGTAAGGGCGGCGAGGTCGAGAACGTGGCCCCGTCCGACGTCGACTACATGGACGTCTCGCCGCGCCAGATGGTGTCTGTCGCGACCGCGATGATCCCGTTCCTCGAGCACGACGACGCCAACCGCGCCCTGATGGGTGCCAACATGCAGCGCCAGGCGGTTCCGCTGGTGCGCAGCGAGGCCCCGCTGGTCGGTACCGGCATGGAGCTGCGTGCCGCCATCGACGCCGGCGATGTCGTCGTCTCCGAGAAGGCGGGCGTCGTCGAGGAGGTCTCGGCCGACTACATCACCGTGATGGCCGACGACGGCACCCGGCACACCTACCGGATGCGCAAGTTCGCGCGGTCCAACCACGGCACCTGCGCCAACCAGCGTCCGATCGTGGACGCCGGCCAGCGCGTGGAGGCCGGCCAGGTCGTCGCCGACGGTCCGTGCACCGAGAACGGTGAGATGGCCCTGGGCAAGAACCTGCTCGTGGCGATCATGCCGTGGGAAGGCCACAACTACGAGGACGCGATCATCCTCTCGAACCGGTTGGTCGAAGAGGACGTGCTCACCTCGATTCACATCGAAGAGCACGAGATCGACGCCCGCGACACCAAGCTGGGCGCCGAGGAGATCACCCGGGACATCCCGAACGTCTCCGATGAGGTGCTGGCCGATCTCGACGAACGCGGCATCGTCCGCATCGGCGCCGAGGTCCGCGACGGCGACATCCTGGTCGGCAAGGTCACCCCGAAGGGTGAGACCGAGCTGACCCCGGAAGAGCGCCTGCTGCGTGCCATCTTCGGTGAGAAGGCACGCGAGGTCCGCGACACCTCGCTGAAGGTGCCGCACGGTGAATCCGGCAAGGTCATCGGCATCCGCGTGTTCTCTCGCGAGGACGACGACGAGCTGCCCGCCGGCGTCAACGAGCTGGTCCGCGTGTACGTGGCCCAGAAGCGCAAGATCTCCGACGGCGACAAGCTCGCCGGACGCCACGGCAACAAGGGCGTCATCGGCAAGATCCTGCCCGTCGAGGACATGCCGTTCCTGCCCGATGGCACCCCGGTGGACATCATCCTGAACACCCACGGTGTGCCGCGTCGTATGAACATCGGCCAGATCCTGGAAACCCACCTCGGGTGGGTGGCCAAGGCCGGCTGGAACATCGACGTCGCCGCGGGGACTCCGGAGTGGGCGAGCAAGCTGCCCGAGCAGCTGTACTCGGCCCCGGTCGACAGCATCGTGAGCACCCCGGTGTTCGACGGTGCCCGCGAAGAGGAGCTGGCCGGTCTGCTCGGCTCGACGCTGCCCAACCGTGACGGCGACGTCATGGTCGACAGCGACGGCAAGGCGACCCTGTTCGACGGCCGCAGTGGCGAACCGTTCCCGTACCCCGTGACGGTCGGCTACATGTACATGCTGAAGCTGCACCACCTGGTGGACGACAAGATCCACGCCCGCTCCACCGGTCCGTACTCGATGATCACCCAGCAGCCGCTCGGTGGTAAGGCGCAGTTCGGTGGCCAGCGATTCGGTGAGATGGAATGTTGGGCCATGCAGGCCTACGGCGCCGCCTACACCCTGCAGGAGCTGCTGACCATCAAGTCCGACGACACCGTCGGCCGGGTCAAGGTGTACGAGGCCATCGTCAAGGGCGAGAACATCCCCGAACCCGGTATCCCGGAGTCGTTCAAGGTGCTTCTCAAGGAGCTGCAGTCGCTGTGCCTCAATGTCGAGGTCCTGTCTTCTGACGGAGCCGCGATCGAGATGCGTGACGGTGACGACGAGGACCTGGAGCGCGCTGCCGCGAACCTGGGAATCAACCTGTCGCGCAACGAGTCCGCTTCAGTCGAAGACCTCGCCTAAGACCGCCAGCCATTTAGTTTCAACACCCGCAAGGGGAAAGGGAGTTACGTGCTAGACGTCAACTTCTTCGATGAACTCCGCATCGGCCTGGCCACTGCGGACGACATCCGCAACTGGTCCTTCGGCGAGGTCAAGAAGCCGGAGACCATCAACTACCGCACGCTCAAGCCCGAGAAGGACGGCCTGTTCTGCGAGAAGATCTTCGGACCGACTCGCGACTGGGAGTGCTACTGCGGTAAGTACAAGCGCGTCCGCTTCAAGGGCATCATCTGTGAGCGCTGCGGCGTCGAGGTCACTCGCGCCAAGGTGCGCCGTGAGCGGATGGGCCACATCGAACTGGCCGCACCCGTCACGCACATCTGGTACTTCAAGGGTGTTCCGTCGCGGTTGGGCTACCTGCTCGACCTGGCCCCGAAGGATCTGGAAAAGATCATCTACTTCGCGGCCTACGTGATCACCTCCGTCGACGACGAGATGCGCCACAACGAGCTGTCCACGCTCGAGGCCGAGATGGCCGTCGAGCGCAAGGCCGTCGAGGATCAGCGCGACTCCGACCTGGAGGCCCGGGCACAGAAGCTCGAGGCCGACCTGGCCGAGCTCGAAGCCGAGGGTGCCAAGTCCGACGTCCGCCGCAAGGTGCGCGACGGCGGCGAGCGTGAGATGCGTCAGCTCCGCGACCGGGCCCAGCGTGAGCTGGACCGGCTCGACGAGATCTGGACCACCTTCACCAAGCTGGCTCCCAAGCAGCTCATCGTGGACGAGGTGCTCTACCGCGAGCTGCAGGACCGCTACGGCGAGTACTTCACCGGCGCCATGGGCGCGGAGTCGATCAAGAAGCTCATCGAGAACTTCGACATCGAGGCCGAGGCCGAGAGCCTGCGTGAGACCATCCGCAGCGGCAAGGGGCAGAAGAAGCTGCGCGCCCTCAAGCGCCTGAAGGTCGTCGCGGCCTTCCAGCAGTCGGGCAACTCCCCGCTGGGCATGGTGCTCGACGCCGTCCCGGTGATCCCGCCGGAGCTGCGTCCGATGGTTCAGCTCGACGGTGGCCGCTTCGCCACCTCCGACCTGAACGACCTGTACCGCCGCGTGATCAACCGCAACAACCGGCTCAAGCGACTGATCGACCTCGGCGCGCCCGAGATCATCGTCAACAACGAGAAGCGCATGCTTCAGGAGTCGGTGGACGCGCTGTTCGACAACGGCCGTCGCGGCCGTCCGGTCACCGGTCCGGGCAACCGTCCGCTCAAGTCGCTGTCCGATCTGCTCAAGGGCAAGCAGGGCCGCTTCCGTCAGAACCTGCTGGGTAAGCGCGTCGACTACTCGGGCCGTTCGGTCATCGTGGTCGGCCCGCAGCTCAAGCTGCACCAGTGCGGTCTGCCGAAGCTCATGGCTCTCGAGCTGTTCAAGCCGTTCGTGATGAAGCGTCTGGTCGACCTGAACCACGCGCAGAACATCAAGAGCGCCAAGCGCATGGTGGAGCGTCAGCGTCCCCAGGTGTGGGATGTCCTCGAAGAGGTCATCGCCGAGCACCCGGTGCTGCTGAACCGTGCACCTACGCTGCACCGCCTGGGTATCCAGGCCTTCGAGCCGCAGCTGGTGGAAGGCAAGGCCATCCAGCTGCACCCGCTGGTGTGTGAGGCGTTCAACGCCGACTTCGACGGTGACCAGATGGCCGTGCACCTGCCCCTGTCGGCAGAGGCGCAGGCCGAGGCCCGCATCCTGATGCTGTCGTCGAACAACATCCTGTCGCCCGCGTCGGGTAAGCCGCTGGCCATGCCGCGTCTGGACATGGTGACCGGCCTGTACTACCTGACCACCCTCGTCGAGGGTGACAAGGGCGAGTACGCGCCGGCCGGCAAGGATTCGCCGGAGCAGGGTGTGTACAGCAGCCCGGCCGAGGCCATCATGGCGATGGACCGCGGCGCCCTGTCGGTGCGCGCCAAGATCAAGGTGCGGCTGACCGACGCGCGTCCGCCGGCCAGCGTCGAGGCTGCACTTTTCGGCTCCTCCGAGCACGGTGGCTGGAAGCCGGGCGACGCCTGGACCGCGGAGACCACGCTGGGCCGGGTGCTCTTCAACGAGCTGCTGCCCAAGGGCTACCCGTTCGTCAACGAGCAGATGCACAAGAAGGTCCAGGCCCGGATCATCAACGATCTGGCCGAGCGCTTCCCGATGATCGTGGTGGCGCAGACCGTCGACAAGCTCAAGGACGCCGGTTTCCACTGGGCCACCCGTTCGGGTGTCACGGTCTCGATGGCCGACGTTCTGGTGCCGCCGCAGAAGCAGGAGATCCTGGAGCGGCACGAGGCCGAGGCCGAGGCGATCGAGCGCAAGTACCAGCGCGGCGCGCTGAACCACAACGAGCGCAACGAGTCCCTGGTCAAGATCTGGCAGGACGCCACCGAAGAGGTGGGTAAGGCGCTGGAGGAGTACTACCCGGCCGACAACCCGATCATCACGATCGTGAAGTCCGGCGCCACGGGTAACCTCACCCAGACCCGCACCCTGGCCGGCATGAAGGGTCTGGTGACCAACCCGAAGGGTGAGTTCATCCCGCGCCCGATCAAGTCCTCGTTCCGTGAGGGCCTGACAGTGTTGGAGTACTTCATCAACACCCACGGTGCCCGTAAGGGTCTGGCCGACACCGCTCTTCGTACCGCCGACTCGGGTTACCTGACCCGTCGTCTGGTGGACGTGTCGCAGGACGTCATCGTTCGCGAGAACGACTGCGAGACCGAGCGCGGCATCATCGTCACGCTGGCCGAGCGCGCTGCGGACGGTTCGCTGATCCGCGACGCCCACGTCGAAACCTCGGCGTTCGCCCGGACCCTGGCCACCGACGCAGTCGATGCCGACGGCAACGTCGTCATCGAGCGCGGCCATGACCTGGGTGACCCGGCCATCGACGCGCTGCTGGCTGCCGGCATCTCGCAGGTGAAGGTCCGCTCCGTGCTGACCTGTGGCTCGGCTGCCGGTGTGTGTGCCAAGTGCTACGGCCGTTCGATGGCCACCGGCAAGCTGGTCGACATCGGCGAGGCCGTCGGTATCGTCGCCGCCCAGTCCATCGGTGAGCCCGGTACCCAGCTGACCATGCGTACCTTCCACCAGGGTGGTGTTACCGGTGGCGCCGACATCGTCGGTGGTCTGCCCCGCGTGCAGGAGCTGTTCGAGGCTCGTATCCCGCGGAACAAGGCGCCCATCGCCGACGTCGCGGGCCGGGTCCGGCTGGAGGAGAGCGACAAGTTCTTCAAGATCACCATCGTTCCCGACGATGGTGGCGAGGAAGTTGTCTACGACAAGCTCTCCAAGCGTCAGCGCCTGCGCGTGATCACCCACGAGGACGGCTCCGAAGGCGTGCTGTCCGACGGTGACCACGTCGAGGTCGGCGACCAGCTGATGGAAGGCTCCGCCGATCCGCACGAGGTGCTGCGTGTCCAGGGCCCCCGCGAGGTGCAGATCCACCTCGTCAAGGAGGTCCAGGAGGTCTACCGGGCCCAGGGCGTGTCGATCCACGACAAGCACATCGAGGTCATCGTCCGGCAGATGCTGCGTCGCGTCACGATCATCGACTCGGGCGCCACGGAGTTCCTGCCCGGTTCGCTCACCGAGCGGGCCGAGTTCGAGACCGAGAACCGTCGCGTCGTGGCCGAGGGCGGCGAGCCCGCGGCCGGACGTCCGGTGCTGATGGGTATCACCAAGGCATCGCTGGCCACGGATTCGTGGCTGTCGGCGGCGTCGTTCCAGGAGACCACCCGCGTGCTGACCGATGCGGCGATCAACTGCCGCAGCGACAAGCTGCAGGGTCTGAAGGAAAACGTGATCATCGGCAAGCTGATCCCGGCCGGTACCGGCATCGCCCGTTACCGCGACATCCAGGTGCAGCCGACCGAAGAAGCCCGCGCTGCGGCGTACACGATCCCGTCCTACGAGGATCAGTACTACAGCCCGGACTTCGGCCAGGCCACCGGTGCTGCGGTGCCGCTGGACGATTACGGATACAGCGATTACCGCTAGCGCGTAGCTGCGCGAGCAGACGCGAATGTCCCCGCACGCCCGGCGTGTCGGGGACATTTGCGTCTGGTGGGCAAGTTATCCACAGGTGCTCGACCTCGCCGCTTTGTAGTGAGCCGGCGGGCAATCACGATGAACGGGTGTTCATCGATGAGGTGTTCGCCGTCAACGGCGGTGTGGCTACGCACCGGCAGCTGATGGAAGTGATGTCCCGAAAGGCTCTCGCGCAACATTTGCGTGTCGGAGCCATCACCCGGGTGTGGCACGGAATCTACGCACTCAACTCGCCGGATACTCGCGACCGGCTCGCCGGGCTGGACCTGATCGCCGGCAAGCCCATGGTCGCCTGCCTGTATACCGCAGCTGACCTGTATGGCTTCGGCACCGACGGTGATGCACGAGTTCATGTACTCGACCCTGGTGTCCGGATGCGCCCGACTGTCGGGCTGATGGTCCATCAGAGAACTGGGGCGCCGTTACAGCGTGTGCACGGTCGGTTGGCGACGGCTCCGGCATGGACGGCCATCGAAGTCGCGCGAACCTTGCGCCGGCCGCGTGCCCTGGCGGTGCTCGACGCCGCTGTGCGTAGCGGCACCTGCAGTGCAGTGCAACTCGACGCAGCGATACGGGAGCAGAAGGGGCGGCGCGGGATCGTCAAGGTCCGCGAGCTGCTGCCGCACGCCGACGGCCGCGCGGAGTCTCCGATGGAGAGTGAAGCACGGCTCGCGTTCATCGACGGCGGACTGCCTCTGCCTGAGTTGCAGTACGAGATCGTCGATCGGTGCGGGCAACTGTGGCGCGTCGATTTCGCTTGGCCGGAAGCGATGGTGGTGGCCGAGTACGAGAGCATGGATTGGCATGCCAGCCGCGAGGCGCTGAAGCACGACCGGCTGAAGGTCGCCCGGCTGCAGGAGTGCGGTTGGATGTCAGTCCCGCTGGTGGTCGATGATGTTCGTCGCCATCCATTGGACCTGGTTGCCAGGATTCGCCACCATCTGGAGCGCCCCTTACTCGCGGGCTGAGCAGACACATATGTCCCCGACACGCCGCGGAATGAGGGACATATGTGTCTGGTCGGCGGAAGTTGGGTGTCACCGTCCCCGCCTAGACTTGGCGGCGTGCTCATCGGCTCGCATGTAGACAACACCGACCCATTGGCCGCGGCCGCCGCAGACGGTGCCGACGTGGTGCAGTTCTTCCTCGGCAACCCGCAGAGCTGGAAGAAACCCAAGCCGCGCGAGGACGCCGAGGTGCTGAAAGCGTCGACGGTGCCGCTGTATGTGCACGCGCCGTACCTGATCAACGTGGCCTCAGCCAACAACCGGGTGCGGATTCCGTCCCGTAAGATCCTGCAGGACACGTGTGACGCCGCCGCCGAGATCGGCGCGACCGCCGTGATCGTGCACGGCGGCCATGCCGATGACAACGACATGGAGGCCGGGTTCGAACGTTGGGCCAAGGCACTGGACTACCTGAACACCGATGTGCCGGTCTACCTGGAGAACACCGCAGGCGGCGACCACGCCATGGCCCGGCATTTCGACACCATCTCCCGGTTGTGGGATTCCATCGGGGACAAGGGAATTGGCTTCTGCCTCGACACCTGCCACGCCTGGGCGGCGGGGGAGGCGTTGATCGACGCGGTGGACCGGATCAAGGGCATCACCGGCCGCATCGACTTGGTGCACTGCAACGATTCCCGCGACGCGGCCGGCTCGGGGGCGGACCGCCACGCCAATTTCGGTGCCGGGCAGATCGATCCGCAGTTGCTGGCGGCAGTCGTCAAGGCGGCTGACGCGCCGGTGATCTGCGAGACCGCGGAAGCGGGACGTAAGGATGACATCGCCTTCTTGCGTGAGCACGCGCGCTGATAACGATCGGTGGTCTGAACCGTTTTCAACGGCCACATGACGTGTTGGTGAACTACCGTCACCTCTGTGACCGCGGTTGATGACTCGGTAACCGACGTAGCTCCCGCGCAGGCGGGCCCGCCGGCACGCGCACGTCGGCTGCGCATCCTGCGATACGCGGCCATCCTGACCTGGGCCGCCGTGGTGGTCTACCGCACCGTCACCGACGGTTTCGCGTTCAACCGCGAACTTTTGCTGCTCTACATCGCGACCGGTCTGCTGGCGGCCAGCATCGGGCAGGGCCGACGGATGCTCTATGTCATCCGCGACTGGCTGCCGTTCGCGGTGGTGCTGGCGGCCTACGACCTGAGCCGCGGTGCGGCCACCCTGGTCGGCCGGCCCACCCTGTGGCACTGGCAGGTCGACGCGGATCGGTGGATGTTCTTCGGCACCGTCCCCACGGTGTGGTTGCAGGAACGGCTGAAACTGCCGCACCCGCCGTGGTGGGAAGTGGTGATCAGCACCGTGTACATGTCGTTTTTCATCCTCCCCTACGTCGTGGCGGGTGTGCTGTGGCTGCGTGACCGCGAGGAGTGGAAGCGGTTCGTGCGCTTGTTCGTCGGGCTCTCCTTCGTGGCGTTGGCGATCTATGCCCTGCTGCCGGCCGCGCCGCCGTGGGCCGCGGCGCGATGCACCGCCGATGACGTGGACGGCGGGCCCTCCGGACCCAGGTGCATGTTCCGGTCGGCGCGCGAAGCCGTCGACGGCGGGCTGCTGGGCGCGATGCAGGACAGCCAGCACGGCGCGCACGAGTGGATCGAACGGATCGTCACCCGGGGCTGGGGCAAACTCAACCTGCACACCGCGACTGCGTTGATCGATCAGGGCCAGGCCAGCGTGAACCTGGTTGCCGCGATCCCTTCCCTGCATGCCGGGCTCACGGCCGCGGTCGCGGCGTTCTTGTGGAACCGGGTGAACCGCGGGTGGCGGCCGTTGTTGGTGGCCTATCCGCTCGTCATGGCCTTCACGCTGGTCTACACCGCCGAGCACTATGTGGTCGACATCCTGCTCGGCTGGGCCTTGGCAGCTGTGGTGCTGTTCGCGCTCAATCGCTACGAGGCGTGGCGGTCGAGCCCGCCTGTCCCGGTCCAACGGGACAACGAGCAGCCGGCGCCTGGTGCCGAACTCGACCCGGCCTGAGTGCCTTTCGCTTTGTCACGCTGGAGTGGCGGTCGAGCTCGAGAGCCACGCTGGCGTGACGAGCGTGGGTGGCCGCGCCGACCTCGCCCGCCCAGCGTCACGCTGGAGTGACCGCGGACGTCCACTGCCACTCCAGCGTGACAACGCGGCGGGCGAGACGGGCCGAGACCGACGACGTCATTACAACTATTGTGCGGTTGTCGGAAATTTGTAACACTGGGCGCATGGCCGATACGCATGTCGTCACCAATCAAGTCCCTCCACTGGAGGACTACAACCCCGCCACGTCACCGGTGCTCGCTGAGGCATTGATCCGCGAAGGCGGCGAGTGGGGCATCGACGAGGTCCACGAACTGGGTGCCATCAACGGCAGTGTCCAGGCTCAGCGCTGGGGTAAGCTGGCCGACCGCAACCAGCCCGTGCTGCACATCCACGACCGCTACGGCTACCGGATCGACGAAGTCGAATACGACCCGGCGTATCACGAGCTGATGAATGTGGCGGTCACCCACGGTCTGCACGGTGCCCCGTGGGCAGATGACCGCGAAGGCTCGCACGTGGTGCGCGCCGCCAAGACCTCGGTGTGGACGGTGGAGCCGGGGCACATGTGCCCGATCTCGATGACCTACGCGGTGGTGCCCGCGTTGCGGTTCAACCCGGAGCTGGCCGCCGTCTACGAGCCGCTGTTGACCAGCCGGGTGTACGACCCCGAACTCAAGCTCGCCTCGACGAAAGCCGGCATCACGGCGGGTATGTCGATGACCGAGAAGCAGGGCGGCTCCGATGTCCGCGCCGGCACCACCGAGGCCACGCCCAACGGCGACGGCACGTACTCGCTGCGCGGGCACAAGTGGTTCACCTCGGCCCCGATGGGTGACATCTTCCTGGTGCTCGCCCAGGCCCCGGGTGGCCTGAGCTGTTTCTTCCTGCCACGCATCCTGCCCGACGGCAGCCGCAACCGGATGTTCCTGCAGCGGCTCAAGAACAAGCTGGGCAACCACGCCAACGCCTCCAGCGAAGTCGAGTACGACGGGGCCACCGCTTGGTTGGTGGGCGAGGAAGGCCGCGGTGTGCCGACCATCATCGAGATGGTCAACCTGACCCGCCTCGATTGCACACTGGGCAGCGCCACCAGCATGCGCACCGGCCTGACCCGTGCTGTTCACCACGCCCAGCATCGAAAGGCGTTCGGCGCCTACCTGATCGACCAGCCGTTGATGCGCAATGTGCTGGCCGACCTGGCTGTGGAGGCCGAGGCCGCGACCATGCTGGCGATGCGGATGGCCGGCGCCACCGACAAGGCGGTCCGCGGCGACGCACGCGAAGCGCTGCTTCGCCGCATCGGCCTGGCGGCCGGCAAGTACTGGGTGTGCAAACGGGCCACCCCGCACGCCGCCGAGGCGATGGAATGCCTGGGCGGTAACGGTTACGTCGAGGATTCGGGTATGCCTCGGTTGTACCGCGAGGCCCCGCTGATGGGCATCTGGGAAGGCTCCGGCAACGTGAGTGCGCTGGATACGTTGCGCGCCATGGCAACCCGGCCCGAGAGCGTCGAGGTGCTGTTCGACGAGCTGTCCAAGACCGCTGGGCAGGACCCGCGGCTGGACCGCCACGTCACCACGTTGCAGACCGAGCTGGCCGACCTCGAGACCATTCAGTACCGGGCCCGCAAGGTTGCCGAGGACATCTCGCTGGCGCTGCAGGGCGCACTGCTGGTGCGTCACGGCCACCCGGCGGTGGCCGAGGCGTTCCTGGCCAGCCGGCTCGGAGGGCAGTGGGGCCAGGCGTTCGGCACGCTGCCGACCGGGCTGGACCTCGCGCCGATCCTCGAGCGGGCGTTGGTCAAGGGGTGACGGCTACTGTCGATCCGACACGAAACTGCCCTTTTCGAGCCGAGAGTGGGCAGCTTTGTGTCTGCTCGCGGGGAAGGTGACCCACCGCATGACCGTCGACTTCGACAATCTCAAGACGATGACCTATGAGGTCACCGATCGCATAGCGCGAATCACGTTCAACCGCCCCGAAAAGGGCAACTCGATCGTGGCGGACACCCCGCTGGAACTGCAGGCCCTGGTGGAGCGCGCGGACCTCGACCCGAACGTGCACGTGATCCTGGTGTCGGGTCGTGGCGAGGGCTTCTGCGCCGGATTCGACCTGTCCGCCTACGCCGACGGCACGGGCGAGGCCGGGGGCCACCGCTATGACGGAACCGTGTTGTCGGGCAAAACCCAAGCCGTCAACCACCTTCCGGATCAGCCGTGGGACCCGATGGTCGACTACCAGATGATGAGCCGGTTCGTGCGCGGCTTCTCCAGCCTGATGCATGCCGACAAACCGACCGTGGTCAAGATCCACGGCTATTGCGTGGCCGGCGGCACCGACATCGCACTGCACGCCGACCAGGTGATCGCCGCCTCCGACGCCAAGATCGGATACCCGCCGATGCGGGTATGGGGTGTTCCGGCCGCGGGTCTGTGGGCACACCGGCTCGGGGATCAACGCGCCAAACGCCTTCTGTTCACGGGCGATTGCATCACCGGTGCGCAGGCCGCCGAGTGGGGCCTGGCCGTCGAGGCGCCTGAGCCCGAGGATCTCGACGAGCGCACGGAGCGTCTCGTCGCGCGCATCGCCGCGATGCCGGTCAACCAGCTCATCATGGCCAAGCTGGCCTGTAACACGTCCCTGCTGCAGCAGGGCGTGGCAACCAGTCGGATGGTCAGCACCGTGTTCGACGGCATCGCCAGGCACACCCCGGAGGGGCACGCCTTCGTCGCCGACGCGGTCGAGCACGGCTTCCGCGAAGCGGTGCGCCACCGCGACGAACCGATGGGCGACTACGGGCGTAGGTCGTCCGGGGTCTGAGGTGCCCGTGCTCAAACGGATGACAGCCCGCTCGGTGGTGTTGAGCGTGCTGCTCGGTGCGCATCCGGCCTGGGCGAGCGCTGCCGAGTTGGTCCGGCTGACAGCCGATTTCGATATCAAAGAGCCGACGCTGAGGGTGGCGCTGACGCGCATGGTCAGCGCCGGGGACCTGGTCCGCTCCGAGGACGGCTACCGGCTGTCGGATCGGCTGCTGACCCGCCAGCGCCGCCAGGACGACGCGATCGACCCGCGGCTTCGCGAGTACGACGGGCAGTGGCTGACGCTGGTCATCACCAGTGTGGGCACCGATGCCCGCACCCGGGCGGCCCTGCGGAACACGTTGCAGCAGTACCGCTTCGGTGAGCTGCGGGAGGGAGTCTGGATGCGCCCGGACAACCTCGAGCAGGTGTTGCCCCAGGACATCACCGACCGGGTGCGGGTGCTGCGCGCCTGTGATCAGGATCCCGCTGATCTGGCCGCCAGGTTGTGGGATCTGCCGGGCTGGCGGCGCACGGGCGAGCTGTTGCTGCACGAGATGGCCGACGCGACCGATGTGCCGGGACGGTTCGTCGCGGCCGCGGGCATCGTGCGCCACCTGCTGGCAGACCCGGTGCTGCCGGACGAATTACTGCCCGACAACTGGCCGGGCGCCCAATTGCGCAAGGCCTACAACGACTTTGCCGCCGAGCTCGTCGAGCGGCGGGACGGCACCGAACTCATGGAGGCGACATGACCGACGCTGTGCGGGTGGACCGCAACGGACCGGTGACCACGGTGATCATCGATCGGCCGCATGCCCGCAACGCTGTCGACGGCCCCACTGCCGCGGCCCTGTTCGCCGCGTTCGAGCAGTTCGACGCCGACGACGATGCCGCGGTGGCGGTGCTGACCGGCGCCAACGGAACGTTCTGCGCCGGAGCCGATCTCAAAGCCTTCGGTACTCCGCAGATGAATGAGCTGCACCGCACCGGCCCGGGGCCCATGGGGCCGAGCCGGATGGTGTTGTCCAAGCCGGTGATCGCCGCGATCAGCGGCCACGCGGTGGCCGGCGGTTTGGAGCTGGCCCTGTGGTGTGACCTGCGCGTGGTCGAGGAGGACGCCGTGATGGGGGTGTTCTGTCGCCGGTGGGGTGTGCCCCTGATCGACGGCGGCACCGTGCGGCTGCCCCGGTTGATCGGGCAGAGCCGCGCCATGGACCTGATCCTGACCGGCCGCGCGGTCGACGCCACCGAAGCGCACGCGATCGGCCTGGCCAACCGGGTGGTGCCGAAGGGCCAAGCCCGCCGACATGCCGAGGAACTGGCCGCGGAGCTGTCCCGGCTACCGCAGCAATGTCTGCGGGCCGACCGTATGTCGGCACTTCATCAATGGGGCGAATCCGAAGAGGCGGCCATGGAATTCGAATTCGCCAGCATTGCCCGCGTAGCCGATGAGGCCGCCCGCGGTGCCGGTCGGTTCGCGGCGGGGGCCGGCCGGCACGGCGCCAGCGCCGACTAACCCTTGTTGATCTTGTTGTTGCTACCGGTGTTGTTGATCTTGGGGTCGCCTGCGGCATAGGTGATGGTGTTGTTGAGCCCGAAGATCGTCAGTCCCTTGTCGATCCGCTCGAACGTGATCTTGTTGTCGGATCCGCCGACGTTCACGTTGGCGCAGGTGCCCTTGACCGTCAACGTGTTGTTGGTGCCGCCCACGGTGAGTGACTTGCCGTCGGCGCAGTCGATGTCAGTCGTGGTGCCGACCGACATGTAGTTGATGGTGTTGCCGACTTCGAGATTGACCCCGGACTCGCCCGCGGTGGCGCTGGGCGTGGAGGTATCCGAGCTTTCGGAACCACAGGCCGCCAGGCTGAGGGCAGCGGCTGCCGCGCCGACTCCGAGGATCAGCTTGCTGTGGGGGAAACGGGTACGCACGGGTCTACTCTGCTTTCTTGCTCAGGCGCCCTGAGGCGCCGTCAGGCGGGCACGCGGCTGATCTGGTTGGTCATCCCCAGTTCACGGCCGCGGTCGACGAGTATCGGATCGCCGTTCTTGAAGAACACGGTCTGGTCATAGCCGTACACCGTCACGTCGTTGATGACGTTGTCGGCGATGACCACGTTGGACGACCCCTGCACGGCCACCGCCCAACACGTACCCAACGCGTTGACCCGGATGCCGGTTCCGTTGACGAACAGCGTGGCGTTGTTGCAGTCGATGGTCTGGTCGACGCCCTGGCCGGTGATGGTGGTGTCACCGTTCTTGGCCGCCGCGCCGGGAGCGCCGATGGTCAGTGCCAACGGCAACATGAGCAGTCCGGCAGTAGCTATCCGGCCCACAGCTGTCCATTTCACGGTGAGATCCCCTTCCGATCCGCTGCGAGAAGAGTACGTGGCGCGCTTGCGCCGTCGGCAAGTGTTGATCAGTTTGACGGGCGGTTGCCGACAGGTCGCGTGCGGTGTCCTTGCTGGGTACCGTGTTCAGCAATGCGTCGGTGTGTTGTTGCAGCTGCTGCCGTGGCAGTCACAGCCGTGGTGACCGTCGCGGGGTGTTCGCACACCATCGACGGCGCTGCCCAGCGCGCGTCGGCAGACACCGCCGATACCGATCGCAGTTTCGGGTACGTCGACGACCGGTGCGGGTTGCTCGTCGACAGCACGGTCCAGGAGATCCTGGCCGCCGACAACCTGGTGCGGCCGTACAGCGGTGCGGTCTGCCAGTACGTGTTGTCACGCAAGACCCAGCCCGGTCCCGAGGCGAATGCGGACTCGCCCGCGATGCTCGACGTGATCTTCTCGTGGTTCGAGAAGGGCTCGCTGGATCGTGAGCGAGCGGTGGCCCGCAGCCGGGATGCCGAGATCACCGACGTCGTGGTCGAGCGGCATCAGGCGTTCGTGGCGCGTCGCGACGTGACGGGCGCGGCCTGTGCGGCCACGGCGGCGGCCGGGTCGGGTGTGATCAGTTGGTGGGTGCAGTTCCGCAAGGCGGGCGGCGCGGTCCAGGCCGGCAAGGGTGACCCGTGCCAGGACGCCAAGAAGTTGCTGTCGGCCACTCTCCAGTCGGAACTCTGACCGTGACGTACCGCTACCTCGCAGCGAGGTGTCTGATCGGCGTCGCAGCGGCAGTCGCGCTGCTTACGGCGTGCGGATCGACCGACAAAGCCGCTGCCCCCGACTCGGTGCCCGTGGGCGACGGATTTCACGGCGCGGACTGCAACGGCATCACCGACGCCGACATCGCCGATGCCGTCGGCTCTTCGATGTTCACCAAGGCGGTGGTCAGCGACACCGGGTGTTTCTGGCAGGAGAACACGGTGCTGGGCACCTTCGGCGCCGGCATGGGCATCTCCACCTGGTGGTACCGGGGCAGTGACATGGACACCGAGAGGACGCTGGAGACCCGGGCCGGACGCACGCTGACCGAGCTGTCGATCGACGGCAACAAGGGCTTCCGTGCCTCGGATCCCAATGTCTGCAGCATCTACGTGGCCAAGGGTCAGGACGTGATCACGTGGTCGATTCAGACGATGAACCCGGCCAGCCTGCCCGACCTGTGCCAGGTCACGGAGAAACTCGCCCGGCTCAGTCAGGGCCGGGTGAACTGATCTGCGCTGTCAGAGGGGCTACAGTTTCACGGCGACCCGAATGGCGGCGTCAATCACATCGACTCGAAGGCAGTGCCACATGTCAGCTCGGCCGGAGGCACAGGCGGCGGGAACTCGGCGTTCCCAGTCCCGGCCGGCGCGCACCACGAAGCTCAGCCGTGACGCGATCGTCAATGCGGCGCTGACGTTCCTGGACCGTGAGGGCTGGGATGCCCTGACCATCAATGCGCTGGCCGGCCAGCTCGGCACGAAGGGCCCGTCGCTCTACAACCACGTGCACAGCCTCGACGACCTGCGCCGCACGGTTCGGATGCGCGTGATCGACGACATCATCGAGATGCTCAACACCGTCGGTGCCGGCCGTACCCGCGACGATGCGGTGGCGGTCATGGCCAGCGCCTATCGCAGCTACGCGCATCACCACCCCGGCCGCTACTCGGCATTCACGCGGATGCCCTTCGGTGGGGACGACCCGGAGTACTCGGCGGCCACCAAGGCCGCGGCCGGGCCGGTCATCGAGGTCCTGACCTCTTACGGCCTGGAGGGGGAGGACGCCTTCTATGCCGCACTGCAGTTCTGGTCGGCTCTGCACGGGTTCGTCCTGCTGGAAATGACGGGTGTTATGGACGATATCGACACCGATGCGGTGTTCACCGATATGCTGCGACGACTGGCCGCAGGTATGGGGCAGTCGGAGTCGTAGCGTCTGACCTGGGATTAGGTCGTCGTGAGCGGGTTTGGTTCGTCGCGCCCAGCCCTGGTATTGTGGTAGATCGTGCCTGGCCGGAAGGCGCACGTGGCTGAGTGTTTCGCTAGCGTGCCCGCACGCCGGGCGAATTTGCATGTCTAACACGCATCGGAATTCCGCCGGTGTGAGCACGTGCGACACGCCCGGGCGCGGGGTACGCGGCCGGGGGATAACTGCAGTACAGAGACTTAGAACAGCAAGAAGCAACACAGAGAAAGCCGGTACATGCCAACCATCAACCAGCTGGTCCGCAAGGGTCGCCGCGACAAGGTCGCGAAGGTCAAGACCGCGGCCCTCAAGGGCAGCCCGCAGCGCCGTGGCGTGTGCACCCGCGTGTACACCACCACCCCGAAGAAGCCGAACTCGGCGCTTCGCAAGGTCGCTCGCGTGAAGCTGACCAGCGGCGTTGAGGTCACCGCTTACATCCCCGGTGAGGGTCACAACCTGCAGGAGCACTCGATGGTGCTGGTGCGTGGTGGTCGTGTGAAGGACCTCCCCGGTGTCCGTTACAAGATCATCCGCGGGTCGCTGGACACCCAGGGTGTCAAGAACCGCAAGCAGGCCCGTAGCCGTTACGGCGCCAAGAAGGAGAAGAGCTGATGCCGCGCAAGGGTCCCGCGCCGAAGCGTCCGTTGGTCAACGATCCGGTCTACGGGTCGCAGCTGGTCACCCAGCTGGTCAACAAGGTTCTGCTGGACGGCAAGAAGTCGCTGGCCGAGCGCATCGTCTACGGCGCGCTGGAGCAGGCTCGCGACAAGACCGGCACTGATCCGGTCGTCACCCTCAAGCGCGCGCTCGACAACGTCAAGCCCGCCCTCGAGGTGCGCAGCCGCCGCGTCGGTGGTGCCACCTACCAGGTGCCGGTCGAGGTCCGCCCCGATCGCTCCACCACCCTGGCCCTGCGTTGGCTGGTCAGCTTCTCCAAGGCCCGTCGTGAGAAGACCATGATCGAGCGCCTCGCCAACGAGATCCTCGACGCCAGCAACGGCCTTGGCGCCGCTGTGAAGCGTCGTGAGGACACTCACAAGATGGCCGAAGCGAACCGGGCTTTCGCGCACTACCGCTGGTGACACCCGCGCCCGGCATCCAGCGTCGGGTGCCGGTAAGCGCGCAATCGAACACCTAATCAAGCAAGCGAAAGAGTTGGGAAGACTTCCGTGGCACAGGACGTGCTGACAGACCTGAACAAGGTCCGCAACATCGGCATCATGGCGCACATCGACGCCGGTAAGACGACGACGACCGAGCGCATCCTCTATTACACCGGCGTCAACTACAAGATCGGTGAGACGCACGACGGTGCCTCCACCACCGACTGGATGGAGCAGGAGCAGGAGCGTGGTATCACCATCACCTCCGCAGCCGTGACCTGCTTCTGGAACAACAACCAGATCAACATCATCGACACCCCCGGGCACGTCGACTTCACCGTTGAGGTGGAGCGTTCGCTCCGTGTTCTTGATGGCGCCGTCGCAGTGTTCGACGGCAAGGAGGGTGTTGAGCCCCAGTCCGAGCAGGTGTGGCGTCAGGCCGACAAGTACGACGTGCCCCGGATCTGCTTCGTCAACAAGATGGACAAGCTCGGTGCGGACTTCTACTTCACCGTGCAGACCATCAAGGACCGCCTCGGCGCCAAGCCGCTGGTGATCCAGCTGCCGATCGGTGCGGAGAACGACTTCGAGGGCATCATCGACCTGGTCGAGATGAACGCCAAGGTGTGGCGCGGCGAGACCAAGCTCGGTGAGAGCTACGAGACCATCGAGATCCCCGCCGAGCTGGCCGACAAGGCCGCCGAGTACCGCAGCGAGCTGCTGGACACCGTCGCCGAGACCGACGAGGAACTTCTGGAGAAGTACCTGGGCGGCGAAGAGCTCACGATCGATGAGATCAAGGGCGCGATCCGCAAGCTGACCGTGGGCAGCGAGCTGTACCCGGTGCTGTGCGGCAGTGCGTTCAAGAACAAGGGTGTGCAGCCGATGCTGGACGCCGTGATCGACTACCTCCCGTCGCCGCTGGACGTCGAGTCCGTCAAGGGCCACGTCCCGGGCAAGGAGGACGAAGAGGTTCTGCGCAAGCCGTCGACCGACGAGCCGTTCGCCGCGCTGGCCTTCAAGATCGCCGTGCACCCCTTCTTCGGCAAGCTCACCTACGTTCGCGTGTACTCGGGCAAGGTCGAGTCCGGTGCCCAGGTCGTCAACGCCACCAAGGGCAAGAAGGAGCGTCTGGGCAAGCTGTTCCAGATGCACGCCAACAAAGAAAACCCTGTGGAATCCGCCAGTGCGGGTCACATCTATGCCGTGATCGGCCTGAAGGACACCACCACCGGTGACACCCTGTGCGATCCGAACCAGCAGGTCGTGCTGGAGTCGATGACCTTCCCGGACCCGGTTATCGAGGTGGCCATCGAGCCCAAGACCAAGAGTGACCAGGAGAAGCTGGGCACCGCGATCCAGAAGCTCGCCGAAGAGGACCCGACCTTCAAGGTGCACCTGGACCAGGAGACCGGCCAGACCGTCATCGGCGGCATGGGCGAGCTGCACCTGGACATCCTGGTGGACCGCATGCGTCGCGAGTTCAAGGTCGAGGCCAACGTCGGTAAGCCGCAGGTGGCCTACCGCGAGACCATCCGCCGCAAGGTGGAGAAGGTCGAGTTCACCCACAAGAAGCAGACGGGTGGATCCGGCCAGTTCGCGAAGGTGCTCATCGACCTCGAGCCGTTCGTCGGCGAGGACGGTGCCACCTACGAGTTCGAGAACAAGGTCACCGGTGGCCGCATCCCGCGCGAGTACATCCCGTCGGTGGATGCCGGTGCGCAGGACGCCATGCAGTACGGCGTGTTGGCCGGCTACCCGCTGGTGAACCTGAAGGTGACGCTGCTCGACGGCGCCTACCACGAGGTCGACTCCTCGGAAATGGCGTTCAAGGTGGCGGGTTCGCAGGTGCTGAAGAAGGCCGCCCAGGCGGCCCAGCCGGTCATCCTCGAGCCCATCATGGCTGTCGAGGTCACGACGCCCGAGGATTACATGGGCGATGTGATCGGCGACTTGAACTCCCGCCGTGGTCAGATCCAGGCCATGGAGGAGCGCAGCGGTGCGCGTGTCGTCAAGGCGCAGGTGCCGCTGTCGGAGATGTTCGGTTACGTGGGCGACCTTCGGTCGAAGACCCAGGGCCGGGCGAACTACTCCATGGTGTTCGACTCGTACGCCGAAGTTCCGGCGAACGTGGCGAAGGAGATCATCGCGAAGGCGACGGGTCAGTGAGCATCGATGGCCGCTTGCGGCCAAGGCGCGAACTGGGCCGGAGTCGAGCCATCGATCACGCGAAGGCGACGGGTCAGTAAGCTCGTCGCGGCAACTCGCGGGCACACAACTGAACACATCGAAACTGCTTTAACCAAAGCACCAACAAGTCCAGGAGGACACCACAGTGGCGAAGGCGAAGTTCGAGCGGACGAAGCCGCACGTCAACATCGGGACCATCGGTCACGTTGACCACGGCAAGACCACGCTCACCGCAGCAATCACCAAGGTTCTGCACGACAAGTACCCCGATTTGAACGAGTCGCGCGCATTCGACCAGATCGACAACGCGCCTGAAGAGCGTCAGCGCGGTATCACCATCAACATCTCGCATGTTGAGTACCAGACCGAGAAGCGCCACTACGCACACGTGGACGCCCCCGGCCACGCCGACTACATCAAGAACATGATCACCGGTGCCGCCCAGATGGACGGCGCGATCCTGGTGGTCGCCGCGACCGACGGCCCGATGCCGCAGACCCGCGAGCACGTGCTGCTGGGCCGCCAGGTCGGCGTGCCCTACATCCTCGTGGCGCTGAACAAGTCGGACATGGTCGATGACGAGGAGCTCCTCGAGCTCGTCGAGATGGAGGTCCGCGAACTGCTGGCCGCCCAGGAGTTCGACGAGGACGCCCCGGTCATCCGCGTGTCCGCGCTGAAGGCACTGGAAGGCGACCCGAAGTGGGTCAAGTCGGTCGAGGACCTCATGGAGGCCGTCGACGAGTCCATCCCGGACCCGGTTCGTGAGACCGACAAGCCGTTCCTGATGCCCGTCGAGGACGTCTTCACCATCACCGGTCGTGGCACCGTGGTGACCGGTCGCGTCGAGCGTGGCGTGATCAACGTCAACGAAGAGGTCGAGATCGTCGGCATCCGCCCGACCACGACCAAGACCACCGTCACCGGTGTGGAAATGTTCCGCAAGCTGCTCGACCAGGGCCAGGCCGGCGACAACGTCGGTCTGCTGGTTCGTGGCATCAAGCGCGAGGACGTCGAGCGTGGCCAGGTTGTGGTCAAGCCCGGCACCACCACCCCGCACACCGAGTTCGAGGGCAGCGTCTACATCCTGTCCAAGGACGAGGGCGGCCGCCACACGCCGTTCTTCAACAACTACCGTCCGCAGTTCTACTTCCGTACCACGGACGTGACCGGCGTGGTGACCCTGCCCGAGGGCACCGAGATGGTGATGCCCGGTGACAACACCGACATCTCCGTCAAGCTGATCCAGCCCGTCGCCATGGACGAGGGCCTGCGCTTCGCGATCCGCGAGGGCGGCCGTACCGTCGGCGCCGGCCGGGTTACCAAGATCATCAAGTAGGCTCCGCCTACTGGGATCACCTAAGTGATGATCTGACCTAGTACGCGAAAGCCCCCGAAATCTCACAGATTTCGGGGGCTTTTGCGTACCTGCTGAAGGGGCGGCGGACGGACACGCGCATGTCGCGCGGCTGGGTGATAGTTTGGCGGAGGCGACGTCGTTGAAACTGCAACGGTCGGGACCGCGATCGTTACGGGGCGAGCTAGAGATGGACGTTGATGTGACAGAACCGATCTCGGCGTCGGTGCCGCTCGCCGACCGGATCCGGACGCAATTGAGTCCGTCACGAATCGTGGCCGGGGTCTCGACAACCGTGGCGGTCGCCGCGGTGGGAACCCTGGTCTGGGTGGTCGGGCACGAACCCGAGAAACCGGCGGCCGAGACCGAGAGGCCCGTTGCCGCCGCGGCGGCGGCACCGGTCCCACATGCGCAGCAAGTAGCGGCCCATCCCGCGCCGTCGGTGATTCCGGATGTGTTGCCTTCGGTGACACCGTCGCCGAAACCGCCGAGTCGGGCGACGTCGTCGCTGCCGGTCTTCGGCGGGCCCAGCCGGGGTGCCAATATCGCGAGCCGTTCCGAACCGGTGCTGCCCTCGTTGCCCGAGGCGCCGGCTGAGCTACCGACCATCTCCTGGCCGCAGTTCGACGCGGCGGCCGTGCAGCCGCCGTGGTCGACGTTGATCGACACGAATGCGCAGAACACCGCGGGCACCATCGCTTCTTCGGTTTCCGGCGGGGTCGGTGGCATCGGTGGCGGCGCATTGGATTTCCTGGGCGCCGTCATCACCGCCGCCAACTACGGCAATCAGAACTCCGGATTACCGTCTCCGGATGGTTTGACCGCGCTGATGCTGGGCCCGGCAGTTGCCGGAGCGGGCATGCCGGCCCTGCCGCCTCCGCCGGCGTTCGACTTCACGAAGTTACCGCCACCGCCGGCGTTCGATTTCTCGAAGCTGCCGCCACCGCCGTCCTTCGATTTCTCGAAGCTGCCGCCCCCGCCCGCGCTGCCGCCTCCGCCCCCGCCTCCGTCGTTCGACAATCCGCTCACCAAGCTGCCCAGTATCACCCGGGCGGTCGGCCTCCCGTTCTGATCCCACGGGCCTGCTGTAACGCATGTGATCCGTGAGGCGATGGATCCCACATAGACCGAAGGGTATGGGGGTCCGCTGATGTTTCGACGGGTAGGTGCACTGGTAGGCGCCGCTGTGGTCGCCGGTGCGACGCTGATCGGCTTGGCCGGCCCGGCCACGGCGATCCCCGGATGTCCGGACCTGCACTGGATCGGCGTCGCCGGCTCAGGCGAGCGTGACGATCCCACGGTCAACGCCGGCATGGGCCGCGTGGTCTACAACTCGCTGCGCGACCTGAATCAATGGGTCCAGCAGGATGGGCGCACCATGACCGCCGAGGCCGTGGCTTACCCGGCGGCACCGGTGCCGGCAGACGGAGACCTCCTGGGTTGGGGCGGCTTCATGAGCAGCGTCGACGCCGGCGTGGCGGCTCTGGGAAACCAGTACGCCGCCTTCACCCAGCAGTGCCCGTCCAGCAAGGTGGTCCTGGCCGGCTACTCGCAGGGCGCGATGGTGGTGCACCGCAATCTGGCCGGCCTGGCGGGTAGCCCGAATCTGGTCGCCGCGTTGTTGGTGGCGGATGGCGACCGGTTGCCTGCCGATCCCACCGTGAACTTGGGGACCGCGACGGCTATGCCGGGGGCCGGCAAGGGCGTCGCACAGGACTGGCCGATCCTGGCCCACGCTCCGGCGCCGCTGCCCGCCACGGTCGGCAGCCGCACCATCAGCGTGTGTGACCGCGGCGACGCGGTGTGCGACTACGACGAGGACGCCGAAGAGGTGACGGCCACCGCCATCGCGGTGCACACCAGCTATGCCCGGTCGAGTAGCGGGGGATACCGCTGGACGTGGCCGCTGTACCGGATGCTGGGCCCGTCGCCGATGCAGCAGCAGACGGTGCCGACGGCGATCGCGCCCGATGGAGTCGTTCACTCCTGATTTGCGTGGTCTCTGGCGCTAATCTGATGGCGCCCGCGATGACGACAGGAGACCGCGATGTCCACATTCTGGCGGTACATCCGCATTCAGGCCTTCGTACTGTTGTGCGGCATCGTAGGTCCGATCTTCCTGGTCATCTACTTCGCCGGCGGCGGTGACCCGTTGCTGAAATGGATGTTCTGGACGGGCCTGTTGGTCACCGCCATCGATGTTCTGATCGCGCTGGGGCTCACCGCTGCCGGGTCGAAGTCGGCCGCGCAGAACCAGAAGCTCGAACAGGTCGGCGTGCTGGCCATGGCCCAGGTCACCGGAATTCACGAGACCAACACCCGCATCAACGAGCAGCCGTTGGTGAAGCTGGATCTGCAGATCTCAGGGCCCGGCATCGCGCCGTTCGCCAGTCAGGACCGCGTGCTGGCCTCGGTGTCGCGGCTGCCCATGATCACCAATCGCAAGTTGGTCGTCCTCGTCGACCCGGCCACCAACGAATACCGGATCGATTGGGAGAGAAGCAGTCTGGTCAGCGGCCTGATGCCGGCGACGTTCACGATCGCCGAGGAGAACAAGACCTACGACCTCACCGGTCAGTCCGGCCCGCTGATGGAGATCCTGCAGATCCTCAAGGCGCACGGCATCGCCGTCAACAGCATGGTCGATCTGCGGGCCAATCCGGTGGCCCGCGAAGAGGTTCAGGCCGTGGTGCGGCGCGCGGCCGCACAGCAGGCGGCGCCGTCGTCGCCGGTGGCCGGCACGGAACCGGCCGCGCCGTCGGCCCCATTCCTCGCGCCGCCCGCGCCGTCGACGGCCCAACGCCTACAGGAACTGGAAACGCTGCGGGCGACGGGCGCCGTCAGCGAAGACGAGTACGCGGCCAAACGACAGCAGATCATCGCCGAGCTCTGATCTGGACCCCGGTCAACCCGATTGTTGCGTTTACTGTTTGGGTCCGGCACGTTCACCGGCTGTTTGGTGAACGTGATCTATGGTTAGCCGCATTCACGATCGTTCCGGTACCGGCCAACGCACTGCGAAGGACGACATATGAGCACGGCTGAACCGAAGACAGATTTGACGGGTGAAAAGGTCAGTCTGCCGACGCTGACCGCGATGGTGGTCGGCTCGATGGTGGGCTCGGGGGTCTTCCTGCTGCCGCGCCGGTTCGGCGCGGAGTCCGGTGTGCTGGGGGCGATCATCGCCTGGACCATCGCCGGCACGGGAATGTTGATGCTGGCGTTCGTATTCCAGCGGCTGGCCACCCGCAAGCCCGATCTGGATGCCGGGATCTTCGCCTACGCCAAGGCCGGATTCGGCGATTACGTCGGATTCAACTCGGCCTTCGGCTTCTGGGCCTCGGCATGTGCGGGCAACGCGTCGTACTGGGTTCTCATCATGACCACCGCCAGCGCGATGTTCCCGCAACTGGGCGACGGCAGCACAGTGCTCGCGGTGTTGGTGTCGTCGATCGGGGTGTGGCTGTTCTGCTTCCTGATCCTGCGCGGGGTCAAGGAAGCGGCGGTGATCAACCGGATCGCCACAATCGCCAAGATCGTCCCTATCGTGGCGTTCATCGTGATCGCACTGGTCGCGTTCAAGGCCGGGGTGTTCGCCGACAATTTCTGGGGCGGGTGGAAGGCCGAGGGTGGCCCGTCGGCCTCGGTGTTCGAACAGGCCAAGGGCACGATGCTGATCACGGTGTTCGTGTTCATGGGTATCGAGGGTGCCAGCGTGTATTCGCGTTACGCGAAGAAACGTGAGGACGTCGGCCGCGCGACCGTCATGGGATTCCTTTCCGTACTCGCTGTTTTCGCTCTGGTCACTCTGGTGTCCTACGGCGTATTGCCGCAGTCCGAACTCGCGAACGTAAGCCAGCCGTCCATGGCCTCGGTGCTCGAATCCATCGTGGGTCCATGGGGTTCGGTGTTCATCCGGGCCGGCGTCGTGCTCTCGGTACTGGGGGCGTACTTGGCCTGGACGCTGATGGCCGCCGAGATTCTGTACATCCCGGCGAAATCCGAGGACATGCCGCGGTTCCTGGCCCGCACGAACAGCCACGATGCGCCGGTGACGGCCTTGGTGTTGGCCGGTGGCCTGGTGCAGTTGCTGCTCATCCTGCTGCTGTTCACCTCCGAGGCCCTGGATTTCATGCTGGACCTCACCGCGGCGCTGGCGCTGATTCCCTACTTCCTGGCCGCCGGTTACGCCCTCAAGCTGGTGCTGACCCGGGAGACCTACGAGGACCGGAGACCTCCGCTGGCGGACGGCGTGGTGGCCGGGCTGGCGACGGTGTACACGTTGTTCCTCGTCTACGCCGCCGGATTCGACCATCTGCTCCTGTCGTGCATCCTCTACGCGGCCGGGGCGGTCCTGTACGTGATGGCCCGCCGGGAGCGCGGCCTGCGGCTGTTCACGGCGCCGGAGGCGGTGTTGTTCGTGATCATCCTGCTCGGGGCGGTGGCCGGCATCGTCGGGTTGTTCACCGGACACATACAGATCTAGTGCCACACAACGTGAAAGGAAGATGATGTCGAATCCGTCCGGCACGTACGGCGTGCACTCCGAGGTCGGAAAGCTGCGCAAGGTACTGGTCTGCTCGCCAGGTCTGGCCCACGAACGACTCACCCCGACCAACTGTGACGATCTCCTGTTCGACGACGTGTTGTGGGTGCAGAACGCGCGGCGCGACCACTTCGACTTCATGGACAAGATGCGCGACCGCGGGGTGGAGGTCGTCGAGCTGCACAACCTGCTCACCGAAACGATCGAGATTCCCGAGGCCAAGGCGTGGTTGCTGGATCGCAAGATCGTGGCGAACGAGGTGGGCGTCGGGTTGGTCGACGACACGCGCGGATTCCTGGATTCCCTTCCGGAGCGCCGGCTCACCGAGTTCCTAATCGGCGGCCTGTCCACCCGGGATTTGCCCGCTGAGGTTCGTTCGGGGTACCTGGCGCTGGCGCGCGAGGACACCGGGGTCAACGAATATCTGATGCCGCCGCTGCCCAACACGCTCTACACCCGCGACACCACCTGCTGGATCTACGGCGGGCTGACGCTCAACCCGTTGTTCTGGCCGGCCCGGCACGACGAAACCTTGCTGATGAAGGCGATCTATCAGTTCCATCCCGACTACGTGGGCTCGACGGTGTGGTGGGGTGACCCGGAAAAGTCATGGGGCCAAGCCACTCTCGAAGGCGGAGACGTGTTGATCCCCGGCAATGGCGTGGTGCTGATCGGGATGAGCGAACGCTCCTCCCGGCAGGCGATCACCCAGGTGGCCGCGGAACTGTTCGCCAGCGGCGCTGCCGAGAAAGTGATCGTCGCGGGCATGCCCAAGCTACGTTCTGCCATGCACCTGGACACGGTGTTCACTTTCGCCGACCGTGATGTGGTGACCATCTATCCCGAGATCGTCGACAACATCGTCGCGTTCACCCTGCTGCCCAGTGATACCGAGCCGGGTGTCGAGGTGGTGCCGGAATCCAAACCGTTCATCGAGGTGGTGGCCGGAGCGTTGGACCTGCCGAAGCTTCGTGTCGTCGAGACCGGCGGCACCGCCTACGACTCGGAGCGGCAGCAGTGGGACAGCGGCAACAATCTCGTCGCCGTCGAACCCGGGGTGGTGTTCGCCTATGACCGCAACACCCACACCAACTCTCTGCTCCGCAAGGCCGGCGTAGAGGTGATCACGATCGTCGGTGCCGAGCTGGGCCGCGGCCGAGGTGGCGGGCACTGCATGACCTGCCCGATCATCCGCGATCCCATTCAGTGGTAGGAGTCCAGGAACACGTTCTACTTCTGCTGTTAGCCTGTGGCCAGGCTCACTGAAAGGACCCAGGGATGGCGGCAGGTAACGGAACTCTGGAAGGCCGGGTGGCATTCGTCACCGGCGCTGCGCGCGGTCAGGGACGCGCGCACGCGGTGCGGTTGGCCAACGAAGGTGCCGACATCATCGCGATCGACGTGTGCCGGTCGGTCGGCGACACGATCACCTATCCGGCCGCGACGTCAGAGGATCTCGCCGAGACCGTCGCCGCCGTGGAGGCCGCGGGCCGCAAGGTGCTGGCGCGTGAGGTCGACGTCCGTGACCTGGCGGCCCAGCAGCAGGTGGTGGCCGACGGTGTCGAGCAGTTCGGCCGGCTCGACGTCGTGGTGGCCAACGCCGGGGTGCTCAGCTGGGGTCGGCTGTTCGAGCTTTCGCCCGAACAGTTCGACACCGTCGTCGACGTCAACCTCAACGGCACCTGGCGGACCATCCGGGCCGCCGTGCCCGCCATGATCGAGGCCGGCAATGGCGGGTCGATCATCATCGTCAGCTCTTCGGCCGGGCTCAAGGCCACGCCGGGCAACGGGCACTACGCGGCCTCCAAGCACGGCCTGGTGGCTTTGACCAACACGTTGGCACTTGAGGTGGGGGAGTTCGGTATTCGGGTCAACTCGATCCATCCCTACTCGATCGACACCCCGATGATCGAGCCGGAGGCGATGGCGGAGATCTTCGCGAAGTACCCGAGCTACCTGCACAGCTTCGCGCCCATGCCGTATCACAAGGTGACCGACGGCAAGAACGAGGGACTCGCGGCGTTCATGGCGCCGGAAGAGGTTGCCGATGTCGTGGCGTTCCTGGCCAGTGACAACTCGGCGACCTTGTCGGGCAGCCAGATCGCCGTCGACCGGGGCGTGCTCAAGTACTGACCGGGCTACCGGCGCGCCTGGATCAGCACGTCGGCGAACTGGTCGACGGCCCAGTCGAGTTCGTCTGCGGTTACCACCAGGGGAGGGGCGAACCGCAGGGTCGAGCCGTGGGTGTCCTTGACCAAGACCCCACGTTCGGCCAATGCGAGGCCGAATTGCTTGCCGGTGCCCAGATCTGGGTCGATGTCCACGCCCGCCCACAGGCCCATGCCGCGCACCGCGGTGACTCCGTGCCCGATCAGCCCGGTGAGCCGCTGGTGTAGGCGGGTTCCGAGTTCAGTTGAGCGGCGCTGGAATTCGCCACGTTGCAGCATGCCCACCACGGTGGTCCCGATGGCCGCGGCCAGTGGGTTGCCGCCGAAGGTGGAACCATGTTCGCCGGGGTGCAGAACGCCGAGGATGCCTTGGTCGGCCACCACCGCGGACAGTGGCACCACGCCACCGCCGAGGGCCTTGCCGAGCAGGTACACGTCGGGAATCACATCCCAGTGTTCGCAGGCGAAGGTGCGCCCGGTGCGGGCCAGGCCGGACTGGATCTCATCGGCGATCATCAGCACGCCGTTGCGGATACAGGTGTCGCGGACGCGGGGCAGGTAGTCGGCCGGCGGAACGATGATCCCGGCCTCGCCTTGGATGGGTTCGATCAGGACCGCGGCCGTGTTCTGGTCGATCGCCTCGTCGATTGCTCGGTGGTCGCCGAAGGGCACCGAGCGGAATCCGGGGGTGTACGGGCCGAAGCCGCGGCGGGCGGTGTCGTCGTCGGAGAAGCTGATGATCGTGGTGGTGCGGCCGTGGAAGTTGTTGTGCGCCACCACGATGTTGGATTCGCCGGCGGGAACGCCCTTGACATCGGTGGCCCATTTGCGGGCCACTTTGATGCCGCTCTCGACGGCTTCGGCGCCACTGTTCATCGGCAGCACCATGTCCTTGCCACACAGTTCGGCCAAGGCTTCGGCGAACGGGCCCAGGCGGTCGGAGTGGAAGGCGCGGCTCACCAGGGTCAGCCGATCCAGTTGGGCGTGTGCGGCGGCGATGATCTCCGGGTTGCGGTGGCCGAAATTGACCGCCGAGTACGCGGCCAGGCAGTCGAGGTAGCGCCGGCCGGTCACATCGGTGATCCAGGCTCCCTCGGCGCTGTGGGCCACCACCGGCAGCGGTGAGTAGTTGTGGGCGACATGGCGATCGTCGAGCGCGATGGCCTGGGCGATCGCAGAATCCGGGGTGGCCTGATTGTCCACGCTGTCCAGGATGGTCATGAATGTAGCTCCAGGGTGCAGCATTTGACGGATCCTCCGCCTTTGAGGAGTTCGGACATGTCGACGCCGACCGGCTCGAATCCGGCCCGGCTCAGTTGTGCGGCGAATCCGGTCGCGGCTGCGGGCATCACGACGTGGCGGCCGTCGGACACCACGTTGAGGCCGAGGACGTATGCGTCGGCCGATCCCACTTCGATGGCGTCACCGAACAGGTCGGCCAACTGCTCTCGGGCGGCGGCGCTGAAGGCCGGGGGATAGTAGGCGATCGTCGAATCGTCGAGCACGGCCAAAGCCGTGTCGAGGTGATAGAAGCGCGGGTCGATGAGCTCCAGGCTGGTGACCTCGAGGCCGGTGATGGCCGCGATTTCACCGTGGGCTCGCAGGTCGGTGCGAAAGCCGTATCCGGCCAACAGTTTTGATCCGACGAGCAGCAGGTCGCCCTGGCCTTCGTTGACGTGTTCGGTGCGAACCGGACGGTAGCCGGCCGCAGTCATCCACTCGGCATAGGCGTCGGCCTCTGCGGCGCGCTGCGGGTAGGCGAATCGTGCCACCACCGCGATGTCCCCGCACAGGAAGCCCCCGTTGGCGGCGTAGACCATGTCGGGCAGGCCGGGGCGCGGGTGCACCAGGTCGACGGTGTGGCCCAGTTCGACGTATACGCGGCGCAGCGTGTCCCACTGGGCCAGTGCGAGTGAGGGATCCACCGGCGTGGCGGTGTCCATCCACGGGTTGATCGCGTATTCGACGGTGAAGTACTTCGGGGCGGTCATGGCGTAGTGGTGGGTGGCGGCGGTCCGAGCTTCGGGCGCAGCCTCGGGCATGACTTCATCGAAGATGGTCATGAATCGACGATATGAAGTGCTCGTAGCACAATCAATCACCGTTCATTGCGTGATGAGTAGAGATACATTGCACAAATCGTGATACTGCGACGGTTTATTGCGTGGAGGGTGATGTGGACCGTTTGGATGACACCGACGAGCGGATTCTGGCCGAACTCACCCAGCACGCCAGGGCGACATTCGCCGAGATCGGGCAGCGCGTGAACCTGTCGGCGCCCGCGGTCAAGCGGCGGGTGGACCGCATGGTCGCCGACGGGGTGATCCGGGGCTTCACCACCGTGGTCGACCGCAACGTGCTCGGTTGGAGTACCGAGGCGTACGTGCAGGTGTTCTGCCAGGGCACCATCGCGCCGGACCAGTTGCGCGCCGCCTGGATCGACATCCCGGAAGTGGTCAGCGCGGCCACGGTGACCGGCACCGCCGACGCGATCCTGCACGTGCTCGCCCGGGACATGCGTCACCTCGAGGAGGCCCTCGAGCGCATCCGGTCGACGGCACGGATCGAGCGCAGCGAGAGCATCGTGGTGCTCACCAACGTCATCGACCGGGGCCGGCCGTAACGTCACTTAGGAGAACGTCGGCATCAGCGGCCGGCCTGGGCAAACGTAGGGTGCCCTACAACGTTTGACCCCGATCGTGTAAAAACCCCACGTGACTACTTCAGCGGGATCAGCAGCGGGCATCGTCATCGTCGGCGGCGGCTTGGCTGCGGCCCGGACGGCCGAACAGCTGCGCCGCTCGGAGTACGCCGGGCCCATCACCATCGTCAGCGACGAGGACCATCTGCCCTACGATCGGCCTCCGCTCTCCAAGGAAGTGCTGCGCGCCGAGACGGATGACGTGACGCTCAAGCCGGCCGAGTTCTACGCCGAGAACAACATCACGCTGCGGCTGGGTTCCGCGGCGCAATCGGTGGACACCGCGGCCAAGACCTTGAAGCTGGCCGATGGCAGCGACGTGGCCTATGACGAGCTCGTCATCGCCACCGGCCTGGTGCCGAAACGCATTCGGGCGTTCGGTGATCTGGCGGGCATTCATGTGCTGCGGAACTACGACGAGAGCATGGCCCTGCGCGAGCAGGCCGGAAAGGCTTCGCGGGCCGTGGTGGTCGGCGCGGGCTTCATCGGCTGCGAGGTGGCCGCGAGCCTGCGCAAGCTGGGCGTCGAGGTGGTGCTGGTGGAACCGCAGCCGACGCCGTTGGCCTCGGTGCTGGGTGAGCGGATCGGGGCATTGGTGACCCGGCTGCACCAGGCCGAAGGTGTCGACGTGCGTTGCGGTGTCGGCGTGAGTGAGGTGCGTGGCGCCGAGAAGGTCGAGCAGGTCGTGCTGGGCGACGGCACCGAGCTCGACGCCGACCTGGTTGTGGTCGGTATCGGTTCGCATCCGGCGGTGCAGTGGCTCGAAGGCAGCGGTATCGAGCTCGACAACGGCGTGGTCTGCGATGAGGTGGGCCGCTCCAGCGCTGCGGGCGTGTGGGCCATCGGCGATGTCGCGTCGTGGCGCGATCACGTGGGAGGCCAAGCGCGCGTTGAGCATTGGAGTAACGTCGCCGACCAGGCCCGGGCCATGGTGCCGGCGATCCTGGGCCAGGAGGCCTCGCCCGTGGTGTCGGTGCCGTACTTCTGGAGCGATCAGTACGACGTCAAGATCCAGTGCCTGGGTGAGCCCGAGGCCGACGACGTCGTACACGTGGTGGAGGACGACGGACGCAAGTTCCTGGCCTTCTACGAGCGCGACGGCGTGGTGGTCGGCGTGGTCGGCGGCGGCATGCCGGGCAAGGTGATGAAGGCCCGCGGCAAGATCGCCGCAGGCGCCCCCATCTCCGACGTCCTGGGCTGACCTGCTCGGCGTCAGAACTGGCCGAGGTAGAACCGGCTGCCCTGGTCGTCGGTGCACTCTGCCATCAGCCCGTAGTCCTGCCTCGACGGCTGTTGCAACACGGTGCCACCGGCCTCGATGACACGGCTGACCGCGGCGTCGATGTCGGCGACCGTCCACATGGGCACGGTCACGGCCCGTCTGCCGCCGCCGGCCATACCTGACATCGGCTGGCTGCCCTGCACACCCCAGCCGTCGTTGACCCGGCCGGGTTCGAAGGTCCAGAAGAACAGGCGGCTGTAGAACTCCTTGAACGCCGTCGAGTCGGGGACCTCGTAGGTGATGTACGAGAGTTCGCCTGGCCCTGCGCCGTTCAGTTTTGGCCGACGGGTGCCCGGCTTGGGCAAGAACACCGCGAACGGGGCACCGGCCGGATCGGTGGCGTCGAGCACGGTGCCGTAATCGAAGTCCTGCGTCTGGCCGGGTCGGCCCCCACCTGCCACGATCGCCTGGCGGGCGCCGTCGAGGTCAGCCACCGCGTAGCAGCAGAAAAGTGTCGCCGGACCGGCCACGCTGAAGATGCCAACGGGCTGCTCGGTGTTGGTCACCTGCCGGGTGGCCGGGTCGTAGGTCCAGCCCAGGACGTGACCGTAGAACGCCGCGGCCCGCTCGGCGTCGGGCACCCAGACCGAGACGTAGCCGACATCGCCGTGCTGGATGGGCACGGCGGCCCCGGTCACCGGTCCGGACAGCATCCAGCGGTGGCCCGATGGGTCGACGAAGGCGGCGTTGCGGGTGCCGTAGTTCTCATACGGTTCCCGTTGCACCTGCGCACCCAGCGTCCGGGCCCGCTCCAGTGTCGCGTCGGTGTCGGCGACCGCGAGCATGAGGCTCACTGAATTGGCTTGTGGCGCCGGTGCTCTCAAACCAAGTTCGGGATACTCGTCGGCCAGGTACAGCACGCCGTCACCGATCTGCAGCTCTGCATGTCCGATGCGGCCGTCCTCCATCACGATCGGCTCGCCGATCGGCGCCGCTTCGAGCGCATCGATGTACCAGGCGATCGCGGCCCGGGCGTCGGGTACGGCCAGGTAGGGAATGGCCGCCGGGCGCGGGGGTGCAGGCACGGGCGCGGGCTGGTTCAATTCGGCGATCGCAGTGTCGGTTCCGCTCATTTCAACTCCTTCGGCGTGGGTGGGCAGGGTGAGCGCAGATTCCAGTCGTGCGCGCAGCCGGGCGGCGAACGCCGGATCGGGGGCGACCGGGTGGTCCCCGCCGCTGAGCACGGTCAACGGATCGTGGCTGTTGATCACGGCGTCCCTCCCTCCGGTGTCGGGTACTCGGATCTGAAGGCGCGGCGGGCCCGCACCAGCAGGGCCTCGGTGGCGTGTACGGTGCGGCCGATCAACTCGGCGCATTCACCCACCGACCGGTCGTCGAGGTAGCGCAGCGCCAGCACGGTCCGATGGTGTTCGGGCAGGCGGGCCAGGACCGCCTCGGCGACAATGCGATCCAGTTCGGTGTCCCAGTCGTCGATGGGGTCCACCGGTTCGGGCAGCTCGGCCACCGGCACGGTGAACCGGTCGCGGCGGCGCCGGTAGTGGTCGGCCAGCTTGTGCCGAGCCACCCCGATCAGCCAGGGCACCGACATCGGCGGCGGCGAGGGTTTCCTGGCCGCGTCCATCGCGGCCAGGAACGTCTCCGAGGTCAGGTCCTCGGCGGTTCCGCGGTCACCGCAGCGTCGCACGAAGTACCCGTACACCACCGGCAGGGCCTCGTCGTACAGGTTCAGCAGCGCCCGCGGAGCGTCTGTTTCGGCGCTCACATCCATATCGTCGCCGCCGGGCGTCGAACTCCGACGGGGTTGGGCGAAGAATTTTCGCCGGAAAATCATTGGCGTAGGTCAGCAGGGGTGGGTCATGGTGGTCGGTGTGGTGGACGTCGATGCCTTCGAGCGGGACGGTTTCGTCAAACTCGAACAGGCAGTTCCCGTCGAAATCGCCGATGCCGCCAGGGATCTGCTGTGGCATCAAATAGGGGTCCGCGCGGACGAACCGGCATCGTGGACCAGTCCGGTCGTGTGGACGGCTGACCTGACCGGTGCCGGGCCGTTCCAGCGGCTGGTGCGCAACGCCGCGCTCACCGAGGCCCTCGAGGTGATCTGCGGTGTAGGCGGTTGGCTGCCGCGCGGATCCCTGGGCAACATTCCGGTCCGATTTCCGGTCGATCCGCCCGCTGATGACCGGGGTTGGCACATCGATGCCAACACTGAACTGCCGGGAGGGCGGTGGGCGGTCAGCGGTCGCCCGCACACCGTGCTGGTGCTGACGCTGATGTCGGAGGTCGGGCCCGCCGACGCGCCGACGCGTATCCGGGTGGGTTCGCATCGCTGCGTGGCCGGAGTGCTGGGGCCGGAGCCCCTCGACTTCGTCGACGCCGGGGCCATGGTGGACGAGGTGAGCCGCGGCTGTCCGGTGGCACAGGCGACGGGGCGGCCCGGCGACATGTACGTGGTTCACCCGTTCACGGCGCATGCCGCCGATGTACATCGAGGCCGCACACCACGTTTCATGTCCCAGGCTCCCGTGATGCTCAGCGAGCGGCTCAGCCCCACAGGGCCGCGGGCTCTGGCTGCGGCATGGGACGGGCTATCGCGGGGCTAGCGCTTCCAGCCCGGGCCGGGCCAGCTCGAAGGCCTGGGCAATCGCGTCGGCCAGCGCGACCGCCTCGTCGGCCAGCCAGTGCTCGTACGCCGACAGTGCGACGCCCAGCATCAGCCAGCCCGCGGTCTGGGGCATCAGATCGGCGGGTGCTGCGCCGATCCGCTGCGCCACGTAGGTCGCGATCACCTCGCGCCAGCCGGCGTACATCGTCATCGAATAGGCCTGCAGCCCAGCGGTTTCCAGAATCACCCGCATGCGCCGGCGATGCTGGGCCATCTCCTGGTCGTCGTAGGTGTTGAACGACAGCAGGGCCTCGCGCAACGCCTCGGCCAGCGGGATCTCGGTGCTGAGGCCATGGAGCAACTCGCGCAGGTGCTGGAGGTGGGCGTCGAAGTCGCCCCAGGGGATGGCGTTCTTGGAGGCGTAGTAGCGGAACAGGGTGCGCCGGGCGATGCCGGCGGCCTTGGCCACGTCGTCGACACTGACTTCGTCGAAACCTCTGCTGGCGAACAGGGCCAGCGCCACGTCGGTGATGTGGTCCTGCGTGGTGGACGGGCGTCGGCCGACACGGGGCCCCGATACCTGGCGCATGAAACCCGCCCTTCCATTTGTGCACTCGATGCCATATTCTTGCGACTCAGGTCACAATTGTCGAGACCCACAGTTGCAGGAAAGGTGCGATTCATGGATCAGAACCCGCAGGTTGAAACCGAAACCCAGCTCGTCACCGAGACGCTCGTCGAAGAGGTCTCGATCGACGGTATGTGCGGGGTTTACTGACGGTGTCCGCAGAGGTTGCCGATATGGCTGGGCGCACTGGTGTCGTATTCGACCCCGATGTCAGCTGGCGGTTGCACCACCAGGTGGCGGTGCGGCCGGAGCCGTTCGGCGCCCTGCTGTATCACTTCGGAACTCGCAAGCTGTCGTTTCTGAAGAACCGGACGGTCGTCGAGGTGGTCAACTCATTGGCTGATCACCCCGACGCCCGGTCCGCGTGTCGCGCGGCCGGCATCGCAGACTCCGACCAAGGTCCCTACCTGCATGCGCTGAGCGTGCTGGTGTCCTCGAAGATGCTCATCCCCGGGAACTCACAATGACTTCTGTTGCCCCTGTGCCCAGGCTCGTCGATCAATTCGAGAGCGGGCTCGACGCCCCGATCTGCCTGACCTGGGAGCTCACCTACGCCTGCAACCTGGTGTGCGTGCACTGCCTGTCCTCCTCGGGCAAGCGGGATCCGCGCGAGCTGTCCACGCAGCAGTGCAAGGACATCATCGACGAGCTGGAACGCATGCAGGTGTTCTACGTGAACATCGGCGGCGGCGAACCCACTGTGCGCCCGGACTTCTGGGAACTGGTCGACTACGCGACCGAGCACCACGTCGGGGTCAAGTTCTCCACCAACGGTGTGCGCATCACGCCGGAGGTGGCCGCCAAGCTCGCCGCCAGCGACTACGTCGACGTGCAGATCTCACTGGACGGGGCCAACGCCGAGGTCAACGACGCGGTGCGCGGCAAGGGCTCGTTCGACATGGCCGTGCGCGCGCTGGAAAACCTTGCCGCCGCAGGCTTTTCCGATGCCAAGATCTCGGTCGTGGTGACTCGCCACAACGTCGACCAGCTCGACGAGTTCAAGGCGCTGGCCGACCGTTACGGGGCCACGCTGCGGATCACCCGGCTGCGTCCGTCGGGCCGCGGTGCCGATGTCTGGGACGAGCTGCACCCGACCGCGGACCAGCAGCGCCAGCTGTACAACTGGTTGGTCGCCCATGGTGAGCGGGTGCTGACCGGCGATTCGTTCTTCCACCTGTCGGGGCTGGGCGAGCCCGGCGCGCTGGCCGGGCTGAACCTGTGTGGGGCCGGTCGTGTGGTGTGCCTGATCGATCCGGTGGGCGACGTCTACGCCTGCCCGTTCGCCATCCACGACAAGTTCCTGGCCGGAAACATCTTGGAAGATAACGGTTTCCAGAATGTCTGGCAGAACTCCACCCTGTTCCGCGAGCTGCGCGAGCCGCAGTCGGCCGGTGCCTGCAGCGGTTGCGGACATTACGATGCCTGCCGTGGCGGCTGCATGGCGGCCAAGTTCTTCACCGGTCTGCCGATGGACGGACCGGACCCCGAGTGCGTCGAAGGCTGGGGCGAGCCCGCCCTGGCTCAGGAGCGCACCAAACCCAAGCCCAGCGGTGACCACTCCCGCGGCACCAAACAAGGCCCGGTGGCACTGAAGTTGCTGACCAAGCCGCCCGCCCGCATCTGTAACGAAAGTCCGGTATAAATCCATGGCCCGTGATACCTGGTTCGAGACCGTCGCCATCGCCCAGCAGCGGGCGAAGAAGCGGCTGCCCAAGTCTGCCTACTCGTCGCTGATCTCTGCCAGTGAGAAGGGTGTGACGGTCTCCGACAACGTGGAGTCGTTCGCCGAGCTCGGGTTCGCCCCGCACGTGGTGGGCGCCACCGAGAAGCGTGAGATGGCGACAACCGTGATGGGGCAAGACATCTCGATGCCGGTCATCATCTCGCCGACGGGTGTGCAGGCCGTGGACCCCGACGGTGAGGTGGCCGTGGCCCGCGCGGCGGCGGCCCGTGGCACCGCCATGGGGCTGTCCTCCTTCGCCAGCAAGCCGATGGAGGAAGTCACCGCCGTCAACGACAAGATCTTCTTCCAGATCTACTGGCTCGGGTCGCGTGACGAGATCGCCGAGCGGGTGCAGCGCGCGAAGGATGCCGGTGCCGTCGGGCTCATCGCGACGACCGACTGGAGCTTCAGCCACGGCCGCGACTGGGGTAGCCCGAAGATCCCGGAGCGAATGGACCTGCGCACGATGTTGCGGATGTCTCCGGAGGTGCTCACCAAGCCCCGCTGGTTGTGGAGCTTCGGCAAGCACCTGCGCCCGCCGGACCTGCGCGTGCCCAACCAGGGCCGGCGTGGTGAGCCGGGGCCGACCTTCTTCGAGGCCTACGGGCAGTGGATGGGTACCCCGCCGCCGACCTGGGAGGACATCGCCTGGCTGCGTGAGCAGTGGGGCGGTCCTTTCCTGCTCAAGGGCATGGTGCGCGTCGACGACGCCAAACGTGCCGTGGATGCGGGTGTTTCGGCCATCACGGTGTCCAACCACGGCGGCAACAACCTGGACGGCACGCCTGCGGCGATCCGTTGCCTGCCCGCCATCGCCGAGGCGGTGGGGGACCAGGTCGAGGTTTTGCTGGACGGCGGGATCCGCCGCGGCAGCGATGTCGTGAAGGCGGTGGCGCTGGGTGCCCGTGCGGTGATGATCGGACGCGCCTACCTGTGGGGGCTGGCCGCCAACGGTCAGGCCGGTGTCGAGAACGTGCTGGACATCCTCAGCGGCGGCATCGACTCGGCGCTGCGCGGGTTGGGCAAGTCTTCGATCCACGACCTGACGCCGGACGACATCCTGGTTCCCGAGGGCTTCACCCGGACCCTCGGCGTGCCGCGCACCGACTCCTGACGGCCGGCCCCGGCGCGTCGCGGCGTGGCGTGACAGGGGTGGCAGAAGGGACGTACGTGATGTTCATGGCGGCTGTCGGAGAAAGCTAAGGCAAATCAATTGCTGCTCGGGCTCCAACAATTGGCGCACAGTAGGTGAATTCGGCCTACGATCGGCACGTGGCTTTCCCCAGCGGGCTCGGGAACTCAACGTCGAGACAGCTACGCAGCATGTCGCCAATGTTGATCATCCCCGTGGGCTCTACCGAGCAACATGGTCCGCACCTGCCTCTGGACACTGACACCCGGATCGCGACAGCCGTCGCCCGGGAGGTCCTCGAGCAGCTCGACGACGCCTCGACCGGCGACTGGATGGTCGCCCCGCCCGTGTACTACGGCGCCAGCGGCGAGCACGAGGGGTTCCCCGGCACGGTATCGATCGGCACTGCCGCTTTGCGGTCGTTGCTGGTGGAGTACGGCCGCTCTGCCTCCAGCTGGGCCCGCCGACTCGTCTACGTCAATGGTCACGGGGGCAATGTGGAAGCGCTGGTCGCCGCGGTGACCCTGTTGCGCCAGGAGGGCCGCGACGTTGGCTGGGTCCCGTGCATTGCCACGGGTGCCGACGCCCATGCGGGGCACACCGAAACATCTGTATTGCTACATATTTCGCCCGGCGATGTCTGGACCGATGACCTGACAGTGGGGAACACGGCCCCGCTGGCCGAGCTGATGCCTGCGATGCGCAGTGGTGGGATCGCGGCTGTCAGCGAAGTCGGGGTACTCGGTGACCCGACAACCGCCACGGCTGCCGAGGGGGAGCGTATCTTTGCTGAGATGGTCAACGGCTGCGCCGGTCGGATTAGGCGGTGGCAGCCCGACCGGAACGGATTGCTGACATGACCGGACCGAGGCTGCCCGACGGCTTTGCCGTGCAGGTGGACCGCCGGGTCAAGGTCCTCGGCGCCGGCGCGGCGCTGCTCGGCGGCTCACCGACCCGGTTGCTGCGGTTGGCGCCGACGGCGCAGACCATGCTCAACGGTGGCCGCTTGGAGGTGCACGACGCCCAGAGCGCGCAATTGGCGCGGACTTTGCTCGACGCCACGGTCGCCCACCCCCGTCCGCCCAGTGGGCCGTCTCATCGCGACGTGACGGTGGTTATCCCGGTGCGCGACAACGTATCCGGTCTGCACCGGCTGATCGCCGCGCTGCGCGGGTTACGGGTGATCGTCGTCGACGACGGCTCGGCGGTGCCGGTCGCGCAATCGGAGTTCGCCGGGATGCACTGCGATGTCCAGGTGCTCCGGCACCTCCGCAGCAACGGTCCGGCGGCCGCCCGCAACACCGGGCTGGCCGCGTCCGAGACCGACTTCGTGGCGTTCCTCGACTCGGACGTGGTGCCGCGGCGCGGGTGGCTGGAAGCGTTGCTCGGACACTTCTGCGACCCGGCGGTCGCGCTGGTGGCCCCGCGTATCGTCGGGCTGCACACCGCCGACAATGTGGTCGCCCGGTACGAGGCCGTGCGTTCGTCGTTGGACCTCGGGGTGCGGGAGGCGCCGGTGGTGCCCTACGGACCGGTGTCCTACGTCCCGAGCGCTGCCATCATCTGCCGGCGGTCTGCGCTGGCCGCGGTGGGCGGGTTCGACGAGACCATGCAGTCCGGCGAGGACGTCGACCTGTGCTGGCGTCTGGTCGAGTCGGGTGCCCGGCTGCGGTACGAGCCGATCGCGCTGGTGGCCCACGACCACCGGACGGATCTGCGAGAGTGGTTCAACCGCAAGGCTTTCTATGGGACATCGGCAGCGCCGCTGAGTGTCCGCCACCCCGGTAAGACCGCCCCTGTGGTGATCTCGGGCTGGACGCTGATGGTGTGGCTGTTCCTGGCCATGGGGTCGTGTTTCGGTTATCTGGGCTCGGTGGTGATCGCGATCATCACCGGTCGGCGGATCGCGCGCTCGCTCAGTACCGTCGAGACCGAACCCACGGAGGTCGCCGCGGTGACCGCACGCGGACTATGGTCGGCGGCCCTGCAGTTGTGTTCGGCGATCTGCCGGCACTACTGGCCCGTGGCGCTGATCGCCGCCCTGCTGTTCCGGCGGGCCAGGCATGCGGTCCTGGTGGCCGCGGTGCTCGACGGGGTGGTCGACTGGGCGAGCCGGCGCGGCAATGCCGACGATGACACCAAACCGGTCGGCCTGCTGGCCCACATCCTGCTCAAGCGTCTGGATGACCTGGCCTACGGCATCGGGCTGTGGACCGGTGTGGTGCGCGAACGCCGGCTTGGTGCCCTCAAGCCGCAGCTGCGGAGCTAGAACCAATTGACCGATGTCCTGATCGTCGGCGCCGGAAGCGCCGGTTCAGTTCTGGCTGAACGGCTTTCCAGCGATCCCGATTGCCGCGTCACCGTCGTCGAGTCCGGCCCGGCGCCGAGTGACCCGCGGGTGGAAGCGCAGATCACCGACGCCCTGCGGCTGCCGATCGGGGCGGCCAGCTCGGTGGTGCGCCACTACGCGTCGGTGCTGACCGATAACCCGCCGCGGCTTACCCAGATCATGCGCGGTGCGGTCGTCGGTGGTTCCGGTGCGGTCAACGGCGGCTACTTCTGCCGGGGGCTGCCGACGGACTTCGACCGGTGGGCGGTACCCGGGTGGGGCTGGGACGACGTGCTTCCGCATTTCCGTGCCATCGAGACCGATCTGGATTTCGGCACCGCGTTGCACGGCGACACCGGCCCGATCACTGTCCGTCGGGTACGTGAATTCGACGGTTGCACAGCGTCATTCGTCGATGCTGCGACACGCGCCGGATTCGGGTGGATCGACGATCTGAACGGTTCGGACGCCGGTGCGGCGTTGCCGGCCGGCGTGGGCGCGGTCCCGTTGAACATCAACGGCGGCACCAGAGTCGGGCCGGGCGGCGCCTACCTGAAGCCGGCGTTGGGGCAGCCGAATCTCGACCTCCGTGCCGATACCCGGGTCCAGCGGGTGTTGTTCCGGGGGAACCGAGCGGTCGGGGTCGCCTGCGCGGACGGTTCTGTTCTGCGCGCTGATCGAATTGTGCTGTGCTCCGGCGCGATTGGCTCGGCACACCTGCTGCTGCTGTCGGGTGTCGGGCCCCCGTCCGACCTGGAGCCGCTGGGTGTTCCGGTGGTGGCCGGCCTGCCGGTCGGTATGCACACCGTGGATCACCCGGAGTGGGTCCTTCCGGTGTCGTGGGTACCCACCCACGACCTACCGCCGTTGGAGGCGGTCCTCACCACATCGGAGGGCATCGAGGTTCGTCCGTACACGGCCGGCTTCGCGGCGATGGTGCACGGGCCCGGGCATGACCCCGCGGAGCTTCCGCACCTCGGGGTGGCGCTCATGCGTCCGCACTCGCGGGGCCGGGTCCGGTTGGCGTCGGCGGATCCGAACGTGGCGCCGGTGATCGAGCACCGCTACGACACGGTGGCAGCTGATGTCGACGCCCTGCGGCAGGGGTCCCAGTTGGCCCGCGAATTGGTCAGCCGCACAACCGAAGTCGGTGAGGCGTCATGGTCTACGTCGCAGCATCTGGCCGGCACTGCTCCGATGGGAACCGGGCCGCAGGCAGTAGTCGACCCGACGTGCCGCGTGCTGGGCGTCGAGGGCCTCTGGGTGGTGGACGGGTCGATCATGCCCGCGATCACCAGCCGCGGCCCGCACGCGACCATTGCCATGATCGGTCATCGGGCGGCGGAGTTTCTCGCCGCTTGATCCGGCGGACGAACCGCAGCTGTTCACCGTCGCGGCCCGGTGCCCAAATTCCGACGAACGCCGCCGCCACGGCCAGTACCACCGCCATCACCAGCATGGCCGCGTTGGCGGCGTCGAGAAACGCCTGCTTGGCGAGTTCGGTGACGGCTTCGCCTCGCGGGCCCAGATGCGCGGCCACCGACAGGGCTTCGGCCAGCGAGCTCAGGGTGGAGTCGCGCACTTCGGCGGGTAGCCCGGTCAGCTCGGGGGCCAACTGGTTCTGATAGTGGGCGGCCAGGATCGAGCCGGCCACCGCGATGCCCAGCGCCGCACCGACTTCCCGGGTGGTGTCGTTGACGGCGGAGGCCACCCCCTGCTTGTCGTCCGGAACCGCGCCCATGATGGCCGATGTGGTCGGCGCCGTGCACATGCCGATGCCGATGCTCATGATCACCAGCGGCCAGGAGTATTGCGGATAGCTGGAGTCGATTTCGAGCCAACGCATGCACACGAGTCCGGCCGAGATGATCAGGAGGCCGACGAACACGCAGGTGCGCAACCCCAGCCGGGGCAGATACAGGTGCGTGGTGGCGCTGAGGATCAACAGAGGTACGGCCAACGGGCACAGCGCTATTGCGGTTTGGATCGGGCTATAGCCCATCACCAGCTGGATGTATTGCATGCTGACGTAGAAGTAGCCGAAGTTCACGAAGAACAGGAATGTCACGCCCACCGCGCCGGTTGCGAAGTCGGGCTTGGCGAACAGCCGCACGTCGAGCAGGGGGTGTCGCTGCCGCAGCTGTACCACGGTGAACGCGGCGGCCAAGACGACGCCTGCGGACAGGCAACCCCACACCACCGGGTGCGTCCAACCGCGCATCGGCGCCTCCACCACGCCGAGCACGAAGACCGCCACCGCAGCGCCGATCAGGATGGCGCCGAGCCAATCCACCGGGGCGCTGTGTTCGTCGCGTGAGGAGGGCACGGTGCAGGTCAATACGAACAAACCCACCCCGGCGCCGACGAATGTGACGAAGATGGACTGCCATTGCCAGAGATGCAGCAGGCCGCCGGTGACCAGGAAGCCGACGATGGCTCCCGATCCGACCACACCGGCCCAGATGCCAACCGCCTTGTTGCGCTCCGCCTTTGGGAATGCCGCGGTCAGAAGGGACAGGGTGGCCGGCATGATGAAGGCCGCGCCGGCCCCGGCCACCGCACGCGCTGCGATCAGTTGAGCGGGACTGTCGAAGATCAGCGGCGCCGCCGAGGCCAGCACGAAGACCACGAGCCCGGTCAGCAGGGCGCCGCGGCGACCGTAGCGGTCACCGATCGCCCCGGCCGGTAGCAGCAGGCAGGCGAGCACCAGGGTATAGCCGTCGATCACCCAGGTGAGTTGGGCTTGGGTGGCCGAGGTCTGGCGGGCGATGTCGGGCAGTGCGGCATTGAGCGCCACCATCGACGCGATCACGATGGAGACGTCCATGCAGGCGACGGCGAGCAGCCAGTACCGCTGCTTGATCGTCAGATCCGCCATGCGCGGGTCGCTATCCTGGCTGGACTCGACCAGGGTGTCGGACATGCTTCGCCCTCCTGCGTCGATGAAGTTCTGAGACTAACAGTCTCGGAGCAAGACGGTAAGTCTCTTTTAGGAAGGTGCAGGCGAATGGCTGCCGAAAGCGCTGACCCGCGCCCCGCCCGGTCCCGGGCCCGGCTGCTGGAGGCGGCGACCGCGCTGTTGCGGTCGGGCGGACCCAGCGCGGTGACCGTCGACGCCGTGACAAAGCACGCCAATGTGGCCAGGGCGACGTTGTACCGGCACTTCCCGAGCGGAAACGACTTGCTGGCAGCGGCATTTCGCGCGCTCATTCCGGCGGCGCCGATGCCGCCGGAGGACGGAACGCTGCGCGACCGGCTGATCGCGCTGGTTCAGGCGCAGGCCGATTCGATCGCCGAGGCGCCGATCAGTATCACCGCGATGTCGTGGTTGGCGCTGGGCGGGGATCTGGAGAAGCTGCCGTGGCGGACCGGTGACAGCGATGAGGTGCGGACGCTGCGCGAGCGGGTGGCCGAGCAGTATGCGAAGCCGTTCGAGGCGATCTTCGACAGCCCTGACGCCGTGGCCGAACTCGGTGAGGTGGATCGTACGCAGGCCGCCGCGCTGCTGTTGGGCCCGATCGTGTTGGGCAAACTCAGCACGGTGGCTGAGTTCGACTACGTCTCATGCGTGCGGGCCGCGGTGGATGGCTTCCTGGCCACCCACCGCCGCGACCCTCAGCGCAGGGAGTAGCGAATCGGCAGGTGCTTGAGCCCGCCGACGAACGTGGTCGCGGAAAGCTCTGGCGTTCCGGCCAATTCGATCGAGTCGAGCCGGCTCAGCAGCTCGGTGAACAAGCTGTTCATCTCCATCCGGGCCAGCGCCGCGCCCAGGCAGAAGTGCACGCCGTATCCGAAGGCCAGGTGCTTGTTCGGATCCCGCCCGACATCGAAGCGGTGGGGGTTGTCGAACACCTCCTCGTCGCGGTTGCCCGAAACGTAAGCCAGGTAGACGGATTCGCCCTTGGCGATCGGCACGCCGCGCACAGTGGTGTCGGCCGTGGCGGTGCGCATGAACTCCTTGACCGGGGTGGACCACCGGATCATCTCCTCGACCGCGGTGCCCATCAACCCGGGCTGTGCCTGCAGTCTGGCCAACTGGCCCGGATTCTCGATGAGCGCGTGCAGCCCGCCGGAGATGGCGTCCTTGGTGGTGTCGTGGCCCGCGCTGGCGACGATGACGTAGTACGACGCGGTGTCGACGTCGGACAGCGGCTCACCGTCGATGGTGCCGTTGGCGATGGCCGACGCCAGGTCCTCGGTCGGGTTGGCGCGGCGCGACGCGGTCAGCGTGGAGAAGTAGGCGAAGAAATCCATCAACACTGCCAGTTGGTCTTCCAGCGAACCCCCGTCGCGCTTGTATTCGTCATCGTCGCCGCCGAACATCTCCTGGGTGAGCATGTGCATGCGGCCAAAGTCCTCTTCGGGCAGCCCGAGCAGGGACATGATCACGTAGAGCGGGAAGTCGACGGCGATGGCGGTGACGAAATCGCATTCGGGCCCGATGTCGCGCATCTTGTCGACGTAGCGTTTGGCGAGCTCGTCGACCCGAACCTTGAGGGCTCGCATTGCCTTGGGGCGGAACCAATCCGCGCCGATGGCCCGTACCTTGCGGTGGTGCGGGTCGTCCATGTGGATCAGGGTGCGCAGGCCCATGCCCGCCTCGAGTTGCTGCTTGGCCAGATCGTCGGCGGCCGCAGTGGCCAGCAGCGGCCGGGGTTCGCTGATGAAGAGCTCGTTGTCCCGCTCGATGGCCATGATGTCGGCGTGCTTGGTGATCGCCCAGAACGGCCGGTAGGGCCGGTTGTCCACCCAGGCCACCGGATTGTTGGCGCGCAAATGGGTCAGCGCGGTGTGCAGTCGCGAATCGTCGGCGTAAGCCGTCGGGTCGGCGAGCACCTTCGCGGCTTCATCCATTGTCGGCGCGCTCATACAGAACTCCTCCCGGGGCGGGTACTTGACGGGTGTCAACTACCACCATATGTGATCGCCGCCACGTAAGGGAGCTGATTTTGCCGATCCGCCCCGTACGCTCGCAGCCATGCGGTCGGGCCGTTGCGTCGTCGCGTTGCTGGCACTGCTGGCGATGCTGGTGGGAGGCTGTGCGCAAGGTGGCGGCCACGCGGTGACGCCGCCCCGGCCCTTCGATGGCGCGCCGGGGCGGGTCCAGGGGCCTGACCCGGCGGTGGTGCGCACGGCCGCCGGAACCCTGCGTGGCACAGTGGCATCCGACCATCGGCTGTTCGCCGGGATCCCGTATGCCGCAGCGCCGGTAGGTCCGTTGCGGTTCGCCGCACCGGCGCCCGCCCCGGGTTGGCCGGGGGAGCGCGACACCACCGCGCCGGGGCCACGCTGCGTGCAGGATCCGGATTCGGATCCCGAACGCGGAGCCAACACCGCGGAGGACTGCCTGAACCTCAACGTCTGGACGCCGCCGGTCTCTCAGGAGAAGCGCCCCGTGATGGTGTGGATTCACGGCGGCGCGTTCGCGGGCGGCAGCAGCGGTATCTACGACGCGGCGCGTCTCGCCGCGCGTGGCGGCATCATCGTGGTCACCATCAACTACCGGCTCGGCACCCTGGGGTTTCTCGCCCACCCCGCTCTGGGGGCCGGCGGCGATGTCGGCAACTACGGTCTGGCTGACCAGCAGGCAGCGCTGCGGTGGGTACGGGACAACATCGCCGATTTCGGCGGGGATCCCGAAAAGGTCACCATCGCAGGTGAATCCGCCGGAGGGATGTCCGTCTGCGACCATCTGGTGGCACCGGGTTCGGCGGGCCTGTTCCATGCCGCGATCCTGATGAGCGCACCATGTCAGGCGCAGGCCGGTCTGGCCGTCGCGACCGGCCGTTCAGTCGACTACGCGGCCGCGGCCGGCTGCCCCGACCCGGTGACCGCCGCCGGTTGCCTGCGCGCCCTGCCGGTGGATGCGCTGCGAAAGCCGGTGTGGTACTTCAATATCGGAAGTGATCAGTTGACCGGTCCGGTCACCGACTCGGCAACTATTCCCCAGCCGCCGTTGGCGGCTTTCGGTGCCGGCCGCTCGGAAACCGTGCCGCTGCTCATCGGCACCACCCGCGATGAGTTCACCCTCTTCGTGGCGTTGCGCTACCTGCGGCAAGGTCAGCGCTACGTTCCGGCGGACTACCCGCGGTTACTGGCCGAGACCTTCGGAGCCGATGCGGCAGCGGTCGGTGCGCACTATCCCGTCGACCGGTACGGCGGTGTGGCGCAGGCGTATTCGGCGGCCGTCACCGATGGCGCCTTTGCCTGCGTATCGGAACGAATGGCGGGGGAGCTGTCTCGCAGCGCGCCGGTCTACGCCTACGAGTTCAACGATCGCTCCGCCCCCGCGCCCGAGGTGATGCGAACGCTGCCTTTCCCGGTCGGGGCCAGCCACTCGTTGGAGCTTCGCTATCTGTTCGACGTCGGCGGGGCGCCGGCGTTGGACCCGGCCCAGCAACGGCTCTCCGACCAGATGATCGACTACTGGAGCGCTTTCGTGCGCAACGGTGATCCCGCGGTCGACGGCCAGCCGGCGTGGCCGAAATTCGATGAAGGCCGAATGTCGTTGCAGCCGGACGGCAGTCGCGTCGACAATGTCTACGCGACCGTGCATCAATGCTCTTTCTGGGCCGGGCTGAAGGAGAAATGAACTCGATGGCGACACCGGATCCGCAGGCCTTCGCGCAAGAGTGGGCGAGTGCGTGGAACGCGCACGACGTGGACGCGGTGCTGGCTCATTTCCACGACGACGTGGTGTTCAGCTCACCGGTGGCGGCGCGGCTCTTCCCGGAGACCGGGGGCGTGGTGCGCGGCAAGGACGCGTTACGTCACTACTGGACGACGGCCCTGCCGAGCATGCCGGATCTGCACTTCGAGGTCGTCGGTGTCTACCGCGGTGAATCGGCCCTGGTCATCCATTACCGCAACCAGAAGGGCGGCCTGGTCAACGAGGTGCTGCTGTTCGACGGCGATCTGGTGCGCGAAGGTCACGGCACCTACTTGGACTAGCGCCGACGATCCGCCTCAGACTGGCGTCACCCAGGTGGTGATGTCGGCGTGCACCACTTCGACACCATGGCGGTCGGTGATGCTCACCGGAACCACGATGTCGGTTCCTTGTGTGACGGCACCGAAATCCGGCGGATCGAGCTTGGCCCTGGCCCGCAGCGAGGTGGTGGCCTTGGCCAGGTACTGCACGTTCATGGCTTTTGGGATCCAGCGGTGCGTCGTGGGCACGGTGGCCTCCATGAGCATGCCCATCGCCATCTCGGCGGCGTTGCATGACGCGATCGCGTGCACGGTGTGCAGGTGGTTGTACACGTAGAACCACTTCGGCACGGTCACCTCGGCCAGGCCGGGTTCCATGCGTACGACGTGGGGCAGGATCGATGCGAAATACGGCACCCGGGCCATGGCGGCGGCCGAGAACGCCCAGCTGCCGCCGGGAAACGGCGACATCTTCTTCCAGGCGCGGTACGTAGGGCTGGGCTGCGTCATGCGCCATACCTTACTCAAAAGTAAGTTCCAGGTTCCCCGCGCCGCGGAATCACGACTGCCGCGTGTGAAGCGCTGTGGCGCTCGAAAGCGCGAATTTCCGCCACAGCGCTTCATGCGCGGAGCTCATGGGTGGGAAGATGGGTGCGGCCGGGCGGCTTCCTAGCTGCTCGATCGCAGATTTGGAGCATGCCCGGATCTAAGGCATACTGTTCGGGTTGCCTTGCGCCGGGTATTCCTGGCCGGGCATACGACCGGCGCCCCCACGGGCGCATCCGGTCCCAACACTAGATCGCGACTGAATTTCAGGGCGAGCAAGTGTGCGCGAGGGCGACACGCCCGACCGCGGGGGTCGGTGGACCACAGACAGGTAAACAGCGGCGGCAATACTCGGCGCATCCGCGCCGGGGCACCAGGCCCGACGGGTTTCGATGGGGTAATCCCATCAAGCTTCGATACGGCCGGCCGATGAACGAAGTAGAGGTAGGAGAAGCGTGGCGGGACAGAAGATCCGCATCAGGCTCAAGGCCTACGACCATGAGGCCATTGATGCCTCGGCGCGCAAGATCGTCGAAACGGTCACCCGTACCGGTGCCAGCGTGGTGGGCCCCGTGCCGCTGCCGACCGAGAAGAACGTGTACTGCGTCATTCGGTCGCCGCACAAGTACAAGGACTCGCGGGAGCATTTCGAAATGCGCACCCACAAGCGACTGATCGACATCCTCGACCCGACGCCGAAGACGGTTGACGCGCTCATGCGCATCGACCTGCCGGCCAGTGTCGACGTCAACATCCAGTAGGAGAACAGAAATGGCTAACAGTGCTAGTTCTGCCGCTCCGCGGCGTGGCATTTTGGGCACCAAGCTGGGCATGACGCAGGTGTTCGACGAGAACAACAAAGTCGTCCCGGTGACGGTCGTGAAGGCCGGCCCCAACGTGGTGACCCTTATCCGTACCCCCGAGCGCGACGGCTACAGCGCCGTGCAGCTCGCCTATGGCGAGATCAGCCCGCGCAAGGTCAACAAGCCCGTCACCGGTCAGTACGCCGCCGCGGGTGTCAACCCGCGCCGCCACCTGGCTGAGCTCCGGGTCGACGAGGCCGCTGCCGCCGAGTACGAGGTGGGCCAGGAGCTGACCGCCGAGATCTTCGCCGACGGTGCTTACGTCGACGTGACCGGCACCAGCAAGGGCAAGGGCTTCGCCGGCACCATGAAGCGTCACGGCTTCGCCGGTCAGGGCGCCGCTCACGGTGCCCAGGCGGTGCACCGTCGTCCCGGCTCCATCGGTGGCTGCGCCACCCCGGGCCGCGTGTTCAAGGGCACCCGGATGTCGGGCCGTATGGGCAACGACCGGGTGACCACGCAGAACCTCAAGGTTCACAAGGTCGATGCCGAGAACGGCGTGCTGTTGATCAAGGGCGCCATCCCCGGACGCAACGGTGGTCTGGTGGTTGTCCGCAGCGCAATCAAGCGAGGCGAGAAGTAATGACTTTGAAGATTGACGTCAAGACTCCGGCCGGCAAGAAGGACGGTTCCATCGAACTGCCCGCCGCGCTGTTCGACGTCGAGCCCAACATCGCTCTGATGCACCAGGTCGTCAACGCTCAGTTGGCTGCCAAGCGCCAGGGCACCCACTCGACGAAGACCCGCGGTGAGGTCTCCGGTGGCGGCAAGAAGCCGTACCGGCAGAAGGGCACCGGCCGGGCGCGTCAGGGTTCGACCCGTGCACCGCAGTTCACCGGTGGCGGTATCGTCCACGGCCCGCAGCCGCGCGACTACAGCCAGCGGACCCCGAAGAAGATGATCGCCGCCGCCCTGCGCGGTGCGCTCTCGGATCGGGCCCGCAACGAGCGGATCCACGCGATCACCGAGCTGATCGAGGGCCAGACCCCGTCGACCAAGAGCGCCAAGGCGTTCCTGGGCTCTCTGACGGACAACAAGAAGGTCCTGGTCGTGATCGGCCGCACCGACGAGGTCGGCGCCCGCAGCGTTCGTAACCTGCCCGGTGTGCACGTGATCTCGCCGGATCAGCTGAACACCTACGACGTGCTCAACGCTGACGACGTGGTGTTCTCGGTCGAGGCCCTGAACGCCTACATCTCGGCGAATACCAAAGAAGGAGCGTCGGTCTGATGGCAACGATTACAGACCCCCGCGACATCATCCTGGCCCCGGTCATCTCGGAGAAGTCGTACGGGCTGATCGAGGACAACGTGTACACGTTCATCGTGCACCCGGACTCCAACAAGACGCAGATCAAGATCGCTATCGAGAAGATCTTCGACGTCAAGGTGAGCTCGGTGAACACCGCCAACCGGCAGGGTAAGCGCAAGCGCACCCGCTCGGGCTTCGGCAAGCGCAAGGACACCAAGCGCGCCATCGTGACCCTGGCCGCCGGCAGCAAGCCGATCGAACTGTTCGGAGCCTCGGCCTAAGGCCGGGAACTAAGAGGATTTAACTGATATGGGAATTCGCAAGTACAAGCCGACGACCCCGGGTCGTCGCGGTGCCAGCGTCTCCGATTTCGCCGAGATCACTCGTTCGACTCCGGAGAAATCGCTGATTCGCCCGCTGCACGGCAAGGGTGGACGTAACGCCCACGGCCGCATCACCACCCGTCACAAGGGTGGCGGCCACAAGCGTGCCTACCGCGTCATCGACTTCCGTCGCCATGACAAGGACGGCGTCAACGCCAAGGTCGCGCACATCGAGTACGACCCCAACCGCACCGCGAACATCGCGCTGCTGCACTTCCTGGACGGCGAGAAGCGCTACATCATCGCGCCGCAGGGCATCAAGCAGGGCGACGTGATCGAGTCGGGCGCCAACGCCGACATCAAGCCGGGCAACAACCTGCCGCTGCGCAACATCCCCGCCGGCACCGTGATTCACGCTGTGGAGCTGCGGCCCGGTGGCGGCGCCAAGCTGGCCCGCTCGGCCGGCGTGAGCATCCAGCTGCTGGGTAAGGAAGGCACCTACGCCTCGCTGCGTATGCCGTCCGGTGAGATCCGTCGCGTCGACGTGCGCTGCCGCGCCACCGTCGGCGAGGTGGGCAACGCCGAGCAGGCCAACATCAACTGGGGCAAGGCCGGCCGTATGCGATGGAAGGGCAAGCGCCCGACCGTCCGTGGTGTCGTGATGAACCCGGTTGACCACCCGCACGGTGGTGGTGAAGGCAAGACCTCCGGTGGCCGTCACCCGGTCAGCCCGTGGGGCAAGCCCGAGGGCCGCACCCGCAAGCCCAACAAGCCGAGCGACAAGCTCATCGTCCGTCGCCGGCGCACCGGCAAGAAGCGCTAGGCCGCGGAAGGAGTAGCAGCGATGCCTCGTAGTCTTAAAAAGGGTCCGTTCGTCGACGACCATCTGCTCAAGAAGGTCGACGTCCAGAACGAGAAGAACACCAAGCAGGTCATCAAGACCTGGTCGCGTCGGTCGACCATCCTCCCCGACTTCATCGGGCACACCTTTGCGGTGCATGACGGCCGCAAGCATGTCCCGGTGTTCGTCACCGAGGCGATGGTCGGGCACAAGCTCGGCGAGTTCGCCCCGACGCGCACCTTCAAGGGTCACATCAAGGACGACCGGAAGAGCAAGCGTCGATGAGCACTGTCACTGAATATCCGTCCGCGCAGGCGAAGGCGCGCTTCGTGCGCGTCTCGGCCAGCAAGGCGCGCCGCGTCATCGATCTGGTCCGCGGCAAGAGCGTCGAGGAAGCCCTCGACATCTTGCGGTGGGCGCCGCAGGCCGCCAGCGAGCCGGTCGCCAAGGTGATCGCCAGCGCTGCCGCCAACGCGCAGAACAACGAAGGCCTGGACCCGACGACCCTCGTGGTCGCCACCGTCTACGCAGACGAGGGTCCGACCGCCAAGCGCATCCGTCCGCGTGCCCAGGGGCGTGCGTTCCGGATCCGCAAGCGCACCAGCCACATCACGGTGATCGTCGAGAGCCGGCCGCCGCGGAAGGGCAGCGAGAAGGGTTCCGCAGCATCTTCGCGCAGCCGTCGTGCGCAGGGCAGCAAGGCCGCCACGAAGAAGTCTGCCGAGACGAAGGGAGGCTCGGAGTAGTGGGCCAGAAGATCAATCCCCACGGTTTCCGGCTCGGTATCACCACCGAGTGGAAGTCCCGTTGGTACGCCGACAAGCAGTACTCGGACTACGTGAAGGAAGACGTCGCCATCCGGCGTCTGCTGGCCACTGGTCTGGAGCGCGCCGGTATCGCCGACGTGGAGATCGAACGCACCCGGGACCGGGTCCGCGTTGACATCCACACCGCGCGTCCCGGCATCGTCATCGGCCGCCGCGGCACCGAGGCCGACCGCATCCGCGCCGACCTGGAGAAGCTGACCGGCAAGCAGGTTCAGCTCAACATTCTCGAGGTGAAGAACCCTGAGTCGCAGGCTCAGCTCGTCGCCCAGGGTGTCGCCGAGCAGCTGAGCAACCGTGTGGCGTTCCGTCGCGCGATGCGCAAGGCGATCCAGTCGGCCATGCGTCAGCCCAACGTCAAGGGCATCCGGGTGCAGTGCTCGGGTCGCCTCGGCGGTGCTGAGATGAGCCGCTCGGAGTTCTACCGCGAGGGTCGGGTTCCGCTGCACACGCTGCGCGCGGACATCGACTACGGCCTTTACGAGGCCAAGACCACCTTCGGCCGGATCGGTGTGAAGGTGTGGATTTACAAGGGCGACATCGTCGGTGGCAAGCGTGAGCTGACCGCCGCCGCGCCGGCCAGCGATCGGCCGCGTCGTGAGCGTCCGTCGGGCACTCGGCCGCGTCGTAGCGGTGCCTCGGGCACCACCGCGACGAGCACCGAGGCCGGCCGCGCCGCGACCGGTGACGATGCACCGGCCGCAACCGAGGCCGCGGCTGCTTCGGCACCCGCAGCTGAGAGCACGGAGAACTAATCATGCTGATTCCCCGCAAGGTCAAGCACCGCAAGCAGCATCACCCACGGCAGCGTGGCATCGCCAGCGGTGGCACGTCCGTGAGCTTCGGTGATTACGGCATCCAGGCCCTGGGCCACGCCTACATCACCAACCGGCAGATCGAGTCCGCTCGTATCGCCATCAACCGGCACATCAAGCGTGGCGGCAAGGTCTGGATCAACATCTTCCCGGACCGCCCGCTGACCAAGAAGCCCGCCGAGACCCGCATGGGTTCCGGTAAGGGTTCGCCGGAGTGGTGGGTCGCCAACGTCAAGCCGGGCCGCATTTTGTTCGAGATCAGCTACCCCGACGAGAAGATCGCCAAGGAAGCACTGACTCGCGCAATCCACAAGCTGCCGATCAAGGCACGCATCGTGAGTCGAGAGGAGCAGTTCTGATGGCAGTGGGAACTACGCCTGGTGAACTGCGCGAACTGTCCGACACCGAGTTGACGGACAAGCTGCGCGAGTCGAAGGAAGAGCTGTTCAACCTGCGCTTCCAGATGGCAACCGGTCAGCTGGCCAACAACCGTCGGCTGCGCACTGTGCGCCAGGAGATCGCACGGGTTTACACCGTGCTGCGTGAACGTGAGTTGGGTCTGGCTTCCGGGCCCGGAGGTGAGGAAAGCTAATGGCGGAGACTAAGGGCCCCAAGCACACTCCGCGCACCGAGCAGGCCCGAGGCCGTCGCAAGACCGCCATCGGCTACGTGGTGAGCGACAAGATGCAGAAGACCATCGTGGTCGAGCTGGAAGATCGTAAGAGCCACCCGCTCTACGGCAAGATCATCCGGACCACCAAGAAGGTCAAGGCGCACGACGAGAACGGTGATGCCGGCATCGGCGACCGCGTCTCGCTGATGGAGACCCGGCCCATGTCGGCCTCCAAGCGCTGGCGCCTGGTCGAGGTGTTGGAAAAGGCGAAGTAGCGAAGGCTTCTTCTCCTTTCCCGCGCGAGCAGACATCAAAGTGCCCCAAACCTTTGGGTTTGGGGCACTTTGGTGTCTGCTCGACAACGAATTTCGAGTTTGCGCAGGCGAGGGACGGAGCTCACCCCTAGTCTGTTTCGAGTGACTGTCCGAATCTCTCGGCTGTTTGCCGCCGCTATCGTCGTCACTGCGGTCACGGTCATGCCGGGGACGGCCGTGGCCGCTCCGGGAGATGACCCGTCGCTGGTGAGTTCACCGACGCTGAATCTACGAACGCTCGGCGTGCCCCCGGATATCGCGCTGTACGGCGTCCAGGGCTCACAGACCCTGACAATTCCGGTGCCGCGCGGACTCGTTCCCACTGAGCTGGCCGCCACTGTGCTGCTTCCCGTGAACGTCCGCGGGGGCACCCTCGAGGTGACACAGGATCAACGGGTCGTGTCGCGCGTCCCGCTGCCGCCGGATCAGGCGCCGATCACGATTCCGCTGGCCGGCGCTCGGGTGGTGGAGAACGCCGTGACGGTGCAGCTGACCAGTTATCTGACGGTTCCCGACGACTATTGCGCTTACGATCCGACGAACCCGCTGCGGTTGATCGACAGCGACGTCCGATTCACCGGCATCGAACAGCCGCCGATGGTGATTGCCGACTTCTTGCCGCCGGTACTGAGCAAGCTCACGCTGTTCGTCCCGCCCGATCCGTCGCAGTCGGAATCCGACGCCGCACTTCGGATCTCGACGGCAGTGGTGGCGCGTTACGGCGCCCAGCGTCCGGCCATCGACATCGTCACGACCGACGGCGGGCCGGTCGCGCCGCCGCAACCGCTGGAGCGCCAGGTCATCGTGCGGGAGGGGGATCCGGCCGGGTTGAGCCTTCAGGGGCCCAATGTGGTTCCTGCTCTACTGATTTCGGGTCCTGCCGGTGAGGTGACGAACCAGGCCCGGTTGCTCTCGAGTGACATATCGCAGCTGGCCGTGCAGTCGAAGGCCGTTGTGGGGCCGCTGTCCAACACGCCTCAACTGCCGAGTGACCACACCACGATCCGACAGCTCGGCCAGCCGGGCGTCAACGCGACCGCGCTGGTCAATCCGCGGGTCACCGTACCGTTGGATCAGACCCGATTGGGTCGAGCGGCCCACAACGTCCGGATCCACCTGCAGGGCTCGTACACCCCATTGCCTGCGGGCATCGCAGGCCAGGTGGTCGTCAGCATCGGGGGCCAGACCATCGACCGCTGGCCGACTGAAGCCAACGGCCGGATCGACCGCTGGATCGACGTTCCTGACCGGCTCCTGCAGCGCTACACCAACGTGGACATCGCAGTGCAGGCGGCAGGCAACACCGGTCGATGTGGTGAGTTCCAGCCGATCACACTGACGATCGACGGGGAGACCCCGGTTGAGAGCACACTCGCGAAACCCCCTGTCCCGGCGGGCTTCCAGTCCTTGCCGCAGGCTTTGATGCCACGGGTCGTGGTGGGTATGGACCCTGGATTCGCCAACCTGCGGCGTGCGGTGCAGATTCTGACGGGGCTGCAGCGGCTGAGCTCACGGCCGTTCGACGCCGAGGTCCGTTCGATCCCCGATGCCGTCGCGTCCGCCAACCCCGCGCTGCTGATCAGTCCCGACGGCTGGGATGACGCGCGGATCGCGCTGCCCGTGGCGGTGGATGCCGATGGCGTGATCACCGTCGAAAACGTTGACGGATCGGGTAATTCGTCCACATTGACGCTAGATCCCAAGGTGGGTTTCGGATCGCTCCAGACCGTCTATACCGGTGGCCGTTCGGTGCTCGTCGCCACGTCGAGCAAGGCTCCCCAGGAGTTGGATCGGCTGCTGAGCTGGTTGGGCGGCGACGTGTCGCGTTGGTCGGGTCTGTCAGGAAATGCCGCGCTCGCGATGCCGGGCCGCGACCCGTTCACACTGACTACGCCTGCCGCCGAATCGGAAAGCGTCGCAGGACCGGAACATAAGTCGTTGCGGCTGTGGGCCGGGGCCGGTGCCGTGGTGCTCGCGGCGCTGGGTGCCGGGTTGGTCGCGTGGCGTGGGCGGTCCCGGGGCACGTCGTGACGACGACGGCCCCGGACACTCGCGGCGAGTGGGACCGGCTGGCGGCGTGGTGGTTTTCACTGAATCCAGTGGTCCGCCTGACGGCTCGCTGGGCGCTCATCCTCACGCTCACGGCGGTGGCGTTCCGGAACAGCCTGGTCAATCTGTGGCAGACCACGTTGGCCGGCGGCCTGATCGGTTATATGTGGATGGTTCCGGTCGCGGCCACACTGGCCGCTGTGGGGATCAATTTCCGGCGCCGCACGGAGCTGCCCATCCATGACCGGCAGACCGATGTGATCGTCGGTGTCATCGGTCTCGGTCTGGCGCTGATGGTCCAGGGCGTCCTGCTCAAGCGGTATTCCGAGTTCTTCCATCTGGTGCGCCTCGACATCTTCGCGATGTGGGTGTTCGCACTGAGCAGCGCATTGGTGTTGTTCGGCATTCGTCCGGTGGCCCGGTTCGGCTGGGCCTGGGCGCTGATGGGGGCGTCCTCCGCGCTGCCGTATCAGGTGGTCGTAATCCTGCTCGGTGGCGGGAAGTTCGCTGCGGGGATCGGGACGTTGTTGATCGCCGCGGCCGCGTCCGCGATCGCGGTGGGCCGTACCCGAAGGCGTGCGGCCATCGGCGCTGCTGTGTCGTTCTTGATCGGCCTGGTGATTCTGGTGGGCATGGAGTTTCTGGCTCCTGATCTGCCGATCCTGGCCTTTCAGATGATTCCCTCGCTGGCCTCGATCGTGGTCGTCGGCGCTGCCGCGTTCGTCTACCGGCGCCGCAATCTGACCAAGGAGCTGTTCAGCCGGAAGATCGAACCGCTTGCCGCCAAACAGATCTGGTCGGCCATTCCGGTAGTGGTGGCAGTTGCGGTGGCATTGGCGTTCATGCCGCTGCCGACGCAGACGAGCACGACGGTGATCAGCCGCACCGTCCCCTTCGATCTGGTGCCGGGCCGGCCGATGGTGGCACCACCCGGCTGGACGATCACCGAGGAGCACACCGTCACCGATGTGTCCCGGTACTACGGTGACGACGCGCAACTCGTCCGGCAGAAGCTGACCGCCGATGTCGGTGACCCACGGTTCGACAAGTTGTCGGCGCCACGCACCGTCGTGGTGGACAGCATCGTCAGTGACCTACCGTTCTCCTTCGACGCCTATCCCGGGCAGGTGCTCTATGACACCACGGCCGCCCGGTTGAGCAGTCAGCTGTCGATCGATCTCGGCTACGGGGTGACCGGGAAGCTGGTGTCGGCTGTCGATGACCGTCTACTGGTCACGTGGGATGTGTTGCGGTTCGCCTGGGGCGACCAGGACGAGGAGCAGGTTGTCGACATCTTCGCCGTCGACAACCATCTGCCGGACGCGCCGTTCCCGATCCCGCAACGCGGTCTGGTGTCCACCCTCCGCAATCTGCTGACCGTGTTGTTCCGCGGCAACGCGGTCCTGGTCCAAAGCCGCCCGTCTTTCAAGGATGAGGAGCTGCTGACGGAGTTCGGCCGCGCATTCGTCGCCGCCCAGTTCGAGAATGAGAGGGTCGCGCAATGATATTCCGTGAGACCTTCGATCCGGAGACCGTCACCGAGGAACAACGGGCGTACGCGCTCGACCGGGCGATCAATGGCCTCCGGGAAGACGAGCCCATGCATTCGGCGTCCAAGCCCCTGATGGGTTGGCAGCGGCCGGTGATCGTGGCCGTTCTGGTCGTCGTCGCCGCCCTCGGGATCTGGAAGCCGCTGGAAACCGTGGTGGTGCTGATCGGGTTGTGTACGCTCGCTTATCTTTTGACACTCGGCGACCGGGTGTTGATCTTCAAGCGCGGCCTCGCGTCACGGCCCATCGTCATTCCCGACGACGTGGCGCGTGCCATTCCGGACGACGAGCTGCCGCCGTACACCATCCTGGTGCCGGCCTACAACGAGCCGGAAGTGGTGGCCGACCTCATCGCGGCCATGGATGCTCTGGAGTATCCGCGGGATCGGTTGCAGGTACTCCTGCTGTTGGAGGCCGACGACCACGTGACCATCGAAGCGGCGAGGGCCTGCGGGGAATCCGAGGTCATCACGATTCTTCTGGTGCCGCCCGCGGATCCGCGAACCAAGCCCAAGGCGTGCAACTACGGTCTGCATTTCGCGACGGGGGAGATCGTCACGATCTTCGACGCCGAGGACCTGCCTGAGCCGTTGCAGTTGCGCCGGGTGGTCGCGGCGTTCCGCGACCTTCCCGACGAGGTGGCCTGTGTGCAGGCCAAACTGGTGTATCACAACGGCCACCAGAACCTGCTGACCGCCTGGTTCACGGCAGAGTATGCGTTGTGGTTCGGCTACCTGCTGCCCGGCATGATGGTGAGCTCATCACCGATTCCGTTGGGCGGCACGTCCAACCACCTGCGTCGCGACATTCTGCGCGAGATCGGCGCCTGGGACCCGTTCAACGTCACCGAGGATGCTGATCTCGGCCTGCGCATCGCGTCGTACGGATATCGCACCGCTGTGATCGACTCCTACACACTTGAGGAGGCCAACAGCGACGCGATCAACTGGGTCCGTCAGCGGTCACGGTGGTACAAAGGTTACCTGCAGACCTGGCTGGTCCATATCCGCGAGCCGCTGAAGCTGTACCGCACCTTGGGGTTACGCAGTTTCGTCCGGTTCAACCTGGTGCTCGCCGGAACCCCGATCATCGCGGTACTCAACCTGCTGTTCTGGTTCATCACCGTGTTGTGGTTCCTGGGCCAGCCCGGGGTTGTCGCGCAGGTGTTTCCACCACTGATCTACTTCCCGGCGCTGATCGCGATGATCATCGGCAATGTGACGGTGATGTACATGAACATGATCGCGCTGCGTGAGGACGACCGGTCCGATCTGCTGCTGGCGGCGCTGAGTGTGCCGTTGTTCTGGCTGATGATGAGCATCGCTGCGGCCAAGGGCCTGTATCAGTTGATTCGCCAGCCGTCCTATTGGGAGAAGACATTTCACGGGCTGGCCGGCCATCCTGATGAGGCAACCGCTGACGCCAAGGCCGCAGCGTGACCAGCGCTGTGCTCGGCGGTTCGGATCGTCGACTGAAGATCACGGTCTACTTCGCGTTCCTGGTTCTCTATCTGGCCGTCGGCTACTGGCTACAGGTTAGGCACGACTTCATCATGGGCGACACCCTGTCCCGCGTGGTCGCCACGCAATCGGTGTTGTTCAGCCGCGATCCGCACCTGGCGGCGTTGGGTTTCATCTTCACGCCGGTGTCGGCCATGGTGCAGATTCCCGCGGTTCTGCTGAGCCCGTGGTGGCCGGATATCGCGGTGCGCGCCTTCGCGGGGACGATCATGTCCTCACTGTTCATGGCCGGCGCCGCCGTGCAGATCTTGAGCATGGGCACTGATCGCGGTCTGCCGCGGGCATATTCGGTGACCATCACGCTGTTGTTCGCGCTGAACCCGATGATCGTCTTCTACGGCTCCAACGGGATGAGTGAGGCGCCGTTCGTCTTCTTCATGACGTGGGCGGTGCGCCGGCTCATCATGTGGATGGTCGATGACGATGTGCACCATCTCATCACCGCAGGCGGTATCGCGATGGGCCTGGCCTATCTGACCCGCTATGACGCGCTGGCCTCGGTCGGCTCCGCGGGGTTGCTCGTGGGGATCACCACCTACCTGCGGGCCAAGCCGGCGCCCAGATTACGGCGGGCCGTCTTGGACATGCTGATCGTGAGCGGCCCGGGTGTCCTGGCATTCTTCGGGTGGGCGGCCGCGGGCTGGTTGATCACCGGGGAGGCGTTCGCGCAATTCACTTCGCAGTACGGCAACACCGCCATCCTCGAGCAATCCGGGCAGACGGCACCCAACTTCGGCAACGGGATCGAGTTCGCCATGGTCTGCGTCATGCTGCTGGCGCCGACCATGCTGCCCCTGGCGTTGTGGGTGGCGATGCAACGCTGGGGACGCCCGAACTGGCAGGTTCTCGTCGTCCCGCTGACGATGTTCGGTGCCGTGCTGGCCTTCCAGGCCTACAGCTACGCAACCGGTTCGACGTTCCCGTTCCTGAGGTTCTTCATCATCGCCATTCCGCTGACCGCCTGCCTGGCGATGCTCGCGGTGCCAGACGGTGTGCTCAGGGAGCCAACCCGACGCGGCAGGTATGCGCCAACCGTGCCGCCCGAAACGCCGCAGCACCGTTCCGCGGCGCGCTACATCGCTGTCGCTGCAACGGTTGCCCTGGGCATCCCTCTGACGTTGTTCGGCATGGCGCAGCCCACCTATGCGCCACAGGAATACGGGCTCGGAGCGATACTGAACCCCGACCCGTACAACGTCACCGATCGCAAGGCCACCGAGCACCGCATCGCCAGGACATTCGGTACCGAGCGCAAGATCGCCGAGTACCTGGAGAACCTGAATCTCCCGGACAGTTCGGTGATCACCGATACCGTCTACGGTTTCGGCATCCTGGCCGCCTCCAGCCGGCCGCGGGTCTTCGTGATCCCGTCAGACCCTGATTTCACCGAGCTGCTCAACGATCCACCCGCCAACGGGATCCGGTATCTGCTCGCGGTGCCCCGGGCCGGCCGGGGCACAGCAGACGCCCTCAACGTTCGCTACCCGACGCTGTATGACACCGGAGCCGAGGTCGCGACGCTGGAGTTGGAGATCCCCAATGACGGTGACGGTCAGCCGGATTGGCGGCTGTACCGGGTGAACGAGCCGGTCACCCGGAGATGACCGGTCATCGTGGGTGCGCCGCCGTGAAAGCCGGGCAGTCGTTGGCCGCCGGAATCGATTGCATCCGGTCATTCAGCCAGCCCAATGCCGCGACGGGTTCGACCTGTTCGCGTGTGGATTCGGGCCAGAATGCGATCTGGATGCCGTCGCCCATCTTGCAGGCCTCGGCCAGCGCCCGCTCCGTCGATGCGGCGGGTACCACCGCGTCCCTCCCGGCGTAGATGACGTACATCGGCGCCGCGGTGGGCCCTTGTGGCAGGTTCGTCTTCTGCAGGTAGCCGCGCAACGTCTTCAGTGCTTCGGGACCGGCGGGACGTAGGTCATCGGCGCTCAACTTCTCGGCCAATGAGATTCGCTGGGCGGCGTCGTTGCAGCTGAGCAGGGCGTCCCAATTCTCCTGGGCGGCGCCGCGTCGGTAATCGTCGAGTTCGAAGTCGTAGTAATACTGATCTTTCAACGCGGCGAGGTAGGCGACGAAGGCGAGTTTCTGGTCGGTGTTCAGCGTGCCGGCCATCGCAGCATCCGCGAGTACATCGAGGTTGGCCATCGGTGCTAGAGACGCTGTCGCGATCAGGTTGAGGTCGTAGCCGTAGTTGTCGATGAGTTCGTTTGCGGCCCAGGCGGCTTGCCCGCCTTCACGAGCTCCCAGCGCCGCCCAGGACGTCGATGTAGGGGCAACCATGGTGCGGGCCGCCCGCACGGCGTCGATCATGTTGTAGCCAGCGGTGGTCGAATCCAGGTAAGGGTGGAAGTCGTAGTCGTCGGGCTTGGCCGGCTGTCCCAGACCCTGGTAGTCGGGCACGGTGACGACATACCCGGCGTTCAGCAAGGCCACCACCGTCGATGCTTCACCACGCAGGTCGGGAGACAGCGAGGGTGCGCAGTCGGCGGATGTGCCGGTGGTCCGGTGGCCCAGTGCCACGATCGGAAAGCCGTCCGCGGGTGGGTTGCCCTTGGGGACGAACACCGTTCCCGTCACGTGCGAGACTGCGTCGTTGACCCCGTTGCGAGAGGCATACGTCATGGTCTTGGCTTCCGCACTTGCCTCGCGCAGCGCCGGTGCCAGGTTGTCCAACGGCGCCTGAGACACGACGTGGCCGGCACTGTCCGGGTCTTCCGCCGAGTCCTGGGTCGGAGATCCGCCACACGCCGTGAGAACGGCGAGAGCGACCGAGAACAGAACGGTGACTCGAACCATCGAACGTCCCCTGCCTGGTTTTCCGTAGCCGGTCGTGGGCATCCACCATCTTTTCATCGGAGCGTGCGGCACGTGAGCGGATACCCGATCGAATACCCGGGACACGCAATAGATTGGGCACCATGTCGGTGATCGATGTGAGGTCGCACGGGGCCACCGGGGACGGCACGACCGACGACCATGCGGCCGTGATGGGCGCGATCCGGCAGGCGGACGATGACGGTGGCGGCACGGTGTTCTTCCCGGCCGGTGAATATGCGTTGTCGGATTCGATCGGAAATGGCGCCGACGGGTTCTCCCACGTCTGGCTGCTCGGCGACGGTGAACGTGCGGCGCGGCTGCGGGTCACGGCGGACGTCGCGCCCATCAGTGGGCACTGGACCGAATGCCGCATCGAAAACCTCAAGATCGATGCGGGTACTCGCGGATCTCCCGGGCTCGATGTCGATCTGGACAAGAGCTACGTCAGACACTGTTGGATCGTCGGTTGGACCGATTACGGCATGCGGCTCAACGCCCGTACCGAGGGCCTGCTGAACTGGATCGACGACAACTTCATCGAGCAGAGCACCGGCTACGGCATCTACACCACCTACCGGTTTTACGACTCGTGGGTCGTCAACAACAACATCGGGTCGACGGGACCCAATCTGTCGATCGAGGCCGGTCCGGTACGGATCCTTGCCAATCACCTCAACGGCGCCCCGCAGCACAACATCGAGCTGCGCGGAAACAAGCAGCTGACGATCATCGGCAATATCTGTGAGGGTGCGCGCAGAGAAGCCATTGTCTTCACGATGCCGCCGTGGCTGGATGCGGATGACGAGCAGGTGGCTATCGTCGGGAACAACATCACGAACGGCGGTAAAGGTGCGCCGGACCAGTATTCCGCGATCGGGATCTACTCGGTCGACGCCGACCACCGGGCTCGAGGGTTCAACGTCACCGGCAACTTCATCGCCAATACCGACGACGGTGCGGGCTGGAGCTACGCGGTAGACGCGAGATTCGTCGATGACCTTGCGATCTCCGGAAACCAGTGGGACAACAACGGATATTCCATCGCTCCGGTGCGCGCCGAGGGCAGCAACGTCGGCATTGCCGGCAACACATCGGGAAACCTGGCGCCGGCGCGACGTGTGGTGATCACTCTGTCCGGAGACGCCGTACTCGCGAACGCGCGGGACACCGAGTACGTGTACCTGCTGGCATCAGGGGCGAGCGCGGTAACCCTGCCCACTGCCGTGGACAATTCCTGCCGATACACAGTCAAGAACATCTCGGGCGTCGACGCTGGGCTGGGCACTTCGAAAGGGCAACGCATCGACTCCGAATCAGAATTGGTGCTTATCGACGGGGCAGCCGTTGCGGTGATCTCCGACGGGACGAATTGGTGGACCGTATGACATGCACTGAGGGCGAATTCGGATATCAACTCACCCTTTTTGGGTGAGGCGCCGCGTGGGGAGCGTGCTGCCTCTTCGAGAATTCCGACCGGGCAGTGCCCGATGGCTTGCAGTGCGGTCTGCGGACAGATGTCGAGTACCGCTGTGGTCAGCATTCCGGTTGCGCTGTCGTGGATTTCGTGGTCTAGCGGCCCGGTTGCGCGCGACCCGTATTCACTACTGGTTAATCTCGTCCGTCGCAATTGGCCGCTCCAATTCGGATCGCTGAGGCGAATTGTCCGACATCTGGACGACGCGACGGCATAATTGGCCCGCATGGATCCCAATTCGAAGCCATATCAATCAGATGAGCCTGACGAATTGCGTGCGCAGCTCCCGCGGCGCAGGATGCTCGGCGGCCTAGTCGTGGCTGGCATCGCGACCACGCTCATCGCCGCGTGTGAGGACAACGCCGGCGGTGGGTCATCAGGCGGCGATGGTGGTGCAGTCAAGACCGACAACAGCGTCAAGGGTGCGACCGAGGCCACCAAGGCGGCCAACAAGAAGGTTGCGGATGCCCTTCCGTTCAACGACAAGTCCGATTTCGAGGACGCCAGACGTGGTCTGCTCGAGCGGCCTGACACTCTGACGATCAAGAACACCAACGGTGACGTGATTTGGGACCTGGAGGAGTACAAGAAGTACATCTCCGCGGACAAGCCGGCACCGGACACGGTCAATCCGAGCTTGTGGCGCAACGCCCAGCTGTGCATGGAATACGGGCTGTTCGAGGTGGTTCAGGACAAGATCTACCAGGTGCGCGGGTACGATCTGTCGAACATCACGTTCATCCGTGGCAACACCGGCTGGATTGTGTACGACACCCTCATCTCACCCGAAACCGCCACGGCGGCATTGGATCTGGTCAACAAGAAGCTGGGTCCGCGGCCGATCGTGGCTGTTCTGCACAGCCACTCGCATGTGGACCACTACGGCGGTGTCCGCGGCATCATCAACCAGGCTGACGTCGACTCCGGCAAGGTGAAAGCCGTTGCGCCGGCGAACTTCGTCGAAGATGCCGTCAGCGAGAACGTGATCGCGGGCAACGCGATGGGTCGACGCGCCGTCTACATGTACGGTGCGCTGCTGCCGCGCAACGCCGAAGGTGGCGTCAACGGGGGTCTCGGCATGACGGTGTCGACCGGACTACCGACATTGATCCTCCCGACCGATCTCGTCACCACCAGCGGGCAGAAGATGACCATCGACGGCGTGGACATGGAGTTCCAATTCACTCCCGGCACCGAGGCGCCCACCGAGATGAACACCTACTTCCCTCAGTTCAAGGCGATGTGGATGGCCGAGAACACCACAAACACCATGCACAACCTGCTGACTCTGCGTGGCGCCCAGGTGCGCGATGCCCGGATCTGGGCGAAGTTCCTCGACGACACCATCAACACGTACGGGCCCAACACCGACGTGAAGTTCCAGAGCCATCACTGGCCGATGTGGGGGCGCGAGAAGATCATCGACTACTGGAAGAAACAGCGTGACATGTACAAGTACATTCACGATCAGTCGGTGCGCCTGATGAACAACGGCCTCATCGGTTCCGAGATCGCCGAAGAGATCCAAATGCCGCCCGAGCTCAACAATTTCTGGCCTGACCGCGGGTACTACGGCACTCTCAAACACAATTCGCGGGCGGTGTATCAGCGTTATATGGGCTGGTATGACGGCAACCCCGCGGACTTGGACGATCTTCCCCCCGAGCCCGCGGGCAAGAAGTACGTCGATTACATGGGCGGTGCGGAAGCGGTTCTGGAGAAGGCCAAGCGAGACTTCGACAACGGCGAGTATCGCTGGGTGGCCATGGTGCTCAAGCACGTGGTGTTCGCCGATCCGAACAACACCAACGCCAAGAACCTTCTGGCAGACAGCTTCGAGCAGATGGGTTATCAGGCCGAGTCCGGTCCGTGGCGGTCGGTGTATCTGCAGGGAGCCTACGAACTGCGCAACGGTGTGCCCAGTGCGGGCGGAACCGATGTCGCCAGCCCGGACACCATCAACGCCATGCCGCCGGAAATGATGTTCGACTACCTGGCCGTCCGGCTGAACGGGCAGAAGGCAGCGGGCAAGACCATCACGATGAACGTGGATTTCACCGATCTCAAGAGGCAGTACGGTCTGCGGGTCGAGAACGGCGTGCTCAACTACACCACCGCGCCGATCCCGAATGCCAACGCGAATCTGAAGCTGACCAAAGACACGATGAACGAGATTCAGTTGGGCAAGCTCAAACTCAACGACGGCATCGATCAGAACAAGGTCACGCTCGACGGCAACCGGCAATCGGTCGACGATTTCGTCGGCATGCTCGACACCTTCCCGTTCTGGTTCAACATCGTCACTCCATAGCTGGGACAATGGTGTGCTGCCCTGCGGCCCGTAGGGCAGCACACCGCGTCCCGGGCAGTGATCGATAGGAACCCCAAAGTGCAGCCCTCCGGAACATCGTCGATGCAGCCGGTGCCGTGGTTTCTGGCCACCATTCCGTCATCGAGCCGCGGGATGCTGCCGCGCCATGCCATCGGTCACCGACTGGACGAGCACATCGACACCAGGCGCGCCGTTCTGGTGGCCGCCCCGTCCGGGTTCGGCAAGACCGTCGCCGTCGCGCAGTGGGCGGTCGAGCGGCAACGGGCCGAATCAGGTTCTGCGGCATGGCTGACCGTCACTGAGCGGATCAACGACCGTAGGGATGTACTGCGCGGCGTGCTGACCGCATTGCTGAACAGCGCACGCGATGCGGGCGACCGGGCGCTGGATCAGTCCTTATCCGCGGCCTTCGACTCGGCCTCCTACGACGGGGCGGTAGCTGCGCTCATGGCCATCGACGCCCATCGCACCGTGACCATCGTGATCGACGACTTCCAGTTCGCGCGGTCGGCATGGGGCGACGAGGAAGTGGTGGAGCTGGTCGAGAACGGGCCGCAGTGGTTGCGGTTCGTCCTGATCACGACGGACCCGGTCAGCCCATCGTGGGCCCGGCTGCGAGTCCACGACAAGGTGGCGGTCATCGGCTCTGGGGAACTGGCCTTCACGCGTGATGATGTGCAAGCCCTGGTCGAACAACGCGATATCTCGGCGCGGCCTGAGGACATCGCCCGCATCATGACGGCCAGCGGCGGGTGGCCCGGTGCGGTTCGGCTCATGCTGGTCAGCGGTGACGAAGCCGGCGCGTTCTCCGACGATGTCGACCTCACCGACTACATCGGCACCGCGGTGCTCGCCAGGCTGCGGCCAGATCTGGCCGATTTCGTGCTGAGGGCCACTATCTGCCCTCGGGTGGACGCGCAGCTGGCCCGGGCACTCACGGATCGTCCGGACAGTGGAGAACTGCTCAACGACTGCGTTGCCGCGGGCCTTTTCCTCGAGCGCGTCGGTTCGGGCGAAAGTGCAGTCTTTCAATGGCATTCGCTCTTTATGAAGCACTGTCAGGAGATACTGAGGCAACGGCAGCCCGAGGAGTGGACACGGCTCAACCGGTTGGCGGCGGCCGAGCTGGCACCGCAGTACCCGCTGGAAGCTGTCGAACTCGCGATCCGCGGCAACGACCGTTGCGGGTATGACGTCGTTGCCGAACATTGGCTCGAGCTGCTGCTGCAATCTCGTTCGGGTGCACTGGATCTGGCCTGCGTGCGACTTTCCGAAGCCTTCGGGGAGAATCCCGAGATCCTGATGATCCGGTCCAGCTGTCGAGCCATGGCCGGTGATGATGTCGCGGCGGCACTGTTGTTCGACCGGGCCGCGCGGATGTCGCAGTCGGAACAGAGGCAGGGGCGCCTCGACCTCATCGCGGATCTCACGCAGCTGCTGATCTCTGACGACCGAGAGGTGATGGACGGGGCCGCAGGCCGCGTCGAGGTCGCGCTGTCAGACCGTGAATTGGTCGCGCCGCGCATCTACGCGTGCGCGCTGTTCGTGCTCGGCTGGGCGGATTCGCGGTTGCGGCGCAGCCCGACTCGCGGTTCGGAGTACCTGGAAGCGGCCGTCCACGAATGTGCGGCCCTCGGACTGCCGGAGGTGGCACACCGCGCCCGGCAGAGTTTGGCTTTCGCCCTGGCGCACTCAGGTGAGTTGGGCCGCGCCCAGCAGGCACTGCACCTGGCTGTGTCATCGTGCGCTTCGACGCCCGAGCTCTGGCTGTCGCACGACGGCGACGGTATCGAGCGCTTCACGGCAGGCTGGATTCGCTTCTGGCATGGTGAGATCACCGCCGCTGTAGCGGATTTCATCTCGTCGAGCGGCACCGTTGGCGTCGGATATCCCGACACGTCACGGATGTTCCTCGCGTTCAGTGCGGCTACCCTTCGCGACAACGGGGTGCTCGCCGCCGCCGAGGCCGCCGTGGCCCGCATGCCTGACGTCGATACTCACGGCGTGCCGTGGGGCAACTACAAGACAGGCAGTCGTGCACGGTTGGCTGAAGCGCGCGGCGAGCATCGACTGGCACTCGCGCTGGCTGCCAGGGTCGTCGGCGCCGCGCACCTTCCCATGGTGTCAGCGGTGCTCTCGGGGATGTGCCGACGACTCGGTGCGCCCGAGTTGGCCGGCCGCCTGGCCCGCCAGGCGCTGGAGCCGCGGCTGCCGGGCTATATCGCCGCTTACGCGCTGTACACGTTGGCGTTGTTGGACTGGCAGGACGGGCAGTCTGAGCGGGCTCACAAGCGGATGGAAGAGATGTTGGCGGCCGCATGCCCGGAGCACGTGCGGTACCAGTTCGTCGACAATCCCGACTCGGTCTGCCAGGAACTGCTGGCAGCCCACCGCTCGTACACCGCCTACCCCGACTTCGTCGAGCAAGCCCTGTTGGCGAGTGAGCATCATCGGCCGGATTCCGGTGCGGCAGGCCTGACGCGGCGCGAGCGGGAGATTCTGGCTTTCCTGCGGACGCCGATGACGATGCAGGAGATCGCCGGCAAGATGTCGATTTCGGTGAACACGCTCAAGACTCACCAGCGCGCCATCTACCGCAAACTCGGTGCGTCCAACCGTCGCGAAGCCATCAACCGGGCGGCCCGCTAGCGTGAAGCGGTGACCGAAGAACTCGTCACGGTGTATGACGCCGACGGCAATGTGATCGGCGCCCAGCCACGTTCCCGGGTGTACGCCGAGGGTCTGTGGCATGCCAGTGCCGGTGTGCTGGTGCGTTCTGTCGACGGGGCGCGCATCTATGTCCACCGCCGCACCATGACCAAGGCGGTGTTCGCCGGCATGCACGACTGCCTGGCGGGCGGGGTCGTCGACCCGGGGGAGACGCCGCTGCAGGCTGCCACCCGGGAGTTGGCCGAGGAACTCGGCATCAGCGGCCCACCCTTGACGGCACTGGCTTCGGTGGCCTGGGACGGTCAGTGGGCGGGAAATCCCATGCGGTGTCACCTGTTCGCCTACGAGGCGCGCTGGGACGGTCCAATTAGCCACCAACCCGAAGAGATCATCGACGGCTGGTGGTGGACCGACGAGGAACTGGCAACGCACCTGGCCGACCCGGATTGGCCGTTCGTCCCAGATACCCGAGTTCTGATCCCACAGCTGCTGCGTTTACGTCAACACCCTTGAGGTAGTGCGAGCCATGGTTCTTACTGGGTGATACCTCACCACCCAGGAAGAAACCGTGCAAACCGTCTTCGAACGACACACCCCCGCAGGCAGCCTCATCGACCGCTCATTGGCCACGTCGGCGCTCCAGCCTTTCTGGCTCGACGACATACCTGATCAGCCCAACTATCCGGTGCTGACCAGCGCGTCGTCGCACTACGACCTCGTCGTGGTCGGCGGTGGGTATACCGGGCTGTGGTCAGCCTTGCTGGCAAAGCAGCGGGACCCGGGAATCCGGGTCGCCCTCGTCGAGGGGCAGACCATCGGATGGGCAGCTTCGGGACGTAACGGCGGGTTCGTCGAAGCGTCGCTGACCCATGGTGCCGAAAACGGACGTAGCCGCTGGCCTGACGAGATTGACACGCTCGACCGGCTGGGCCTGGAAAATCTGGACGGCATCGCGAAGACCGTCGACACGCTCGGCCTCGACTGCGACTTCGAGCGGACCGGCTCGATCGCGGTAGCGGTCGAGCCTTACCAGGCTGCCGAACTCGCCGGTGCCGCACTGCGGCCCGACCAGGTCTACCTCGACCAGCAGGCGATCCGCGCCGAGGTGCAGTCACCCACATACCTGTCCGGGGTCTGGTCGAAGGACGCCGCGGCGCTGGTTCATCCGGCAAAGCTTGCGAGCGAACTCGCCCGGGCCGCAGGTGAACTCGGTGTCGAGATCTACGAGTACAGCAAGGTGCTCGGTTTGGCGCAGGATCGCCGCGGTGGGCCGCTGTCGGTTCGGACCGAACGCGTGACGGTACGTGCCGACCGGGTGATCCTGGCGACCAACGGTTTTCCGTCACTGCTCAGGCGATACCGTTACCACACGGTGCCGGTATACGACTACGCCTTGATGACCGAGCCGCTGACCGATGCCCAGCTTGCCGACATCGGCTGGACCAATCGGCAAGGAATCAGCGACATGTCGAACCAGTTCCATTACTACCGGCTGTCGAAGGACAACCGGATCCTGTGGGGCGGGTATGACGCCATCTATCACTTCGGCGGCCGGATCCGGCCCCAGTACGAGGATCGTGACGCCACCTATCGGCGTCTCGCGGGCCACTTCTTCACGACATTTCCACAGCTCGAGGACGTCACGTTCACCCACCGGTGGGCCGGGGTGATCGACACCTCGACGCGGTTCTGCGCATTCTTCGGGTCGGCCTACGGGGGCCGAGCCGGGTATGCCGCCGGCTTCACCGGGCTCGGGGTGGCGGCAACGCGTTTCGCTGCCGAGGTGATGCTCGACCGCTTCGCCGGCGCGCCGACGGTTCGCACCGAACTCGACATGGTCAAGTCCATCCCCGCGCCGTTCCCGCCGGAACCGTTGGCCTCGGCCGGTATTCAAGCGACCCGCTGGTCGTTGGACCGGGCTGACCATCACGAGGGGCGCCGCAACATCCTGCTGCGGGCGCTCGACTCGGTCGGGCTGGGATTCGACTCGTAGCGTTTCCGTGCGCCGGACGCGGCCGCGCCGCACAATGGCTGGAGGGCGTTGACGTAAGCGCGGAGAAAGCAGTGCGGATGGGCCGAACCTTGAAGTCCGAGTCGCCGCGGCGACGGCGGCGGCAGACGAAGCAGGGTGTGGTGCTGTCCGAGGAACTCATCGTCGAGGCCGCCTTGCGGGTGTTGCAGTACCACGGTGCCGCCGGTCTCACGGTCCGGCGCCTCGGGGTCGCGCTCGGCGCCGACCCGACCGCCCTGTACCGCTACTTCCGCGGCATCGAGGATGTGGTGCTGGCCATCACCGACGAGCTGCTGCGGCGCGTGGTCGACGGATGGGAACCGACGGGGCTGTGGCGCGAAGACATGCGGGAACTCGGGCTGCGCATACACCGGGTCTACCTCGACCACCCACAGGCCGGAGTACTGGCGGCGAGCCGGGTGACCGGAGGTCCCCACGAGATCTCGATCATCGAGACGGTGTTGGGCTCACTGCGCGCAGCCGGATTCCCCGAGCGGGAAGCCGTCGAGGTGTATCACGCCTTCATCGACCAGATGTTGGGCTTTGCCGCGCTCGACGCCGCGTTTGAGGCCCTACCTGCCGAGCACAAGAAGCGCGACGACGACACGTGGGGTGACACCTACGCGCGGTTGCCGGCCCAGACACATCCGAACATCGCGGCCACCAGCCGCTTTCTCGACGAGTCGATGCGGCGGAGCGGGTGTGAATCGGCGCTGGAGCTGCTGCTGGACGGCATTGCCGCCAGGCTCGACGCTCGACGGCGCTGACGGCTCATCCCAGTCTGGCGGCAATACCGTCCAGCAGTTGAGCCAGGCCGCAACGGAATTCGGTCAATGGGTCCTCGTCGGACCGATCGAGTGCGCCCGCATCGATCGCGGCCGCCAGGGCCGGGAACCGCGCCGGGGTCACCAGGCGACGTAACAGCCCGGGGTACTCGCTGTCGTCCACATCGCGGGCTTCGATGGCCAACGCGGCCGAACCGCGGGTGAAGATCAGCACGGCCATGACTGCGGTGAGCTTCTCGCGTTCGGTCAGGCGGGTGCCGGACAGGCCGGCCAGTGCGGCGTCCAGCCAGGCCAACTGGCCGGGGTCGGCGGGAAGCCCAGCCGACGCACACTGCAGGACCCAGGGATGGCGGTGGTAGACGTCCCACAGGGCGCCAGCCCAATTTTCCAGTGCCGTACGCCAATTCGCGTCCACGGGTGCCGACGGCGCCGGGCCGGGCGCGACGGCCAGCATGAAGGTGACCAGCTCGTCTTTGTTGGCCACGTGCCGGTAGAGCGACATGGTGCCGCACCCGAGTTTCTCGGCCAGTCGTGCCATCGACAAGGCGGCCAGGCCGTCGTCGTCGGCGAGTTCGACAGCTGCCGCGACGATGGTCTCGCGGGTCAGTCCACGTGACCGACGTGGCTCGGCGTCCTGCTGCCAAAGCAGGCGCAAGGCGCGGGGGAGTGGAGCATCGGCGCTGGTCATCAGTGTTCAGAATAACCAGTGACATCGCTATGCGTATGCCATACCCTTTTGCGTATGACATACGCATCCCTGCGTTCCGTCCGCTGGGCAGCGGCACTCACCGTGATCGTGACGGTGTTTCTCGTGTACTCGCTGCCGCCGTATCTGACCGGCGGGACTCGGGTACAGGCCACGTTCGGGCTGCACTACCCGTTGCTGGTCGCACATGTCCTGTTGGCGAGCGTGGCGATGGTGTGCGCGGTCGCGCAGGTGTGGCCGGGACTGCGGCGCCGCCACCCGGCGTGGCATCGACGTACCGGGCGGATCTATGCCGCCACCGCCATCCCGGCGACCCTCTGTGCCATCGTGATCGGGGCGGCCACACCCTTCGGCCCGATCCTGGGGGTCAGCAACGTCGTACTCGCAGCGTTGTGGTTCTGGTTCACCGTCGACGGCTTCCTGGCGGCACGGCAGCGCCGGTTCGGTGCACACCGGCGTCAGATGCTGCGCAGCGCGACGCTGGCACTGTCGATCATCACCAACAGAGTGTGGACCCCGGTGCTCTACCTGGGCTTCGATCCATTGCGCGACAGCATCTTTGGCGGGAACGAGGAGAAGTATGTCTGGGTTGTAGCGGGCGTGGGCGGTTGGCTGGGCTGGACGATTCCGCTGCTACTCCTGCAGGTATGGCTGCGTCGGCACCCGGGGACCGGCTCTGAGCCCGTGCCGATGGCTGCCTCGGTTCCCCGGTAAACGCCAGTGAGCAAGAGTAGTCTCCTGCGCGACCAGTCTTACCGGTGCTGAATCGCCAACAAGTGAGGTCGCCATGGCAGCCGTGTCCAACTCAGCGTTCAACGGCAAGATCGCCCTGGACATCAGGGATTCCGAACCGGACTGGGCGCCCTATGCGGCACCCACCGCCGTCGAGAACGCTCCCAACGTCCTGTATCTGGTGTGGGACGACACCGGCATCGCCACGTGGGACTGCTTCGGTGGGCTGGTGGACATGCCCGCCATGAGCCGGATCGCCGAACGCGGAGTTCGGTTGTCGCAGTTCCACACCACGGCGCTGTGCTCACCGACCCGAGCCTCACTGCTCACCGGACGCAATGCCACCACGGTGGGGATGGCCACCATCGAGGAGTTCACCGACGGGTTCCCGAACTGCAACGGCCGGATTCCGCATGAGACGGCGCTCCTGCCGGAGGTGCTGGCCGAGAACGGCTACAACACCTACTGCGTGGGCAAGTGGCACCTGACGCCGCTGGAAGAGTCCAACCTGGCTGCCACCAAACGGCATTGGCCGTGCGCGCGGGGGTTCGAACGGTTCTACGGATTCATGGGCGGCGAGACCGACCAGTGGTATCCGGACCTGGTCTACGACAACCACCCGGTCGATCCGCCGGCCACTCCGGAGGAGGGCTACCACTTGTCGCGCGACCTGGCCGACAAGACCATCGAGTTCATCCGCGATGCCAAGGTGATCGCCCCGGACAAGCCCTGGTTCACCTACCTGTGCCCGGGAGCCGGCCACGCCCCGCACCATGTGTTCAAGGAGTGGGCCGATCGGTACGCCGGTCAGTTCGACATGGGTTACGCGGCCTACCGCGACATCGTGCTCCAGAACCAGAAGCGGCTCGGCACCGTGCCGTCCGACACCGAACTGTCACCGCTGAACCCTTACGCGGATGTCAAGGGCCCCAACGGCGAAGCCTGGCCCGCGCAAGACACCGTCCGGCCATGGGAGTCCTTGTCGGCCGAAGAGAAGCGGCTGTTCGCCCGGATGGCCGAGGTGTTCGCCGGGTTCCTGTCCTACACCGACGCGCAGATCGGCCGGGTGCTGGACTTCCTGGAGCAGACGGGCCAGCTCGACAACACGATCATCGTGGTGATCTCCGACAACGGGGCCAGTGGCGAAGGCGGGCCGAACGGTTCGGTCAACGAGACCAAGTTCTTCAACGGCTATATCGACACGGCCGAGGAGGGGCTGAAGTTCATCGACCGGTTGGGCTCACCGGATACCTACAACCATTACCCCATCGGGTGGGCCATGGCCTTCAATACGCCCTACAAGCTGTTCAAACGCTATGCCTCTCATGAGGGCGGGATCGCCGACACCGCAATCATCTCCTGGCCCAATGGCATTCGGGCCCATGGTGCGGTGCGCGACAACTACGTCAACGTCTGCGACATCACCCCGACGGTTTACGACCTGCTCGACATCACGCCGCCGGCCAGCGTGCGCGGCGTTCCGCAGAAGCCGTTGGACGGGGTGAGCTTCAAAGTGGCACTGGATGATCCGGATGCCCCGACGGGCAAGGAGACCCAGTTCTACACCATGCTCGGCACTCGCGGCATCTGGCACCAGGGCTGGTTCGCCAACACCGTGCACGCCGCCACGCCCTCGGGATGGTCGCACTTCGAAGCCGACCGCTGGGAGCTCTTCCATATCGAACGCGACCGCAGTCAGTGCCATGACCTGGCCGACGAAGAACCCGACAAGCTCGAAGAGCTGAAGGCCTTGTGGTTCAGCGAAGCCGACAAGTACAACGGCCTGCCGCTGGCCGATCTCAACATCTTCGAGACGATGACGCGGTGGCGGCCCTATCTGGTCGGGGAGCGGACCCGCTACACCTACTACCCACACACCGCCGAAGTCGGCCTCGGTGCGGCCGCCGAACTGCGCGGGCAGTCCTTCACCGTGCTCGCCGAGGTCACTGTTGACGGCGCTGACGCGCACGGCGTGTTGTTCAAGCAGGGCGGGGCGCACGGCGGCCATGTGCTGTTCATCGCCGACGGGCGGCTGCACTACGTCTACAACTTCCTCGGCGAGCACGAACAGGCGTTGGTCTCTCCCGATCCGGTTCCGTTGGGGCGGCACCTCTTCGGAGTCCAGTACCGGCGCACCGGCACCGTCGAGGGCAGTCACACCCCGCTCGGGGACACCGCCCTGTACATCGACGACACGGCCGTCGCCGAGCTTGCCGGGATGCGAACCCACCCCGGTATGTTCGCGCTCGCCGGGGGCGGCATCTGCATCGGACGCAATACCGGATCGGCTGTGTCCCAGCGATACCGGGCACCGTTCGCGTTCACCGGCGGTGCCATCGGCCAGGTCACCGTCGATTTGTCCGGCGAGCCGTACCAGGACCTCGAGCGCGAACTCGCCGCGGCGTTCGCCAAGGACTAGCGAGGAGCCGTCGAATCGGTCGGTTGCGACGACTAGCCTCGAATCCGTGGTCACCGAACTCATCGAACTGCCCGGCGGCACCTTTTCGATGGGATCGACGGCCTTCTATCCCGAAGAGGCGCCGGTGCACGCCGTGACCGTCGCCGGATTCGCCATCGAGAAGCACCCCGTCACCACCGCGCAGTACGGCGCCTTCGTGGAGGCCACGGGATACGTCACGGTCGCCGAACGCCCGATGGACCCGGCGTTGTACCCCGGCGTGGCCGAGGAAGACCTGGTGCCCGGCGCCCTGGTGTTCCGGCCCACCGACGGCCCCGTCGACCTACGGGACTGGCGTCAATGGTGGGACTGGGCGCCCGGCGCCAATTGGCGGCATCCCTTCGGTCCCGATCGCGGCGCGGCCGCACCGGACCATCCCGTGGTGCAGGTGGCCTACCCGGATGCGGTGGCGTATGCGGCCTGGACCGGGCGCCGGTTGCCCACCGAGGCCGAATGGGAGTACGCGGCGCGTGGGGGAGTCGATGGCATCTACGCCTGGGGCGACGAGGTCGCCCCAGACGGGGTGCTCATGGCCAACACCTGGCAGGGCCGGTTCCCGTATCGCAACGACGGCGCCTTGGGCTGGCGCGGTACCTCACCGGTCGGAGCCTTCCCGCCGAACGCGTTCGGCCTGTCCGACATGATCGGCAACGTGTGGGAGTGGACCACCACCCGCTTCGCCGGACACCACCGTCCGCAGGCCGATGCCCCGGCGTGCTGCCCACCTCCCGGCGACCCCGATCCGATGGTGAACCAGGTGCTCAAGGGCGGTTCGCACCTGTGCGCGCCGGAGTACTGCCACCGCTATCGCCCGGCTGCGCGGTCACCGCAGTCGCAGGACAGCTCGACCACGCACATCGGGTTTCGCTGCGTGGCCGGCTGAAGCCCGCAGAACCGGATCTACGGCGATTTGGCGCATTCGCCGTGCTCACCTAGTATGTAGGGGTTGCCTTGGGCAGACCTCGGTTGACTGCTGTTTTGAGTCAGCCCCGCGTGCCCTTCGGAAACAAAGACCGCGCACGTCCAGGTCGGTATCTGGCGTGCATACAAAACCAGGTCAGGAGATCGAGTGATTCAGCAGGAATCGCGGTTGAAGGTCGCCGACAACACGGGCGCCAAGGAAATCTTGTGCATCCGCGTGCTCGGTGGCTCATCGCGACGCTACGCCGGCATCGGTGATGTCATCGTCGCGACCGTCAAGGACGCCATCCCCGGCGGCAACGTCAAGCGCGGCGACGTCGTCAAGGCAGTCGTGGTGCGCACCGTCAAGGAGCGCCGCCGCGCCGACGGCAGCTACATCAAGTTCGACGAGAACGCCGCCGTCATCATCAAGGCCGACAACGACCCGCGCGGTACCCGCATCTTCGGGCCCGTCGGCCGCGAACTGCGCGAGAAGCGCTTCATGAAGATCGTTTCGCTGGCGCCGGAGGTTTTGTAAATGAAGGTCCACAAGGGCGACACCGTGCTGGTGGTCTCGGGCAAGGACAAGGGCGCCAAGGGCAAGGTCATCGAGGCCTACCCGGCTCGCGACAAGGTCCTCGTCGAGGGCGTCAACCGGATCAAGAAGCACACCGCGCAGTCGCAGAACGAGCGCGGCGCATCGTCGGGCGGCATCGTCACCCAGGAAGCCGCGATCCACGTGTCCAACGTGATGGTCGTCGACTCCGATGGCAAGCCGACCCGTGTGGGTTACCGCGTCGATGAGGAGACCGGCAAGAAGGTCCGCATCGCCAAGACCAATGGCAAGGACATCTGATGACTGCACCAGAGAAGGTTCAGCCGCGGCTGAAGCAGCGCTACCGCGAAGAGATCCGTGAGGCGCTCAACAAGCAGTTCGAGTTCGACAACGTCATGCAGATCCCGGGCGTCGTCAAGGTTGTCGTCAACATGGGTGTCGGCGACGCCGCCCGTGACGCCAAGCTGATCAACGGCGCGGTCAACGACCTGGCCCTGATCACCGGCCAGAAGCCGGAGATCCGCAAGGCCCGCAAGTCCATCGCACAGTTCAAGCTGCGTGAGGGCATGCCCATCGGTGCCCGCGTCACCCTCCGTGGCGACCGGATGTGGGAGTTCCTGGACCGGCTGATCTCGATCGCCCTGCCCCGTATCCGCGACTTCCGCGGCCTGAACGGCAAGCAGTTCGACGGCACCGGCAACTACACCTTCGGCCTCAACGAGCAGTCGATGTTCCATGAGATCGACGTGGACTCCATCGACCGCCCCCGCGGCATGGACATCACCGTCGTCACCTCGGCGACCAACGACGACGAAGGCCGTGCGCTGCTGAAGGCGCTGGGCTTCCCCTTCAAGGAGAACTGAGCACATGGCAAAGAAGGCGTTGATCCACAAGGCCAACAAGAAGCCCAAGTTCGCGGTCCGCGCGTACACGCGGTGCAACAAGTGCGGTCGTCCGCACTCGGTTTACCGCAAGTTCGGGCTGTGCCGTATCTGCCTGCGCGAGATGGCGCACGCGGGTGAACTGCCCGGCGTGCAGAAGTCCAGCTGGTAACACAGACCCCCAACAACAGGTTGCGGAAGGCCTCCCCCAATAACTGGGCAAGGGGAACCGCCGCGAGGAAGGTGAGCCGGTTGTCATGACGATGACTGACCCGATCGCAGACTTTTTGACACGTCTGCGCAACGCCAATTCGGCGTACCACGATGAGGTGACTCTGCCCCACTCGAAGCTCAAGGCGAACATCGCCGAGATCCTCAAGAAAGAGGGCTACATCAACGACTACCGCACCGAGGATGCTCGCGTCGGTAAGTCCCTGGTGGTCTCGCTCAAGTACGGCCCCAGCCGTGAGCGCAGCATCGCCGGCCTGCGCCGGGTGTCCAAGCCCGGCCTGCGGGTCTACGCAAAATCCACCAACCTGCCTCGGGTGCTCGGCGGCCTGGGCGTGGCGATCATCTCCACGTCCTCGGGTCTGCTCACCGACCGCCAGGCAGCACGACAGGGCGTGGGCGGCGAAGTCCTCGCTTACGTCTGGTAGGGGGCAGCAGAACATGTCGCGTATTGGAAAGCAGCCGGTCCCGGTTCCCGCCGGGGTCGATGTGACGATCGACGGCCGCAACGTCTCGGTCAAGGGCCCCAAGGGCACCCTGACCCTGGATGTCGCCGAGCCGATCACCGTCGAGCGCAACGAAGACGGCGCCATCGTGGTCAGCCGTCCCGATGACGAGCGGCGCAGCCGCTCCCTGCACGGGCTGTCCCGGACCCTGGTGGCCAACCTGGTCACCGGTGTCACCGAGGGCTACACCCGCAAGATGGAGATCTTCGGCGTCGGCTACCGCGTCCAGCTCAAGGGTTCCAACCTGGAGTTCGCACTCGGTTACAGCCACCCCGTGGTGATCGAGGCGCCCGAGGGCATCACGTTCGCCGTCGAGACGCCCACCAAGTTCTCGGTCTCAGGTATCGACAAGCAGAAGGTCGGTCAGATCTCCGCGGTCATCCGCCGCCTGCGCCGCCCCGACCCGTACAAGGGCAAGGGTGTGCGTTACGAAGGTGAGCAGATCCGCCGCAAGGTCGGAAAGACAGGTAAGTAAGTCATGGCTACAACTAAGACTGACTCAGCAGCTGCCGCCGTCCGTAAGCCGGTGGGACAGAACATCTCTGAGACCCGTCGCAACGCCCGGCTGCGTCGGCACGCCCGGCTCCGCAAGAAGGTCTCCGGCACCGCCGAGACCCCGCGCCTGGTGGTCAACCGCTCGGCACGGCACATCCACGTCCAGCTCGTCGACGACCTGGAAGGCGTCACGCTGGCCGCTGCCAGCTCGATCGAGGCCGACGTGCGCGCCGTCGAGGGTGACAAGAAGGCGCACAGCGTTCGGGTCGGTCAGCTGATCGCCGAGCGCGCCAAGGCTGCCGGTGTCGAGACCGTGGTGTTCGACCGTGGTGGTTACACCTATGGCGGCCGGATCGCCGCGCTGGCGGATGCCGCGCGCGAGGGCGGGCTGAAATTCTGATGACTGTCAACGAGAGGACTGCATGATGGCCGAGCAGGCAGGAGCCGCTCCGGCGCAGGAGAACCGTGGCGGCCGTGGTCGTCGCGACGACCGCGGTGGCCGTGGCGGCCGCGACAGCGGCGAGAAGAGCAACTACATCGAGCGCGTGGTGTCGATCAACCGCGTCTCCAAGGTGGTCAAGGGTGGTCGGCGCTTCAGCTTCACCGCACTGGTCATCGTCGGTGACGGCAAGGGCATGGTCGGCGTCGGTTACGGCAAGGCCAAGGAAGTTCCGGCCGCTATCGCCAAGGGCGTCGAGGAGGCTCGCAAGGGCTTCTTCCGCGTGCCGCTGATCGGTGGCACCATCGTGCACCCGGTTCAGGGTGAGGCCGCTGCCGGTGTCGTGATGCTGCGTCCGGCCAGCCCCGGTACCGGTGTGATCGCCGGTGGTGCGGCTCGCGCGGTGCTGGAATGCGCCGGCGTGCACGACATCCTGGCCAAGTCGCTGGGCAGCGACAACGCGATCAACGTGGTGCACGCCACCGTTGCCGCGCTGAAGCAGATCCAGCGGCCGGAAGAGGTGGCGGCCCGTCGCGGCCTGCCGCTGGAGGACGTTGCGCCGGCCGGCATGCTGAAGGCCCGGCGTGAGAGCGAAGCGCTGGCTGCCGCAGCAGCGCGTGAGGGATCGGCATAACCATGGCAGAGCTCAAGATCACCCAGGTGCGCGGAACCATCGGCGCACGCTGGAAGCAGCGCGAAAGCCTGCGGACGCTGGGGCTGAAGAAGATCCGTCAGTCCGTGGTGCGTGAGGACAACGCTCAGACGCGTGGCCTCATCAATGTTGTCCATCACCTCGTCGAGGTTGAGGAAGTCAAATGAGTGTTATCAAGCTTCACGACCTGAAGCCTGCTCCTGGAGAGAAGACCGCCAAGACCCGCGTGGGTCGCGGTGAGGGCTCCAAGGGTAAGACTGCCGGTCGTGGTACCAAGGGCACCAAGGCCCGCAAGAACGTCCCCTCGACGTTCGAGGGTGGCCAGATGCCGATCCACATGCGGCTGCCGAAGCTCAAGGGCTTCAAGAACCGCTTCCGGACCGAGTACGAGGTCGTCAACGTCGGCGACATCAACAAGGCCTTCCCGCAGGGCGGCACCGTCGGTGTCGACGAGCTGGTCGCCAAGGGCCTGGTTCGCAAGAACAGCCTGGTGAAGGTTCTCGGCGACGGCAAGCTGGCCGTCAAGGTCGACGTGACCGCCAACAAGTTCAGCGGTAGCGCCCGTGAGGCCATCACCGCTGCCGGCGGTTCGGCCACCGAACTGTAATTCTGCGCGAGCAGACACAAAAGCCCCCGCTTCGGCGGGGGCTTTTTGCGTCGGCGGTCAGCTCAGCCGGGGGATCACGTCGGCGGCCAGCCGTTCCAACTGCTCGCGATCCTCCGCGATGGTCGCACCGGTGGGGTTGAGCACGATGGTCTGCGCGCCGGCATCCAGAACCGCACGCAGGCCGTGCACCACGTCTTCTACCGTGCCGGCGACGGCCACATCCCCGAGTTGGTCGGCCCGGTCGCCGTAGATGCGCCGCAGGCCCGCCTGCACCCGGTCCCGGGCGCGGGCGCTGTCGTCGTCGACGATGAGATACACCCGCTTGCCGATCCGGAACCGGTCGGCATCCTTGCCCTGTTCGTTGAGCTCCCGGCGCACCGTGCGCACGGCCTCGGCGAAGGCCGCGGTGGTCGAGGAGCCGGCGCCGAGAAACGCGTCGCCGTGCCGCACGGCCCGGGCCAGTGCCGCCGGGGCGTTGGCGCCGAACCAGATCGGCGGGTGCGGGCGCTGAACGGGTTTGGGACTGATGGCCAGGTCGTCGACATCGCGGAAGCGGCCGTGGAAGGTGATCCTGGGCTCGTCCGACCACGCGGCCTTCATCAGCTCCAGCCCCTCGGTGAAGCTGGCGATGAACGTCGAGCGGTCCACCCCGAAGGCCGGGAACTGCCGGAAACTCCCGCCGGGAGCCACACCGACGTCGAGGCGGCCGTGGCTGAGCCGGTCCACCGCGGTGATCGCCGACGCCAGTTGCAGCGGATCGTGCAGCGACGTGACAAGGACCGCCACACCCAGCCGCAGCCTCGTGGTGACCGCTGCGGCGTAGGACAGCAGCTCCAGCGGGGCGATCGTCGGAGCCGGACCCACGGTCTGCTCGATCGTCCAACCGCCCTCGAATCCGAGTTCCTCGGCGCGAGCCAGGTAGGCCTTGAAGCCCGATTCGTCGAAACCGTCGTGATCGAGCTGCGGAAGCGAGATGGAGAAGGTCACCTGTATCACGGTACGACGACGAGGTGGACGTGCCGAGGTTTCTCGTCGACGCGCGCGCAGTACGCGGATCGGTAGGCTCGTTTCATGTTCGCGTTTCTCCCAGGGATCCCGGGCCAGGACGAACTGAAGGTGCTGGCCCGGCGCATTGACACCGCCCGGCACAACGGCGTCCCGAACGGATGCGTGCTGGAACTGGATCTGCTGTCGATACCGCCGGAGACCGCGGGCTTCGACCCGTTGGCCATGATCGCGGGCGGTGGTCGGCCGCTCGTGCTGCGGCAGGCCATCGCGGCGATCCACCGCGCCGCAGAGGACGATCGGGTGGCGGGACTGATCGCGCGGGTGCAGCTTCCCGCCGCCGCTCCAGGGCCGGTGCAGGAACTGCGGGCCGCCATAGCGGAATTCAGCGCCGTCAAACCCACGCTGGCCTGGGCCGAGACCTACCCTGGCACGCTGTCGTACTACCTGGCATCGGCGTTTCGTGAAGTCTGGATGCAGCCGTCGGGAACGGTCGGCCTGGTCGGTTTCGCCACCAATGCGACGTTCCTGCGTGATGCGCTCGACAAGGTGGGCATCGAGCCGCAGTTCGTCGCGCGCGGTGAATACAAGTCAGCGGCAAATGTTTTCACCGAGGATCGCTACACCGACGCGCAGCGTGAGGCTGACGGCCGGATGATCGAGAGCCTGCAGTCGCAGGTGTGGCAGGCCATCGCCGAATCCCGTCAGCTGAGCATCGAGGCGGTCAACGCACTGGCCGACCGGGCACCGGTGTTGCGGGACGATGCGGTGACGGCCGGTCTGGTCGACCACATCGGGTTCCGCGACGAGGCCTATGCGCGCATCGGTGAACTCTCGGGTGGCCCCGAGGCGGCCGGTACCGATGCCGACAACCATCCGGATGCCTTGCCGCGGCTTTATCTTTCGCGTTATGCGCGGACTTCCCCGAAGGTGCCCGCACCGCAGATCCCGGGCCGTAAATCCAAGCCCACCATCGCGGTGGTGACGCTGCACGGTCCCATCGTCAGCGGTCGCGGCGGTCCGCAGGTGTTGCCGTTGGGCAATTCCAGTGCCGGCGGCGACACCATCGCCGCGGCCCTGCGTGAGGCGGCCGCCGACGACGACGTCTCGGCGATCGTCCTGCGGGTAGACAGTCCCGGCGGTTCGGTCAGTGGTTCGGAAACCATTTGGCGGGAGGTGGTTCGGGCCCGCGATCGAGGAAAACCCGTCGTCGCGTCGATGGGCGCGGTCGCCGCGTCGGGTGGCTACTACGTGTCGATGGCGGCCGACGAGATCGTGGCCAACGCCGGCACCATCACCGGATCCATCGGCGTGATCACCGGCAAGCTGATCTCACGCGAACTCAAGGACAAGCTCGGGGTGGGGTCGGATTCGTTGCGTACCAATCCCAATGCCGATGCCTGGTCATCGAATGCTCCGTTCACCGACGAACAGCACACCCAGATCGAAGCCGAAACCGACCTGCTCTACACCGATTTCATCGAGCGGGTGGCGGTCGGGCGCAAGCTGTCGGTCGAGCAGGTCGATGAAGTGGCTCGGGGACGGGTCTGGACCGGCGCCGACGCCAAAGATCGCGGCCTGGTCGACGAACTCGGCGGGCTACGGGCCGCGGTCACCCGCGCCAAGGTGCTGGCCGGGCTGGACCCGGACACCAAGGTACGGGTGCTGAGTTACCCGGGCTCGTCCTGGCTGGACATGTTGCGGCCCAAGCCGTCTTCGCAACCGGCCGCGGCGACACTGCCGCAAGCCGTCGGGAACCTGCTGGGCCAATCGGTCGTGGGAGCGATCGAAAATGCGGGCCGCACGATGACCGGGGCCAGTGCCCTATGGCTGGGCGACCACCGATTTTGACGATTTTGACGTAAAGGACAATTGCGACAGGGTAACGCCGCGGTGCATCGACCCGGCCGGCGCGGTAACGTCAGATCTTGGCAATTGATGATTTGTCGACGAAACGACGGCCTGGCCCTGCGGTGTTCAACCCAGTCAGAGCAGCCGTAACAGAGTGCGCGGCGGGGAACGGTGTCGTCAGACACATGGAGGACCCGTGCCCGCGCGCAAAAGCCCGATCAGGGGCTTTGGAGACAAACCGGAGATCGACTACCGCGAACCTGCCGAGAATCCGCCGGACCCTGGCGTACTGAAGCGGGCGATCGCCGCATCGGCGATCGGTAACGCCACCGAATGGTTCGACTACGGCATATACGCCTACGGCGTGGGCTATATCTCGGCCGCCATCTTTCCCGGGGACGCCCAGCAGGCGACCTTGCTGGCATTGGCCACGTTCGCCATTTCGTTCCTGGTCCGTCCGCTCGGCGGCTTCGTCTGGGGACCGCTCGGCGACCGGCTCGGCCGTAAACACGTGCTGGCCATCACCATCGTGCTGATGGCCGGCGCAACCTTCTGCGTCGGGCTGATTCCGTCGTACGCCTCGATCGGAATGTGGGCCCCGGCGCTGATGGTGGCCTTGCGGATGATCCAAGGTTTCTCCACCGGCGGCGAATACGGCGGTGCGGCAACATTTATGGCGGAGTACGCGCCGTCGCGGCGACGCGGGTTCCTCGGCAGTTTCCTCGAATTCGGCACGTTGGCCGGTTTTTCGGTGGGCGCCCTGTTGATGCTGACGTTCTCGGTGGTGCTCAGCGATGAGCAGATGGGGCAATGGGGATGGCGCCTGCCCTTCCTGGTCGCCGCCCCGCTCGGGCTGATCGGCGTCTACCTGCGTTCGCGGCTGGAAGACACCCCGATATTTCGTGAGCTGGAGGAGTCCGGCGAGACCGAACAAGGTGCGGTCAGCCAGTTCCGCGATCTGGTGGTGGAGTACTGGGCCCCGATCCTGCGTCTGGTGGGCCTGGTCGTAGCCCTCAACGTGGTCAACTACACGTTGCTCACCTATATGCCGACCTATCTGGAACAGACCATCGGCTTGTCGAGCAGTCACTCGCTGATCGTTCCCGTGATCGGGATGCTCTCGATGATGGTGTTCCTGCCGCTCAGCGGCCACATCTCGGACCGGGTCGGCCGCAAACCGATGTGGTGGGTCTCGCTTATCGGCCTGTTCATCGCCGGCGTGCCGATGTTCCTGCTGATGTCGACGAACATGGTCGGCGCGATCATCGGATTCGCCGTGCTCGGGCTGCTCTATGTGCCGCAGTTGTCCACCATCTCGGCGACGTTCCCGGCGATGTTCCCCACCCAGGTCCGCTATGCCGGGTTCGCCATCGCCTACAACGTGTCGACGTCGCTGTTCGGCGGTACCGCGCCGGCGATCAACGACTGGCTGGTCAACAAGACCGGCGACCAGCTGATCCCGGCCTACTACATGATGGTGGCCTGCGTGATCGGCATGCTGGCGCTGATCAAGGTGCCCGAGACGGCCCGATGTCCGATCAGCGGCACCGAGATCCCCGGGACTCCGGAAGCCCCGGCACAGCTCGATTACGAGACGGGGGCCGAGGAGGAGTCGGAGGCCGATGCCGGCGCGGGCACGCCGGCCGCGTCAGCCGACCGGTAGCCGGGCGATCCATGTGAGGGCGACTCGGTCCGCGCATGAAGCGTGGTGGCGGTTGCAGGGCCGATTTTCCGCCGTAGCGCTTCATACGCGGGGTGTCATTCCAAAGTGCCGCTGATATAGACGATTTCGCCCATCGGGTCGTTCTCGTCACGGTCGGGTACCGGCAGGCCGTGGCGGACGAACAACTCCGAACGCACCACGCCGTTCATCTGCCAGCCCTTGGCGCTCAAATAGTCGGCAGCCGAATGCCGCTCGCCGTGATAGATCAACGACGGCATGTCCAGGTTCAACCCCATCTGGCTGAAGGCCGCGGTGGCGGCGCGGGCCTTCTCCGGGTCGAAATCCTTGAGCCCCGGCACGAACTCGGTGGCCACCGCGCTGCCCCGGGCACTGAGCGCGGCGATGTTGTCGAACAACCGATCCTGCGCTTCGGGCGGCAGATAGATCAACAACCCCTCGGCGCACCACGCGGTCGGAGCAGCGGGATTGAATCCCGCTGCCTGCAGCGCGGCCGGCCAGTCGTCGCGCAGGTCGACGGGCACGGTGCGGCGTTCCGCCGTGGGTTCGGCGCCCAGATCGGCCAACGTGCGGGTCTTGAACTCGATCACCTCGGGCTGGTCGATCTCATAGACCACGGTGCCCTCGGGCCACGGCAGCCGATAGGCGCGGGAATCCAGGCCCGAAGCCAGGATCACCGCCTGGCGAATCCCCGCCTTTCCTGCCGCGATGAAGAAGTCGTCGAAAAACCGGGTACGCACCGCCATTTCGTCGATGTTGGCGCGAGCCCGGTCGGCGGCGTCCGGTGTCAGCTGAGCCAGCGATTCCAGGCTCAGCTCACCGTCGACCATCTTGGTGAACACGTCGATGCCCACCGCGCGGACCAGCGGCGCCGCGAACGGATCGTCGATCAGCCCGTGCGGTTCCCGGCTGGCGATAGCCCGCCCCGTCGCCACCAACGTCGCGGTTGCCCCGACACTGGAGGCCAGATCCCAGCTGTCGCCGTCGGTACGTGTCATCGTGTGTCTCCCGATCTCTAGTTCGATGCCTTCAGGGTTGCCGACAGATAACCGGAATCGCCCGCGAGATCGGCGAGCTCCTCGGGATAGTCGAAACCGTGCGAGTCGTAGGCCGCCTGGGTGGGTAGCACCGTGACGTCCCAGCCCTGGGGTGCGAGGTGATCGCGGACCGCGGTGCGCTCGCCCGAATAGAACAGGTCCGTCAGATTCACGTCGGATCCGACCTTCTTGGACCATTGGCTGACCCGTTCGGACCACTTGTCGGTGAGCGAGGCGGCGTCCATGTGTTCGGTGGCCAACCGGCTGCCCGGGGCGCTGAGCGCGGTGATGTTGTCCAGCAGCCGGTCCTGAGCTTCCGGCGGCAGGTAGATCAGCAGGCCTTCGGCGATCCAGGCGGTCGGAACCTGTGGGTCGAAGCCGTTGTCACGCAGAGCCTTCGGCCAGTCGTCACGCAGATCGATCGGCACCGTGTGAAGTTCGGCGGCCGGTTGAGCCCCGAGATCGGCCAGGGTGCGGGTCTTGAACTCCAGGACCGCCGGCTGGTCCACCTCGAACACGACGGTGCCGGCGGGCCAGTCGAGCCGGTAGGCGCGGGTGTCCAACCCGGCCGCCAGGATCACCGCCTGCCGGATGCCGGCCTCGCCTGCGGCACTGAAGAAGTCGTCGAAGAACCGCGTGCGTACCGCGATCTGCTCGCACATCCGCTGCCGGTCGAGCATCACGTCGCCCTCGACGCACACCTCTCCGTCGGCGAGCCGGATGCTGTGTTCCAGGCCTACCGCACGTACGAGCGCGTCAGCGTACGGATCGTTGATCAGCGGGTCGGGTTGCTTGGTTGCCAACGCGCGGGATGCCGCGACACCAGTCGCGGTAGCGCCGACGCTGGTGGCCAGATCCCAGGTGTCGCCTTCGGTGCGGGTCATGGTGCTCCTAGTCTCGTATCGCGGTGACGGCCTGCGAATTCTGTTGCAGGGCGGCGGCTTCGCCGGAGGGGAAGCTGCGGCCGTAGTCGGCGAACAGCTCGGGCCGCCGCCGCGCGGTCACCGACCATCCGCGCTCGGTGAGGTAATCGACGACCGAATTGCGCTCGCCGTCGTACCAGAGATTTGCCAGGTCCAGGTCCAGGCCGTGCTGACGCCACTGCTCGCTCAACACCTGCCCGCGCTCCCGCAGGTTCACCGCCATACCGGGCAGGTGGTACTCGGTGGCCAGCCTGCTGCCTCGTGCGCTGAGCGCGGTGATGTTGTCGAACAACCGGTCCTGGGCCTCCGGCGGCAGATAGGCCAGCAGTCCCTCGGCGCTCCATGCGCTCGGTGCGCTCGGATCGAAGCCGGCGGCCTGAAGCGCGGCGGGCCAGTCCTCACGCAGGTCGACGGCCACGGTGCGGCGTTCGGCCGTGGGCGTGGCCCCGATCTGCGCCATGGTGGCGGTCTTGGCGCCGATCACCGCGGGCTGGTCGAGCTCGTAGACCACGGTGCCGTCGGGCCACGGCAGCCGGTAGGCGCGGGAGTCCAGGCCGGAGGCCAGGATCACCGCCTGCCGGATCCCGGCGTCGGTCGACGCGGTGAAGAAGTCGTCGAAGAACTTCGTCCGCACCGCCATGATGCCGGTCATCAGCGCGGCGCCTTCGGCCAGCTCGCCGTCGAGCGCGACCTCGCCGTCGACGAGCTTGGTGAAGAACTCGACGCCCACCGCGCGGACCAGATCCGCCGCGTACGGGTCGTTGATCAGCGGATCGGGCTCAGCACTCGCGATCGCCCGGGCCGCGGCGACCATCGTCGCCGTCGCGCCCACACTGGAGGCCAGATCCCAGCTGTCGGTGTCAGACCGTGCCATCGCCCGCCCCTCAGTTCTCGGCTTCGATGTAGAGCACCGATGCCGCGTGGGCCTCGTCCTCGACCGGCGGCAGGCCGGTCCGGATCAGCAGATCGTTGGACGAGATGGCGGTGGTCTTCCAGGAATGCCCTTGCAGATACGTCGTCACGTCGGCACGGTCGCCGAGGAAGATCAGCTCGTTGAGGTCCATGTCCAGGCCGTGTGCCCGCCACCGGTCGGTGAACTCCTGCATCCGGGCCCGGATCGTCTCCTCGTCGTTGGTCTCGGTCGCGGGCACTCCCTCGACGCCGAAGCGGCTGCCCGGCGCGCTCAGCGCGGTGACCTGATCGAGCAAACGGTCCTGCGCATCTCCCGGCAGGTAACCCAGCAATCCCTCGGCGATCCACGCCGTCGGCACCGACGGGTCGAACCCCGCCTCGGTCAGCGCCGTCGGCCAGTCGAAGCGCAGGTCGATGGCCACGGTGCGACGATCGGTCGTCGGGACCGCGCCCAGGCTCGCCATCGTGGTGGTCTTGAACTCGATCACCTCGGGCTGGTCGACCTCGTAGACCACCGTGCCGTCCGGCCACGGCAGCCGGTAGGCGCGGGAGTCCAGACCGGCCGCCAGGATGACCGCCTGTCGGATTCCGGCGCGGCATGCGCTCAGGAAGAAGTCGTCGAAGAAACGCGTGCGGGCGGCCATGCCGTTGGCGAACCGGACCAGACCGGTGGCCGCCTCTTCGTCGAGACCCTCGGTGGTGAAGTCCTCGTCGACGAGCTTGGTGAAGAATTCCATCCCGACGGCGCGGACCAGGGGAGCGGCGAACGGATCGTCGATCACCGGATCGTCTGAGTTCGTCGCCATCGCGCGCGCTGCCGCGACCATCGTCGCCGTCGCACCCACGCTCGATGCGAGATCCCACGAGTCGTCAGCAGTCCGGGCCATGAATTCCCCTTTGTTCAGTCGGAATCTACGTGTTAGTTAGGTGGTGTAACGAGCTGTCGCCGACTGTACGCCCCGATTCTGAAGAGAAGCTTGGCTCGCAGCTCGGCGGTATCGCGAGCCGATCGGGGACGGTCGACGCGGGTGCGCGCAGGGGTCCTCTCCGCGGCAACTGTTACTCTCGTAGACTGATTTGACGGCTGAGTCCGCAGGCTGCGCGCCTGCTGGGCGGCCGGACATGACTTGACCATTGACGCTGGCTCCACCCAGCCCCATTTGGCACGCCGCGCTGAGAGGTCGGCTGCGCAGGAGGAAGAGTGCTTTCGGCTTTCATCTCATCGCTGCGGACGGCCGACCTCAGACGCAAGATCCTGTTCACGTTGGGCCTGGTGATCCTGTACCGGGCCGGCGCCTCGATCCCGTCGCCGGGGGTTAACTACCCGAACGTCCAGAAGTGCATCGAGCAGGTCAGCGGCGGAGATTCGGCGCAGATCTACTCGTTGATCAACCTGTTCTCGGGTGGCGCGCTGCTGCAGCTGACCGTGTTCGCGGTGGGCGTCATGCCCTACATCACCGCCAGCATCATCGTGCAGCTGCTGGTCGTGGTGATCCCGCGCTTCGAGCAGCTGCAGAAGGAGGGCCAGGCCGGTCAGGCCAAGATGACGCAGTACACGCGTTATCTGTCGATCGCGCTGGCCATTCTGCAGGCCACCAGCATCGTGGCACTGGCCGCCAACGGCGGCCTGCTGCAGGGCTGCAGCCTCGACATCATCCAGGACAGCTCGGTCTTCGGGCTGATCGTCATCGTGCTGGTGATGACGGCGGGCGCCGCGCTGGTGATGTGGATGGGCGAGCTGATCACCGAGCGAGGCATCGGCAACGGCATGTCCCTGCTGATCTTCGCCGGCATCGCCGCCCGGATCCCGTCCGAAGGCCAGACCATCCTGGAGAGCCGCGGCGGCCTGGTGTTCACCGCCGTCGTGGCCGCGACGCTGCTCATCATCGTCGGCGTGGTGTTCGTCGAGCAGGGCCAGCGCCGCATCCCGGTCCAGTACGCCAAGCGCATGGTGGGCCGCAAGATGTACGGCGGCACCTCCACCTACCTGCCGCTCAAGGTCAACCAGGCCGGCGTCATCCCGGTGATCTTCGCGTCGTCACTGATCTACATCCCGCACCTGATCACCCAGCTGATCCAGAGCGGCAGCTCGAACCCGGGCTCCGGTTGGTGGGACAAGTTCGTCGCCGACTACCTGACGAACCCGGCCGACCCGGTCTATATCGCGATCTACTTCGGCCTGATCATCTTCTTCACGTACTTCTACGTGTCGATCACGTTCAACCCCGACGAGCGTGCCGACGAGATGAAGAAGTTCGGCGGATTCATCCCGGGCATCCGACCAGGCAAGCCGACCGCGGACTACCTGCGGTACGTGCTCAGCCGGATCACCTTGCCCGGCTCTATCTACCTCGGTGTGATCGCCGTTCTGCCGAACGTCTTCCTGCAGATCGGAAACACCGGCTCGGTACAGAATCTGCCGTTCGGCGGTACCGCGGTTCTGATCATGATCGGTGTCGGTTTGGACACCGTCAAACAGATCGAGAGCCAGCTCATGCAACGCAACTACGAAGGGTTCCTGAAGTGAGAGTCGTCCTACTCGGACCGCCCGGTGCGGGCAAAGGCACGCAGGCAGAAAAGCTGTCCGAGAAGCTCGGCATCCCGCAAATCTCCACCGGGGACCTCTTCCGCAAGAACATCGGTGACGGCACCCCGCTCGGACTCGAAGCCAAGCGCTACCTGGACGCCGGCGACCTGGTGCCTGCCGAACTGACGAACCGTCTGGTCGAGGACCGCATCGATCAGCCCGACGCCGCCGACGGTTTCATCCTGGACGGCTACCCGCGTTCGGTCGAGCAGGCCGGTGCGCTCAAGGACATGCTTGCCGCGCGCAACACCAAGCTCGACGCGGTGGTGGAGTTCCAGGTGTCCGAGGACGAGTTGCTGACCCGCCTCAAGGGCCGCGGCCGCGCCGACGACACCGACGAGGTCATCCGCAATCGCATGAAGGTCTACCGCGACGAGACCGAGCCGCTGCTTGAGTACTACCGCGACGACCTGAAGACCGTGGATGCGGTGGGCGGCCTCGACGAGGTGTTCGCCCGCGCGTTGCACGCACTGGGTAAGTGATCAGATTGCCGGGGTTGCGTAAGCGCAAGGTTGTTGCGCAGCGTAGCGCCGGAGAGTTGGACGCGATGGCGGTGGCCGGGGCCCTGGTCGCCTCGGCGCTGCGCGCGGTCCGCGATGCCGCCGCCCCGGGCGTGTCCACGCTCGAGCTGGATCAGATCGCCGAATCCGTGATCCGGGACGGTGGCGGTACGCCGTCGTTCCTCGGTTATCACGGATTCCCTGCCAGCATCTGCGCCTCCGTGAATGACCGTGTGGTGCACGGCATTCCGTCGGCCGGCGAGAAGTTGGCGGCCGGGGATCTGGTGTCCATCGACTGCGGTGCGATCGTCGACGGTTGGCACGGCGACTCGGCCGTCACGTTCGGGATCGGCACACTCATCGCCGCTGACGAAGCCCTTTCTGCCGCAACGAAATCGGCGATGGAGGCCGGGATCGCGGCGATGCTGCCGGGAAACCGGCTGACCGATGTCTCGCACGCGATCGAGGTGGAGACCCATGCCGCCGAAGCTCGTCACGACCGCAAGTACGGGATCGTCGACGGCTACGGCGGTCACGGCATCGGCCGGCAGATGCACATGGACCCGTTCCTTCCGAACGAAGGCGCCCCCGGGCGCGGGCCGTATCTGGAGCCGGGCTCGGTGCTGGCCATCGAACCCATGCTCACCCTGGGCACCACCGAGACCAGGATCCTCGACGACGAGTGGACCGTCGTCACCGCCGACGGGACCCGCGCGGCGCACTGGGAGCACACCGTCGCAGTCACCGAAGACGGCCCACGAATCCTCACCCAGTAATTAACGCCAGCAATCACTACTCGAATCGCGCCCAACCGTTGGTCTGCGCCGGCGCGCAAAGGTAGTAATTGAACCGGATTGCCTCCAACGTCGTATCACAGACGGAGGTAAGGAAGTGGATGATCCGGAGGCCGCCATGATGCGGGTGCTCTACGACGAGCACGCTGCTGCGCTCTGGCGCTATGCCCTACGGCTCACGGGTGACCGAGCCCGGGCCGAGGACGTGGTGCAGGAGACGTTGTTGCGTGCCTGGCGCCACCCAGATGTCACCGCCGACACCGATCGATCGGCCAGGGCTTGGCTGTTCACCGTCGCGCGGAACATGATCATTGATGAGCGCCGGAGCGCCCGCTTTCGCAACGAAACCGGGGTGCCCGATCCCGAACAGGTGGCAGACCATTCCGGCGCCGCTGCCACACCCGACCAGGTGGACACCGCGTTGGACAGAATCCTGCTGAGCACGGCCCTGAGCCAGCTCTCCGACGAACACCGAGCGGTGGTCCGCCGGGCCTATTACCAAGGCTGGACCACCGGCCAGATCGCCGAAGACCTACAGATACCTGAGGGCACCGTGAAGTCACGGCTGCACTACGCGGTACGCGCGTTACGACTGAACTTGCAAGAGATGGGGGTGACACGATGACACAGTTCGGTGTACCCCACATCCCTGATCCGGTGGAAACCGATCGTTACCGGACCTGGGATGCGGCCTATGTGCTCGGATCGCTGGACAGCAGTGAGCGCCGCGAGTACGAGGCCCACCTGGAATGCTGCACGCAGTGCCGTGCCGCCGTGGCCGAGCTGAGCGGTATGCCCGCGCTGCTGGCCATGCTCGACCTCGACGAGGTGACCGCCCTCGAATCCGAACAGCCCGATCCGCCGCTGCGGCCCGAGGTGCTGCAGTCCGTGCTGGCCAAGGTCAGCTGGCGGCGACGCCGCTCACGATGGGTGACCACCGCAGCGGTCGGCCTGGCCGCGGCGCTGCTGGCGGTCGGCGTGGTGATCGGTATCAGGCCGGGGGTACTCGGCCTGCACAGTGGCACCGAGCAGCAGAACTCGCAGATGATGGCGATGTCCAAGATGTCCGACACCCCGATCAACGCGAGCATCGCGATGGCCAGTTACTCCTGGGGCACCCGGATCGACATGGCCTGCAGTTACGGCAGTTGGGGCAAGCAGGACGCGCCCCCGCAGAACCTGGGCATGGTGGTGATCGGCCGGGACGGCAGCCGCAACGAGATCGCGACGTGGATCGGGTTGTCCGGCGCGACCGCCCTGCCGAGCGGCAACACCCAGATGCCGAAGGCGGATATCGCTGCGGTGCAATTGGTTACGTCACCCGATGGAAAGGTGCTGCTGGAAAAGCAGCTCTGAGAGGCATGCTGGGCGGGCTACGGCGCCCGGGTCCGCTCGGGCTCGACAGGCGCCGTCCCGGTCGATACCGGCTGTGTCATCGATGCCTCCGATCGTGGGGTCTTGCGGCCCCCGGTGCCAATAGCCCCCGCCTTCCACTATCCCCCTCGGTTCCCGCCGATCTTGATGGTGTGCTGGGTATTTCCTGCGGTATTGCGGGGAATTGACGCCAATCCGTGCCGGTGGTGAACCGCCGCAGCGCACGCGTCGTGTCACACAACAGAGCACGAAAGTAGGTGACACATGGTCGAGGTGAACCGGGTGGTTGACCACATCGTCGGCTATCTGGCCGCGACCGGGATCACGCATATCTTCGGCGTGGACGGCGCCAATATCGAGGATCTCTACGACGCCGCGCACTTCCGCGACGACATCACCGCGGTGTTGGCGAAGCACGAATTCTCAGCTGCCACAATGGCGGACGGATACAGCCGCAGCGGAGGCGGAGTCGGTGTGGTGGCCGCAACCTCCGGTGGTGGCTGCCTGAACACCGTGCCCGGGCTGGCGGAATCGCTGGCCAGTCGGGTACCGGTGCTGGCACTCATCGGGCAGGCGCCGACAACGCTCGACGGCCGGGGCGCCTTCCAGGACACCAGCGGGGACAACGGAAGCCTGGACGGGCATGCGCTGTTCTCGGCGGTCTCGCTGTACTGCCGCAGGCTGCGCAAGCCCGCCGACATCCTCACCGCGCTTCCGCAGGCGTTGGCCGCCGCGCGCTCCGGTGGCCCGGCGGTGTTGTTGCTGCCCAAGGATATTCAGCAAGCAGATGTGGGCGAGCCCGCAGCCGGCAACGGCCGGACCGGGGCGGTCGGTAAGACGGCGCGCCATGCCGATCTCCGGGTGCTCGAGCGAGCCCTGCGTGGCGTCGACGGCCCGGTCACGATCATCGCCGGTGAGCAGGTGGCCCGCGACGATGCCCGTGCTGAGCTGGAACGGCTGCGGGCCGTCCTGCGCGCACGGGTCGCCACGGTGCCCGACGCCAAGGACGTGGCGGGCACCCCGGGTCTCGGTTCGTCCTCGGCATTGGGCGTAGCCGGTGTGATGGGCCACCCCGGGGTGCCTGTTGCCGCCGCGCAGAGTGCGCTGTGCCTGCTCGTCGGCACCCGCATGACGGTGACCGCCCGCGCCGGGCTCGACGCGGCGCTGGCCTCGGTGCCGACCTATTCGATCGGCGCCCAATTGCCTTACCCGCCGTGCACCCATGCCCACTCGGATGACCTACGCGCCTCGCTGACGGCGCTGGCCCGGGCGTTGTCGGGTCCCGGCCGCCCCGCCCAGGTGAGGGTGCCGGACACCGCGCCGCGCACCGAACTGCGCCCGCCGGCCTACGACGGCCCCGGTATCCGATATCGCGACGCGATGTGCGTACTCGACGACGCCCTGCCCGACGGCACCGACATCGTCGTCGACGCGGGCAACGTGGGTGCCTCCGCCATCCACTACCTGCCGGTCCGCCGCGACGGCCGATTCCTGGTGGCGCTGGGCATGGGCGGCATGGGCTACAGCTTCGGTGCGGGTATCGGGATGACGTTTCACCGGGCCGCGGCCGGTGCTGCGCGCCGCACCGCTGTCATCGCCGGTGACGGCTCATTCTTCATGCACGGCATGGAGATTCACACCGCGATGCAGTACCGCCTACCGATCACCTTCGTGCTGTTCGACAACCATGCCCACGCCATGTGCGTCACGCGGGAGCAGCTGTTCTACGAAGGTCGATACTCCTACAACAGGTTCGGCCCGAGCCGGCTGGGGGCCGGGCTGGCGGCCATGTTCCCCGGACTGCCCGCCTATGACGTCGCCGAGATCCGTCAACTGCCCCAGGCCCTGGGCATGGCCCTCGACGCCGACGGCCCGTCGGTACTGAGCATCGAATGTTCAGCCGACGAAATCCCGCCGTTCGCAGCGTTTCTCACCACCACGGTCAGCACACCTTCTAACTCAGAGGAGAACTCGCCCCATGTCACTACCCGCGCTTGAAGACATCGCGGCCCATCGGGCTAGCCGCACGCCGCTGGACGGCCTGATCCGGATCGAGACCTCGCCCAAGGAGCAGGCCACGCCGATCATCATGGAGATGATGCGGTCGGTATACCCGCATGATCAGGTGTTCGGCCAGTACTGCACCGTCAACGACTACATCGAGTGCCCGCCCGAGGAATTGTTCGGCTATCTGTCCGACACCCGCTGTCTGGAGGAGTGGACCTACAGCCTGCGCGGTTTCACCCAGACCGAGGAACCCGGGCTGTGGCTGGCCCACGACCGGCTCGGCGCCGGCCCGTCGGGGCCGGGCAGTGAGATCTACACCCGCACTGTGGCCAACCGCGACGCGCTCACCGTCGACTACCACTGCGCCTGGGATCAGGGCAAGCATCTGTGGATGATCTACCTGATGCGCATCGTCGACGCGCAGGTGGTCTTCGACAAGCCGGGTTCTGTTGTGCTGTGGACCAATTGCCATCATCCCTTCTATGACGAGAACCCCTATCCGGAGACCGCGCCCCCGGCGCGACCGGTGTGGGTCGGTGACTTCTGGGACATGTTCGGTCCCGGCCATCTGCTGGAGTTGCGAAACCTCAAGGCCATCGCCGAATACCGGCACCGCAACGGGCTGCCCGTGACCCCGGCCTGGATGAAGTGAGGTTCGGCCATGTCTGACCAGAATCCCGTCAGCCTCATCGACGTGTCCACCTACCTCCCCGGTGACCCGATCGGGGCGGACTACTACGCAGGGTTCGCCGAAACCGACGAGCTGGCCGAGAACGTGATGTTCCGCGCGCCACGGTTCCGTCATCACGTGGGACCCGAGGAAACCGCGATCGACATGGTGGAGCGGGCGGCCGCGGGGGTGATCGAGCGGCACGGTGCCGACGTCATCACCGGAGCCGACGTGTTGATCACCCACACCCAGCTCCCGGACATGCCGTTCTACGGCGGAGGGGGTGGCATGGCACACCGGCTGGGTATGAAACCCAACTGGGTGATCGACCTCCACAACGGCGGCTGCGCCGCTTTCGTCCTCGGGCTCAAGGTGGCGCGCACACTGCTCACCGCGGGAGAGGGCCGCACCGCGGTGATCGCGATCGCCCAGAACTCGGCGGGGCAGGTCTTCGATCAGAAGACCATCCGGCGCAAGGCGCAGGCGGCGGTGCCCGGGGACGGCGCGGCCGTCGGATTGGTGACACTGTCCGACCAGTCTCCCGTCCTCGACGTCGAGTGCCGTACCTACGGCGAGTACGCCGGGGACATGACCGTCGTGATGGATCCGCCGCGCAAATGGTGGCAGGCCGGGCCGGGTGAGGCGTGCATCGGATTCACCGAGAGCAAGATCACCAAGGTGCTGGCCCGCGGCAACCGACAGGTGCCCGAGGTGGCCTACGCGGTGTGCGACCGGATCGGTGTACAGCCCAAGGACATCGACCTGTTGGTGACCAATCAGCCCAACCGGGTATTCCTGCGGAACTGGCGTGAGGCACTGGAGTTGCCTCCCGAGCGCCACCTGGACACGTTCGATGAATGCGGAAACCTTTTCGCCGCAGGCATTCCCGTCAACCTGGACCGGGCCGTCACCAGCGGTCGGGTCAAGGCGGGCGATACCGTGCTGATGGCCGCCTTCGCCCACGCCGGTGACTTCGCCGGCGCTGCGGCGGTGCGCTGGGGCGGGCGGGCAGGCGACGGCGCCGACGCGGGGCGCGTGTGATGGCGGCACCGCGCACCACGCTGTCCGATGCGGTCGGCGCACTGCCGCAGGCCGTCAATCCGTTGGCCTTGTCGCTCAACGAATGTCCGTTCCCCCCGTTGCCCGCGGTGCGTTCGGCGCTGCGGGCGTGCGACGGGGCGGCCAACCGGTATCCGGAGTTCCTGCCGCGACGGCTGCGGTCGCTGATCGCCGAGCACGACGGGGTGGCCGAAGACCAGGTGATCGTCGGTGCCGGCGCCACCGGGGTCATCATGCAGGTGCTGCATGCGGTGACCAGCCCGGGCGACTCCATGGTGATGGCCTCGCCCACGTTCGACGGATATCCGATCTTCGCGCAGATGGCACGATTGCGGACGATCACGGTGCCGCTCGATGCGCACGGCCACCACGACCTCGATGCGATGGCCGAGGCCGGCAGCCGCGCGAGGGTGGTGGCGGTCTGCCGGCCTCACAACCCGACGGGCACCATCGAGCCGGCCGCCGAGATCGAACGCCTGCTCACCCGGCTTCCCGAAGACACCGTGGTGCTGCTCGACGAGGCATATGTGGAGTTCTTGACCGCCGAGCAACGTATCGACGGGCCCGGACTGGTCGCCAGGTTCGGCAATGTCGTGGTGGTGCGAACCTTTTCGAAGGCATATGGCCTGGCGGGACTACGGATCGGCTATGGGTTCTGCGCCCCGGACCTCGGCGGGCAGCTGTGGCAGATGCAGCTGCCGTTCGGGATCGGGCTCAGTGCGCAGGTCGCCGTCGCCGCCTCGTATGAGGCCGAAAGCCAACTGCGCCAACGTATCCGGATGATAGCCGCAGAGCGGCGTTATCTGCAGAACCGGTTGCGTGCACTGGGCGTCTACAGCACGGACGGTCAGGCGAACTTCCTGTACCTGCCCGGCGGGACCATTCCCTGGCCGGAGGTGTTCGAGGGCACCGGACTTCAGGTCCGCCACTACGGTGACGGCGGCGTGCGGATCACCGTCGGATCCAGGCCGTCCACCCGAGCCGTGCTGAAAGCGGTGACAGCGGCCGCCTGATCGCCCCCTGCCCGCGGCCGGATGCGCGCGGAATGCGCGGCCCCCGCTCGGTGATGCGGTAAGAAGAGGCGTGCCCTCACCACCGGACAAACGTGACCCCATCGCGCAGGCCCGCGCGAACTGGGAGGCCGCGGGGTGGGGCGACGTGGCAGGCGGCATGGTCGCGGTGACGTCGGTGATGCGGGCCCACCAGATCCTGCTCGCCCGCGTGGAGTCCGCACTACGGCCTTACGATCTGAGCTTCTCGCGGTTCGAGCTGCTGCGGCTGCTGGCGTTCAGCCGGGCCGGTGCCCTGCCGATCACCAAAGCCTCCGATCGTCTCCAGGTGCATGTCACCAGCGTCACCCACGCCATTCGGCGCCTGGAAGCCAATGGTCTGGTGGAGCGTGTTCCGCACCCGACCGATGGGCGCACGACATTGGTGCAGATCACCGAACTCGGGCGTTCGACGGTCGAGGACGCCACGGTCACCCTGAACCAGCAGGTCTTCGCCGACGTCGGGATGTCCGACGAAGAGTCTCAAGCGTTGGTGGCGTCGATCGAGACGCTGCGCCGACACTCCGGGGACTTCTGACCCTGGGCCGGGCGGGCAAACCCGCCTACCCTCGAGCGCAGTTGAGGGGAGGCTGCATGAACGTCAAACGGGTGGGTGCGGCACTGGGTGCCGTCGCCGTCGTGTCGATGGCGGCCTGCAGTACCACCACCACCGGGGTGGCCACCGCGCCCGGTGACGTGACGCCGTTCACGACGTCGTCGAAGGCGCCCAGGTCCACCGCCGCACGGAGTCCCCGTCCGGCTCCGGGCGCCGCGCAGCTGCCGCCGGAGGCGTTCGCCGAGGTTCGCGCCGCCGGTATTCAAGGCTCTGACAAGGCCATCCGCGAGCAGTTGATGCTGGCCTGCATCATGGCCGGCGGAAGCTTCAACAAGACGAGACAAGACGTCGTCGATGTGCTGATCAAAATGGGCAGCCGAGTTTCTCCGGGTGCTCTCAGGACGATCGTGGACGTGGCGCTCAAGTACGAGTGCCCCGAACTGGCCGGGAAACTCGGCGGCTGATCGGCGATGAGTCGAGCCTAGACCTGGCTACTCCATGACGGACGGCAACGGGATCGTCGCGGTGACCGTGGTACCCGCGCCCGGCCTCGACCGGATGTGGAGCCGGCCGCCGACGATCTCGGCCCGTTCGGCCATCGAGAGCAATCCGTACCCGCCCATCTCGTCACTGCCCAGCGGGTGCTCGAAGGTGTCGAAACCCTTTCCGTCGTCCACGATTTCGAGGCGTGCCACACCGTCGTCGACGGCGAAGGTGAGCCGGGCCCGATCCGCCTCGGCGTGTTTGACCACATTCTGCAGGCACTCCTGGGCGATCCGGTACAGCGCCAGCTCGATGTGATCGGGCACCCGGGTCTCGGCCAGGTCGACATCGATGGGAATCCGGGGGATCGAGCGGGCCAGGCTGGCCAACCCGCCCGACAAACCCAGGTCGTCGAGCACAGGTGGACGCAGGCCGCTGATCGCCGCCCTGGCCTCCTGCAGAGTCAGCGCCACCAGCTCACGGGCGGCGGCCAACTGTTCGGCCACCGCCTGCGGGTCGACCGCGCGGGCCGCGGCGTCGAGCCGGTAGGACAGCGTCACCAGGCGCTGGGAGATGCCGTCGTGAATGTCGCCCGCCAAGCGTCGTCGCTCGATCTCCTGCGCCTGGATGACCTGTTCGACGAAATTCTCGTGGGCGCGTTCGCGTGCCACCAGTTGCCGGTGCAACCGGGCCTGGTGCAAAGCCCCGGCGATCAGCCGGCCGATCACCAACAGCAGTTCCACGTCGCGCGGCGTGAACTCGCGGCGGTCGACGGTGTGCACGTTGAGCACGCCGACGAGGCCACCCGGCCCGGTCTCCATCGGGACCGAGACCATCGAGGTGAAATCCCGCCCGCGCAGCGACTCGAACGGCTTGTAGCGGGGATCGGACTCCTTGTCGTGGCTGATCACCACGGGCTGGCGGTGGCTGGCCACCCAACCGGAGATGCCCTGCCCCAGCGGGAGCCGGATCTTGCCGATCTCGGCGTCGAACGGCGGGGTGGCCCCGGCCAGCGTCAGCGCGCGATCCGAATCGTCGAGCACGTGCACGAAGCACACGTCGGTGGCGGTGGCCTCGGTGATCATCCCGGCCGCAGCGGCGGCCAGCGGCTCGACGCCCGGGCCGCTCGATGCGGCGCGGATGAGCTCGCGCAGCAGGGCCAGCTCACGGTCGGCGGTGAGATCGATCGGGCCAAGTTCACGTCCCGGCTTCTCGTCGGTCATTGGTAGATGCCCTCGCGCAGCGCGGTGGCCACGGCGCCCGCGCGGTCGCTGACCCCGAGCTTGCGGTAGATGGAACGCAGGTGCGTCTTCACGGTTTCCTCGCCGATCACCAGCTTGTTGGCGATCCCGCGGTTGGACAGGCCGGCGACCACAAAGGACAGGATCTCGCTCTCACGCTGGGTCAGGCCCTGCCGAACCCCGGGCCAGAACTCGTCGCGCTGCAGCCGGGCCGCGGTGCCGGCCGCTCGAGCCGCCATCCCCGGATCGATCGCGGTCTGGCCGCTGTGGGCGAACTCGAGCTGACGCACGAGCTCATCGCTGCTGATGCTCTTGAGCAGATAGCCCGCGGCACCCACCCGCAGCGCCTGGAACAGGTATTGCTCGTCGTCGTAGACCGACAGCATGACCACTTTGCGGTCCGCGTCGCGCTCACGCAGCACCCGGCACAGGTCCAACCCGCTGGAACCCTCCATGCGCACATCGCACAGCACGATGTCGGGGTCGAGTGTCTCGATCACGCTCAGCGCACGTTCGGCGCCTACGGCCTGGCCGACCACTTCGACCCGGTCGTTGAACGCGGCAAGCATGGCCTTGAGACCCTCGATGACCATCTCATGGTCGTCGACCAGCACAAGGCGCACTGGGTTGGAGGGCGCCATGGCATCACCCTAGAGGGGGTGAGGTCTGGAGTAGATCAACTTGACCGGCCCAATCCCCCCTACGGGGGACGCGCCGTCGGTGTGACGTGGGCCACTCTCATGTGGTGTCGTCAACACAAGAGAAGTCATGGCGGGCCGGGCGGTTCTGGTGGGACTGTTCGCAGCCTGATACGAGTGCCCATCCGCTGCGTGCGGTGATCCTGGACCTCGATGCGCTGTCGGATCTCGACGTCGACGGACATCGGGTTGTCTTCAACGCCGCCTTCGCCGCCCACGGTCTGCCCATCGAGTGGGGCGTGGCGCGGTATCGGCAGCTTCTTGCGCTGCACGACGAACGTCAACGGGTCACTGCCGAACTGCGCAAGCGCTGTGTCGGGCCGGACTGCGATGTGCTCACCGAAGTGCTCGCCGACGAGATCTGCATGACCAAGGACATGATGTTCGACGAGATGATCCTCGACGCCGGCCTGACGCCGCGGGCTGGCCTGGAGGATCTGATGAACGACGCGTTCCTGGCCGGGCTGCCGGTCGGCGTGGTCGCCGCGGGCCGTCGGCGCTGGGCCGAACCGCTGGTGCGCCAGCTGGTCGGTGACGGCCTGGTGGAAACGGTCGTCACCACCGATGACGTCAGCGCGGCCAGGGCCGAGCTGTACCGGCACGCCCTGGATGAGCTGGGTGTGGCCGGCCACGACGCGCTGGCCGTCGCCGGCTCGGCGCCAGGTCTGCGGGCCGCCAACGACGCCGGGATGGCCAGTCTGCTCATCGACCCCGAGACCGGGTCCGGGTCGTACGCGGCGGTCGCGGTCCGGCCGGACTTCGCCGGCGCCGAGCCGCTGCGCCTGCCGGTGTGTCAGCGCTTGCACAGCCAGTGGTGGGCTCAGCGCAGCCCGTCTGCTGCCTAAGCCAGTGGGGGGCTCGCGTTCGTAACGTGGCGGCGGTGAAACTCGGTTTCTGGCGCCACCACGTTACGAACGCGAGGCTGTCGGTGGGCGCGGGCAGACTTCGCCCGCATGGTGGAGCCGTTCATCGGCAGCGAGGCCGTTGCGGTCGGCAGGCTGACACGCCACGATCTGCGTGCCCGGTTCACCGCTGTGCACCACGACATCTATGTGCCCCGGGGGACTCGGCCCACCGCGGTGCTGCGTGCCAAAGCAGCCTGGTTGCGATCACGGCGGCGGGGCGTATTGGCCGGGTATTCCGCGTCGGCGCTGCATGGAGCGCGTTGGATCGATCCTGCGCTTCCCGCCAACCTTCTCGACACCAATCGGCGACCGACCCGGGGAGTCGTCGCCTGGGCCGACGCGGTCGATGATGACGAAATCTGTCTGATCGGCGATATCCGGTTGACCAACCCGCTACGGACGGCGGTAGACCTCGCCTGCCGACTGCCAGAAGACGCCGCTGTGGCAGCGATCGATGCCCTGGCGCGGGCCACTCGGCTGAAAGTCGCTGACATCGAACTGGCAGCGCAGCGGTATACCGGCCGCAAAGGCATCAAACAGGCACGTGCGAGCATTGCCCTGGTCGACCCCGGAGCCGAATCCCCGCAAGAAACCTGGTTGCGGCTGTTGGTTGTTCGTGCCGGCTATCCACCACCACAGACACAGCATCCGATCTACAACGAGTACGGCGCATTGATCGGAGAGGCCGATCTTGCCTGGCCGAAGCTGAAGATCGTCATGGAGTACGAAGGCCTGCACCACACCGATCCCGATGTTCTCCGCAAGGACATCGCCCGTATCGACGCGATGATCGAAATGGGCTGGACCGTCATTCGGGTCACCTGCCGCGACGGCGAGGCCAATGTTCTCGGCAAGCTTGCCAAGGCCTGGCGCTCGCGTTCGTAACGTGGCGGCGGTGAAACTCGGTTTCTGGCGCCATCACGTTACGAACGCGACGAGAATCAGCTCCGCAGCGTCTCGATCACCGCACTGAAGTCCTTGTCGGCATGCTCGTCGGCGAACGCGGCGTAGATCTGGGCGGCATGCGTGCCGAGCGGAGCCGAGGACCCGGTCGACATCACCGCCGCCATCGCCAGACCGAGGTCCTTGTTCATCAACGCGGTGGCGAACCCCGGCTTGAAGTCGTTGTTGGCCGGCGACGTCGGAACCGGTCCTGGCACCGGACAATTGGTGTGGACGGCCCAGCAGTTTCCGGTCGCGCCGGTGATCACGTCGAACAGTGACTGCGCGGACAGGCCCAACTTCTCGGCCAGTACGAAAGCCTCACCGACGGCGATCTGCTGCACCGCGAGCACCATGTTGTTGCAGAGTTTGGCCGCCTGACCGGTGCCCGAGCCGCCGCAGTGGATGATCTTGCCCGCCATGGGGTCCAGCACCGGGCGGGCGCGCTCGAATGCTTCATCGGTACCGCCGACCATGAACGCCAGCGTGCCCGCGGTCGCGCCCTTCACCCCGCCGGACACCGGGGCGTCGAGCTGGACGTGCCCGTGTTCGCCTGCCTTGGCATGGATCTCGCGGGCGTCGTCGACCGAGATGGTCGAGGTGTCGATGAACAAGGTGTCATTCGGCGCTGCCGGCAGCACCTCGGCATAACACGCTTTGACGATGTTGCCGTTGGGTAGCGAGGTGATCACCACCTCGGCACCGGACACCGCCTCGGCGCCGGTGTCGAAGATCTTGGCGCCGTTGGCCTCAGCGGCCGCCTTCAACGCAGGCACGGGATCGAAGCCGTGCACCGTATGGCCGGCCGCTGCCAGGTTGGCTGCCATCGGCCCGCCCATGTGGCCCAAGCCGAGGAACGCGATCGTGGTCACGTGTGTCTCTCCCTATGCAGAGTTGCGGGTGCGGGCCGACTCGGAACGCCCGATGACCACCCGCATGATTTCGTTGGTTCCCTCAAGGATGCGGTGCACCCGCAGATCCCGGACGATTTTCTCCAGACCGTACTCGCGCAGATACCCGTAGCCGCCGTGCAACTGCAGCGCCTGATCGGCCACCTCGAAGCAGGTGTCGGTGACGTACAGCTTGGCCATCGCGCACAGCGTCACCTTGTCGGGGTGATCGGCATCCAGCGCGGAAGCCGCCCGCCACAACATGTTTCGGGACGTCTCCAGGCCGGTGGCCATATCGGCCAAGGTGAACCGAATGGTCGGCTCGTCGAGCAGGGACCCGCCGAAGGCCTGACGGTCGGCCAGGTAGGCCAGCGCCTTGTCGTAGGCGGCCTGGGCGCCACCGAGCGAGCACGCCGCGATGTTGATCCGGCCACCGTTCAGACCGTTCATCGCGATGCCGAACCCGGTGCCCTCTGCGCCGCCCAGGAGGGCCTCGGCCGGAACCCTCACACCCTCGAGTATCACCTGCGCCGTGGGCTGGGCATTCCAGCCCATCTTCTGCTCCTGCACGCCGAAACTGAGCCCCGGCGCGTCCTTTTCGACCAAGAACGCCGAGATGCCCCTCGGGCCGTCAGCCCCGGTGCGGGCCATCACCACGTACACGTCGGAGCTGCCCGCCCCGGAGATGAACTGCTTGACCCCGTCGAGCACGTAGTCGTCACCGTCGCGCACCGCCCGCGTCCGCAGCGCGGCCGCATCCGAGCCGGCTCCCGGTTCGGTGAGGCAGTAACTGGCGATGGTCTCCATCGACGCCAGCCTGGGCACCCAGGCCTTGCGCTGTTCCTCGGTGCCGAAGGTGTCCACCATCCACGCACACATGTTGTGGATGGACAGGAACGCGGCCAGGGTGGGATCGGCTGCGGCGAGCGCTTCGAAGATGCGCACGGCATCCAGTCGACGCAACCCGCTGCCGCCGGTGTCCTCACCACAGTAGATGGCGCCCATGCCGAGTTCGGCCGCCTCGCGTAATACGTCGGTGGGGAAGTGGTGGGACTCGTCCCATTCCAACGCATATGGCGCGATGCGCTTTTCGGCGAACGCGGCCGCCGTCTCGGCGATCACGCGTTCGTCCTCGTCCAGATCGTGCAGGTTCACGTTCGGTGCTACTTCATGGTCGGGATGACGAACTCGGCGCCATCCTTGATGCCTGACGGCCACCGCTCGGTGACGGTCTTGGTCTTGGTGTAGAACAGGATCGAGTGTGGCCCGTGCTGGTTGAGGTCACCGAATCCGGACCGCTTCCAGCCGCCGAAAGTGTGGTAGGCCACCGGAACCGGGATCGGCACGTTGACGCCGACCATGCCGACCTGCACGCGGGACACGAAGTCGCGTGCTGCGTCGCCGTCCCGGGTGAAGATCGCCACGCCGTTGCCGTACTCGTGCTCCGAGGGCAGTTTGAGCGCTTCTTCGTAGTCGTGGGCGCGGACGATGCACAGCACCGGGCCGAAGATCTCGTCGGTGTAGATCGACATGTCGGTGGTGACGTTGTCGAACAGGGTGGGGCCGATGAAGTAACCCTTCTCCAGGCTGTCATCGCCGAAAGTCAGCTCGTTGCTGGCCCGTTCGCGACCGTCGACCACGAGCTCGGCACCGGCCTCGACGCCCTGGCCGATGTAGTCGCGCACCCGCTCGAGCGCGGCGCCGGTGACCAGTGGCCCGTAATCGGCCTTGGGGTCGAGGCTGTGCCCGACCCGCAGCTGGTTGATGCGCTCGACGAGGCGATTGCGGAGGCGGTTCGCTGTTTCTTCGCCCACCGGCACCGCGACGCTGATGGCCATGCAGCGCTCGCCGGCGCTGCCGTAACCGGCGCCGATCAACGCGTCGACGGCCTGGTCCAGGTCGGCGTCGGGCATCACGATCATGTGGTTCTTGGCGCCGCCGAAGCATTGCGCGCGCTTACCGTGCGCGGCCGCCCCGGAGTAGATGTACTGCGCGATGTCGGAGCTGCCGACGAAGCCGACGGCCTTGATGTCGGGGTGTTCGAGGATCGCGTCGACGGCTTCCTTGTCGCCCTGCACGACCTGGAACACACCCGCGGGCAGCCCGGCTTCGATGAACAGCTCGGCCAGCCGCAGCGGCACCGACGGGTCGCGCTCGGAAGGCTTGAGCACGAACGCGTTTCCGCATGCCAGCGCGGGGCCGGCCTTCCACAGCGGGATCATCGCGGGGAAGTTGAACGGCGTGATGCCCGCGACCACGCCGAGGGGCTGGCGGATCGAGTAGACGTCGATGCCGGTTCCTGCGCCCTCGGTGAACTCACCCTTGAGCAGGTGGGGGATGCCGACCGCGAACTCGATGACCTCAAGGCCGCGCTGGATGTCGCCGTGCGAGTCGGCCACGGTCTTGCCGTGCTCGAGGGACAGCATTTCGGCGAGCTCATCGGCATTCTGGTGCACCAGTTCGATGAACTTCATCAGCACCCGAGCGCGGCGCTGCGGGTTGTAGGCGGCCCATTCCTTCTGGGCCTCGGCAGCGCCGGCCACCGCGGCGTCGACGTCGGCGGCTGAGGCCAGGACCACCTGCGCCTGCACCTCGCCGGTGCTGGGGTTGAGCACGTCGGCGGTGCGGGTAGACCCGGCGGTGGTGCGCTGGCCGTTGATGAAGTGGGGGATCTGAGTGGTCATGGCGTTCCGTCCAAAGAGGATGTGCACAGTGGTTGGCCCGGGAAGCACCCGAGATACTTGGATATCCTAGTAATTGGTCGGCGTGGTTCGCAAGGGTTCTGGTGTTCTGTTCGTGCCGAGGTGGCTCAGCCGAGCGAAGCTCGGTCGCCGACCCGCACAGTGCCTTCAGTGACTACCTGAAGGTAAGTGCCGGCACACGGCAGGGGACCTAGCCCGAAGGCCTCGACTCGATTCTCGGCGGCGGGTGTGCGCAGTGCGTGTGGCGCGCGGGGCAGGTGACCGTGCTCGAGGGTCGGAATGATGCAGCGGGGAGTAGGTCCCATGGCCCGTAGCCTGGTTCCGCCCACGCTGAGAATTTCGTCGGTCCACTCGTTCTCGGCGTACGGGGGATAACCGGGCGGCGTGGCGATCACCAGGTTGGGGCGATAGCGCGCGGCCTCGACGCCGATGCGTTCCAGAGTTGCCGTGGTGATCGCATGCACGGGAGCCAGATCGGTGAACGAGTTCCCCGGGGTCGCCAGTGCCAGTTCCAGGATCGGAGCGTCGACTTCTGCCTCGACGCCCTGCTCCAGCACCTGATCCGGGTCCGCCCGCTCGATCGAGGCGCCGGCGGGGCGACTGTCGATCAGTCGAACCGGCCGCCCGGCGAATTGTGACAGCAGGTCGTCGACGTCGTCCCCGTCGGTTGTCGTGGTGCTGCCGTCCGGCAGATGGATTCGTACATGCCGATTCTCGGTGACGGCGCTGCACGACAAGAGTCCGCGCCATAGCCGGGCCTGCTTCGCGCTCGCCACCCGACCGCTGGATGCGTCGATGAGCGCGTATGTGCGGTCGCCATCGACTCCGCCGGCGTTGACGAACAGTGAGTCCAGGCTCTCTCCGAGCATCGACTTGACGGGATACCGGTAGAGGCTGCCCACCCGCATGTCTTGTGCTGATTCGGCGCCCATGGGGCGACGATAGCCGGGCCTGGGGATTTGCGGACCGCTTCTTTAATTTACGGAACGGTACCGTTACCATAATTGGGTGGCCTTCTCGAATGGGAACCCGGATGTGATCGTGGTCGGTGCCGGCCCAACGGGGTTGACGTTGGCCTGCTCGTTACGTCTGCATGGCGTCTCGGTGCGCGTCGTGGACCGAGCGCCGGGGCCGGCGACCACGTCACGGGCCAACTTCCTGCACGCGCGAGGATCGGAAGTGCTGGGCCGGATCGGTGCACTGGGAACGCTGCCAGGCGAGTCGCTGCGCGCGATGCGCATCACCAACTATCTCGGCGACCGTCCCGTGATGACCCTGGAGTTCGGCGATCCCGGCATGGGGACCGCCGCACCGCCCATGGTGGTGTCCCAGGCCAAGGTCGAAGCGGCACTGCGGGCCCGGCTGGCCGAGTTGGGGGTCGAACCGGAATGGGGGCGGGGTCTGGTCGGTGCGCGGCAGGAGGGCGATGCCGTCGACGCCGAACTCTCCGATGGTGAACGCGTCCGGGCGAAATGGCTCGTCGGATGCGACGGATACTCCAGCGTCGCCAGGCAGCAGGCGGGCATCGGGTTCCCCGGCGTCAAACTCTCCGAACGTTTTCTGCTGGCCGATATCCATCTGGACTGGACGCTCGACCGTGGCGGCACGACCGGCTGGATTCATCCCGACGGAGTGGTCGGCGCGATGCCCATGCCCGATCCCAGTGGCCGTGACGACTTGTGGCGGCTGTTCGTCTACGACCCGGCACTCTCGCAAAAGCCAAGCGACAATGCGATTCTGGAGCGGATCAAACAGGTGGTACCACAGCGCACCGGCCGTACCGTAACCGTTGGCGACCCCGAGTGGCTATCGGTGTTCACCGTGCACCGCCGGCTCGCCGACACATATCGGCGCGGGCGCATCCTGATCGCCGGTGACGCCGCGCACGTCCATGCGCCGTTCGGTGGTCAGGGAATGTTGACCGGCATCGGCGATGCGGAAAACCTGGGCTTCAAACTGGCCCTGGTGATCCGGAACCTGGCCTCCGACAGACTCATCGACACCTACGAGACCGAGCGCAGGCCACTGGCCACCGAGGTTTTGCGCGGCACCAGCGCGGTCACACGGGTCAACGTCGCGAGCAATCCGATCGGCCGGTTCTTGCGGGACCGCGTGGCCACCCGTCTCTTCGGCCTGGCGTTCATCCAGCGGTGGACGACGTACACGGCTTCACAGCTGTGGGTGAGCTATCGCAAGGGGCCACTCGGCGGACGTGGCCGCAAGCCGCGACCAGGAGACCGGATCGCGGATCTGCCCTGCACCCGCGCCGACGGGTCGACGACTCGGTTGCACGCCGAGCTCGGTGGCCGCTGGGTGCTACTGCTGCCCGATGGCGCGCCCGACAACCTCGAACTTCTGCGGCGTCACCTAGGCGAATTCGTCGTGGCGCTGCATCACGACAGCGCAGAGGTCTTGTTGGTCCGGCCGGACGCTCACCTGGCCTGGCGGGGAAGGCCTGACGACGAGGGGCAGCTATACCGTTGGCTGACAACCGCTTTGGGCTCGGGATCGGTGCGGTGACCACCCCCGGCCGCGGCCGGCCCCGGGATGTGGCGGCCGACCGCGCGATTCTGCAGGCAGCGCTGGACCTGTTCATCGAGCGTGGAGTCGAGGGTTCCAGCATCGAGCAGATCGCCAAACGTGCCGGTGTCGGCAAGCCGACCATCTATCGACGATGGTCGACCAAGGAGGACGTGATCGCGGCGGCGATGGAGACGTTGGTCGCCGAGGAGGTGGGCTGGGCGTCGCCCGAGGCCATCGACGTCGAATCGCCGTACGAGCTTGTGGAGGCCGCGATCGAAAGAGCCGCGGTGGTCACCACCACGCCGTCCTATCGCGCGCTGGTGGCACGGGTTTACGGTTCGGCGGTCAGTCATCCGGCACTCATGGCGGTGTACTGGGATCGCTATATCCGGCCGCGTCGCGCGGTCGCGGCTCGGCTGCTGGAGCACGCGCGGGAGCATGGAACAGTCTCTGCAGAAACTGATTTCGACGTGGCAATCGATATGATGGTCGGTGCGATCACCTACCGAGTGCTCCAGCCCGAACCTCCTGACGCCGATGAGATGCGGCGCTATCTGCGCGCGATATACCGCCAAATTGGTTTGTTGCCTTGACTATTAGGCCCCGCACCCTGTTACGCTGAGCACTGGTGTGCCGGGAAGCCTGGTCGGCAGTATATGTTTCTGCGACCGTGAGGTGCACGTATGGGGATAAAAGTACAGCGGACCGCGTTGGGCCCGACTCTGATCGTCGCACTCGATCAATACAGTGACCCGCCAGTGGTGCCAGATCCCTGGGCAGCGCGAATCTTGCCGCAACGCTGGCGTATCCCCGTTCGTCTGGGCCGGTCACATGCGATACGGCGATCGATGATCGCTGCGACGGAGAAGTCGGTCCCAGGTGGATGGGCCAGCCTCCTCTGCCGAAAGCGTTATATCGACGATGCGGTGGGGGAGGCGGTCGGCCGGGGGCTCGACGCGGTCGTGATCATCGGTGCGGGTTATGACACCCGGGCGTATCGCGTGCCGGAGCTGGCCGGAATCCCGATATGGGAGGTAGACCTTCCCGCGAACGTGACAGCCAAGTCGGAAGGATTGGCACGCTGCTTCGGTCGTGTTCCTCCCGAAGTCAGCTTGGTTGCGGCTGATCTGGAAACCGACAGCCTCATGGAGCGATTGACCGGAAGCGGATATGACCTCGGCATGACGACGTTCTTCGTCTGGGAATCGGTGACGATGTATCTGCCAGAGCAACTGGTGCGCCGGACACTTCGTGAGCTCTCGGGTGCTGTCAAGGGAAGCGAGCTGGTATTCACGCATTTCCGGAGAGACTTCCTCGACGGTACCGCGTTGCACGGTGCCGACAACGCCTATCGCAGGTTCGTGGTCAGAGAAGGTCTGTGGAAGTTCGGCCTGAACCCGGAAGATGTCGGTTCCTTCCTCGCCGAATTTGGTTGGCAGGTAATGGAGCAACCGGGGCCGTCGGCCTATCGCGAGCGGTATCTGGTGCCGGCTGGGCGCAGTGAACCGGTGTCGGAAATCGAGCGTGCGGTGCGCGCGCGGCGATGAGTCATGGCCGGTCGTCGTTGCCTGGCGCCTGGGTGTGCTGCTGCCACCGCTCGAGCACTGCGGGAATCTCCGCCAGCAGGAACGCGTAGAAATCCCGCATCTGAGTCAGCCGGTGATGGGCCGGGCTGCTGCGGTCAGCGACCGCGATTCCGGCGTCCGCGGCGGCTTGCATCGCCGCGAGCGTCTCGTTCTGATTCGTGAACAGGGTCGCCCACGCATTGTCGCGAAGCCGGAAGTGGTCGCGCCGGCTTGCCGGGGCCGGCACCCGCTCGGCCAGGCCCACCGAGGTCAGCATCTTGAGTGCGCCCGAGATCGATCCGGCGCTGGCATACAAAGTGTCGGCAAGTTCGGTCATCGTCACACTCGATTGGCCTGTGAACAGCAGGGTGGCGAGCACCCGCGCGGGCATCCGTTGCATGCCGTGACTGCTGAGCACCAAGGCGAGGCGTTCAGCTTCCTGCTGCAGATTTGCGGATCTCGGCACCACCAATCCTCCTCGCCGGAAAAGCTCTTCAATAATTTCTGAAAGTTTAGTACAGTCGTGGCCGGTGCTCCGGGAAGTCTGGTCGGAAACGGTATTGGCCTGCGCTGAAAGGGCACTGATGCACACTTCGACCGATGTCATCGACGTTCGCGGATTGACGTTCACCTATCCGAGATCAACCGAACCCGCCGTGCGGGGAATGGACTTCGCCGTCGGGAACGGGGAGATCTTCGGTTTCCTCGGCCCCAGTGGCGCGGGAAAATCCACCACTCAGAAGCTGCTCATCGGCCTGCTGCGCGGGCACGGCGGCCACGCCACGGTGTGGGGGCGTGATCCGGTGGACTGGGGGCCCGACTACTACCAGCGCGTCGGTGTGTCCTTCGAGCTGCCCAACCACTATCACAAGCTCACCGGGCTGGAGAACCTCCAGTTTTTCGGCTCCCTGTACGACGGACCCACTGCCGATCCGATGGAGCTCCTGGATGCGGTCGGTCTGGCCGATGCGGCCAACGCCCGGGTTTCCAAATACTCCAAGGGAATGCAGATGCGGCTGACGTTCGCGCGGTCGTTGATCAACAATCCTGAGCTGCTGTTCCTCGACGAGCCCACGTCAGGGCTGGATCCCGTCACCGCCCGCAAGGTAAAAGACATCATCCTGGACCTGAAGGCACGCGGCCGCACGATCTTTCTCACCACCCACGACATGTCGACCGCCGACGAGCTGTGCGACCGGGTGGCTTTCGTCGTCGACGGAACCATCGTCGCGCTCGACGCTCCCGCCGAGCTGAAGATCGCCCGCAGTGAGCGCCGGGTCCGCGTGCAGTACCGCACGTCCGATGGCCTGGCCACGACGGAGTATGCGATGGACGGCCTGGCCGACGATCCCGACTTTCACGCCATCCTGCGCGATCACCACGTCGAGACGATTCACAGCCGCGAAGCCAGTCTCGATGACGTGTTCGTCGAGGTCACCGGACGGCGGCTGACATGACCCGGTTGATGGCCGCGACCCGGCTCGAGTTGCTGGTGCAATACCGGCAGAAGTTCCTGCACGCGGGAATCTTCTCCGGGCTCATCTGGCTTGCGGTGCTGCTGCCGATGCCGCACAGCCTGCGCCCCGTCGCCGAACCGTACGTGCTGGTCGGTGACATCGCGATCATCGGATTCTTCTTCATCGGCGGCTCGGTGTTCTTCGAGAAGCAGGAACGCACGCTGGGTGCGGTGATCCCCACGCCATTGCGGTTCTGGGAGTACCTCACCGCGAAACTTGTGGTGCTGCTGTCGATCTCGCTGCTCGTCGCCCTGGTGGTGTCCACCGTCGCCGACGGTTTGTCCTACCGCCCGGTGCCGCTGATCCTCGGGGTGGTGCTCGGCACTCTGCTCATGCTGGTGGTCGGGTTCATCACATCGCTGCCGTTCGCCTCGGTCACCGACTGGTTCCTGGCCGCCACCATCCCGCTGGCGGTCATGCTGGTGCCGCCGCTCATCTACTTCTCGGGGCTGTGGCCGCACCCGGTGCTGTACGTCGTCCCCACTCAGGGACCGTTGCTGCTGTTGGGCGCCGCGTTCGACCAGGTGTCGTTGAGCGATTGGCAGTTGCTCTACTCGGTGCTGTATCCCGTGCTGTCGCTGGTCGTGCTGTGGCGCGTCGCCCATGTGCTGTTCGTCCGCTACGTCGTCGAGAGGTCAGGTGTGCTGTGACCGCGATTCTGGGCTCCACCACGAGCAAGGCCCTGGCTGCTTTCGGCCGCAATGACATCCGCGGTACCTACCGTGATCCGCTCCTGGTCATGGTGGTGGTCGCGCCGGTCATCTGGACTACCGGCGTCGCGTTGCTCACGCCGATGTTCACCGAGATGCTGGCGCAGCGTTACGACTTCGACCTCGTGCCCTACTACCCGCTGGTGCTCACCGCGTTTCTGCTGCTCACCAGTGTCATCATCGCCGGCGGTCTGGGCGCGTTCCTGGTTCTGGACGAGGTGGACGCCGGGACCATGACCGCGTTACGGGTCACCCCGGTGCCGATGTCGACATTCTTCGCCTACCGGGCCGTGACGGTCATGGTGGTGACGACCGTCTATGTGATCGCCACGCTGGCGTTCAGCGGCATCCTGGAGCCGGGATTGATTCCGGCGTTGATCCCGATCGGACTGGTCGCCGGGTTGTCCGCCGTGGTGACGTTGCTCCTGATCATCACCATGGCGGGCAACAAGATCCAGGGCATCGCGATGTTGCGCGCGCTGGGCATGCTCATCGCCGGGCTGCCGTGCCTGCCCTGGTTCATCGACTCGCCGTGGAACCTGGCGTTCGGTGTGCTGCCGCCGTACTGGGCGGCCAAGGCGTTCTGGGTCGCCAGCGCGCATGGCACGTGGTGGCCGTACCTGGTCGGCGGCGTCATATACAACCTGGTGATCGCCTGGCCGTTGTTCCGGCGATTCCTGGCCAAGAACAGCTGACGCGTCAGCTGCCCGCTCGCATCCACGGGCTGACGCCGTGCTGGTCGAACCAGGCCTGCTCGGCCGGCCGGACCGTGGTGAGCAGGCGGGTATGCAGGGCGGCGCCGCGCTTGCTCAGATTCACCCGCACCTTGCGGCGGTCGTCGGCGTCGACCTCGCGGAACACCAGCGCGCGGCCTGCCAGCCGGTCGACCACCCGGGTCAACGTGGGCGCGGCGGCCTGGGTCTGGGTGCGCAACTCCGCCATCGTCAGGCCGGGGGAGTCCGCGAGTGCCGCCAACACCAGCCAATCGTCGAGCGTCAGGTCCTCGCCGCTGACCTGGCGTTCGATGACGGCGCCGAGCATGCGCGCCGCGCGGAGGACCTCGCTGCTCGTCGGCGTGGCGGCGCCGTCCGGTGGGAGCACGTCTCTCATCGCGGCCGCCCTCCCAACTGGCGATTGCCTCGCACCGCCTACGCGAGGATACTTCCAATTGGAATGATTCTAGCCGACCATCTCGTCTGCCCGGTAACGAGGATTGGACTGCGGGGGTGAACGTACGAGTACGCACCGTCGGCCGCGATGCCGAATGGCGGCTGGCGATGGTGGTGCCGCTGCAGGGGCCCGCCGGGATCTTCGGGCCGTCCTGCGAAGCGGTCGGAGACCTGGTCGCGCACGACCTCAACGCGGCCGGCGGAGTGATGGGCCGCGAGGTCCACATCGAGGTGGTCGACGGGGGCGCGCATCCGGCGGCGGTGGCGGCCGAGGTGAAGCGGTTGATCGACGACGGGCGTATCGACGCCGTGAGCGGATGGCACATCTCGTCGGTGCGCCACGCGCTGGCGCCGGTGGTGGCCGGCCGGGTGCCCTACACCTATCCCGCGTTGTACGAGGGCGGTGAACGAAGGCGCGGAATCTATTGCTGCGGTGAGACACCCGACCAGCAGCTGACGCCGGCACTGCGCTGGATGCGCGACAACCTCGGCATCCGGAAATGGTTCGTGGTCGGCGATGACTACGTGTGGCCGCGGACCTCGTTGTCCGAGGTTCGCCGGTATGTCCAGGAGCTGTCACTGGATCTAGTCGGCGGTTCGTTCGTGGCGCTCGGTCAGGGCGACATCGCCCGGCTCGTCGACAAGGTCGCGCGGTCACGGTGTGAGGCCGTGCTGATGCTGCTGGTCGGTCAGGATGCGGTCGAGTTCAATCGGGCTTTCGCGCAACGGGGGTTGCACCAGGAACTCCTGCGGTTCAGTCCGCTGATGGACGAGAACATGTTGATCGCGAGCGGCCACGACGCGACCAAGGGACTGTTCGTCGCGGCCTCCTACTTTCGCTCGATGGTGGGCCGCAACTCGATGGAGCTTCTCGACCGGTACCTGGCGGTGAACGGCTCGGGTGCCCCTGCGCTGGGCAATGCGGCCGAATCATGTTATGAGGGAGCTTATTTCCTCGCCGAGATGATCCGCCGGTCCGGTCGCGGAGTGGACTTCGATGCGGTCGCCGACGGCGCCGCTTACGACAGTCCCCGCGGCACGGTCGAATTCAGTGGGCACCGCACCCGCCAGCCGGTTCACCTCGCGGTTGCCGACGGCGTCGATTTCGAGATCGTCACAACGCTGCCGGCTCACCTGTGTGACTGAACCGAGTCACCTGTTGACAGTGTGGCGGCCGTCACTTACTGTCATTTGGACATATTCCATCTGGAAGTAATTGAGGTGTCTCGATGGGCAACGTCGGTCTCCTTTACGTCGGCGCAGTGCTTTTCGTCAACGGGTTGATGCTGTTGGATGTCGTGCCCGCACGGTCGGCGGCGGTGCTGAACCTGTTCGTCGGCGCCCTGCAGTGTGTGCTGCCGACGGTGATGTTGGTGATCGCCGCCGGGGACCCCGCCGCCGTCCTGGCCGCATCGGGGCTGTACCTGTTCGGATTCACCTACCTCTACGTGGGGATCGTCAACCTGGCCGGGCTGGAACCCGAAGGCATCGGCTGGTTTTCGCTCTTCGTCGCCGGGGGAGCGGTGGTGTACTCCGCCCTGTCGTTCACCGTCGTCAACGATCCCGTGTTCGGGGTCATCTGGCTCGCCTGGGCAGTGCTGTGGCTGTTGTTCTTCCTGGTGCTCGGGCTTCACCGGGCCCGGCTGACCCGCTTCACCGGCTGGTCGGTGGTACTGCTCAGCCAGCCGACGTGCACGCTTCCCGCGTTTCTGATGCTCAGCGGCAACTACCGCACCTCGCCCGGCATCGCGGCGATCTGGGCGGTGGGACTCGCCGCCCTGCTGTTCGTCGCCAGGGTGCTCAGCTCGCACCGCGCACACCAACCGCGCACGGCCGCAACCGAACCCGTATTCAGCTGAATCATCACCACCCACATCAAGGAGTAAACAATGAGGCACGGAGATATCTCGTCTAGCAACGACACCGTCGGCGTCGCCGTGGTGAACTACAAGATGCCCCGGCTGCACACCCGGGCCGAAGTGCTCGACAACGCCCGCAAGATCGCGGACATGCTGATCGGCATGAAGTCGGGCCTGCCCGGCATGGATCTCGTTGTGTTCCCCGAGTATTCGACGCAGGGAATCATGTACGACGAGCAGGAGATGTATGACACGGCGGCCACCGTCCCGGGTGACGAGACCGCCATCTTCTCGGCCGCCTGCCGGGAGGCCGGAACGTGGGGCGTCTTCTCCATCACCGGTGAGCGCCATGAGGACCACCCGAACAAGCCGCCTTACAACACCCTCGTGTTGATCGACGACAAGGGCGAGATCGTGCAGAAGTACCGCAAGATCCTGCCGTGGTGCCCGATCGAGGGTTGGTACCCGGGCGACACCACGTACGTCACCGACGGCCCGAAGGGTCTCAAGATCTCCCTGATCATCTGTGACGACGGGAATTACCCGGAGATCTGGCGGGACTGCGCGATGAAGGGTGCCGAGCTGATCGTGCGCTGCCAGGGCTACATGTACCCGGCCAAAGACCAGCAGGTGCTGATGGCCAAGGCCATGGCGTGGGCCAACAACTGCTATGTGGCAGTGGCCAACGCGGCCGGCTTCGACGGGGTCTATTCCTACTTCGGCCATTCGGCGATCATCGGGTTCGACGGGCGTACCCTCGGCGAAACCGGTGAGGAAGAGTACGGAATTCAGTACGCACAACTGTCTTTGGCCGCGATCCGCGATGCGCGAGAGAACGACCAGTCGCAGAATCACCTGTTCAAGCTGCTGCACCGTGGCTACTCCGGCGTGCATGCGGCCGGCGACGGCGACAAGGGTGTGGCCGACTGCCCCTTCGAGTTCTACAAGCTGTGGGTGACCGACGCGCAGAAGGCTCAGGAGCGGGTCGAGTCGATCACCAGGACCACGGTCGGAGTCGCCGACTGCCGGGTCGGTTCACTTCCGGTCGAGCAGACCGTCGAAGCCTGAAGGGCCGCGCGTTGCCATACCTCACCGATATGTACCACGAGCAGAACCGTAACTCGGCGCGGGTGGCCGAAGAACCCGACGCCCCAACGGGTTCCGCCGGTGGGTTCGACCCCGACGCGCTGTCGCGGAAGCTCAACGTGGCGATTCTCGGGCAGCGTGCCGCGGTCGACGCGGTGGTGCGTGCGGTCTCGATCGCGCACATCGGTGTGGCCGACCCCGGTCGGCCCCTGTCCAGTGTCCTGCTGGTGGGGCCGACCGGAGTCGGGAAAACCGAACTGGTGCGGCAGGTCGCCGCCGCACTGCGGACCGGCCCGGACGACATGTGCCGAATCGACATGAGCGCACTGGCCCAGGAGCACTACGCGGCATCGCTCTCGGGAGCGCCCCCGGGCTACGCCGGCAGCAAGGAATCGTTCACGCTGTTCGACAAGGCCAAGATCGAGGGCGGGCCGTATCTGCCCGGCATCGTGTTGTTCGACGAGGTCGAGAAGGCAGACGCCATCGTGCTGCGAGCGCTGCTGCACGTTCTGGACACCGGTGAATTGCGGTTGGCCAACGGTCAGCAGAAGATCTCATTCCGCAACAGCTACATCTTCCTGACCTCCAACATCGGCTCTTCGGAGGCTGCCGCGCTGCAGCGGTCCAGGCGGAAACGATGGCGGCGCCTTGGGTTTCGGCCGGCGACCACCTCGGATCTGGTGCGCCAGGCGGTCGAATCGTTCTTCGATCCGGAATTCTTCAACCGGATCGACGAGACCGTCGTGTTCGACGCTTTCGACGACGACACCGCAGAACGCGTGACCCGCAAGGAGGTCCGTGATCTCGTCGGCCGGCTCAAACGGCGCGGGGTGGAACTCCAGGTGGACGACGACGTCATCCAGTTCGTCCGGCGCAGCGGATTCGATCCGGTGTACGGGGCCAGGGGACTGCGGCGGGCCATCCGCACAGAACTCGCCGAACCCGTCGCGCGCACCGTCCTCACCAACCGGTCATCGCCCCGCCCGCTCGTGCTGAGAGCGCACCTCGCCGAGGGGGATCTGGTGGTCGTGTCCGCGAGTGATCCCGGGCCGAACGCGGTGGCAGAGGTCGGCGGTTAGCCGAGCGGCTCGGCAGGCCTGGCGTACGCCGAGCGCACCGCGCCGATACTGGCGACGGTGACGAGCGCGACGCCGAGGTAGCCGAGCAGCCCGATCTGTTGACCGAGCACCACCAGGCCGGCCAATGCCGCGGTGACCGGTGACAGGCACGTCAGCACCGCGAATGTGGCCGGTGGGAGCCGACGCAGGGAGATCAGCTCCAACGAATACGGGATCACCGAAGACAGCACCCCGACGGCAGCGCCCACCCCGAGCACGTGCCAGGTGAGTGCTGTCGGGTCCACCGAGACCAGTGCGAACGGCGCCACGGCGAGCGCACCCATGGCGGTGGCCAGGGCCAGGCCGTCGACCCGCCGAAACTCGGCGGCCGTGCGGGCCGAGGCCAGGATGTAGCCGGCCCAGGCGACGCCCGCGGCGGCTGCGAAGGCGAATCCCGAGGCTTCGAAGTGCCCGCCGCCGGGCAGGCCCAGCAGTGCGACCCCGGCGAAGGCCAGCACCGCCCACAACCACGCTATCCGCCGCGTGCTGGTCACCACCGAAAGGATCAGTGGCCCAAGGGCTTCGACGGTGACTGCGACGCCGAGCGGAATGCGCGCGATCGCCAGATAGAAGCAGAAGTTCATCACGGCCAACGTCGCTGCCAGTGCGACCGCCGCACCCCAGGCCGGTCGCGTCAGGCCCCGAACGGCCGGGCGGACCGCCACGCACAGGATGACGCCTGCCACCGCGAACCGGGCGAACAGCGCACCGACGGTGCCGACCGCGGCGAACAGCCCGACCGCGACGGCGGCGCCCACCTCCTGGCTGATTGCGGCGATCACCACCAGCAGCGCCGCGCCACTTGTGGCGCGAGTGGTCACACCGGCACCGACAGCGTGGCTCCGGTGGCCAGCTCCGCATAGCCCCGCATCAGCCGCAGCGCGGTGGACCGGTCGAGGTCGGGATCGCGCGCCACGATGCGGTACCCGAGGTAGTCCTCCATCGCCATGAGTGTCATCGCGATGTCGCGGGGTGGTGCAGATAAGGTGAAATCACCTGCGGTAGAGCCGGTTTCGAGTATTGAGGCGTAGAGATTCACCTGCCGGTGGTAAATGTGCTGAACATCGCGGCGCTGGTGGAGTTCGAACCCGGCGGCCAGTACGGCGCGCCAGATGGCGCGCCACTCGGCGTCCTCGGGACCGCTGGGCAGCCCGGCGGCGATGGTCAGCGCGAGCTGGTCGCGAGCGCTCTCCGTGCGGCGGACCACTGCGAGCCGGTCGTCGTAGAACCGGCTGTCGGAGCGTTGGGCGAGCTCGGAGAGCAGTTCTTCCATCTCTCGGAAGTAGTACCGCACGGCGTTCGGGGTGAGCCCGAGCTCGGCGGCCACATCGGCGATCCGCAAGGTGGCCAGGTCGTGGCGCTCGATCAACGTGATCGCCGCCTCGAGAATCTCTTCGCGTCGTTGTGCCTGTCGGTTCGGCCTTGCCACAACTCCATCCTTCCGGATTTCCCCATTCTGGTTGCGCGGGGAGCCCCTCAAGGTCATTATTTTCCGATCGTGAAAAAAACGCTAGAGACGGAGGCCGTATGACGAATGGCTCCCAACAGCCGAGACCGCGCGCCCGTGACATCGGCGTCGTGCTGGGCGAACACCCCACCGGTCCGCACAACGCCATCACCGACGTGGCCGGGGTCCGCGTCGGCCACACCACGATCCAGCTGCCCGGCCCGAATCCGGTGAACACCGGAGTCACCGTCGTCGTCCCGCATCCCGGCATCTTCAACGAGCCGGTGTTCGCCGGCGCGCACCGCCTCAACGGCAGCGGCGAACTCACCGGGCTGGAGTGGATCCGCGAATCCGGCGAGCTCACCACGGCCATCGCCCTGACCAACACGCACAGCGTCGGGGTGGTGCGCGATGCGCTGGTCGACGCTCAGGTGCAGGCTCGCGGCGAGGGTCTGTACTGGTCACTGCCGGTGGTGGGGGAGACCTACGACGGGCTGCTCAACGACATCAACGGTCACCACGTGCGCGCCGAACACGTCCACGCCGCGCTGGCCGCGGCCTCCGACGGACCGGTGGCCGAGGGCAACGTCGGCGGTGGAACCGGGATGATCTGCCACGGTTTCAAAGGCGGCATCGGTACCGCCTCCAGGGTCACCGACACCGCGGGTGGGCGCTACACCGTGGGCGCTCTGGTCCAGGCCAACCACGGCCGACGCGAGCGGCTGCGGATCAGCGGCGTGCACGTCGGCGAGTTGATCGGCCCGGAATTGATTCCCACGCCCGACCCGCCGATGGCCTACCAGCCCGGCTCCGGCTCGATCATCGTGGTCATCGTCACCGACGCACCGCTGCTGCCGCACCAGTGCACGCGCCTGGCGCAGCGCGCGGCCCTGGCCGTCGGCCGTCTCGGCGGGACCGGCGAGCAATACAGCGGTGACCTGATGCTGGCCTTCTCCACCGGAAACCGCGGCATCCCGCCCTACGCCTGGGACGAGAACGTCAACGTGGAGCGCCCCGAGATCGGGGTGCGCATGATGGCGCCCCAGCTCATGACCCGGCTGTTCGATCTGGTGATCGAGGCCACCGAGGAAGCCATCGTCAACGCGCTGGTGGCCGCCGAGACCCTGACCGGCCGGGGCGGGCTGACCGCGCACGCCCTCGACCACAAACTGCTGCACGCCGCACTGCTGTTGGAGGGACATTGAGCACGCCGGACACCGTCACCAGCGGGGAACATCAACGTCTGCAGGGAAGGCTCGGCCCGGTCGGCGTGGTGTTCATGGTCGTCGCCGCCGCCGCGCCGCTGACCGTGATCGGCGGCAACATGCCGCTGGGCATGGGCTTGGGCAACGGCGCCGGGGCTCCGGTCGGATTCATCATCGCGGCCCTGGTGCTGCTCGTGTTCAGCATCGGGTTCGTCGCGATGACGCCCTACGTGCCGGAGGCCGGCGCCTTCTTCTCCTACGTGACGCTGGGACTCGGCCCGCGCCTGGGCAGCGGCATCGCCGCAGTCGCCCTGATCGCCTACACCGCGATCCAGGTGGGCATCTACGGATACATCGGCTGGGCCATCGGTGACACGGTGCGGTTCTACGGCGGTCCGGAAATACCATGGCCGGTCTACTCTTTGGCCACTCTGGCAATCGTCGCCCTGTTGGGCTACCGGCACATCGAACTCAGCGCCAAAGTGCTCGGCGTCGCCCTCGTCTGCGAAATCGGCATCGTGGTCCTGCTGGACCTGGTGATCGTGGCCCACCCCGGGCCAGCCGGGCTCAGCCTGGCGTCCTTCACACCGGCGGTATTCACCGACGGCGTGCTCGGCATCGCGGTGCTGTTCGCGCTCACCGGATTCATCGGTTTCGAAGCCACGGCGGTCTTCCGTGACGAGGCTCGCGATCCCGAGCGCACCATCCCGCGGGCCACCTACGCCGCGGTGTTGCTGATCGGCGGCTTCTACGCAGTGACCTGCTGGGCCTTCGTCGTGGCGATCGGCCCCGACCAGGTCGCGGAGGTAGCCCAACGCACCCTCGACGGTGACGCCAACATGCTGCTGGACACCACGAACGACAACCTGGGCCGGCTGGGGCGCGACATCGTCAACGTGCTGCTGTTGACCAGTCTGTTCGCCTGCGTCCTGTCCTTCCACAACGTGATCGCTCGCTATCAGTTCGCGCTGGCCCGAAAAGGCTTGCTGCCCAAACCTCTTGCAGTCGTGCACGGCCGGCATGGCTCGCCGTCTGTGTCGTCGCTCGTGCAGACCGTCACGGCCACGGTGATCGTGAGCATCCTCGCGGTGCTCGGAGTCGACCCGCTGGTCGGTGTGTTCGGGTCGATGGCCGGAGTCGCCACCGTCGGCATGGTTCTGCTCATGCTCACCACGTCAGTGGCGGTATTGGTCTACTTCCTCCGCCACGCCGAGCACGCGAGCGGACGCCTCTGGCAGACCCGTATCGCGCCGATCCTGGCTTGTGCCGGACTGTTGGGCAGCCTGTGGTTGGTGCTCACCAACTTCACCCTGGTGACCGGTGGCAGCGCGACCCTCAGCGCGATCCTGGCTGCCATTCCGTTCGCCGGACTACTGGTGGGCGCACTGGCGCGCCGGCCGCAACCGGCTCAGGCCTGATGCCGGGCCCGCGCGCGTAATTCGTCGACGAACGCGCGGGCCTGGTCCCACGTCGGCAACAGCCCCGCGGTCCGCACCTGCTCCAGGGTCGGGGCGGCCGCGTCGCGCTCGGACAACACCGGTTCGCCTTCGATGGGCCAGTCGATCCCGAAACCCGTGGCCAAGATGGTGTGTTCCCGCTCCGGGGCGTACAGCGCCGAGCACAGGTACATCACGGTCGAATCATCCTGCAGCGCAAGGAAAGCGTGTCCAAGCCCTTCGGACAGGTAGACCGAACGCCGAGTCTGATCGTCGAGCAGTACCGAATCCCACTGCCCGAAGGTCGGCGAGCCGACCCGGATGTCGACCACCACATCGAGTACCGCACCGCGCACGCACGTCACGTACTTGGCTTGGCTGGGCGGCACTTCCGCGAAATGCACCCCGCGCAGCACCCCGGCCGCCGACACCGAGCAGTTGGCTTGCCGCACATCGAAGCGATGCCCGGTCATCTCGGTGAAGCCCGCCTCGGTGAACCATTCGAAGAACAGCCCGCGTGCATCGCCGTGCAGCTTCGGCGTGATCTCCCAGGCGCCGGGAACGCTGAGCTCGCGCGCGGTCACTGGCCGCGCTCCGAATACGTGTCTTCCACCTTATTTTTCAATGGGCCCCACCAGGATTCGTTGTCGCGATACCAGTCGATGGTGGCCTGCAGCCCCTCGTCGAAATCGGTGTGCTCGGGTGCCCAGCCCAGTTCGTCGTGCAGGGCCGACGGATCGATCGCATAGCGCAGGTCATGCCCGGCCCGGTCGGTGACATGGTCGAAGTCATCGGGGTCACGGCCCATCAGCCGCAACAGGGTGCGCATCACCGTGAGATTGTCGCGCTCGCACTCGGCGCCGATCAGATACGTCTGCCCGAGGCCGCCCTTGGTGAGGATCTGCCACACCGCGCGGTTGTGGTCGTCGACGTGGATCCAGTCGCGGACATTGGCACCCGCGCCGTAGAGCTTCGGACGCCGGCCGGTGAGGACGTTGGTGATCTGGCGCGGGATGAACTTCTCCACATGCTGGTACGGGCCGTAGTTGTTGGAGCAGTTCGAAATCGTGGCGCGCACACCATAAGAGCGCACCCAGGCCCGCACCAGCAGATCGGCGGCCGCTTTGGTGGACGAGTACGGGCTCGACGGGTTGTACGGCGTGCCCTCGGTGAACCGCGCCGGGCTGTCGAGCTCGAGATCGCCGTACACCTCGTCGGTGGAGATGTGGTGTAACCGGACCCCGTGTGCCCGCACGGCTTCCAGGATCGCGAACGTCCCGATCACGTTGCTGTGCAGGAACGGTCGCGGGTTGGCCACCGAGTTGTCGACATGGGTCTCGGCGGCGAAGTGCACGACGGCGTCGGCCTCGCCCACCAACGTGTTCACCAGCTCGGCGTCCGCGACGTCGCCCTGCACCAGCCGGATACGGTCGGCCACCGGCGCCAGCGATTCCTGACTGCCCGCGTACGTCATGGCGTCGAGCACCGTCACCGATGTGGTGAGTGCCTCCCGGAGGGCGAGATGAACAAAGTTCGCCCCGATGAACCCGGCGCCGCCGGTGACCAGTAGCCGCATGGGTCAACCCTAATGGGCAAACCCCTCAGCTTTTGAGACCCAGCGGTCCGGCGAGCTCGGTCAACGTCGGGATCAGCTTGTCTTTGCCGCCGAGTACCTGAATCGCGACATGGTCGGCGCCGTTGGCGACATGTTGCTGCAAACGCGCCGCGATGGCGTCTGCCGTGCCATGCGCGACGACCGCGTCGATCAGCTTGTCGCTGCCGGGCTTGGCGATGTCGTTTTCGGTGAATCCGAGCCGACGCCAGTTGTTCAGGTAATTGCTCAGATTCAGATAGAAGTCGACCGTGTCGCGTCCGATCGCGCGGGCCGCGGCACCGTCGGTGCTCAGCACCACTTTGTGCTCGGGAGCCAGGAACACCGACTCGCCCAGCACGTCGCGGGCATGGGCAGTGTGCTCGGGAGTCGTCAGATAGGGGTGTGCGCCCGCGCTGCGGTTGGCCGCGAGCCGCAACACCTTGTCGCCCAGCGCGGCGATCACCAGCCTGCTGGTCGGAACCTTGGCCGCGTCCAGCGCGTCGAGGTATTCCACCAGTGCGTCGTAGGGCTTGCGGTACTCGTCGGTGTGTTCGGGATGCCCGACGCCGATGCCCAGCAGAAAGCGGCCGGGGTGTGCCGCTTCGATGCGATGAAACGATTCGGCGACCGCCGCGGCGTCGGCGGTCCAGATGTTGACGATGCCGGTGGCCAGCTGAAGACCTTCGGTGCGCTCGAGGATGGGTTCGGCGAACGCGAGGTCGGCGGCGGGGGAGCCGCCCACCCACAGCGCGCCGTAACCCAGTTTCTCGATTTCGGCGGCCTGGTCAGGCTGCACCGCCCCGAACGTCCACACCCCGTAGCGGCCCAGATCCGGTTTGAGCGAAAGCGATTCGGTCATCTACGAGTCCTTTTCTATCGCGGTCTGTCTGCGCTTCTAGGCCAGGCCGAGCGGCCCGGCGAGTTCGGCCAGCGCCGGTACCAGTTTGTCCGGTGAGGTCAACACTTGTACAGGCACATGGTCGGCGCCCGCGTCGCGATGCGCTCGCAGCCGCGCGGCCACCTCGTCCACCGTGCCATGCGCGACGACAGCGTCGATGAAGCGGTCACTGCCCGGCTTGGCCAGGTCCTCATCGGTGAAGCCGAGGCGCTTGAAGTTGTTGAGGTAGTTGCTCAAACCCAGGTAGATGTCGAGTGCCTTGCGCCCGACCGATCGGGCCTTGTCCACATCGGTGGTGAGCACCGCCTTGTGTTCGGGAGCCAGGAACGCGTCCGGCCCGATCAGCTCGCGGGCCTGTGCGGTGTGCTCCGGTGTGGTCAGGTACGGATGTGCTCCTGCCGAACGAGTGGCCGACAGTTTGAGCACTTTCGGGCCGAGAGCGGCTACCACCCGGCGGTTCTTCGGCACGCCGTACTCATCGAGTTTGTCGAGGTAGTCAGTGAGAGCGTCGAGCGGCTTGCGGTACTCGCCGATGGCCTCGCGGTGACCGACCCCGATGCCCAGCAGGAACCGGCCGGGGTAGGCGGCCTCGATGCGGTGAAACGATTCGGCGACCGGACCGGCGGCCGCACTCCAGATGTTCACGATGCCGGTGGCCAGCTGCAAAGTGGTGGTGGAAGCCAGGATCGGATCGATCCACTCCAGTTCGGCGGGCGGCGATCCGCCGGCCCAGATCGCGCCGTAACCCAGCCCTTCGATATCCCGCAACTGCTGCGGCGACAGCTGCTGGAACTGCGCGTAGTGGCCGAACGCTCCGAATGTGCCGAGGTCGGGCTTGGCGCCCGCTGTGGTCTGGGTCATGAACGTCTCAACCCGGGTGCGTCCGGGACCTATTCCTGGCGAATCACGCTGATTCTGGATCTGGCCGCTACTCCGACGCGGGCGTCGTCACTCCAGCGTGGCGCTCGGCACCGACGGCCACTCCAGCGTGACATTGGGGACGGCGCGGCCTCGGCGCCGGGGCGCGTCGTCACTCCAGCGTGGCGCTCGGCACCGACGGCCACTCCAGCGTGACATTGGGGACGGCGCGGCCTCGGCGCCGGGGCGCGTTGTCACTCCAGCGTGGCGCTCGGCGCCGACGGCCACTCCAGCGTGACAATCGCGGGCGAACTGGTACCGGCAGATCAGCCGGCTCCGCTACTCCGACGCTTGCGACTCGGAGGCCTGTCCCTCCGGCGCGGGCGCTTGCAGCGGCAACAGCACGATGAAACGGGTGTCACCGGGCTTGGACTGCACCCGCAGATCCCCGTGGTGCTTTTCCACCACGATGCGCCAGGCCAGGTCCAGGCCGAGCCCGGTGCCCTCACCGAACGGTTTGGTGGTGAAGAACGGGGTGAAGATCCGGCTGATGTCCTCGGCGGGGATGCCCGGTCCGTCGTCGCAGATCTCCACCCGGATCATCTCGTCGGTCTCTCGGCTGGTGCGCAGCGTGAGCCTGCCGTGGCCGTCCATCGCTTGAATGGCGTTGTCGATGATATTGGTCCAGACCTGATTGAGATCGCCTGGATAGCAATGCAATTCGGGCAGCGACTTGTCGAGTTCCTTGCACAGGGTGACCGGCTTGTCCTTACCGATCTTGTCGCCGAACATCATCAGCGTGCTGCGCAGCAGTTCGTGTACGTCGGCGCTCTGATAATCACCGCGGTCCATCTGCGAGTACTGCTTGGCGCCGGCCAGCAGCGCAGAGATCCGCTTGCTCGCCTCGGCGATCTCGTTCATTCGCAACTCGGTGTCGATGGTGTATTTCAGCCAGCCCAGAGCCGCCTGCAGGGTCGCCGACGCTTCACCGTCCTTGAGCGCGTCGTCAACCGAAGCCGAGATGCGTTCCAGCCAGTCGATGTCGAGACCGGCTTCGACGAACGTCGGGGCGTAGTCCCAGGCACCCACGATGTCGTGGTCCTCGAGCCAGTCGCCCATCTCGTCCTCGCGGTCGGAGGTCTCCAGGGCGGTGAGCTCCAACCCCTTGTTCTTGGCGACCTGTTCGGCGACCTCGTCCTGGATGGTCACCAGCATCCGCAAGGCTTGCGGGGTGAACTTGCCGTCGGCCAGCATCGCCAGCTTGTGCCGCATCTTGCCGACGCCTTCGCGCAGGTCGGCCACGGCGCGCGCGGTGGCCGCGGCCGGGTTGTTCAGCTGGTGGGTCAGGCCCGCGGTGATGTTGCCGAGCGCCAGCAGCTTTTCGCGCTGACCGATGATCTGGCTCTGTCGCCGGCCACCGACCTTGTGGCCTTCCAGCAGGTGCACCGCCATCGGGAACTGCGACTGCATGAAACTCGCGAACGCGTTGGCGTCCAGGACGAACACCCGTGACGGCTTGGTCAGCCGAACCGACGCTTCGTAGACATGCTCTTCACCGGGGATGTAGGCGGACCAAGCGCCGAAGTACACCCCGCGCATCGACGTGCGATTGGTCTGGATGTCGACGCCGCCGGAGCGCTTCGACATCACCAGTTCACCGTCGAGCATCACGTAGAAACAGGTGGCGGGGTCACCCTCGGTGACGATCGGGCCGGCCGGGAACGTCTCGATGCTGCCGGCCTCGCACAACGTGTCGAGTTGTGCGTCGGAAAGATGCTCGAACAAAAACAGTGTCCGAAGTTCGTCCCGCACGCACATCTCGCCCATATCCGTCCTCAAATCCTCAGGCCTTGCCGGCCGTTACGCTTCTGCCAGGTAGCGGTGCACGAGCATCACGGCCATCGATCCTTCGCCGACGGCGGCAGCTACCCGCTTGGCGGACTCGGCTCGCACGTCTCCTGCAACAAACACACCGGGCACACTTGTTTCCAGGTGATGCGGCGGTCGTTCCAGCGACCAGCCGCACACGTCGCGCAGATCGGGGCCGGCCAGGATGAACCCGTGGTCGTCGCGGGCCACCACGCCGTCGAGCCACTCGGTGCGCGGGGTGGCGCCGATGAAGCAGCACAGTCGCGTCGCCCGGACTTCCTCGTGCTCCCCGGTCTGCCGGTCCACCAACTCCAGGCCCACGAGATGGTCGTCCTCGCCGATGGCACCGACCACCTCCGTGCAGGTGCGCACGAAGATGTTGGGTGTCTGCTCGATCTGTTGGATCAAGTAGTACGACATCGAGGCTTCCAGTGACGGGCCGCGCACCAGCAGCGTCACCGACTTGGCTTCGCGCGACATGAACATCGCGGCCTGTCCCGCCGAGTTGGCGCCGCCCACGATGTAGACGTCCTCGCCCTTGCATTCGGAGGCGTCCGACACCGAGGCGCCGTAGTACACGCCGCGGCCGACGTAATTGTTCGGGTTGTCCGGATCGGCCCAACAGCCCGGCACCGGGAGCTGGCGGTACTCGACACCGGTGGCCAGGATCACCGCGCGGGCCCCGATGGTCTCGCCGTCGGCGAAGGTGATGGTGCGGGCCGCGCCCGCGATGTCGAGGGCGACGGCCTCGCGGGTGGTGATCACCTCGGCGCCGAAGCGCTCGGCTTGCCTGCGGGCTGAGGTGGCCAGTTCGGCACCGGACACCCCGGTCGGGAAGCCCAGGTAGTTCTCGATCCGGGAGCTGCGGCCGGCTTGCCCGCCGGTCGTGGTGCCCTCGATCAGCACGGTCTTGAGGCCTTCGGAGGCGCCGTACACCGCCGCGGCCAGACCTGCCGGGCCGCCGCCGATCACCGCCAGGTCGTACATGGTCAGCGACGGGGTGGTGGACAACCCCAGCATGTCGGCGAGCTCGCCGTCACTGGGTTCGACCAGGGTCTCGCCGCCCTCGGTGATCACCACCGGCAGCTGCAGGCCGTCCAGCCCCGCGGCCTCCAGCAGCTGGCGGCCGACGGGTTCGTCGGTGGTGAACGACCGGAAGGTGTGCTGATTGCGGGCCAGGAACTGACGCACCTCCCAGGACCGCGAACTCCACTGATGCCCGATCACCTTGGTGTGCGGGATGGCCCGGTCGCCGACGGCGTGCCAGGCCTCCAGCAGGCCGTCGACCACCGGGTACAGCTTCTCCTCGGGCGGGTCCCACGGCTTGAGCAGGTAGTGGTCGAGGTCGACGACGTTGATGGCGTCGATGGCCGCAGTGGTGTCGGCGTACGCCGTCAGCAGCACGCGCCGGGCCATCGGGTAGAGGTCCATGGCCGATTCGAGGAACTCGATGCCGCTCATCTGCGGCATCCGGTAGTCGGCGACGAACACCGCGACGGTGTCGCCGCGCAGCTTCAGCTCGTTGAGGGTTTCCAAGGCGTCCGGGCCGGATTCGGCGCGGACGATGCGGTAGCGCTCGCCGTAGTGGCGGCGAAGGTCGCGGGCGACCGCGCGAGAGACCGCGGGATCGTCGTCGACGGTCAGGATCACGGGTTTACGGGGCGCAGAGGCGGGGCCGGTCATCGCTAGTAATTATGCGCCCCGCCGCCAGCAGTTTTCTCAGCTCGTGTGTGCGCTGTCCCCGTTGGTGGAATTCGACCCTTGCAGCATGGCGGCCACATCGATTCCCGAGGCCTTGAGCGACTCCAAGATGTTGGACACCGCGAGCGGGCTGATCCCGAGCAGGTTCCCGACCGCGCCCTGGGTGTCGCTCGAGCCGCCGATGATCGACAGCCGGTCGATCTCGGCCAGCGGTGCGGCGGCGGCTTCGGTGGCCTTGACCACCGAGGCCAGCACGTCGGGCAGCATCAGCAGGCGTGCCGCGTCGGCGGTGTAGCCGTTGAGCGCGGCGGCGATCTCCTTCTTACCGTTGGCCTCGGCCAGCAGCTTGGCTTCGATACCGGCGGCTTCTGCCTGCTGCTCGACCCGCAGCGCATCGGCCAGTTCCTTCTTACCGGCGGCCTCGGCGACCAGCTTGGCCTGCAGGCTGTCGGCTTCGGCCTGCTTCTCGACCCGCAACGCGTCGGCGGCGGCCTTACGGGCATCGGCCTCGGCCTGGCCCTTCCGCCGCTCGGTCTCGGCGGCGGCCTCGGCGGCCAGGATCGAGGACTGGCGCTGGCCTTCGGCGATCGCGATGTCTGCCTGCCGCTTCGCTTCGGCCGGGGCGATCACGTCGGCCTGCAGGGCAGCCTGGGCCTGTTCGGCGCGGCGCTGCTCCACCTCGATACGGGCCTGCACCCGGGCGGCCTCGGCCTGCTCGATCGCGATGCCGACGTCTTTCTGGGCCCGGGCGTTGGCCAGCGGTCCGGCCTGATCGGCCTGGGCGTTCTCGGCCTCGGTCTGCGCACGCAGCCGGGCCAGCTCGACGTCGCGCTTCTGGTTGGCGGTGGCGATCGCGGTGTCCGCTTCGGCCTGGGCGATGGACCCTTCCTGGCGGGCCTTGGCCGACTGGATCTGCGCGTCGCGCTCGGCCTCGGCGGTACCGACCGTGGCGTCCCGCTTGACCTCGGCGATGCGGCGCTGACCGAGGGACTTCAGGTAGTCGTTGGCGTCGGAGATGCCGGCGATCTTGAGGACGTCGACCTCCATGCCGATCCGGGCCAGGTCACCGCCGGCCTCTTCGACCACACTGCGGGCCAGGCTGTCGCGGTTGGAGTTGAGGTCCTCGACGGTCATGGTCGCGGTGATGCCGCGCAGCGAGCCGGCCAGGATCTCGTTGATCTGGCGCTGCAACTCGTTGAGGTCGGAGGTCAGGAAGCGTTGCACCGCGGTCTGCACGGCCTCGTCGGCCGAGCCGATGCGCACCAGCCCTACTGCCTCGACATTGACCGGCACACCGTTGTTGGACAGTGCGTTCTGCAGATTGATGCTGACGTTGAACGGTTCGAGGCTCATGATGTCGACCCGCTCGATGCCGGGCATCCGGAACCTGGCGCCGCCGCGGACCACCTTCGGCGTGCCGCGGCCGGTGAACACGGCCACCTCGTTGGGCGGCACCTTGATGTAGTTCTTGACGTAGACCATCGGCAACACCACCAGGATCAGAATCGCGGCGATGGCGGCGAGGACGACGATGAGCAACAGGGACACGATGGTGCCTTTCTGAAGGTTCGGTGCTCGGGGTACTGCTCAGGTCTCTGGAACTGAGACGACGTGGACGAAGTCGGGATCGATGTCGGAGATGTAGACGCGGGTGGCCTTGGGCAGAGCATCGGCTTCGTCGCTCTTGGCGCGGGAGAACACCCGGTTGCCGTCGGCGTCGACGAAGGACACCTCGCCCCAGCCGCCCGGCGGTACCTCGAGGGTGACCGTGCCGAGCAGGCCGACGTAGGAGGAGCGGCCCCGATGCGAGTTGGATTGCTGGCGACGCAGGTAGGGCAGCAGCAGGCCGTTGAGGGTGAAAACCAGGACGACGGCGCAGGCCGCGGCCAGCACGGCCGACCAGACCGTGCCGAACCCCAGCCAGGTGCCGATCAGACCGCCGGTGCCGGCGCCGAGCAGGGCGACCGACAGCCCGGTCAGGCTCAGGAACGGCATCCCGTCCCCGTGCCCGACATCGGCCAGCAGCAGGGCGGCCAAAACGGCGATGCCGCCGACGACGAAAGCGGCCAGATACACAGCCATCACGTGCTCGTGGTCTCCGTTCTCCGAGCGCGGATCAGTCCGTACTATTCTCGCCTGTTCCGGGGCTCCGCGGCGCACCAATCCGGAGCGGAGATATTCGGTGGCCGCAGCTGATCAGCCGTGATTTTGGTACAGCCCGTTGAACGGGTATTGTGGACCAACGGTGCGGCTATCGCGCCGACTTTTTGCGTGCCCCGTCTTGGAACTGCTGAGTTTCTGCTCTGCCTCGATCCGGCTCACGTTTTGAAGTTGGTCGGTTTCCGCAGCACGACGGGCTGCATTGTGACTGATGAAGCTACGAAACGAAAGCAAGGATCGCCGAAGAGTATGGCCAAGAAAGACGGTGCCATCGAGGTCGAGGGTCGCGTGGTCGAACCTCTGCCCAATGCGATGTTCCGCATTGAGCTGGAGAACGGACACAAGGTCTTGGCCCACATCAGCGGCAAGATGCGGCAGCACTACATCCGCATCCTGCCCGAGGACCGCGTAGTGGTGGAGCTTTCGCCCTACGACCTGTCCCGGGGCCGCATCGTGTACCGGTACAAGTGACCCGATAGAAGCCCGACCAGTAACGACGAGAAACGGTGACATGCGTGTCTGCATGACACCAACAAGCCAGAAGGATCGAAACAGCCGTGAAGGTGAACCCGAGCGTCAAGCCCATCTGCGATAAGTGCAGGGTGATCCGCCGGCATGGGCGGGTCATGGTGATCTGCAGCGATCCCCGCCACAAGCAGCGGCAGGGCTGATCCGTCAGCTGACGGATCACACCACAACTGAATGATGAACTCCCAGCACCACTGAGCGGATCCGCCGCTCACAAGCGATGAGCACTCATCCACGTCCGGCACGGAGGCCGGACCCCTTGGAGCCCTTAGGGGCTGAAGGGAACGGGCTGGGACCAGACCTCCGCAGAGAAGAAGGAACACCGCCACATGGCACGCCTCGTAGGCGTTGATCTTCCGCGCGACAAGCGCATGGAGATCGCGCTGACCTACATCTACGGCATCGGCCGTACCCGTTCGAACGAGATTCTCGCCGCGACGGGCATCGACAAGAACATGCGCACCAAGGACCTGACCGACGATCAGGTGACCATCCTGCGCGATTACATCGAAGGCAACCTCAAGGTTGAGGGTGACCTGCGCCGCGAGGTGCAGGCCGACATTCGCCGCAAGATCGAGATCGGCTGCTACCAGGGCCTGCGGCACCGCCGCGGTCTGCCCGTGCGCGGCCAGCGGACCAAGACCAACGCGCGTACCCGCAAGGGCCCCAAGCGCACCATCGCCGGCAAGAAGAAGGCTAGGTAACCCCGATGGCACCCCCGAAGAAGGCTGCCGGCGCCAAGCGCGGCAAGACCACCCGTCGCCGGGAAAAGAAGAACGTCCCGCACGGCGCTGCTCACATCAAGAGCACATTCAACAACACGATCGTCTCGATCACCGACCCCCAGGGCAACGTCATCGCCTGGGCGTCGTCGGGTCACGTCGGCTTCAAGGGTTCGCGTAAGTCGACCCCGTTCGCCGCGCAGCTGGCCGCCGAGAACGCTGCCCGCAAGGCGCAGGAGCACGGCGTGAAGAAGGTCGACGTGTTCGTCAAGGGTCCGGGCTCGGGCCGCGAGACCGCCATCCGCTCGCTGCAGGCCGCAGGCCTCGAGGTGGGCGCGATTTCCGACGTCACTCCGCAGCCGCACAACGGCTGCCGTCCGCCCAAGCGGCGCCGGGTCTAGGGAGGATAAAAGAAAATGGCACGTTACACCGGCCCCGCCACCCGCAAGTCGCGTCGTCTCGGCGTCGACCTGGTCGGCGGAGATCAGTCGTTCGAGAAGCGCCCCTACCCGCCCGGCCAGCACGGCCGTGCGCGGATCAAGGAGAGCGAATACCGCACCCAGCTGCAGGAGAAGCAGAAGGCTCGCTTCACCTACGGCGTGCTGGAGAAGCAGTTCCGCCGCTACTACGAAGAGGCCAACCGCCAGTCGGGTAAGACCGGCGAGAACCTGCTCCAGATCCTGGAGAGCCGCCTGGACAACGTCATCTACCGTGCGGGCCTGGCCCGGACCCGGCGGATGGCGCGTCAGCTGGTCAGCCACGGCCACTTCACCGTCAACGGTGTCAAGGTGAACATCCCGAGCTACCGGGTGTCGCAGTACGACATCATCGACATCAAGGAGAAGTCGCTCAACACCCTGCCGTTCGAGGTTGCGCGGCAGACCGCCGGCGAGCGTCCGGTCCCGTCGTGGCTGCAGGTCGTCGGGGAGCGTCAGCGCATCCTGGTGCACCAGCTGCCCGAGCGCGCCCAGATCCAGGTGCCGCTCACCGAACAGCTCATCGTCGAGTTCTACTCGAAGTAATGGCTTACCGGTCATCCGGCCGGTAGGTACCCAGACGGCATCAAATAGCGGGTGCCGAGAAGGAGAAGAAACACCATGCTGATCTCTCAGCGACCCACACTGTCCGAGGAAACCCTCGCCGACAACCGCTCCAAGTTCGTCATCGAGCCGCTGGAGCCGGGTTTCGGTTACACGCTGGGTAACTCGCTGCGGCGCACGCTGCTGTCGTCCATCCCGGGCGCAGCGGTGACGAGCATCCGCATCGACGGTGTGCTGCACGAGTTCACCACCGTCCCCGGGGTGAAGGAAGACGTCACCGACATCATCCTGAACCTCAAGGGCCTGGTCGTGTCCTCCGAAGAGGACGAGCCGGTCACCATGTACCTGCGCAAGCAGGGCCCGGGTGCGGTCACCGCCGGTGACATCGTGCCGCCGGCCGGTGTGACCGTCCACAACCCGGACATGCACATCGCCACCCTCAACGACAAGGGCAAGCTCGAGGTCGAGCTCGTCGTCGAGCGGGGTCGTGGCTACGTCCCGGCCGTGCAGAACAAGGCCTCGGGTGCCGAGATCGGCCGTATCCCGGTCGATTCCATCTACAGCCCCGTGCTGAAGGTGACCTACAAGGTTGAGGCCACCCGTGTCGAGCAGCGCACCGACTTCGACAAGCTGATTCTCGACGTGGAGACCAAGAACTCGATCAGCCCGCGTGACGCCTTGGCGTCGGCCGGCAAGACCCTGGTCGAATTGTTCGGTCTGGCACGCGAACTCAACGTCGAGGCCGAGGGCATCGAGATCGGCCCGTCGCCGGCCGAGGCAGACCACATCGCCAGCTTCGCGCTGCCGATCGACGACCTGGACCTGACCGTCCGTTCGTACAACTGCCTCAAGCGCGAGGGTGTGCACACGGTGGGCGAGCTCGTCGCCCGCACGGAGTCCGACCTGCTGGACATCCGCAACTTCGGCCAGAAGTCCATCGACGAGGTGAAGATCAAGCTGCACCAGCTGGGTCTCTCGCTCAAGGACAGCCCGGCCACGTTCGATCCGTCTGAGGTCGCCGGCTACGACGCCGCGACCGGCACCTGGACCGCGGACGCCGGCGGCTACGACCTGGATGACACCCAGGACTACGCCGAGACCGAGCAGCTTTAACAAATCCGTCCCGGTCCTACCTGATACGGGGACCGGCCCCATTTAGGAGATAGTCGCAATGCCCAAGCCCACCAAGGGTGCTCGCCTCGGCGGGTCGTCCTCACACCAGAAGGCGATCCTGGCCAACCTGGCCACCTCGCTGTTCGAGCACGGTCGCATCAAGACGACCGAGCCTAAGGCCCGGGCGCTGCGTCCGTACGCCGAGAAGCTGATCACCCACGCCAAGAAGGGTGAGCTGCACAACCGGCGCGAGGTGATGAAGAAGATCCGCGACAAGGACGTCGTGCACGTCCTGTTCGCCGAGATCGGCCCCTTCTTCGCCGATCGTGAGGGTGGCTACACCCGCATCATCAAGGTCGAGAACCGTAAGGGCGACAACGCTCCGATGGCGGTCATCGAGCTGGTGCGGGAGAAGACCGTGACCTCTGAGGCGGATCGTGCTCGTCGCGCCGCCGCCGCACAGGCCAAGGCCGCTGAGGCTCCCAAGGCTGACGAGGCCGAGGAAGCTGCGGAGGAAGCCAAGGTCGAGGCGACCGAAGAGGCCGCCACCGAAGAGGCTCCGGCCGACGAGGCAGCTTCTGAGGATGAAGCCAAGTCCTGATCAGGCATCCAACGACATGCCCGCCATCGATTCCGGTGGCGGGCATGTCGCATTAGTCCGCCTGCGGCTCGACATCGCGTATGACGGGACCGATTTCGCCGGCTGGGCGGTGCAGGCGGGTCAGCGCACGGTCGCCGGGGTGATCGACGAGGCGCTCTCGACGGTGTTCCGCACGCCGGTGGTGACGCGTACCGCGGGCCGTACCGACACCGGGGTGCATGCCACCGGTCAGGTGGCCCACGTCGACGTCCCCGTCGATGCCGTCGCGCACGCATACCCCCGCACGACCCGGCCGGGGGATGCCGAATTCACCCCGCTGGTGCGCCGATTGGCGCGGTTGCTGCCGACCGACGTCCGGATCCGCGACATCGTGCGGGCTCCTGCCGGTTTCGACGCCAGGTTCTCGGCGCTTCGCCGGCACTACACCTACCGGCTGAGTCTCGCGCCTTACGGCGTGGAGCCGGCCGAAGCGCGGTTCGTCACGCCGTGGTCGAAGCCGCTCGACCTTGATGCGATGACGGTCGCGTCTCGGGAGTTGGTCGGGCTCAACGATTTCGCGGCGTTCTGCCGACATCGACCGGGCGCCACTACGATCCGGGATCTGCAGCGGCTGGAGTGGGTCCGTGATGGCCACTATGTGACGGCGCATGTCACCGCGGATGCCTTCTGCTGGAACATGGTTCGCTCGCTGGTCGGTGCGCTGCTGGCGGTCGGGGAGGGTAGGCGGCCGGTTTCGTGGACTGCTGGGCTCTTGAGTGAGACGAGTCGATCCAGTGATTTCGCGGCTGCCCCTGCCCGGGGGCTGACGCTGGTACAGGTCGATTACCCAGCCGATGACCAGCTCGAAGCTCGCAACCTGATCACCCGGGACGTGCGAACGGCCGACTGAACGCTGCAGCTCGCCGGTTCCTACTCCAGGGCGGTAGCCGCCCGGGTGGATTCAAGGTTTGGCAACCCCGGGGTAGAAATCGGTACACGGCCAGAGGTTTCTGCAGCCCTCAGAGCCGGGCCGAGACGAATCTGGCCGCCTGCGCCACCATGCCCGAGCGGATGTAGCCGGGCGCAAGATGATCCTGCCAACCGGCCCGCCAATTGTAGGGGCTGCTGGGGTTGCAGATCGGATCATCGGAGTGGCACAGATCGATCGTGCGGTTGCGGTAGGCCGGGTTGAACAGCGTGATCGGCGCTGCCCAGTTGGCGCCGTTACCGAACAGCGCCACCGCTGCTACGTGACGTTCGGCGCCGGCGGGCAGGGGACTGTTGAAGGTGAACGCCTTGATGGGCATGGCCAGAACCAGGTCGGTGGCGGCGGCGCCCAGTGAGTAACCGCCCAGCACGAGCTTGGTTCTCGGGCAGTTGCGCATCATCCACTGCACGTGGCGACTCATGTCATTGGCGCCCACGTCGACCTGGGTGTCCGCCGGGTACTTCACCGGATAGAGGGCGATATTCGGACCGCGCAGCGTGCGCAGCGCGTTGACGAACGAGGCACCGACTTGTCCGGGGCCTGGGGGCTCCATGCGGCCGCGGGCGAACACCACTTCCGCCGGTGGGCACGTGACGGCATGTGCAGCGCCGATCATGCTGGGCGCCACCGCTATTGGTGCCACAACGGTCGACAGAGCGGTGATCAGTGCGGCCGACATGCGACGGCCAATCACGGGTTAGATGGTATTTACGGGCCCGTCGAGAATGGGTGCCGGTTCGGCAACGATCCGGCGACGAAGTGTTTTCGGGTCAGAGGCGGCCGGCCACGAAATCCGCGGCCTGATTGACCATTCCACCGTCGATGTAGGCGCCGGCCAGGTGATCGGGCCAGTTGTTCCGCCACGTGTCCGGGTCGGCTGGGTTGCAGATCGGATCGGCGCCATGGCACAACTCGATGGTCCGGTCGGAATAGATCGGACTGAAGCGCGTGATGGGGCCGACCCACGCGGCGCCGTTGCCGAACAGCGCGACCGCGGCGATGTGCTCGTCGGCGCCTGCCGGGAGCGGGGTCTTGAAGCCGAAGCCGGTGAACGGAACGGCCAGCACCACATCGGCGACCGCCGCGCCCAGCGAATACCCGCCGATCACCAGTCGGGTGTCGGGACAGTTGTTCATCATGTATTGGATATGGCCGCTCATGTCGTTGGCGCCGATGTCCACCTCGGTGTCGGCCGGGTAGCGGACGGCGTAGACGCCGATGTTCTTGTCGACGCGAGAGCGCAGCGCGTTGACAAAGGCATTGCCGAGGGTGCCGGTGCCGGCGGGTTCGGTACGGCCGCGGGCGAATACGACCTCGACCGGAGGGCACGGGGCGGCGTTTGCCACCGCGACCGAGCCGACATGGCCGGCGGAGACGACCGGCAGGAGCGCTACTGCCGCCGCGATGACGGCGGCCACACCCATCCAGCGCCGAAAAGGTCGGGCGGCATGGTATTCAGTGGAATGTTCGACCACCTCAGCGATGGTAGCCGACGTCGACTACAACAGACCGGCCACGAAGTTCGCGGCATCGTTGGCCGGGCCTTCGTATGCGCGGTGTGCGGGCACGCTGTCGCCGTCGCCGCAGACCGGGTCGCCGGGGTTGCACAGGTCGATCGCGCGGGACCCGTACACCGGGCTGGCGGTCAGTGGCAGCCCGAGCTTGGCGGACGGGTTGCCGAAGACGGCCACCGCGGCGACGTGTTCGGGGACGTTCGGCGGTAGCGGCGCGGTGAAGCCGACAGCCGGGAAGGGGACGGCGGCGATCACGTCGATCACCGCGGCGCCCTGGGAGTAGCCACCGAGCACCAGCCGGGTGTCGGGGCAGTTGTCCACCATCCACTGAATGTGCCCGGAGGCGTCGTTGGCGCCGCCTGCCGCGGCCAGGAAGTCGTAGCTGGCGGGGTAGTTCACCGCGTAGGCGCCGACGGAACGGCCGCCGACCTTGTTGCGTAGCGAACTGACGAACGCATTGCCGATCCGGCCCAGGCCGGGGGTGTCATTCGTCCCGCGGGCGAAGACCACCTCGATGTCCGGGCATGCGGCCGAAGCCGCAGGCAGACCCGAGGACATGGAGGGCACCGCAACCGGTGCGACGATTGCGGCGGCAGCGGTGAGCGCGGCCGCCACGAACACGGTGCAGCGACGAACAAGATCAATGGCCACACCGAATCCTAACGTCTCGAGCGATCAGACGATTCCCGCGACGAAGTTTGCCGCCTGATCCGCCATGCCTGATGTCACGTAGTCGCTGTGCGCGAATGGGTTCCGGCCGCGTGAGCAGATCGGGTCCCCGTCCTTGCAGAGGTCGATCGCCTTGCCGCCGAACACCGATGAGGTGAGCGGGATCCCGAATTTGGCGGAGGGGTTCCCGAAGGCCACCACCGCGGCGATCTGCGGCACCAGCTCGGCCGCCAGCGGCGGTGCCGAACCGATCTCCCCGACCCGGTTGCCCAGGGGCGGGATGCCGGCCAGCATGTCCACCACTGCGGCGCCCTGCGAGTAGCCACCGAGCACGACGCGGGTGGACGGGCAGGTCGAGGCCAGCGTGGCGATCCGATTGGCCGCGTCGGCCGCGCCGTCGGCGGCGGCCAGGAAGTCGTAGCTGGCGGGGTAGTTCACCCCGTAGGTGGATACCGTGCGACCGCCTACCTGCGAGCGCAGCGCGTCGGCGAAAGCCTGCCCCGGGCGGCCCAGATCAGGTGCGTCATTGGTTCCGCGGGCGAAGATGACCTCGATGTCGGAGCACGGCGCCGCCGCGGCCGGCGCGGCGAGTGCCAGCGGGAAAGCCGCACTGACCAGGGTTGAGACGATCGCGGCCACCCGGGCCGACTTCCGGAGGAGACTCACGGGGGACATATTCACACAAAATGGTTAGCCGCGGCTAATCGTTTGCCCGCTCCGCCTTCTCCTGCAGAGCGAGATCGGGCCAGGTCGCCAGCTCGATCTGGGTGGCCTCCCGTGGGCTCGCCTGCTCGCTGCGATCGCCTTGCCGGGCCACGGCCAGCCCGACCAGCACCACGGCGCCGCCGATCGCCTGGCTCACCGACATCGCTTCGCCGAGCATGACCCAGGCGATCAGGACCGCGAACAGCACTTCGGACAGCCCGACCAGTGAGGCGAAACGTGGCTTGAGCCGTGCGATCCCGACGATGCCGAGGGTGTAGGCCAGGGCGGTGGGGATCAGGCCCAGGGCGATCACCGGAACCAGCCATGCGGTGGTGTGTCCGGCAAGGGTCACGGGGTTGGTGGTGAAGGTCAGTGGCATCACGCCGGTGACGCCGAGCAGGGCGACCGCGGCGGTGCCGACGATCAGGCCCCCGGTGGCCAGGCTGATCGGGCTGAGCCCGTCTCCGTCGGTGCTGGCCTGGTTGGACATCATGAAGTAGCAGGCGGCGCATACCGCGGCGGCCAGCCCCCAACTCACCCCTAGGAGGTTGATGTGGGCGCCGCTGAACACGTCGAGTACCAGGACGATGCCGAGGATGGCGAGCGCCACACCGCCGAAGGTCATGGCACTGGGGCGCCGGCGGGTGGTGGCCCAGACCCAGCCGACGACCAGGATCGGTGCGGTGTACTCCAGCAGCAGCGCCACACCGACCGACAGGTGCGCGACGGCGTTGTAGTAGCAGAGCTGGGCACCGGCGATCGGGATCAGGCCGTAGCCCACGACGGTCTTGGCATGCCCGAGCACCTCGCGAACCCATCCGGGACGGACAACACCGGCGAAGGCGGCCATCATGACCGCGCCGCCGGCGAGCCGGGCCGTCACGGCCGCGGTGGGACTCCAGCCGGCTTCCATCAGGGCCTTGGCGAAAGGGCCCGATGAGCCGAATGTGAGCGCGGAGCTGACGGCGAACAGGAGGCCGAGCCGGAAGTGGTTATCGGCGGTTGTGCGGTCGAGCTGGGCATCGGCAGTCATCGGTACACGTCCCCCGGAGCATGTCATGAGCAAAATTGGTTACGGTAGTGACATTAAGGTGGACGCTACTGGGACAGGGGGTCATGAGTCAAATGCTTTTTACCTATGACACGGAGCTCACGCTCCGGGCTGCGATGGTGTTGGTGAACACCGATCGGGTAGAAGGCGAACAACTGGCTGACCAGTCCGATCTGAGCGCCTACCTGGATGACTTCGGCTGGACCGGCCGGCGTGACCGCGACGACGCCGAATTGAAGGCTGTCCGCGCACTGCGCACCCGCCTCGGTGAGATCTGGGCGGTGGCCGACGACGAGGAGGAAGCGGTCCGTCGGGTCAATGCCCTCCTGAGCGATACCAAGGCGTCGCCATGGCTGACCCGGCACAAGGAGATGCCCGAATGGCACCTGCACCTGGCCTCGGTCGACGACCCGCTGGCTCAGCGCATGGGCGCCGAGATGGCGATGGCGCTGGCCGACCTCATCCGTGGCGGCGAACTGCGCCGCCTCAAGATCTGCGCGGCGCCAGACTGTGAGGCCGTGCTGACCGACCTGTCGCGCAACCGCTCCCGCATCTTCTGCGACACCGGCAACTGCGGCAACCGGCAGCACGTCGCGGCTTACCGGCAGCGTCAGCGTACCGAGTAGCGCGCTGCCCGAATCGGTGTAATCGCGCTGTCGGAGGCCGGGTTAGGGTTGCGCACGGGGGACATATGGCACGGCGACCAGCCACGCGATTACAGCTCAGCGGACATCGATTTCTGTTGCGGCGCATGGCACACGCGCTCGTCCGTGGTGACGCTCGCATGCTCGACGACCCATTGCGGGCACAAGCCGTCGCGTACGGCGCAGGGTGTGTGCTGACGGCCATCGCTGTCGCGGTGTGTGCGGTGCTCGCATTGATGCGCCCGGGCTCGGCGCCGGGAGACGCGCCGATCCTGATGGCGCGCGACACCGGTGCGCTGTACGTGCGGATCGACGACACCGTGCATCCGGTGGCCAACCTCGTCTCGGCCCGGCTGATCGTCGGTAGTCCGGCGAATCCCGTTGTGGTCGATGACGCGGTGATTGCGAAGTTCCGGCGTGGGCCCCTGGTCGGCATACCCGGGGCGCCGATGCAGATCGGCCGGCCGCTGGACCTCGACGAGTCGGGCTGGGAGATATGCGATGTCGCCGAGCCCGCCGAGACAGTGCTGGTGGCCGGCCGGACGGATCGGCAGGCCTCGCCGTTACGCGGCGGGCAGGGGCTGTTGGTATCGGCGCGCGCCGTGGGAGCCGCGACCTATCTGCTCATCGACGGCTGGCGGGCTCGAGTGGACCTTCGTGACATCGCCGTGGTTCGCGCCCTACGCCTGGAAGGTGTTCCGGTCCAGCCGGTTTCGCAAGCTCTGTTGGACGTTGTGCCTGAGGCGCCCGCCCTGAAGGCGCCGCTGATCGCGGGGATGGGCGCGCGGGGACCGGCCGCACTGGGAGGAATCGCCGTGGGCACGGTCGTACGCGTGGTGCGTGCCGGGCCCGCCGAGTTCTATGTGGTGCTCTCCGACGGGCTGCAACGCATCGGCAGGGTGGCGGCGGATGTCATCCGCTTCAGCGTGGCGCAGTCCGATGACGAACCCCCTGTTGTGCCCGCGGACGTGGTGGCCGACGTACCGGTCGCCGACAGCCTCGCGGTGGCCCGGTTCCCGGATCAGGTCCTGCCTGGCGGGCGCGCGACGGTGTGCGCCCGTTGGGACCCGAGACAACCCGGACCTGACACGAACACCACTGTGGTGCTGTCTGATTCATTGCCTACTGCCGGCATTCTGCTGGCTCAGGCAGACGGTGCCGGGCCGAACATCGACCGCGTGCACATCTCGGCAGGCCGCAGTGTCCTGCTACAAGCCGGCAGTCTGGTCCGCGGTACGACCGTAGGTGGACCGCTGTATCTGTTGAACGACCTCGGCGTGCTGTTCGGGATTCGTGACCCGCAGACCGCCGAACGCGTCGGCCTGGGAACCGGCGTCGTCCCCGCACCGTGGCCCATGCTGGCCGGGCTGCCACGCGGACCCGAACTCGACCCGGACGCGGCCTCAGTCGTGCGGGACGTGGTCCCCGGCGTCGTAGCCGCGCCGGCGTAACCGGTTGGCTGTCAGGGTTACCGCGGTCAACACGGTCAGGGCGATGCACACCGCAGCACCGCCGAAGGCGATACGCCGAGGCGCGGAATCGGTCGGCGGGTACACCGTGGGTGTCACCGACGCCGGACTGGTCGCGGTGGAGGCCGGCGGTGAAGTACTGTCGCTGACCGCGGCCATGGCGTCGACCACACCGTTACCGACGTGCGAATTCCAGCCCTCGGCGGGCCTGTGTGCGGTGTCTTCGATGCGACGCATCACCTCCCGCGCGCTCAGTTGCGGGAACCGAGAGCGCACGAGCGCGGCGACACCCGCGACTACCGGTGCGGCATAACTGGTTCCGGATATCGGGGCATCGCGGCCGATCGTGTCGATCAACTGCGCACCGTCGGGATGCAGCGACACCAGGTTCTCCCCGGGCGCGGCCACATCCACCCACGGGCCCGCCAAGCTGAAAGCCGATGCGGCGCCGTCGGATCCGACAGAGCCCACCGCCAGCACCAGATCGTCGTACCAGGCCGGGCTGGACACCGAGCGCACGTTGTTCCAGTCGGGCACGCCCACCTGGCCGAGGCGGCCCTCCTGCTGAGTGCAGCCTGCGCCGACGTTGCCCGCCGCGACCACCACCACGACGTTGCGTACGTCGACGGCATAGCTCAGCGCGGCGCCGAGGGCGCGGTCGTCGGGTGCGGCGTCGGCCGGCACGCATGCCACCGACGAGATGTTGATGACGGTGGCGCCGAGGTCGGCCGCGGTCCGTACCGCCATGGCGAGGGTGTGGACGTCGCCCACGCCGCTCGCTGCGCCATCAGCGGCGAACTTGTTGCTGGATTGCCGGATGGCCAGCACGTCGGCATCTGGTGCAACGCCGCTGAACCCGGCACTCGGTGCGCCGGCGGCGATTCCGGCGACGATAGTGCCGTGCCCATCGCAATCCGCGGTTCCGTCGCTTCCGGATACGTAGTCGCCGCCACCGTGCAGGCGTGGTAGGAGTCGGTGCCTGGCCACCCCGGTGTCGATCACCGCGATCGTCTGGCCCTCACCGCGGGTGAGCGCCCATACCGCGTCCAGATTCAGCGGGCTACCGCCCGTATCCGAGGCGCCGGGCGCCGATCGGTAGCAGGGCTGACGTTGTTTCGCGGGCCCGACGGGTCCCGGCGGCGCCGGCGGGGGAAGCAAGGTGGAATCCACCGCGGGCGGTAGGACGGTCGGCGGCTCGATCGCCGAGGCCGGCCCGATGGCCAACAGCGGAAGCCCGGTGATCAGCGTTGCGGCCAATCGCCCGGACCGGTTCACCGCAGCCCCAACTCACGCAGGACGTCGAATACACCGGCGAGCCAACATGCCAGCGGCACCACTGCGGCCAGCGCCGCGTATTCGATGATGTCGGCGATTCGCGACGCCACGGGACTCTGGACGGTGACCGGCCAGAGCGCGGCGACGCCGGCGCCCACCGCGGCGATGCCGATCCAGCTGCCGTGTGCGGGAGTTCCGACCACCACGAGTGCGAAAGCCGCTGTGAGGGACAGGACTCCGCAGCTGATGGTGACGGCGCGGCAGTGGCCCGAGGCATAGGTGCGGGATCGCAGGAGCAGCGCCACGCCGACAGCAGCGGCGAAGGCCACCTCGACGGCGGTGACCTGACGAAAACCGGAGAGTGCCAGGATCGTGGTTCCCAGCGCGCCCGCAGCCGCACCGCCTGCGACCAGGCCCACGAGATTGCGATGTCCGAGTACGACATGTGTGTCGTCGTCGGATTTGTTGTCGGCCAATGAGTCTCGATCGCCTCCTGGAAGTCCCGGAACCATGGGGGTAAGGCCCGCCAGCGCGATGGACAACCGCGGGGTCAGCGGCAGCAATCCGAGGCCGACGGCGCTCACCATCGCGCCCACCGCGGGCGCGGGTACAGCCCACAGCACTGAGATCCCGGTCGCCAACGACAGCGCCCCGGCCCCGGTGACTACCGCGAGCAGGAGTGCTCTGCCGCAAGGCGACGTCCGGATCAACAGCACGCCCAACGACGCCGCCGCTGTGGCAGCCAGGAAGAAGTTCGCCGAGGCGGGCCCGGCGGGGACCACGAGAAATCCGAGTGTCCCCGCGAATGCCACGGCGGCGACGTTGAGCGTTGCGGTCACGTGCGGACCCAGCCTCAAGCGCGATGCGGACACCGCGACAGCGGTTATGGTGACGGCAACCACCGCTGCAGTGGCGATACGACTCCATCCGGCGCTGCCGATCCCCGCCCACGCCAGGGCCACGAGGCCCAGCGCGCAGGCCCACAGGCAGGCAGCGACCCGCAGTCCGGCGGGCAGGGGATCATCGGCCGAGCCCACGGCCAACGCGGCGGTCAGTGGCCGCTCGAATGGGGGCCGGCCGCAGGCTTCGGTCAGGACCAGAATATCGCCGTCATGAATATCGTTCTGCATCAGGGTTGCTGAGGTGTCCAGCCCGTCACCGCCGAGTCGCGCCAGCCGCCAATGCCGTGGTGTGCCGTCGGAGACGCCGAGAATGTCGACGATCCAGGGCAGCAGTTCGGCCACGGTCATCGCGGCGGGTAAGGCCAAATCGACTGTGGCGACTCGCTGAACCCCGGGCGGCGGGCCGCAGTGAACCGACACGTGGCACAAGGAATCCGGCATCGCATCACCCCCCGGTTGACGCCGATACATCTCACGCTAACCGAACGGGCCGAGGTGCCGGCGCACCAAAATTTCGGTGACAACTGGGAACCCGAAGGGCCCGGCGTGCGTCCAAAAGTCGATGGACACCAGCCACACACCGCAAGCACTGGAGCCGTCGACCGGGGAGATGGTGATCGACGCGCCACCCGCGCTGCCGCTTCACACCCCGACCGGCCCACTGGCCAGGTTGCTGCCGCTGGTGCTCGTAGTGGCGGTGCTCGGCATGATCGCCGTGTACGTCACCTCTGGAGCGGCTGCCAGTCGCGGCCCGGCAGCCACGATGTTCCCGGTCATGATGGCGATGTCGGCGATCGGCACGGTGGCCTACAGTTTGAAAGGCAACGGCCGGGCGCAGCAGATCCACCGCGACCGCTGCGAGTATCTGCGCTATCTCGACGGGATCGACGCCGTGGCCGGGGAAACCGGCCGCGCACAGTGGTTGGGCCTGCATGCGGAACATCCGGACCCCGGACAACTGTGGACGCTGGCCGGCAGTGAGTGGATGTGGCGGCGCCGCCCCGGTGGCCCCGACTTCTGTGTGGTGCGGATCGGAGTGGGGGAGCGCTCGCTGTCCCCACGGCTGGTGACCGCCGCCGCCGATCCGGGCCACGATGCGGATCCGGTAACGGTATCGGCTCTGGCACAGTTGGTCCGACGTCGCTCGACGGTGGCCGACGCGCCGGTGACGCTGAACCTGTGCGGGCTGGCTCACGTGACACTGGGCGGTGCGGCCGGCACGGTCCGCGCCCTGCTACGCGCCGTGGTCTGTCAGCTGGCCACTGCACACAGCCCGCGACACCTGCGCATCGCGGCCGTCATCGACGGCGGGACCGTCGCGCACTGGGAATGGCTGAAATGGCTTGGCCACCAAGCAGTTACCGACAGTAGTGGCGAGATCAGCGCGTTGCGGCTGCACACCTTGGCCGAGTTGCCGCCCGCGGCGCCCACGGTGCACACCGTTGTCATCGTCGACTCCGACTCGGCTGCGGTGCCCACCCCGGGCCCCGGTGTGACGCTGTTGGTCGTTGCCGGTCCCGGCGCCGACGCGACGGATTGCGATCTGCATCTGGACCTGGACTCCGATGTGGTGCACTGCGAAGGCGCCCCGGCGCGACCCGATCAGATGTCCCAGGAGCAGGCCCTCACCTGTGCCCGCAGATTGGCGCGCTTCCGTGCGGCTGACACGGCCGACGACTCCGCCTGGCCGGCGCTGATAGGCATCGAGGATCCTGGACGAATCCATCCGCGCAGTGTCTGGTTCTCATCGGAGCCGCAGCGGTTCCTCCGGGTTCCGGTCGGCCGCTGTGCGGACGGCACCGCGCTGCATCTCGACCTGAAGGAAGCCGCACATGGCGGCATGGGGCCGCATGGGCTGTGCGTCGGGGCCACCGGCTCAGGGAAATCGGAGTTCCTGCGCACACTGGTGTTGGGTCTGATCACCACCCATTCGCCCGAGGAGCTCAACCTCGTCCTCGTCGATTTCAAGGGCGGGGCAACGTTTCTCGGATTGAACACTGTGAACCACGTCAGCGCGCTGATCACCAACCTGGCGCAGGAGGCGCCGCTGGTCACTCGGATGGCCGACGCCCTGGCCGGGGAGATCACCCGCCGTCAGGAGCTGCTGCGGGCAGCCGGGAACCTGGCCAACATCGCCGAGTACCGGCGCCGGGCCGATCTGCCCGCGTTGCCGGCCCTGCTGATCGTGGTCGACGAGTTCTCCGAACTGCTGCAGCAGCACCCGGACTTCGCCGAACTGTTCGTGGCGATCGGCCGGCTCGGACGGTCGCTGGGAATCCACTTGCTGTTGGCCAGCCAGCGCCTCGACGAGGGCAGGTTGCGGGGGCTGGAGAGCCACCTGTCCTACCGGGTCTGCCTCAAGACGTTCTCGCCCAGCGAATCTCGCTCGGTGCTCGGTGTTGCCGATGCGTACGAGTTGCCCAATACGCCGGGAGCGGCCTATCTGAGAACTCCGTCCGGAGAGGTCATCCGGTTCCAGACCGCGTTCGTGTCGGCCGAGTGCCCTACGCGCGAGCAGCCCGTGTCACCAGAGTTGGGCGCGGTACAGCCGCGACTTTTCACCGGATTCGCAACGGCGACCGATCGCCGCATTGCTGCGCCTGCCACGACCACGGTTCTGCACCAGGTGGTCAACCGGTTGACCGGCCACGGCACACCGGCACATCAGGTGTGGTTGCCGCCGTTGCCGCGGGCCGTTCCGCTCAGCGATGTGCTGCTGTCGGATCACGAAACGCTGACGGTCGCGGTCGGGTTGGTCGACTGTCCCTTCGAGCAGCGACGGGACCGCCTGATGCTGGCACTGGGCGCCGCCAACGGCAACGTGGCGATCGTCGGCGGCCCCCAGTCCGGGAAGTCGACGGCGGTCAAGACTTTGGTGGTGGCGTTGGCGGCCACCCATCATCCCCGCGACGTCGCGATCTACGGATTGGACTTCGGCGGCGGGGCGTTGAGCGCGCTACGGGCGCTTCCGCATGTCGGGGCGGTGGCCGGACGCGCCGATACCGATCTGGTCCGGCGCACGGTAGCGGAGCTGCAGGCGTTGGTCGGTGCCCGCGAGGCGCGCTTCACCGCTCTCGGTGTCGGTTCCATCGCCGAGTACCGGGCCCGTCGCCGCGCGGGGGAGTTCGACGATCCATTCGGTGATGTGTTCCTGGTCATCGACGGGTGGTCGACGTTTCGCGGCGAGTACGAATCTCTGGAGTCATCGATCACCGCTCTTGCGGTACAGGGGCTTTCGCTCGGAGTCCATGTGGTGCTGACGGCGTCGCGGTGGGCGGAGTTCCGCCCGGCACTCAAGGATCAGCTGGGGACCCGCATCGAGTTGCGTCTGGGTGATCCGGCGGAATCGGAGATGGACCGAAAACGCGCCAGGCAGCTGGCTCAGAGCGCACCGGGGCTAGGTCTGACGCGTGAGGGACGCGAGTTCCTGATCGCGCTGCCGCGCCTTGACGGCCGGGCGCGCGACACCGGAATGGCTACGGCGCTGGCCGGCACCGGTGATGTCCTGCGAGTGCAGTACGGCGATGCCCGCGCACCCGCGGTCCGGCTGCTGCCGGCGTGTGTGCGCGGGGCCGAGCTGGCGGCGACGCGGCCGAAACGGCCCACGACCGACGTGCTGCTTGGCCTGGGCGAACGCGAACTGGCCCCGGTGACACTTGATTTCGCCGCACAACCCGATCTGGTGATCCTGGGGGACAGCGGCTGTGGCAAGTCCACGACCTTGCGCACCCTGTGCCGCAATCTCGTCGACGGCAACGATCCGTCCGGCGTCCAAGTGCTCATCGTGGACTTTCGGCGTGCTCTGCTGGGAACCGTCGAATCGCAGCATCTGGCCGGTTACGCGGCCTCGGTCGCGGCGCTGGACGCCGTGCTGCCCAGAGTGCTCGAGACACTGCGCAGCCGGATGCCCGGCCCCGAGGTGACCCAGCGGCAGCTGCGTGACCGCTCGTGGTGGTGTGGCCCCGAACTCTACGTCGTCGTCGACGATTACGACCTGGTGGTCACCGGAACCACCAATCCGCTCTCGCCGCTGTTGCCCTACCTACCGCATGCGCGTGACCTCGGACTGCATCTGCTACTCGCGCGACGTTCGGGCGGTGCGGCGCGGGCGATGTTCGATCCGGTGCTGGCGGCGGTCAAGGACCTCGGCTGCATGGGCCTGATGATGAGCGCGAATCCCGATGAGGGTGTGCTGCTGGGATCGGCGCGCCCGGTGCGACTTCCGCCCGGACGCGGCACGCTGGTGACCCGGGCGGCACCCGAGCAACTCGTTCAGGTCGCGCTCGCCGACGGGGCGGATGTGTCGTGACATCGGCGGTCGTCGAGGTCGGTCCGGTGAGTGTGTATGGGCCCGAGCCGGTCTGCGACCTCGCCGTGGTCGCGGTGGCCGGCATCGACGACGAGCTGGTCTTGGTCGACGACCGACCGGTGCCGGTTTCGGATTTGTGGGAGCAGGTGCTCGATACCGCGGCCGCGCAGTGGCGAAACATCACCCTGGTCTGCCCGACGTGGTGGAGCGCCCAACGCTGTGATCGAGTGCGATCTGCCGCCGCCGCTTCGGGCGCCGACGTTGTCGTGACGCGGCGGGCTCAGGCCGTGGGGGCGGCGCTGACCGCAACGTCCTGGGCCGTGGTCGAGATCGCCGACGACCTCGTCATCGTCACGGCCAGGGATGCCCGCAGCATCACCCTGGCTCGTCACACCGAGCAGGATCTGGATCCGGAGATCGTGGTACGCACCGTATTCGATCTCGCAGGGACATCGGTCGAGGTGGCCGTCGATGTCCCCGACGGCGTCGCGGGCGCAGCGGATCTCGGTGCAGCGGTGATGACCGCGCTGGGCCACCGTGGCGTGCGCGTCACCCGGGTCGATCCCCGGGACTGGTGTAACGCCCTCGTCGCACCCGACACCCGGGCGGCCCGTGATCGGGCACGGACGCCGACCGGTCGGGTCATGGTCGGTGCGGCAACGGCGTTGGCCGTGATGCTGGGCGCGATCTCCTTCGCCGGTGTGGACGCGCCCGCGGACCACGCCGCGATGACGGTTCTGACCGAGGGGCGGGTAGCTGTGCAGATCCCGGCCGGGTGGACGGTGCAGCAGATCACCGACGGTCCGGGATCGGCTCGGGTCCAGGTAGTTTCACCGAAGGACCCGCAGGTGATGATTCACCTCACCCAATCGCCGACCGGGGACGGCGCGGTGGCCGACACCCTGAAACGGGCCCTGCAGGGGCAGCCTGACGGGGTCTTCGCCGACTTCGACCCGGCCGCGGTTGTCGCCGCGCGTCCGGTGGTCAGCTACCGGGAGGTCCGTGCCGGCCGAGAGATTCGTTGGGCGGTGTTCACCGATGGGCCGGTGCGGATCGCGATCGGGTGCCAGAGCGCACCGGGGCATACCGAAGAGGTGTGGCCGGCCTGCGCGGCAGCCATCCGGTCGGCACATGCGACATCTTGAAATTCGATGGAACCGAACCGGGCCGGCCTGCGTCGAATTGGTATATCTCGCAAGACAACACTGGAGGACTCACAGGATATGTCACCAGGACCGACGGGGCCGTTGGGCACCGACTTTGACGTAATGACGAGCGTGGCCGGCCGGATCGACGTCCTCAACGACGACGTCCGGGCCATGCTGCAGACCTTCATCCAGAAGATGAGCAGCGTGCCTTCGTCGGTGTGGGGCGGTGCGGCGGCCGTACGTTTCCGCGATGTGGTCGACCGCTGGAACGGTGAATCGCTGACCTTGCACACCTCATTGAGCCGGATCGCCGAGACCATCCGCACCAACGAGCGCACGTTGCGCGCTGCGGCCGAAGCTCACGCACAGCGCCTCGGCACTGTCGGCGACGGAATCTGAGCGGAGCCCATGATGGATCAGGTTCTGTCGTACGACTTCGGTGAGATCGAGTACTCGGTCCGCCAGGAGATCCACACCACGTCCGGCCGTTTCAACGCCGCCCTCGACGAATTGCGTTCGCAAATCGCACCTTTGCAGCAGGTGTGGACCCGTGAGGCGGCGCAGGCCTATGCCGTCGAACAGGCGCGGTGGAACCGGGCCGCGGCGGCACTCAACGAGATCCTGTTCGCTCTCGGCAATGCGGTGCGCGACGGCGCCGACGAGGTGGCGGCCACCGACCGCAGCGCGGCCAACGCATGGGGAGCGTGACCGGACCGGAAAAGCCTGTGCGGTCCCGATCGGAGGAGAGGACGAGCGGGACCGCACACTTCTTCTCTAGCGGCCTGAGCCGGAGTCGTTCGAACGTCGGGGGCGGCGGTGGCCGCCGCGCTGTCCGCCGCCACCGGAGCCGGATCGGGCTGCCGGTGCACCGCCGCCGTTGCGGGAAGACCCGTTCGGACGGTTGCGTCGCGGCTGGCCGGACTTACCCGGTTGGCTGGGCTTGCCGCCCTGGCGCCGTGGCGCCGGAGCGGTCTGCACCGTCGGCTCGGGACGGATCGGATCACCGAAAACGCGTTCTCCGGGGGCGATCTCACGCAGCACGGGATGGTCGGTGCCGTTGACGCGGGTGATGGTGGGCTTGACCCCGGCTTTGCGCGTCAGGCTGCGCACATCGGAAACCTGGGCATCCTGCATGAGCGTCACCACGGTGCCCTCGTTCCCGGCGCGGGCGGTGCGGCCGGACCGGTGCAGGTAGGCCTTGTGCTCGACGGGCGGATCGGCGTGCACGACGAGGCTGACATCGTCGACGTGGATGCCGCGGGCGGCGATGTCGGTGGCGACCAGCACTCCGGCCGATCCGTCGGAGAACGCGGTCAGGTTGCGGGTGCGGGCGTTCTGGGACAGGTTGCCGTGCAGCTCAACCGCTGCGATGCCGCGTGAATTCAGCTGACGGGTCAGGTTTTTCGCCCCGTACTTGGTGCGCGCGAAGACGATGGTGCGTCCCGGTGCGGCGGCCAGGTCGGCTACCACGTTGATCCGGGTCGAATTGTCCACGTGCAGCACGTGATGCACCATCGCGGCGACCGGAGACTGCGCGGAGTCCACGCTGTGCACCACCGGGTCGTGCAGGTAGCGGTCCACCAGAACATCCACCCCGGCGTCCAGGGTGGCCGAGAACAGCAGGCGCTGACAGTTTTTCGGGGTCCGGTCCAGCAGCCGCTTCACACCCGGCAGGAAGCCGAGGTCGGCCATGTGATCGGCCTCGTCGAGCACGGTGATCTCGACCGAGGACAGGTCGGCGTGACCGGACTTCACATGGTCCTCGAGGCGGCCCGGGCAGGCGATCACGATGTCGACGCCCTGCTTGAGCGCAGCGATCTGCGGGTTGGGGCCCACCCCGCCGAAGATATTGATCGAGCGCAGTCCGGTGGCCGCGGCCAGCGGAGCCAGCGACGCCTCGATCTGGGTGACGAGCTCGCGGGTGGGCGCCAGGATCAGCGCACGCGGCCGGTTCGGTGCCCGGCGGGTGCCGCTCGTGGCGAGGCGGGCCACCAGTGGCAGCAGGAAGGCATAGGTCTTGCCGGAGCCGGTGCGGCCGCGGCCGAGGACATCGCGGCCGGTCAGCGAGTCGGGCAGGGTGGCGGCCTGGATGGGGAACGGGCTGTGCACCCCGTTGGCGGCCAGCGCGGTCACCAGCGGTGCGGGCAGGCCGAGGTCAGCAAAAGACGTCTGGGCAGACAAAAACAAACTCCGAAGAAAGTGGGCGGTTGTCCTGCCCGGCGCGGGTGATCCCGCGGCGCTGAGAGTGAGGATCGAGATTGCGGCAGAGGCAGAACAGGCAAGCCGCGACGGCTCAACCATACCGGTCCGGGAGTGGATTCCCCGATTCCTGACGGCTGACCGGCCGGTGGTCTCCATCACAGGCCGGGCTGGTCAACTATCCTGGCGGTTACGCGTGAATGCCATACCCCATGGCCCGACGCCGGGAGAGATGATCGCCGTGGCCGCATCGAGGAACGCGGGAGGCCGGATATCGTCCCGGGCACTGCCCGCGAAGGTGCGCGCCATCCACGATCTGTTCATCGAAGGCCAGGTGGATGCGGATTCCCTGGACTCCACACCGGTACGTCGCATCATCGTCGAGAGCTGGCAACGCAGCCTGGCCACCGGCGTCGACCCCGACCTGGGCACCCGGGCGGCGGCCGCCGCGGCGGCGCTGACCGAGCTGCGCAACGCCCATCCGCTGGCTCCCACGCTGCCGCTGATCCGTCGCCTTCTGGTCGATGACGCCGTCGACTCCGGGGTGCTGGTGGCGATCACCGCTGCCGACGGCACCCTGCTCTGGGTCGAAGGGGATCCGGGAGTGCGGCGTAAAGCCGAGGCGATGAACTTCGTGCCGGGGTCCGATTGGAGCGAGCGGACCGCCGGGACGAATGCGCCGGGCACCGCGCTGGCACTGGATCGCGAACTGCAGATCCTCGGCTCCGAGCACTTCTCCCGCATCGTGCACCCGTGGAGTTGCACCGCGGTTCCGGTTCACGATCCGGCCACCGGGGCGCTGTTGGGTGCCATCGACCTGACCGGTGGTTCCAAGGTGGCGTCGCCACAGACGTTGGCGCTGGTCAGGGCCACCGCAGCGGCGGTCGAGAACCAGCTGGCCCTGCTGCGGCTCACCGCGCCCGCCGTCCCCGCCGCAGACGAAGGTACGCGGCTGACGGTGCTGGGCGCCGACCGCCCGTGCTGGCGCGTGCCCGACGCCGCCGGCCGGGCCCAGGACAGTGTGCTGACCGGCCGCCACGCCGACATCCTGGTGTTGCTGATCCGCCACCCCGAAGGGCTGAGTGCCGATCATCTGGCGATGCTGCTCGACGACAAGGACCTCGACGTGGTGACGGTGCGGGCCGAGGTGTCGCGGTTGCGCCGGGTCATCGGCAGCGCGTACATCGAGTCGCGGCCCTACCGCCTGATGGAGCCGGTCGCCAGCGACATGGGCGACGTGTTCGACGCGCTGCAGGCCGGCGATGTCGCGGCTGCCCTGGACGCGTATTCGGGGGCGTTGCTACCGCAGTCGGTCTCGCCGGCGATCGCGCGGCTGCGCACCGAGCTCAGTGCCAGCCTGCGTGAAGCGGTACTGGCCGGAGGTGACCTGGCGTTGCTGCGGCGGTGGCTGGCACTGCCCGACGGACGCGACGACCGACAGGGCTGGCGGGTGTTGCACGACCATGCCCAGGCCGATCCGGTGGCGCGCGCGCAGGCCCGCGGTCACCTGGCCGGAATCGACTCCGAACTGGGTTGATTTTGTCGGCACGCCGACGTGCCCCTGCCCGATTCCACGTGTGCAACTGTGCTGCAACGTACTGCTGACTACCTTTAGTGACGACCGACACATCTGGGTGTCCGATGCAGGAGATTGCCATGACTGTTTATGCACGTCCGGGTGCCGAGGGCGCCCTGATGTCGTTCGAGGCCCGCTACGACAACTACATCGGTGGCGAGTGGGTGGCTCCCGCCGACGGCCGCTACTTCGAGAACCCCACGCCGGTCACCGGTCAGGTGTTCTGCGAGGTGGCCCGCTCCACCGAGGCTGACGTCGAGAAGGCACTGGACGCCGCGCACGCCGCCGCGCCGGCCTGGGGCAAGACCTCGCCCGCGGAGCGCGCCGTCATCCTCAACAAGATCGCCGACCGGATCGAGGAGAACCTCGAATCGGTCGCGCTGGCCGAGTCGTGGGACAACGGCAAGCCGATCCGCGAGACGCTGAACGCCGACATCCCACTGGCGGTCGACCACTTCCGGTACTTCGCCGGCGTGCTGCGCGCCCAGGAAGGCTCGCTCTCGCAGATCGACGAGGACACCGTCGCCTACCACTTCCACGAGCCGCTCGGTGTCGTCGGCCAGATCATCCCCTGGAACTTCCCGATCCTGATGGCGGTGTGGAAGCTGGCCCCGGCACTGGCCGCCGGCAACGCCGTGGTGCTCAAACCCGCTGAGCAGACCCCGGTTTCGGTGCTTTACCTGATGTCGCTGATCGGTGACCTGCTGCCCGCCGGTGTGGTCAACGTGGTCAACGGGTTCGGTGTCGAATGCGGCAAGCCCCTGGCCTCGAGCAACCGGATCGCCAAGATCGCCTTCACCGGTGAGACCACCACAGGCCGGCTGATCATGCAGTACGCCAGCCAGAACCTGATCCCGGTGACGCTGGAGCTCGGTGGCAAGAGCCCCAACATCTTCTTCTCCGACGTGCTGTCCGCGGCCGACGACTTCCAGGACAAGGCCCTGGAAGGGTTCACCATGTTCGCCCTGAACCAGGGTGAGGTGTGCACCTGCCCGTCGCGGTCGCTGATCCAGGCCGACATCTACGACGAGTTCCTCGAACTGGCCGCCATCCGCACCAAGGCCGTGCGTCAGGGTGACCCGCTGGACACCGAGACGATGATCGGCGCCCAGGCCTCCAACGATCAGCTGGAGAAGATCCTGTCCTACATCGAGATCGGGAAAACCGAAGGCGCCCAACTGATCACCGGTGGCGAGCGGGCCGATCTGGGTGGCGACCTGGCCGGTGGCTTCTACGTGGCGCCGACGATCTTCACCGGGCACAACAAGATGCGGCTGTTCCAGGAGGAGATCTTCGGTCCCGTCGTCGCGGTGACGTCGTTCAAGGATTACGACGATGCCATCTCGATCGCCAACGACACCCTCTACGGCCTGGGCGCCGGGGTCTGGAGCCGCAACGGCAACACCGCCTACCGGGCCGGCCGGGACATCAAGGCCGGCCGGGTGTGGACCAACTGCTACCACGCCTACCCCGCGCACGCGGCGTTCGGCGGCTACAAGCAGTCCGGCATCGGCCGGGAGAACCACAAGATGATGCTCGACCACTACCAGCAGACCAAGAACCTGCTGGTCAGCTACGCCAACAAGGCCCAGGGCTTCTTCTGATCTCCGCCGAACGTTGGCTTGGGTGCGAAAACCCCCGCAAAACTCGCACCCAAGCCAACGTTCGCGGTCCACTTGAAGGGATACGCATGACATCTCTGCCGCTGCCGACGGCGCAGAAGGTGATCGACGCCGCCGTCGTCAAGGCCGACGAGATCGGCCAGCCGATGAACATCGCCGTGGTCGACGACGGAGGCCACCTGGTTGCCTTCGTGCGGATGGACGGCGCGATCAAGGCCAGCATCGACATCTCGATTCGCAAGGCCCGCACCGCGGTCATGATGAACCTGCCCACCAGCGCGCTCATGGAGGCCTGCCAGCCGGGTGGCGAACTGTACGGGTTGGAGCAGACCTCGGGCGGCCTCGTGGTGTTCGGCGGCGGGATTCCGCTGGAAGCCGACGGCGTCGTGATCGGTGCGGTCGGGGTCAGCGCCGGCAGTGTCGAGCAGGACGTGGCGGTGGCGACCGCTGGTGTCGCGGCCCTGTAGGCCGTCACGCCAATACGCAGTCACCGCAGTAGCCACCGCCGGGCACCTGATAGAACAGGCAGCAGTTGCGTCGTCGGAACCGTTGTCCCACAACCTCTGCGGTGCCGCGCAGCGGTTCGGTGGCGATCAGCGCGGCGACGAGGTCGAGGCCGCGCGCCCGCGCGGCAGGGTAGGACTGGGCCAGCACGGTGACCGCACCGTTGGCCGCTGATGCGATGTTTCCCCACATCACCTGGGGCGAAAGGGATTCCGCCCGCCGCATGGTGTTGTTCAAGAGGCTCAGCACGCTTCCGATCAGCGAACCGGCGATGACGTCGGCGGCCCGGCGCGGATCTGTCTCGGTGACCGATTCGGCGCCCGCGGTCCCGAGAACGGGGCGGTGGGACGAATCCGGTTGCCAGAACAGCGAATCCAGGGTCAGCAGCGGGACGGTGCCCAGACAGGCCCCGGCGCCGACGACGGGGGAGAGCAGTCTGGCGGTGATCGAGAGGTGCACCGAGGAGGCCGCGGCTTTGACGGGGACCTCTGCTTCGTCGATCCGGAACCCCGCCGCCGTCGCGGCCCGGGTGCGCATCGTGTACTCGTGCACGGCCGCTTGGTCGCCGCACAGTGTCGCGATCGGTCGCCAGGTGGCGGGATCGGCCGCCGGAAGGGCAAAGAAATCGCCCAGCGCCGCGATCGGGTCCGATTTTCCATCGTTCATCGTCGGGCCAGGTTAGCCGCACTGACCTGCGGCGCAACGTTGTTGCAACGTGATGCAGCGCACAATTGGCTCGCGTTGTGTGGTACGCCGGTTGCCGAACCGGCCCGAGTCAGTTGGAGTGGTGAATGACGGAACCGATCCTCGATCCTTCGGTCGATTACCCGCTGAGCATCCATCGCGAGGACCTGCTGTTCACCCCCAACGGCAAGCCGATCGGCGACATCACGATGGATGCGGTGATGTCTGGCGAGGTGGCCGCGTCGGATCTGCGGATCACCCCGCAGACCTTGCGCCTGCAGGCCCAGATCGCCGAGAAGGTGGGCCGGCGGCAGCTCGGCTCGAACCTGCGTCGCGCGGCGGAGATGACCGCCATCAGTGACGAGCGGGTGCTGCAGATCTACAACGCGCTGCGGCCCAACGCCTCCACGAAGGACGAACTCGACGCGATCGCCGACGAGTTGGACACGAAATACGGAGCGGCGTTGCTGGCCGGCCTCGTCCGCGAGGCCGCCGACGTCTACGAGCGCCGCGACATTCTGGCCACCAGCGAATAGGAGCACACCGGTGACGGCAGTATCGCCACAGCATTCCGCGGCCGGCCAACGCAGGCAGTCTGAGCGCACCAAGGTGCTCGAGGACCGGCCGGTCAACCTCGACGGCTTCGTCGAGGAATGGCCCGAGGTAGGCATGGTCGCGCTCGACAGCGAATTCGATCCCGCGCCCAGTGTGCGTGTCGCCGACGGAATGATCGTCGAGATGGACGGCCGGGACCGTGCCGAATTCGACTTCATCGACCAGTTCATCGCCGACCACGCCATCGACGTGGCGACCACCGAACAGGCCATGGCGATTCCGGCGGTCGAGATCGCCCGGATGTTGGTCGATCCGCACGTGACCCGCGACGAGGTGATCGCGGTGACCGGCGGCCTGACGCCGGCCAAGCTGCTCGAGGTCGCCAAGACGATGAACATCGTCGAGATCATGATGGGGATGCAGAAGATGCGGGCCCGTCGTACGACGGCCAACCAGGCACACTGCACCAGCGCTCGCGACAACCCGTTGCAGGTGGCCTGTGAGGCCGCCGAGGCGTCACTGCGCGGATTCTCGGAAGTGGAAACGACTTTGGGTGTGGTGCGCTACGCCCCGCTCGTGGCCATGGCACTGCAGATCGGCAGCCAGGTCGGTTGCGGTGGGCGTCTGACCCAGTGCGCGCTGGAGGAGGCCACCGAACTCGAGCTGGGCATGCGCGGGATCACCGCCTACGCCGAGACCATCTCGGTGTACGGCACCGAGTCGGTGTTCGTCGACGGCGATGACACGCCGTGGTCGAAGGCCTTTCTCGCGGCGGCCTACGCGTCGCGGGGGATCAAGATGCGGTTCACCTCCGGCACCGGTTCCGAGGTCCAGATGGGTAACGCCGAGGGCCGCTCGATGCTGTATCTGGAGATCCGGTGCATCTTGGTGGCGAAAGGCGCAGGCGTGCAAGGCCTGCAGAACGGCTCGATCTCGTGCATCGGCGTGCCGGGTGCGGTGCCGGCGGGTATCCGGGCGGTCGCGGCGGAGAACTTGATCGCCTCAGCGGTGGACCTCGAATGCGCGTCCGGCAATGACCAGTCCTTCTCGCACTCGCCCATGCGGCGGACGGCCCGCTTGTTGCCTCAGATGATGCCCGGCACCGATTTCATCACCTCCGGATACTCGGCAACACCCAACTACGACAACATGTTCGCCGGGTCCAACGTCGACGCCGAGGACTTCGACGACTTCAACACCATCCAGCGGGACCTGCAGATCGACGGCGGGTTGCGCCATGTCAACGAGTCCGAGATCCTCGCCGCGCGCAGCCGGGCGGGCAGGGCGCTGCAAGCTGTGTTCGCCTACCTCGATCTGCCCGCGATCACCGACGCGGAGATCGAGGCCGCGGTGTACGCCCACGGCAGCCGCGAACTGATCCCACGTGACGTCCTGGAAGACCTCAAAGGCGCACAACAGGTGATGGACCGCGGCGTGACCGGTCTGGATCTGGTGAAAGCTCTGGAATCCACCGGCTTCTCCGACATCGCCGAGAATCTGCTGGCCGTTCTGCGCCAACGGGTTTCCGGTGATCTCCTGCAGACCTCGGCGATCATGACGCGCGAGCTGCAGCCGCTGTCCGCGGTCAACGACCGCAATGACTATGCCGGGCCCGGCACCGGTTACCGCCCCACGGGCGCGCGCTGGGAGGAGATGAAGCGGCTGCGTCACGTGACCAGCGCCGAAAACCCTGAACTGGAGGTCGAGTGACATGTCGGCAGTGACCGGGCAGCGCACCCTGACGTTCACCGGCGAGCGGCCGGCCGAACCGGGGCAGCGCTCCGATGAAGTGGTGCTGGCGATTTCGCCGGCGTTCGCCGACTTCTTCAGTCAGACCATCGTCGGCCTGTCCCATGCCGAGGTGATCCGCCAGATCCTGGCCGGCATCGAGGAGCAGGAGGTGGCCGCACGATGCATCCGGGTCCGCCACAGCAGCGACCTCGCCGTCGTCGCGCATGCGGCGGCCAAGCTGAGCGGGTCGGGTATCGGCATCGGCATCCTGTCTCGCGGCACATCGATGATTCATCAACGTGATCTGCCGAGGTTGTCCAGCCTCGAGCTGTTCCCGCAGAGCCCACTGATGACGCTGGAGACCTATCGCCGCATCGGTTCGAACGCCGCGCAGTACGCCAAAGGCGAGTCGCCCGAACCGGTTCCGACGCTCAACGATCAGATGGCCCGACCCCGCTGGCAGGCCAAGGCGGCGCTGCTGCACCTGAAGGAGACCGAGCAGATCCGCAAGCAGGCCCGCCCGGTAGAGGTGACGCCGGAGTTCGCCGAGCTGACTTCCGAGGCCCTGGGTACCTGATGGCACTGACCGTTGTCGGTGTCGACATCGGCAACTCGACGACCGAGGCCAGTGCCGCGGTCGTCGCGACTGACGGCTCGGTCAGCTTCCGGGGCGCCGCGCTGACCCCGACGACCGGAGTCAAGGGCACGCCCCGCAACGTCGACGGCGTGGCCCAGGCGGTGGCTCGTGCGCTGGAGGCGAGCGCAATGGGGTTGGCCGACCTCGACGTCGTCTTGCTGAACGAGGCCACGCCGGTGATCAGTGGCATGGCGATGGAAACCATCACCGAAACGATCATCACCGAGTCGACGATGATCGGCCATGATCCCCGCACCCCGGGCGGTCGTGGTCTCGGGGTCGGGGTCACCGTCGCATTCGACGCACTGTCCCAAATCCGAACCGGGGCTGAGGTGATCGTGGTGGTCCCCAAGGCGGTGGACTTCGACGACGCTGCCCGCACGATCAATGCGGCCGGTGCACGCGGGATCGATGTGCGCGCGGTGATCCTGGGCAACGACGACGCCGTGTTGGTGGCCAACCGGCTCGACTCCGTGGTCCCGGTGATCGACGAGGTGTCGCGCATCGATGCGGTGCCGCTGGGCATGCTGGCCGCGGTCGAGGTGGCTGCGCCTGGCAACTCGATCCGGACCTTGTCCAACGCCTATGGGCTGGCCACGATCTTCGATCTGGACGCGGCGGCCACTAAAGTGATCTCCCCGGTGGCTCGGGCGCTGACCGGCAACCGCTCGGCGGTCGTGGTGCGCACCCCGGCGGGCGATGTCGCCGATCGCAGTATCCCGGCCGGCTCACTGGAGTTGTCGGGTGCGCACAAACGCGCGACGGTCGACGTATCGCGTGGTGCGTCGGAGATCATGAGCGCGGTCGAGCGAGTCGCCCCGCTGGCGGATGTGACGGGGGAGTCCGGCACCAACACCGGCGGCATGATCGCCAACGTCCGGCGCAGCATGGCCGAACTCTCCGGTCACGCACTTGCCGACGTCTGCATTCAGGATCTGCTGGCGGTGGACACCTTTGTGCCCCAAGAGGTTCGCGGCGGGGTTGCCGGTGAGGTGGCTCTGGAGAACGCGGTCGCGCTGGCCGCCATGGTCCGGACCCGGGAAAGCGGTATGCGTGCGGTGGCCGAGGAGGTGTGCAACCGGTTGCGGGCTGCCGGGGCCCGCGATGTCGAGGTGCGCGTCGGCGGTGTCGAAGCAGAGATGGCCGCGCTGGGGGCACTGACCACCCCGGGCAGCGACAAGCCGCTCGTGGTGCTCGATCTCGGTGGCGGCTCGACCGATGCCGCACTGATCGAGGTGGACGCCCAGATCGCTGCCGTGCACCTGGCCGGGGCGGGCGATCTGGTCACCAAGCTGATCGATGCCGAACTCGGCCTGGACAACCTGGAACTGGCCGAAGACATCAAACGATCACCACTTGGCAAGGCGGAGAGTTTCTTTCACGTTCGGCTGGAGAACGGCACCGTGATGTTCTTCGAGAAGCCGTTGCCTGCCGCATCGTTCGCGCGGGTGGTCACGCTGGACGAGTACGGCATGAATGCGATCCCCACCCGCCATTCCATGGACCGGATCAGATTGGTGCGCCGCGCGGCCAAGGAACGGGTTTTCGTCGTCAACGCGCTGCGTGCGTTGCGCACTGTCGCCCCCGGCGGCGACCTGCGACAGATCGGGTTCGTGGTGCTGCTGGGCGGCTGCGCGCTGGACTTCGAGATCCCCGAGCTCATCGCCGATGCCCTGGCTCCGTTCGGAATTGTCTGCGGCACAGGAAATGTGCGTGGGTCTGAAGGTCCGCGGAATGCGGTGGCCACCGGCTTGGTGGCGTCACACGCTCGGCTGGTCGGAGCGGGTGTCGGTGCGTAGTGGTGGTCAACCCGATCGTCCTGCGATCGTGGTGTTGAGTGCGGGCGGCCGCCAGGTCGAACGTGACGTCCTGGCGGGTATCGAAGAAGAAGGCGTGCCGTACCTGCTGATTGCCGGTGACGCGCAGGCGACGGCAGCGGAGCTGGCACGTCGCGCGGCGCTCAGGTCGCCGCTGCATGTCGGGGTGGGGATCGGCGCCAGGGGCGACGTGTGCGTGCAGCACTCCAAGTTGTCAGATCCGTTGCCGGAGTTGTCTTCCGGGCGCGAAACGGGCGCTGTGTCGGGGCGCGAACTGGGCCACAACGCCGCCCGGATCGTGGTCGGTCTGCCACTGAAACCCGACGATTGAGAACCAAATCGGTCGTTGGGGTAGACACCGCCGCGTAGTGGGGCAATAATCTTCGATTAAAGGTTGAGTTTCATACCTTTGAATAGGTCAACCAGCCGGATATCCGGCGTCGGTCCGGCGGTGTTGCCGGCGTAAAGGTTGGGTCACGGCGTACAGGACCGTCACCAGATGGCGGCGTCACATACGAGACAACCGTTGTAAACAAAGGAGTTTGACATGGCGGGTGTGGAAGGACACCTGGAGAGCGCTGACTATCTCCAGAAACGTCAGCTGAAGTCCGGCAGCGCCGGCTGGCTACTGCTGGCCGGTCTCGGCGTCAGCTACGTGATCTCCGGTGATTTCTCGGGCTGGAACTTCGGCCTCGAGCAGGGCGGCTTCGGCGGCCTGCTGATCGCGGTGGTGATCATCGCCGCCATGTACTTCTGCATGGTGCTGGGTCTGGCCGAGCTGTCCTCGGCCCTGCCCGCGGCCGGTGGCGGCTACACCTTCGCCCGCCGCGCGCTCGGACCGTGGGGTGGGTTCGCCACCGGGACCGCGATCCTGATCGAGTACTCGATCGCGCCCGCCGCGATCGCCACGTTCATCGGCGGCTACGTCGAATCCCTCGGTCTGTTCGGCATTCACAAGGGCTGGTGGATCTACCTGGCGGCCTTCGTCATCTTCATCGGTATCCACCTCGCCGGTGTGGGTGAGGCGCTGCGGTTGATGTTCGTCATCACCGCGATCGCCCTGCTGGGCCTGGTCATCTTCGCCGTCAGCGCCATCGGCAGCTTCGACGTCGCCAACCTGACCGACATCGCCCCCGACGCCGCCGCGGCAGGAGCATCGAGCTTCCTGCCGCACGGCTACCTGGGTATCTGGGCCGCCATCCCGTTCGCCATCTGGTTCTTCCTGGCCGTCGAGGGTGTGCCGCTGGCAGCCGAGGAGACCGCCAACCCCGAGCGCAACGTGCCGCGCGGCATCATCGCCGCGATGAGCGTGCTGATCCTCACCTGCGTGACGGTGCTGTTCCTCACCACGGGAGCCGGTGGCGCAGAAGCGATGTCGACGGTGGACGATCCGCTGGTGCAGGCGCTCGGCGGCAGCGGTTTCGCTGCCAAGGCCGTCAATTACATCGGTCTGTTCGGGCTGATCGCCAGCTTCTTCTCGATCATCTACGCCTACTCCCGGCAGACGTTCGCCCTCTCGCGGGCCGGCTACCTGCCCACCGGGCTGTCGGTGACCAACAAGCGCAAAGCCCCGACGCTGGCGCTGATCGTCCCCGGCGTCGTCGCCTTCCTGCTCTCACTGACCGGGCACGGCGACCTGATCCTGAACATGGCGGTGTTCGGCGCGGCGCTGAGCTACGTGCTGATGATGATCAGCCACATCACCCTGCGGGTGCGCGAGCCCAACATGCCGCGGCCGTACCGCACCCCGGGCGGCATCGTCACCACTGGCTTCGCCCTGATCATCGCGGTCGTGGCGCTCATCGCGACCTTCGTGGTCAGCCCGGTGGCCGCGGGCCTGTGCCTGGCAGTGTTCTGCGCGTTCATGCTCTACTTCGCGCTCTACAGCCGGCACCGCCTGGTGGCCAACTCACCCGACGAGGAGTTCGCGATGCTCGCGGAAGCGGAGAGTGCCCTGAAATGAAGTACCACCAGCAGGTCTCGGGGGTGAACTACAGCTTCGACGGTCTCGTCGAGGTGATGGCCAAGGCCACCCCGCTGCGCTCCGGCGATCAACTCGCCGGCTGCGCGGCCGAGCACGACGGTGAACGGGCCGCGGCCGCCTGGGTGCTCGCCGACCTGCCGCTGGAGGTCTTCCTCAACGAGGAGCTGGTGCCGTACGACACCGACGAGGTGACCCGGCTGATCATGGACAGCCATGACCGCCAAGCCTTTTCGGAGATCTCACATCTCACGGTCGGCGGCCTGCGGGACTGGCTGATGGACACCGCGGCGCACGATCACAGCGCGCAGCGGCTGGCCGCGGTCTCCCCGGGGCTGACCCCGGAAATGGTGGCCGCGGTCAGCAAGATCATGCGCAACCAGGATCTGATCGCGGTGTCGGCAGCGGCGGAGGTGACCGCGGCGTTCCGGACCACCGTCGGCGCCCGCGGCACCCTGGCCACCCGGCTGCAGCCCAACCATCCCACCGACGACCCGCGCGGGATCGCCGCGGCGGTGCTCGACGGGCTGCTGCTCGGCTGCGGTGACGCGGTGATCGGGATCAACCCGGCCACCGACTCGCCGCAGGCCACCGCGGACCTGCTGTACCTGCTGGATTCGATCCGCACCCGCTACGACATCCCGGCCCAGTCGTGCGTGCTGTCGCATGTCACCACCACCATCGGCTTGGTGGAGGCGGGGGCGCCGGTGGACCTGATGTTCCAGTCTGTGGCGGGTACCGAGGGCGCCAACACCGCCTTCGGGGTGAACCTGCAGTTGCTGCGGGAAGGCAACGAGGCGGCGCGGTCGCTCAACCGCGGCACCGTCGGCGACAACGTCATGTACCTGGAGACCGGGCAGGGCTCGGTGCTCAGTTCCGGTGCGCACCTGGGCGTCGGCGGCAAGCCCGTCGATCAGCAGACGCTCGAAGCCCGGGCCTATGCGGTGGCCCGCGACCTGCAGCCACTGTTGGTCAACACCGTCGTCGGGTTCATCGGGCCGGAGTACCTCTACGACGGCAAGCAGATCATCCGGGCCGGCCTGGAAGACCACTTCTGCGGCAAGCTGCTCGGCCTGCCGATGGGTGTGGACGTCTGCTACACCAACCACGCCGAGGCCGACCAGAACGACATGGACACCCTGCTGACGTTGTTGGCCGCGGCCGGGGTTGCCTTCGTCATCACCGTGCCGGGCGCCGACGACGTGATGCTCGGCTACCAGAGCCTGTCGTTTCATGACGTGCTGACCACGCGTCGCACCCTGGGTCTGCGTCCGGCCGCCGAGTTCGAGGCGTGGCTGCGCAGCGTCGGCATGGTCGACGACTCCGGCAAGCTGACCCCGTTCGACCTGGAGCGTTCCGTGCTGCGGTCGCTGACTTCCGCGGAGACGCCATGAGTTCCAATGATATTGCGGTTCAAGAGTTCTGGGATGAGCTGCGCAAGACCACCCAGGCCAGGATCGGGCTCGGTCGGGCCGGTAACGCGTTGCCCACCCGCCGAGTGCTCGAGCTGGCCGCGGCGCACGCCGCCGCCCGGGATGCCGTGCATGTGCCGCTGGACGTAGAGCGGCTCAGCGAAGCTGTCCGCGACGTCGGCATCGGCGAGCCGACCGTGGTGACCAGTAAGGCCACCTCGCGCGACGAATATCTGCGTCGCCCCGATCTCGGCCGGGCCCCCGCCGACGGCATGTCGGTGCCCGACACCCCGGCCGACATCGGCTTCGTGCTGGCCGACGGACTGTCGCCGACCGCGCTGGATCACCACGGTGCCGCACTGTTGGCGGCGTTGGTGGACCAGCTGAAAGACCGCTACACCTTGGCCCCGCCGGTGATCGCGACGCAGGCCCGGGTGGCGCTCGGTGACCACATAGGAGCGCAGGGGCACATGCGGACGGTTCTCGTCATCATCGGGGAGCGGCCCGGTCTGAGCGTGGCCGACAGCCTCGGCATCTACCTGACGCACCTGCCGATGCCCGGCCGAACCGATGCCGACCGCAACTGCATCTCCAACATCCACCCGCCCGACGGGCTGGGATACGCAGAAGCCGCGCGGGTGGCAGCCGGATTGGTCGACGGCGCACTGGCGCTCGGCCGCTCCGGCGTCGACCTGAAGGACACCTCCCGCACCTCCGCGCTCGACCCCACCAGCATGGCCCAGCTCAACTGAATCAGGAGTCTCAATGACCGCGCGTGCCGTCCTGTCCCTGCTCGCCGCGACCACTGTCGCCGTCACCATCGCTGGGTGCGGTTCCGGCGGTGATTCGGCGGAGCCGTCGACCGTCCAAACGCCGGCCGCCGGCTGCCGAACCCTGGCCGAAAACCCCGGCTGGTACGGCGACAATCGGGACAGGATCGACGCGATGCTCGCGGAACTGGGCACCTGCGGGGCCGACGGCTCGGTGGCCGACGGCGCCCCGCTGGCACTCTTCGACTGGGACAACACCGTGGTCAAGAACGACATCGGCGACGCGACGTTCTTCTGGATGGTCCGCAACGGCAAGCTGCGGGCACCCGCCGGCGGTGACTGGTCGACCACCAGCCCGTACCTGACCCCGCAGGCCACGGCCGCGCTGTCCAAGGCGTGTGCCGCGGCCAAGCCCGGTGAGCCGATGCCCACCAACACCGATCTGGGCTGCGCCGACGAGCTGCTGTCGGTCTACACCGATGGCGAGACGCGGGCCGACGAGCCGGCGTTCGCGGGTTTCAACGCCCGCCGGTTCGAGCCCTCGTATGCCTGGGCCGCGCAGATGCTGGCCGGCTGGCCCGAATCGGAGCTGACCAGTTTCGCCGAGGCCGCCCGCAAGGAGAATCTGGAAGCTGCCGAGGGCACCGAGCAGAAGGTCGGCAGTGGCGAGGAGACCGGCTGGGTTCGGTACTACCCGCAGATGAAGGATTTGGTGGAAACCTTGCGGGCGAACGGTTTCGATGTCCGGATCATCTCCGCGTCGGCCGAGCCGGTGGTGCGGGTCTGGGCGGCGGAGTTGGGCTTCACACCGGACAAGGTGATGGGTGTGCGCACCGAGCGCGACGGTGACGTGTTGACGTCGAAGCTCGTGCCGTGTGGTGGCGAGACAGCCATCCCGTACATCGAGGGCAAACGGTGCCGGGTCAACGAGGACGTCTTCGGTGTGAAAGGGCCGGCTGCGTTCGAGCAGCAGGCCGAACCCAAACGTGCCGCGTTCGGCGCCGGGGATTCCGACACCGACGTCACGTTCCTGACCGATGCCACCGCACTGCGCCTGGTGCTCAACCGCAACAAGACCGAGTTGATGTGCACGGCGTACGACAACTCTGACGGTCGCTGGCTGGTCAACCCGATGTTCATCGATCCCAAGAAGAAGCAGGGTGACCCGTACGACTGCGCGACCGAGGGCTACATCGAGCCCAGCGGTAAGGAAGCCCCGCTGCACCGTGCGGACGGCAGTGTGGTGCCTGACCAGCAGGACGCGGTGTCCTAAGTGTCGAGCGTTGGCCTGTGTGCGAGATTTCTCGAAAAACTGGCACACAAGCCAACGTTCGTCAGTGCGGAGCCCCTGCGGAGCGCAGGGCGGCACGAGTGCGACCGATGATCGTGGCTTGGCGATACCTGAGCAGGTCGGCGCCGACACGGACGATGCGCCACCCCAGGTCCTCGTATTCGACGGTCTGGTCGATATCCCGTGTGCGCTGCCCCGGATCGGTCCAGTGCTGAATACCGTCGTACTGGACCCCCACTTTCCACTCCGGCCAACCCATGTCGATGCGACCGACCTGTCGGCCGTGGTCGAACACCTCGATCTGGGTGTGCGACGGACGCATGCCCGCCTCGGTATACAGCAGTCGGAGCCGGGTCTCCTGTGGTGACTCGGCACCGTCGTCGGCCAGCTGGAGCACCCGCCGCAGTTGCACCACACCTCGAGCCCCACGGTGCCGATCGGCCATTGTCGCCACATCGGCGAGTTTCAGACGAGTTGCCTGGATGAGTGCATCGACACGGATGACGGCGGTTGTGACGCCGCGTCGACGGCCGAGATCGAATGCTGTGCGTTCTGGTGTGGTGGTGCGGATGCCGCGGATCAGCGAGGTCTCGCCGTCAAGCAGGGTGTCGCTGTGGATGAGAATGCCGGGCGGTTGCGAGCGACTCGGTTGGTTGAGTTCGGCCGGGTGCTTGGCATCGATCCACAATGTGCCGTGAAGAGCGGCGGCCGACAGACCGACTGCGATTGCCTGCCGACCTGACCACAGCCACGCCGCCACGGCTTTGTCCTTCGGCGTCAGCTCGGTGCCCGTCGGCACGTAGACGTTGCGGAACACCGGTTCATAACGGGTGCGCAGGCTGTACCGGTTGAGCTTGCCGGCGGCCAATGCCTCAGTGCCCAGAAATGGCATGCGAATAGGACGCCGGCGGACGGGTTGCCGGTTCCCCTTGGCGCGAGCGTTGGCTTGTGTGCGAGATTTCTCGGAGAACTGGCACACAAGCCAACGCTCGGCGCCGAAAGCCGCGTTTTGACCTGCACCGACGCCCACCGGTAAGCTGCTCCGTTGGTGTGTGCTGCCCTTTTGGGCATGCGTCCCGGGTCAACGTCGGTCGCCGGGATGCGGTAGCGCACTCACCTGACCGGCATCTAACCCGAGAAGAAGAGGTAAGCGCTGTGCCTACGTACACGCCGAAGGCGGGTGACACCACGCGTCAGTGGTATGTCATCGACGCCCAAGACGTGGTGCTCGGCCGGCTCGCCGCTGCAGCTGCCAATCTGCTGCGCGGCAAGCACAAGCCGACATTCACGCCCAATGTCGATGGCGGCGACTTCGTCATCGTCATCAACGCCGACAAGATTTCCGTCAGCGGCAACAAGCTGACCAACAAGTTCGCTTACAGCCACTCGGGTTACCCGGGCGGTCTGCGCAAGCGCACCATCGGCGAGCTGCTGGAGAAGCACCCGACCCGCGTCGTCGAGAACGCGATCATCGGGATGCTGCCGCACACCAAGCTCGGTCGGCAGATCCAGAAGAAGCTCAAGGTCTACGCCGGCCCGGATCATCCGCACGCCGCGCAGCAGCCGGTTCCGTACGAGATCAAGCAGGTGGCCCAGTGACCGAAACGATTGAGAACGGCGACGTGGTCGAAGCCGTGACCGAGAGCGTCGAGGTGGAGCAGGAGCACCGCGAGCCGGTCATCATCGACCGTCCCATCCAGACCGTGGGCCGCCGCAAGGAGGCCGTGGTCCGGGTGCGCCTGGTGCCCGGCACCGGCCAGTTCAACCTGGACGGCCGCAGCCTGGAGAACTACTTCCCGAACAAGGTGCACCAGCAGCTGATCAAGGCTCCGCTGGTCACCGTCGACCGCCTCGAGCAGTTCGACATCTACGCCCACCTCGATGGTGGCGGCCCCTCGGGTCAGGCCGGCGCGCTGCGCCTGGCGATCGCCCGTGCGCTGATCCTGGTGCAGCCGGAAGACCGGCCTGCCCTCAAGCGTGCCGGCTTCCTGACGCGTGACCCGCGTGCCATCGAGCGCAAGAAGTACGGCCTCAAGAAGGCCCGCAAGGCGCCTCAGTACAGCAAGCGCTGATCGCCTCGCCTTTACGGCCGAACGAACCCGCCGGGTGTGTCCTGTACGCACCCGGCGGGTTTGTTTTTTGCCTGCATGCACTTCGCCGAGTTCTACATCTGGGCTGCTCTGGCGGCATTTCGCGACCGTGGTGTCGAAAGCGGCGCCGTGTGCGCAGAATTTTTTTCGCGGATTGTGGTTTGAGCCTCGTAAAGACGTGGAAGCCAACTCCCCGGAGGGCTGGGGGCCGCTTTGTGTCAGCAGAGGTCGTGCCCGCAGGAAGTTCCTGCCACCGGTGATCGTCGTGCCGACGTCGGGGGACCGGATGCCGCTTTCCCATCGGAAGGAGTAATTGTGGGGAACTTCGTGAAGACAGCGGCCGCAGGCGCGATGCTCGGCGGGTCGCTGCTGTTCAGCGTCGGCCTGGGGATCGCCCATGCGGCGCCGGAGACGGCCGGCGACGGCAAGGTGAATCTCACCCTTGGCAATGTCTCGGTTCTGGAGAACGTCGATGACGCCGCGGCCGCCCAGATCGCGGCGGGGGTGTGTGAGAACACCGACACCGCATCGTTGACCACCGCCGTCCAGGGGGTCGACGCGAACGGCACTGATCACGTGGTCTGCACCAACAACCTCGGGACCATCTCGTTCAGCCAGAACGGCACCGCGGAGCGGCCGGGTAGCGCCGCTCAGGGGACGGCGCCGCACAGCCTGGCTCCGACGACGGCGCCCAGCACCGTGGCGCCGGGAGGCACCCACTCGTCGTCCGATACTGACGGCAGCTAGCGATTTCTCACTGATCCCCGCCCGCGAATTCGACCGCGGGCGGGGATCGGCCATCACGGACGGGTATCGATCTGGCCCCGGGATGGTCGCTGACCTCGTCGGTTGTGTTTCGGGCGGCCAATTATGAGAAGTTTAAGGGCATGGCTCGACTGTTCGGCACCGACGGAGTGCGCGGAGTCGCCAATCGCGATCTGACTGCTGAACTGGCAGTTGCACTCGGTTCGGCGGCGGCCCGGCGTCTCGGCAATTCCACAGGTAAGGGCCGTCGGCTTGCCCTGGTGGGCCGGGATCCGCGGGCCAGCGGCGAGATGCTGGTGCCGGCGATGCTGGCCGGCATTGCCAGTGAAGGGGTCGACGTCTTACGGGTCGGTGTCTTGCCGACCCCCGCAGTGGCCTACCTGACCAGCGCCTACGATGCCGATTTCGGCGTGATGATCTCTGCCTCACACAACCCGATGCCCGACAACGGCATCAAGATCTTCGGTCCCGGCGGGCACAAGCTCGACGACGCCGCCGAAGACCGTATCGAGGAGTTGGTGAACGGGGGACCGGGGCTGCGACCGACGGGCGCCGGCATCGGCCGGGTTCTCGACGCCGACGACGCGCTGGACCGCTACCTGCGCCATGTCAGCAAGGCCGTCACCACTCGACTCGACGGCCTCACCGTCGTCGTCGACTGCGCCAACGGCGCGGCGTCGACGGCCGCCCCGCAGGCCTACCGGGCCGCCGGGGCCAACGTCATCGCGATCAACGCCGAGCCCAACGGCCTCAACATCAACGACGGCTGCGGGTCCACTCATATGGAGGTGCTGCAGGCCGCTGTCGTCGAGCACGGTGCCGATCTGGGTCTGGCCCACGACGGCGACGCCGACCGGTGCCTGGCCGTGGATGCGGCAGGGCGGGTCATCGACGGCGACGCGATCATGGTCGTGCTGGCACTCGCGATGCAGGAAGCCGGCGAGTTGGCCTCGAACACGCTGGTGGCCACGGTGATGAGCAACCTGGGATTGCACCTGGCCATGCGGGCAGTCGGGATCGACGTCCGCACCACCGCTGTGGGTGACCGCTACGTGCTGGAGGAACTGCGGGCCGGTGAGTTCTCGCTCGGCGGCGAGCAGTCGGGGCACATCGTGTTGCCGGGCTTCGGCACCACCGGGGACGGCATCGTCACCGGCCTGCGGCTGATGTCGCGGATGGCGCAGACCCGCTCCACCTTGGCGGCCTTGGCCGAGCCGATGCACACGCTGCCGCAGGTTCTGATCAATGTGCAGGTCGACGACAAGGCGACGGTGGCCAAGTCGCCGTCCGTGCAGTCCGCCGTGGCACAAGCTGAGGCCGAACTCGGCGATACCGGACGAATCCTGTTGCGGCCCTCGGGCACTGAGCAGGTGGTTCGGGTGATGGTCGAGGCGGCTGACGAGAACACGGCGCGGATGCTGGCGGTGCGGGTGGCCGATTCGGTCAGCGGCCAGTCGGTCTGACGAGCGCTCGCGCGAGGAACATTCAAACCCGAGGGAACCGGATGCTGCCCGGCTGCGTCTAAACCGGGCATGGGAGATGTAAGCGCCGCGCGGGTCGACGCCGAGGCGTTACGACAGGTGGCGCGGGAGCACCGGGCGGCCGCCGACATCATCGAGTCCGCTGCCCAGGTGCGGCTCCGGTTCGACGGGGCGGCGGCCGGTCGCGAACACGTCGCCTCGGGCAACTCGGTGCGGGCCGCGCTCGACGAACGGATCGCGTCCCTTCGGCAGTGGGCCCGGGCGGCAGGCGAGGTCGCCGAGGTATTGACGAGCACCACCGACCGATACCTCGCCGCAGACGCCGACGCGGCTGCCCGGGTGGGCTGAGTTATGGTCCAGAGCGCTGACGTCGCAGGGCGTCTGGACCAGGGACAGTCCGCCGTCGAGACCTTCGCCGAGTTCGTCTGGGCCTGCGCACTTCTGGGCTACCAGAACCCAGACCTCACCTCCTACGTCGGCCAGGTGCACGATTGGTACGCCACCGAAGATGGCCTGGACCTGCCGGTGCTCGACGCCGATTGTGCGGCGTTGACCGCGGTTGCCGGGCGGGCCGAGCAGGCGCTGGGGCTGCAGGACGCTCAGCTGAGCGCACTTGATCTGGCCTGGCAGGGGCGCGGTGCGCAGGCCGCACGGGAATTCCTGTACCGCCACGCTGATGCGGCCCGGCAGGCGGTATCGGCCGTGCGAGCAGCGGTCGACACGCTGACGCTGCTGCACGACCAACTGTGGCGGGCGGTCGACACCAAGGTCGCGGTGACAGAACGTATCGAAGCGCGATGTGCGGCGCAGCGCCAGGACTGGTTGGCGGCGGCGCGTGCCGTGCGGACCGGACTCGGGAATCGCGACCTGGCCAGCGAGTTGATCGACGCACAGGTGAAGCCCTTCGTTTCCAACGACATCGGCGCCGACTGGGTGCCCGCGATGCGTTCGGCGAGAGCCGCGGTATCCGACGCCTACGCCGCGGCGATCACCGCGCTGTCCGATGGCCCGGCGCCGGTGTTCGAGATCCCCGGTGATCTTGGGCCGGCGTGGACACCTCGCGTCGGCGCGGCGGTGTCGGCGGTAGGCGGTGCCCGCACCGTTCCGGTGGGATTCGTAGCACCGGCCGATTCCGCCCCAGTGCCCTGGGGATCCACTGCCGGGTCCGCTGGCGCGACGCCGCCGATCGGTCAGATGCCTGCTGCTGCACCGACTCTCGCGCCACCGGCGGTCGGTTCGGCCGCAGCGCCCGAGCAGGCCGTGCTGCCGGCCGTCAGTCCGGCCGCAGCGGATCCGACGGCCGGGTGGGGTTCGCCGTCGGGTGACGGTTTGTCCGGTGGCGGTTTGTCCGGCATGGGTTCCGGGATGTCGGGCCTGGGCCGGCAACTCGCTGACATGCTCGACGGGTTGATCGGATCAACCGACGGTGCGCTGGGTTCGAACGCCGACGACGCCCTGCCCGGGCAGCTCGACCCACCGGAAACCGCCGACGCGGCCGACGAGTTGGACGACGCAGATGACGCCGGCGAGGAGGAAGACGAGGAGGAACCGGACCTCGAACCGGATGACGACGACGTGGAAGCCGAAGACCTTGCGGCCGAGGAGGATAACGTGGCGGACGACGACCCTGCCGAAGCGAAGGCCGAGGAGATTTCGGCCGCGGTGCCCGGGTCCGTGCCTCCCGAAACCACTGTCGAGCCTGCCGCCGAACCGGTGCCCGTCGTCGCTCCCGGTGCCCCGGTTCCGCCGGACGACGCGGCGGTTGTCCCGGCCGACGAGACGCCGTGCGCGATCGCGGCCGACGAGCTACCCCAGGTCGGCGGCTAGCGGGGCATCGCTGACAACCGTCGTGGTCACCCGGGGCGTCGATTTCTGCGTCAAGATGGTCCGATGAGCGCGACCAAGACCGCCAAGACCGGGCCCGGCCGGCCCGCAGGTATCGACAGTGGCGACACCCGGCAGCGGGTGATCGATGCAGCCTGCCAGTGTTTTGCGCAGTTCGGCTACGGACCGGCCACCAACAACCAGATCGCCGAGATTGCCGGCGTCACTGCTGGATCGGTGTATTACCACTTCGGCACGAAAAGCAAGTTGTTCGAAGAAGTTTGCGCGGATGTTTACGGCAAGATCCTGGCCAGTGCCGCGCCGGCGATGGCCGGGCCGCGCTCGATGCACGAGCTGTTGCGAGCCGCGCTGTCCGAATCCATCCGCATCAATCGTGAGTTTCCCGAGCTCGCCGGTTTCGTCGCGACGGCACCGATCGATGCCCGCAGGCACCAGGAGCTGATCGCGGGTTTTGCGCGACAGGGTGCTCGGATGACGGACGCGCTCGCGCGGTCGGTCGTCGAAGGTCAGCGAGCCGGACTGATCCCCGCCGAGCACGACGCGGTTCAGGTGGCGCGGGTGATCGGTGCCATCGTCGACGGTTTCGCGCACGCGGCGGCTGTCACCGATCCGGAGGAGATGGACGGCGTGAACCGGTTGTTCGAATCGCTGCTCCTCGATGCCGAGGCCCGCGATCGGTCAGCTGCCTCAGATCCTGGCTGACCCGCTTGGTTTCCTACCGGGTGAGCTCCACCAACTCCTCGCAGAACTTCACGGTCTCGGCGCCGTCGGTGGCCAGCGGGTGCACCAGCATCGTGGTAACCCCGGCCTCGGCGTAGGCGGCCAGGCGTTCCTTGACGAAGCCCTTCGGCCCCACGAGTGACACGTTGCGCACCAGGTCGTCGGGCACCGCCGCGATGGCCTCGGCTTTCTTGCCGGCCAGGAACAGATCCTGGATGTGGTCGGCGACCTCGCCATAGCCGTACCGGGTGGCCAGCTTGTGGTAGAAGTTCTGGCCGCGCGCACCCATGCCGCCGATGTACAGCGCCAGTTGGGGTTTCGCCCACTCCAGCCGATCGTCGACATCGTCGCCGATCGCCAGGCTGGCACTGACCATCACGTCCAGCGGACCCAGTTCCGGATCGCGTTTGGCCGCCCCGGCGCGCAGGGCGTCGCCCCACACGTCGTCGGCCTTCTCGGGCAGGTAGAAAACCGGTTGCCAGCCCTCGGCGATCTCGGCGGTCAGCTCGACGTTCTTGGGTCCCAGCGCGGCGATGGTGATCGGAATGCGCGCCCGCACAGGGTGATTGATCAAGTGCAGTGACTTGCCCAGCCCGGTGCCGCGGTCGGCGGGCAATGGCAGCTGGTAGTACTTGCCGTCGTAGTCGAGGTTCTCGCGCCGCCACACCTTGCGGCAGATCTCGACCACCTCGCGGGTGCGGCCCAGTGGCGCGTCGAACGGCACCCCGTGGAATCCCTCCATCACCTGTGGACCGGACGTGCCGAGGCCCAGGCGGAAGCGGCCGTCGGATACATAGTCGACGCCCGCCGCGGTCATGGCCATCAGGGCCGGCGTGCGGGTGTAGATCGGGACCACGCCGGTGCCGAGTTCCATGGTGGAGGTCTTGGCGGCCAGGTAGCCGAGCTGGCTGATCGCGTCGTAGGAATACGCTTCGGCGACCAGGGCGATGTCGACGCCCACCTTTTCCAGTTCGACTACTTGGTCGGCGGCTTCTTTGAAGCCGCCGGCGTAACTCAGGAAGATGCCAGTGCGCATCGCAGGAGTGTAGCAACCCAACCAGTTGGTTGGGATGGTGGTGGTGGTGGCGAGAGCCGCGTCATGACCGTGCCACCGATCACCCGACCGTGCGGATCAGCTTCTTGTTGACGAACTCGCTGATGCCGAGTGTGCCGAGTTCGCGGCCGAAGCCGGACCGCTTGATGCCGCCGAACGGCAGTTCCACGCCGTCGGCCTGGACGCCGTTGATGAACACCATGCCGGCGTCGATCTTCGCGGCGACCCGCTTGGCTTGTTCGGCGTCGGTGGTGAAGACGTAGGAGCCCAGGCCGAACGGGGTGTCGTTGGCCAGCTCCAGGGCCTCGTCTTCGGACCCTGCCTTGAAGACCATCGCGATGGGGCCGAACAGTTCTTGGTGGTAGACGTCGTTGTCGGGCTTGACGTCGGTCAGCACGCCGGTCGGGAAGTACGCACCGTTGCGTTCGCCGGCACTGGTCAGCGTCGCACCCTGTTCGACGGCGCTGTCCACCTGTGCCTGCAGCCGATCGGCGGCCAGCTCCGATGACAGCGGGGTGATGTCGTCGGCGGCGGCGAGGACGGCGGCGGTGAATTTCTCCAGAAACGCGTCGTAGAGGTCGTCGGCCACGATGAACCGTTTCGCCGCATTGCAGGCCTGCCCGGTGTTGTCGAGGCGGGCGGCCGCCGCTTTGGCGACGGTGTCATCGAGATCGGCGGTGGACAGCAGGATGAACGGGTCCGAGCCGCCGAGTTCCAGGACGACCTTCTTCAGATTGCGTCCGGCGATCTCGGCGACGGCGGCACCGGCGCGCTCGGAGCCGGTCAGCGAAACCCCGGCCACCCGTGGGTCTTCGATGAGCCTGGCCACCTGTTCGTTGGTGGCATAGATGTTCACATACGCCCCGGCCGGGAAGCCGGCGTCATCGAAGATCTGCTGGATCGCGGCGGCCGACTCCGGGCATTGCGGGGCGTGCTTGAGCAGGATCGTGTTGCCGACACACAGATTGGGCCCGGCGAACCGGGCGACCTGGTAGGCCGGGAAGTTCCACGGCATGATCCCCAAGAGGACGCCGTAGGGGCTGTTCGTGATCACCGCTTCGCCTGCGCCGTCGAGCAGTTCGATCGGCTGGTCCCGCAGCAGCGTCTCGGCATGGTCGGCGTAGTACTCGTAAATCGAGGCGCTGAACTTGACTTCACCGACCGCGGCGTCGCGCGGCTTGCCCATCTCACGCACGATGATCGCGCCGAGTTCGTCCGCACGCTCGGCATGCAACTCACCGACCCGACGGATGAGGGCCGCGCGCTCGGCAACGGTGGTCTCGCGCGCCCACGCCTTGCTCGCGGTCACGGCAGCCGACAGGGCGTTGTCGATATCGATCTCGGTGGCGGTCGGGTACTCCTTGACGACGTCGCCGGTGGCCGGGTCGGTCACGACGTACAAGCTCATTGGTGTTCTCCAGTCTGTGTGGTCAGTAGAGTTCGATGACGAGTTTGTCGCTGCGAGAGCGGGATACGCACAGCGCCATTTCTTCGTTGTTGGCCTTGACGGTGGCCGACAGGCAGTTGTCGCGGTGATCCGGAATGCCCTCGACGACACCGGAGACGCAGGACCCGCAGATGCCCTCGCCGCACGACCTGAACACGTCGCAGCCCGCTTCCTCGAGCACGTCGAGTATCGAGCGGTCGGCCGGGATCTCGAACACCTCACCGGTGGTCAGTTCGACGGTGAACGCCGTGTCGCCGGAGGTGTCGACTTCCTTCGGGGTGAACGCTTCGAGGTGGATGTGGTCGGCGCCGACCGCGGGCGTGAACGCGGAAACCACCTGGTTCATGAATCCTTCTGGGCCGCAGGTGTATACGTGGGTATCGGTCGAGAGGCTCGATGCCATCCGCTCGAACAGCGCGGGTTGCTCGGTGCGCGGTACCCCGATGTGGAGGGTGACGAAGTCACGGTATTCGACTCGTTCGGTGAGGAAGTCGTCGAACGCCATCTCCTCCCGTGACCGCGCGAAGTAGTGCAGCTCGAAGTCGGCGCCCCAGCTGTACAGCTCGAAGGCCATGCTCATCAGCGGGGTGAGGCCGATGCCGCCGGCGATCAGAATGTGTTTGGCGGCGTCGGGGACGATGCCGAGCATGTTGCGCGGCTTGCTGATCTTCAGGTGATCGCCGACCTTGAGCGCATGCATGGCCGCTGAGCCGCCTTGCGGCCCTTCTTTTTTCACTGCGACCCACATCGACGAATCGTCCTTGGGGGAGCCGGCCAGTGAGTACTGGCGAAGCACCCCGGTGGGTCCGGTCACGTCGATGTGCGCGCCGGACTGCCACTCACCGAAGGGAGACCCGTCGAGCTGCTCCAAGCGGAGACCCCGGATGTCGGGTGTCTCGACCTGGATCTCGGCGATCCGGACGACGATGCTGTTTTCCATCAGCGGGCCTCCGGGGCAGGCGCACCGGCGGCGATGAAGCCGGCGAGCAGCTGGTACAGCGGTTCCAGTGGTCCGTCGTCGTCTTCCGGGTGGAACTGCACACCCAGCACCCAGTCAGTCGGGTGCTCAACGCCTTCGACGATGCCGTCGAGGGCCCGGGCCGCGACGACGAGCTCATCTGCCACGTCGTCGACGGCCTGGTGGTGACCGGACCGGACGACCAGAGGCCCCGCACCGAGGATGACGGCCAGCCGGGTCTCGGGCAGGACCTCGACCTTCTCATCGATGAAAAGGTGTTCGCCCGGCCCGCCGCGATGCAGCTGGTAATCAGTGATGTCTCCGATGATGGTGCCCCCGTAGCACACGTTGATCAGCTGCGAACCGCGGCAGATACCCAGCACCGGGCGGCCGGCGTCGATGTACGCCCGGATCATGGCGAGGCTGACCCGGTCCGCTTCCGCGTCGACCCCGTAGGAGTTCGGCAGGGTGCCTTCCGGTCCGCCGTAACAGGTCGCGGCGATATCGCCGCCACCGAGCACCAGCAGGCCGTCGGCATCGACGACCACGTCGACGCTTGCGGGTTCGGAGGTGTCCACGAGCTCGAAACTGGCATCGAGCTCGGCCAGTGCGCTCAGGGCGGTGCGGGTGAAGCGCCGGTGCAGTGCGGCGACCGGTGCGGTGAGATCGGGAAAGTTGAGGGATACCAGCACCGCGACGTGCGGGCGTCCCGGTTCCCGGTTACGGGTGCGGGACGGTTCGACCTCGTCGCGCAGGACGACGGCGTTGTTCATACCAAGGCCTCCATTCTGGATTTGGCGGCTCGTTCGGAGAGATCGGCGAAAAGCGCTGCATCGCTGCGCGAGGACGCGTGGAGATCCTCCGGATGCCATTGCACGGCAAGCAGATGTCCGCCGGTGTGTTCGAGGGCTTCCACGCACCCGTCGGCTGCGGTGGCGACCACCCGCAGGTCGGCGCCGATCACACCGACCGCCTGATGGTGATACGACGACACCGGGACCCGTGTGGACCCCGTGACCTGGAACAGCCGGCTGTCCTCGGCCACCGTCACGTCGTGCACGGCGTTGCCGTGCCCGACGCTGCTCGGCGGCAGGTGTTGAATCAGATCACCGCCCTGCACCACGTTGAGGATCTGCATACCGCGGCAGATCGCCAGCGTCGGGATGTCGAGTCGCACAGCGCAGGACATGACCGCCATGTCGAACGCATCCTGGTGTGCCACCGGATCTTCGGTCTCCGCAACAGGCTGCTGCCCGTAGTGCCGCGGGTCCAGGTCTGCCCCTCCGGGCATGCAGATGCCGTCGAACCGGGCCAGCCGGTCGGCCAGTTCGGCGGCAGGGTCATCGTCCGGGCCGTGCAGCACGAGCGGCTCGCCGCCACCCGCCCACACCGCCTCGCAGATCGCCTCTGCGGCCAGGGTCGCACTGAAGCGCAGGATCGGCACGCGGGCAGCACGCCGGCCCGGCACCGCGATCAGCGGTCGCATGTCAGCCCACCTCGAAGGGGTAGTCCAGCGTCGGCAGCCAGTGCGCCCACGCGGACTTCAGCCGGCCGTCGGCGATGATCCGAGCCAGCGCACCGTCAAGGGCTGCAAGGGTTTCCGGGCGGTCCTTGGCGACGGCGATGCCCCACGGGTTGTTGGTCTTGACGACGAACGCGAGCTCGAAATCCGGGTCGGAGTCCCCGAGCGGGACGAACACGACGTCGTCATCACAGACGGCGTCGACCTCGCCCGTGCGGAGTGCGGCCAGCATGTCCTCGTAGACGTGCTCCGATTCGAACTCGACCACCTCGGCGCCGGTGAACGAGGCGGCCAAGTTGTAGTTGGCCGAGGCACGGATGGCGGCGATCCGTTTGCCGACCAGGCCGGCCGGGTCGGGCACCGCCTCGCCGCGGCGCATCAGGATGCCTTCGTGGAAGATCCCGTACGGCCGGGTGAAATCGGCCTGCTCCAGGCGGGCGGGGATGATGCCCTGACCGCACAGCACGCCGTCCACCCGATGGTCGCGGGCGGCGGGCAGCATGTCGCCCCACGGCATGATGACCCACTCCAGTTTCCGGTTCAGTTCGGCCGCAAGGAGTTCGGCCACGGCCGGCTCGTATCCCAACCGGCCGCCCGGCGACGAGGCGAGCCCGAACAGCGGCGGAGCGTCGGCGTCGATGCAGGCCAGGCGCAGCGGCTCGGTCACGGGGTGTCCTCCCAGTACATGTTGCGCTCCCAGTCGGTGATCGAGCTGTTGAACCGCGCCCACTCGTCGGTCTTGTACTCCAGCAACAGATTCCCCAGCGGAGCACCCAGCGCGTTGATCAGGTAGTCGTCGGCCTTGAACGCCGCCAGTGCGTCACCGAGGGTGAGCGGCAGTTCGCCGAACAACTCCGGTTCCGTGGACTCGTAGCTCGAGCCGACCGTCGGTGCGCCGGGGTTGATCTGGTTCTTCAGGCCGTCGTCGATGGACACCAGCATCGCCGCGTGGGTCAGGTACGGGTTGCATGCGGCATCGGGGAGCTTGTACTCGAGCCGGCCGTTGGCCGACAGCCGCACCGTGCAGGTCTTGTTGTCGAGGCCCCAGTTGATCTTCGACGGGGCGAACTGTCCCGCATCCCAGTATCGCTTGTAGGAGTTGACCGTTGACCCCATGATCAGCATCGCGCCCGGGGTGTGGGTGAGCAGCCCGCCCAGGGCGTACTGCCCCTCCTCGGTCAGGTGCAGGTCGTGGCGGCCTTCCTCGGCCAGGATGTTGACGTCGCCGCGCCAGAGGCTGAAGTTGTGGTGGCAGCCGTTGCCCATGTAACCCTGGCCGGGTTTGGGCATGAAGCTCGCCTCGATGCCGAGCTCCCGGGCGACCTGCTTACAGATCTGCCGGTAGGTCATCAGCCGGTCGGCCGTTGCGTCGCTGTGGTCGAACATCCAGTTGAGCTCGACCTGGCCGGCGTCCTCGAAGTCGCCTTCGACCATCTGGAAACCCATGAACTTCGCGTAGGTGATCACCTTTTGGTAGATCGCGCGGTACCGCTCGAGGTGCTCGATGTGATAGGCGGGGCTCGAGTCGGGTCGTGATGAGGTGATGAAACCCGGTCCTTCCCAGGTCATCTCGGGTTCGGTGCCGGTGCGCAGTTCCAGCCCGGTCCGATCGGTGAATGCGGCGTGCAGTCGCTTCATCAGGCCGCGGGTGTCGGTCGGCAGGGGAGCGCCGGGATCGACCATCACGTGGTCGGGCTCGTACAGGCTGCAGAAGACGCGTGCGGTCTTGTGGTCCCAGGGCAGCACCGAGAACGTGTCGAGGTCGGGCATCGCGCAGTACTCGGCTGCGCCGACGCCGCCGCCGAGCAGGATGCCCTCGCGGGTGGTCTGCAGGTTGGCGATGGCAGTGCGGTGCTGCATGACGCCGCGGGTCGCCAGCCGCGTGAATTGGTCGGCGGGCACGACTTTTCCGACGACTCGCGCAGTGATCGTCACGGCCTGGAAGTAGACGAACTCCACGCCGTACTCCTCGATCGCCGCGAGTGCGGCGTCGAGGGCTCCGGGTGCGGAATTGGCCTCTCGGTGTTGGTCGAGCGCTGTTGTGCTCATGGACGCGGACCTTTCGGGATGAGTGTGTGGGTGGATGGATGGCCCGCTCAGGCGGGGGTGAAGCTGATCGGCAGCTTGTTCGCGCCGGTGTTGCCCGAGTCGGGCATCCAGTCGGCGCCGTCGAGCATCTTCGGGTCCCGAAGCCGGCGGGCCAGCAGCGGCAGCGCCTCGGCCATGTCGGCACGGGCCACGAAATGCCCCAGGCAGTGGTGGGCCCCGCCGCCGAAACCGAAGTGCGGCTTGCGTTCTGCGGCGATGTCGAAGCTGGGCTGCCCGAACACTCGCGGGTCGGTGCCCGACGATTCGCTGAACAGGTGGACGGTGGTTCCGGCATTGATCGCCAGTCCCTGGTATTCGAAGTCCTCGGTTGCCTCGCGGGTGACCCAGCGGACCGTCGGATTGGTCCGCATGACCTCTTCGACCGCCTTGCCGCCGAGAGCGGGGTTCTGTGCGAGCAGATCCCACTGATCGGGGTTGTCGATGAAGCTCTGCATCGCCAGGCCGAGTTGGTTGCGGGTGGTGTCGTAGCCGCCGAAGATCATCAGTACGAAGGCATCGCGCAGTTCCTCGGCGGACAGCCCGCCGTCGTTCTTGGCTTGCACCAACGTCGTCGTGAAGTCGTCGCGCGGATTGGCCTCGCGGTCGGCGATCGCGGCATCGGCGTACTCGAACAGCGTGGCCAGGGCGGCCTCGATCCGGGGCAACTCCTGCTTGAAGGTGATGCCCATCGCCAGCCCGATGGTGGCGGATTCGCGGGCGATGATCTCCCACTCCGACTCGGGCAACCCGAGCATGATGGCGATGACGCGGGCGGCATACGGATCGGCGAATTCGCCGATGAACTCGCACTCGCCCCGCTCGGCGAATGCGTCGACGAGTTCGCCTGCCAGCGCCTGGAATCGAGGCACCAGGCCTTTGATCAACCGCTTCGAAAAGGCGGGGTTGAGCAGGGTCCGCAGCCGGCGGTGCTCTTGGCCCTCCTTGTTCAGGATCCAGCTGTTCCACCAGTCCAGGAACGGGCCGTCGGTCACCCCGTTGTGGGCCGGCCAGTGCACACTGCCCTGGCGCAGGCTCGGATGGTGCATGAGCTCGCTGACCTCGGCGTAGCGCAGGACGGCGATCCCGTACTCGGTGTGGGCGAACCAGCTGGCCTCGCGGGCGTCGTGGACCGCGTCCGAGGTGATCGAGAACGAGGGATCGGTGACATGCAGTCGCGGCGCCTCGGTGTCGGTGGTGATGGTGTTCGGAGTCACGGTGACTCTCCTCTGGTGTTCGTAGTCTGAGATCGGCTAAACCGGCTGCACCACAACGGGTTTGTCCGGCGATTCGGCCGGGGCCGTTGGGATCGCGTCGGCGTGTGGCGTGGTGCCGTTGGAGTGGGAACCGACGATGGCCATGTAGAGCAGACCCAGCCCGAGGACGATGCCCGACATCAGCAGCACGATGTAGTTGTCGTACCAGGGCGCCTCGGGCGTCCGGGGCCAACAGATGTTGACGATGGCTGCCACGCCGTAGACCAGGGCACCGACGTTTACCAACATTCCCCATCCGCCCAGGCGGTACTTGCCGCTGGGGACCCAACCTTTGATGCGGGCACGCAGCGCGGCGAACACGACCATCTGAAAGGCGATGTAGATGCCGACCGAACCGAAGCTGATGAGCTTGGTCAGCGCGTCGGTGGAGACGATCGATCCGATGATGAGGGCGGCGGGGATGACCGCGGCGGCGAGCAACGCATATGGGGGGACGTGGCGCTTCTTGTCGAACCGGGCCCACAGCTTGGAGCCGACGATCATGCCGTCGCGGCCGTACGAGTAGAGCAGCCGGCTGGCTGCGGCCTGCAGGCTCAGGGCGCAGGACACGAACGAGATCAGCACGATGCAGAGCACGATCTTGGATCCGACCGGGCCGAAGGCCGTGGCCAGCACGGTCGAGATCGGATCGACGTCCTCACCGCGGATCACCGCACCGATGTCGACGACCGACAGAACCAGGCTGAGGCAGACGAAAGTGGCTGCGGCGCCGCCGATGTAGATGGTCCGTCGCATCGACTTCGGGATCTGCACCCCGGGGTTGCGGACCTCCTCGGCCACGTCACCGCAGGCCTCGAATCCGTAGTACTGGAAGACGCCGATCAGGCTGGCGGCGAGAAACGCGTAGAGGAAGCTGTGCTCGCCCTGCGCTCCGAAGCTGTCGAACAGTACGCCCAACCCGTGGTGACGTTGGGTGAGCAACAGCCACCCGCCCACGATCAGCGCGCCGATCAGCTCGGCGGTGAAGCCGAAGATCGCGAAGTAGCTCAGCATCTTGGTGCCGGTGAGGTTGATGACGGTGGCCAGCAGCAGCACGATCAGCGCACACACCACGGTGGTGTAAACCGTTGAGGTGAAACCGAATACGGTCGCCACGAACGGGCCGGCGCCGTAGGCCACGCCGGCGATGGTGGCCAGCAGCGCGAAGATGTACACCCAACCGGTCATCCACGCCCATTTGCGGCCCCACAGCCGGCGGGCCCACGGGTACACGCCGCCGGCCACCGGGAACTGGGCGACGATCTCGCTGAACACCAGCGCGACCAGCATCTGGCCGAAGCCCGCGATCAGCAGGCTCCAGATCATCGGCGGGCCGGCCGCGGCGAGTGCGAAGGCGAAGACGGTGTAGATGCCGACGACGGGCGAGAGGTAGGTGAAGCCGAGCGAGAAGTTGGCCCAGAGGCTCATGTCTCGTTTGAACTCGGACTGGAAACCGAGCGCGGCGAGTTGCGCGTGGTCCTCGTCGTGCGGCTCGGGTGTTTTCAACATAGGCGGCCGGCTTTCTGTGTCAGGGGCCATGTTCAGAGGTGGGCTGTGAGGCAAGCCATAGATTTAAAACATAAAGGACCATAGTTCATAGTTCAAGACTTATCGCGTACCATCGTCGAAATTGCCCTGGCAGGAGGAACAGTGGCGGTCGAACAGTTGCGCGGGCTGACCGCGGTGGGGGCTGTGTTGTCGCCTTTGGCGGGCAGCGGCCCCCGCACGGATGCCGTGGTGGCGCGGATCTCGGCGGCCATCGGCCTCGGGGTGATCTCCGACGGTGAGCAACTTCCGAGCGAGATCGATCTGGCCACTCAACTCGGCGTATCGACCATGACCCTGCGTGAAGCGCTGGCCATCTTGCGGGAGCAGGGGCTGGTGGTGACGAAGCGGGGGCGCGGCGGCGGAAGCTTCGTGCGCGCCTCGGCTGAAGACGTGCACACGCGATCGCTGGCCCTGCTGCAGGAGCTGACCGTTGAGGGGTTGCGCGATCTGGGCGACGAGCACTTCGCGGTCGCCGGTGCCACCGCGGTTCTCGCGACCCGCCGGGCCGTGGCGGCCGACATCGCGCGGCTTCGTACGTTGGCGAACCGCCTTGCGGCCAGCGATGATGCGATCACCAGCCGCCGCGCCGACAGCCGGTTCCAGATCGAGATCGCGGTGTGCTCGCAGTCGGCTCGTCTCACCCGCGCAGAGGTGAACATTCAGGCCGAATTGGCGGCGATGGTCTGGCTGCCACGGTTGGGGCTGGATCCGGCGGACGAGGCGGCCCGGCATCACCAACTCGTCGACGCGATCGAGACCGGGGATCAAGCCGGCGCGCGATCATTGGCAGAGGAGTACAGCGCGCTGACCATCCGACGGCTCATCGGCCTGCGGATGGAGCTCGCCAGAACATGAGTCCGCGGGTTGATCCGGCATCCTGCCGGGCGCCGGTGCCTAGGCTGACGCCGATACAGACGGAAGGGCATTCGAGATGATGGCGAACGGAACGGACCGGTCGTTTCGCGCCGACAACGGCGATGCGGCACTCGAGCCGGTCTCTGCGGCCGTGACCGCACTCGTAGAGAACCTCTTCGCCTCGTTGAGCACCGTCGCAGCGGCCACCCGTGTGCTGTGGGACCACATCGAGGACTCCGGCGCCAAGCCGACCTCGTCGGACCTGGCGGCGCTGCGCGACCCGGTGATCGGTGAATTGCGGCGGCAGGCCCATCTGGTGAACGGGGTCGGATTCGTCGTTGCGGACGGCGCGTTGGCGGACGTCCCTCGGTACCTCAAGTGGTGGCAGCCAAATCCCAAAACCGGTGGAGAGGCCCAACGCCTCGAACTGGATCTCAATCCGGGCAGCGAGTACTTCTACGACTATTCCACGATGGAGTGGTATTCGGTGCCCCGCGATCGCGGCACCCGGTGGGTGTACGGGCCGTACCTGGATTACACCGGCGTCGATCTGTACGTGTGTACGTTCGCCGTCCCGGTGCGCTCCGGGCGTGGGGAATTCATCGGTGTGGCAGGAGCCGATGTGCCGGTGGCTCGACTGGACGCGGCGCTGTTGCCGACCTTCGCGGCGCATCGCACACCCCTGGCACTCACCAACTCGCAGGGGCGGGTGATCGTCGCCAACGATGCCGAGCACGTCGCCGGTTCCAAGCTGGAAGACCCGAATTCCCCGAGAGCGCTGCCGGTTTCAGCGACGCCCTGGTCGTTGGTGTCGCTGGGCGGCGACTCGTGAAGGCCGGTTGACGGTTACGCACGCTCAGCGGATCAGGTCGTCGGTGTGGCGAAGAAGGAGCGCGAGTTCGGCGAGTACGGTGGCCCCTCGGGCGACGTCGATGACGCCGTCGCGACCCAGCTCGGCGCGCATCCGGCCGAAGCGGGCCAGCGCCGCCGCTGCGCCGTCACGCCACACCCGCAGCGCTTCCTCGGGGTCGGCGGCCAAGCTCAGGACCGCGGCGGTCAGCTGATGATGGGTATCGGCGAACTGGTCATACAGGGCGCCCACACCCATCGCGTCCCACCAGGTCGATGTGGTGTGCGCCCGCAATCCGCGTTCGATCCAATCCAGGTCGAGCTGGTCGTCGATCGCCAGGAACACGCCGGCCACCACCGTGATATCCCCGCCCATCCTGGTGGCGGTGCGGCTGAGGTCCAACGAGTCCGGGCGTAGCCGGGGCCACCGGTCGCCGAAGTCGCGGCGCTGGTCATGCAGGGCATCGACGTGTCGCCGGTAGGCCGCGATGGTCGAGCCGATGTCGAGAATCCCGCTGTGCCGGCGCAGCAGGCGTCCCGCGGTGTATTCGATGAAGTGCTGCACCGAGTGGAGTGCGACGTTCCGTTGTGCCGGGCACGCGGCGGTCTGCTCCAGCGCCTCGCGCCACATGTCGTCGATCCCGAAGAGATGCCGCACCACCGTGTAGGCCGCCGCAACCGTCGGTGTGGATACGCCGAGGCGCTCGTCGAGTTGATAGATCAGGCCCGGACCGACGTGGTTGATCAGGTCGTCGGCGATCTGGGTGGCGATGATCTCCCGGGCGAGCCGATGGCAGGAGATGTCGGCATCGAGGTGGATGCGAAACGGCGTGGGGAAGTAGTCGCGCAGCGCGGTGGAGAAGATCGGATCGTCGGGCACCGCGGAGTCCAGCAGCTCGTCGCGGACGACGTTCTTGGAATGCGCCAGCAGCACCGCGATCTCCGGACGCGTCAGCCCGCGGCCGGCGCGGGTACGGGAGACGAGTTCGGCCCTGCCGGGCAACATTTCGGCCGTACGGCTGATACCGGAGACCTGTTCGAGATTCTCGATCAGCCGTTCGTGACGGTTGAGTAGCGCAGGGGCTTGCGCTTCGGCCAGACCGATGGCCAGCACTTGGTTCTCACAGCGGCGCAGGACCGCCGCGGCGACCTCGTCCTCACAGGCGGCCAGCAACTCGTCACGTCCGGGAACCGTGACCCGCTCGGCGCGCAGGGCCGACTGCAGGGCGATCTTGAGGTTGACCTCGCGGTCGGATGAGGCCACGCCCGCGGCGTTGTCGATGAAGTCGGCGTTGATGCGGCCGCCGGCCAACGCGTACTCGATGCGGGCACGTTGCGTCAGCCCGAGGTTCCCGCCCTCGCCGATGACGGCCACGCGCAGCTGCTCTGCATCGACGCGGATGGCGTCGTTGGCCGGATCCGCTGCATCGGTGTGGTTTTCGCGCGCGGCCTTCACGTAAGTGCCGATTCCGCCGTTCCACAGCAGATCCGCGTCGGCGGTGAGGATGGCCCGGATGACGTCGTTGGGAGCGGCCGTTTCGGCGGTGAAGCCGAGCACCTCGCGTGCCGCGGCGGGCAGGTCGATTCGCTTGGCGTCGCGCGACCAGACCCCGCCGCCGGGTGACAGGACGGTGCGGTCGTAGTCGTCCCAGCTGCTGGCCGGCATCGCGGCAAGCCGGGTTCGCTCGGCGTAGCCGGTCCGCGGGTCGGGATCCGGGTCGATGAAGATGTGGCGGTGATCGAAGGCGGCGATCAGTTTGAGGTTGGGGGACAAGAGCATTCCGTTGCCGAAGACGTCACCTGACATGTCGCCGATCCCTATGACGGTGAGGGGGTCGGCGTCGGCGTCGCGACCGAGCTCGGCGAAGTGTGCGCGGACCGACACCCATGCCCCGCGGGCGGTGATGCCCATCTTCTTGTGGTCGTAGCCTGCTGAACCGCCGGAGGCGAAGGCATCGCCCAGCCAGAACCCGCGGTCGAGCGCCAATTCGTTGGCGACGTCGGAGAAGCGGGCAGTGCCCTTGTCGGCGGCCACCACCAGATAGGTGTCGTTTCCGCCGTAGACGACGGTGTGTTGCGGCGGGCAGACCTGGTTGTCGATGAGGTTGTCGGTGAGGTCGAGCATCCCGGCGACGAAGGTGCGGTAGGCCTGCTCGACGCTGACCCTCGGATTCTTGCGCACGAATGCGCCCTTGGCGCCGACCGGAACGATCGGTGAGTTCTTGACGGTCTGAGTCTTCATCAGCCCGAGGACTTCGGTGCGGTAGTCCTCGGGCCGATCGGAGAAGCGCAACCCGCCGCGCGCCACCGGCCCACTGCGCGCGTGGATTCCCTCGACGTCCTCGCTGTCGACGAAGATCTCCCGGAACGGAACGATGGGCCCCGGCGGATATAGCGCCGCGGATTCGATCAGGTAGGCCGCCCGGCGCTTCGGATGGCCATCGGGGCCGCGCTGAAACCAGTTGGTGCGCAAGGTGGCCGACACGAACGAGGTGAAGGCCCGCAGAATCCGGTCCTCGTCGACCGAGGTGGTCTCTTCGATCAGGGTGTCGATGCGGTGCTGCGCGTGGGCCATCCGTGGTTCGCGGTCGCGCAACTGCGGGTCGAACCGCGCCGTGAACAAAGCGACCAGGGCGGCGACGAAGTCGGCGTTTCGGGTCAAGGTGTCGATGACGTAGCGCTGCGACATGCCGAGCCCGGCCTGGCGCAGGAATCGGCTGGCCGAACGCACCAGGACGACCTCACGCCAGGTGATGTTCGCCGACGGGATCAGGCGTGCGTAGTCGTCGATCAGGAAACCATGTGCAGTGCGGGCGGCGAATGCGTCGGCGACCTTGTCCCTGGCGCCTGCCCGCCATGGCTGCGAGGTCAGGAAATCGAACACCGACACGGTCATCGGAAGTTCGGCGGCGTCAACGGTGTGCTGGGCCGCCACCCGAAGGCCGAAGTGCTCGAACAGCGCGCAGGCCTCGGTGAGCAGCGGCGTCGGGTCGGCCCATGCCACCACGGCGCGGGTGGTGTCGATCCCGTCCTGGTCGACGAAGACCATCTGTTCGCCCGGCGGCTGCATCCGGCCGAGCGCCTCGGCGATCATCCCGCTGTGCAGCCGCGCGGTGGTGACGATGTCAGAGCCCATGACGGTTTTCCTCCATTCGGCGTCGGCGTTCGACGCCCACAGTGTTGAGGACCCGCCCGCGTTCTGGAACCACCGCTATGTACAGTGCGGACGCGAATTTTGTCCAAGTCGGCGATAGGATTCCTGGCGGTTCCGTTCGTAATGTGACGCCCACATCGACGGAAGGAATGAGCGAGATGACGATGCTCGACACGGCGGTCGGCGGTCCGAAACTCCGTCAGGAACGCCGACTCGTTACCGAGGTGCCCGGGCCGCGCTCCCGCGAATTGGCGGCCCGCCGCGCGGGTGCGCTGCCGGCCGGTCTGGCCAGCGGGGCACCGGTCTACGCGGCCGCCGCCGGCGGCGGCGTGATCGTCGATGTCGATGGCAACTCGTTCATCGACCTGGGCAGCGGCATCGCGGTCACCACCGTGGGCAATGCCGCGCCGGCCGTCGTCGAGCGTGCCGCCGACCAGCTGGCCCGCTACACCCACACCTGCTTCCTGGCCACGCCGTACGAGCCCTACATCGAGGTGGCCGAAACGCTCAACCGGCTCACCCCCGGGACACACGAGAAGCGCACCGCGCTGTTCAACACCGGCAGCGAGGCCGTCGAGAACGCGGTCAAGTACGCCCGCGCCGCCACCAAGCGGCCCGCCGTGGTGGTGTTCGACCACGCCTTCCACGGCCGTTCGCTACTGACGATGACCATGACCGCCAAGAACCAGCCCTACAAACACAGCTTCGGGCCGTTCGCCCCCGAGGTGTATCGCGCGCCGATGGCCTACCCGTACCGCTGGCCGTCCGGCCCGGAGAATTGCGCCGCCGAGGCGTTCAGCCAGTTCGCCCAACTCGTCGACGCGCAGATCGGCGCTGACGCGGTGGCCTGCGTGGTGGTCGAACCCATCCAGGGTGAAGGCGGATTCATCGTTCCCGCCGACGGTTTCCTGCGTGCGGTGGCCGACTTCTGCCGCGACCACGGCATCCTCTTGGTCGCCGACGAGGTGCAGGCCGGCATCGCTCGCACCGGGACCTGGTTCGCCAGTGAGCATGACGGCCTGGTGCCCGACCTGGTGGTCACCGCCAAGGGCCTGGCCGGCGGCATGCCGTTGGCGGCGGTCACCGGGCGCGCCGACATCATGGACGCCGCGCATCCGGGCGGGATCGGCGGCACGTACAGCGGCAACCCGGTGGCTTGCGCGGCCGCTCTCGGCGTCTTCGACGAGATCGAGAAGCATCAGTTGCTCGACCGCGCGCAGGCCATCGGCGACATCCTGGTGTCCGGACTTCGTGGAATTGCCGCGACCACCGACGTACTCGGCGACATCCGCGGTCGCGGCGCCATGATCGCCGCCGAGCTCGTCGTCCCCGGCACCCGCACCCCCAACCGCGACGCGGTGGCCGCGGTCAGCCGCCACTGCCTCAACAACGGTGTGCTGACGCTGACGGCCGGAACCTTCGGCAACGTGCTGCGCTTCCTGCCGCCGCTGTCCATCTCCGATGATCTGCTCATCGAGGCACTGGCGGTCGTACGCGACGCCTTCGCCGCGCTCTGAACTCACCCGAAACAACCAACGCCCAGGAGTTACCCATGACGCTGACCACCGCCCCCGCTGCCAAGAAGTCCACCTACCGGCCGCTGGAGTTGTTCGACACCGACCGCCTGCTCGACAGCGACGAGCGTGACATCGCCGCGACGGTGCGCCAGTTCGTCGATACCCGGCTCAAGCCGAATGTCGAGGGCTGGTTCGAATCGGCCACCTTGCCAAAGGAATTGGCCAAGGAGTTCGGAGATCTGGGCGTCCTGGGCATGCACTTGCAGGGGTACGGGTGTGCGGGTACCAATGCCGTGAGCTATGGGTTGGCCTGCATGGAGTTGGAGGCCGGTGACAGCGGATTCCGCAGCTTCGTGTCCGTGCAGGGATCGCTGTCGATGTTCTCGATCTACCGGTTCGGCTCCGAGGAGCAGAAAAACGAGTGGCTGCCGCGGCTGGCCACCGGTGAGGCGATCGGTTGTTTCGGCCTGACCGAGCCGGACTTCGGCTCCAACCCGGCCGGCATGCGTACCCGGGCCCGCCGCGACGGGAGCGATTGGGTGCTCAACGGCACCAAGATGTGGATCACCAACGGCAACCTCGCCGACGTGGCCACAATCTGGGCGCAGACCGATGACGGTATTCGCGGCTTCCTGGTGCCGACCGACACCCCGGGATTCACCGCCAACGCGATCCACCGCAAGCTGTCCCTGCGGGCCTCGGTGACCTCGGAGCTGGTGTTGGACAACGTGCGCCTGCCCGCGTCGGCACAACTGCCGTTGGCCCAAGGATTGTCGGGCCCGTTGTCGTGCCTCAACGAGGCCAGGTTCGGCATCGTGTTCGGTGCGCTCGGCGCCGCGCGTGACAGCCTGGAGACGGCGATCGACTACGCGTCTGCGCGGGAGGTGTTCGACAAGCCGCTCATCAGCTACCAGCTCACCCAGGAGAAGCTGGCCAACATGACCCTGGAGCTGGGCAAGGGGATGTTGCTGGCGATTCACCTGGGCCGCATCAAGGACGCCGACGGGGCGCGGCCCGAACAGATCAGCCTGGGCAAGCTCAACAATGTGCGCGAGGCCCTGGCCATCGCCCGGGAGTGCCGAACCCTGTTGGGCGGCAGCGGAATCACCCTGGAGTACTCGCCGCTGCGGCATGCCAACAACCTCGAATCGGTCCTGACCTACGAAGGCACCTCCGAGATGCACCTGCTCGCGATCGGCAAGGCCCTGACCGGCCAAGCCGCGTTCCGCTGAGCCGCAACCTGATTGGAGCAATCGAATGACCATGCAGACCCCTACACGGCTGCAGCACCTCGTTGCCGGGCAATGGATTTCCGGCGAGGGTGACGGTGTCCGGAGTGTCGATCCTTCGCGGCCACAGTCGATCGTCGCCGAAGGCGGCGCCGCGAGCACGGACCATCTGGACGCAGCGGTGGCCGCGGCCGGCGACGCGGTTCGCGGATGGGCGGGCACTCCGATGGCCGCGCGCGGTGGCGTGCTGCTGACCGCCGCCGAGATTCTCGACGAGAAGGCCGCCGAGTGGGGGCGCGACCTCTCGGTCGAAGAAGGCAAGACGCTGGCCGAGGGTGTCGGTGAAGTGCGTCGTGCTGCCCAGATTCTCCGTTACTACGGCAACGAGGGCGATCGCCAAGCAGGCGAGATCTACGCCTCGCCGCGTGCCGGTGAACAGATCCTGGTCACCCGCAAGCCGGTTGGTGTCGTCGGGGTCATCACCCCGTTCAACTTTCCCATCGCCATCCCGGCCTGGAAGATCGCGCCGGCGCTTATCTACGGCAACTCGGTGGTGTGGAAGCCGGCCAGCACCGTGCCGCTGCTCGCGATGCACCTGGCGAGCGCGCTCGACACCGCGGGTCTGCCGGCGGGTGTGCTCAATCTGCTCATCGGTGGCTCGGCCATCGGCGACGGCATCGTCAACCATCCCGACGTCGATGCGGTCACTTTCACCGGATCGACCGGCATCGGGCGGCGGATCGCGAGCCAGGCAGCCGAGCGCGGGGTGCCCGCCCAGGCCGAGATGGGCGGCAAGAACGCCGCTGTCGTACTCGACGATGCCGATCTGGACCTGGCGGTCGAGCAGGTGATGCTGGGCGCGTTCCGCTCGACCGGTCAAAAGTGCACCGCCACATCCCGATTGATTCTCTCCGAGAAGATCGCCGACCGCTTCCTGGACGTCCTCACTGACCGTGCCGGGGCACTTGTCGTGGGCGATCCGGTCGATGAGGCCACCCAGATGGGGCCGGTCGTCAGCGAGTCGGCGCACAAGACGATCACGACCGGGATCGAAACCGCGCGGTCGCAGGGAGCGGCCGTCCTGGCCGGCGGGCAGCCCTACAGCGACGAAATCCGTTCCCGCGGTTACTTCGTCGCGCCCACCGTCATCGAACTCGGCGACCAGCCCGCCGACCTGTGGACCGACGAATTGTTCGGCCCGGTGCTCGCGGTGCGTCGCGCCGCCGACGCCGACGAAGCGTTCGCGTTGGCCAATGACAGTGAATTCGGCCTCTCGGCCGCGGTTTTCACCCAGGACCTGACCCGCGCGCTGCAGGCGGTCGAACACCTCGACGTCGGGGTACTGCACGTCAACTCCGAATCCGCCGGGGCCGATCCGCATGTGCCGTTCGGCGGCGCCAAGAAGAGCGGGCTGGGGCCGAAAGAACAGGGATCGGCGGCCCGGGAGTTCTTCACCCACACCACGACGGTGTACCTGCGCGGTGGAGCACCGCGCTCATGAGCACCGGTGCGCTCGACGGAATCACCGTCGTCGACTTCAGTCGTGTACTCGCCGGCCCGTACGCCACCATGATGCTCGGCGACTTCGGTGCCGATGTCATCAAGATCGAGCGGCCCGGCGTCGGGGACGACACCCGCGAGTGGGGACCGCCCTACGATGCCGACGGCGTCGCCACCTACTTCAATTCCGTCAATCGCAACAAGCGGTCTCTGGTGCTCGACCTCACCGATCCCGACGATGTCGCCCGGGCCCTCGAGTTGGTCAGCCGCGCCGACATCGTCGTCGAGAACTTCCGGCCCGGAACCATGGAAAAGCTCGGACTCGGCTATGACACCCTCCGCGAAGTCAAGCCAGACCTGATCTACTGCGCCATAACCGGATTCGGGCACGACGGCGGGGCAGCCTTGCCCGGCTACGACCTGCTGGTCCAAGCTGTCGGCGGTCTGATGAGCATCACCGGTCCGCAACCCGGTGACCCCACCAAGGTCGGGGTCGCGATGGTCGACGTGCTCACCGGCATGCACGCCGTCACCGGCATCCTGGTGGCACTGGCCCACCGCGACCGCACCGGGCAGGGGCAACGTGTCGACACCAACCTGCTTTCGGTGTTGTTGTCCTCCATGGTCAACCAGGCCTCCGGCTTCCTGGGTGCGGGAAGCGTCCCGACGATCATGGGAAATCGCCATCCCAGCATCGCGCCGTACCAGACCTTCAACACCGCGGATCGGCCGATCGCACTGGCGGTCGGCAATGACAAGCAGTTCCGGTTGCTGGCCGCCGCGCTCGAACTCGACGGCCTCGCCGATGACGAACGCTTCGCGTCCAACGCATTACGGGTGCGGCACCGAGACGAACTCTGTGCTCTGTTGGAGGCCCGGTTGATCACCCATGGCGCCGACCACTGGTATGAGGTACTCACCACCGTGGGCGTGCCGGCAGGGCCGATCAACGACATGGCGGAGGCGTTCACCTTCGCCGAGAAGCTGGGGCTGACGGTGACCGTACCGGTGCCCGGCAGCAGCACCCCGCAGGTCGCCAATCCGGTCTCGCTGTCGATCACACCGCCGCAGTACCGCAGCGGCCCGCCCCGCCTGGGACAGGGCACCACCTGACGCGCGCGCCCTTACATTAGAACTGTGGTGCACAGTGCTTCCCTCGACGCCGGCACAAGGGCGTGCCCATGACGATGACCGTGCGCCGGCTCGCGCAGACCCCCGGCCTCGGGCTGAGCTTGATCGCCGGCCGCGACGGAGGTGACCGCTCGATCGGGTGGGCTCACGCTATCGAACTCGAAGATCCGACGCCATATCTGTCGGGCGGCGAACTCGTGATGACGACCGGCATGAACGTGGGGGACACCGCCGACCGACAGTTCGAATATCTGGCTCGGCTGTCCTCGGCCGGAGTCGCCGCGTTGGCCTTCGACACCGGGACCACGCATCCGGCGGTGCCGGCCGGGATCATCGCCGCGGGCGACGCGCTGGGGTTGCCCGTGCTCAGCGTTCCGCCGCAGACCCCGTTCATCGCCATCAGCCGAGCCATCATCGATGAAGTCACCGCCGACCAACTCCGCTCGGTCCAGCGCGTCGTCGATCAACAGGAAGTGCTGGCCCGGGAAACCCTGAGAAACGGTATCCCCGCTGTCGTCGCCGCATTGAGCAAGCTGCTCTCGGCTACCGTCGTCGTCATCGACGTCGACGGTAATGCCTTGGCGGCCAGCGGATCCGAAACCGATCATGTCTGCGCGCTGGGCGCGGGCCTGATCGAGGACAGCGCCAACAGGCGAACCAAACACGCCAGCCGCGTCGTCGCCGACGGCTCCGGTTACTGCACGTTGCAGGCGCTCAAGGCGGCCCAGCCGCTGCGCGGGTATCTGGCCGTCAAGACCAACGAGCCACTGTCTCCCACCGAACGCCTGCTTGTTTCCCATGCCGTGTCGCTGATCTCCATCGAGATGGGCAAGCCTGCCAAGATCCTCGACGCCGAGCACCGGCTGCGGGTCGCCACCACCGCCGGGCTCATCGCCGACCCGCCGACCATCGATCACGCCGTCCTCAGATACTTCCGGTTCGACCCCGACGAGGACATCGCCGTGGTGGCATTGACCGGCACCGGCCCCAGTCTCACCGCCGAGACTCACGCGCTCCGCGTGCTCGAGTCCCGGCACTCCCGGTACCTGATCTGTTCGGGCGCAGGCGAATTGATCGTCATCTTGCCCGCCGCCGAGTCCGCCGCCGCGCCGTTGTTGGTCACCGAGGTCGGCGCCCAACTGCAGAAGCGGGTGCGCGGTGGCCTGAGCAAGCCCGCCACATTCGGCAACATCGCCACCGCGGTGAACCAAGCCCGCACTGCGGCGCTGATCGGTAACAGCGACGACGCGTTCCAAACCTATGCTGAGATCGGGCTTTTCGACGTCATCCTCGGCGGCCGCAGCGCAGATGAATTGCGCCTGATCGCCGAACCCATTGCCCCGCTTGTCGATCAGGACACGAGCCCCAACGGCACCGGCGACGGACTGCTCGTCACATTGGAAAGCTACCTGCGGCACAACGGTCACCTGGAAGGTGCAGCGGCCGAGCTGGGCGTCCACCGCCACACCATGCGCAACCGCGTCGCCAAGATCGCTCAGCTGACCCGGCGCGACCTGCAAAGCCCCGACGTCCGGGCTCAGCTACTCCTGGCGATCAGGGCTCGCGAGCTGCTGCGGATCGACCGCCCGGATTGATCCGGCCGCGCCCGCTCGATCACGGCTTGAGCAGCGCGACGACCTTGTCCTCGAGCGCCACCGGATCAGCATTCGGGTCGGCCGTTTCGGTGTGCGGCAACGCGGCCTCGGGATCGGCGAAATCGCGGTAGGTCTTGTCGCCGGCGAGTGTCGCCAGCAGATATCCCGTGAGCAGGCCGCGCACGATCTTCTGGGTGTCCTTGTCGGCGCCGGGCAACCCGAAGAAACGCGCCAGGCGACGCCCCTCGACCAGGCCGCCGGCCTGCGCCTTGCTGACCGTCCGCAGCGTCGCCCCGTCCCAGGCCCGGGACAGCTCCACAGCGTTCGAACGCAGCGTCATCTGGTCGCCCGGGGCGGTCAAGACCAGGCCTGGCACCTTGAGCGTGGCGGCGGGTTGCTCTGCCGGCGGCTTGGTCACCGTCGGGAACAGGGCCACCACAGCCTTCGGTCGGTGGGCGTCACCGCCCATGCCCGCGGCGGCGAACACCGCCGCCGACCCGCCGAAGCCGTGGCCCACCACGCCCCGCTTGCCTGGATGCACGCTGATCTTGCCCGTACCCAGTCGCACCCCGGTGATGATCTCCAGCGCCGCACCGAGGTCGAAGGCGAAATTGAGCACCGAGGGAGCCACGCTTTTCTCGGTGTTCGGCGCCGCGGCCACGATGCCCCAGGACGCGAGGTGTTCCAGCGTGTGCGCGTAATTGCCGGCCTGTGCCATCCAGTCGTGGGCGAACACCACCCCGGGTAGGTTCAGGCCGGACTCCGGCGTGTACACCACCCCGGGGACGCCGGCGAAAGCCAGGTCGCCGCGCAGGACGCGATGCGGTCCGCGCCGGGTCAACCCTGCGAAGAGCTTCTTTGTGCTGGCCACGCGTTGACCGTAGCGCAGGGTGATTTGTGTCAAACCCCTTCGCCGCCGAATCGGGTCAGACGGCCGGCTGCACTACCCTGGGACCCTATGTGTGGAATCGTCGGCTACGTCGGGCCGCGCCCGGCTCGCGGCATCGTGGTCGACGCGCTGCGGCGGATGGAATACCGAGGCTACGACTCCGCGGGAATCGCGCTGGTCGACGGCAACGGTGGGTTGACGGTACGTCGCCGCGCCGGCCGGCTGGCCAACCTGGAGACCGCCCTCGCCGAGACCGACGACAACATCCTGACCGGCAGCACCGGCCTCGGCCACACCCGGTGGGCCACTCACGGTCGTCCCACCGACCGCAACGCCCACCCACACCGTGACGCCGCGGCCAAGATCGCCGTCGTCCACAACGGCATCATCGAGAACTTCGCCGTCCTGCGCGCCGAGCTCGAAGCCGCCGGGGTGGAGTTCGCCAGCGACACCGACTCCGAGGTGGCCGTGCACCTGGTGGCACGCCAGTACGCCACCGGTGACACCGCCGGAGACTTCCCGGCCTCCGTGCTGGCTGTGCTGCAGCGCCTGGAAGGGCACTTCACCCTGGTGTTCGCCAACGCCGACGACCCGGGCACCATCGTGGCCGCCCGGCGGTCCACCCCGCTGGTGGTCGGTATCGGCGACGGCGAGATGTTCGTCGGCTCCGACGTCGCGGCTTTCATCGAACACACCCGGCACGCCGTGGAGCTGGGCCAGGACCAGGCGGTGGTGCTGACCGCCGACGGCTACCGGATCACCGACTTCTTCGGCCGCGACGATCTGCAGGCCGATCGTGACTACCGCGAGTTCCACATCGACTGGGATCTCGACGCCGCCGAAAAAGGTGGCTACGACTACTTCATGTTGAAGGAGATCGCCGAGCAGCCCGCCGCGGTCGCCGACACCCTGCTGGGCCATTTCGTCGACGGCCGGATCGTGCTCGACGAGCAGCGGCTGTCCGATCAAGAGCTTCGCGAGATCGACAAGGTCTTCATCGTCGCCTGTGGCACCGCGTACCACTCGGGCCTGCTGGCCAAATACGCCATCGAGCACTGGACCCGGCTGCCCGTCGAGGTCGAGCTGGCCAGCGAGTTCCGCTACCGCGACCCGGTGCTGGACCGCAGCACCCTGGTGATCGCCATCTCGCAGTCCGGCGAGACCGCCGACACGCTGGAAGCGGTGCGGCACGCCAAGACGCAGAAGGCCAAGGTGCTGGCGATCTGCAACACCAACGGCAGCCAGATCCCGCGTGAGGCCGATGCGGTGCTCTACACCCGGGCCGGGCCGGAGATCGGCGTGGCCGCCACCAAGACGTTCCTGGCCCAGATCGCCGCGAATTACCTGGTGGGGCTGGCCCTGGCGCAGGCCCGCGGGACCAAGTACCCAGATGAGGTCGAGCGCGAGTACCACGATCTCGAGGCCATGCCGGATCTGATCGCCCGGGTGCTGGCCGGCATCGAATCGGTGGGGCAGTTGGCTCGGCAGTTCGCCAAGTCACCCACCGTGCTGTTCCTCGGGCGGCACGTCGGCTACCCGGTGGCGCTGGAGGGCGCGCTCAAGCTCAAGGAGCTGGCCTACATGCACGCCGAGGGCTTCGCCGCCGGTGAGCTCAAGCACGGCCCGATCGCGCTGATCGACGAGGATCTGCCCGTGATCGTGGTGATGCCGTCGCCCAAGAACGCGCAGATGCTGCACGCCAAGCTGCTGTCCAACATCCGTGAGATCCAGGCCCGCGGGGCGGTGACCATCGTGATCGCCGAGGAGGGTGACGACACGGTGCGGCCCTACGCCGACCACCTGATCGAGATCCCGGCGGTGTCAACGCTTTTCCAGCCGCTCCTGTCGACGATTCCGCTGCAGGTGTTCGCGGCCGGCGTGGCCCGGGCTCGCGGGTACGACGTCGACAAGCCGCGCAACCTGGCCAAGTCCGTCACCGTCGAGTAGGCGACCGCGCTCGAATGTCGGCTTGTGTGCGAGTTCTCGCCGGCGGTTTCTAGGCGTCGTTGCAATAGCAGCTGATTCTGATGGGAAGTGCTGCTATGCCGCGTCCACCGTTGTCGAGTGTTGTTCGGGAGTTCTGGGGTTGTGTCGGTGCGGGTTGCACCGCTGGTGAAGCCGGTGCGGCTGTCGGCGTGTCGTGCGCTACGGGGGTTCGCTGGTTCGCCGACGCTGGCGGGGTGAAACCTCAATTCCGTATGCCTAAGTCGTCGGGTCCTCGACCACGGCTGACGCTCGCTGAGCGGATCCAGATCGAGATCGGAGTCAAAGTCAACGAGTCGCTGAACTCGATCGGTAAACGGCTGGGCAGGGCTGCGTCGACGATCAAGTACGAACTCGACGTCAACGGTGTCGATCACAACGACGGACGTAAGTCCGGCTATCGACGCAAGGAGGCGTTCGGAGCACGTCAAAGCGGCAAGACTGCGGTTGTCCGCTACGACGCGTTGATGGCACAGTCGCGGTCGGAGGAGCGCGCTCGTCGTCCGCAGCCGGGCAAGCTGGCCCGCAATCAGGTGTTGCATGATGAGGTGCAGGCCAAGCTGCTCGACGAGCATAGTCCCGAGCAGATCGCGGCGCGGTTGATCATCGACTACCCCGACGATGCGGAGATGCGGGTGTCTCACGAAACGATCTATCGGTCAATCTACTTGCAGGGCAAGGGAAATCTACGTCGCGAGTTGCACACATGCCTACGCACTGGACGCGCATTGCGCAAGCCGCAGGGGCGCCCCGACCAGCGTCGCGGTCGTCTGCGCGGCATGGTCAGTATCAGTGAGCGGCCCGCCGAGGTGGAAGATCGTGCGATCCCCGGGCACTGGGAGGGGGACCTCATTCTGGGCAGTACCGCCTCGGGGTCGGCGATCGGCACCGTCGTGGAACGCACCTCGCGTTTCGTCATGCTCTTGCACCTGCCCGACAACCACACCGCCGAAGCCGTCCAGGACGCGATCGTGGCCAAGATGGCCCAACTGCCGGCCATCCTGCGCCGCACGCTGACTTGGGACCAGGGCAGGGAGATGGCCAACCACGCCGCCATCGCCAAGGCCGCCGACCTCGACATTTACTTCTGCGACCCGCACTCTCCATGGCAGCGCGGCACCAACGAGAACACCAACGGACTACTGCGCCAGTACTTTGCTAAAGGCGCTGATCTCTCGATCTTCCCGGCCGACTACCTCGACTACGTCGCCGCCAAACTCAACACCCGACCCCGCAAGACCCTCGGCTGGAAAACGCCCGCCGAAACCCTCGACGCACTACTCTGCAACCCACTCAATCCAACCGCTGTTGCATAGACGTCTTGAACCCAAGGCTGATTTTTCGCACACAAGCCAACGTTGGCCGTCGGTGACGGAGTTGCCCTGATGGACCTACGTGTACCCACGGTCAACGTCGCGGGGCGATGGGCCAGGGGTGGCCTGGGCGCCTTCGTCTCCGAGGCGGCGTTCGAGCATTTCCTGGGCGCCTACCGGGAAGGCATGGCGACCCTGCCGCCCTTCGAACTGTTCGACGTGCCAACGTCATTCGGCACCGTGCGGGCCTACCGCTTCGGCGGGGCAGTCGCGGGGGCGCCGGTGGTGCTGCTGTCGGGCCGCAACGCATCGACGCCGATGTACCGGACCAACCTCGGGCCCTTGCTGCAACAGCGCACGGTGTATGCGATCGACCTGCTCGGTGAGGCAGGACTGTCGGTCCAGCACAAGAGCATTCGCGACGCCCGCGACCAGGCCCAGTGGCTCGACGAGGCGCTGGCCGGTCTCGGGGTGGAACAGGCGCATCTGCTCGGGGTGTCGATCGGCGGCTGGACCGCCGTCAACGCTGCGGTGCACCGGCCCAACCGCGTAGCTTCGCTGACCCTGCTCGATCCCGTGTTCACCTTCACCGGCGCCCCGGTCAAGGCGATTGTCGCCTCGGTGGCGTTGTTCGCGCCCGTGCCGGGGCGCTGGCGACGCCGAGTGCTGAGCTGGATATCCGGAGGCGCCGACGTGGCGGACGCCGAGGTCGAATCCGCACTGATCTCGGCGGGGGCAAAGGACTTCACGGTGCGCACACCGGCACCGAAACTGTTCACCGACGAGCAGCTGCGCGGCCTCGACATACCCGTGCTGGCGCTGATCGCCGGCCGCAGCGTCATGCTCGATCCCACCCGGGCTGTCACGCGGGCGCGAGAGCTTTTGCCGCGCGGGCAGGTAGAACTGTGGCCCGAGGCATCCCATGCCATCAACGGTGAATACCCGGAAGAGATCGCGCGCCGTGCGGGGCAGTTCTGGGACGAGGTGTGAGCGCCCAGGTAATCAGGCGCGGATCACCGCCGGTCCCAGGGCTTCATAGCGGTGTGCTTGCTCGGCGGCCAACTCGGTTCCGGTGACGATCGACTCGAAATCGGAGACCTCGGCGAATCGGCAGAAACTCGTCTCCCCGAACTTGGAATGCGCAGCTACGAGGATGCACCGTTGCGCGACCTTCACCGCGGTCTGCTTGACCGCCGCCACCGCGGGATCCGGTGTGGTGAGGCCGTGTTCGACAGTGATCCCGTTGGTGCCGAGGAAGGCGATGTCGATCACCAGACTGTTCAGTCGCTCCACCGCCCACTGGTCGACGGTGGCCAGGGTGCGTCCCCGCATGCGCCCGCCGATCATCAGGACCGTTACCGTCTCGCTGTGGGCCAGCGCTTCTGCGGCCAGCAGTGAGGATGTCACCACCGTCAGCTCGTGATCGGCGAGTTGTTCGGCGATCAACCGTGGCGTGAAACCCTCGTCCAGGTAGACGGTTTCGGCGCCGTGCAACTGATGTGCCGCCGCGGCGGCGATGCGGTGCTTCTGGGCCAGGTCCACCTGGCTGCGGTATTCGACGGTGGATTCGAACGCCGCGGTCTCCAATGGGATCGCGCCGCCGTGTACCCGCTTGAGCAGACGTCTGCCGGCCAGCGCCTTGAGGTCGCGGCGGATCGTCTCGGCCGCGACGTCGAGTTCGTCGGCCAGCGCCAGCACGTCGACACGGCCCCGGCTGCGCGCGAACTCGACGATGCGGCTCTGGCGGGTATCGGCATCCACGCTTGCCATTCTGAAGCACCCGGGTGTGCCGTCGGCTATTCGCTGTCGGAGAGCACTGAACGCACCTCGTCGGCGCTGGTCGCCGCCCGCAGCCGGGCCACTTCGTCCTTGTCGAGGAAGACGTGGGCGATCTTGGTCAGCAGCGCCATGTGGTCGTTACCCTGCCCAGCGATCCCGACGACGAACTCGGCGGGCTTGCCGTTCCAGTCGATGGGTTCCGGGTAGCGGACGAAGGAGATTCCGGTGCGGCGGATCGTGCTCTTCGCCTCGTTGGTGCCATGCGGGATCGCCAGCCCGTTGCCCATGTAGGTCGACACCGACTTCTCGCGCTCGTGCATGGCATCCACATAGGCCGGCTCGACCGCGTCCGCCGCGACTAACAGGGCACCGGCCTCGTCGATGGCACCGGCGGCCGAGGTGGCGGTGCCGGCCATCACGATCGAGTCCAGCGGCAGCACATCGTTCGCAGTGCTCTCGGGCCGCTCCTCAGCGATCTCGCCCGCAGCCGAGTTCGTGTCCCGCAGCGTCTCGACGATCTCGTCGTAGCGCGGCGAACTCATGAAATCGTCGACCGAAACATGAACGGCTGAACCGGTTTTCAATCGCGCCCGGTCGGTCAGGTCGCGGTGGGTCACCACCATGTCGTACGTGTCGGTGAGGTTCGCGATCGACTGGTTGGTTACGGTGATATCGCCGAAGCCTGCGGAACGGATCTTCTTGCGCAGCACCGACGCGCCCATCGCCGAGGAGCCCATACCGGCATCGCATGCGAATACGATGCTGGTCACCGGCTGCCTGTGCGCACCCACGAGGGTGGAGGCCACGCTGGATTTCTTTCCCTTGAGCGCTTCCATCTCGGCGGTGGCCGCGGCCAGATCGGGTACCTCGGCGGCACGATCGGTCTTGAGAAGCAACGAGGCGACGGCGAACGAGACGGCGGTGGCCCCGAGCACCGCCAATGTCACGCCGAGAAAGCTGCCGCTTGCCGTCTGCGCGTAGATCGCGATGATCGAACCGGGGGCGGCCGGGGCGCGCAGGCCGGAACCGAACAACACGTTGATGAAGACTCCGGTCATGCCGCCGAGGATGGTCGCGGCGATCAGCTTGGGTTTCATCAGCACGTACGGGAAGTAGATCTCGTGGATGCCGCCGAAGAACTGGATGATCGCCGCGCCCGGTGCCGAGGCGCGGGCAGCGCCGTGACCGAACACCATGAACGCCAACAGGACTCCCAAACCGGGGCCGGGGTTGGTCTCCAGCAGGAACAGGATCGACTTCCCGGTGTCCAGTGCCTGGGTGGTGCCCAGTGGGGTCAGCACCCCGTGGTTGATGGCGTTGTTGAGGAACAGCACCTTCGCCGGTTCGATGAGCAACGAGGTGAGCGGCAGCAAGTCGTTGCTGACCAGAAAGTCGACCGCGTTGCCGGCGGCGCGGGTGAACGACGACACGATCGGGCCGACACCGAAGAAGCCGAGGATCGCCAGCAGCATGCCGAGGATGCCTGCGGAGAAGTTGTCGACGAGCATCTCGAAGCCGGGCCTGACCCTGCCTTCCCAGAGCGCGTCGGCCTTCTTCATCGCCCAGCCGCCCAGCGGTCCCATGATCATCGCGCCCATGAACATCGGGACGTCGGCACCGGCGACCACACCCATGGTGGCGATCGCGCCGACGACGGCGCCGCGGTTGCCGTGGATCATCCGGCCGCCGGTGTAGCCGATCAGGACCGGCAGCAGGTAGGTGATCATCGGGCCGACGATTCCTGCGCCGCCGTAGCTGCCCCAGCCGCCGATCCTGGCCACCCAACCGTCGGGGGCCCTGAGTCCGGAGAAGATGGCCTGCAGCCAGCCCTGCTCGATGAACAGGGCCGTGATCAGGCCCCAGGCGATGAAGGCGCCGATGTTCGGCATCACCATGTTCGACAGCGAGGTGCCCAGCTTCTGCACGTGCACCCGGACCCCGGTGCGTGGCGCTTCGACAGTGGACATCTGACGACCTCCGATCTTGCCGGCTGCTGGGTGACGCCGGTCACATGCACACTCAGTACACCGCATAAGTGGGCATGCCTGCAAGCAAACGGGCGTAAATGGGCAAAATGAGTTGTGGTTTTATGACCGGATTGGCGTTAGGGTGCTCCTACCGACCCGGTTAGCGCCAGTCCCTGCGAGTCGAGAGGACCGCCATGAAAGCCCTGCGTTACTACGCGCCCGAGGACGTCCGACTGGAGGATGTGCCGGAGCCCCAGTGCGGCCCCGGCGAAGTGAAGATCAGGGTGCGCAACTGCTCCACCTGCGGCACCGACGTCAAGATCCTGCACAACGGACACCAGAACCTGACCCCACCGCGCACCATCGGCCATGAGATCGCCGGTGACATCGTCGAGGTCGGTGCCGACGTGAACTCCACTTACGGCACCGACTGGGCCGAGGGCGACCGGGTTCAGGTGATCGCAGCGGTTCCCTGCGGCGAATGCCACGAGTGCCGCAAGGGCTGGATGGCGGTGTGTCAGAACCAGACATCGATGGGCTACCAGTACGACGGCGGTTTCGCCGAGTACATGATCGTTCCCCGTCAGGTGCTCAAAGTCGATGGGCTGAACCGGATTCCGGACAATGTCAGCTATGACGAGGCGTCCGCGGCCGAACCGTTCGCGTGCGCCATCAACGCCCAGGACCTCCTCGGCATCGAAGAGGGTGACACCGTCGTGGTGTTCGGTGCCGGCCCGATCGGTTGTATGCACATCCGCATCGCGCGCGGGGTGCACAACTGCGGGCCGGTCTACCTCGTCGACGTGAACGAAAGCCGGCTCAAGATGTCGGCGGATGCCGTGCACCCGGACGAGGTGATCAACGCGGCCGAGGTCGACGTCGTGGAGAAGGTGATGGAACTGACCGGCGGCCGTGGCGCCGACGTCATCATCACCGCCACCGCGGCCAACGTCACCCAGGAACAGGCCATCGCGATGGCGGCCAGAAACGGCCGCATCTCGTTCTTCGGCGGACTGCCCAAGACCAACCCGACCATCACGTGCGATTCGAATGTGGTGCACTACCGCCAGTTGCACATCCACGGCGCCAACGGTTCCGCGCCGGAGCACAACAAGCGTGCGCTGCAGTACATCTCGACCGGCCAGGTTCCGGTGAAGGACCTCATCACGCGCCATATTCCGCTGGACGACGTGCTCGACGCGTTCTCGATCGTGCAGAACGGTGAGGCCATCAAGGTGACGGTGGAGCCTGCCGCGGCCACGGCAGCGGTCTGAGGTCAGTACAGCCCGTTCTCGTAGTGGTCGTCGATCACGGCATGAAGCGAGCCGGCCAGGTCGCCGAGTTTCTCGGCCATCTTCGCCGCGCTCTCCGTGATCGAGAGGGTGTAGAAGTCCCCGCCCAATGTCACGGCGTCGGCGAGTCCGCGGCTGTCGCCGTCCCAGAGCTTGGCCCGGATCACGGCCTTGCCGCACTGGCCGAACACTTCGCGAATGCGCACGATGGTGGCCAGCACGGCGGGTTTGCCGTCGGCGCTGAGCATTTCGAGTAGCTCCGGGTCGTCGGTGACGAACGCGTCCCCGTTCACCCTGATCACCTCTCGGATGCCGGGCACGAAGAAGACCAGTCCCACGGCGGGATGCGCGGTGATGTTCTTGTGGGTGTCGGCGAGCTTGTTGCCCGGCCGGTCGGGGATGGCGAGAGTCCACGGGTCGAGGATCCGCACCGATCCCGGTGGGTCTCCGCGGGGGCTGGTGTCCAATTGACCGTCGGAGGCCACCGTCGCCATGCAGAAGAACGGACTGTGCGCGATGAACCGAGCCGAGAATTCGCCGAGCTTCGGCTCCTTCTTCTCGGCGATGAACCGTTCCGGGTACCCGACGATCTCCCTGACGCGCTCCATGGTGATGGGGGAGTACGAGTCGGCCGCTGTGCCTGTGGTTTTCATCATCGAATTCCCTAGACGTCGAGAACCAGCCGGGGAGTTTGCGCCCGGGATACGCAGACGAACATGCGGTCGTTGGCGGCGCGCTCGCTCTCCGAAAGGATGCCGTCCCGATGGTCGGGCAATCCCTCGATGACAGTGGTCTGGCAGGCACCGCAGATCCCGGATCGGCACGACGACGGCACGTTGATTCCCGCCCGCTCAAGCGCCGCGAGGATGCTCTGGCCCGCTTCGACATTGATGGTTCTGTCCGACGCGGCACATACCACTTCGACGGGTTTGTCGTCGGCGGCGGCCGCCTGCTTTCGCGGCTTGAAGCGTTCGAGATGCAGGCTGTCTGCCGGCCAGTGTGCGGTGGCGTCCTGCAGTGCCGACAGCAGCGCGGCGGGGCCGCACGCATAGATCTTCCCGCCGCAACGGACCTGTGCGAACTGCTCGCCGAGTGGGATGCGACCGCCGGCGTCGGAGGCGTAGAAGCTCACCCGCGTTCCGTATCCGCGGAGTTCGTCCGAGAACGGCATCGAGGTCGCGGTGCGCCCGCCGTAGAGCAGTTTCCAGTCCAGGCCCCAGGATTCGGCCTGACGGATCATCGGGAGGATGGGGGTGATCCCGATGCCGCCGGCCACGAACACATATGAGGTGGCGCGACGCAGCTCGAAGGTGTTGCGTAGCCCGGCAACCGTGAGTTGCTGCCCCGGGCGCAGGAACGCGTGCACGTACTCGGAGCCGCCGCGGCTGGTGCGTTCCCGCCGCACTCCGATGCGGTAGTACGACCGCTCACCGACCGGTCCGCACAACGAGTACTGGCGCTGGATGCCGGTCGGCAGGAGCAGATCGATGTGGGCGCCGGGTTCCCAGGCCGGCAGCAGCTCGCCGGAACGCGGCTGCAGTTGCACGGACACCACACCGTCGGCCTCCCATGTCAGTTGGCGAACGGCGACGCCGATCCCGCCGGCGGTCAGTTCGCTGCCCATACCGCGTCCTCCCTTCCCGCGTTAACAATGTTAATTGCAGGTCAGAGCGTAGTGTTAACATCGTTAACGTGTCAACCGCCTCGACTGGCCGCGATCGCGTGGCGCTCGCCAAGCTGACGGTGGACCACGTGGTCGGGGAAGCCCTGGCGCTGGTCAACGACGGTGGGCTGGAATCGCTGACGATGCGCCGGCTGGCCGACCGGCTGCAAGCGCACCTGCCGACGATCTACCGGCTGGTCGACGGCAAAGACGCCCTCGTCGACGAGATGGCCGAGACGATTTTGGCGAAGGCACTCGACAATGCCGACACTGCCGACCCGGAATGGACTCATCGCGTCAAAAGCCTTGCTGGGGGACTCCGTTCGGCTCTGCTGGCACAGCGCGACGGAGCCCGGATCGTCGGCGGCAACTATGCCGCCAAGCGAGCCAACCTGACCTTCGTCGACACGCTCGTCGGCAGTATCCAGGCTGGCGGTCTGGCCAGGGAGCACGCCTTGTGGGCGGCGAGCTCACTGTTCTGCTACGTCCTCGGCGAGGTGCTGGAACAACAGGGCGCGGCCGGCGGTGAGATCGAGACGCTCGAAGGTGTGGTTCGTGCAGGCGAGTATCCGCACCTCGCGTCAAGCCCCGTCGAGCAACTGCTCGACTTCGACGCGCGGTTCGAGTTCGGGTTGCACCTGCTCATGTCGGGCATGCGTTGCGGATAACGCCTCGCCCAGAGCCTCCACCCCGTCACTTTCGGTGACTGTCAGCGGTCCCGAGTAAACACACGTAACCTGTTGGCGCGCGGCAAAGTCGACGACACATCGAGCGAAGCGGGAGCAGATGCGGTACTACTACTCGGCCGATGCGATCCGTGAGGCCGAGGCGCCACTGCTCGCATCGCTGCCCGACGGAGTGCTGATGGGCCGTGCCGCGTACGGACTGGCGACGGCGATCGCCACCGAACTGAAGCTGCGGACCGGTGGTGTCGCCGGCCGGCGGGTCTGTGCCGTGGTGGGCTCGGGCGACAACGGCGGCGACGCGCTGTGGGCGGCGACATTCCTGCGCCGCCGCGGAGCAGCCGCTGATGCTGTCCTGCTCAACCCGGAGAAAACTCACGCCAAGGCCCTGGCCGCGTTCCGTCTGGCCGGCGGCCGCCTCGTGTCCGGCATCTCGGCGGCAACCGATCTGGTGATCGACGGTGTGGTCGGTATCTCGGGGCGCGGGCCGCTGCGACCCAACGCCGCGGCGGTGTTCGAGGCGAGCACGGCCCCGGTGGTCGCCGTCGACATCCCCAGCGGCCTCGACGTGCAGACCGGAGCCGCCGACGGCCCACATGTGCACGCTGTCCTCACCGTCACCTTCGGCGGCCTGAAACCGGTACACGCGCTGGGGGAGTGCGGCCGGGTCGAACTCGTCGACATCGGCCTGGACCTGGCACCGACCGAACTGGCCGGCCTGGAGGCGGCCGAGGTCAGAAAGCTGTGGCCGGTCCCGGGCCCACACGACGACAAGTACACCCAGGGTGTCACTGGTGTGGTGTCCGGTTCGGCCACTTACCCCGGGGCGGCGGTGTTGAGCACCGGGGCGGCGGTGGCCGCGACTTCCGGCATGGTCCGCTATGCGGGAAGTGCCGGCCCGCAAGTGCTTTCCCACTGGCCCGAGGTGATCGCCGCACCCAGCCCACAGGAAGCCGGGCGGGTCCAAGCCTGGGTGGTCGGGCCCGGGCTCGGCACCGACGATACGGCGAAGGCCGCGCTGCGTTTCGCGCTCGAATCCGATCTGCCGGTGATCGTCGACGCTGACGGTCTGACCCTGCTGGCCGCCGACCCAAGACTGCTGGCCGGTCGCAGCGCACCGACCGTGCTCACCCCGCATGCCGGGGAATTCGAGCGGCTGGCCGGAGCGCCTCCGGGCACCGACCGCGTCACTGCTACCCGCAATCTGGCTGAGCGGCTCGGCGCCACAGTCCTGCTCAAAGGCAATGTCACAGTCGTCGCCTCACCCGGCCACGCGACCTATCTCAACCCGGCCGGTCAATCCTGGGCAGCCACAGCCGGATCCGGCGACGTGCTGTCCGGAATCATCGGCGCCCTGCTGGCCGCCGGCCTGTCCGCCGGCGATGCGGCAGCCGCAGCCGCCTTCGTCCACGCCCGCGCCGCCAACCTCTCGGCGGCCGATCCAGGCCCCAGCCCGGCGCCCACCTCGGCGTCGCGCATCCTCGCCCATGTCCGCGCCGCCATCGCCGCGCTGTAGCAGAAAAGGAACTCCATGCCGCACAAGCACCATCGCGCCCCGCACATCTCGCCCGCCTACACCGGCAGGCTGGCAATGGCACCCGTTCCGTCGCTGCGCCTGCCCGATGACGCGATGGAACCCAGTGCGGCGTACCGGTTCATCCACGACGAGCTGATGCTCGACGGCAGCTCACGGCTGAACCTGGCGACGTTCGTCACCACCTGGATGGACCCCGAGGCCGAGAAGCTCATGGCCGAGACGTTCGACAAGAACATGATCGACAAGGACGAGTACCCGGCCACCGCTGCGATCGAAAGCCGTTGCGTCAGTATGGTCGCCGACCTCTTCCACGCCGAAGGGCTCAGCGCTGAAGATGCGTCGGCGGCGTGCGGCGTCTCCACGATCGGCTCGAGCGAGGCAGTCATGTTGGGCGGGCTCGCCCTCAAATGGCGGTGGCGGGAGAAGGTCGGCAAGGACTGGAAGGGCCGCACCCCCAACCTGGTGATGGGTGCCAATGTCCAGGTGGTATGGGAGAAGTTCTGCCGGTACTTCGACGTCGAACCGCGCTACCTGCCGATGGAAGAGGGCCGCTACGTCATCACCCCCGAGCAGGTGCTCGACGCGGTTGACGAGGACACGATCGGCGTCGTCGCGATCCTGGGGACCACCTACACCGGGGAGCTGGAACCGATCGCCGAGATCTGCGCGGCGCTGGATCAGCTCGCGCAAGACAAGGGCCTGGACATCCCCGTACACGTCGACGCCGCCAGTGGCGGATTCGTCGTCCCGTTCCTGCACCCCGACCTGGAATGGGACTTCCGGCTGCCGCGCGTGGTGTCGATCAACGTCAGCGGGCACAAATACGGGCTGACCTATCCGGGCATCGGGTTCGTGGTGTGGCGGAGCAAGGAGTATCTGCCCGAAGACCTGGTGTTCCGGGTCAACTACCTCGGCGGGGACATGCCGACGTTCACCTTGAACTTCTCGCGGCCCGGTAACCAGGTGGTGGGGCAGTACTACAACTTCCTGCGCCTGGGCCGGGCCGGATACACGCAGGTGATGCAGTGCTTGTCGCAGACGGCGCGCTGGCTGGGCGACGAGCTGCGCGACAGCGAGCACTTCGAGCTGATCACCGACGGGTCGGCGATCCCGGTGGTCAGCTTCCGGCTCAAGGGCAATCCGGGATACACCGAGTTCGACGTGTCGGAGGGCCTGCGCTCCTTCGGCTGGCAGGTGCCGGCTTACACCATGCCCGAGGGTGCCACTGATGTCGTGGTGCTCCGGGTCGTGGTGCGCGAGGGCTTCTCGGCCGACCTGGCCCGCGCCCTCAAAGACGACACCATCACAGTGCTGAAGCGGCTCGACGCGCTCAAGCCCCGCGGAGCGTTCGACGACCTGCAGCCATTTGCGCACTAGAGGCGCCCTGTCGATCCGCTGATCTGCCCGGACGGGGGTCTCTGGGACAATGGTCGGCGGTGATATGACATGCAGACGACCGAACTCGAGACACCGCTGACCCCGCGCGCAGTGGTGGACCTCGGCGCGATCGACCACAACGTGCGCCTGCTGCGCGAACATGCCGGCAGCGCCCAGGTGATGGCCGTGGTCAAGGCCGACGGTTACGGCCACGGCGCCGTCGAGGTGGGCAAGGCCGCGTTGGCCGCCGGGGCTGCCGAACTCGGGGTCGTGACGATCGCCGAGGGGTTGGCGTTGCGGGCCGGCGGCATCGCCGCCCCCGTGCTGTGCTGGCTGCACCCGCCGGGCACCGATTTCGCCCCGGCACTCGAGGCCGGTCTGCAGATCGCGGTGTCGTCGGTACGCCAAGTCGACGATGTGGTGGCGGCCGTTCAGCAGACCGGCCGTAGCGCGACCGTCACGGTGAAGGTCGACACCGGGCTGAGCCGCAACGGTGTCAGCCCAGCCGATTTCCCGGCGTTGATCGACGCGCTGGGTCGCGCCCAGGCCGCCGGCGCGCTCCGGCCGCGCGGCATCATGAGTCACCTGGTGCACGGCGACGAGCCGGAGAACCCGTTCAACGACCTGCAGGGCAAGCGGCTGACCGCGATGCGGGAACAGGCCGCCGCCCAGAGGGTGGTGTTCGAACTGGCCCACCTGTCGAATTCGCCTGCGGCGCTGACCCGTCCGGACTTGGCGTTCGACATGGTGCGTCCCGGTATCGCGGTCTACGGGCTGAGCCCCATCCCGGAGCGTGGCGACATGGGTTTGATCCCCGCCATGACGCTGAAATGTCCTGTGGCGCTGGTGCGCTCGGTGCATGCCGGCGACGGGGTGTCCTACGGCCACCGGTGGATCGCCGACCGGGACACCACGCTGGCGCTGTTGCCGGTGGGCTATGCCGACGGGATCTTCCGTTCGTTGAGCGGCAAGATCGAGGTGCTGATCAACGGCCGTCGCTGCCCGGCGGTCGGGCGGATCTGCATGGACCAGTTCGTCGTCGACCTCGGGCCGGGCGTCACCGACGTCGTCGAAGGTGACGATGCGATCCTGTTCGGCCCGGGCACCCAGGGCGAAGAGACCGCCCAGGATTGGGCCGAACTGCTGGGCACCATCAACTACGAGGTGGCGACCGGCCCGCGCGGCCGGATCACCCGCACCTATGTGCAGGCGGGTCGCGGGCGTTGAGTCGCAATGCTCAGTGGTTGGCCGGTGCCGCCGGGCTGACTGCCGTGGGCACGGTGGCCGGCCGGTCGGTGGCGCGCTCACTGACCCGCCGCGCCGCCGGCGAGGATCCCTACCTGGGTGAGGACTTCGAGCGCCTCGATGCCGACCGCAGCTCTGTGGTGACCACCGAGGACGGGGTGCCGCTGGCGGTGCGTGAGGTCGGTCCCGGTGACGCCCCGCTGACGGTGGTGTTCGCCCACGGCTTCTGCCTGCGCATGGGCGCCTTCTACTTTCAGCGCACCCGGCTGGCCGAGCAATGGGGGCCGCAGGTGCGGATGGTGTTCTACGACCAGCGCGGCCACGGTCAGTCCGGAGCGGCGTCACCGGATACCTACACCGTCGAACAACTCGGGCGCGATCTGGAAGCCGTTTTGGCCGTGACAGTTCCGCGCGGGCCGGCAGTGCTGGTCGGCCATTCCATGGGCGGCATGACGGTGCTCTCGCACGCCCGTCAGTTCCCGCATCGCTATCCGAAACAGATCGTCGGTGCCGCGGTGATCTCCTCGGCGGTCGAAGGGGTGGCCCGCTCGCCGCTGGGGGAGATCCTGCGCAACCCGGCGCTGGAGGCAGTGCGGTTCGTGGCCCGCTATGCGCCCGGGGCGGTGCATCGCACCCGCGGTGCGGCCCGGTCGGTGATCGGGCCGGTCCTTCGCGCGGCGTCCTACGGCGACGAGGCGGTCAGCCCGAGCGTGGTCGAGTTCTCCCAGCGGATGATGCACGGCACCTCGATCACCACGCTCGTCGAGTTCCTGCACGCCCTCGAGGTCCATGACGAGGCGGCGGCGCTGCGGGTGTTGGCGAAAGTGCCGACCCTGATCGCCTGCGGTGACCGGGATCTGCTCACCCCAATGGAATACTCGAAGGCCATGGCCGCACAGTTACCCCGCTCCGAACTGGTGATCGTCGGGGGAGCCGGCCATCTGGTCCAGCTTGAGGAGCCCGTGGTGATCGACGATGCACTGGTCCGGCTGGTGGAGCGGGCTACCCCCTCCAAACTCGTCACGCTGAGCCGCCGGGTTCGCGATCGGGTCCGGTTCCGTGGCTGAGCGCAGTGCCGGTACCGCCGAGCTGGCCACCGCCGAGGACACCATTGCCTTGGGCGCCACGCTGGGCGCCGGGCTCAAGGCCGGTGACGTGGTGGTGCTCTCGGGTCCCTTGGGTGCGGGCAAGACCGTGATGGCCAAGGGCATCGCGGCGGCGATGGATGTCGACGGTCCGGTGGTCTCGCCCACGTTCGTGCTGGCCCGGGTGCATCCGGCTCGGCAACCGGGCCGGCCCGCCATGATCCACGTCGACATGTATCGGCTGCTCGACCACCCCGGCGTGGACCTGCTGGGGGAGCTCGACGCACTCGATCTGGACACCGATCTGGACGATGCCGTGGTGGTGGTGGAGTGGGGTGAGGGCTTGGCCGAACGCCTCTCCGACCATCACCTGGACATCCGGATCGAGCGCGACACCGAAACCGAGACGCGCACGGTGATCTGGCAGTGGAGTGCCCCATGAACATCCTGACCATCGACACCGCGACCCCGGCGGTCAGTGCCGGCGTGGTCCGTCGCGGCGAGGACGGTGCGGCTCAAACCCTCGCCGAACGGGTCACCGTCGATGCCCGAGCGCACGCCGAACAGCTCACCCCGAACGTGCTCGGCGCGGTGTCCGATGCTGGGATCACGGTGGCCGATCTGGACGCGGTTGTCGTCGGCTGCGGGCCGGGTCCGTTCACCGGGCTGCGGGTGGGGATGGCCAGTGCCGCGGCGTTCGGTCATGCGCTGGACGTTCCGGTGCACGGGGTGTGCAGCCTGGACGCCATCGGAATCCACACCGACGGCGACGTATTGGTGGTCACCGATGCGCGGCGGCGTGAGGTGTACTGGGCGCACTATCGCGACGGTGTACGGGTCGACGGCCCCGCGGTCAACGCGCCCGCCGACGTGGCGGCTGTTCTGGCGAGCTCCGTTGCGGCGGTGGCCGGTTCACCCGAGCACGCCGCGCTGTTCGCGTTGCCCCGGCTCGACGTGGTGTACCCGACGCCCGCAGGCCTGGTGCGCGCCGTCGCGGATTGGGATGAACCGCAACCGCTGGTCCCGCTGTACCTGCGCCGGCCTGACGCCGAACCCTCTGCAACGGTACGGAAATGATCGTGTTCGATGCGCTGACCCGGGCCGATGCCGTGCGGTGCGCCGAGCTGGAAGCCAAGCTGTTCGCCGGCGACGATCCGTGGCCGGCGCGGGCGTTTCTGGCCGAACTCGACGCCAAGCACAACCGTTACATCGCCGCCCGCAGCGACGGGGTGCTGGTCGGCTACGCCGGAATCTCACGGCTGGGCCGGATGCGCCCGTACGAGTACGAGATCCACACCATCGGCGTCGATCCCGACTTCCAGGGGCAGGGGATCGGGCGCCGGTTGCTCGGCGACCTGCTGGACTATGCCTCGGGCGGAACGGTTTTCCTGGAGGTCCGCACCGACAACGAGCCGGCCATCGCCCTGTACGAGAGCTTCGGATTCGTCAACATCGGCCTGCGTAAGCGGTACTACCACGCCAGCGGGGCTGACGCCTACACCATGCAACGCCTTCCCCAAGGGGCCCCGACATGATCATTCTGGCCATCGAAAGTTCTTGTGACGAAACCGGAGTCGGCATCGCCGACCTCGCCATTGACGACGGTGGTGGGGTGACCGTTTCTCTTTTGGCCGACGAAGTCGCCTCCAGCGTCGCCGAGCACGCCCGCTACGGCGGCGTCGTCCCCGAGATCGCCTCGCGTGCGCACCTGGAAGCCCTGGGGCCGACCATGCGCCGCGCCCTGGACGCGGCGGGCATCGAGCGGCCCGACGTCGTCGCCGCGACCATCGGGCCGGGGCTGGCCGGGGCGCTGCTGGTCGGGGTGGCCGCCGCCAAGGCGTACGCCGCCGGCTGGAACGTCCCGTTCTATGGTGTCAACCACCTGGGCGGGCATTTGGCTGCCGACGTCTACGACCACGGGCCGCTGCCGGAAAGCGTGGGCCTGCTGGTCTCGGGTGGGCACACCCACCTGCTGCATGTCCGGTCGCTGGGGGAGCCCATCATCGAGTTGGGCAGCACGGTCGACGACGCCGCCGGGGAGGCCTACGACAAGGTGGCCCGGCTGCTCGGCCTGGGCTATCCGGGCGGAAGGGTGCTCGACGAGCTGGCCCGCACCGGCGACAGCGATGCGATCGTCTTCCCGCGGGGCATGACCGGGCCGCGGGATGACCCGTATGTGTTCAGCTTCTCGGGACTCAAGACCGCGGTGGCCCGCTACGTGGAGGCCCACCCGGAGGCCTCGCAGGCCGACGTGGCCGCTGGTTTCCAGGAGGCTGTCGCCGACGTGCTGACTGCCAAGGCCGTGCGTGCGGCCACCGATCTCGGGGTGTCGACCCTGCTGATCGCGGGCGGGGTGGCGGCCAACTCCCGGCTACGCGAGCTCGCCGAAGAGCGTTGCGCCGCAGCAGGTTTGACGCTGCGAGTGCCTCGGCCGCGGTTGTGCACCGACAACGGCGCGATGATCGCGTCCTTCGCTGCCCACCTGATCGCGGCCGGTGCGACGCCGTCGCCGCTCGATGCGGCCAGCGATCCGGGGCTACCGGTGGTGAAGGGCCAGGTGGCATGAGCGTCGCGGACAAGCTTGAAGTCGCCGAGCTGCTGTACCGCTATGCCGAGTTGATCGACGCCGGTGACTTCGACGGCGTGGGTGAGTTACTGGGCCGGGCCACGTTCGGCGGTCCGGCCTCGGGCAGCGTGGCCGGAGCCCGGACCATCGCGAAGTTGTTCGCCCACACCACGCGGCGTTTCCCCGATCACGCCAACACCCCGCGGACCCGGCACCTGGTACTCAATCCGATCATCGACATCGATGGTGAGCGGGCCACGTCGCGCTCGACGTTCTGTGTGGTGCAGAAAACCGACACCGTGGCCCTTCAGCCCATCGTGGTGGGCCGGTACTTCGACGCGTTCGCCCGGGATGACGAGGGCTGGTACTTCACCGAACGCACGGTGGATGTGGAGATGGTGGGGAATGTGTCCGATCACCTCATGATCGACCCGGGGCAGTACGAACGCTAGTCAGCGCGCTTCGTTGATCTGGTGCACCCGCACACTGACTTCCAGTTGGAAACGGTCGGCGGGGTTCTTCAGCGACAGCCCGGTGAGTTCCTCGATCAGTTTGATCCGGTACAGCAGGGAGTGCCGGTTCAGGAACAGCGCCCGGGCCGCCGCACTGGTGTTCGTGGCCTCGTCCAGCAGGATCTCCAGGGTGTGCACGAGTTGTCCCCGCCGGGTGCGGTCGTAGTCGACGAGCGGCTGCAGCGTGCGCAGGATGGTCGCCATGCTGCGCGGGTGCTGACGCAGCACCTCGGCGAACTGCATGGGACCGGCCGGGCCCTCGGGCAGGGACGGCGATACCGGCGCGGGGACGGTGACCGCGTGGCCGTGGGCGGGCGCCAGCAGCGCCCAGGTCACGAGATCCTCGGGAAGCATGCTGAGTCGCTGTGCGGAATCGACCAAGCCGGATACTGTCGATTCTGTTGGGGCCGAGGAGAAATGGCTCATCACGAGGTCATCGGTGATCGACGACGTGACCGTCAGGCCGGCGGCGAGGGCCAGCTCGTGCAGCGCCTTGGCGAAGCCGTCCGCGGTGTCGCTCCACCGCGGGTCGTCGCGCACCCGACGCCCGATGACCATCTGCACTCGGCTGTCCGGCGGGGCCGGACTGACCAGCGGCAGCAGGGTCTTCTGGACGTCGGCGAAGGCAATTTCCCAGGGCAGCAGGACAAATGGGCACGCATGCTGGTCGGCGAGGGGGATCATCAGCTCGAGCAGATCGTGCGCATCCACATCCGGGGGTGGGCTGAGGATGATGCCGGCGGCCGGTGAGGCCACCAGGGAAACCAGGAATTCGCGCACACCGGGTTGCCGGAGGTCGGCGCCGGTGGTCAGCACCAGGTCACCGGGTCGGACGAAGTCCTCGGCGGGTGCGTGGATGATGTCCACCCAGCGGACTTCGCGGGACAGTCCGCGGTGCCCCGCGACCACCGACCCCTGATCCAGCGGTGGGATCGTCAAGACCGCCGCCACACTCAGCGACGAGTCCTCGGACATGCCGCTCCCCTTCTGATCAACTGCTCGGCGGTGCGTCGAAGCCGAAGCCGACGGTATCAGCGACCAGTCACACCGGTGGCCACCTGCCCGGCAGGTGGCCACCGGTGCCGGGGGGTGTCAGCCGACCGACGATATCGGGGCGAGCTCCGCGGTGGACCGTCGGCTCAGCAGCATCCCTACCGCGAAGAACACCAGCGGCATGACACCGAAGATCGCGGCCAGGGTGGGCGTGCCGCCGACCACCAGCGTCAGGTTGGACACCACCAGGACCAAGGCCGCCGCCAGGGCCAGCGTCGCGAACGAGGCCAGCACCACCTTGCCGGTCGAGTTGCCGCGGCGCACGAAGAAGATCACCACCGAGATCGTGGTCAGCAGCCACAGCAGCGCCAGAGCCAGGATGCCCAGGCCACCGCCCGGGCCGAAGATCTGCAGCACCGGGTCGAGCTGCAGCGCGGCGCAGATACCCATGACCACGAACGAGGCCACGGTGATGGCCAGCGAGGCGTTCGACGGGGAGCCGTGACGCTCGTGCACCTTGCCGATCTTCGTCGAGAAGACGCCGCTCTGTCCGAGCACGAACGCGTACCGCGACGCGATGTTGTGGAACGCGAGGGCACACGCGAAGACACTGACCGCCCACAGGACGGTGTTCAGATCACGCCCGACCATGCCGAGGTACTTGCCCGCGGTGTTCACCATGAAGTTGTCGGGGTCGTCGGTGGCCAGCTGGATGGCGTCGTGCCCGCCGTTGCCCTCGACCAGCGCCCAGCTGGTGAAGGCGTAGAACACGGCGACGATGCCCACCGCCCAGTAGGTGGCGCGCGGCACCGTGCGGTCGGGGTCCTTGGCCTCGTCCCGGAAGACCGCGGTCGCCTCGACACCGACGAATCCCCAGAGGGCGTACAGCAGCGCGATGCCGAAGCCGCCGGCGATGCCCTGCGGCGTGAACGAGTCGCCGGTGAGGCCGTGCTCACCGCCGCGTACCACGATGACCAGATCGACCACCATCAGGATCGCGACCTCGGACACCAGGAAGACACCGAGCACCTTGGCGCTGAGGTCGATGTCGCGGTAGCCGAGCCAGGCAACGGCCGCCAGCACCAGCCCGGTCAGCAGCCACCACGGGATGTCGGGGCCACCGAACCGGGTGATCAGCTCGTTGAGGATGACGCCGTCGTAGGCGGCCACGGCGATCAGGGTCGCCATGTAGGCCGGCAGCGCGAGCACGGCCGCACCGGTGCCGGCCGCCCGGCCGAGCGACTCACGGATGTAGGCGTAGAAGGCGCCGGCGTCGGTCACGTACTTCGACATCGCGACGAAGCTGGCCGCGAACAGTCCGAAGATGACGCCCGCGACGATGAACGCGACCGGGATGCCGGTGGTATTGCCCAACGCCATCGCGATCGGCACATTGCCGCCGATGGTCGACAGCGGTGCCGAGGCCGCCACCACCATCAGCACGATGGCGGGCACGCCGAGGCGGCCACGCAGTTTGGCCGGAGCTCCGGCAGGTGATGTGTCGAGTGTGGGCGGGTGGCCCGCGTTGACAACCTCGGTCATGGGTTGATTCCTCCTAACTGCCGGTCGCAGATGGCGGCCGGGTGAAGTCCGGGGCAAGTTTGCGAGAACCACGGGCCGGTCCGCCAGCGCAGCCGGCCACTTTCCAACACCTTGTTGTAAGGCAGCTCACATCGGTCACGCCGGCGTCAAACACTGTGTTGGAAGGTGCCGGGCGGGCGTTGTTTCCAGCGCGGCATTCGGTCGATGCTTGGCCGGTCACGCGACAGAGAGGTACGACGACCGCCATGAATCCGGACCGCAGCGAAACCGAACAGGATTACCGGCTGGGGCGCATCCGACTACTGGATGAGCAACGCGTCAACCTGGACGGATTCGCTCAGGCCGACCCCGAACTGGGCATGATCTCGCACCTGTCGCCCCACGATCCGGAACCTTCCTGGAAGGTGGCCGACGACGGCTCCGTGCTGGAGATGGATTCCAAGGCGGCCGCCGACTTCGACACGATCGACGAGTTCATCGTCCGCTATGCCGTCGACCCGGTGCAGGCTCCGCAGTCGATGGCGATGAGCGAGATCGACCTGGCCCGGATGATCGTCGACTCGGCGGTGCCGCGCGACGAGGTGCTGCGGGTCTGCGGCGGACTGACCCCGGCCAAGATGGCCCGGGTGGTGGCGATGCTGCAACCTGTCGAGATCCAGATGGCGATGATGAAGATGCGGGCCCGCCGCACGCCCGCGAACCAGGCCCATGTCACCAACCGGCTCGACGACCCCTTGCTCATCGCGGCCGACGCCGCCACCGCCGTCGTGTACGGGTTCCGGGAACTGGAAGCCACCGTCCCGGTGCTCGACGACGCCCCGGCCGTCGCGGTGGGCCTGCTGATCGGTTCCCAGGTACCCGCGCCGGGAGCGCTGACGCAGTGCTCGGTCGAGGAGGCGCGGGAGCTCGAACTCGGGGTGCGCGGCCTGGTGTCCTATGCCGAGACCGTCTCGGTGTACGGCACCGAGCAGGTCTTCACCGACGGTGACGACACCCCCTGGTCGAAAGCCTTTCTCACCTCGTCCTACGCGTCCCGCGGGATCAAGATGCGACTCTCCAGCGGTGCGGGCTCGGAGGTGCTGATGGGCCAGGCCGAGCGCAAGTCGATGAACTACCTGGAGTCCCGCTGCGTGGCCCTGGCCAAAGGTATTGGTGCACAAGGGGTTCAGAACGGTGGTATCGACGGGGCCTCGATCACGGCGTCGGTGCCGGGCGGTGTGCGCGAACTCATCGCCGAGAACCTGATGGTCATGCTGCGCGGACTCGAATCCTGCAGCGGCAACGACTCACTGGTGTCCGAGTCGACCATGCGCAGAACCAGCCGGACGCTACCGGTGCTGTTGTCGGGGTCGGATTTCATCTTCTCCGGATTCGGTTCGGTGGTGGCCTACGACAACATGTTCGGGCCGTCCAACTTCAATGCCGCCGACCTTGACGACTATCTGGTGATGCAGCGCGATTGGGGCGTCGATGGCGGCCTGCGGTCGGTGGACCCGACCACGCTCGAAGCCATGCGGCGTCAGGCCGCCGAAGCCACCCGGGCCGTGTTCGAATATCTGGGGCTCGCCGATTTCGACGACGAGCACGTGGAAGCCGTTGTCGGGGCGGAGGGTTCCAAGGACCTACCCGACACCGACGGCGTGAAGATACTCAGTGCCGCCCGGATGATCGAGCAGTCGGGTCTGACGGTGCTCGACATCGTCGCCGCCCTCGCCGAGACGGGTTTCACCGATATCGCCGAACGCGTCCTGGGGATGGCCAAAGCCCGTGTCACCGGTGACTACCTGCAGACCGCGGCGATCTTCGACGAGCAGATGAACGTGCTGTCGGCCCTGCAGGATCCGAACGACTACCGCGGTCCCGGCACCGGCTACCGGCCGACGGCCGAGCGTCAGGCTCAGATCGACGCGGTGCGGCAAGCCCGGTCGGTCACCGACCTGGTCAAGGAGCAGGCGACCTTTGCCGACCCGGACCGGCTGGTCGTGCGGGGTCCCGCGGGCGTGGGGGATGACCCCCGTGAAGTCGTGATCGGGGTGTCTCCCGCGTTCGGGGTCAAACTGTTTCGCACCCTGTCGGGGATGGTCGTCTACGACGCGTTGGAGCAGATCCTGGCCGGGCTGGAGGAGGAGCAGTGCGTGCCGCGCCTGGTGCGGATCGCCGACTCCGTCGATCTGGGAGTGATCGGCAAATCCGCGGCTCGGCTGTCGGGCTCGGGGATCGGCGTCGGGCTGCAGGCCAAGGGCACCACCCTGATCCACCGCCGCGACCTTCCGCCGCTGGCCAACCTCGAATTGCTCAGTGTCGCACCGCTGATCACGCCGGAGATGTACCGCCTGATCGGGATCAACGCCGGCCGGCACGCCAAGGGCGCGACACCCGCCCCGATGCGCAACGCGTACACCGACGAGGCGATCACCGCCCGCTACCACACCCGGGTGGTGTCGATGGTGGCGATCGAGCGGTCCGAATGCGATCGCGACGACCGCGGCGTGAACATGGAATTGGAGCTGAAGCGATGACGATCACTGCCCACTCGGGTCGCAGCCTCGCCGAGGTGACGGTCGAGGCCGCCCGCAACGGTGACCTGGTGCTCGACGACATCCGGGTGAGCCGGGAAACCCTGCTGGCACAAGCGGATACCGCGCAGCGCTCCGGTTCTGTGCAGCTGGCGATGAACCTGCGGCGGGCCGCGGAGATGACCGCACTCAGCTCGGAGGAGATGCTGGCCGCCTACGAGGCGCTGCGTCCCCACCGCTCGAGCTTCGCCGAACTCCAGGAACTGGCGCAGCGCCTCGCGGACCGGGACGCGCCTACCTGTGCGGCGCTGGTTCGAGAGGCCGCGACGGCCTACCAGCGGCGCGGCCTGCTGCGGTGACCGTCTGGGCCGGTGTCGACATCGGCAACTCCACCACCGAGGTGGTGCTCTGCCGGATGGATGACGAACTCGCCGTGCTGGCCAGTGCCCGCACCCCGACTCGTGGCGGCAAGGGCTCGTCCCGGGCGGTGCAGGGCGCCGCACAGTTGGTGCGGCGCCTCACCGAGGGGCACGGGTTGGTGCTCGACCGGGCCGCGTTCGCCCCGACTCCGCCCGTGGAGTCGACGGTCGAACAGGTCCGACTGGAGGCGCAGCGCACGGGCAGGCTCACGATCGTCACCCGGTCGGCGGCCACCACCGCCGGGGACGCGGTAGGTGTGGGGCAGCCAGTTCTGGTCGAGTGCCTCGGCGCTGTCAAGTCCGGGCGCCCGGTCGTCGCCTGCGCAACGGCGCAGTGGGGATACCGTGAGGTCGCGCAGCGAGTGAATGACGCTGTAGCCCAGGGGTGCAACGTCACAGCGGTGCTGACAGCCAACGACGAGGCCGTGCTGGTGTCGAATCGCCTGAGCTCGGCACTGCCGGTCGTCGATGATGTCGACGTCGCGGCGCTGTTGTCGTCAGCCCGCGTCGCCGTCGAAGTGCGCCAGGGCATCGCACCCCTGCAACGGCTCACCGACCCCTTCTGGCTCGCCGACGTATTCGGCCTGAGCGATGCCGAGCGGGCGGATGCACGGGTGATCGCCGACCAGCTCTTCGACAGTGCATGCGCGGTGGTCTGCCTCGGTGAAGCGGAATCTGCGGTAGCTGAGCCCGTCCTCCGGCCGGCGGGGGAGGGTGCCCACGTGGTTCATCTCGCCGATATCTCGGCGCAGGCCAATTCACGTCGAGGGTCGGTCGCCGTGGACAGTCTGGTGATGGCCAGCCTGTGCGGCGAGCAGGAACCGCCGGCGGGAGCCGACGAGCTGGCCCGGGCGTTGGGGGTGCCGGTCACACGCGTCGATTCGGAGGCCGCGGCGGCCCGCGTCGGCGCCCTCACCACACCCGGAATCACCGCGGATGTCGTGGTGGTGGATGTCGGCGGCGGCACTGTCGACGTCGTGTCCGAAGGATCCCGCTGCGTGCTGCCGGGCGCGGGGCAAATGCTGACGGCGGCGACGGCCGCTGCCTTGGAGATCTCCCGAAGTGCCGCCGAGTACGCCAAACGTGCCGAGGCCGTCACCGCCGTCACGGTCCAGCTCATCGAGGACGAACACGGCCGGCGGCAGTTCTTGGACACGCCGGTCAGCGGGCGGTGCAGCGGATGGCTGCTGACCGCAGCTCCCAGCGGCTGGTTGCCCTTCACGGCACGGCTGTCGGGGGCCGAGTGGCGCAGTTGGCGGCTGGCCGCCAAACGACAGGTGATCGGCGGCAATGTGATGCGCGGTATCGAGCAGGCTGCGCCGGGAGTGACCGGGGTCCTGCTCGTCGGAGGCGGCGCCGGCGACGACGAACTGGTGCGCGCGGTCACCGAGCAGCTCGGCCACGACGTGAGCGTCGGACGTGGAAACGTGGCAGGTCAGCTGGGGCATCGGTTCGCGGCGGCCTACGGGCTGGTGGCCATGGCGGCGCGGATGCCGGGCGGTCAGCCGCGAGATGAAGAGCTGGACCGGGCCGACCGGTCAGGCGGCAGCGTGAATACGCACGACATGGATGTCGCTGGTGAACACCCGCGCGCCAGTGGGTAACGGCGGTGCGGTACTTTGATAGGTCCGGCCCGTCGGCGTGGTGAGTTCTGTGGTGTGCCGGCCATAACCGTCGTAGGTGGTCACGGTCTGCCACCCGGGGCTTTCCTTTGCGTAATTGCAGCGTTCGCAAAGCCCTTGGCCGTTCACGGAGGTGGTCGCGCCGCCGTCGGCGTGCCGGGTGATGTGGTCGATGTGCCGGATGGGGGCGTCGCAATACGGCGTGCGGCACCTCTGGTCACGCATGGCGATCAGCCAGCGCAACCCCTTGGGGAACGCCCGGGCGGTGGACTCCATGGCGACCAGGTTGCCGGTGGCCGGATCGGCGTAGAGCTTGCGCACCGTAGCCTCGGCTCGGGGGTCCAGCAGAGCTGCCAAGGCCATCTGTCGGGCCACCTCTGCCGGGATGGGGCCGTATCCCTGCAGCACCGCAGGTTCGGAACCCTGGGCCAGCAAGCTCTCGTCGGAGACCACCAGATTGAGCGCGACCGGGACCGCGGCTTCGACCTCACGCCCGGTGATCCGTCGGTAGAAGGCATCGGCCATCAACGGGCCTCGCCCTTGGCTTCCACCTCCGGCGGCGATCGAGGCGGCCCCGGCGGAGGCGGCCTCCGCCTGCAGCGCCTGATAGGCCGTAACGCCTTCTGCGGAGGTCAGCAGCGCCGTCACGTACGCCATGCCGTGCGGGGCCGGACGCAGCGTGACAGTGCGATCGCACTGATGGCGGCTGATGCGCGCCATCACCGCGTCGTGGTCGAGCCGAAAAGCCACCCGCCCGGCCTCAGCCTCAACCTTTCTGTCCCCCAGACCATCCAGCACGGCAGGATTGGCGCACAGTTCGGCGTCCATCGCGTGTCGATCTGCTGGTGACAGGCAGGCGGCCTGGTCCGCGATGATCATCGCCCGGTCTTCGGTAAGCAGGCCGGACTCCAGAGCCGCGAGTGTGTAGGGCATGTCGTCGACCAGGATTCTGGACGCCTTCAGATACCTGGCCCCGTGCCAAGGGGAGGCCTTGCGGGCCAGTCCCACCTCGGATGCCAGCCCTTGAGCGCGTCTGGCGGCAGGCACACCCTCAGCGGCCTTACGGGCGAGGCGCTTGGCTTCCAGCATCGTCGTCACTCTGGCCTGTGCCGCGGCAATGCCGGCGGTCGCGCGGGTCATCGCAGCTAGCTGGTCGACCAACGCCGCCTCCGTGGCGTCGGGGTCGATGTTCCAATCAACTTCGAACATGTGTTCGAGTATAGCACCGTCCACTGACTCATACTTGTTATCTCTCAGGACATCGGTGACAGTTCCGCATCAGGACATCGGTGACAGTTCCGGTGGTCTTGGTGGTGACACTTCTGGGGCCACGCTCTGGCGGTGGCTGGTAATGAACCCATCGATCCTCGTGTTCGCCTTGCGATCTCGCAGTGGCCTGATGACGCACCCCGCGGAGCGGTGTCGACGTTCTGCGCCGAACACGGCATCTCCCGCAAGTCGTTTTACGTCTTGCGGAATCGCGCCAAGGCCGACGGACCGGCCGCAGTGCTCGAACCGAGGACCCGACGGCCGAAGTCCAGCCCGTCGACATTGAGCGATGGGGTCAAGGATCAGGCCATCAAGGTTCGTGCCGCACTTGAGCAGTCCGGTCTGGATCACGGGCCGGTCAGTGTGTACGACAAGATGCGCACGATGGGCCTGCAGCAGGTCCCGTCCACAGCGTCGCTGGCGCGCATCTTCCGCGAGGCGGGCGTGGCTCGTGCGGAGCCGAAGAAAAAGCCCCGCTCGGCATGGCGACGGTTCGTGTATCCGGCCCCGAACGCGTGCTGGCAACTGGACGCCACCGAGTACGTGCTCAGCGGCGGCCGCAAGTGTGTGATCTTCCAGCTTATCGACGATCACTCCCGCTACGCGGTCGCCTCCCATGTCGCCTGGAGTGAGACTGCTGAAGCCGCAATCACATTGGTGGACAAGGCAATTAACGCACACGGCGTCCCGCAGCGACTGCTCTCTGACAACGGGGCCGCGCTGAACCCGTCACGACGTGGGTACAACGGCCAACTCGTCGCACACGTGTCTCGACTGGGTGTGGAGGCGATCACCGGCAAGCCCTACAAGCCGACCACCCAGGGCAAAAACGAACGCTTCCACCAGACCCTGTTCCGCTACCTCGACAAACAGCCGCTGGCCGAGACGCTCGACGAACTGCAAGCCCAGGTCGACGAATTCGACCGCATCTACAACACCGAACGTCCCCACCAAGGACTGCCCGGGCGTGTCACCCCGCTGACCGCGTGGGAAGCGACCCCAAAAGCTGATCCACCCCGACCCAAACCGGACCGGCCACTCTTCGAGAAACCCGCCCCGCGCCGCCACCAACGCCTCCGGCCGCAGCTGCCCGCTGACCTGCCCGCCGGCGCACAAGTCAGAACCGTGACCACATCGGGCACCATCGGCCTGGACCGCGTGCAATACAAGCTCGACGTCGACCTCGCATTCCAACCGGTCCTCGTCGTCAGCACCGGCAACAACACCGGCGACGCGATCATCATCACCGACCTGCAAGGCGAGGTCCTTGCTGAGCACACCCGACCCGCACCCGGCATCCGATACGTCGGCAACGGCCGACCACCAGGAACCCGCCCCAGAACCCCACAACCGTCACCGAAGTCCTGATACACCAACTGTCACCGAAGTCCTGATGCAGAACAGTCACCGATGTCCTGATACATCACACACTGACTCATACTTTTGGGCAGGGTTCGAGCCCATAGACGAGTTCGAGGGCGGAGCACAACCCACCCTTGAGTGCTAGCACTCGCATGTATAGAGTGCTAGGTGGCACGCGGCCAACCCCCAGCGCCGGCACCCGCGACGACGGAGCGAAGGGCACGGACGCTTGCCGAACACCTGGTTAACCCGAGGGCCCCGGAGCACACCGGGACTCGATACCCAAACAAGTGGAGGGCTTCCATCGTGGCAGTCAACATCAAGCCACTCGAGGACAAGATCCTCGTTCAGGCCAACGCGGCCGAGACCACGACCGCTTCCGGTCTGGTCATCCCCGACACCGCCAAGGAAAAGCCGCAGGAAGGCACCGTCGTCGCAGTTGGCCCCGGCCGCTGGGATGAGGACGGCGAGAAGCGGATCCCCCTGGACGTTGCCGAGGGCGACACCGTCATCTACAGCAAGTACGGCGGCACCGAGATCAAGTACAACGGCGAGGAGTACCTGATCCTGTCGGCTCGCGACGTGCTGGCTGTCGTCGCCAAGTAAGTACTCGTGCGTCCGCCCCGGAGATCCCCGTGTTCAGCACGGGCGGTGTCCGGGGCGGTATGCGTTAGGAGTCATGAAAGAGACTTATGAGCAAGCAGATTGAGTTCAACGAGACTGCGCGCCGGGCCATGGAGGCCGGTGTCGACAAGCTCGCCGACGCGGTCAAGGTGACGCTGGGTCCGCGCGGTCGGAACGTGGTGCTGGCCAAGGCCTTCGGTGGCCCGCAGGTCACCAACGATGGTGTGACCATCGCCCGCGAGATCGACCTGGAAGACCCGTTCGAGAATCTCGGCGCCCAGCTGGTGAAGTCGGTGGCCACCAAGACCAACGACGTCGCAGGCGACGGCACCACCACCGCCACCGTGCTGGCGCAGGCCCTGGTCAAGGCCGGCCTGCGCAACGTGGCCGCCGGTGCCAACCCGATCGCACTGGGTCTGGGGATCGGCAAGGCCGCCGATGCGGTGTCCGAGGCCCTGCTGGCCGCGGCCACCCCGGTGTCCGACGAGAAGGCCATCGCCCAGGTCGCCACGGTGTCCTCACGCGATGAGCAGATCGGCCAGCTGGTCGGCGAGGCCATGACCAAGGTCGGTCACGACGGTGTGGTCACCATCGAGGAGTCCTCGACGCTGAACACCGAGCTCGAGGTCACCGAGGGCGTCGGCTTCGACAAGGGCTTCATCTCGGCCTACTTCGTCAACGACTTCGACTCGCAGGAAGCTGTCCTCGAAGATGCCGTGGTGCTGCTGCACCGCGACAAGATCAGCTCACTGCCGGACCTGTTGCCGCTGCTGGAGAAGGTCGCCGAAGGTGGCAAGCCGCTGCTGATCATCGCCGAGGACGTCGAAGGCGAGGCCCTGTCCACGCTGGTCGTCAACGCCATTCGCAAGACGCTCAAGGCCGTCGCCGTCAAGGCGCCGTTCTTCGGCGATCGTCGCAAGGCGTTCCTGGACGATCTCGCCATCGTCACCGGCGGCCAGGTCGTCAACCCCGACGTCGGCCTGGTGCTGCGTGAGGTGGGTCTGGACGTGCTGGGCACCGCGCGTCGCGTGGTGGTCAACAAGGACAGCACCGTGATCGTCGACGGCGGCGGCTCGGCCGACGCGGTCGCCGACCGGGTCAAGCAGCTCAAGGCAGAGATCGAGACCACCGACTCCGACTGGGATCGCGAGAAGCTGCAGGAACGGCTGGCCAAGCTGTCCGGCGGCGTCGCGGTGATCAAGGTCGGCGCGGCCACCGAGACCGACCTGAAGAAGCGCAAGGAAGCGGTCGAGGACGCCGTCGCGGCGGCCAAGGCTGCTGTCGAGGAGGGCATCGTCACCGGTGGTGGCGCCGCACTCGTGCAGGCCCGCTCTGCCCTCGACAAGCTGCGCGGCGAGGTCAAGGGCGACGAGGCCCTCGGTGTCGAGGTGTTCGCCTCCGCGTTGTCGGCCCCGCTGTACTGGATCGCCACCAACGCCGGCCTGGACGGCTCCGTTGTGGTGAACAAGGTCAGCGAGCAGTCCAACGGCCAGGGCTTCAACGCCGCCACGCTGTCCTACGGTGACCTGGTCGCCGAGGGCATCGTGGACCCGGCCAAGGTGACCCGCTCGGCGGTGCTCAACGCCGCATCCGTGGCGCGCATGATCCTGACGACCGAGACGGCCGTCGTGGACAAGCCTGCCGAGGAAGACGAGCACGCCGGTCATCACCACGGCCACGCTCACTAGGTAGTCCCGTAGAACACCCCCGGCCCTGTTGGGCCGGGGGTGTTTTCGTTGGTGGCCCTCCACGCCGAGACTGCGCGGTCTTCGGCGAAAACGGACCTGACCGCAATGTCGATCGCCGGGGTGCAGCCTCGATGAGTTTCTGACCCACCGCCCGTCAGTACAGGTATGACTGACGACAGCATGAGCGCCGGATGCACCATCAACGCGCCGGCCGAAACCGTGTTCGCGGTGCTGGCCGATCCGACCACCCACCAGGCGATCGACGGCACCGGTTGGGTGCGGGAGTCGCTGGACGGCAAGCACCTGACCGAAGCCGGCCAGATCTTCCGCATGGCGATGTACCACGACAACTTCGGCGGCATGCACTACGAGATGGCCAACCGGGTAGAGGTTTTCGAGCCTCCGCGGGCGATCGCGTGGCTGCCGGGTCAAGGCGCCGACGACGCCAACATCGAGTTCGGCGGCTGGATCTGGCGTTACGACCTTGAGCCGCTGGGCGACGACCGGACGAAGGTCACGCTGACATATGACTGGTCAGCGGTGTCGGCCGCGCTTCGCGAACACATCGAGTTCCCGCCGTTCGACCGGCAGCACCTGGACAACTCGCTCAAGCACCTGGCCGGGCTGGCGCAGGGTCAGGCGTAGCCGTCGGCTGGATGGTCACCAACCGCAACGCATCCGGCCGCGACTCGTCGGACACGAACCGGACGATCAGGCTGTCGGGAGGGAACTTGGTGGCCAGCTCGTTCAGAGTCCTGGGCAGGAACACCCTGGCCTTCGCGTTGCCGTACCAATTGGGGTTGGCGGGTGACGTGTCGAGACCACTGATGTTGTCGATTTCGGTGTCCCACTGCTGAACGGGGCCCGGTGGTGTGTCGCCGAATCCCGACGATTTCAGATACGCATCTGCTTGTCCCGCAAGCGTGATCGCCGGTCCGCCGCCAACCGGTGTTCCGGTGATCGTGCCGTCGACGACGTCGGCCGTCACCGATTCCAGTCGCGCTGCGCAGACGTTGTCGACGAGGTTGGGCGGCACACAGAATCCGGGGAGCGGGTTCGCGTGAGCCGGCGCGATATTCAGGACAGCCGGTATGGCAAGTGCGGCCGTCGCGGCGCCCACAGCGATCACTGCACGGCAACGATGATTCGGCATCCGGCTTACCCCCCCTTCAGACGTGCTGAACTGTATGTCGGCGCGCCCGCCACGGAAGTTGCAGAACGTCACTGCTCCTCAGTGTGTTCGTAGTCTTCGGCGGTCATAACCTCGGATCAGAATCGGTATCGGACTGATACCTGGACACGTCGTGTGGCACTGCAGCTTTTCACCGCCGGTAGCTCAGAATTCGGACATGACGGAACCGCGGGAAGTGCCGCGTGGGGTCTCGCGTCAGACGTTCCTGCGCGGCGCCGTCGGGGCGTTGGCCGCCGGAGCGGTGTTCGGATCGAGCCGCGCCGGCGCGGACCCGGCCGGCTGGGGCGATCTTGCTGCCGCCATCAAGGGTCAGGTGATCCTCCCGGACAACGGTGGACAATTCGCTTCCGCCAAAAGCGTTTTCAACACCAACTTCAACGGCCTGACTCCGGCGGCAGTCGTCACCCCCACGTCGGCGTCAGACGTGCAGAAGGCGATGACCTTCGCCGCTTCACACAACCTCAAGGTCGCCGCGCGCGGTGGCGGGCATTCCTACGTCGGCGCGTCGACGGCCAACGGCACCATGGTCTTGGATCTGCGCCAATTGCCCGGGGACATCAACTACGACGCCGGCACCGGGTACGTCACCGTGACGCCCGCGACCGGTCTGTATGCGATCCACCAGACGCTGGCCGGGGTCGGCCGAGGGATTCCCACCGGTACTTGCCCGACGGTCGGCGCGGCCGGGCATGCCCTGGGCGGAGGGCTGGGTGCCCAATCGCGACATGCGGGCCTGATGTGCGATCAGTTGGTGTCGGCGACGGTGGTGCTGCCCGGTGGTACCGCAGTCACGGCGTCGGCCGGTCAGAATCCAGACCTGTTCTGGGCGTTGCGCGGTGGCGGCGGCGGCAACTTCGGGGTGACGACCGCGCTGACCTTCGCGACGTTCCCCATCGGCGACGTGGATGTGGTCGGGCTCCATTTCCCGCTGCAGGCGTTCGCGCAGGTTCTGGTCGGGTGGCAGAACTGGCTGCGTACCGCCGACCGCAACAGCTGGGCACTGGCCGACACGATCACCGACCCGCAGGGCGCACACTGCCGCATCCTGGCCACCTGCCCGGCCGGGTCGGGCGACAGCGTCGCCACCTCGGTCGTCAAAGCGGTGGGCCTGCAACCGGCCGGGACCGAGAACCGCACGTTCAACTACCTGGACCTGGTGAAGGTCCTCGCCGCCGACAATCTCAACCCGGCGCCGCTGGGCTATGTCGGCGGATCCGATGTCTTCCAGTCGATCACTCCCGCGGCTGCCCAGGGGATCGCCGCGGCATTCAACGCGTTCCCCAGCGGAGCCGGCCGACCCTTGGTGATCATGCACGCCCTCGACGGGGCGCTGGCCACTGTGGGTCCGGGGGACACCGCATTTCCGTGGCGGCGGCAGTCCGCTCTGGTGCAGTGGTATGTCGAGACCTCCGGTTCGCCTGCGCCGGCAGCCAATTGGCTCGCCACCGCGCACCGAGCGGTGGCACCGTATTCGGTCGGCGGGTACGTGAACTACCTCGAAGCCAACCAGCCCGCGTCGCGCTATTTCGGCGCGAACCTGCCGCGGCTGGCCGCCATTCGGCAGAAATATGATCCGGGCCGGATCATGTTCTCGGGCTTGAACTTCTGAGTGAGAGTGCGATGGACGAGACCGGTCCGCAGACGCCGGCGGGCGCAGCGGCGACGCTCGCGGAAACCGGATTCCCGGCAAGACCACCGACACAGGCCTAGCCTCGAGACGTCGAGTTTCACCTGCCGTGTGGACGAGTGAAGGAACTGAGCATGCGAGCAACCGTGATGTATGGGGCTGGTGACGTGCGGGTCGAAGATGTGCCCGACCCGATCCTGAAGGAGCCGACCGACGCCATCGTGCGCGTCACCCGCGCCTGTATCTGTGGCAGCGACCTGTGGCCGTACCAGTCGATGCCGCACAAGGACGGCGGGCGCCGGATGGGCCACGAGTTCATCGGCATCGTCGAGGACGTCGGCTCCGACGTGTCCGGCTTGCGCAGTGGAGACCTCGTCGTGGCCCCGTTCGTCTGGGCTGACAACACCTGCGACTTCTGCCGAGAAGGGCTGCAGACGTCGTGCCGCCATGGCGGTGGGTGGGGTGCGCCCGGCGTCGACGCCGGCCAGGGCGAGGCCGTGCGCGTCCCGCAAGCGCAGGGCACGTTGGTGAAGCTCCCGGTGGCCGAGGACGCCGCGTTGATGCCGTCCCTGCTGACCCTGTCGGACGTGTTCTGCACCGGTCACCACGGCGTGGTGACCGCCGGGGTGGGGCCGGGCTCATCGGTGACGGTCATCGGCGACGGTGCGGTCGGGTTGTGCGCGGTGCTGGCCGCCAAGCGGCTGGGCGCCGAGCAGATCATTCTCAACGGACGTCACCAGGTCCGAACCGACCTGGGCCGCGAGTTCGGCGCCACCGACGTCGTCGCCGAACGCGGCGACGAAGCCGTCGAGAAAATCCGCGAGCTGACCGGCGGTGACGGCACCCATGCGGTGATCGAATGCGTCGGTACCGAGCCCTCGGTCGCCACCGCTCTGGACGCGGTCCGCTCCGGTGGCCGGGTGAGTCGGCTCGGGGTGTCTCAATACACCGAGGTGCCAATGGGTTTCGGAACGTTCTTCCGCAACGTGACGCTCACCGGCGGAGTGGCGCCGGCGCGTGCCTACATCGAGGAACTCATGCCCGACGTTCTCGACGGCACCATCGAACCCGGCCGGGTGTTCGACCGCACCGTAGGCCTCGACGAAACCCCCGACGGATACCGGGCGATGGCCGACCGTGAAGCGCTCAAGGTGTTGATCGAGCCATGACACCGCTGCTGCAGGATCGCGACGACCGCGGGGTGGTCACGCTGACACTGAACCGGCCCCAGGCGTTCAACGCGCTGTCGGAGGCGATGCTGACCGCGCTCGGTGAGGCCGTCGAGGCGCTGGCCGAGGACGAAACCGTGCGCGCGGTGGTGCTCGGTGCATCCGGCAAGGCGTTCTGCGCGGGCCATGACCTGAAAGAAATGCGGGCCGAGCCGTCCCTGGAGTACTACGAGCGGTTGTTCGCCCAATGCACCGCGGTGATGCTGTCGATTCAGCGGCTGCCGGTACCGGTGATCGCGCGAGTCCAGGGGCTCGCGACGGCAGCAGGCTGCCAGCTCGTCGCGATGTGTGACCTCGCGGTGGCCAGTGAGGACGCCCGCTTTGCGGTCAGCGGCGTCAACGTCGGGCTGTTCTGTGCCACCCCGGGCGTGGCGCTCTCTCGCAACGTGCCGCGCAAGGCCGCGTTCGAGATGCTTGTCACGGGCGAATTCGTCTCTGCGGCAGAGGCCGAACGGCTTGGCCTGGTCAATCGGGTTGCGGTGCCGGATGCCCTGGACGACGAGATCGAAGCGCTCGTCGCCAGCATCGTCGCGAAACCCCGAGTCGCTGTTGCGATGGGCAAGGCCTTGTTCTACCGCCAGATCGAGGTCGACATCCGATCGGCCTACGCCGACGCCGCTGCGACCATGGCCTGCAACATGATGGACCCGACTGCACTCGAAGGTGTGCAGGCATTCATCGACAAGCGCCCACCGATGTGGCCGGGCGTCAGCGGCGTTGCAACTCGATGACCGGGATGACGCGGTCGGTCTTTTCCTGGTATTCGCCGAATCCGGGTGCCTTCTCGACGATGCGTGGATAGGCCGCGTCACGCTCGTCCCGTGGCATCTCCCGTGCCCGCACGTCGTAGGCGTCAGTACCGATTTCGATGTGAGCATCCGGATGCGCACGCAGGTTGTGTAGCCACGCGGGGTCGACATCGGCGCCGGCGTACGAACCGACGATGGCGAGCTTTCCGTCGAGGTCGAATGCCATCACCGGATTGACACGCTCTTTGCCGGATTTGGCCCCGGTGGTGTGCAGCAGGAGCAGTGTCGCACCTTCGAACGGTCCGCCGACCTTGCCTCCGTTGGCTCGGAACTCGGCGATGATCTTGTCATTCCAGTTGTCGGTCATGACTTCTTTCCTACGCCTCGGGGCCGCGACGGTGCGCTCAGATCACGAAATCGCCGTCGTGGTGATGTGCACGGACGAGGTCAGGGTCTGATGTACCGGGCAGCGCTCGGCGATGTCCATGAGACGCTGGCGCTGGGTGTCGTCGAGCTCGCCGACCAACTCGATCTCGCGATCGACATGGTCGATCATGCCCTTGGTGGTCTCGCAGTCGGCGCAGTCTTTGGCATGAATGCGTGAGTGCCGCAACGATACTCGCACCTGTTCAAGCGGCCAGCCCTTCCGGTTGGCATACATCCGCACCGTCATCGACGTACAGGCGCCCAGGCCGGCCAACACCAGGTCATAGGGATTCGGGCCGGCATCGTCGCCCACCGGAAGAGGTTCGTCGGCGACGAGTTGGTGACGTCCGGCGGTGATCTGCTGGGTGTAGGTCCCGGTGTGTGCTTCCGTGACGGTCACGGTGGCGGGCTCGGCTTGTCCAGATGTCATGCGACTCTCCTGATCAGGTCGTCCGATCGATTCGGGTGGGATCGTCGCACGGAGAACCGCCTAAATCGCCTCAGTTGCCCGATCGACGCGGGGTGGTGTTCAACCATTGATCGCTTGGCGCCGCGCACAAGCGTTCAGTCCGCCAACACGATTTCGGCCGCTGCCAACCGGTCCGGATCACCGATGATGTCGATGACGCGAATCCGCCCGTCCTGGATGTCAAGGCGCAGTAGGGACTTCAGCCGGCCATCTGGGGCGATGACGATACCGGCGGCGCCGTCGACGACGGCGACCTCGCCGCCCCGCGCGACCGCGGCGAACATCTTCGACTCCTCGACGAACTCCTGTGCGCCGCGCAGCTCGGTGGGGATCCGCCCGCCGACGAGCACGCGGTCGACGCGGCGCAGCACATCGGGGTCCAGGATGGCCAGCAGTGCCTCCAGGTTGCCCTGCTGCGAGGCAGCCAGGAAAGACCGGGCGATGTCGAGGTGCTCGGCAGTGGGGCGGGTCGCGGGGAGCTCAGCACCGTGAACGCGGGCGCGGGCCCGGCTGGCCAGTTTCTTGGCGGCCGCCGGTGTGCAGTCGAGCAGCGTGGCGATCGCGTCGAAAGGTATGGCGAAGGCGTCGTGCAGCACGAACGCGACGCGTTGGGCAGGTGAGAGCCGGCCGAGCACCACGAGCAGCGCACGGCCCACCGACTCGGCCATGGCCACCTGCTCGTCGGCTGCGGGGGAGACGGCGTCGGGAAGCAGTTCTTCGCCGCCGAGGACTTCGGCGCGTCGCTTCTGTTCGCGCAGCCGGTCGAGGCATTCGCGTGCGGTGACCGTGGTGAACCAAGCCGTCGGGGTGTCCACCCCCTTGATGCCGCGGCGGCTGATCTTGAGCCACGCCGCTTGGACCGCGTCCTCAGCGTCATGCACCGAGCCGAGCAGTCGATACGCCACCGCGCGCAGTCGGTGCCGATCCTCCTCGAATCTTTCGGCCAGCATTTGTTGGTCGGTCATGTCGTCACCTTTCGCGCACGGCGAGCGTCAACAAGGTGAAGCCCTTGGCAATCGAACATCGGAGGCGACCATCATGACCCTACAACTCGGTTTGATCGCGACGTTGATCGTCGCTGTCACCATCGTGGCCAACGCGGTGATGGCGCTCGCCGACCTCGTCGGCGCGAGTTTCGTGCTGGCCAACTCGGCGGAAGTCGGCGTCGGAAGGACCTGGGTTCCGGTGCTCGGACTTCTCAAGGGCGCGGGGGCCGTCGGACTGCTCGTGGGTCTGGTCGCGTTCCCACCGCTCGGCATCGCCGCCGCGGTCGGATTGGTGGCATTTTTCATCGGCGCGGTGATCACCCACATCCGCGCGCAGGTGTTCTACAACATCGCGTTCCCGGCGGCGTTCCTCGTCCTCGCGGTCCTGTCGCTGGCGGCCTTTCTCGCGGGCTGACCACCTGAACCGGACAACCGAAAAGGCCCCACCCCGCGTGGGATGGAGCCTTTTCAGATCGGCGTATGGAGTTTGGTGTACGGCTCAGGCGCTGCGGCGGATGCCCCGCTTGAGCAAGAGCTCGCGTTCGGACTCGCTCAACCCGCCCCAGATGCCGTACGGCTCACCGACAGCAAGAGCGTGGGAACGGCACTGGGTGATCACGGGGCAGCTGCGGCACATCTCCTTGGCGCGGAGCTCACGCTGAGCCCGAGCCCGTCCGCGTTCACCATCGGGGTGGAAGAACATCGACGAATCGACACCACGGCAAAGTCCCTGCATTTGCCAATCCCAGATATCCGCATTGGGTCCGGGAAGCTGCTGCGGCTGCGGCATATGGAAAACCCCTCTCTGCTCGCCCATTTCGCCAAATTGGGCGGGTATGAGTCGGTGGAACCGAACTGAGCTCGTGTCGCCGATGACCGCTCGTGCACACAAACTAGGGGGACTGAATAAAGCGAGTCAATAGGCTCACGGTGTGCTAAAGGGCATATTCGCAGGTCCAGAATTTACATCACGTTCATCGTTGTGACGCTTGGACCAGGGATCGCATGTTAAGGCCGTGGCAAGCATGTTCGGGTTTTCCCTGTTCGCGCTGGCGGGGACGCTGTGCGCTATTCGGAGCGGGCGATAGTTAGTTGACACGCCATTAACATTCACGCCACCAATTGTTAACTGATGCTTATATTGCAATATTCAATACCCGGTTCCGCCGGTATCCGGTACCCGGTGCTTGGTTCCCGCGGCCCTGCGTCGAACGCCATGTTGATAGCGTCGCGAACCGATGACTGCATTCCCGGTGGCTGTTGCGGCCCTGGCCGACGCGGCCTTCGGGGCCGACCCTGGCCAGTGGCCGCTGCCCGGCGCCACCACACCGTACGAGCGCTGGCTGCGGGCCGTCGCCGCCGGCGGGCAGGGGCGCTACGGCTGTGCCCTCACCGAACTCGACGCGATCCTGCGGGCCCGGTACTCCGGCCCGCTGCTATCGCTGGCGCACAGCACCCGCGCCTCGTTTCTGCGCCAGCTCGGCGGGCACGCACGGGCCCGCGCCGCCGACGGCCGGGCGTTGGCTCACTGCGGTGAGGACCACGAGGCTGCCGCCGACGCGTTCGTCGGGCTGGCCGCCGATGCCCTCGGACTCGGCCGCTTCGGTGTCTCGGCCCGACTGCTCGATCGGGCCCGTGCCGTCGACACGCCCGACAACTCGCGTCAGCGCATCCGGCTGGAGTGGGTGAGCGCCGAGCTGGCGATGGTGCAGGGCGACGGTGCCGCGGCGGTGGAACATGCCCGTCGCGGGGTCGCGGCGGCTGCCGGTCACCGCTCGACACGCCACGCCGTCAAATCAGACGTCGTGCTGGCCGCGGCACTGTGCAGCGCCGGCGAGTTCGACGCTGCCCGCGAGGTCGCCGACGCGGCACTGCTGGCCAGCGAGAAATCCGGGCTGGTCCCGCTGCGCTGGGCTTTGGCCTGCGTGCTGGCCGACATCGGGAGCGCCGCGCACGACGCTGAACAAATATGCAGAATCCGGGACCTCAGCGCCGATACAGTGCGTCGCAGAGGCGGGGTGTGGGCCGGCGCCTAGAACCGGCCACTGATCACGGCTACCCCGCCCGGATCGTTATTGTTTAGCTCAGCCAATCGCCGCGAGTGTCGGTGCAACGTAACGCTGGAGAGATCGCCCACGATGACAAGTTCGGGAGACCGTCTCGACATTGTCGTTGCTGAGGCAGTGGCAGGTGATCGGAACGCGCTCTCGGAAGTGCTGGAGATCATTCGGCCGATCGTCGTTCGGTACGTGCGGGCGAGGGTGGGGGCGACCGAGCGTAGTGGTCTGTCAGCTGATGACGTTGCGCAGGAGGTTTGCTTGGCCGCCATAACGGCGCTGCCGCGCTACAAAGATCAGGGACGCCCGTTCCTGGCCTTTGTGTATGGCATCGCTGCGCACAAGGTTGCTGACGCGCATCGCGCGGCGGCCAGGAATCGTTCCGAGCCCACTGATGTGGTGCCCGAGCGGTTCTCCCTTGACGCGGGGCCCGAACAGTCCGCGCTCGACTCCGAGTCTTCGGAACGGATGGCCCGGCTGCTGTCGGTGTTGCCCGAGAAGCAGCGCGAGATCCTGATCCTGCGGGTCGTTGTCGGCATGAGTGCCGAAGAGACCGCCGAGGCAGTCGGCAGCACGGCCGGAGCGGTGCGTGTAGCGCAGCACCGGGCTCTGGCCCGGCTCAAGTCCGAGATCATGGCGACGGGACGTGACCATGCCTGACTTCGGCCGCTGGACCTCAAACGGTGGTGATCCGTCTCTCAACGAGATCAACAGGTCCGAGAAGTTCATCGAGGCACTGTCACTCGAGCGCCAGGTGTACGCCACCGACCGGGAAGAGGCCGAACTGGCCGTCCTGCTGGCCGGGTGGCGTGACGAGGCGCGGCGTGCACCGATGTCGGGTATCGCGACACCCCGCGAGGCCGTCGCAGCACTCAACAAGGCCACGTCCAAGGGGCGTGTGCGGATGCCGATGGCGCTGGTGGGTTCGATGGCTGCCGCGTTGCTGTGCCTCGGTGGGTTCGGGGCGGCCGTCTACGGCTCCGGACCCGGAGACGCGCTCTACGGTGTGCGCGGGCTGGTCTTCGGGTCGGCGCCGGTGACGCGCGACGTCGGCGTCGAGTTGGCGTCTAGTGAGCTCAAGCAGGTTCAGCAGCTGATCGACGAAGGGCAATGGGAGCAGGCGCAGCAGAAGCTGCAGACCCTGACCACCACAGTCGCCACCGTCGGTGACGAGCAGCGCAAGCAGGAGCTCGTCGACCAGTGGCAGCAGCTGTCGGTGAAGGTGGAGAACCGCGACCCGCACGCGACCGTGCCGCCGGATGCGCCACCGGTGGTGTTGCCCGAGGTCACCGTGACGACCTCGCCGTCGTCCCCCGTCGAGAGCCCGTCGGAACAGAGCTCGACGTCACCGACACCGACGACCGGACCCTCGACCTCGCCGACTTCACCGACGGAGACCTCACCTGGTTCGGAGACCGCCGGCCCGTCGGCGACTCCCACGCCGTCGGACACATCGGCTCCGACAACCACCCAACCTTCGCCGTCGCCCTCCTCGGCGGCCCCGACGAGCAGTGCCGAGCCGACCACGAGCGCGTCAGCCCCGGCGACGGCTCCGTCCTCGGCGCCGCGCACGACGTCGGCGCCGGCCACCTCGGCCGCTCCTGCGGCTGAGGTGCCCACCACTACCGCTGCACCGGTGGTGGAGCCCACGTCGGTGCCGTCAGCACCCCCGGCGCACAGTGCGCCGGCGGCACCTGCCGAGAAACCTGCCGAGAATGAGGGCGGCGCGAGCCGCCAAGGCCCGTCGGGAGGGCACGGCGGAGAAGCCCCGGCATTGCCGGGAATCGAGCTGCCCCTGTTGCCGGGGCTAGGCGGTGCTCAGCGGTAGCCGTCGGTGTCCGAGGTGGCCTCGTTGAGAGATGCGTCGGCGTAACCGCGGCAGTAGTCCCACGTCACATAGGCGTCGGGTTCGGGGTCGTAGGCCGGCTCGTGCGGGCGTACCGTGCCGTCGACGAGCAGCTGCAGCAGGTTGGCCCGCAGCATGTCCCAATCGTGGTAATGGTCCTGCTGGCATTCGTCACAGCAGACGACGAGACCGCGAATTCCCTTGTGCGCCAACAGCGCTTCGTATACCGCGAGATCGGCTAGATCAGCCTCGACTGCCGTCCGTTCCTGGGGGTCCAGAGGCTGGCCCGGCTCGATGGCGTCCAGAGCGGCCGACGGATCGCACGGATCGTCGGCAAACGGATCGGGCGGCAAACCAGGGGGGAGGTGGTCACGCACGGGTCCCACACTACGCAGCCGTCCTCCCATCGCGCCAGCCGTGCTGATGTGCGAGCTGACGTGCGAGGAGCGGCAACATCACTGTCAATATCCGAGCCGATAGAATCGGGTTATACGCCCCACGCCTGCCACTGGAGGCCCCACCCATGTCGATCGCTGAAAGCAGCGTTCCCATCGCCGTACCGGTGCCGACCGGCGGTGACGACCCCACCAAGGTCGCAATGCTCGGCCTCACCTTCGATGATGTGCTGCTGCTGCCCGCGGCCTCCGATGTGGTTCCCGCCGCTGCCGACACGTCGAGTCAGCTGACCCGCAACATCCGTCTGCGCGTGCCGCTGGTCAGCTCTGCGATGGACACCGTCACCGAGTCGCGGATGGCCATCGCGATGGCCCGCGCCGGCGGCATGGGCGTGCTGCACCGCAACCTGCCCGCCGCCGAGCAGGCCGCCCAGGTCGAGACGGTGAAGCGGTCGGAGGCCGGCATGGTCACCGACCCGGTCACGTGCTCGCCGACCAACACCTTGGCCGAGGTCGACGCGATGTGCGCCCGGTTCCGGATCTCCGGGCTGCCCGTTGTCGACGAGGCCGGGCAACTGGTCGGGATCATCACCAACCGCGACATGCGGTTCGAGGTGGACGAGAACAAACCGGTCGCCGAGGTGATGACCAAGCCGCCGCTGATCACCGCACAGGAAGGTGTGTCGGCCGAAGCCGCGCTGGGCCTGCTGCGCCGGCACAAGATCGAGAAGCTGCCGATCGTGGACGGTCACGGCAAGCTGACCGGCCTGATCACGGTCAAGGACTTCGTCAAGACCGAGCAGTTCCCGCTGGCCACCAAGGACAGTGACGGCCGCCTGCTGGTCGGCGCCGCGGTCGGTGTCGGTGACGACGCGTGGGCCCGGGCCATGAACTTGGTCGACGCCGGTGTCGACGTGCTGATCGTCGACACCGCTCACGCCCACAACCGGGGTGTGCTCGACATGGTGGCGCGGGTGAAACAAGCCGTGGGTGACCGCGTCGAGGTGGTCGGTGGCAACGTCGCGACCCGCGCAGCGGCCGCTGCCCTGGTGCAGGCCGGTGCCGATGCGGTCAAGGTCGGCGTCGGCCCCGGCTCGATCTGCACCACCCGCGTCGTCGCCGGTGTCGGCGCCCCACAGATCACCGCGATTCTCGAAGCCGTCGCGGCCTGCAAGCCTTACGGCGTGCCGGTGATCGCCGACGGCGGTCTGCAGTACTCCGGCGACATCGCCAAGGCACTGGCCGCCGGTGCGTCGACGGCCATGCTGGGCTCGCTTTTGGCCGGCACCGCCGAGTCGCCCGGTGAGCTGATCTTCGTCAACGGCAAGCAGTTCAAGAGCTACCGGGGCATGGGCTCATTGGGCGCCATGCAGGGGCGCGGCGGTGGCAAGTCCTACTCCAAGGACCGCTACTTCCAAGACGACGTGCTCTCCGAGGACAAGTTGGTGCCCGAGGGCATCGAGGGCCGGGTGCCGTTCCGCGGTCCGCTGGGCACGGTGATCCATCAGCTGACCGGCGGTCTGCGCGCGGCGATGGGCTACACCGGCTCGGCGACCATCGAGCAGCTGCAGCAGGCGCAGTTCGTCCAGATCACGGCGGCCGGGTTGAAGGAAAGCCACCCGCACGACATCACCATGACTGTCGAGGCCCCCAACTACTACACCCGCTGAATCGGTGGGGCAGGAGACTAAGAACACGTCATGCGCGACATGGTTGAAATCGGCATGGGCAGAACCGCCCGCCGCACCTATGAGTTGGACGACGTCACGATCGTGCCCTCGCGGCGCACCCGCTCGTCCAAGGACGTCTCGACGGCTTGGCAGCTCGATGCCTACCGGTTCGAGGTTCCGGTCGTGGCACATCCGACCGACTCCCTGGTGTCGGTGGAGTTCGCGATCGAGATGGGCCGCCTGGGCGGGCTCGGTGTGCTCAACGGCGAGGGGCTGATCGGCCGGCACGCCGATGTCGAAGACAAGATCGCGCAGGTTCTCGATGTTGCCGCGACGGCCTCGGACGACACCGCCGCCACCCGCATGCTGCAGCAGCTGCACGCGGCGCCGCTGGATCCGGAGCTGCTCGGCGCGGCGGTGGCCCGCATCCGTGAGGCCGGGGTGACCACTGCGGTCCGGGTCAGCCCGCAGAACGCCCAGGCGCTGACGCCGACGCTGGTGGCCGCAGGCATCGACCTGCTGGTCATCCAGGGCACCATCATCTCCGCCGAGCGCGTCGCGCAAGATCACGGGGGCGGCGAGCCCCTCAACTTGAAGACGTTCATCTCCGAGCTCGACGTGCCGGTGGTGGCCGGCGGCGTGCTCGACCACCGCACCGCACTGCACCTGATGCGCACCGGCGCGGCCGGGGTGATCGTCGGCTACGGCTCGACGGCCGGAGTGACCACCAGCGACGAGGTGCTGGGCATCAGCGTGCCGATGGCCACCGCGATCGCCGACGCCGCGGCCGCTCGTCGCGAGTACCTCGACGAGACCGGCGGACGGTATGTGCACGTGCTGGCCGACGGCGACATCCACACCTCGGGCGACTTGGCCAAGGCGATCGCCTGCGGTGCCGACGCGGTGGTGCTGGGCACGCCGCTCGCCATCGCCGACGAGGCGCTGGGTGGCGGGTGGTTCTGGCCGTCGGCGGCCGCGCACCCGTCGTTGCCGCGCGGTGCGCTGCTTCAGGTGGCGGTCGGCGAACGCCCCGGCCTGGCGCAGGTGCTCAACGGTCCGTCCGACGATCCGTTCGGCTCGCTGAACCTGGTCGGCGGTCTGCGCCGGTCGATGGCCAAGGCGGGCTACTGCGACCTCAAGGAATTCCAGAAGGTCGGGCTGACCGTCGGCTCGTGATGGCCGCGGCATCGAGGAATTCGTCTTTACAAGTTAGGGCCTCCTGTCTAGAAGTTACCAATCGGTAGCGTCATACTGATCACATGAAGCCTGACTATGACGTCTTGGTGATCGGTTCCGGGTTCGGCGGCAGCGTCAGTGCGCTGCGACTGACGGAGAAGGGCTATCGAGTAGGTGTACTCGAAGCCGGCCAACGGTTCGCCGATGCGGACTTCGCCAAGACCTCGTGGGATCTACGCAAGTTCCTGTGGGCGCCGAAGTTCGGCATGTACGGCATCCAGCGCATCCATCTGCTGCGCAACTGCATGATCCTGGCCGGTGCGGGTGTGGGCGGCGGCTCACTGAACTACGCCAACACCCTGTACGTGCCGCCGGACCCGTTCTTCAACGACCCGCAGTGGAAGGACATCACCGACTGGCGGGCCGAGTTGATGCCGCATTACGACCAGGCGCAGCGGATGCTCGGCGTGGTCACCAACCCGACGTTCACCGACGCCGACCGGGTCATGAAAGAGGTCGCCGACGACATGGGGTGTGGCGACACCTTCGTGCCGACGCCGGTCGGTGTGTTCTTCGGGCCCGACGGGCAGAAGACGCCCGGCAAGACCGTGCCCGACCCGTTCTTCGGCGGGGCCGGCCCCGCCCGCACCGGTTGTCTGGAGTGCGGCGAGTGCATGACCGGATGCCGCCACGGCGCCAAGAACACGCTTGTCAAGAACTACCTCGGGCTGGCGGAATCGGCTGGGGCGCAAGTGCACCCGATGACCACGGTGACGAGCTTCGAGCAGCGCCCCGACGGCTTGTGGGAAGTCAGCACCGTGCGCACCGGCAGCAAGTTGCGGCGTAAGCGCAAGACGTTCACCGCGACGCATCTGATTCTGGCCGCGGGTACGTACAACACCCAGAAGCTGCTGTTCAAGATGCGCGACACCGGAAAACTCAACCGGCTCTCGGCGCGCCTGGGCGTGCTCACCCGGACCAACTCCGAATCCATCGTCGGTGCGGGGCGGCTCTCGGTCGCGCCGGATCTGGATCTGACCCACGGCGTCGCGATCACGTCGTCGATTCACCCCACCGCCGACACCCATGTCGAACCCGTGCGGTACGGCAAGGGCTCAAATGCCATGGGTCTGCTGCAGACGTTGATGACCGACGGCGCCGGGCCGAAGGGGACCGATGTGCCGCGCTGGCGGCAGTTCTTCGACCAGGCCGGCGAGAATCCCCGCGAGCTCTTGCGCCTGCTCAACCCGAAGCAGTGGAGCGAGCGCACCGTGATCGCGCTGGTGATGCAGCACCTGGACAACTCGATCACCACGTTCACGAAGCGAGGTCCGCTGGGCGCCCGGATCATGTCGTCCAAGCAGGGCCACGGTGAGCCCAACCCGACGTGGATTCCGGTCGGTAACGAGGTCACGCGGCGCATCGCCAAGAAGATCGACGGCGTCGCCGGCGGTACGTGGGGTGAGCTGTTCAACATCCCGCTCACGGCCCACTTCCTCGGGGGTGCTGCCATCGGTGACAGTGCCGAGCACGGCGTCATCGATCCCTACCAGCGGGTGTACAACTATCCGACGCTCTATGTGATGGACGGTGCGGCCATCTCGGCGAATTTGGGGGTGAACCCGTCGTTGTCGATCACCGCGCAAGCAGAGCGGGCGGCATCGTTGTGGCCGAACAAGGGGCAGGACGACCAGCGTCCGGCGCAGAATGAGCCGTACCGGAAACTGGCGCCGATCGCGCCCGACCATCCCGTGGTGCCGGCCGAAGCGCCCGCCGGGTTGCGCCGGCTGCCGATCGAGCCCGTCAACTCAGGCGGTTAGCGCACGGCCCTTCCGGGTACTTGACCCTCGCCGGACGGCGAGGTCCGGGGGGAGGGGATGTGAGGCATGCGGCAGGCTTTTCACGACGAGTTGACGCAGCTGTGCGATCAACTCGCCGAGATGTGTGCTCTGGCGGTGAGTGCGATGCAGCGGGCCAACGAGGCGCTGCTCGAATCCGATCTGTCGCTGGCCGAGCAGGTCATCGCCGACCACGAACACATCGCCGCCTATAACCGCCGCATCGAAGAGTCGGCGTTCCGGCTGCTGGTTCTGCAGCAGCCCGTTGCCAGCGAGCTCCGCACGGTCGTCGGTTCGATGCACATCGCGGCCGATATCGACCGGATGGGCGCGCTTGCGGTGCATGTCGCCGACATCTCCCGGTTGCGCCATCCTGAGTGCGCGCTGCCGGATGAGGTCCGCGCGAGTTTCACCGACATGGGATCGCAGGCCGTGCGGCTGGCGCAGACCGCGCAGGAGGTGCTGGTATCCCGGGATCCCGAGGCTGCCGCGCGCCTGCGCGACGAGGACGACGCCGTCGACGCAGAGCACCGTCACCTGTTCACCTTGCTGCTGGACCGTCAGTGGGAGGACGGGGTGTGCTCGGCTGTCGACGTCGCGTTATTGGGCCGCTACTACGAGCGGTTCGCCGATCATGCGGTCGAGATCGGCAAGCGCGTGATCTTCGAGGCCACCGGCGGCAGGCCGCTGCACAAGAAACTGGCCTGAGCGCCTACTGCCCATCGGGGGTGGATTCCAGCAGCGCGGTGAACAAGCGGGTGAGGGCGTCGATGTCGACAGTTCCCGGCTGGAGTACCTCCTCGGTCGCGATGCCCGAGATGATGGTGACGACCAGTTGGGCGAGTGCCGCCAACTGCTTGCCGGGCAGTGACGTGCCGGCCTGCTCGACGATGTGCAGGGCTTGATCGGCCGCCGCGCGGCGACGCGCGACCAGGCGTTCCCGTAACTGCGGATCCCGGACCGCCCGCAGCCAATACTCCATCAGCACGATCTGGTACTCGGTCTGGTCGTGGATCGAGTCGAGCGTTGAGGAGCTCAATGCCGCGGCGATCGCGGCGGTGTCGCCGTGGCCGCTGTCGAGCGCGCTCGCGATGAGTGCGCCGCGACTCTCGAACTGCCGGTCCAGCAACGCCAGGAACAACTCGTCCTTGGATTCGAAGTTCGAATACACCGCGCCCTTGGTGAATCCGGCGGCGTGACCGATGGCGTCGATGGTGGCGCCGGCGAATCCCTCCGCCGCGAAAACCTTGAGCGCCGCGTCCAGGATCCGGTCGCGCACCTCGTCACGGGTGGGGCGGATGCGGGTGGGTTTGACAGCCGACATGCCCAACAGAATACTCGCTAGTATCGTATGGATACCAGTGAGTATCGAAAGGTCGGAAATGGAAGACAAGGACGACGCACAGGACGCGCCGCAGATCACTGCGGCCGGACTGGGTGTCGACGGCGAGCACGGGCCGCTGTTCTCGGACATCGACCTGGAGCTCACCGCGGGATTTCACGCCATCCAGATGCCAGGGGGATGGGGTCAGACCGCGCTGTTGCTCACGCTGGCCGGGCGTTTGGCCCCAAGCCATGGCACGGTGACCGTCTGCGGCCAGACGCGCCCGCGCGACATCCGGCGGCACTGCGCCATCGCCGCATTCGCCGACATCGACGAACTCGAGGATTCGGTCACCGTTCAGACGGTGCTCGCCGAGCAGCGGCGGTGGTTGTCCCCGTGGTATCGACGCGTGCCGGCAGACGCCGGAGAGGCCGAGCTGCGCGAGGTCTTCGGAGAACTGACGCCCCCGGCGCCTGACACCTACATCAGCGAACTGTCCGATCTCGACCTGTTCCTGCTCAAGGTCACCCTGGCGCTGTTCTCGAACCGGCCGATCCTGGTGGTCGGCGACCTCGAACAGGTACGGGACAACTGTCGGCGTGCGATCGCGGTCGAACGGCTCGGTGCGATCGCCGCGCAGCGCAGTGTGATTGTGGGAGTGACCAATCCGCTCGGCCATGAGGCTCCCGACCACGACCTGCACGATCACCGCATCCTTACCGGAAAGAACGCCTGATGCTGAAACGCCTTCGCGCAAACGGCTCATCCCCGGCTGCTGGTCTCGCCTTCGGCTCTCCGGCTGCTGGTCTCGCCTTCGGCTCGGAAATCAAACGCTTCGGCCGCAGCCGCATGACCCGTGCCGCCATCGTGGTGCTCATGCTGCTGCCGCTGGTGTACGGCGCCCTCTACCTCTGGGCGTACTGGGACCCCTTCGGCCAGGTCGACAAGATGCCGGTGGCGCTGGTCAATTCCGATCGTGGGGTGGAGGTTTCGGGCCAGCACGTCAATGCGGGCGCCGAGATCGCCAAGAGTCTGACCGACGATGCCAGCTTGAACTGGCATGTAGTGGACGAAGAACAAGCCCGTCAGGGCGTCGAGCACGGCACCTACTACTTCATGCTCGAGCTCCCACCGGACTTCAGTGAGGCGATCGCCTCACCGCTGACCGGGCAGCCCAAACGAGCCAACCTGAACGCGGTCTACAACGACGCCAACAACTACATCTCGTCGAACATCGGTCGCACCGCCATCGACCAGGTGCTCAACGCGGTGTCCACACGGATCTCCGGTCAGGCCGTCAACCAGGTGCTGTCCGTCGTGGTCAGCTCCGGTGCCGGGATCAAGCAGGCCGCCGACGGCGCGGCCCAACTTGCCGACGGCGCAGCCAAAGTCGACGACGGTGCAGGCCGGCTGGCGACGGGGCTGCACAGCGCCCGGTCCGGCTCGGCTCAATTGGCCACCGGCGCCAAGCAGCTTTCCGACGGGATCACCAAGGCCACCGATCCGCTGGTGGCGGTGACCTCCGCGCTGTCGAAGATCGGTGGCGACACCCAGAAGCTGGAAGACGGCACCGCTGCGCTGCGGCAGGCCAATGACCAGATCGGTGCCATCACCGGGGCGCAGGATTCTGCCGCGACCGCGTTGAATTCGGTGATCGACCAGCTTTCGGCCAGCCCGGACCCCATGGCCAACAACGCGGCCGGGATGCTGCGTGGCGTCCAGGACGATCTGCGCGCCCACCAGTTCACCCCGCAGATTCGCCAGCAGCTCACCGACGCCGAGAACGCGGCGATCTCGATGACGTCGTCACTGCGCAACCCGGGCAGCCCGCTGAACTCCGCGCTCGATCAGGTGGGCAGCAAGAACTCCGACCTCAACGCCAAGCTGAACCAATTGCGCGGCGGTGCCCAACAGCTCGCCAAAGGCAATGCCGAATTGGCAAGCGGTATAGCCCAACTCGATACCGGAGCCGGGCAGTTGAAAGCCGGCACCACCCAGTTACGGAGCGGATCGGCCGAATTGGCGACCAAGCTGGCCGACGGCGCCGGCCAGGTCCCTGATTGGACTCCCGCGCAGAAGGACGCGATCGCCGACACCATCGGTGGTCCCGTACACCTGCAGAACTCTGCAGAGAACGCCGCACCGAACTTCGGCACCGGTATGGCGCCGTTCTTCATCACACTGGCGTTGTTCTTCGGCGCGCTGGTGCTGTGGATGGTGTTGCGGCCGTTGCAGAACCGCCCGATCGCGGCGGAGGTGCCGGCGATCCGGGTGGTCCTCGCCAGCTACCTGCCTGCCGCGGTCATCGGGGTGTTCCAGGCGATCATCCTGTACTGCGTGGTGCGGTTCGCGCTCGGCATGCACGTGGTGCATCCGGTTGCGATGCTGGCCTTCATGATCCTGGTGTCGTGCGCCTTCGTCGCCGCGACCCAGGCGGTCAACGCCCTTGTCGGTCCCGCGGTGGGCCGGGTGCTGTTGATGGCGCTGCTGATGCTTCAGCTGGTCAGCGCCGGCGGGATGTATCCGGTGGAAACTACGTCACGGCCGTTCCAGCTGTTCCATCAGTACGACCCGATGACATACGGTGTCAACGGATTACGCCAGCTCATCCTCGGCGGAATCGATCATCGGTTGTGGCAGGCGATCGCCACGCTGTTGGTGATCTGGGTCGGTGCCCTGACCATCTCGGCCTTGTCGGCCAGGCGTAATCGACAGTGGAACATCATCAGGCTGATGCCGGCGATCAAGATGTGAGTCAGACCGCGTGCAGCAGAGCGGCATCGGCGAGCGGCCGGCTCTTGTGCCCGTGGATGTCGACGGGCACGTCGCCGGCAAGCGTCACGCGGTGCATCACCCGGCGCTGGTCGTCGTAGTCGTCGACCGCCCGGTGCTGGGTGGCCCGGTTGTCCCACATCGCGACGTCGCCGGGCGCCCAGTTCCAGCGAATAGTATTCTCCGGAAGGGTGATCCGGCGCTGCAGCAACTCCAGCAAGGTGGCTGATTCGTAGCTGTCCAAACCGAGGAATCCGCGGGTGAAGTCGCCGGCGACCAGGGTGCGCTCGCCGGTCTCCGGATGCACCCGGACCACCGGATGCTCAGTTCGGAAGTCGGGCTTCTCGAACGCGGCCCGCATCAGCTGCTGCTCCTCGCTGAGCGCAATAGATTGTGTCGCAGCGTAATCGAACCGGTTGCTGTGGACTGCCCACAGGTTCTCGGTGAAGGCTTTCAGCGGTGCGGGCAGGGCGTCGTAAGCGGCCGCGGTAGAAGCCCACAGGGTGGATCCGCCGTACTCCGGCAGTGTCACCGCTCGCAGGATCGATATGGCCGGGTAGTCGGGCACGAACGTGACATCGGTGTGCCAGCGGGTTGCCTTGGCGTACTCCGAGTCCAGCGGGGTGATCAACGGGGCGTCGTCCTGCTTGAGTGCGTGGTGTCCGACCGGCTTGCCCATCAGCCGTGCGAAGGCGTGGTGCTCCTCATCGGTGAGGCCGTGCTGGCCGCTGAAGAAGACCACCTTGTGCTCGAGTAGTGCTCGCCGGATCTCGGCGACGGTGGCCTCATCGAGGTCGCCGCCCAGCGTTACGCCGTCGATGCGGGCGCCGATACGGCTACCGAGCTTCTTGACGCTGAGAACAGGGGTGGTGGGAGCAGTCATCGCCGGGTCCTTTTCGCTGGTGGAAACACTGTAGTCAAGTGACTACAGCTGCATGTGGGCTAGTGTAGCCACATGACTACACCCACGCCACCGGCCAAGGCTGAGGCCGGTCCGGTCGGCAAGGACGAGGTGGTGGCGGCCACGCTGTCGGCAGCCGCAGAGCTGTTCGCCGAACGCGGTCCGGCCGCCACGTCGATCCGGGACATCGCCACCCGGTCCAAGGTCAACCACGGGCTGATCTACCGGCACTTCGGCACCAAGGAGCAACTGGTCGGCGCGGTGCTCGAGCATCTGGGCGGTCGGCTCACCGCGCTTCTGGACGGCGAGGTATCCGACGGAGAGATCGAACAGAACATGGACCAGCACATGCGTGTGATGGCCCGCGCCCTGCTCGACGGTTACCCGATCGGTGAACTGCAGACCCGGTTTCCGGGGGTCGACAGGCTGCTCGACGAGGTGCTGCCCCGATTCGAGGATGAGCGCAACGGCAGGCTTGCGGTCGCCAATGCCGTTGCCTTGCAGCTGGGTTGGCGTTTCTTCGAGCCGTTCCTGCGGTCAGCGGCGGGACTCGCTTCGATCAGCGACGACGAGGTGAGGACGGCGGCGGGCGCCGAGATCGCCCGGATCCTCCAGCCCGGCGCCGCCGCCGATTAGTCAGCCGCCCTTGTTGAACTCGGCCTCGACCTTCTCCCCGAGCTGCTTGTCGACGTTCTTCCAGTACTCGAACGCCCGCTCCAGCACGTGGTCGGAGACGCCCTTCGACAGGTGACCGGCGATGTTGGAGACCAGCCGGGCCCGCGCTGCGTCGTCGAGCACCTCGCGCACCATCGTCCCGGCCTGCCCCCAGTCGTCGTCCTCGGCGTGCAGGGTGTAGGCGGCGCGAACCATGTCACCGTCGGCGCGCCACAGCGACTCGGCGGTGCGGGCGGGATCGGCCTGCGGGCCGCCGTACGAGTTCGGCGCGTAGACCGGGTCGGAGACGTTCTTGATCCGCATGGCCCCGTCTTTCGAGTAGCTGTTCACCTCGACTTTCGGCGCGTTGACCGGGATCTGCTTGTAGTTGGTGCCCAGCCGGTGACGGTGGGCATCGGCATACGAGAAGTCGCGCGCCAGCAGCATCTTGTCCGGGCTCAACCCGGTCCCGGGAACCCGGTTGTTCGGTTCGAACGCCGCCTGCTCGATCTCGGTGTGGTAGTCGGTGACGTTGCGGTCGAGCGTCAAGGTGCCGACGTCGATCAGCGGATAGTCGCCGTGTGGCCACACCTTGGTCAGGTCGAAGGGGTTGAACCGGTAGTCCTTGGCCTCCTCGAACGGCATGATCTGAACCTTCAGCGACCACGTCGGAAACTCGCCGCGCTCGATCGCCGAGTACAGGTCGCGCTGGTGGGCATCGCCGTCGATGCCGGCCATCTCGTCGCCTTCCTCTTGGGTGAGAAATTCGACGCCCTGGTCGGTCTTGAAGTGATATTTGACCCAGAAGATCTCTCCGGCGGCGTTGATCCAGCTGTAGGTGTGGCTGGAGTAGCCGTTCATGTGGCGCCAGTCGCGGGGGATACCGCGATCGCCCATCAGCCAGGTGACCTGATGTGCGGATTCGGGCGACAGGGTCCAGAAGTCCCATTGCATGTCGTGATCGCGCAGGTTGTTCCCGGCGCGGCGCTTCTGCGAGCGGATGAAGTGCTGGAACTTCAGCGGGTCGCGCATGAAGAACACCGGGGTGTTGTTGCCCACCATGTCGAAGTTGCCTTCGGTGGTGTAGAACTTGGTCGCGAATCCCCGAGGGTCGCGCCAGGTGTCTGGGCTGCCGCGCTCACCGGCCACCGTCGAAAACCGGGTGAGCGTCTCGGTTTTGACGCCGGGCTGGAACAATGCGGCTTTGGTGTAGGCGCTGACGTCGTTGGTCACCTCGAAGTGACCGAATGCGCCCCCGCCCTTGGCGTGCGGCTGGCGCTCCGGAATGCGCTCCCGGTTGAACATCGCCATCTGCTCGATCAGATAGTGGTCCTGCAGCAGGATCGGTCCGTCGGGCCCGATCGTCAATGAGTGCTCATCGCTGTACACCGGGATTCCGGCGTCGGTGGTTGTCGGCTTGGGCTGGGTACCGGTCACCCCGTCGCTCCTTTCGCTGTTCAGCAGGCGGAGCTGCGCGCGTGACAGCGCCACCGCTGGAGGTACGAGTGCCGGGTACCCGCCGAGGTTCCGGTTCCAAACCCTTTCCGGGTGCCGTTTATCGCTCGGCGGGACCCGTGCGACGGCGTACCGGTTCCTTGCCGGGGGGTTGCGGCGGGGCCGGCAGCAGTGGGTGCCGGGGCTTGATGGTGACGGTGGTCGGTCCATTGGTGTTGAGCACGACGTCGTCACCGGCGTGGCGGATGGTGAGCGATCCGTCGGGGCCGTCGCGCAACGTGTAGGTGACGTTGTCGTGATGCGCGTCGACCGTCACCCGAAAACCCTTCCACAGCAACCGGAACCGCAGGCAGGAGATGCCGTCGGGAAGGTGAGGGTCCAGTGACAGGATGCCCTCGTCGTCACGCAGCCCGCCGAAACCGGCCACCAACGCGGTCCATGCCCCGGCCAGCGAGGCCATGTGCAGACCGTCGCGGGTGTTGCGGTGCAGATCGCGTAGATCGATCAGCGCGGCCTCGTAGGCGTAGTCGTGGGCCAGCTCGAGGTGACCGACCTCAGCGCACATGACCGCCTGCGTACATGCCGACAGCGACGAGTCCCGGGTGGTGCGCCGCTCGTAATAGTCGACATTGCGGGCCTTCTGTTCCGGGGTGAACGCATGGCTCTGCCATTGCATTGCCAGCACGAGGTCCGCCTGCTTGAGCACCTGGGCCGGGTAGAGCCGGACATAGGGCTCGTGCAGCAGCAGCGGGTAGGAGGTATTGGCCGAGAAATCCCACTCGGCCAACGTGGTGAAGCCCTGGCACTGCGGGTGCACACCCAACTCGTCGTCGTAGGGAATGTGGGCGGCGTCGGCGGCATCACGCCAGGCCGCGGTCTCCTCGGTGGTCACGCCCATCGCATACGAAGCGTCGGGGTGGCGGGTGCACGCGTCAGCGGCTACCCGAAGGTTGTGCGCGGCCATCAAGTTGGTGAAGATGTTGTCGCGCACCACGGCGGTGTATTCGTCGGGTCCGGTCACACCGTCCAGATGCCAGATGCCGTGGCGATCATGGTGACCCAGCGACATCCACAGCCGGGCGGTGTCCACGAGCACGGCGAGGCCACATTCCTGCTCGAGCGAGCCATCGCCGGTGACCACTCGATAGCGCTCGAAGGCGGCGGCGATGTCGGCGTTGATGTGCCATGCCGCGGTGCCCGCCGGCCAGTACGCCGAGCATTCCTCGCCCCGGATGGTGCGCCACGGGAAACTGGCTCCCTTCAAGTCCAGCTGTTGGGCGCGTTCGCGGGCCAGGTCCAAGGTCGAGGCCCGCCACCTCAGCGCGTCGGCCGCGGCTTGGGGTTTGGTGTACGTCAGTACGGGCAGCACGAAACCCTCTGTGTCCCAAAAAGCGTGGCCGTCATAGCCGGTGCCGGTCAGTCCCTTGCCCGCGATCGCCCGCCGCTCGGCGCGGGCGCTGGCCTGCAGCACGTGGAACAGCCCGAATCGCACCGCCTGCTGGCAGTCCGGGTCGCCCTCGACCTCGACGTCGGCGCAGTCCCAGAACTCGTCGAGATACGCGCGCTGAGAATCGAGGAGACCCTGCCACCCGCTGTAGCGGGCGCCCGTGATCGCTGCAGCCGCCTGATCACGCAACGCGGGACGTGATCGCAGGCTCGACCAGCCGTAGCCCAAATACTTGACGATACGTAGCTTCTGGCCGGGGCGCAGCCCGCAGATCACGGTGGTCCGGGCCAGGTCATTGCGGGCGTCGGTGTGGACCTCGACCCGGCCGGGCACCTCGACGTCATGGTCCATCGCGGCTGCCATCATCAGGCCACTGCCAACGGTGCGGTGTACCAGAAGCGCACCACTGTCGGTGTTTTCGTGATGAACGGCGTGCAGCGGGTGTTTGAGCACCGCCGAAACCCGGGGATCGTCGGAGGTCTCGGGCTGGTCTTCGTTGGTGACGAGCTCGGATTGCACCGTTACCCGGACGAATTCGTCCAGCGCCTCGACGCTGTACTCGATGGCGGCGACGCCGCGGTGCGCGAACGACACCAGCCGGGTAGAGACGACCTTGACCTGTTTGCCCGCCGGAGAACGCCAGTGGGCGTGGCGGGTCAGGGTCCCGGCGCGCAGGTCAAGGGTGCGCTCGTGATCGATCAGGTCGCCGTATCGCACGTCGAACGGCTCGTCATCGACAAGCAGGCGCAGCAGCTTGCCATTGGTGACGTCGACGACGGTCTGTCCGGCCTCGGGATAGCCGAATCCGGCTTCGGCGTAGGGCAGGGGACGGACCTCGAAAAATCCTGCCAGATAGGTGCCGGGCAAGCCGTAGGGCTCGCCTTCGTCGAGGTTGCCGCGCAGCCCGATGTGGCCGTTGGACAGCGCGAACAACGATTCGGACTGCGCCAGCAGGTTGAGGTCCAAACGGGTTTCGCGCACCTGCCAGGGCTCAACCGGATACGCGTCGTGGGTGATCATCATGCTGCTACATCAACTCCGCCAAGTCGGTGACGACGACGTCGGCGCCGTCGCGGCGCAGCTGCCCGGCCTGCCCCACCCGGTCCACGCCGACCACGAATCCGAATTCTCCGGCGCGGCCCGCCGCGACCCCGGCCAGCGCGTCCTCGAACACCGCGGCCTGGGCGGGGGAGACGCCGAGCAGTTCGGCGGCACGTAGGAAGCTGTCCGGCGCCGGCTTGCCCGGAATGTTCTCGTCGCGCATGGTCACGCCGTCCACCCGTTGCTCGATGAAGGTGTCCAATCCGGTGATCCTCAGCACCTCCTCGGTGTTGGCGCTGGACGACACCACGGCGCGGCGCAGCCCAGCTTCGGTCACGGCCTGCAGGTAACGTCGCGACCCCTCGAACACCTCGACGCCGTCCTTCTCCAGGGTCTTGTGAAACATCGCGTTCTTCCGAGTGCCCAGGCCCTCTATGGTCTCGGCGTCGGCTGGGTCATCCGGCGTCCCCTCCGGCAACTCGATCCCGCGACTGGCCAAGAAGGATCTGACACCGTCCTGGCGGCGCTTGCCGTCGACGTAGGTCAGGTAATCGACATCGATGTCGAATGCCGTGAACGGTTCACCGGTGCGTTCGGCCCGGCTTTTGAGGTACTCGTCGAACATGGCTTTCCAGGCCTTCTTGTGCACGCTGGCCGTATCGGTGAGCACGCCGTCGAGATCGAACAGGCACGCGGTGATCTGCTCGGGCAGGCCCAGCACAGCGTCCTCGCTTTCGCCGACGTCTTCTTCCATCATGCGTAATGACCGCGCGGTGTGCGGTCTTAAACACGGCTTCGGTCGCGAGCAATCCATTTGATCCGCGCGTTGTCGCCGTGAGGATCACCGTGCTGCGCGAGAGTGATTCGGGCATAGGCGCGTTCGTCGAGCGATGCTCCGCGACCCGACGAATGTCACAGCAGAGCAGTAGACATCGATTCGTGACAGATTGATCTAGTGAGTACCCTGGGCCTGTGCCTCCGACTTCCGCGGCCGGCAAGCCGGTCGAAACGCGCGTCCGTCTGTTGGAATCCGCCACGGATCTGTTCAGCCGGCAGGGCTTTGGTGCCACCGGCATCAAAGCCGTCCTCGCGGCGGCCGAGGCGCCGTACGGGTCGCTCTATCACTTCTTTCCTGGCGGCAAGCAGGAACTCGGTGCTGCTGCACTCACCTACGGCGGGGAGCGCTACCGCGACCTTTTGGAGACGGTGTACCCCGAGGAAGTCGATGTTGTCGAGGCGACAGCGGCCGCATTCCGTCAGGCCGCAGAACGGCTGGAAGGCGCCGACTACGGCTACGCCTGCCCGGTCGCCACGATCGCATTGGAGGTGGCGAACAACGACGAACTGATGCGGAGCGCCGCCGCCGAGGTATTCGAATCGTGGCTCGCGGTACTCCGGCAACGTTTCACTGCTGCCGGTATGACCGACGAACGCGCCCGCGAAGTTGCGGTGGAGATCTTCTGTCTGATCGAAGGTGCGGTCCTGCTCTCGCGCACGACACGGTCGTCGGTGCCGATGCACACCGCCGGGCGGGCCGCGGCCAATGCGGTTGCTGCCGGGCTGGCCGACGCCCCCAAGCGGCGATCGGCGCGTGGCACGGGTACCCGGGCGTCGCGCTGAATCTGGCGGATCAACCTGCCCTGAGGCGCCGGTTACCAAGTTTTCCGGCACGTCGAGCACGCTCTGACCAGCCCACTAGACTGTTGCGGTGGCTTCTCCATCACCTCGCCCTGTCCTCGTCGTCGACTTCGGCGCTCAGTACGCACAGCTGATCGCCCGCCGGGTCCGTGAGGCGCGGGTGTTCTCCGAGGTCGTCCCGCACACCGCCACGGTTGAGGAGATCAAGGCCAAGGATCCGCAGGCCATCGTCCTCTCGGGTGGGCCGGCCAGCGTGTACGCCGAGGGTGCTCCGCGCCTGGACCCTGCGCTGTTCGATATCGACGTGCCCGTGTTCGGCATCTGCTATGGCTTCCAGGCCATGGCGCAGGCGCTCGGCGGCACCGTCGAACACACCGGGACCAGCGAATATGGACGCACCGAGCTGAAGGTCACCGGCGGTGACCTGCACTCCGAGCTGCCGGCCAGTCAGCCGGTGTGGATGAGCCACGGCGACGCGGTCACCGCGGCACCGGACGGGTTCGACGTGGTCGCCTCCAGCGCGGGCGCTCCTGTCGCCGGCTTCGAGAATCGCGCCCGGCGGCTGGCCGGCGTCCAGTACCACCCCGAGGTGCTGCACTCGCCGCACGGCCAGCAGGTGCTGAGCCGGTTCCTGCACGAGTTCGCCGGCATCGGGGCGAGCTGGACCCCGGCCAACATCGCCGAGCAGTTGATCGAGGCCGTGCGCGCCCAGATCGGTGACGGTCAGGCGATCTGCGGTCTGTCCGGCGGCGTGGATTCCGCAGTGGCCGCCGCGCTGGTGCAACGTGCCATCGGGGACCGGCTCACCTGTGTTTTCGTCGACCACGGTCTACTGCGGGCGGGAGAACGGGCGCAGGTGCAGCGCGATTTCGTCGCCGCGACCGGTGCCAAGCTGGTGACCGTCGATGTCGCCGACCGTTTCCTTGAGGCTTTGACCGGCGTGACCAACCCCGAGGGCAAGCGCAAGATCATCGGCCGGGAGTTCATCCGGGCCTTCGAGGGCGCGGTGCGTGACACCCTCAGCGAGGCGGACATCGAGTTCCTGGTGCAGGGCACCCTGTACCCCGACGTGGTGGAATCCGGCGGCGGCACCGGTACGGCCAACATCAAGAGCCACCACAACGTCGGCGGTCTGCCCGACGACCTCAAGTTCAAGCTTGTCGAGCCGCTGCGGCTGCTGTTCAAGGACGAGGTACGCGCAGTGGGCCGGGAGCTCGGACTGCCCGAGGAAATCGTTGCGCGCCAACCCTTCCCGGGTCCGGGGCTTGGCATCCGCATCGTCGGCGAGGTGACGGCCGACCGGCTCGACACCCTGCGCCGCGCCGACGCGATCGCCCGGGAGGAGCTCACCGCCGCCGGCCTGGATCAGCAGATCTGGCAGTGCCCGGTGGTGCTGCTGGCCGATGTCCGTTCGGTCGGTGTGCAGGGTGATGGGCGCACCTATGGCCATCCGATCGTGCTGCGCCCGGTGTCCAGTGAAGACGCGATGACGGCGGACTGGACGCGGGTGCCTTACGAAGTGCTGGAACGGATTTCGACGCGGATCACCAACGAGGTACCCGAGGTCAACCGGGTGGTGCTGGATGTCACCAGCAAGCCGCCGGGCACCATCGAGTGGGAGTGATCAGCGCCGAGAGTCCCCGCGCCAACGAAAACTGTTGACGTACTTGCCCATATCCAAGGCAAGGTCCAAGTTGGCGCCGGACGGAATTCCCGGGCCGAAATCCGGACCGTAGGCATGATATGGACCGGTTGCTACGGCGATCAGGGCCAGATCGTCTTTCACCGCGGCCAGAATGACCACCCGCATCCTCAGGTAGCCACCGGTGGCGTTCTGTGGCCAGCTGTCGAGGACCATGCCGTACCCGGGTTGATAGCCGACCATGGCATTGGGAATCTCGTAGTCCAGATCTGCGTCGGGGTAGGTGTCCTCGACCAGAGCGGTGGAGATTTCCTTCGGCGTCTGCCCGGCCGCGGGCTTGCCGATGAGCTGCATCGTGCCACCGTCCCCGGCCAGGAAATCCGCTGTCACACCCTCGTCGGTGGTGGTGACCGAGTAGGCCGCGCCGGAGGCGGGATACGCGACCGAGAACGCGCCGTCCGGGGCGGTGAATCGAGGATTGGTCGCCACGGGCTCCATGGTCGGTGGGCTGCCACAATCCGGCGGGCATACGTAGCGCGCGGGCGGAGTGCTGACCGATGCCGACAGACCGACCAAGGCAGCCGCCACCAGCGTGACCCCGACCGCCCATGCCCCCAGCAATCGCCGATCGTCGGCTCGGTGCGGTGGTCGCGACAACGCCCGGATCGCTGTTCCACAGTTCAGGCAGAACGTCATATCCGGAACGGTGTGACCGCACTGCCCGCACAGCATCGACTCGTCGGCGTTGACCGCGTCGTGTGCCTCGTACAGCAAGGCCAGTTGCAGCCCGACTCGCAATGCCAGCAGTGCCAGCGCCATCACGACGAAATGCACTGCCAGGACCCATAACTGTGACACCGGCGCGACGTCGATCAGACCCAGGACGGCATAGCATGCCGGAATGACCGCGATGGTCAGTACCAAACCCGCCCGCACGTGGTTCGGACGGTGCGGCGCACCGGTCGACGCCGGGGTGAACCACAGGGCGATGCCGACGGCAGCGCCGGCGGCCGCGGCGGTCAACGGCACCGCCACGCCCTGGATTCCGGCCTGGACCAACAGCCCGCTCAACGGGCGGTCATGGTCCACCATTCCGTCGTCGAACTGAGGGGCCAATCGGCTCAGGGTGGCGGCCGCGGTGAAGGCCAGCGCGCCCAAGGCGCCGATGACGAAGCCGTCCAATGATTCTCGTGTTCGCGTCCCGGCCGATCGGATCACCACTGCCGGGGTGAGCATCAGCAGCATGGCCCCGAGTGGTATCCCCAGGCCGTCCCTGACGATCCGGAACCGCGGGATGTCGACGCCCATCGCCATGTCGTACTCGCGGGCTACCGCGGTTCCGGTCATCAGTGTCCAGACGACACCCAACCCGACGCCAAGGGCGGCGGTCAGGAGCAGAGTGCGGGTCGGAACACTCTTGAGAACAAGGGATCGCCACAGATAGGCGACGAACAGCAGAGGCACTCCGAACGCGGCGAACGCGTTCATCGCCGCGGGCAGTCGCAGCAGGGCGCAAACGACCACCGCGACCAGGAGCGCGCCGAGCGCGAGCCGGAACGGTGCGCGCGAACGCTCGGGCAACTGTGGGAACAGCGAACTGACCACCGACGGCCGTAGCAGGTGCTCGCGTCCTGCGCAGTAGGCCCGGCTTCGCAACCACCGGGGCCCATCGCCCGACGGGGACAGGTATGCCCCGCACCGGCCGCAGTAGCTGCCCGCCGGAACATGTGTTCGGCACGCCCGGCATTCGACGTCAGTCACGGGCGCGGCGGCCGGGTCCCGGTGGCGCTATTGCCGATGTGGGCTGCCGATCCCATGGCGCCCGGTGGGCGGTGCCGGCGGTTCGACATGGGTGGGCGTGAAGCGGTTGGCGCCACCGGGGGTGACCTGCTTCTCGGTGGGCGCCGCAGGCGGCGTTGTCGTGGTTGTCGTTGTGGTGGTCGGGGAGGGGCTCGTGGTCTCGGGCGCCTTCTCGCCGGTACCGCAAGCGCTCAGCCCGACCATCCCTATGATCGCGGCGGCGGCTGCGAGGCGACATGTTGATCGGCGTGATCTCATGATTCGTCCTAACTGTCCCCCGGCGGGCGGTTCAGAAGCAGCATCTGAATCGGTTTGCTGGCAAACGTTAACCCAATGCGGGCCGACATGGGCGTCAATTGCCGGTTTTCCTTTCCGGGACTGCCCTCACCTGCGGCGCATCAGCGATCCGGGTCTCCACGCCAGCGGAAGCTGTTGACGTATTTACCCATGTCCAGTGCCAACTGCAGGTTGGCGCCCGAGGGTTTACTGGCGCCGGATCCGGGGCCGAATTCGCGGTATGGCCCGACGGCTGACGCGACCAGCGCGAGGTCGTCTTTGACCGCGACCAACACCAGGACCCGCATCCGCATGTAGTTGCTCGTGGCGCCCTGGGGCCAGCAATCGGCGACCAGGCCGAAACCCGGTTGGTAGCCCACCATCGCGTTGGGGATGGTGTAGGCGGTCTTGGTATCGGGAAACGTCTTCTCGACAAGAGAATTGGCGATGTCCTCGGCGCTGCGCCCGCCGGCCTGCTCACTGAACAGCTGCAGCATGCCACCGTCGCCTGCCTGGAATTCCGCGGTGACACCGGTCGGGTTGGTGGTGACCTTGTACGCCGAGGAGGACACGGGGTACGAGACCGAGAAGCTCTGGTCGGGGGCGGTGAACACCGGATTGATCGCCACCGGCCGCCCGGTGGGCGGCGTTCCGCAGTCGGGAGGACACATGTAACGGGCCGGGGATTCGCTGGTCGTGTGGGAGATCCAGGCCAGTACACCGGCCACCAGGGCGATTCCGGTGACCAGGACGGCCAGCAGTTTCAGCGCTGAGGTGCCGCGGACGGCCCGGGTTCTGCCCGTCGAAACAGGTACCGCATAGCCGGGAAAGAACGTGCTCATCCGGCGTCCGACCCCGGATCACGCACGGGGCGGTTCTCGCGGCGTTCTTCCCGGGACGTGCGTGAGGACGCGTGCGTGGCCGCGCCGCAGTGGGGACAGAACGACATGTCGGGCACGACATGGCCGCACCGTGGGCAGAAGATGGGTTGGTCGGAAGCGATCTCGTCCTGAGCTTCGTGCAGCAGTGCCAGATGCAGGCCCACGCGCAATGCCAAGACCGCCAGCAAGGCAACCGTGATGTGCACAGACAATTGGACCCACTGCGGGATGCGGGCCACGTCGACCAAACCCAGTGCCGCGTAGACGATCAGTACGGCGAACGCGCAGGAGAACATCACCAGCCGGACGTACCCGACGTGTTTGTCGACCTTGGTGGGCGGGCGGGTGAACCACAACGCCGCACCGATCAGTCCCCCGATGGAGGCTGCGGTCAACGGCACTGCGATACCACGGATCCCGGCTTCGACGAGCAGCCCGGACAGTGGACGGTTGTGTGCAATCATCCCGGTGGTCAGCTGTGGCGCCAGCCGGGTCAGCGTGGCCGCCGCGGTGAAGGCCGTCGCACCGAGCGCGCCGATCATGAAGCCGTCCAGGGATTCCCGGCTCGCCGGGCGCGACAGTCGGACGACGACGGCGGGCACCAGCATCAGGATGGCACCGCCCAGCGGAATCCCCAAGCCGTTGCGCATGATCCGCGATCCGGTGATACCCGCGCCGAGCGGGACGCCGTAGGACTTGGCCATGACGTGGCCGGTGAGCAGCACCCAGCCCACGCCCAGCGCGACTCCCAACACGGCGGTCAGCACCAGGTTGGCGCGGTGCAGGTCGCGGAAGGCGTCGGACTCATAGAGATAAATCAGGAAGAGCAACGGAATGCCCAGCGCCGCGACGGCGATCAGGGCCGCGGGCAGGCGCAACAGCGCACACGCCACCAACGCGGCGAGCAGTACCAGCATCGCGACGCGGAACGGCGTGCGCGATTGATGCGACAGGTGTGGGAACAACGAGCTGGCTATCGACGGGCGCAGCAGATGTTCGTCGGGTGCGACACAGGATGCGCTGAGGCGCAACCATTCCGGCCCGTCTCCCTGCTCCTTGTCGAGCGGCACCCCGCACAGGCCGCAGTACTTGCCGTCGGGCACGTCGACCTTGCAGACGCGGCATTCGGTGGTCGGGACGTCAGTGCCCTCAGGCGTGTCGGTCATCGGTTCGCCTTCTGCAGGACGAGGAGATTCTTGACGAGGTTCTCTACGTTGGGTGTGCCCAACCCGGTCGCCATGTCGTAGCCGGGTGCGGCGCTGGCCACCGCGTTGCCACCGAGAGTGATGTCGCGGAAAGCCGGAAGCGGTGCCCCCTTGGCGATGCGGTACAGCATCGGGTTGAGATCGCCGAGCGCACGGCCACCGTTGGCGGTCAGGTACTGATTCATCACCGCAGCCATCGCGGCCCACAGCGGTGCGGATTGTGAGGTGCCGCCACCGACCAGAACCTGGCCGTTCAGCACGATCTTCACGCCGGTGAACGGATCGGCGACAGCCGAAATGTCGGGGGTCAGCCGTTTCTGGTCGCCACCGGATTCGGTGCTACCGGGTGCGGAAAGCCCGCGCTGCCAGTCCGGGCGGTCGAACAGCGAGGACACTCCGCCGCCGGTGCCCTGCGACAGCGGGACGTCGAACCAGGCCTGTTCGGCCAGCCAGTCGCCATCGGCGTCGGTCGACAGCGTCGTGCCGCCGACGTCGGTCATCTCCGGCAGCGAGGCCACCGAGTCCAGGCCGACGTCGTCCTGGCCTGGCGCGGACGACCAGTCTTGTCCGCCTTTGCATTCCAGGCCGGCCAGGTCTCCGCTGGCGTTGAAGGCCGTGGTGCCGTGGGTGTGTGCGGTGGCCAGCGCCGAGCGAACCGGGGCGAGGTCGGCGGCGGTGATCAGCTTGTCGCAGCCCCAGCCGATCGAGAAGCTCCACACCGCACCGGGGAATTGCTGGTCGGCTGACTCCAGCATCTTGCCGATCTTCTCGTAGGCGCCGTCGCCCTGAACGGTCGGCCGGGCGTTGACCACGACCTTCTGCGCATCCGGCGCGATGGCATGGGCGACCTGCAGATCCATGGTGGTCTCACCGCGCGGTGCACTCGGTTGCCCGCCGACCACCGTGGGGGTGAACCTGGGTAGGTCGAAGGTGGTGGCGAACGTGTCCAGATCGGACTGGTCGAAACCGTCGAATGCGAAGAACACGATGGTGGCGCCCTTGCCGGTGAACCCCTGTTTCGCCAGATTGGCGAGGTTGTAGGTGTTGAGCACGCCCTGTGGTGTCAACCCTTGGTCCGGGACATCGGTGGGCAGGTTCCGCAGGTCGGGCAATGACATCCGGTGCGGCGTGTAGCCCAGGATGCGGCCGACCTCGCTGACCTCTGCGGTCAGCGGTTCGGGCACCGAGGGTTGTTGCGGTGAGGCATAGAACTCCTGACCTCGCCGCCCCCGGTAGTCGTGGATGTTCACGCCGAAAGCGGTTGCCATGTCGGAGGATCGACCTTCGGTGATCGCCCAGGCGTCACCGGGCCGCCAGCGCACCGACAGTGCGTGCTGCTGGGCCCAGTCGAACAGGGCCGTCGGCCGAGCGGCATGGTGCAGCGTCATGGTGAGCTGCGCCGAACCGTTGTCGGCCGGGCCGAGATCGGTTGAGGCGGAGAGCAGTTGGGCGTACGGGCCGCTTATCTGAGCGGACCCGTACGCCCGGTCACCCGTGGTGGGAGTGGCTCGCAGGTCGGAGACCAGCAGGGCACTGAACAGGATCAGGGCCAGTAACGCCCGGGTGGGGGCGTGGTTCATCCCGGCCATGGGTGAACGACCGACTTTCTGTTGCTCCGCGTTCAGTTGTCGCCGGGAATGGCGGTCGGTGCAGGCGGTGCCTTCACACCGGGGGTGAAGAGATTGCCGCCGGTGGGGTTGATCGACTTCTCGGTGGGCTCGACCGATGGCGGCGGAGCGGGAGTGGCCGGCGGCGTGGTGGTTGTGGTCGTCGTCGTGGTGGTCGGTGTGGTGGTCTCGGGACCTTTCTCCTCGGTACCGCACGCCGCGGTGAACGAGATCATCCCGATGACTGCCGCACCGCCCGCGATGACGGTGAGCCGACGAGTCAACTGCCCAGACTTCATGATGTTGTCCTCACTGTCCCCCGTGCTGTTATAGAGCTGGCCTTCGGCGAATCGCGGTGGATCCCCACTACTTGCAACGCAAATCGTGGCCCAGCCCCATCCCGAAGAGGGTTCTGGTGAACGGAACTCTAACCGAAGGCGTGCGCGGTCGCAGAACCATTGCGACCGGTACGGCTTGCCGTAGCGGCGACCGTCGCCCGCAGCTTGACGCTGTCGGAGGCTGGGTGTTTACTCGAGCCATCGAACATATATTCGAAAACGGCTGATGCGGGAGGTGTTCTTGTGACTGTTGTGGCAGAACGGGAATTGCACCTGCTTACCCGCTCTGAGCAGGTAGAACACCTCCGCCGCAAGATCGCCTCGGTGTCGGGAAAGGTCGGCCCGGCGCATCGCGGCGCACCTCGCTCCACGGCGGTGATATCGCCTCCGGAATCTTTGCTGTCGCCGTCTGAAACCCTGGTTGACGCGTTGCCCGAGGGCCTACCGGCGATGCTGCCACGCGGGTCCGTCGCGGTGGCCGTGGGTGCCCGGTCGCTGTCGCTGGGCATGGTGGCGGCGGTGACGGCGGGGGGCGGGCATGCGGTGATCATCGGCCAGCCCGATGTCGGCTTGCTGGCCGCGGTGGAGATGGGTGCCGATCTGAGCCGCCTCGCGGTGATCCCCGATCCAGGTGCCGATCCTGTCGAGGTGGCTTCGGTGCTGATGGACGGGATGGATCTGGTGGTGCTCGGGCTGGGCGGGCGCTCGGTGCCGCCGAGCCGGGCCCGGGTGATGGTGGCGCGGGCTCGGCAGAAGGGCTGCACTCTGCTGGTCACCGACGGTGACTGGCAGGGGGCGTCGGCTCGGCTGGAGGCGCGGGTATCCGGCTACGAGGTGGTCGGTGCCGGTCAGGACATCCCGATGCCCGGCCGTGGCCGGATCAGCCGGGTCCGGCTGGCCATGCGTGCCAGGGGCCGGGGCGTCGGCTCGGGTCGTGCGGCAGGCGGGTAGCTCATGCCCGCGGATTCCAGGGTGCTGGCTCTCTGGTGTATGGACTGGCCGGCGGTGGCCGCGGCCACGGCGGCAGGTTTGACGTCGACGGTGCCGGTCGCGGTCACTTTGGCCAACCGGGTGATCGCCTGCTCGGCATCGGCGCGCGCGGCCGGGGTCCGGCGTGGGCTGCGTCGCCGTGAGGCGCAGGGCCGGTGCCCGCAACTGCATGTCGTCACCGCCGATCCGGCCAGGGACGCCCGCCATTTCGAAAACGTGACGCTGGCAGTCGATGATCTGGTGCCGCGTGCCGAGGTGCTGCGTCCGGGGCTGCTGGTGCTTTCGGTACGTGGCGCGGCACGGTACTTCGGGTCCGAACCGGTTGCGGCCGAACGATTGATCGATGCCGTCGCCGCGGCCGGGGCCGAATGTCAGGTCGGCATCGCCGATCAGCTTTCCACCGCGGTCTTCGCCGCCCGGGCGGGGTGCATCGTCGAACCCGGGGGCGACGCGCGGTTTCTGTCCGGTCTGTCGATCAGGCAACTGTCCACTGAACCGGCCCTGGCCGCCCCGGGCCGCGAGGACTTGGCAGACCTGTTGTGGCGGATGGGTATCCGAACCCTCGGGCAGTTCGCCGAGTTGTCCCGCACCGACGTCGCCTCCCGGTTCGGAGCCGACGCGGTGACGGCGCACCGGTTCGCCTGCGGGGAGCCGGATCGGGGGCCTTCCGGAAGGGATCCGGCCGCCGAACTCGACGCGGTGATGAACTGTGACCCGCCGATCGAGAGGGTGGATGCCGCAGCGTTCGCGGGGCGGTCACTGGCCAGTGATCTGCACCGTTGCCTTGAGTCGGCGGGGGTGGGCTGCACCCGGTTGGCCATCCACGCCGTCACCACCAACGGTGAAGAGCTGGAACGGGTCTGGCGATGTGCCGAACCACTGACCGAGGATGCCACCGCCGACCGGGTTCGTTGGCAGCTGGACGGCTGGCTGAACCGGCGCACCATTGATCGGCCTAGTGCGCCCCTCGTCATGTTGCGCTTGCGCCCGGTGGAGGTGGTGTCGGCGGCGGCACTGCAGCTGCCGTTGTGGGGCGGCCTGGGAGAGGAGGATCGGCTGCGGGCCCGACGGGCGCTGCTGCGGGTCCAGGGTCTGCTCGGACAGGAGGCGGTTCAGGTTCCGGTGCTCAGTGGCGGGCGTGGGCCGGCCGAACGCATCACCTTCACCCCCCTGGGGGATGAGCCGGTGCCGCGAGCCGATCCTCGGCAACCCTGGCCCGGTCAACTGCCCGAGCCCTCGCCGACCGTGTTGCTCGACGACCCGGTGGAACTGCTTGATGGACAAGGAAATCCGGTGCGTGTCACCAGCCGCGGGTTGTTCTCCACCGATCCGGCGCAACTGACCGGTGCGGGCCGCCGGGACGGCAGGTTGCGCTGGTGGGCCGGCCCATGGCCGGTCGACGAGCGGTGGTGGGATCCGGAGAACCGAGGGGCCGGACGTACGGCGCGGGTCCAGGTGCTGCTGGGCTCTGGAGATAGGGAAGGGGGAGATCTTGCCCTGCTGCTGTGTTACCGGCAGCGCCGGTGGTATCTGGAGGGTGCCTATGAATGAGTGCCGTGGCGGGCTCAGCCCATTCGCTGGGCGAATTCCCCGACCCGGCTGATGAATCGGTCGAAGAACACCGTCGGGTCGACTTCGGTGCCGATCAGCGCGTTGGGTGGGCGGCCCCAGTGTCCGCGCCAGTCGGCCACCGTCATACCGCGGGTCAGCGTTCCGGCCAGCTCGACATCGACCGTGGTTTCCCGGTAGCTCACCAGTTCCGGGTCCAGGGCGACGGCAGCGGCCAGGGGATCGTGCAGGTGTGCCAGGTACCCGTCGCCGGTGTCGAAGTGGAACTCGAAGTAGAACCGCATGGCGTCCTCGAGCACGCGGATCAACGGATTGTCCGCGCTCGACCGGGTGCCCCGCTCGTCGAGCACGCTCATCGGCGCCGAAGGTGAGCCGGCTGCGGCCGCCAACCGGTTCAGCAGTGCGGGCGTCATCGCGATGTTCTCGGTCAGATTGAGGCCCAACACGATTGGCACATGTGCCGCGTCGTCGAGACCCCAGGCGGCGTTCCAACCACTGAACACCTCGGCGGCGGACTCGGGGTCGACGCTGACGTTCCACTCCGACACCGGGGTGGTATTGCCCCGGTAGTCGAACGCACCGCCCATGATCACCAGCCGACGCAACAGCTTGGGCAGGGCGGGTTCGGCGCGCATGGCCAGTGCCAGGTTGGTCAGCGGCCCGGTGGCCAGCCCGATCAACTCACCCGGGTATGCGCGGGCGGCGCGTACCCAGGCCTCGGCGGCATCGTGCGCGGTGAGCATCCGGTCGCTGCTCGGCAACTGCGCATATCCCAGGCCCTGCGGCCCGTGGGTGTCCTCAGCGGTGCGCAGGGGTGCGCTCAACGGCTGCTCGGCCCCCTTGGAGACCGGGATCCCTGCCACCCCGCACAGCTCCAGCAGCCCGAGGTTGTTGGCGCAGACCTGTTGCACCGGAACGTTTCCCGCCGTGGAGGCGATACCGACCAATTCGGCCTCAGGGCTGGCGAACAGATATGCCAGCGCCATGGCATCGTCGACACCGGTATCGACGTCGGCGAACACGGGAATTGCGGAGGACGTCACCGTGTCAACGATAAGCCAACGACAGGACGCAGATCGGTTACCAGTGCACCCCGGGCACCAACCGCACCGCGCGCTTGACCGGGCGCGTCACAGCGCGCGGGACCCGCAAGTTACGGCTGCTGCGGGCGGGCCGCTTCGGCCGTCGTAGCGCCTCACCGCCATCCGGTATATCGGTGCCGCCGGCGCTGAGCCCTTGCGCGGCCGCCGAGTCCGGATAGCCCAGATACAGCTGGTGCAGCACACGGCGAGACAGTTTCGGGGTGAGGTAGTTACCGAAATCCGCCACGGTGCCCAGCGGGGTGTCGATCCGGGCCGGCTTGTCCACCAAGCCTCGCACCACCATGGCCGCGGCGTGTTCAGCCGAGATCGGCGGCACCGGGTTGAGCTTGCGTGACGGTGCGATCATCGGCGTCTTCACCAGGGGCATATGGATATTGGTGAAGGTGATGTGATCCGAGAGGGTCTCGGTGCCCACCACTTCGGAGAACGCATCCAGTGCGGCCTTGGACGGCAGGTAGGCACTGTATTTCGGGGTGTTGGCCTGCACCCCGGCGCTGGACACGTTGACCACGTGGCCGAACCGGCGTTCGCGCCAGTGCGGCAGCAGTGCCAGCACCATACGGACCGAACCGAAGTAGTTGACTGCCATCACCCGCTCGTAATCGTGCAACCGGTCCGTCGAGTTGGTCACCGAGCGGCGGATGGACCGACCGGCGTTGTTCACCAGGTAGTCGACGTGGTCGAAGCGGCCGAGGATGTCCTTGACCGTGTGCTCGACCGACGCCGAATCGGTGACGTCGCAGGTGAATGCGTAGGCCTGCCCGCCGTTCGCGCGGATCTCGGCGACCAGGTCGTCGAGCGCCTCACCGTTGCGGGCCAGGGCGAAGACGCACGCGCCGCGCTCGGCGACGGCGATTGCCGAGGCCCGGCCGATGCCGCTGGAGGCACCGGTGATGATGACGTGCTTGCCGACCAGGGGACCGGCCGGGTCGTCGCGCCGCGCTCGGTCTGGATCGAGGTGCTCGGCCCAGTACCACCACAGTTTCGGTGCATACGAGCCGAATTCGGGTACGGCGATCCCGGTGCCGCGCAAGGCGTCGGTGGTGTTGTCCGCGGTGAAGGTGGGCCGCAACTCGACCACGTCGAGCACGTCGCCTGGGATGCCCAGCTGGGTGGCGACGATGTTGCGCACCGCCTTGACCCGGCCCCGTGCCCGCACCACCGGTGCCGCTGTGGCCCGCGGCAGCGAGCCGCGCAGCGGCGGTAGTCCCGCCTCGGCGGCCACCCCGCGGTAGATGTCGCGCAGCCCGGTGGTCTTCGGCGCGGTCAGGTGGAACGTCTCACCGTCCTTGCCTTCGACATGCATCAGCGCGACCATCGCTTCAACCACAAAGTCCACCGGCACGACGTTGGTCCGGCCCGAATCCGGCAGCATCATCGGCGTGAACTTGGGCAGCGCGGCCAGCCGGGCCAGTACTCCGAAGAAGTAGTAGGGGCCGTCGATCTTGTCCATCTCGCCGGTCTGCGAATCGCCGACCACAACCGCCGGCCGGTACACCCGGTAGCGCAGTCCCGGCGCCGAGCGCACCAGCAGTTCGGCCTCGAACTTGGTCCGGTGATACGGCGTGGGTAGGTCCTGGGCGACGTCGAAATCGGCCTCGGTGAACACTCCCCGGTGGTTGCCGGCCACCGCGATCGAGGACACGTGGTGCAGCGTGGCGTCCAGGCGCCGAGCCAGTTCGATCACCGCGCGGGTGCCCTCGACGTTGGCGGCCCGCTGCTCGGATTCACCGACGGTCATGTCGTAGATGGCCGCGCAGTGCACCACATGTGAGACATCGCCCAGGTCGGCGATATCGGTGTCGGAGAGCCCAAGGTCAGCTGCCGTCAGGTCGCCGACCAGCGGTTTCACCCGCTCGTCCCAGTGTTGGGCCAGCCTCTCGAACCGCGTCAACGATTCCCGGCGCACCAACACCCACACTTCGGCGCCGGGATCGCGGGACAGGATCCGGGTGATCACTCGGCGGCCGATAAACCCGGTACCGCCGGTAACGACATAACGCATGCGAGCCATCGTGGCCCGAGATTGAGCAAACGTCAACAGGGGCGGTCACCTCAACTATCGTCGGCACCCATGCCCCTCAATCCGGACGCCATAGGCGAGAAGACCGATCCGATTCCGTTCGAATGGACCGACCGCGACACCCTGCTGTATGCCATCGGCGTCGGTGCGGGAACCGACGACCTCGCCTTCACTACCGAGAACAGCCACGAGATCGAGCAGCAGGTGCTGCCGACGTATGCGGTGATCGCTTGCTCGGCGTTCCCGGCCGCTCTGAAGATCGGCACCTTCAACTTCAGCATGCTGCTGCACGGCTCTCAGGAGATCCGCCTGCACCGACCGTTGCCTCCCGCCGGAAAACTGACCGTGGTCTCCGAGGTCGCCGACATCCAGGACAAGGGGGAGGGCAAGAACGCGGTGGTCATGCTCAAGGGCATCGGGACCGATCCGGCCACCGGCGAGGTGGTCGCGGAAACCCTTACGACCGTGGTGATTCGGGGTGAAGGGGGATTCGGCGGCCAGCCCGGGAAGCGCCCGGAGGCACCGCAGATTCCCGACCGTGCGCCGGACGCCCAGGTGGCGTTGCCCACCCGCGAGGACCAAGCGCTGATCTATCGCCTCTCGGGGGACCGTAACCCGTTGCACAGTGATCCGTGGTTCGCACAGAATCTCGCCGGGTTCCCGAAGCCGATCCTGCACGGGCTGTGCACCTATGGGGTGGCCGGGCGAGCGCTGGTGGCCGAACTCGGCGGCGGTGACGCCACGAAGGTTCATGCGGTGGCCGCGCGATTCAGTTCGCCGGTGTTTCCGGGCGAGACGCTCACGACGTCGATCTGGCGTACCGAACCGGGCCGGGCGGTGTTCCGCACCGAGGCGGCCGGGCCCGACGGTGGTGACGCCCGCCTCGTCCTGGAGGACGGTGTCGCCGAGTATTCCGGCTGATCCGGGCAATTTCGTAGAAGCCCTGCACGCCGGGTAGTGGGTTGACAGGATCGAGCCACTACGTCGCACGGCGCGGTGCGGGATGGGTGGTGGCAGATGACGCGGACGAACCTGGTCGTTGGATATCTGGCCACCCCCGGAGGGGCCGATGCGTTGGCCTTGGCAGTCCGGTTCGCCCGGACTCTGGATGCCGAGATCAACATCTGCATCGTGCTGCCGCCCGACACCGCGCCACCGGGCACCGTGCCCAAAGGCGGTGGCTACGAAGACGTCGTCGCCGGGCAGGCGCAGCGCTGGCTGGACGATGCGCGGGCCCTGGTGCCCGACGATGTTGTGGCACACACACATCTCAGCTTTGACGAGTCGTTCACCGACGGCCTGATCCGCGAAGCGCTGCGGTTGCACACGAGCGCGATCGTGGTGGGCGGTGCGGGCGGGGGACTGGCCGGCAGTTTCTCGCTGGGCTCGGTGGTCAACGAGTTGCTGCACTCCGCGCCGCTGCCGGTTGCGGTGGCGCCGCGCGGGACACGCTTCTCCAAAGTTCAGCGGGTGCATGAGATCACGTGCGCCATCGGTCAACGGCAGGGCTCGGATTTGTTGCTCGACACCGCGGTACGGGCCAGCCGGGCCGCGGGTGTGCCGCTTCGGCTGGTGTCGCTGGTGGCGCTGGACCCTGCCTTCGGCTCGCTGCGTGGCGACGCCGAGGCGGTGCGGGGGCGTGCGCGCGCGCATGCCGAACGGACCCTGGATGCGGCCAGAGACGAACTGCCGGCTGATTTTCCGGTGACGTCCACCATTGTGAACGGTCCAACCGTCGAAGCGGCCGTCGAGCAGTTGGCTTGGGATGACGGCGACATCATCATGGTCGGATCCAGCCGGCTCTCCGCGCCGCGCCGGATCTTCCTCGGTTCCACGGCAGCGAAGATGTTGCGGGTGTTGGACGTACCCATGGTGGTTGTGCCTCGCGACGAACTGAAAGACGGCGAGGACAAGTCATGAGCGAGTCCGCATCGGAACACGAGTCCCACCGCAAGCTCGAGGAGGCCGAACACTCAGCGGGGTTGGTGTCCAAGGGGCTGGCCGCAGGCAAGGTCGGCACGTTGTCTGGGGCGATCCTCGGGATCTCGTGTGTGGCACCCGGATACACGCTGACCGCCAGCATCGGCCTGATCGTCGCGGCGGTCGGTCTGAAGATGCCCGCGATCTTCATCGCCGGGTTCATCCCGATGTTCCTGACCGCCTACGCCTATCGCGAACTGAACTCGCGCGCGCCTGACTGCGGTGCGTCGTTCACCTGGTCCACCAAGGCATTTGGCCCGTACGTCGGATGGATGTGCGGCTGGGGCATGGTGGTTGCGTCCATCATCGTGCTGTCCAATCTCGCCGCCATCGCCGTCGAGTTCTTCTATCTGTTCATCGCCCGGATCGCCAACGAGCCCTCGATCGCCGAGCTCGCCGACAACAAGGCCATCAACATCGTCACCACACTGGTGTTTTTGGCCATTGCGACCGCCATCGCCAGTAGAGGCATCACCACCAGTGAGCGGGTGCAGTACGTACTGGTCGGTTTCCAGATGGTGGTGCTGCTCGCATTCGCGGTCATGGCCTTCGTCCGGGTGGGGCGCGGTGACGCGCCGGCCGGGTTGTCGTTCGACCTGGACTGGTTCAACCCGTTCAGCGGGCTCGCCTTGAGCGCCTTCGTAGTTGGTGTCACGGGATCGATCTTCGCGTTCTGGGGCTGGGACACCTGCCTGACGCTGGGGGAGGAATCGAAGGACCCGACGAAGGTGCCGGGCCGGGCCGGGCTGCTGTGCGTGCTGTCCATCCTCGCGACGTATCTGCTGATCGCGGTCGCGGTCATGATGTATGCCGGTGTCGGGGAAACCGATCTCGGGCTGGGCAACCCGGACAATGCCGAGAACGTGTTCGCCGCGCTGGCGGATCCGGTGCTGGGAACGTGGGCCGGCCCCTTGCTGTTCCTGGCGATACTGGCCTCGTCGGTGGCCAGCCTGCAGACCACATTCCTTCCTGCCGCACGGGCGATGCTCGCGATGGGGGCCTACAAAGCCTTCCCGTCACGCTTCGCCGAGGTCAGTCCGCGCTACCTGGTGCCGAGCTTCGCGACCATCACCGCGGGCGTGATCACCGGCGTTTTCTACACGGTGGTGAGCCTGCTGTCAGAGAGCGCCCTGCTGGATACCATTGCCGCCCTTGGCATCATGATCTGCTGGTACTACGGCATCACAGCGTTCGCATGTGTCTGGTATTTCCGCCGTGAGTTGTTCACCAACGCCCACAACCTGGTGTTCAAATTCCTGTTTCCACTCCTCGGCGGAATCGTGTTGGCGGCGGTGTTCGTCATCTCCATCGGCGAGAGCATGAACCCGGACAACGCCAGCGGTGCGGCGATCGGCGGCATCGGCCTGGTGTTCTTCATCGGCTTCGGCGTGCTGCTGCTCGGTGCCGTGCTCATGCTCGTCTGGCGGTCGGTGAATCCGGCCTTCTTCCAGGGCGAGACGCTGCGCTACGACACCCCGTCGCTCGTGGAGTAGACGCGCGGGCTATCCGGCCGCGTCGCCGGTGCCGGATCTGTCCGGCCGGTTGTGGGCCAACTCGAACGGGTCGAGCAGGTCCCACGCCCCTCCGATGAATTGCTGCTTGACGCGGGCAGCCGGGTCTTCCAGATTGATCAAGTCGGCGATGATGTCGTAGCCGTAGTACACCGCCGAGCCGGGCGGAGTGGTCTTGATGAGCTCCATGACAATGGTCTGTCGGGCATCGCGGGCGGCGTCGTCATCGCCCAGTGCCGGGGCCAGCTTGGGCAGAATCTTGCTGACGGGGATCACCGCGTTGACCCACGGCACGATCTGGCTGCCCCGGTAGATCTGCTCGGTGGCTTCCCGCACAAAGGGGGCGAGCGGATCGGGGGAAGCGTCGAGCAGCGCCTGACGGAGCTCCATGATCGGATCGGGGAAGTCCGTCGGCGCCGGATCATCGGACCGGAACGGGTTGGGGTTCCACGCCGTATCACCGCTCGGACTGTCGGCCTGGGTCTGTACCGCACCAATCTTCGGTGTGGCCAAGGTCTTGCTCTCCGGCTGCGCGACGGCCTCGCTCTCGGCCTTTGGCTTGGGCGCGGCGGCCTGCTTGGGGTTGAACAGGTCCTTGAGCTTGGCGACCTCGCCGGCCTCGAACTCCTCGGCGCTGGGCTTCGGCTTGGGCTTGACCGCTACCGGCCTGGCGGGCTTGGCAGCCTGAACGGTCTTGGTGACGCGGGCGGCCGTTTTCTCGATCTTGGCGGCCTGCTTGTCGACGGCTTCCTTGACGCTGTCCTTTACGGTGGACAACGGCTTGGGCCGCTTGGCCTCAGCGCGCTTGGGCCCGGCTTTGACGTGCTGTGAGGTGCTGCTGGTCGACCCTGTGGCAGAGCCGTCGGTCGAATCGGCGTGGGCGGTGCCCTGACCGGCCACGGCGATCGCCGCCCCGACTCCTGCCGCTACTGCGACACCACCGACATAGCCGATGTACTTGGTTGACGGTGACGTCGACGCCATTACTTGTCCTCTCACAGCCGATCCCCAGCCCACGGGCATCGTAGGGGGTGGCGGCGTGATCGGCATCACGAGGTATCTACACGCCGGAGCCGGGTTCGCCGGCCGAGGAGGCGATGCGGCTGTTGGCGGTGCTGGGCACCCAGCGCATGGACGTACCCGGCCGAGCCTGTTCTTCCGTCTGTACCCGCCGCTTGAGTTTCATGGCGTGCTTCTCGACGAGGAACCAACTCGCTGCCGCCAGTGGAATGGTGAGCGCGGTCGCGACGACAAAGAACACCCCGGGTGGCAACCAGGTCAGCCCGATCATCGCCAGCAGTTGTTGGACCGGCCAGCCGTAGATGTAGATGCCGTACGAGATGTCGTTGCGCAGTTGTGGCCGAAACCGTTTCAGCAACGCGCCGGACACGACGACCGCGTACGCCAATGGCAGTGCGGCGAAAACACGGTAGTTCGGCAGCAGGCCGGCGGCCACGACCAGGAGTACGCACAGCGCGACCAACGGCCAGTTCGCGGGGAGCCTGTCGCGGAACTGATAGAGCAGGGCACCGGCGCTGAACGTCAACGCGAAACGGGTCACCATCTGTGGAATCGTCTCGACCGCGAGCACGGGGTAACCCACCGCGGCAGCGCCGATCAGCGAGATGACGAACGCCGTCGGGATGGTCCAGCGCTTGCTCATCAGCCCGGCCACGCCCAGCACGGCGACCGCGGCGTAGCAGATCAGCTCGAAGATCAACGTCCACAGCGGTCCGTCCCAGACCCCGGGCCATGGCACTCCCAAGGGCGTGCCGTCGATGTCGCCGTGAAAGACGTTCAGCAGGCCGTTGTTGAGTGCCCAGGAGAGCTGTGACGAGAACGCCAGCGGTTCCCCATGCTGTACGAGCACGCCGATGGGCGCGATGACGAACGCGACGACGAAGACGCAGACCCACAGGCCCGGAAAAATCCGCAGCAACCGCGCCGCCAAATATTCACGCAGCTGGGCCGCCGCATCCAACTCGAAGTGATCAGGTATCCCGAGATCACGAAGAAGCCGTCGACCCACACTTCAGTGAGCAACTGGGTGAAGGGGCCACTCATCCGGCGGCCCGTAAGCGGCCACGAGTGCTGCATGATCACCATCGAGGCGAAGATGAGCCGCCAGACGTTGAGTGCGTTGGCGTGCGGATCGAAGACCGTGCCGAGTACCTTGGCCCGTTGCCTCTCAAGCTGCGACGCCATTCGCGAATATTACTGCCACTGGCTAATGGCGCAGTGTGGAACCGCGCGAACATTTGGGAATTTCGAACATGCGTTCGATACACTGATCTGGTGGGTTGGCACAACGGGCCGCCGAGCTGGTCGGAGATGGAGCGGGTGCTTACCGGCAAGCCGCGCCGTTCCGGCCTGCCCTTGGAGCCCGCGGGTGACGGCGGCGACAGCCCGGCCTGGTCACGTAAGCGCGGTAGCTATCAGCCGCCGGAGCTTGACCGGCCGCGAACCTCGGTGCCGTATGCCGAGCTGCACGCGCATTCGGCGTACAGCTTTCTCGACGGCGCGAGTACGCCGGAGGAATTGGTAGAGGAGGCGGCGCGGCTGAACCTGCGGGCGGTCGCGCTGACCGATCATGACGGGCTCTATGGCGTGGTCCGATTCGCCGAGGCGGCCCGGGAGTTGGACATGGCCACGGTGTTCGGTGCCGAACTGTCGTTGGGCAACGTTCCCCGCACCGAAGACCCCGATCCGCCCGGCCCGCATCTGCTCGTGCTGGCCCGCGGGCCGGAGGGCTATCGGCGGTTGTCCCGCGAGATCGCCAAGGCGCACCTGGCCGGTGGTGAGAAGGGCAAACCCCGGTACGATTTCGACGGCCTCACCGAGGCTGCCGGCGGGCACTGGCACATCCTCACGGGATGTCGTAAAGGCCATGTCCGCCAAGCGCTCTCGGAAGGCGGTCCGGAGGCGGCAGCTGCCGCACTGGCTGATCTGGTGGACCGCTTCGGGGCCGGCCGGGTCAGCGTCGAGCTCACCCATCACGGCCATCCGTGTGACGACGAACGCAATGCCGTGCTGGCCGGGTTGGCCCGGCGGTTCGGACTGCCGCTGGTGGCCACCACCGGTGCGCACTTCGCGACCCCTGACCGGGGTCGGCTGGCCATGGCGATGGCCGCGATCCGGGCCCGCAACTCGATGGACACCGCGGCGGGCTGGCTGGCTCCCCTCGGTGGGTCTCATCTGCGCTCGGGGGAGGAGATGGCACGGCGGTTCGGTGCCGAGATCGTGACGGCCGCAGCGGAACTCGGTGAGCAGTGCGCCTTCGGGCTGGCGCTCATCGCCCCGCAGTTGCCGCCGTTCGACGTCCCGGCCGGGCATACCGAAGACAGCTGGCTGCGGCATCTGGTCATGGCGGGTGCGGCCGAACGGTACGGTCCCGTCGAAAGCGCAACCAAGGCCTACGCGCAGATCGAGCACGAGCTGCGCATCATCGAGCAGTTGAAGTTTCCTGGCTATTTTCTTGTGGTACATGACATCACCCGGTTCTGCCGGGAGAACAACATCCTGTGCCAGGGCCGGGGCTCGGCGGCCAACTCGGCGGTCTGCTATGCGCTGAAGGTCACCAACGTCGACCCGATCGCCAACGAGCTGCTGTTCGAACGTTTTCTGTCCCCGGCGCGTGACGGACCACCCGACATCGACATCGACATCGAATCGGACTTGCGCGAGAACGTCATTCAGTACGTCTATGAACGCTACGGCCGGGACTACGCCGCCCAGGTCGCCAACGTCATCACCTACCGCGGGCGCAGTGCGGTCCGCGATATGGCCCGGGCGCTGGGATTTTCCCAGGGGCAGCAGGATGCCTGGAGCAAGCAGCTCAGCCGGTGGAACGGACGTCCGGACTCGCCGGAGGCGGAAGACATCCCGCAACCGGTGATCGAGTTGGCCACCCAGATCGCCAACCTGCCCCGGCACCTCGGCATCCATTCGGGCGGCATGGTGATCTGCGACCGTCCGATCGCCGACGTGTGCCCGGTGGAGTGGGCGCGCATGGCCAACCGCAGCGTGTTGCAGTGGGACAAAGATGACTGTGCGGCAATAGGTTTGGTGAAGTTCGACCTACTGGGCCTCGGAATGCTCTCGGCGTTGCACTACGCGATCGACCTGCTGGCCGAGCACAAGGGCCTCACCGTCGACCTGGCCAAGCTGGACCTGTCCGAGTCGGCGGTCTACGAGATGCTGCAGAAAGCCGACTCTGTCGGGGTGTTCCAGGTGGAATCGCGCGCGCAGATGGCCACTCTGCCCCGGCTCAAGCCGCGCAAGTTCTACGACCTGGTGGTCGAGGTGGCGCTGATCCGTCCCGGCCCGATCCAGGGTGGCTCGGTGCACCCCTACATCAAGCGCCGCAACGGGTTGGAGGAAGTCACCTACGAGCATCCCTCGATGAAAGCCGCGCTGAAAAAGACTCTGGGGGTACCGCTGTTCCAGGAGCAGCTCATGCAATTGGCGGTCGATTGTGCGGGTTTCAGCCCGGCCGAGGCCGATCAGTTGCGCCGGGCGATGGGTTCCAAGCGCTCCACCGACAAGATGCGGCGGCTGCGCAGCCGGTTCTACGACGGCATGCGAGACCTCCACGGCATCACCGGCGAGGTGGCCGAGCGGATCTACGAGAAGCTGGAGGCGTTCGCCAATTTCGGCTTCCCGGAAAGTCATTCGCTGAGCTTCGCGTCACTGGTCTTCTATTCGTCGTGGTTCAAACTGCACCATCCGGCGGCGTTCTGCGCGGCCCTGCTGCGGGCCCAGCCGATGGGGTTCTATTCCCCGCAGTCCCTGGTCGCCGACGCGCGGCGACACGGGGTGGTGGTGCACGGCCCCGACGTCAACGCGTCCTTGGCGTACGCGACGCTGGAGAACGCCGGTATGGAGGTGCGGCTGGGGTTGGGCAGCGTCCGCCACATCGGTGACGAGCTGGCCCAGCGGTTGATCGACGAACGAAATGCCAACGGGCCGTTCACCACCCTGATCGACCTGACCAACCGGGTACAGCTGTCGGTGCCGCAGACCGAGGCGCTGGCCACCGCCGGGGCGCTGGGGTGTTTCGGGATCAGCCGGCGCGAGGCCCTGTGGGCCGCCGGCGCGGCGGCCACCGAGCGACCGGACCGGTTGCCCGGGGTGGGGACCTCGTCGCATGTCCCGGCCTTGCCGGGGATGAGCGCTCTGGAACTGTCGGCGGCCGACGTGTGGGCCACCGGCGTCTCGCCGGACAGCTATCCCACCCAGTACCTGCGAGCCGACCTCGACGCGCTGGGAGTGATTCCCGCGGACAAGTTGCTGGATGTCGTCGACGGAACCCGGATCCTGGTTGCCGGGGCGGTAACTCACCGGCAGCGGCCGGCCACCGCGCAGGGGGTGACCTTCATGAACCTGGAAGACGAGACCGGGATGGTCAACGTGCTGTGCGCGCCGGGGGTGTGGGCGCGCTACCGCAAGCTGGCCCAGACCGCGCCGGCGCTGGTGGTCCGCGGCATCGTGCAGAACGCCAGCGGTGCGGTCACCGTGATCGCCGACCGGATGGGCCCGGTCCAGCTGAGGGTCGGTTCCCGGTCACGCGACTTCCGTTGAGCTCTGTGAGACAGCGCAGGTGTCACGGAGCTGTCGCACTTACCAGACGGGGTGGTTGCTGCGAAATACCCCGTCGGGATCTCGGTGGTGTTTGACCTCCCGCAGCCGGGCGAGCGTGCCTGCGTCGAAGGCGTCGGCCGCGCTTTGTTCCGGCGTGAGGAAGTTGAACGGGACCTTGGCGGTGTTGACCGGTGCCAGCGTGTCGAGTAACGCGTTGGTCCGGTCTTTTCAGGGCGGCCTCGCTGGTCGAGTCCGGCTGCATACCAAGGAAACTGACGAGGTAAGGAGCTGCGACCGGTCCCGCGGCACTATCCGACGGCCGTTGCAGCGCTCCGCCGAGGTGGCGGATCTGAACGGTCATCAGTGGTTCGATCGGCTGCGTGACCAGCGCATCGACGAATTGGTCGGTCAAGTCGTCGACGAGGGTGGCCTCTTGCCGTGAGGGTGCCGGCTCCGTGGGTTCATCGGTGATGCCTCCGATCTCGGCGACCGGAAGCACTGTCCGGGTATCCGAAAGCTTTCCCTCGATGCGGTCGAACGGTTGTAGCAGAGGTGCCACCGCCTCCGCCGTCCCGAGGTAGGTCAGGTCGATGCGTACGAGTGGGGGAGCGCCCGGGAACCGGGTCAGACTGCACCAGGTCGTCAGCTGGTCGGGCGCTGACGTGGCGACCTGACGAAACGCCGAAATGACGGCCGCTGTGTGGCTCGCCGGCCAGGTCATGGTGCCGCCGTACACGGATGGTGCTGGTTTGAGGGCGAATTCGATCGAGGTGACGAATGCGTAGTCACCGCCGCCGCCGCGCAGAGCCCAGAACAAGTCAGGTTCGCTGGTGCCGGTCACGGTCAGACGTTCCGCGTCGGCGGTGATGACTTCGAAAGCGCTCACGCTGTCGGCCGCCCATCCGTACTTTCGGCCGAACCAGCTGAGGCCGCCGCCGAGCAGGTACCCGGTGACACCGACAACGGGTGCGCTACCGGCCACCCCGGTCAGGCCCGCGGGGCCGGCGAGTGCCTGCACCTCGGCCCAGGACACACCCGGACCGACCCGGGCGGTACGGGTGGCGGTGTCCACGTGGGTCGAGTTCAGTGCGGCTGTGCGGGCCAGGATCGTGCCGGCCATCGCATTCGAGGCGCCGTGCCCGTTGGGCTGTACCGCTATCGGCACACCGACCTTTCGCGCGAAGCGGATCAGGGCCGCCGCGTCGTCGACGTCGGCAACGTCGACCACCGCCTGTACCGACTGATCGACCGCCAGATTCCACGGCGCCCGGGCGGCGTCGAAGCCGGGATCGCCGCTCAACAGCACCCGCCCGCGCACCGCTGAGCGGAGACCGGCCAGCCCTTCCGCTCGCGGGCCGGAACAACCCACCGACGCCGCGGCGAGGGCCAGTCCGCTGCCGATCAAGAGGCTTCGACGACTGAACGCCGCATCCGTCATCGTCATTTCCTCAGTTTCAGTTCGTATTTCTCATCGGGAGTCGCAACACCGGATACGGTCAGCTCGCCCCTGGCTTCGGCGTACTCTCCGGTTCCGCCGGTAATTGCCATGGTGAAAGGCGCAAGGGTGTGCGGAGTCAGGCTGCGAGCGAAAATCTGACCCTCGTCGAGCTGAATCGTCAGTTCGCAATAGGTCATCGGTTCATCCGGTGTCACATTGGTGAAAAAGCACGCGCCACCGTCGTATCCGACCTGTTTGCCGTTCACCGAAAGGATGTCGGAGAAGATATCCATGTCACCGACATCCATGCCGGGCTTGCCGAAGTCGTGCTTGGCCACCTGGTCGTTCTTCACCTCCAGGGTGAGCGCGACCGGCTCCGGAGTGGCCCGGCTGTCGGGAGCGTCGATGACAAACCACGAACCGATAGCCGCCGCGGCCAGAACCATCACGGCGAGACTTCCGAAAATGGTTACTTTCATCCGTCCCGTCATATGTGCCTCCTGCATAAGGCGAAACCATTCAGGCGCGCTTTTGCGCACCTGGGACAACCATGCTTCATGGCACTTCTTGTCGTCCAACATCGAAATGTGCTGACTGCTATCATTTTTAGTTATGGAGCTGCGGCAGCTGGAATACTTTGTGGCCGTCGCAGAAGAGGGCAGCTTCACCAAGGCGGCCGCACGAATGCACATCGCGCAGTCTGGGGTGAGTGCTCAAATCCTGCTGCTGGAACGCGAACTCGGTCAGCGGCTGTTCGACAGGTCGCGATCACCGGTGCGGCTCACCAAGGTCGGCACCGCCCTGATGACCCACGCCCGGGCCGCGCTGGCCGCTGTGACCGATGCCAAGCAAGTTGCCGATGAGTACAGCGCCGCGTTGCGTGGGCATGTCAGCGTCGGCCTCGCGGCATCGTCGTCGCTCGCCTTCGATCTGGTCGACATGCTCGCGGAGTTTCACCGCGAACATCCGATGGTCGAAATCGCTCTGCTTGAGGCCAACACCGACGATCTCGTCAACGGTTTGCTCGACGGACGCCATGACATGGCGATCATTTCGCCGCCCGCGACGGTGCCCGCGGACCTTCGGCTGCAAGTGGTCGCGGACGAGTCGATTGTCGCGGCGGTGAGTCCGGACCATCCGTTGTCGGAGTACACGAGCGTGTCTCTCGAGGAGCTGAGTGGCCATCCGCTGATCACGTTTTCGTCGATGATCGGTACCCGTAGCACCATCGACGCCGCCTTCAGCGCCGTCGGGCTTGAACCTCAGGTAGGTATCGAGGCGAGTGATCCCAACGTGCTTGCCGAACTGGCCAGTGGGGGACTGGGCGTCGCGCTGGTGCCGGAGCCGTACGCGCGGGCCCGCGGCCACAGGCTGCATGTCATGCCGATCTCCGGCCGGAATCTACGCGGGACTCTCGCGTTGGTGTGGAACAACGCCAGGAAACCGACTGCCAGTGCCGCTCGTTTGATCGACCACGCCCGGCGGTCGTTGCAGTCAGGTCAGACGCTGTCGCCCTGATCCTCGGTGCTCTGCGTGCTTTCCGTGAGCCCGTTTCGCAACAACGACCATGCCAGTCGCCTCGCCGCAGTGGCCCGCTCCTGCAGCAGCCGCTGGACCGCCGGGATCGGGTTCGGTTCGGGAGTGCGCCCCTCGACCACGTCGGAGTGCACGTCCTCGGCGACCTGGATCGCCATCAGCACCGCATCGTTGACCCGGTTCAGCGCGTCCTGCAGGCGGTCGTCCTGGCTGAGCAGGTGGGCGTTGTCCAGCTCCACCGAGACGTCGTTCACCACCTGGCTGATCTGTTCGAAGAGCGCGTTCATCGCGGCTTCGCGCTCGGCACGGTCCGGGTTGCGCAATTGCGTCGCAGCTTCGTTCCACAGTGTCGCGAGCATCCGGGTGTGCGCGCCGACCGCCCGCGACATCTCGATCATGGCTTGCTTCTGCAGTTGTTCGAGCAGGTTGTTGCGCTCGATCCGGGCCAGTTCCTGCTGAGCCACCAGCTCGGCGTGGTGCAGTTTCTGCTGGGACTCCATCTGGGCCCGATGCCATTTCTGGTTCAAGGCGATTTCGAGCGCCGACCGTTCGTCGGCGGCCGCCAGCTCGCGGCGTAGCCGTTCGTCGGCTTGGGCGCGGTCGTAACGGGCCTGACGCTGGATGGTGAGGATCAGCCACATCGTCACCATCACGACGACGAAGACGACGGCACCGAAGAACCACTCGGCCTTGCTTCCCGACTCTCCCGGGCCGAACACCAAGTATCCGACGATGGCCAGGCCGACCAGGGCGGCGCACACCAGCCAGCCGATGCTGACCTTGGTCATGCCGGCTTTGGTGTCGATCGACGTGGCGTCGGGGATCCGGTCTGGATGCACTGCAGCCACCCGCATGGGCTCGGTTGTTTCGCCGATCTCGCTGTAATCCAACGGGGCACCCCCTGAAGGCTCAGCGACCCTAGTCGATTCAGTTAGTCCGGCCATGTCGACCTCCCGTCGGCCAAGCCTGCCACCGTGCGGCGTTCAGAGTAAGGCCATCCTCGGCGGCGGATGCTACCGGCCGGTGGCATCGGCATTCGCATACCCTGTTTTTCGCGATTCTTCAAGTGCCCCTAGCGATGACGGACCGCGTCGAAACCGCTAGTGTCATCCCGAACTCAACCGCGAGCGGCGGCGAATCGGACCATCAGACCGAGCAGTCGGCCGTTCACCATGTATCTATTGCACTCGCTGGAGAATTGAGGCCTCATGGGACAAAAAGCGACACTGGAAGGTGATTCGGCGGTCATCGTCAGTCTGTCGGAAGCGGCGATGCACATGTACTCGGCCGCCATCGACGCACTGCCGTTCCCCGAGGACAAGAAGTTCCACAAGCGCGCCGACGTCGTCCTGTCCGGCCTGCGCAAGCTGCGGGCTTCCCTGACCGAGGCGGCCAGCAGCGACCGTCCTTCGCCCGCGGTCATCGTGGCGCTCAGCGGAGTCCGTCAGCGGTACGACTCCCTGATGGCGCACGCCGCTGCGGCGCCGGGATCCTCTCTGGGGCAGCAGATCTACGTCACGCGTGTCCACGCCAAGCTGTCGGCCCAGGAAGTCGCCAACGGCGCCGGGCTGCGCGACGGCCTGCTCGACGAGCTCGAAGCCGGCGCAACGCCGACCGATGCCGAGGCGCAGAAGATCCGCGACACCATTGCCGCGCTCGGCGGGTTGCCCGGCGACGATCACGGTATCCACGCCGTGCCCAACCCGGTCGACTACGCCTCGGCCGACGATTCCCAGGTCAACGGCTGGGAGCCCGTGGTGGTCTCGGAGAACGCCGGCTGATCGGCCCGTGCGCCGGCGCCTCGGCGGCGTCGGCGCGCAACGTTCATCGGTTAGCTGAGTTCTACTGCGGCGCACGATGATTGAAGCTCCCCAGCAAACTGCTGGGGAGCTTCTCTGTTGGGTGGCGCGGTAGTCTCGCGGACATGACAGCCGAACCAGCCCTGAACCTGACCGTCGACGAGCTCCTCACCACCACCCGCTCGGTGCGCAAACGGCTCGACTTCTCAAAGCCGGTGTCGCGAGAGGTGATCATGGAGTGTCTCGACCTGGCCCTACAGGCCCCCACAGGGTCGAATGCACAAGGCTGGCAATGGGTTTTCGTGGAGGATCCGGCAAAGAAGAAGGCGCTGGCCGACATTTACCGGGCCAACGCCAACCCGTATCTCGACCAACCGAAGCCGGAGCGCGGGGACATCCGCGATGAGCAGATCGGCGCGGTGATGAGCTCGGCCCGCTACCTGGCCGACAACTTCGAGAAGGCGCCGGTGCTGATGGTGCCGTGCCTTGAGGGGCGTCCCGACGGTGCGCCCGCCGGGATGAGCGCGTCCTTCTGGGGTTCGCTGCTGCCCGCGGTGTGGAGCTTCATGCTGGCGCTGCGCTCCCGGGGCCTGGGGTCGGCCTGGACGACCCTGCACCTGCTCGGGGAAGGGGAGAAGCAGGCCGCCGAACTATTGGGGATCCCGTTCGATCGGTACTCCCAGGCGGGCCTGTTCCCGATCGCCTACACCGTGGGCACCGACTTCAAGAAGGCCAAGCGTCTTCCGGCCGAGCAGTTCTCGCACTGGGACAGCTGGTGACTCGGGGAGCACTGAGACGGCTGTTGCCCCCGATGTAATTGTGAAGCCGGTGTATGAACTCTCTGTGAGATTCGGGCGTGGGCCGCGGGGCGGCCCACGCCCGAGGCGTAACTAGACCCCGCCGGCGAACCCGTGTTGACGCCACGCCTCATAAGCGGCAACTGCCGCGGCATTCGACAGATTCAATGACCGTCTGCCGTCGAGCATCGGAATACGCACCTGTGCGGTGATATTCGGGTCGGCCAGAGTGTGCGCGTCCAGGCCGGTGGGTTCCGGGCCGAACATCAAAACGTCGCCCGGTTGGTAGGCGATGTCCGCGAATGAGGTCGACGCGTGCGCGGTGAACGCGTAAACCCGGGCCGGCATCAATACCCGCCACGCGGCCGCCAGATCGGCGTGCACGGTCACCGATGCCAGGTCGTGGTAGTCGAGGCCGGCGCGGCGCAGCTTGGGCTCGGAAAGGTCGAAGCCCAACGGCTCGACCAGGTGCAGCTCGCACCCGGTGCCCGCCACCATCCTGATCGCATTGCCGGTGTTGGGTGCGATGCGCGGCGAAAAGAACAACACCCGAAACATCCGACGATGATCGTACGAAGGCCGGCCGCCGGGCCAATCGGGTTGCAAATGCGGGCGAAATCGGCACCCGTAATCGGAACCGCAAATCGGCACACGATCGGCAAGGATGGCGCTGTTTGCTCGATTACCACACAACTGCGCTACAGCTCGGTCACGAACTCTGTCTGTTCAGTAAGAATTGTGGAAACGCTCGCGGGAGACTGTCATACTCGTGCAATTGCCAAGGCGTTTGACGCCCGCCCCAGCGTGGGCGGAAACAGCAGGAAGTCTTATGAATCACGCCCCACGAGTGAATTGCGGCCACGCAGCCGGTAGTGCGGTTGGGCGCCGATGACTGCCTTTACGCAGCTGAAACAGGCTGACGGCACCCTCGTCGAATTCTCCCCAGCACCATCGGCTCCGGCCAAGCGCCCCTCGCGTTGGTCGCCGGCGAACTGGCCGGTCACGCGGAAAGTCCTTGCCATCGTCGTCGTGCCGTTGATCCTGGCGGCCACATTCGGTGGCTTGCGCATCTATGCCAGTGCCAGCGCTGCCGGAGACCTGCGGCTGGCGGCCGACCGCGCCGAGCTGATCCCCGACATCGACAGCTACATGGCTGCGATGGAGGGCGTGCTGATCGCCGCCACCGAAGGTGGTGACGGGGAGTCGGCCATGTCGACGTTCAAAGAGCGCAAATCCGACCTGCAGCAACGGGTGGATGCCACTGACCTGCCCGAAGACGTCGATCAGGCGGTGGCCGGCCTGCTCGGTAAGGGCCAGCAACTCGTCGACGCGGTGATGTCCAATTCGATCGACCTGCGGCAGCGCATTCTCGATTACGGTCCGCTGCTGCTGACCGGCGAAGCCGCCATCACCGGTTCGGTGCACAGCAATCAGCAGTCGGTCCAGGCCCAGGTCGAGGCATTGGCTCGCGCGGTCGGTGCCCGTGGGCAGATGGCGATCCAGCGGATGCTGGTCATCCGCGGCGGTGATGAGCCGGAGCCGTTGCTGCGCACCTCGATGATCACGATGGCCGGCACCGAGCCGTCCACGGTCGCGGCGTTGACGAAGGTGCTCGGGGGTGGCTCCGAGGAGGCGGCCACGCTGCGCGCCGAGATGGTCAAGCGCATGGCGATGATGTCCAATCCCGCTATCCCGCTCGTCGGGAACCCGGACATGCTGGCCTCGCTGGACGCGACCAACAAGATCGCCGGGAAGATCATCGAAGACACCACGACGTCGATCCCGGCCGCCGTGGAGGCCCAGGCCGCCGACGCCCGCAACGACGCCATCCGCGACGCCATTCTGGTGGCGACCGCGATCGTCAGCGCCATGGTCATCGTCTTGCTGGTGGCCCGATCGCTGGTGCGCCCGCTGCGCACGCTGCGTGACAGCGCGCTCAAGGTGGCCCACCAGGACCTGGCCAAGGAGATCGAACGCGTCCGAGCCGGTGGCGAGCTGGTGCCGGTCAACCCGATCCCGGTGCAAACCACCGAAGAGGTCGGGCAGGTGGCCCATGCCGTCGACGAACTGCACGAGCAGGCGGTGTTCCTGGCCGGCGAGCAGGCTCAGCTGCAGCTTCAGGTCTCGGACATGTTCGAGACGCTGTCACGGCGCAGCCGCTCCTTGGTCGACCAGCAGTTGTCGCTCATCGATCAACTCGAGCGCAACGAGGACGACCCGGAACGTCTGGAGAGCCTCTTCCGGCTCGACCACCTGGCTGCCCGCATGCGCCGGAACGGCGCGAACCTGCTGGTGCTGTCCGGTTCCAAGCTCGCCCGCGAGCACAGCCGGCCGGTGCCGCTGGCGACGGTGATCAACGCCGCCGCCTCGGAAGTCGAGGATTACACCCGCGTCGTCACCGCGTCGGTGGCCGACGTGGAGATCACCGGCGCCGCAGCCGGTGACCTGATCCACCTGCTGGCCGAGCTGCTCGACAACGCCCTGCGCTATTCGCCACCGATCTCGCAGGTGCGGGTATCGGCTGTGCATGCGGCCAAGGGCGCGTTGGTGATCGAGGTCAGTGACGTCGGCCTGGGCATGACCGAGGCCGACCTGCGGGTCGCCAACACCCGTCTGCAGTCCGGCGGTGAGGTCAACCCCTACACCGCGCGTCACATGGGTCTGTTCGTGGTCGGGCGGCTGGCCACCCAGCACGGCCTGGTGGTGCGGCTTCGCAGCACCGTCGCCGAAGAACCGAGCTCAGGCACCACGGCTGGGGTGTACATCCCGGCCGCGCTGCTGGCCCGCGACGGGGGCGACCCGATCGACGAGCTGCCCTACGGCAGGCCCGTCGACGCCCACGCCGGGATTTCGACCGCGCTGTCGTTGGATTCCGATCCGGCCGACACGGCGGGGTTCGGCTCCGAATCGGCCGAGCCCCACGTCAACGGCGCGGAGGTGCCGTTCGACCTGCTGCCGCAGCGCAGCCCCGGCGCCAGCGGGATCTCGGAGCTGCCGGGCACCCTCGCCCCGCAACCGGAACCGGAACCGCAAGCCGAGGCGCCGGTCGAGGAACCTGAGGACGAGCCGGTCAGCGAGTGGCCACAGCAATGGCCGGTGCACACCGAAGAGAGTGCCGCGCTGGCCAAGGGCGAAGTCAAGGGTGAGGCCAGCCCGCCGGCCGCTGACGCGGACGACGCGGAGGCCGGACGTCAGACCCCCACCAACACCTCGTCGTTCTTCGCGTCCCGCGGGCAGGCCGCCGCCTACGGCGTCAACGGTGTCAACGGTCTGAACGGTGCGGCTCATCAAACCGCGCCGGAACCCGAGGCGCCTGTCGAGCCCGCAGCCCACACCGAGAGTCCCGACGTTCAGGGCGACTCCATCTATCAGTCGATGGTCTCCGAATTCGAGATCGACCCGACGACCCACGTGCGCAGCGCCGACCTGGACTGGAAGACGGTCTGGGAGAAGGGCTGGTCGGTGGCCGCGGCCGCACAGGACGCGCCCGTCGAGCAGCACACCGAGGAGGGGCTGCCCATGCGTACGCCGGGCGCTCGCCTGGTGCCCGGCGGCGTGGCCGCAGCCGTGGGAGCCGGCGGCGAGTCCAACGGCCGTCACCGCAACGGTGGAGTACACCGTAACGACGACAGCTTCGAGACGGTAGCATCGGCAGACGAACCTGACAGCGGCATGTTCGCGGCGTTCAAACCGCGTGATCCCGAGGCTGTCCGTACGAGCACCAGCAACCTTTTCGGAGGCGTGCACGCCGGTCGGTCGCATGCCCGTGAGACCAGAGGAACCGATAACGAATGACCCGTCCGACCCAGCGCGACTCCCTGGACTGGCTCGTGTCCAAGTTCGCCCGCGAGGTTTCCGGGGTGTCCCACGCGGTGCTGGTTTCGGCCGACGGACTGTTGATGGCGGCCAGCGAACACATGCCGGTGGAGCGGGCGGATCAACTCGCCGCGGTCTCCTCCGGCCTGGCCAGCCTCGCCACGGGCGCATCCCAGTTGTTCAACGGCGGTCACGTGATGCAGTCGGTGGTCGAGATGGAGAACGGTTACCTGCTGCTGATGCGGGTGGGCGACGGCTCCAACCTGGCCACGCTGACCGCCCCGTCATGTGACATCGGACAGGTCGGCTACGAAATGGCGATCTTGGTCGAGCGGGTCGGCGCGGTGGTGCAGTCGTCGCGCCGTACGCCGCAGCCGTCCTGAGTCCTCTGTCCCCTTCTGCCTTCGCGAGGTGCCTGTGGACGAACCAGAACCCACCGATCGACCGAGTTTGGTGCGGCCGTACACGTTGACGGCCGGCCGTACGGACTCGCGCGTGCACCTTCCGCTGGAAGCGCCGGTGCAAAAAACCGACACGACGCGCGAACCGCGTTGGACGGGGCACGATGTGCGCGCGCAGATCGTAGAGTTGTGCACCGGCACCCCTTCGGTTGCCGAGATTGCCGCACATTTATCCCTCCCGCTCGGCGTGGCGCGCGTGCTGATCGGGGACCTGGTGACGCAGGGTTATCTACGGGTGGAAGCCACCCTCGACGACTCGGCTAGCTTCGACGAACGCCGCGAATTGATTGGAAGGACCCTGCGTGGCCTACGAGCACTCTGAACCCCGCTCGGCCTCCGGCGGTGGCGCCCCCCGACGTGGGGCCGCCTCGACGAAGATCGTCATCTCAGGCGGGTTCGGCGCAGGCAAGACGACCTTCGTCGGTGCGGTCTCCGAGATCATGCCGCTGCGCACAGAAGCGTTGGTTACCAACGTGTCTGAGGGCGTCGACGCCCTGGACGGCACCCCGGACAAGCGCACCACCACGGTCGCGATGGACTTCGGCAGGATCACCCTGGACGAGGACCTGGTGCTCTACCTGTTCGGCACGCCCGGCCAGCGCAGGTTCTGGTTCATGTGGGACGACCTGGTGCGCGGTGCGATCGGCGCGATCATCCTGGTCGACGTGCGCCGGCTGCAGGACAGCTTCGCCGCAGTCGACTTCTTCGAGGCCCGCAAGCTGCCGTTCATCGTCGCGGTCAACGAGTTCGACGATGCGCCAAAGCATCCCACTCAGGCCGTGCGCAAGGCGCTGGCCCTGCCGGAGCACATTCCGGTGGTGGCCGTCGATGCCCGTGACCGCAACTCGGCCAAGGCCGCACTGATCGCGGTAACCGAATACTCGTTGAGCACGCTGTCCGCGTTGCCCGGCTGAGGCGTGGCAGCCGACGAGACCACCTGGGCGGACCGTGAATTCACCGGTGTGGACTTCCGTGCCGAGGAATACGACGGAGTTCTGAGCCGGTTGCGCACCGAGCGGGTGGTGTTCACCGAGTGCGACTTCAGCGGTGTGGACATGTCCGAGTCGAAGCATCTCGGCTCGGCGTTCCGCAATTGCACGTTCCGCCGCGCCACACTCTGGCACAGCGAGTTCACCAACTGCAGTCTGCTCGGTTCGGTATTCAGCGAGTGCCGGCTGCGGCCGATCAAGATCGTGGAATCGGACCTGACCCTGACCGTGCTCGGCGGCTGCGACCTGCGCGGCGTCGACCTGTCGGACTGTCGCTTGCGAGAGGCCAGCCTGGTCGGGGTTGATCTGCGCAAAGCGGTGCTACGGCAGGCGGATCTGACCGGCGCGCGGGTGCAGGACGCGAAGCTCGACGAGGCCGATCTACGCGGCGCGCGCGTCGACCCCACCTTCTGGACCACCGCGAAACTGCGCGGTGCCAAGATCGACATCGCCCAGGCGCTGGCTTATTCCGCCGCCCATGGTCTCGACGTCCACGGCGGGTAAGACTCACTCACCGCTCTCGCACGCCGTTTGTCACGCCAGAGTGACTGCCGTCGTCCAGTGTCACGCCAGCGTGGCAGCCCGATTTGCTTTGTCACGCCAGAGTGGCGCCCGAAGCCGAGCGCCACTCTGGCGTGACAAAGACAACGACAAAGACAACGACAAAGAGCGGGCGATACTCAGCCGGCCTTCAGCCGGATCCGCCAGCGCACGAAGCCGGTGTAGACGATGCAGAGCAGCAGCAGGATGCCGATGTTGACCAGCCACACGGTCGGGGTGTGCTTCCAGTGCGAGTCGGCGGGCAGCAGTGGCGGCGGCACCAGGCGGGTCAGGTCGATGGTCGACGCGGACGCCGCGAAACCCCAGCGCGCCGGAGTGATCCACGACAGCTGATCGAGCACCACGCGGTCCGTCACCGGGATCATGCCGCCGGAGAACACCAACTGGCTCATCACGGTGACCACCAGCAGGGGCATGATCTGCTCGGCGGAGCGGGCCAGTGCCGACAGCGCCAGGCCCACCATCGCCGAGGCCACACACGTCATGGAGATGTCGATGAACAGCTCCAGGTTGCGGCCGCTGATGAAGGCCCCGCTCTCGGCGGAGCCCGGGCCCCAGCCCTTTCCGATGATCGTGATCACCGTGACGATGGCGGACTGGAGCACCGCGAACACGGCGAAGACCGCGATCTTCGCAAGCAGGTAGGCCGTGGTCGACAGGCCGACTGCCTGCTCACGACGGAAGATGGCCTGCTCGCCGATCAGCGCCCGGATGGTCAGCGCGGTGCCCATGAAGATGGCACCGACGTTGAGCATCACCAGGATCTGGCCCGGCTCGTTGGGTGCGGCGCCGCCCTGGACGGCCGGCACCGGCAGGCCGAACCCGACATCACCGGGTACCGACAGCGACAGCACGCCCATGATGAACGGCAGCATCAACAGGAATGCGGTGTAGCCGCGGTCGGACACGATCAGCCTGACTTGGCGCCGGGCGATCGTGGACAGCTGCCGGAACAGGCTGGTCTTGGCCGGCTCGCCCAGGTCGCCGGGCTGTGCCGACGACGCCGCGGCCGCGGGCGCCGGACCGGTCCGGGCCAGATACTTGCGGTTGGCCTCGGCCGGGTCGCCGGCGACGGTGCTGAAGATGTCGGCCCAGTTGGTGGTGCCGAGCTCAGGGCCGATCTGGTCGGGTGGGCCGCAGAACGCGGTCTTGCCGCCGGGGGCAAGCAACAGCACCTGATCGCACACGTCGAGGTAGGTCAAGGAGTGCGTGACGACCAGCACCACGCGGCCGGCGTCGGCCAGCTGGCGCAGCATCGTCATCACCTGGCGGTCGAGCGCGGGGTCCAGACCCGAGGTGGGCTCGTCGAGGATCAGCAGCGACGGGCCGGTCAGCAGTTCGAGCGCGACCGAGGCGCGCTTGCGCTGCCCGCCGGACAGCTTGTCGACCCGGGTGTCGAGATGCTTGGTCATCTCGAGCTCCTCGAGCACCTGCATGACGACCTGTTCGCGGTCTTCCTTCGTGGTGTCCGGCGGCAGTCGCAGCTCGGCGGCGTACATCAGGGCCTGCCGGACGGTGAGCTGGCCGTGCACCACGTCGTCCTGGGGGACCATGCCGATCCGGGACCGCAGCGAGGCGTACTCGGCGTGCACGTCGTGGCCCTCGAACGTGATGGTGCCGCTGGTCGGATGTGTGTAGCCGGCGACCTGTTTGGCGAACGTCGACTTGCCCGCACCCGACGGGCCGATCACGGCGGTGAGGGTGCCGGGCCTGGCATCGACGGAGATGTTGTCGAGCAGCGTCTTGTTGCCCTCGATGGTCCACGTCAGTCCGCGCACCTCGAGGCCGCCGGTGCGGGTGTCGGCCTCGGTCTCGCTGCGGCGCACCAGGGTGCCGCCGGTGAACACCAGGTCGACGTTGCCGATGGTGACCACGTCACCGTCGTGCAGCACCGCGGACTCCACTCGGGCGCCGTTGACGAACGTGCCGTTGATGCTGCGCTCGTCACGGATCTCGGTGCCGCCGGTCATCGGGATCAACGTCGCGTGATGCCGCGAGGCCAGCACGTCGGGGATGACGATGTCGTTGTCGGTCGCGCGGCCGATCTTCACCGCACCTGCGGGCGCCGGCGCGGTGCGCCCTGGCCGCAGGATCTTCATCATGCTGGTGGCGATGTTGCCGCCGGCTTCGCTGCTGCCGCGAGCCGAGCCGGCGGCCGGTGCCATCGAGGTCGGTGCCGCGGACGGGTTCGGGGCGCTGCGGACCGGCTGGGACTGATAGGCCTGTGGCCCGCTGGGGTGGCCGGTCTGCGGACCGCTCGGGTAGCCGGTCTGCGGGCCGCTCGGGTACCCGCCCTGGGGTCCGCTGGGATATCCGGTGGGTGCGGTGGGGTAGCGCGGCTGCGGCCCCGAGGAGTAACCGGGACGCGGCGCCGCGGGCGGCTGACCGTATTGCGGACGCCCGGGTGCGGCGGCCTGAGTGGGCCAGGCGCCGCTGGGCCGGTTGCCGACGGGTACGGCCGCGGTCGGGGTCCGGCCGACCGACCCCTGGTGTCGTCCGACCTCGAACGTCAACTGGGGCCCGTCCGGGTTACCGATGTTGACGACCTGGCCATCGTGGATGTCGATCGAGGGCACCCGACGGCCGTTGGCATACATGCCGTTGAGGCTGCCGTTGTCGATCGCGACCCAACGACCTTGGTCGAAGCGCAGCACCAGGTGCGCGCGTGAGATCAGCGGGTGGGCAATGCGGACGTCGGCGCGGAGGTCTCGGCCGATGACGACATCGTTGCCCGGGGCAAAGGTACGGGTCGATCCGTCGTAACGAACGGTCAGCGCAGGGCTCATCGCGCTCAACTCTATCGGTAGTTCTCACCGGGGCTGGGCCGTTGCGGAGGTGTCGCGGCGTGTGACGATGGCTCACATGGTTTCTGAAGGGGCGCAGAAGACGGCCGGCCGGGTGCTCGGCGTGCTGCGGACGCTCGGCACGATGCTGGCCGGGGCGGCGGTGGTGTGGTTGGTGTGGGCGGCAGTGTTGGGTGCCTGGGCGAGGTTGGGCGCGGCACGCAGCACCGGCGAAAGCGCCTGGTACGTCGTCGGCCTGCACCGGTGGGGCGAGGCCCTGCCCAACCGCATGGCGCTGATCGTGGGCATCGTCGCGGTGGTGCTGATCGCCGCGATGGCCTACAGCGTCTGGCGCGGCCACACGGGCCGGGATCTGGCGGCTACGCCGGCCGGAACCGCGGGCGTGGCTGCGCTGCTGGTCATGGCTTACGTCACCCAGGGCATTCCGGCGTTCTACCGCGCAGCGATGGACAACTCACCGGTGACCGCGGCTCTGCCGGCCGGGATGGCGTCGTGGTGGTTGGGGCTGGCCGGAGTGGCGGCGACCTTCCTGGCGGCACGGGCTTTCCCTCTGTTGGAGCGCACCGCGGTGAAGTTGCTGGCTGTCGGCGCAGCGATCGCGGTGGTGGTTGCCGCGGTGGTGACGGTGGGCGCGTTTCGCGCGGGCGACGACGCGCGCTTCCTCGATGCGACGACGGCGCCGGCTACCGGTGTGCCCGCCGTGCCCGACGCGCTGGGCAAGCGAACGTTCACGGTGTCTGTGCCCGACGCCTTCGAGGGGGACAAGCACGAGCCCGGCCGCCAGATCGTGGCTGCGGGAGCCGGTTTCGTGGTCTACGGCGATCACCGCATCACCGCGTACGGCGCCGACGGCAAGGAACGCTGGCACTTCGCGCGCACCGGACCCGGCGGCGTGACGGTCAACGGCATGCGGGTGTTCGACAACGGGGCCACGGTGGTGGCCTTCGTCGACAAGGGTCTGGTGGGACTCGACGCCACCACGGGCGAGCGGCTGTGGGCCAATGCCGACGACCAGATGATGTACGCGCTGGCCGAAGTTCCCGGCTACAACCTGGAAGCGCCATTCGTGGTGTATCGCGACGACCGGGTGTGGGTGCGCTTCGACACTCGCACCGGCGCCCCGAAGTGGTCGGTGCCCGCACCGCACGCTGATTGCGCCTTCCCGCCGCGCGCGGTGGACACCCGTGCGTGGTTGGTGTCGGTGGTGCAATGTCCGTCCGAGCAGGGCAACGCGATCCGGGTGCTCGCACTCAACCCCGACAACGGCGAAACCGTCTGGGACCACGAGGTGTTCAAGGGGCAGGCCGACGCCACCGCGGTGGCCACCCCGGCCAATGCGGTGGGCATCTTCGTTCAGTTCGGTGGGGCCGGTGCACCGCCCGGGATCTCCTACGTCAACGTCGTGGACAAGACGGTGACCGCGCTGCCGGAGCGCGGCACGGGCGAACCTTCACTCGGCCCGGGTGACGACTTCCTGTTCTCCGGCCGCGACGGCGGCCGTCAGCTACTGCTGTTCGGTCCCGACGGCAAGCAGAGATGCGCCGGCGCCCAAGGCATCCGCGGCAGCCAGACCCGCCTGGTGGGACAGGGGGGAGGCTTGGCGTACTTGTCGTTCGCGAACGGCTTCACCCTCGCGGACAGCTCAGATCAGGGCTCGTTGCGCACCTTCGACGCGAAAACCTGTGCTCAGACCTCGGCTGTGCCCGCGGCGTCGGTCGAGGGTTTCGTCCCGGTGCCGGGTGCGGTGCTGGTCCTGCGGCGTGACGGGCAGTCCCTGCAGATCGACGGGTACACCGGCTAGGCGGGCGTATTGGCAAGGGCCGGAACGGCTTCTTCCGGGTAGCGGTCCTGGGCGTCCCAGACGTCGGCGGTCTGCACCGCCCAGAACACCGCGAACAGCACGATGAGAATGAGTTCGACGGTGATCACGCCGAAGTGCCAGCCGAGGACCAGCAGCACGACGCCGGCCACGATCGTGATGAGCATGAGCGCTGCGATGGTGGCGTAGAACCGCGCCAGGTGCTGGCGCACGGCCGCCCTGGCATAGCACGCGTGGTAGACCGCCACCAGGGTGATGGCCAGAAACATTGCCACGGAGGCGATTACGTGTGCGTGCTGGGCGAACCAGCCCCACAGCATCAGCGGCGCCCCGGCCACGGAAATGACCAGCAGCGCCGCCGGAAGCCACTTTTCCACCCGCAACAGCGCGGTGGCGATGGTCTTCCACAGGGTGGCGGCCTCGGCGCAGGAAGGCTCGGACGCCACCGGTGGCTCTTGCGGTCGCCGCCAGCGGCCCAGCGCCAGATACATTCCGGTGCCCGCGGCGACGGCCACGAACAGCGCGGCGACGTTGTTGGCGACGCCGCCGAAGGGGTCGGCGACGGTGGGAAGCCACGGCCGGCACAGGTCACCGGGGCCGGTGGGCACCAACGCCACGATGAAGGCCATGAACCCGGAGTAGTTCAGCAGCGCGTCTTCACCGATGCGGCTGCCTTTGTAGGCGATCAGGCAGATTCCGATCGCGCACAACGAGGCCAGGAAAACCGCGTGTGTGCGGGTGTAGAAGAACGCGCTGATGGACCCCTGCGGGCAAGTGTCCGCCCACGTCAATGCCAGTGAGGTCAACAGGAACACCACCAGCGCAACGAGTCCGACGCGCACATAGCGGTAGGTCACCATGGTGTCGCTGGGGTCGTTACCAACCATGGAGCTATTAGCTCACGAGCGAGTCCGGGGCCCCCGTCACCACGCAGTGGGTATGGCGGTAGATCGTGGGCATGCACTCATTGCAGTGCGTGCACAGCGATTTCACGGAACCCTTTTCGCTTTCGGCCTTGATCCGGTTGAGCAGGTCCGGCTCGGCCAGCAGTGCGCGGCCCATCGCGACGAAGTCGAAGCCCGCCGCCATCGCCCGGTCCATGGTCTCGCGGTTGGTGATGCCGCCCAGCAGGATGATCGGCATGGTCAGCTCGGCGCGGAATTTTTCGGCGTCACGCATCAAATACGCCTCGTGATACGGATATTCGCGGAAGAACTTGTTGCCGCTCATCCGGATACCCCAGCTGATCGGGGGTTTGAAGTTCGCCGCGAACTCCTTGACCGGGGCGCCGCCACGGAACAGGTACATGGGGTTGACCAGCGAGCTGCCCGCGGTGAGTTCGATGGCATCCAGCCCGCCGTCCTCCTCGAGCCACTTCGCTGTCTGCAGGGACTCGTCGATCGGGATGCCGCCGCGGACTCCGTCGCTCATGTTGAGTTTGGCGATGACGGCGATCTTGCGGTCACCGTGTTTGTCGACGGCGTCGCGCACCGCGCGCACCACTCCACGGGCCACCTTCGCCCGGTTTTCCAGCGATCCGCCGAACTCGTCGGTGCGGCGGTTGATCAGCGGGGACAGGAACGAACTGGCCAGGTAGTTGTGGCCGAGGTGCACCTCGACGGCGTCGAATCCGGAGTCGATGGCCAGCCGTGCGGCGTTGGCGTGTGCGGCGGTGACGTCACGAATGTCGTCGATCGATGCCTTCTTGGCGAATCGCATCGACAGCGGGTTGAAGAACCGCACCGGCGCCAGCGCCGGGGCCTTGTTGGTTCGGGAGTTGGCCACCGGCCCGGCGTGGCCGATCTGGGCGCTGATGGCCGCGCCCTCGGCATGGATGGTCTCGGTGAGCTCGGTCAGGCCGGGCACGGCCTCGGGCCGCATCCAGATCTGCCAGCCGTCGGTGCGGCCACCGGGGGCCACCGCGCAGTAGGCCACGGTGGTCATGCCGACGCCTCCGGCCGCGGGCAGGCGGTGGTAGTTGATCAAATCCTCGGTGACCAGCGCGTCAGGCGTGGACGCTTCGAAGGTGGCGGCCTTGATGATGCGGTTACGCAGCGTCACGGGGCCGAGTTTGGCCTCACTGAAAACATCAGTGAACACATTGGGCTGAGTGTTCATAGGTGGAGCTTGCCACGCCACCTGACACAATGGCACCCGTGGGTGCGATTGTTTTGGACGGTAAGGCCACGCGTGACGAGATCTTCGTCGACCTCAAACAGCGCGTAGCGAAGTTGGCCGAAGCGGGGCGGACGCCCGGGCTGGGCACCGTGCTGGTCGGCGACGACCCCGGATCGCAGGCCTATGTGCGCGGCAAGCATGCCGACTGCGCCAAGGTCGGCATCAACTCGATCCGCCGCGACCTGCCCGCCGATATCACGCAGGCCCAGCTCGACGCGACCATCGACGAGCTCAACGCCAATCCGGACTGCACGGGCTACATCGTGCAGCTGCCGCTGCCCAAGCACCTCGATGAGAACGCCGCGCTCGAGCGCATCGATCCGGCCAAGGACGCCGATGGCCTGCACCCGACCAATCTGGGCCGGCTGGTGCTCGGCAAGGACGCGCCGCTGCCCTGCACCCCGCGCGGCATCGTGCACCTGCTGCGCCGGTTCGAGGTGCCGATCGCCGGGGCTCATGTCGTGGTGATCGGCCGCGGCGTCACCGTAGGTCGGCCGATGGGCTTGCTGCTGACCCGGCGGTCGGAGAACGCCACCGTGACGCTGTGCCATACCGGCACCCGTGACCTGCCCGCGTTGACCCGGCAGGCCGACATCATCATCGCCGCGGTGGGTGTGCCGCACATGGTGACCGCGGACATGGTCAAGCCGGGCGCGGCCGTCGTCGACGTCGGCGTGAGCCGGGTGGACGGCAAGCTCACCGGTGACGTCGCCCCGGACGTCTGGGACGTGGCCGGGCACGTGTCGCCCAACCCGGGTGGCGTCGGCCCGCTGACGCGGGCATTCCTGCTGACCAATGTCGTCGAGCTCGAAGAGTCGAAACTGGCGTGACGGCAAAGGAGTTCGTCCGCAAGGTGGTCGCCGGGCAGTGGCCGATCCTGGTGGTTGGGCTGATCTTCATCGCGGCGTTCGTCTTGGTGGTGGCGGGCTACTGGCGCCGCGGTGCGCTCATCATCGGTATCGGGGTGGGGGCGGCGGCAGCGCTGCGGTTGGCCCTGACCGATGACCGGGCCGGTCTTCTGGTGGTGCGCTCGCGCACCATCGACTTCGCGACGACGGCGACGGTGAGTGCGGCGGTGCTCTACATCGCCTGGACCATCGACCCGCTCGGTACCAGCTAGCAGGCGGCTTCGAACAACGCCACCCACTGTGGGGCGGCTGCGACGATCGGCTCTGGCCGACCTTCCGATCTTCACAGTAAATGCCCAGGAGGCAAGATTGCCCATTGGGCAATTTTTCGCCTACCGTGGTCGGCATGACCGGACTGCGGGAACGCAAGAAGCTCGACACCCGACGGGCGCTCAGTGATGCGGCTCTGGCCCTGGCGTTCGAGCGGGGACTGGAGAACATCACCCGTGAGGACATCGCCAGCCTGGCGGGTGTCTCACTGCGTACGTTCACCAACTACTTCGCCGGCAAGTACGACGCGCTCGCGTACCGACAACAGGAACGCATGCGCCGCAGCATCGATCTGCTGCGGTCGCGCCCGGCCGGCGAGCCGTTGTGGACCGCCATCACCGAATCGGTGATGGCCCCGCTGGACGCTGACTTCGATGACGTCTACGGCGCAGAGAACGCGATACCGACTCGCCGGCAACTGGCCGAGGTTCGCAAACTGCTGATGATCCCGGAAATTCGCGACGCCACATTCCGGGGGCTGAACGAGGAGTGGGTAGCCGCGATCGCTGAGCGGACCGGAACCGATCCCGAACGGGACATGTATCCGCGTTTGGTCGCCGCGGTAGTGCGGGCGGTCGGTGACGTGGTGATGGACGAGTACGGGAATGCCGATCCGCCAGTGGCTTTCGCCGGATTGCTTCGCAAGGGGTTCGCGGCGGTAGCCGCGGGCCTGCCCGAACCGGGAAGGAACTCATGAACGAGCACAGGGTGGACGTCGTCATCTCAGGTGCCGGCCCCAACGGGCTGTTGGTGGCAGGGGAGTTGGCCTTGGCCGGGGTGCGGCCCCTGGTGTTGGAGCGGCTGCCCGAGCCCAGCGCGGAGCTCAAGGCCAACGGCATTGTGGGACAGGCCAATCGGGTGCTCGATCTGCGCGGACTCTATCAGACGCTCAGCGGTGCGGGCGCGGTACCGGAGCCGATGAACGGCTATATCTTCGCCGGCATGCAGGTGCCGTTCGTCGACGTGGTCGACAACCCGATGTACGGCATGCTGATTCAGCAACCCCGGGTGGTGCGACAACTCGTGGACTGGGTGCGGGGCCTGGGCGTCGAAATCCGTTGGGGGAATGAACTCGTCGACTTCGAGCAGGGGGCCGAAGGCGTCGTTCTGCACGTGTCCGCACCAGGGGGTGACTACCGGCTGCCGGCTACCTACCTCGTCGGCGCCGACGGCGGCCGCAGCCCCGTGCGCAAGAGGGCCGGCATCGAGTTTCCCGGTCTGACCACCGACGTGGTGGCCCGGGTGGCGCACGTCAGCCTGCCTGAGGAATTCCGGACCGCGCCGGGATGCCTCGACATCCCCGCCGTAGGCCGCATACCGTTCGGGCACAACAGATTCGATGGCGGAGTATTGATCTATGCCGAGTTCCAGGAGGGGCGTTCCATGCTCGGAACCGTCGAATACGGTTCCGTTCTTCCCGACGACGTACCAGAGCTGACGATCGATGAGCTGCGCGAGAGCGTGAAGCGCGTGGTGGGTGCCGACCTGCCGATCGCGCCGCCGGACGGACCGGGTCCGCATGCCCTGCGGCGGATCAACGGCCAGAACACCCGTCAGGCCGCGCAGTACCGGGCGGGCAACGTCTTCCTGGTCGGGGACGCGGCCCACGTGCACTCGGCCATGGGTGGCCCAGGGCTCAACCTCGGCCTGCAGGACGCGATGAATCTGGGATGGAAACTGGGCGCGACGGTGCGGGGTTGGGCTCCGCAGGGGCTGCTGGACAGTTACCACAGTGAGCGTTGGCCGGCGGGGCAGCGGGTGATGATGCACTCCATGGCCCAAGCCGCCCTGATGGCTTCCGGTCCCGAAGTCACCGCGCTGCGAACGCTTTTCGGTGAACTGCTGGCGACCCCGGACGGCGCGGCCCACATCGCCGGATTGTTGGCCGGTTCCGATGTCCGCTACGACGTCGGTGACGGCCACCGGCTGTCCGGGTTCTTCGTGCCTGATTTCGTGCTGGACGATGGGCGTCGGGTCGCCGAGCTGCTGCGCTCGGGCCGGCCGCTACTGCTCGACCTGTCGGCAGGCGACTACGGCGACGTCGTTCACCGGTGGCGTGACCGGGTGGACTTCGAAGTGGCGACGACGCCCGCGGCAGATCGGCCCGCCGCAGCCCTGCTGATGCGGCCCGACGGCTACGTCGCCTGGGCGGCAGACGAATTCGATGAAAATGGGCTACGGGCGGCGTGCGCGCGCTGGTTCGGCCCGGAGGTCGAGGCGTCCGCGCTCAGCGCCTGAGGGTGCCTCAGCCGAGGGTGGCCCTGATCCCGACCGTCACGTAGGGCAGCGCCAGTCCCGACGTATTGGCCAGCGCCGGATGGGTGGCAAGCAGTTCGCGCACCTGCTCCAGCGTCCGGGTGCGCACCTGCTCCGGTGAGGTGATGCAGTAGCTGCGGGAGGCCACCAGGTCGATGAGGGCCTGGGGCGTCAGGTAACTCGTCCACTCCACCTGATGACGTTCGATCTCGCCGAACGGCTCAGCCAGCGTCACCTCGTTGTTGAACGGGTCGTGTTCGGGGCCGATGATGCGGCCCAGGTCCTTGACCCAACCGGAGCGTTCGTCGCGGGTGTTCCACACCAGGCCCAGCCGGCCGCCGGGGCGCAGCACTCGGCTGACCTCCTTGACGGCCCGCTCAGGGTCGAACCAGTGCCAGGCCTGCGCCACCAGCACGGCGTCGACACTGTTGTCGGCCAGCGGGATCTCCTCGGCCGTACCCAGCAGCGCGGGGGTGTCCGGCAGTGAGTTCGACAGCAGCTCAAGCATTTCCGGGATGGGGTCCACGGCGATCACGTCCAGCCCGCGCTCGACGAGCCGGGTGGTCAGCTTGCCGGTGCCCGCGCCCAGGTCCAGCACGTCGTGCGCCCCCTCGGGCAGCAGCCAGTCGATCGCCTCCGGCGGATACGACGGCCGGCCCCGTTCGTAGGCCGCGGCTTCCGAGCCGAAGGACAGAGAACGCTGCTTGGGAGAGCTCACCGCTGTGCCAGCTCCAGTGTGCGGCGGATCAATTTGCCGACCACTTCCGTCTCGACCAGGAAACCGTCGTGTCCGTAGGCCGAGTCGACCACGTCCAGGCCGCTACAGCCGGGCAGTAACTCGGCCAGTTCCTGCTGTAGCCGAATCGGGTACAGCCGGTCGGAGGTGATCCCACCGACGATGACGGGCACCGGACAGCTGCGCAGTGCGCTGGCGACACCGCCGCGGCCCCGGCCCACATCGTGCGTCGACAACGCATCCGAAAGGGCTACATAGGTGCCGGGATCGAACCGGCGGGCCAGCTTGCCGCCCTGGTACTCCAGGTAGCTCTGCACTCCGTAGCGTCCGCCGGCGGTCGGATCCTCGTCGCCCTGGGCGTCGTTGCGGAAACGTTCGTCGAGTTCTTCCTCGCCCCGATAGGTCAGGTGCGCGAACCGCCGGGCGATCTCCATGCCGGCCAACGGGGCCCGGTCGGTGTCGTAGTAGTCGCCGCCCTGCCAGTCCGGATCGGCCTTGATAGCGGCCACCTGGGAGCTCTGGGTACCGATCTGGTCGGCCGTGGCGCGGGCGCCGACCGCCAGCACCAGCCCGGCTCGCACTTCGTCGGGATGCCCGACGAGCCATTCCAGGGCGCGCGCTCCGCCCATCGACCCGCCGACCACCGCCGCCACCTCGGTGATGCCGAACGCGGCCAGGGCGGCGCGGTCGGCCTCAACCTGATCGCGGATGGTGATCTGGGGAAACCTTGAGCCCCAAGGCTTTCCGTCGGGTGCGAGCGAGCCGGGGCCGGTGGAGCCCTGGCAGCCGCCGAGCGCGTTGGTCGAGATCGCACACCACTGGTCGGTGTCGATCGGGGCGCCGGGTCCGGCCACCCCGTCCCACCAGCCCGCGGTCGGATGGCCGTCGCCGGCCGGTCCGGTGACGTGGGAGTCGCCGGTCAGCGCGTGCAGCACCATCACCACGTTGTCGCGCGCGGGCGACAGTTCACCCCAGCGCTGCACGGCGATCGACACATCGGGCAGGACAGTGCCGTTCTCGAGCGTCAGGTCGCCGATGCGCACGATGCACGTCTCGCCTTCGGCAGGCAAAGGGAGGGTGGACACGGCCGGTTCTTCGGTGATCGTCATGCCGGTCTTCTCTCGCCGTCCTACACCGTCGCCGGAGTCTGTGCGACGCCGCTGAACGGACGGGCCGCGGCGAATCCCTGCTCCAGGTCGGCCAGGATGTCGTCGATGCCCTCGATGCCGACCGCCAGCCGCACCAGGCCGGGGGTGACACCGGTGGACAACTGCTCCTCGGGGGAGAGCTGGGCGTGCGTGGTCGAGGCGGGGTGGATCACCAGCGAGCGCACGTCACCGATGTTGGCGACGTGGCTGTGCAGGGTCAGCGCGTTGACGAACGCCTTACCGGCCTCCACGCCACCGGCCAGTTCGAACGCCAACACGGCGCCGGTGCCTTTCGGGGCGATCTTCTGGCCCAGCTCGTACCAGGGCGAGGTGGGAAGTCCGGCGTAATTCACCGAGGTGACGCCGGAGTGCCCGGCGAGGTATTCGGCGACCTTCTGCGCATTGGCCACGTGGCGTTCAACACGCAGCGACAGCGTTTCCAATCCCTGCGCGATCAAAAAGGCGTTGAACGGCGAGAGCGCGCTGCCCAGATCGCGTAGCAGTTGCACGCGCGCCTTGAGCGCGTAGGCGGGTGCCCCGAGCTCGGCGAAGACCACGCCGTGGTAGCTCGGGTCCGGTGTGGTGAAGCCGGGGTGGCGGCCCTGCGTCCAGTCGAAGTTGCCGCTGTCGACGATCACGCCGGCGATCGCCGAACCGTGACCGCCCAGGTATTTGGTGGCCGAGTGCACCACGATGTCGGCGCCCAGCGCGATCGGCTGGATCAGGTACGGCGTGGCGATGGTGTTGTCGACGATCAGCGGGACGCCGTTCTCGTGCGCCACCGCCGAGACGCTCGGGATGTCGAGGATGTCGATCTGCGGGTTGGAGATGGACTCGGCGAAGAAGGCCGTGGTGTTGGGCCGGACGGCCGCGCGCCAGCTGTCGAGGCTGTCCGGATCTTCCACGAAGCTGACCTCGATGCCCAGCTTGGGCAGTGTGTAGTGGAACAGGTTGTAGGTGCCGCCGTAGAGCCGCGGGCTGGACACGATGTGGTCGCCGGCGCCGGCCAGGTTGAGGATGGCGAACGTCTCGGCGGCCTGGCCCGAGGACAGCAGCAGCGCGGCGACTCCGCCTTCGAGTGCGGCGATGCGCTGCTCGACCACGTCGGTGGTGGGGTTCATGATCCGCGTGTAGATGTTGCCCGGCTCGGCCAGGCCGAACAGGGCGGCGGCGTGATCGGTGTCGCGGAATGTGTACGACGTGGTCTGGTAGATCGGTAGGGCCCGGGCGTTGGTGGCGCTGTCCGGGGTCTGGCCGGCGTGAACCTGCTTGGTCTCGAATGACCAGTTGGCGGCGATCTCAGGGTTTGTCATGGCTGGGGTATCTCCTCCGGTGACGGGACGAGGAAGGTCAGGGGTGTGGTCGGCTTACCTAAGGGTTCACTGACACATACACATGGCTGGCCTCCATCAGGTTTCCCTGTCTGTCTGGGGGCCCGTACCGTCGGACCCGCGCTTGCCTTACAGCCGTGGACGACTGCTCAACCTGGTCATCACCCGGGGCACCCCACCGCGGTTGGAGGGTTGCCGGCCAGCAAGCCGGGGCTTGATGCTGACACTCATGACCGGCCTGCAGCTTATCGCAACGCGCTGAGACCGTGCCAGTCGGTTCTTCGGGGTGTTTGCCCGTTTTGTGCGAGCCGGACTGAAAAGCGTTCATCTGCGCGGGCGAAGGTAGGTGTCGGGCGCCTGAACACGAGTCAAAGTTACTGGTCAGTAATGAAAGCTGCCCCTTCGAGGCCGTTCCCGTCCTTGTAGTCTGGCCGCGACACAAGAGCAGCGAATAACCACGAGTGACAACGAGTGATCCTCGTCGAACCGAGACTGACGCCGGGAGAGCAACCATGACTGCCCAGCAGCCGACCATCATCTACACGCTGACCGACGAGGCGCCGCTGCTTGCGACGTACTCCTTCCTGCCGATCATCCGCGCCTTCGCGGAACCGGCGGGTATCGACATCCAGACCAGTGACATCTCGGTGGCGGCCCGCATCCTGGCCGAATTCGGCGACTACCTGACCGACGAGCAGAAGGTCCCCGACAACCTCGGCGAGTTGGGCCGGCTGACCCAGCTCCCCGAGACCAACATCATCAAGCTGCCCAACATCAGCGCCTCCGTCCCGCAGCTCACCGCCGCGATCAAGGAACTGCAGCAGAAGGGCTACGCCGTCCCCGACTTCCCGGGCGACCCGAAGACCGACGAGGAGAAGGCGATCCGCGATCGCTATTCAAAGATCCTCGGCAGCGCGGTGAATCCGGTTCTGCGCGAAGGTAACTCGGACCGTCGCGCCCCCAAGGCGGTCAAGGAGTACGCGCGCAAGCACCCGCACAGCATGGGCGAGTGGTCGCAGGCGTCGCGGACCCACGTGGCCACCATGAAGACCGGCGACTTCTACCACGGTGAGAAGTCGATGACGCTGGACAAGGCGCGCAACGTGCGCATGGAGCTGGAAACCAAGGGTGGCGAGACGATCGTCCTCAAGCCCGAGGTCAAGCTCGACGAGGGTGACGTCATCGACTCGATGTACATGAGCAAAAAGGCGCTCATCGAGTTCTACGAGGAGCAGATCGAGGACGCCTACAAGACGGGCGTGATGTTCTCGCTGCACGTCAAGGCGACCATGATGAAGGTCAGCCACCCGATCGTGTTCGGCCACGCCGTCAAGGTCTTCTACAAGGACGCCTTCGCCAAGCACGAGAAGCTGTTCGACGAGCTCGGCGTCAACGTCAACAACGGCCTGTCCGATCTCTACAGCAAGATCGAGGCGCTGCCGGCCTCGCAGCGTGAGGAGATCATCGAGGACCTGCACCGCTGCCACGAGCACCGCCCCGAGCTGGCCATGGTGGATTCGGCCAAGGGCATCTCGAACTTCCACTCGCCGTCCGATGTCATCGTCGACGCGTCGATGCCGGCGATGATTCGCCTCGGCGGCAAGATGTACGGCGCCGACGGCCGCACCAAGGACACCAAGGCGGTCAACCCGGAGTCCACGTTCTCGCGGATCTACCAGGAGATGATCAACTTCTGTAAGACCCACGGGCAGTTCGACCCGACCACGATGGGCACGGTGCCCAACGTCGGCCTGATGGCACAGAAGGCCGAGGAATACGGCAGCCACGACAAGACCTTCGAAATCTCCCAGGCCGGCGTCGCCAAGATCGTCGACATCGACACCGGAGAGGTACTGCTGAGCCAGGAGGTCGAAGAGGGCGACATCTGGCGCATGCCCGTCGTGAAGGACGCGCCGATCCGGGACTGGGTCAAGCTCGCCGTCAACCGCGCCCGGCTGTCCGGCATGCCGGTGGTGTTCTGGCTGGACACCGAGCGGCCGCACGAGGTCGAGCTGCGCAAGAAGGTCAAGGCCTACCTCAAGGACCACGACACCGAGGGCCTGACCATCCAGATCATGCCGCAGGTGTGGGCCATGCGGTACACCATCGAGCGTGTGATCCGCGGGCAGGACACCATCGCCGCGACCGGCAACATCCTGCGTGATTACCTGACCGATCTGTTCCCGATCCTGGAGCTGGGCACCAGCGCCAAGATGCTCTCGATCGTGCCGCTGATGGCCGGCGGCGGCCTGTACGAGACGGGCGCCGGCGGTTCGGCCCCCAAGCACGTGCATCAGCTGGTGGAGGAGAACCACCTGCGCTGGGATTCGCTCGGCGAGTTCCTCGCTCTCGGCGCCAGCCTCGAGGATCTGGGCAACAAGACCGACAACGACAAAGCCAAGGTGCTGGCCCACGCGCTCGACACCGCAACCGGAAAGTTGTTGGACGAGAACAAGTCCCCGTCACGTAAGACCGGCGAGCTGGACAACCGCGGCAGCCAGTTCTACCTCGCGCTGTACTGGGCGCAGGCGCTGGCCGAGCAGACCGAGGACAAGGAGCTGGCCGCGCACTTCGCGCCGCTGGCCAAGTCGCTCGGCGAGCACGAGCAGGCCATCGTCTCCGAACTCAATGCGGCCCAGGGCAAGCCGGCCGACATCGGTGGCTACTACTACCCGGACCCCGACAAGACCGCCGCGGTGATGCGTCCGAGCAAGACGCTCAACGACACGCTGGCGGCCTCCGCGAAGGCCTAGCCTGCGCTCAGCTCTCCGAGTCTGCGCTCAGATCGTCGAAACGCCCGATTCTTCGATCTGTGCGCAGACTGGATGCCCTGCGCGCGTGGTCGATTACCCCGTCGCGCGGGCCGGGTCGATGTGGCGATCGACGAACTCGGTGATCACCCGGGTGATGGTGTCGGGGGCTTCGAACATGGGCACGTGCCCGACGCCCTTGAGGGTGGTGACGACGGCGTCCGGCGCCAGGCTTCGGGTGAAGTGCCGGGTGAACCGCGGGGCCGGCAACACCCGGTCCTTCTCGCAGATGACGAGCTGGGTCGGGGTTCGCGAGTCGGCGATCTCCATCAGCCCCGCCGTGGTCAGGGCCTTGACCATGAGTTTGAAGTAGGCCGGGCAATGTGCCAGGTCTTCGATCAGATCGCGACGGTCGCTGTCGTTGAGCACGTCGGGCGTCGCGCTCACCGCGACATATGAAATCTGCTTGGTGAGCGGAAATTTCAGCAGCTGCTCACGCAACACCGCGGTGGACAGCACGATCGGCAGCGCTGCCATGAACTTGGCGATGATTTCGTACTTCGCCAGCGTGTGCATCGACCAGCCGCCGGCCGGGGCGATACCGGTCAGGGTGCGGGCCCGGCCACGTCGTTCCAGCTCGAAGGCCACCCAGCCGCCCAGGGAATTGCCGACGATGTGCGCGGTGGTCCAGCCGAGTTCGTCGAGGCGGCGTTCGACGTCGTCGGCCAGTGACGCGACGTCGAGGAGCAGTGGTGCGTGCGCGCCACCGTGGTGACCGGCCATGGTCGGGGCGAACACGTCGTAGCGGCCGGTCTGGGCGAGTTGCGGCGCGACGTACTTCCACACGCTCTGCGAGAGCAGGAACGGATGCAGCAGCAGGATCGGATCGCCGTCGGGAGTGCCGAGGTGGATCGGAGCACGTTCAGCCATGCCGCCAGACATTAAGGTGATACCGCCGGTACCGCAAGGCCCTGTCGGTGCCGATCGGTAGGGTCTGGGCCGTGGCATCTCCGGCACCTCTGACCGTCAGCACCATCAACGTCAACGGGATTCGCGCAGCGGTCAAGCAGCGCTCCACCGACAACCTCGGCCTGCTGCCGTGGCTGAAGGAAACCGAGGCCGACGTGGTGTGCCTGCAGGAGACCCGGGCCGACGACGAACAGCTCAGCGATGCCTTGGCGCCGGCGCTGGCCGACGGCTGGAACCTGGCTTCGGCCGTCCCGCATGTCAAGGGTCGCAACGGCGTTGCGGTGCTGTCCCGGCATCCCATCGAGGCGGCCCGGCTGCTGGTCTCCGATGAGTTCGAGGCTCACGGGCGCTACCTCGAGGTGGATACCGCGGGGGTGACGGTGGCCAGCGTCTACGTCCCCACCGGGGAGGCGGAGACGGAACGTCAGCTGGAGAAGGAACGGTTCATGGCCACCATCGCCGCCCGGATGGCCGAGCTGCTGGAGCATGATGCGGTGCTGTGCGGGGACTGGAACATCGCCCACACCGAGAACGACATCAAGAACTGGAAGGGCAACGTCAAGAAGGCGGGGTTTTTGCCCAGTGAGCGGGCCTGGCTCACCGAGCTGCTGGGCACCGGTTGGGTGGACGTGGTGCGGGTGCTGCATCCCGACGTGGCCGGACCCTACAGCTGGTGGTCATGGCGCGGTAAGGCTTTCGACAACGATGCCGGCTGGCGCATCGACTATCACCTGGCCAGCCCGACGCTGGCGGTCAAGGCCACCTCGGCGCGGGTGGACCGGGCCGAGCTGTACGCCCTGCGGTGGTCGGATCACTCACCGGTGACGGTCTGCTACGGCTGACGCCAGTTGGGCCGACGGCCCAGGTGTAGCAAGGCCTTTTCGAAATCCGTTGCCGCCGAGGCGTTGACCGCCCGGTCGAACGGAACGGCCGCCGCGTCGCGGACGTCGCCGTCGGGGATCGCCATGACCAATGGCAGCAGGGCCGTGACCACGTCGTCCGGCAGTTCGTACCGCGCGCCCATCGACGCGGCTACGTCCCACCCGTGCACGGCGTAGTCCACGAAATGGAACCCGATCGCCAGAGCGCCGGGAAACGTCGCGTTCGGCCCGAATTCGGGTAATGCGAATGTCGTCTCCATGACCCCGTCGGCGGCGAACGCGTCGAGCACGTCATGGGCGGCAGCGGTGTAGCTGCCGGCCGGGTCGGCGCGCACAGTGTCGGCCACGGTCGCGACGTCCCAGGCCGATTCATCGGCGCCCTGGCCGCGGGCTGCGGCGGCGAACCCGCGGTGCTGGACGGTCATGTGCGCCAGCAGGTCTGCCAACGTCCATCCGGCGCAGGGGGTGGGCCGGTCCAGGTCGGATGGGCGTACTGCGCCGACGACCTCGACGGAACGCAGGACGGCGAGGCGGTGTAACGGGCGTAGGTCCGTCTCAATAGTATGCATACGCTTACGATAAGCGTGAGCACATCATATGGCAACGCTTACCCTGATCCGGTGTCTCGACCCGACCTGGCGGCCATGCTGGCCCCGCTGCTGAGGGAGCTGATCGCTGCCGAGCAGCCGGTGCTCGACGCTCATGGCGTGTCGATGTGGGGCTACGTCGTACTGCTCGCCCTGGATCGCTCCGCGGTGCGGACCCAGGCTGCGTTGGCCGAGGCGATCGGGGCGGACAAGACCCGCATCATCCGCACCCTCGATGACCTGCAACAGCAGGGCTACATCGAGCGCGAAGCCGATCCCGACGACCGCCGGGTGCGACTATTGGCCATCACCGAAGCGGGGCGCGCGGTCAAGGATGCGGTCCAGCGCGAGATTCAGCGCGGGGAGGAGCGGTGGCTGGGGGAGCTGACCGCCGATGATCGGAAAGTGTTCCTGCGAGTGCTACAGCAGCTGACCCCTGAATAACCCGGATGACGTCAGTGCGAAAATCAGAAGATCATGAGTAGCGGAAGCAAACAGGTCGTATTCTCGGGCGCCCAGCCCACCTCCGACTCCCTGCACCTCGGCAATGCCCTGGGTGCCGTCACGCACTGGGCGCAGCTGCAGGACGGTTACGAGGCGTTCTTCTGCGTCGTCGACCAGCACGCCATCACCGTGCCGCAGGATCCCGAGACCCTGCGCCGCCGCACACTGGTGACGGCCGCGCAGTACCTGGCGCTCGGCATCGACCCGACGCGCAGCACCGTGTTCGTGCAGAGCCATGTGGCCGAGCACACCCAATTGGCCTGGGTGCTGGGATGTTTCACCGGTTTCGGGCAGGCCTCACGGATGACGCAGTTCAAGGACAAGTCAACCAAGCAGGGGGCGGAGGCCACCACGGTAGGCCTGTTCACCTATCCGGTGCTCATGGCCGCCGACATCCTGCTCTACGGCACCGATCTGGTCCCGGTCGGGGAGGACCAGCGTCAGCACCTCGAGCTGACGCGCGACCTGGCGCAACGCTTCAACGCCCAATTCGCGGACACATTCGTGGTGCCCGAGGCGATGATCCCCAAGACCACCGCCAAGATCTACGACCTGCAGGATCCGTCGGCGAAGATGAGCAAGTCGGCAGCCAGTGATGCCGGGCTGATCAGTCTGCTCGACGATCCGAAAGCCACCGCCAAGAAGATCCGTTCCGCGGTGACCGACAGCGAGCGCGAGATCCGGTTCGATCAGGAGAACAAGCCCGGCATCTCGAACCTGCTGACCATCCAGTCGGCGGTGACCGGTACCGATGTCGACAAGCTGGTCGAGGGCTATGCCGGCCGCGGCTACGGCGATCTCAAGAAGGAGACCGCCGAGGCGGTCGTGGAGTTCGTCACGCCGATCAAGACCCGGGTGGACGAACTGCTGGCCGACCCGGCTGAGCTGCAGTCCGTTCTGGCCGCCGGGGCAGAACACGCCCGCGAGGTGGCCGGGAAGACCCTCGCTCGGGTTTACGACAGGATAGGGTTTCTCCAGCAAACGTCGTAAACACCGGGGAGGGGTTGGCGGTGAACGAGCCGGAGAAGCCGGGATTCCTGGACCGGCTACGCGCCCGCTTTCCCTGGTTCGACCACGTCATGCGGGCCCAGGAGCGCTACAACGACTGCAACGGCAACTTCTACGCCGCCGGTATCACGTATTTCACGATCTTTGCGCTGTTCCCGCTCCTGATGGTCGGCTTCGCCGCCGGCGGCTTCCTGCTGTCGCGCCGGCCTGAGCTGTTGCAGGAAATCGAGGAACGGATCCGACAAGCGGTGTCGGGTGACCTCGGCCAGCAACTGGTCACGCTGATGGATTCAGCCATCGCCTCCCGCGGCACCGTCGGCGTGATCGGACTCGTGACCGCGGCGTGGGCGGGCCTGGGCTGGATGGCCAACCTGCGTGAGGCGCTGAGCCAGATGTGGGAGCAGCACGCCGAGACCAGCTTCGTCGGCAACAAGCTTTCGGACCTGCTCGCCCTGGTGTCGGCGTTCCTGGCGATGGTGATCACCATCGCGCTGACCGCGCTCGGCGACCCCGCGTTGATGCGTAAGGTGTTGCGCTGGATCGGTCTTCACGACGGCGTGGTCCTCGGCAGCGGGTTGCGCCTGATATCGATCGCCGTGTCCATCTCCATCTCGTGGCTGTTGTTCACCTGGATCATTTCCCGGCTACCGCGCGAACCGGTACCGTTCCGCCGGTCGATTCGGGCCGGCCTGCTGGCTGCCGTCGGCTTCGAGATCTTCAAACAGGTGGCGTCGATCTATCTGCAGTCCGTCCTGAACGGTCCGGCCGGAGCGACCTTCGGCCCGGTGCTCGGATTGATGGTGTTCGCCTATGTCACCGCGCGGTTGATCCTCTTTGCGACGGCTTGGGCGGCGACATCCAAGGAGAGCCTGGCCGAAGCGCCGGTCCTGCCACCGGGCCCCGCGCAGATCGTGACCAGGGTGCAGGTCCACGAGGGGGTAGGGGTGACCGGCGCCTTGGCCGCCGCGGCGATGGGAGCCATTGGGGCCTTGGGGCTTTCGCGGTTGCTGCGGCGCTAGGGCGTCCGGCCGCACTTGTCGCTTTGTCACGCCCGCTTTGTCACGCCTGCTTTGTCACGCCCGCTTTGTCACGCCCGCTTTGTCACGCCAGAGTGGCGCCCGACCTCGAGCGTCACGCTGGCGTGCACACCCGTCGCCCCTTGTCACGCTGGAGTGGCGCTGACGGTCGACAGCCACTCCAGCGTGACAAAGTGCAGATAGCGCTGCGGTGCTAGTGCGTGACGGCCTTGAGGCCGACGATGCAACCGATCACCCCGAGGATGAGCAGTACCTTGATCACCGAGGCGGATTCGGCGCCGGTGACCATCGCGAAGCCGACGGTGAGTGACGCGCCGATACCCACCCAGACCGCATAACTGGTGCCGGGCGGCAGGCTACGCATTGCGATGGCCAGTCCGATCATCGACAACACGAGGGCCACCCCGAAGACCACCGACGGCCAGAGTCGGGTGAAGCCTTCGGTCTTGCTCAAGGCAGTTGCCCAGACCGCTTCGAGGACACCGGAAACGATGAGAATCAGCCAAGCCATGACACACCTCCAAACATCCCGTCTTGTCGCTGGCCGGGTACGGGTGTGCCTCGTCCGGTGCCATGTGTTGGCGATCCCAATTGTAACAACGACGTAACATTGCAGGCTGTGAGCTTGGCAACCACGTGGTCTCGGTCGATCGGCCTCGATGTCCCTATTGTCAACGCGCCCATGGGTGGCGCCGCCGGGGGCCGGCTGGCCGCGGCGGTCTCCTCTGCCGGCGGCCTGGGCATGATCGGCATGGGAAGTTCGGCGACGGCAGAGCAGTTGACTGCCGAGCTGGCACAACTCGATGGGCGGCGATTCGGAATCGGCTTGGTGCACTGGGTCGCCCAGGATCGCCCGGACCTGTTCGAGGTGGCCTTGGCTGCCCGGCCGGCGCTGTTGAGCGTGAGCTTCGGAGACGACTGGGACTGGGTGCGTCGGGCCCACGACGCAGGCCTGACGGTGACGACCCAGGTGGCCACCGTCGACGCGGCCCGACGCGCAGTGGATGCCGGTGTCGATGTCCTGGTGGCGCGCGGGGCCGAAGGCGGCGGTCATGGTGAGCCGGCAATCGGCACCCTGCCGTTGCTGGCCGAGGTGCTCGACACGGTCGACGTGCCCGTACTGGCCGCCGGCGGAATCGCCTCGCCGCGTGCGGTCGCCGCGGTGCTCGCCGCCGGGGCGGGCGGGGCCTGGGTCGGCACGGCATTCGCGGCATGCGCCGAGGCGCTGACGCCGCCGTCGGCACGGGACGCCCTGCTGGCTGCCGGAAGCGAGTCCACCGAACTCACCACGGAATACGACGTCGCCGCCGGATATCGATGGCCGCCCAGCATTCCGGAGCGCGTGCTGCGCGGGTCGCCGGTCAACGCGGGACAGGGCGTCGGGCGGGTGACGGGTTCGGCCGGTGCGGCCGAGATCGTGCGATCGCTTTCCGAAGGGGCGGCACAGCTACTTGGACGGTGGCGTTGACCGGACCTGCCGAACCGCCGAGAGCGGCGGCGGTTCGGCAGGTCCCGCCCTGTATTTAACTCCAACGGCAATAACGTGTCAGCGGAATCGGCAAATTCATGATCAGTTGCTTGGTTCGGTCATGCTTGGTCGCTGAACTGAGGTTGTCGGCGCCGAGATGACGTTGCTGGATCGACTCCGGGCAGATACCGAGCCCGAACAGCCGTCGAGCAAGACAGCCCGTCGCTATGCGTGCTCGGCCTTCGCCGCACCTCGCTTCGCCTTGGCGATGAACCGGATGATCAGCGCGGCCAGGACGATCATCAGGAACGGTCCGTAGAACTCGGTATAGGTGACGCCCCGGCGCCAGTAGGCGATGAAGAACGTGAACCAGATGACATAGCTGCCGGTGAGGTGCAGGCGTTTCCACGTGGAGTACTGCATGCGCTTGGCGACCCGGTCAAATGAGGTGACGGTCATGGCGATGATGAATCCGTAGGCGATGAAATCCAGGACGAACACGCCGTGCGGGGTCGGGTCGACGACGCGGGTCTCGAACCGCTGTGAGTTCAAAACGATTGTCGCGACGATGAATCCGGCGTGGACGAGATGGGATCCGGCGAACCCGACGCCGAGATAGCGGCGGTTACGGCGGATCCACTTGGTGGTGTCGTTCGGCCACAACTGATAGAGCGACGACGCGGTGAAGGCGAGCAGGAACAGGATCGCCGATGTTCGGGCGGTGATGCGGATGCCGAGATTGGCCCCGTTCACACCGCCCACAGCCCACGCGGCGAGGGTGGAGCCGACGGCGATCGCCGCGATGAGCGACCACGTCAGTGTCCAGCCCGACAGCACGGACTCGCGAGGGGCGCGGCTGGTCGGTGTGGTGCGTTGTTCGAAGATCACGCCATCGAGTCGAACACGATTCAGGTCATCGCGTCCAACGAACGTTCTCGATGAACGTCATCTATATCGCTGATGACCCTCGCTCAGCGTGCCGGGCGACGGTTCAGTGAACGTGCTCCCATGATCAGCAGCAACACGATCACGGCGCCGACAATCGCGACGCCAACTCGCACGGGAAGTGAATCTGCCGGTGGCAGAACAGAAGCTGCCTGGGCGGCGGTCGGCTCGTCGGCCTTGGGTGCTTTCAAAGACGGATCGGGGTCGACCAGTGTTCCGACCTTGGTTCCCGGTGGGGTGGCGAAACCGTAGTCCAGCAGGCGTGCCGCCTGTTCCCACGGCGCGATCGGCACGCGGGTGCCCCTCATCAAGATGGCGACCAGGCGGCGGCCGTCGCGTTCGGCCGCCCCGACAAACGTCTGGCCGGCGTCGTCGGTGTAACCCGTCTTGCCGCCGAGGGCGCCCGGGTAGTTGTAGAGCAGCTTGTTGTCGTTCTCGACGGGGTAGGGCGGATTGCCGTCGCGCCCCGGGAAGTCGTAGGTCTGCGTCGCGACGATGTCGGCGAATGCCGGGTTCTGCCAGGCATAGCGGTAGAACAACCCGATGTCGTAGGCCGACGTGCTCATGCCCGGGCCGTCCAGACCGGAGGGGGTGGCGGCGCGGGTGTCGCGGCCTCCGAGCTTGCCGGCCAGGATGTTCAGCTTCTGCAACGCGGGATCCCAGCCGCCGAGTTGCATCGCCAGCGCGTGGGCGGCGTCGTTGCCGGAGTGCATCAGCAGGCCGTGCAGCAGATCGTTGATCGTGTAGCGGCCGCCGGGGCCGACGCCGACGCGGGTGCCCTCGGAGTTGGCGTCCTCCTGCGTACCCGCCACCACCTTGTTGAGGTTGAGTTCGTTGAGTGCGGCGGTGGCCACCAGGACCTTGATGATGCTCGCCGGACGGTGACGGCCGTGCGGGTCTCGGGCGGCGATGATGTCGCCGCTGTCCAGATCGGCCACCAGCCAGGCCTCGGCGGAGACGTCGTTGGGCAGTGGCGGGGTGTCGGGCGCAGTGATCACGCCACAGCTTGAAAGTGCCTCGCCGCCAATGGTCTTGGTGGGTACGGGTAGCGGGCCGGGAGCGGCCTCTCCCGGCTTGGGGACTTCGGAGGCATCTACGGCCGGAGGTGTCGTCACCTTGTACGGGCATTCGGGGGCCGGGTCCGCATGTGCGATACCGGCCGTCATCAAGGGTGCCGTCAGCATCGCCAGTGCCGCGAACGCGGACACAGCGCGCTGGGTAGTCCTCCGCAAGGTCGCCATCGTGACCGAAGGTTAGGCGATTCGGGGCCGTTTTCCCGTTTGCCACGCTGTGACGTGTGTGGTTTGTGTGACGATTGTGAACGGGGCACGTGGTCCGGTGGCCATGACTCCCAGGGCCGCAATCGCGCTCGTCAGCGCGGCCCGCGGGCCCGGGTTTGTGACGGCGATTCGCCGAACAGACCGCGGTACCGCGCAGCCATCCGGCCGAGTTCGCCGATGCCCCACTGGTTGGACACGGCGGCGACCGTGACCTGCCGACCGCAGGTGAGCAAGTCCGCTCGGATCCGGTGCAGGCGCATCCGAGCGATATAGGACTGTGGTGACTCCCCGAGGGTCTCTTGAAAGGCCCGGGCAAGCGTCCGTCGGGACACCCCGGCCCGTCTCGCCAGGCCTTCGATCTCCAGGCGCTTGTCGAGGTTCTGGTCGATGTACGAGCGGATCGACTCGACGATTCTCTGACGCTGCCGCAACGTGAAGGCCGGCAGTTGGGCCGGTTGCTGTGCGAGATGCCCGACGAACGCTGCGACGATGTCGGCGAGCGCGGCCGAGCCGAACTGTCCGCGCGAGCCGTCGTGCACCCCGGCCAGGTACGCGGATATCGCGCTGAGGTGGGTCAGCGCCAAGGGCTGCGGGTGGATGCCGGTACGTCGGAAAGCGTTGGGGGAGAGGCGGAGTCCATGGCGTTCGGCTTCGCGTTCCAGGGTTTCCTCACCCAAGGTGACGACCGCGTAGAGCGAGTTGACGTCGTGGAACGCCTCTTGCACATCGCCGGGGCGGAAAACTGTGACCACACCGGAGTCGATCTCCCTCAGCAGGAGTCGGTTACGGGGCGGAATCCGCAAGCCGACGGCAATCGAGACGGCATCGGCGGACAGTGGCCCACGGATCTGAACTCGGCTGTCGAAGCGCCCCGAACTGAACGCGATACCGCCGTCGGCGGCGTGAATCAGGCTGCCGCTGGGTGGTTCGCGGGAAATCTGGAACGCGCTCAGGCCGGCATCCTTGACCGCGTTGCGCAGATCCTCGAGTTGCGTGATCCGGGTCCGGACCAACGGCACGTCCATGGCGCAGCAGTGTATGACGCGAGCAGGCTGTCCCATTCTGCATAGACCGAAATTTCCGGGTCGGATGTGATTCTCACCAGCGGTCGCCGGTCTGGCCCGCTGGTCGAAGGAGATGGTGCAGCGCCATGCTGACAGTTGAAACCCCGGACCACCGAGCGATACCGAATGTCAGCGACGAGGAGTGGCGGCATTGGGGGCGCTTCGGTGAATCCGCCGAATTGCTCTACCGGGAAATCAACGCCGCACTCGTCGCCAAATACGGTCTGACGGTTCCCGACGTGCACCTGCTCAATCTGCTCAATGCAGACCCCCGCCGACATGTCCGAATGGGCGCGGTCGCCGATGCGTTGGTCCTTACTCCGAGCCGGGTGACGTGGCAGGTGGGGCGCCTGGAAACACGCGGACTGGTCCGCAGATTTCGGAGTTGCGAGGACAAGCGGGGGGTCGTAGTCGGGATCACTCGGCGGGGGCAGGATCAGCTGCGGACGGCGTTGCGCACCTACGTCATGTTGGTGCGGCAGTTTTACCTGGTGCCGCTGAACCGTGAGCAGATGAATGCTCTCGGGGAGAGCGCCGGGCGCGTCGGGTCAGCTTTGAAGAACGACGGCTAGCTCAACTCTGGCAGTTCGGCATACGCCAGCGCGGGGAAGGCGATCGTCGACATCCACAGCTTGCCTGCGGATTCGACGACTCCGGTCACGGTGCCGAAATCCGGGCGTGTGGTCTGAATTCCGGTGAGCACTTCACCGGAATCGGCGTCAAAGGCCAGCACCCAGACCTGCGGTTGAATTTGAGGTTGGAGCCGGTCGGGCAGCCGCCACAAGAGTTTCCGGATCACCGGCGCCCGAGGGGCCAGCCATTCGGCCGCGGCGTTGGGTTGGGACACCATCGCCACCCAGATCCGTCCGTCGGAGCCGGTGGAGATGTTGTCCGGATAACCCGGAAGGTTGACCGCCAGCGACGTTACGGTCCCCGCGTGCGGCCCACTCAACCAATACTTCGACAACCTGCGGCCCTGCGTTTCGGCAAACACCAGCGCCGACTCGTCGGCGGTGGCGGTCACGCCATTGGCGAAGTACAGACCTTCGACGAGCGTGGTGACGGTGCCGTCGGTGTCGAGCCGGAACAGGCTGCCCCGCCCACGCGCCTCCAGGATGGCCCCGCTGAAATGTTCGAAGTGGAACTGGCTGGTCGACTCCGTGAAATAGATTGTGCCGTCTGCAGTTTCGGTGACATTCGAGCAGAACCTCAAGGGACGGCCGTCCACTGACTGCACAAGCGTGGACAGCCGGCCCGTGGCTGTATCCAGCGCCAGCAGCCCGCGGTGGCTGTCGCAGATCAGCACCCGCCCGTCGCGGGCGACGTGCAGACCCAGCGGACGTCCACCGGTGTTGGCCATCACCGCTGCCGTTCCGTCGGGGGACACCCGCACGATGCGCCCGTCGACCAGGCCGGTCCACAGGTCTCCGGACGCGTCGAGGACCACATCCTCGGGTCCGTCGCCCGGTACCGGGACGATGGTCAGTTCGGCCGGGCCGAATTCCGGCAACTCGTCAATCGGAGGCGGAGTCCAACGGACCGGATCGATCGGGGGTTTACGAGGCACGGTGCCAGTCTGCCGTCAAAAGGGTGCTGCGGTGGAGGGCGGGGGACGGAACCAAGCCGTTAAGCGCGATTGTCCAAGATCACACCACCGAAGGAGCCGTCCCCCTGCACAAACCATAGACCAGTTGTCAACGGTCGAGCTGGACGCATGAGTCGGCCCCCTTTGGAGGAAAGGGGGCCGACCGGGATGTGGATCAGTTGCTGTTGCCGCCGTCGCCGGCCTTGTCAGCCTTGTTGGTCTTGGCATGTTTGACGGGCTTGGCTGATTTGGGCGGTTTGGTGAAGCCCTTCTTGAGGCCCTGCTTCACCTTCGCCGCCGCCGATTCCACCTTGTCGGACACCGCCGTGGCGACCTTGTTGACGGATTCGGCCGGGGTGCCAATCGGGCCGCGGCGGACCAGTTGGCGGGGTGACGGTCCGGCAGCGGGCACCCCGACGGCCGTGTCCTCCGCTGCGGCAACGAGTGTCACGGTGTCGCCGGAAGTCTTGGCCAGGGCCGGCGCTGAGTCCGGTTTGATCGCGTCTCGGATGGCGCGCGGCAGGTTGACCAAGAAGGACGGGACGGTGCCGACTTTGAACGTTGCCGGGTCATACGAGAGCAGGCCCCAGGATTCTGTCTGTGACCCGAAGAACTCGTAGCTGTAGCCGTTCAGAACGGCACCGGTCAACGTCGCCGGCGTGTTGATCAGGTTGACGACCGCGTCGGCGACATTGCCACTGCTGACCGAGTCGGCCACACCCTGCGCGCTGTCGCCTGCGGCGACGAACGCTCCTTGCAAAGTGCCGAGAACCGGAACAAGCCCTCCCACCAAGGAGGTGAGCCCGACGGAGGTGGCATCGGCGATGTTCTGGGTGATCGTCATGGGCATCTCCGCCAGTCCCAGCAACGCGAAAGCGGCCGGGACAACCGCGTACACGACGTTGATGGCGTCGAGCCCGGCCTGGTGGTAGTCGCCCGCGTTGATGTCGCCGATCACCGTCTGCAGCGCCTCGGCGATGGCGCCCGGCGTGGTGGCCAGCCCGGCAACGGCCCCTGACAGCGCGGTCGCGACGGACGTCACGTAGCCGACATCGTTGGTGATCAGTTGACGGAGTACCGGTGCCGGGTCGCTGGCGATGGCGCCACCGATTCGTGTCACGTTGCCGAACGTGTCGTTGACGAGTTTGGTCCACGCCGTGATCGGGTTGGTCGCGGCGGTCAGGTCGACAGCGACGGATTGTGTTGTGGGCGCGAGTGGTTCGGGCGGAACCGGTGACAGCGGAGTTACCGCCATGGCTCCGGCGCCGACGAGTGCAACACCGGCTGTCAGGGATGAACGGACAGCTACGTGCACGGGGCCACCTCCTTCGGGGTGTGATCTTGGACACGCAGAACCTACCTGAGAGGAACCTGATGAAAGTGCACGAATTCATGCCTGGCTTCGAACCTGTCGGGCAGGCGTTTCGGGCGGCAAGTCGCTTACCGCAGCGATCGTGCTGATCAGGGCTGCTCTACGCTCGCGTCAGCAATAAAAAACCAATCGGCTGATATTTAAGATCGCAACGAGCGCCCGGCCGTCTTAGAACTCGTTCTATCGTGGGCAGAAAGTTGCCACACACGGCTGCCGACCCGCTATCAGCTGCGAACTTAACTATCTCGACATTGACTGATCTCGCCATGGAGGTGAGTGCCAGTCGTGTCTGAGGTGCATGAGCCGGAAGCCGGCCTGAGTTACCTGCCGGTAGGCGTACCCGATTCCCGGAGTGCGGTGCTGATACGTCGACAGCTGTCCCCGATCGCGGTCACCTGCCGGCGTGACAGCGGGTCCAGATAGTGGACCCGAACCCACCCTGCGTACGTGCGTAGCGCCAATCGCATCCGCGCCCGGCCGGCGGGCGTGATCTGCGCGAGCACGCTTCGCTTATCGCGTTCGCTGGCGATCCGGCGGAGCAGCCCTTGGCCCTCCAGCCGACGGACCTGCTGGGTTACCCGGCCCGGCATCAACACCACCGCCTGGGCCAGGTCCCCCATTCGGGCTGCGCCGTCAGGGGACCGCATCAGAAAATCGAGCAGGATGACGTCGAGCAAGGACAGTGCGTGGGCGGTGTGCAAGGTGCGGTTGAGCGCGTGGTACGCGCGGATCGCGGTGTCCAGATAGCCGTGCCAGCTGAGGATTTCGAGATCATCGGCGTCTGCCCAAGTCGCTCCGGTCTCGTTGTGTCCCGTCCGATTGCAGGCATCGTCGCCTGCCTGTTCAACGCTCGCCACAGACATCTCCCGACAAGATGCAGCAACTCCTGGCAGATTGATTTTTTGATCTTGAGGCCTCACACCATAAGGCGTCTCGGAGTCCTTCGCTGACAGAATTGGGCAAGACGTGGCATCCGGTGTCCTACGAGAAGCATTACCGACCGCCGCTGTCCAGGTAGGCCGTTGGTAACCATCGTTGCAGGTAGATGTCTATGAAAGTGCGACATGGCTAACTTCGCTGGCTCATAGAACGTGTTTCAATCGCGGCGCGGGAGATGCTTGCGATCTTAAATTCATCGGCTGGCCTGCCGAGCTGTCGGTGTCGCCCGGAAAGAGGCGAGTGAACTGGGCAAATGGTCGGCCTGGGCAGATCGGGGAGGCGGCGGGTCGGCGATCCGGTTGGTGCGACATCGTGAGAAATATCGAAGTTCTCAGGTTCTTCTTAGTAGCTTTCTGACGTCCAAGATCACACCGGCGTCCAAGGGGAAGGCCAAGTGCAAGTATCGATGCGTTCATATCTCACGGCGGGGGTTGCGCTGGCCGGTGCGGGGGCGATAGCCCTCAGCCCGGTCAACCCCATCGATCCTCACATCCGCGACGTGCATGCCGTCAGCGTCTCCAACTCGGCAGTCGCACTTACGGCTACCGTTGACCCGATCACCTGGTACAACAACGTCTTTCAACGTACCGTCGCTAACGCCCAGAACCTGGTCAACGTCTTCAATGCGAACCCTGCTCCGGTATTGGCGACGGTCATCGCGAACCAGACCAAGAACGGGACCGCCGTCGCCAACGCGCTGCAGGCCTTCATCGAGAAGGCCGCCACCAATGCCGAGACGGCGGTGCCGGCCGCCTTCGAGACAATCGGCACCGATCTGGCCGATCTCGATGTCGAGGGCGCTCTCAACACCCTGCTGAACTTGCCCATCGGTGTCCTCGGAGGCACGGGCGGTTTTCTCGGGGTGATGAACAACGTGCTCCCGGTGACCACGGCGATCAAGGACTCGATCGTGAATCCCTTGGCCAACGCCCAGAAGGTGGTGATCGCGCTGTGGGGCAATGGATTGTTGAAGGGCGTGTCCATCCTGCTCACCGCGCAGAGCATCTTCGGCCCGTTGATGAGTGGGGTGGGTGCGGTGGGCGCCGCCGTTCAGGACGTGATCGATGCCGGTAAGGAAGGCGACCCGATCGGAATGGCTTCGGCCGTCGTCAATGCGCCGGCCACCATTGCCGACGGCGTCCTCAACGGCGGCTACGGTCCGACCATCAACGCTCTGCTCGTGTTTCACTACCCAGGCTTGTTGAACGGCAACCAAGTCCGGTTGCCTCTCAACCTGGGCAACATCACCGGTCCGATCCAAGGTTTCGTCAATGCTCGCGATGCCGTGGTGAAGGCACTCGGCGGCACGCTCAACCCGGTTCCCACGCCGGTGCCCGTGCCTCCGGTCGTCACCGCCGACGCGGCAGCACCGGCGAGCCTGGACGCGGCTCCGGTTTCCGCTTTGCGTGCCGCGCCTGACGAAACTGCGGACGACGAGGATGTCACGGCCTCGGACAGCCCCAAGGCCCTGTCGGCTCCTCGGCTGAAGGCAGCGGTTGGCAAGCCGTCTGATCGAATCGGCAAGTCCGTCAAGGAGATGGGGGACAGGGCGGCGTCGGATGTGAAGTCCGGTCTGAAGAAGCTCGGTGACAATGTCAGGAAGGCCCTCAAGGCCAAGCCGGGCAAACATCGTGCAAGCGCCTCGAGCGCCGGCAGCGAAAGCTAGTCCGCGACAGGCGATCGGCCCTCTCCAGAAAACCTGGAGAGGGCCGATTGCGCTGTTCGCGCCAGTTACAACAGCTTTCCCGCCTCGGTGAGTACACCGTTGAGGATTTCGTAGATGGCGTCGAACTCGGCCTGCCCACTGATCAGCGGCGGGGCCAGCTGGATCACTGGGTCGCCACGGTCGTCGGCGCGGCAGTACAAACCGGCCTCCCACAGCGCGGGTGTCAGGAAGCCGCGCAGCAGCCGTTCCGATTCCTCGTCGTTGAAGGTCTCCTTGGTGGCCTTGTCCTTGACCAGTTCGATGCCGTAGAAGAAGCCCTCGCCGCGGACATCGCCGACGATCGGCAGGTCGTAGAGCTTCTCCAACGTGGCCCGGAATGCCGGAGCGGCTTCCTTGACGTGGTCGTTGATGCCCTCGCGCTCGAAGATGTCCAGGTTGGCCATGGCGACCGCGGCCGAAACCGGATGTCCGCCAAAGGTGTAGCCGTGACCGAAGGTGGTCTTGCCGTCGTTGAACGGCTCGAACAGCCGGTCGCTGGCCACCATCGCGCCCAGCGGCGAGTAGCCCGAGGTCAGGCCCTTGGCGCTGGTGATGATGTCCGGCACATAGCCGAAATCGTCGCACGCGAACATCGAACCGATGCGGCCGTAGGCGCAGATCACCTCGTCGGATACCAGCAGAACGTCGTACTCGTCGCAGATCTCGCGGACCCGTTCGAAGTATCCGGGCGGCGGCGGGAAGCAGCCGCCGGCGTTCTGCACCGGCTCAAGGAACACCGCGGCCACGGTGTCGGGTCCTTCGAACTCGATTGCCTCGGCGATCCGGTCGGCGCAGTAGCGGCCGAACATCTTTTCGTCATGGGCGTATTCGGACGGAGCCCGGTAGAAGTTGGTGTTCGGTGCGCGGAAGCCGCCTGGAGTCAACGGTTCGAACGGCGCCTTGAAGGCTGGAATGCCGGTGATCGCCAGCGCGCCCTGCGGGGTACCGTGGTAGGCGATCGCCCGCGAAACCACCTTGTGCTTACCGGGTTTGCCGATCAGCTTGAAGTATTGCTTGGCCAGTTTCCACGCACTCTCCACGGCTTCACCACCGCCGGTGGTGAAGAACACGCGGTTCAGATCGCCGGGCGCGTAGTTGGCGACGCGCTCGGCCAATTCGATGGCCGGTGGCGTGGCGTAGGACCACAGCGGGAAGAAGGACAATTTTTCGGCCTGCTTGGCCGCGGCTTCGGCAAGTTCCTTGCGGCCGTGGCCGACCTGGACGACAAAGAGGCCGGATAGGCCGTCGATGTAGCTCTTGCCCTTGTCGTCGAAGATGTGGACACCCTCGCCACGGGTGATGATCGGCGGTGTGATGCCCTCGCCGTGGCGGGCGAAGTGCCCCCACAGGTGGCGGTTGGCTTTGGCTCCCAGTTCGGATGTTTCGGTGACGCTCATCGAGTTCCCCAATTGTATTGCTGTTTAACAAGTTTCAGATAGACGAGGGTTTCGGTGGTTATCACTCCCGGTAATGAGCGGATCTGGGTGTTGAGAAGCTCGAGCAGGCTGTCGTCATCCTCGCAGACGACTTCGCAGATGGCGTCGAAGGATCCGGCCGTCAGTACTACGTAGTCCACGGCGTCGATGGCGGACAGTTTCTCGGCCAGCTTCAGGGTGTCGCCGGTGCAGCGGATGCCGATCATCGCCTGCCGGGCGAATCCGAGTTGCAGCGGGTCGGTCACCGCGACGATCTGCATGACGCCGGCATCGACCATGCGCTGGACGCGTTGGCGCACCGCGGCCTCGGACAGGCCGACGGCCTTACCGATTCCGGCATACGAACGGCGGCCGTCGGCCTGCAGCTTCTCGATGATCGCCTTCGACAGTTCGTCGAGTTGAAAGGCGGTGCGAGAATTGCTCACGCGCAGCGGGACGGCCTGAAGGTCGGGACCATCAGGGTTGGTCATGCACAGATTGTGCACGGAATCCGTCGTTTAGGGCAACCGAATCGATGAAATCCCTCGTTCAAACCGGCCCTCAGTGCGGGATTGCGTAGATATCGGGTGGCACATCGGTTACCGTGAGGCCCCATGAGTTTGGCAGTGAATGTGACGAGCAGCTGGATCAACGGGGCGCCTGTGACGACCGCCGGGGCCACCCATCAGATAGTGGACCCGGCCACCGGCCGGCCCGTCGCCGACTACGCCCTGGCCACCCCGGCCGACGTGGACAACGCCGTCGAAGCCGCCCGCCAGGCATTCCCCGCCTGGTCCAAGGCGACGCCGGCCGAGCGCTCGGCGGTGCTGGCCAAGCTGGCAAAACTCGCCGACGAGCACGCCGACCAGCTGATCGCCGAGGAGGTCGGCCAGACCGGCAAGCCCGTCCGTCTGGCCACCGAGTTCGACGTCCCCGGCAGTGTGGACAACATCGACTTCTTCGCCGGTGCGGCCCGCCACCTCGAAGGCAAGGCCAGCGCGGAGTACTCCGGTGACCACACGTCGAGCATCCGGCGGGAAGCCGTCGGCGTCGTCGCCACCATCACGCCGTGGAACTACCCGCTGCAGATGGCGGTATGGAAGGTCATCCCGGCACTGGCTGCCGGGTGCTCCGTGGTGATCAAGCCCGCTGAGATCACCCCGCTGACCACCCTCACCCTGGCCCGCCTCGCCACCGAGGCCGGCCTGCCCGACGGTGTGTTCAACGTCGTCACCGGCGGTGGCGTCGACGTGGGCACCGCATTGGCCGGGCACCGCGACGTCGACGTCGTCACCTTCACCGGATCCACCGCCGTCGGGCGCAAGGTGATGTCGGCCGCCGCGCTGCACGGTCACCGCACCCAGCTTGAGCTCGGCGGTAAAGCGCCGTTCGTGGTGTTCGACGACGCCGACCTGGACGCCGCCATTCAGGGCGCGGTCGCCGGTTCCCTGATCAACACCGGGCAGGACTGCACGGCCGCCACCAGGGCAATCGTCGCCCGCGACCTGTACGACGACTTTGTCGCCGGCGTCGCCGAGGTGATGGGCAAGATCGTCGTCGGCGACCCGCACGATCCGGACACCGACTTGGGTCCCCTGATCTCGTTCGCGCACCGCGACAAGGTGGCCGGCATGGTGGCCCGGGCACCTGAACAGGGCGGCCGCGTGGTCACCGGTGGGGTGATTCCCGATCTGCCCGGCGCGTTCTACCGGCCCACCCTGATCGCCGACGTGGCCGAGACCTCCGAGGTGTACCGCGACGAGATCTTCGGCCCGGTGCTGACCGTGCGGCCTTTCGCTGACGACGACGACGCGATCCGGCAGGCCAATGACACCGAGTACGGCCTGGCCGCCTCGGCCTGGACTCGTGACGTGTATCGCGCCCAGCGCGCATCGCGGGAGATCAACGCCGGCTGCGTGTGGATCAACGACCACATCCCGATCATCAGCGAGATGCCGCACGGCGGTGTAGGCGCTTCGGGGTTCGGCAAGGACATGAGCGACTACTCGTTCGAGGAGTACCTCACCATCAAGCACGTGATGAGTGACATCACTGGCGTTGCCGAAAAAGGCTGGCACCGAACGATTTTCAACAAGCGCTGACCTCTGTGGGCGCGAATGTCACGCTGGAGTGGCGCTCGGGGTCGACAGCCACTCTGGCGTGACGCTCGGCGCGGCTAGTCTGGGCATGTGACCACTGCGGCGCGTACCGATGATTTCGAGGCGCTGCGGCCGCACCTGCTGGCGGTCGCCTACCGGTTGACGGGTACCTATGCCGATGCCGAAGACATCGTGCAGGACGCCTGGCTGCGCTGGCACGACAACCGCACTCAGATCGCTGACCTGCGCGCCTGGCTGACCACGGTGGTCAGCCGGCTCGGCCTGGACCGGTTACGCTCGGCCGTGCATCGGCGGGAGTCGTATTACGGGGAGTGGTTGCCAGAGCCTGTCGTCACCGGTCTCGACACGAACGACCCACTCAATGCCGTGGTGGCGGGCGAGGACGCCCGGTTCGCGGCGATGGTGGTGCTGGAGCGGCTCACCCCCGATCAGCGGGTGGCCTTCGTGTTGCACGACGGGTTCGGTGTGCCGTTCACCGAGATCGCCGATGTCCTGGGGGTCAGCGACGCATCGGCGCGCCAGCTGGCTTCGCGCGCCCGCCGCGCAGTCGCCGACAATCCGCCGCCCTCGTCGCCCGACGAATTGCACAACCAGGTCGCCGGCGAGCTGATGGCCGCGCTGGCGTCGGGGGAACTCGAAGCCGTCGTGCGGTTGCTGCACCCCGGAGTGACCTTCACCGGCGATTCGAACCGTCGGGCCCCGACCGCCGCCCGCGTCATCCACGGTCCGGACAAGGTGGCCCGGTTCATCCTCGGGCTGGCCCAGAAGTACGGGCCGAATTGGTTGGCGGGCAGCCAGTTCGCTCTCGTCAACGGGCAGTTGGGCGTCTACACGACAGGTTCGCCTGCCGGCGATGGCTATCCCGAGATGATGCCCCGGGTCACGATCTTCACCGTTCGCGACGGGTTGGTCTCCGCGGTGTGGGACATCGCCAACCCGGACAAGTTCACCGGATCGCCTCTGCGAGGTGCCCGGTGATGCCGAACGACCGGGGCACGTTGGCTCACACCTTCAGCCGAATGATGTTCCGCGGCATGGACAAAATGCGACATCGTGACGCCTTCGAAATCGGCGCGCCGACCGGGTCGGATTTCGCCGGGTTCGAGAACTACCGGCAGATCGTGTTGGTGACCTTCAAGAAATCGGGTGAGGCGATGCCCAGCCCGATCAACCACGGCGTCGCTGACGGGAAGCTGTACGTGCGCACCGATCCCTCGAGCGGGAAGGTCAAGCGCATCCGCAACAACCCGAAAGTCCTTGTGGTGGCGAGCAACCTGCGGGGTAAACCCACCGGGCCGGTGGTGGCCGGTGTGGCCCGCATCCTGTCCGAGACCGAACGCGCGCACGCCGACGCCGTGATCGCCGCCAACTGGAGTGCTCCGATGAAGCTGTTCGAGCGCAGCCTCGACTACGGCAGCCAACTGGCCGGAATCCCAACGGCTTACCTTGAGATCACGCCTGCCGCGGTGTGACCGTTACAGGACGTAGGGGATGAGCGCCCTGCGGTCGGTGGGGTACTCGGGGAACTTCTCCTGGTACCAGGTGTGGGTGCCCAATGCACGGGGAATGAGGTTGCCCGCGGTGATCAGCAGGATCGCGACCCCGGGCAACGCCCAGGTCAGGATCGCGAAACCCGACCAGGCGATGATCTCGCCCAGATAGGCCGGGCTGGTCACCAACCGGAAACCGCCGCCGAACGGGATCTTGTATTCGGCAGCTCCCGGATTGTTCTTGTCCCGCAGGTTGCGCACGATCGATTCGGAGTTGACCAGCAGCGCGAATCCGCACAGGTAGATCACCAGGCCCACCAGGAATCGCGGGTCGGTCAACCAGCCGGTGGTGTACTGACCGAAAAAGTCGTGGCTGAACAGGGTTCCGTTGAGATAGCCGTGCATAGAGGTGACGAGCATGCCCATCACGATCACCGAGATGTTGAAGGTGCCGCGCTTGCCGGGTGCCTGGCGGATCGCCAGCGGGAAGAACCAGCCGCGGTTGGCGTAGTGCAACATCCAGATCCCCGCGAGCACCAGGGATGTCGGCTCGAACCGGTGCGGCCCGGCCAGGTAGCTGATCAAGAACACCACGGTCGCGGGGATCTCCATCAGCCACCAGCCGAGCTTCGGGTTGAGGTTCAGCCCGAGTTTGGTCGACGAGAAGCGTCCGTAGGAACTCTGCGCGAAGAACCCGCCGATGATCACGAATGCCGCGAATGCAAAAGCCGCGGTCAGCACCGTGTCATAGATCGTGTTGCCGGTGTACCAGTGCATGAGTGTCCCTACCTGAGCGGGTGATTTCTGTAACGTGTTCTACCACCCGGTCTTGCCACGCGGTCACTCAGTGTCGGCCCACGGCACCCGGCACGCGTCTCCGGAGTTGAAGCCCTGCTCGGTGATGCCCAATGCCGAGTACATCCGCGACCGCATGTTCTCCACGCCGATCTGATAGGTCAGCTCGATCACGCCGTCGTCGCCGAAGCGCTGACGCAAGTCGGCGACCTGCTCGTCGGTGACGGTGTGCGGGTCGGTGGTCATGGCGTCGGCGTAGGAGATCGCGGCGCGCTCGTCATCGGTGAACAACGGGGAGGTGGCGTAGTCGTCGATCGACTTGAGTCGTTCGATGTCGAGGTTTTCCAGCCGCATCAGCATGGAGCCGAAGTCCACGCACCAGGAGCAGCCGACGGTGCGGGCGGTCCAGAACACCGCGAGCTCGCGGACGGTCGCGGGCAGCTTCTTGGAGCCGCCCTGCAACAGCATCTCGTGGACACCGTTGGCGACCAGTAGCCGTGGATGGTGTGCGGCCACCGCGAACGGCTCTGGCACCTCACCGAATTCGCGCTTGGCGTACCAGTACATGGCGCGGGTCAGCAGGCCGGCTTGTTTGGGGGTTACAGCGGGGATTCGTGTCTTGGTCTCGGTCATATCGGTTAGACGAGGCAGCCCCGCAATGTGTGACAGACCCGAGTCTGAGCTTGTGTGCGAGTTTTCGCGCGAATGTCGAACATGAGCTCAGTTTCGCTCCGAATGGAACCAGAGGCGCGCCCCCGCCGTCGTAACTGCATGCCATTTCTGGGACCGAGGCGTTGGCGGCCGGCAAGCTCAACCGCTATCAGCTGCGCACCCGGTACGACGCGGTGTACCGGGGCGTTTACGTCCCGCGGGGCACGAAGCTCACTCCTGAAGACAAGGCAATGGCGGCCTGGCTGTGGTCTGGGCGGCGCGCAACCGTGGTCGGATTATCGGCAGCCGCGCTCCATGGATCGCTGTGGATCGACGCGAAGCACCCTGCAGAATTGAATCAGGCCAGCCAGCACCGGACCGTTGGTATTCGGTTGCATTGCGATGCTCTCGCCGACGATGAGATCTGCCTGGTGCGTGGCATCAGGACCACAACTCCTCACAGAACGGCCTTCGACCTCGGCCGGCGACGTGGGCTCACGACAGCTGTGATTCCTGTGGATGCGCTGCTACAGGCGACTTCCCTGAATATCCCGGAAGTGCACCCGCTTGTGGTGCGGCACAAGGGGATGCGCGGTCTCATTCAACTCCGCGAGGTACTCGACCTTGCCGACGATGGAGCGGAGTCGCCGCAGGAGACCCGCCTGCGCCTGCTGTACACCGAGGCGGGCATGCGACCGTCGCACAGCCAGATCAACGTCTTCGACGGTTACACACTCGTCGGGCGAATCGACATGGGCTGGCCGGAGTGGAAAGTCGGTGTCCAGTACGACGGCATTCAGCACTGGACCGACCCGAGACAGCGCACCAAGGACATCGACCAGAACGTCGAATACCAGGACCTCGGCTGGCGGATCGTCCGCGTCGGTGCCGACCTGCTCCGCTATCGGCGGGGCACGATCATTGCCCGGACCATGGCCGCACTGCGGGCAGCCGGCGCCCCCTACTGACGAATCTGAGCCTGTGTTCGCGATTCGGCGAGAACCACGTACACAAGCTCAGATTCGGGGAGAGCGAAAACCTAGCGCGCGAACATCAAAGCGCGCTTGACCTCCTGGATCGCCTGGGTCACCTGGATGCCACGCGGGCAGGCCTCGGTGCAGTTGAACGTGGTGCGGCAGCGCCACACACCGTCGACCTCGTTGAGGATGTCCAACCGCTCGGCGGCTGCCTCGTCACGCGAATCGAAGATGAACCGGTGCGCGTTGACGATCGCGGCGGGACCGAAGTACGACCCCTCGCTCCAGTACACCGGGCACGACGTGGTGCAGCACGCGCACAGGATGCACTTGGTGGTGTCGTCGTAGCGGGCCCGGTCGGTGGCGCTCTGGATGCGCTCCTTGGTGGGCGGGTTGCCGCTGGTGATCAGGTACGGCTTGACGGCACGGTAGGCGTCGAAGAACGGCTCCATGTCCACCACGAGGTCCTTCTCCACGGGCAGGCCGCGGATCGGCTCGATGGTGATGGTGAGCTGCTTGCCCGCCTTCTTGGGCAGCAGGTCACGCATGAGCACCTTGCAGGCCAGCCGGTTCACCCCGTTGATCCGCATGGCGTCGCTACCGCACACCCCGTGGGCGCAGGAGCGCCGGAAGGTCAGCGTGCCGTCCAGGTAGCCCTTTACGTAGAGCAGCAGGTTCAGCAGCCGGTCAGAGGGCAGGCAGGGGACCCGGAAGCTCTGCCAGCCCGCGGCGTCGGGATTCTCGGGATTGAACCGGGCGATCTTCAGGGTGACCATGACCGCGCCGTCGGGCACGGGAGGCAGGGGCGGGTCGCCGGCTTCCGGCTTGTCGATGACAGGTGCACTCATGATCAGTACTTCCGTTCCATCGGCTCGTAGCGAGTCTGGACCACGGGCTTGTAGTCCAGCCGGATGTCGGCCAGCAGCCCGGGGCCTTCCTTGTACGCCATGGTGTGGCGCATGTAGTTGGTGTCGTCGCGGTCGGGGTAGTCCTCGCGCGCGTGGCCGCCGCGGGACTCCTTGCGGTTGAGTGCACCGACCACGGTCACCTCGGCCAGCTCCAGCAGGAAGCCCAGCTCGATGGCTTCGAGCAGGTCGCTGTTGTAGCGCTTGCCCTTGTCGTGCACCGTGATTCGCGCGTAGCGCTCCTTGAGTGCGTGGATGTCGGTCAGCGCCTGCTTGAGCGTCTCCTCGGTGCGGAACACCGCGGCGTTGTTGTCCATCGACTGCTGCAGGGCAGTGCGGATGTCGGCGACGCGCTCGTTGCCGTGCTCGGAGAGGATGTCGCCGACCCAGCCGACCACCATGTCGGCCGGGTTCTCCGGCAGGTCGACGTGGTTGTGGTTGGCGGCGTACTCGGCGGCGGCGATACCGGCGCGACGACCGAACACGTTGATGTCCAGCAGCGAGTTGGTGCCCAGGCGGTTGGCGCCGTGCACCGACACACACGCGCATTCACCGGCGGCGTACAGGCCGGGGATGACGTTGGTGTTGTCGCGCAGCACTTGGCCGTGAACGGTGGTGGGGATGCCGCCCATGACGTAGTGGCAGGTCGGGTAGACCGGCACCAGTTCCTTGACCGGGTCCACACCCAGGTAGGTGCGGGCGAACTCGGTGATGTCGGGAAGCTTGGCCTCCAACACGTCCTCGCCGAGGTGACGCACGTCGATGTAGACGTAGTCCTTGTTCGGTCCGGCGCCGCGGCCTTCGAGCACCTCGAGCACCATCGAGCGGGCGACGATGTCACGCGGCGCGAGGTCGACGATCGTCGGCGCGTAGCGCTCCATGAACCGCTCGCCCTCGCCGTTGAGCAACCGGCCGCCCTCGCCGCGCACGGCCTCGGAGATCAGGATGCCCAGGCCGGCCAGGCCGGTCGGGTGGAACTGGTGGAACTCCATGTCCTCCAAGGGAAGTCCCTTGCGGAAGATGATGCCCAGGCCGTCACCGGTCAGGGTGTGGGCGTTGGAGGTGGTCTTGTACATCCGGCCCGAACCGCCGGTGGCGAAGACGATCGCCTTGGCGTGGAAGATGTGGATGTCGCCGGTGGCCAGCTCGTAGGCGATGACGCCGGTGGCCACCGGGCCGGCCGGCGTCTCGGTGAGCGCGATGTCCAGTGCGTAGAACTCGTTGAAGAACTCCACGTCGTGCTTGACGCAGTTTTGGTACAGCGTCTGCAGGATCATGTGGCCGGTGCGGTCGGCGGCGTAACAGGCCCGGCGCACCGGGGCCTTGCCGTGGTCGCGGGTGTGACCGCCGAAGCGGCGCTGGTCGATGCGGCCCTCGGGCGTCCGGTTGAACGGCATGCCCATCTTCTCGAGGTCCAGCACCGCGTCGATGGCTTCTTTGGCCATGATCTCGACGGCGTCCTGGTCAGCGAGGTAGTCGCCACCCTTGACGGTGTCGAAGGTGTGCCACTCCCAGTTGTCCTCTTCGACGTTGGCCAGTGCGGCGCACATGCCGCCCTGGGCCGCGCCGGTGTGCGAGCGCGTCGGGTACAGCTTGGTCAGCACGGCGGTGCGGACGCGGGGACCGGCCTCGACGGCCGCGCGCATGCCTGCGCCGCCGGCGCCGACGATGACGACGTCGTAGCGGTGTTCCTGAATCATTGGTTAGCCCCCAATATTCGGGTCGAAGGTGACCAGGACGTAGGTACCCAGAACCAACGTGAACCCTGTCGCCAGCAGAAGCAACGAGTTCAGGTAGAACTTCGTCACGTTCTTACGGGCGTAGTCGCCGATGATGGTGCGCAGGCCGTTGGCCCCGTGGATCATCGCGAGCCACAGCAGGGCCATGTCCCAGATCTGCCAGAACGGCGAGGCCCAGCGCTGTGCGACGTAGTTGAAGTCGATCCGGTACACGCCGTCCTGCCACATCAGCATGATGAACAGGTGGCCGAGTGCGAGAAAGACCAGCGCCAGACCCGAGAACCGCATGAACAGCCAGGCGTACTTCTCGAAGTACGGGATCCCGCGGGGACGACGGGGCGCGCGCGGGTGGTCCAGCGCGGCAGGCCGGTCGTGCTCACGTTCCATCACCGGTGCCGGACGGCCCAGCCGCGACTCGCCCGCTCCTGGCGCGCTCACAGGAACCGCTCCGTCATGTGCATCCCGAGAACTCCTAGTGCTGCGATGAGAACCACGGCAAACACGCCGACGGCGACCGCGAGCATCTGCCGCTGGTAGCGGGGACCCTGCTGCCAGAAGTCGATGAGGATGACGCGGATGCCGTTGAGTGCGTGGAAGAGCACCGCGGCGACCAAGCCCATCTCCATCAATCCGACGATGGGCGTCTTGTACGTCTCGATGACCTCGTTGTAGGCCTGCGGGCTCACCCGGACCAACGCGGTATCGAGGACGTGTACGAACAGGAAGAAGAAGATCGTGGCACCGGTAATACGGTGCAGCACCCAGGACCACATTCCCGGATCACCGCGATAAAGGGTGCGCCGTCGTGATTTCCTGGGTTGCGGAGCCGGTACCTCCGTCTGAGTACTCATCGGGCCCTCCAACGCCATCGGTGGGACGTCTGGGACTGCCTGTCAATTAGCCCCAAACCTCGGGGCGACTCTAAACCCATTTGTAGTGGCGAACGAATTACGGTTGAGCAGTTCGACCCGCTAAACAAGGAAAAGTTAGGCTTACCTATCTTAATGTGCGGGTCGGGAATTGGGGTTTCGGAATGCATTCAGAACCTATCCTCGAGGTGATGGCATGAGCGTCGATATTGACTGGAATGTGTTGCGTAACAAGGCAATCGAGATCTCATTCCACGCCTACGCGCCCTATTCGGGCTTTTCGGTGGGGGCCGCGGCACTCGTCGACGATGGCCGGATCGTGGCCGGTTGCAATGTGGAGAATGTCTCATATGGCCTAGGTCTCTGTGCCGAGTGTGCTGTGGCCTGTGCCCTGCATTCCGGGGGCGGCGGAAGGCTCGTCGCGCTGTCGTGTGTGGGGCCGGATGGGGGCTTGCTGATGCCCTGCGGACGGTGCCGGCAGGTGTTGCTGGAGCACGGCGGGCCCGAGCTCCTGATCGACCACCCGAGCGGGGCCCGCGCGCTGCGTGAGTTACTGCCCGACGCCTTCGGGCCCGACGATCTTGAGCGCCGGTAAGGCCAAGTGGTCCAACAACTCCGGGTTACTGGCGAGTAGGTTTAGCGCTATGCCGCATCTCGACGCGCCCACCGTCATCCGGACCAAGCGTGACGGCGCAGTACTGTCCGACGCCGCGATCGATTGGGTGATCGACGGCTACACCCACGGACGGGTCGCCGACGAGCAAATGTCGGCGCTGCTGATGGCGATCTTCCTCAAGGGCATGGGCCCTGGCGAGATCACCCGATGGACCGCGGCCATGGTCGATTCCGGGGAGCGATTCGACTTCACGGACCTTCGTCGTGACGGAAAGCCGCTCGCCCTGGTGGACAAGCACTCCACCGGCGGAGTGGGCGACAAGATCACCATCCCGCTGCTGCCGGTCGTGATGGCCTGTGGCGCCAGCGTTCCGCAGGCCTCCGGGCGTGGGCTCGGACATACCGGCGGCACGCTGGACAAGCTTGAGGCTATTGCTGGATTCACCGCCGAGCTGTCGAAAGATCAGATCCGGCAACAACTTTCCGACATCGGTGCGGCGGTCTTCGCCGCAGGCGAGCTGGCGCCGGCCGACCGCAAGATCTACGCATTGCGCGACATCACCTCGACGGTCGACTCGCTGCCGCTGATCGCGAGTTCCATCATGAGCAAGAAACTGGCAGAAGGGGCGCGGTCCCTGGTGCTCGACGTCAAGGTGGGCCGCGGCGCGTTCATGAAGATCGAGGCCGAGGCACGGGAGCTGGCCGCCACCATGGTCGGGCTCGGCAAGGACTACGGGGTCCCGACCCGGGCGCTTCTGACCGACATGAACTGCCCGCTGGGCCGGGCCGTCGGAAACTCCGTGGAGATCACCGAGTCGCTGGAGGTGCTCGCCGGCGGCGGACCGTCCGACGTGGTCGCGTTGACGCTGGCGCTGGCGACGGAAATGCTCGACGCGGCCGGCATCGACGGCGCGGATCCGGCCGAGACGCTGCGCGACGGCAGCGCGATGGATCGCTTCCGTGCGCTCGTCGCGGCCCAGGGCGGGGACCTGAGCCGTCCGCTGCCGCTCGGGGCTGCCAGCGAGACCGTGACGGCCCCGCACGGCGGCTTCATGGGCGACCTCGACGCGATGGGCGTGGCAATGGCGGCCTGGCGGCTGGGTGCCGGCCGGGCGCAGCCAGGTGAGCCGGTGCAGCTGGGCGCTGGCGTGCGTATCCACCGCAAGCCAGGTGAGCCCGTCGCCGCAGGGGAGGCGCTGTTCACGCTGCATACCGAGACCGCTGACCGGCTGCCGGCGGCGTTGGCCGAACTCGACGGGGCCTGGTCCGTCGGTGACACGCCGCCTGCGCAGCGGCCACTGATCATCGACCGGATTGATTGAGCACCGCCGACAGTCGGCGGTCGCGCATGATGGGTTCATGAGTACGCCGCTGAGTCTGGAGAAGATCCAACACGCTCCCAAGGCACTGCTGCACGATCACCTGGACGGCGGATTGCGGCCGTCGACCGTGCTCGATCTGGCCGGCCGGCTGGGTTACGACGACCTGCCGGCCACCGAGGTCGACGAACTGGCCACGTTCTTCCGCACTGCCGCCCACAGCGGTTCCTTGGTGCGCTACCTGGAGCCGTTCGCCCACACGGTCGGGGTCATGCAGACTCCTGAGGCGCTGCACCGCGTCGCCTTCGAATGCGTCGAGGACCTCGCCGCGGACAACGTCGTCTACGCAGAGGTGCGGTTCGCGCCCGAATTGCACATCGATCGCGGGCTGTCGCTCGATGACGTGGTCGACGCCGTGCTCGCCGGCTTCGCCGACGGTGAGAAAGCGGTCTCGGCGGAGGGGCGCACCATAACCGTGCGCTGCCTGGTCACCGCGATGCGTCACGCCGCCCGCTCCCGTGAGATCGCCGAGCTGGCAATCCGCTTCCGGGACAAGGGAGTTGTCGGGTTCGACATCGCCGGGGCCGAAGCCGGATACCCGCCCACCCGTCACCTCGACGCGTTCGAGTACATGCGAGGCAACAACGCGCGCTTCACGATTCACGCCGGTGAGGCATTCGGCCTGCCGTCGATTCACGAGGCCATCGCGTTCTGCGGAGCCGACCGACTCGGGCACGGGGTGCGTATCGTCGACGACATCACCGAACTCGAGGACGGGACACCACACCTGGGCCGGCTGGCTTCCATCCTGCGCGACAAGCGAATTCCGCTCGAAATGTGTCCCAGCAGCAACGTGCAGACCGGGGCCGCCCCCAGCATCGCGGAGCATCCCTTCGACCGGCTGGCGCGGCTGCGGTTCCGGGTGACCGTCAATACCGACAACCGGCTGATGAGCGACACCACCATGAGCCAGGAGATGTCGCGCCTGGTCGAGGCGTTCGATTACGGCTGGAGCGATCTGGAGCGTTTCACCATCAACGCGATGAAGTCCGCCTTCATCCCGTTCGATCAACGGCTCGCGCTGATCGACGAGGTGATCAAGCCCCGTTACGCGGTGCTGGTGGGCTGAACACGGCGGGAAAATTCCACCGGGCGAAAATTCTCGCGCAAATCGGTGTAACGGCGGGGCGAGCTCTTGCGACAATCCAGCAAGCTTGACCAGCATCAAGATCAGCTGACATCGCGACCCGATACGCCCCATCCACAAGGAGCTTCTATGGCCAGACCCATCACCACCGCGTTGTCCGGAGCCGCTCTGGCAACAGCGGCGGTGTTTCTTCCGATGATGTCCGCACCCACCGCGGGCGCCGACGTGTGCGCCGGGGCTGACGGTCGCCACTTCGCCGCGGGCGGATGCACCAACATCGCCGGTGACGTCGCCGCAGGTGCTGCCATCGCCGCAGCCCACGTCCCATACGTACCGGGCGAGGTCCCTTGCTACACAGTCGAAGGCGTGCCCTACTTCACTCCTCCTGGCGATCCCTGCTGATCCTGTGGTGCCGGTTCGGCGCCGCGACATGTAAAGACCAGACATCCCCGTGTCGCAGTCCGGCTGCGGTACGGGGATGACTACAACCTAGGAGTGGTGGATGAAGTTTCTGGCATACGGACTGACGGCTGTTCTGCTGGCCTCGGTCGTCAGTTGTGGCAGGCCCGACCAGCTGCCGAACGCGGCGCCGACCCCGGAGACAGTGCGCCAGATCGCCAAGGAGGCTTACATATACGGCTTCCCGATGGTCGACTCGTACCGCATCCAGCACGCCTACTTCGTCGACAAGGCCAACCCGCAGTACAAGGGCGACTGGAATCAGCCGCACAGTATCGCCCGGGTATTCACCCCCGAGGACACCACGATCCAGACGCCCAATTCCGATACGCCCTACACGATGCTGGGCGCTGACCTCCGGGCCGAGCCGTTGGTGCTCACTGTGCCGCCGATCGAGGCGGGCCGGTATTACTCCTTGCAGTTCATCGACAGCTACACATACAACTTCGCTTACGTGGGCAGCCGTACGACCGGCAACGGCGGTGGCAAGTACCTTTTGGCTGGCCCGAGTTGGAAGGGCGACAAGCCCGCCGGCATCACCGACGTGATCCGCTCCGACACCGATTTCGCGTTGGTCATCTACCGCACCCAGTTGTTCGACCCCAATGACATCGACAACGTCAAGAAGATCCAGGGCGGTTACACCGTCGAGCCCCTCTCGGCGTTCGCCAAAAAGTCTGCGGCGACCGTCCCCGCAGTCGATTTCATCGCACCGTTGAGCCCCGACGAGCAGAAGACCTCGCCCAAGTTCTTCCAGATCCTCAACTTCATTCTGAAGTACGCGCCGGAAGTGTCGTCGGAGAAAGACCTTCGGGCGCGTTTCGCCACAATCGGCATCGCCCCGGACGGGGACTTCGACCCCGCCACGATGAGCAAGGAAACCCTGCAGGCGGTGCAGGACGGGATGGCCGATGCCTGGACCGAAGTCAACACCTTCAAGAAGGACAAGCTGGATACCGGCCAGGTGACGTCGGCCGACCTGTTCGGCACGCGGGAAGCGTTGAAGGACAACTACCTCTACCGCATGGCTGCCGCGGTGCTGGGCATCTACGGCAACACCGCACAGGAGGCCATCTACCCTGTGCTGGCCGTCGACGTGACCGGGGCACCGTTGTCCGGCGCCGGGAACTACACGGTACGGTTCGGGCCCGGCCAGCTGCCACCGGTCAACTCGTTCTGGTCGGCCACCATGTACAAGATGCCGCAGAGTCTGCTCGTCGCGAACCCGATCAACCGGTACCTGATCAACTCACCGATGTTGCCCAGCCTGGTCAAAGACCCTGACGGCGGCGTCACGATCTACGTTCAGAACCAATCGCCGGGTCCGGCGAAAGAGGCGAACTGGCTGCCCACACCGGAGGGTCCGTTCCAGATCATCCTGCGGTTGTACTGGCCCAAGGAAGAGGCCCTCAACGGCACCTGGCACGCGCCGAAGGTCACCAAGAGCTGACCGCGAGGCGGTCATGAGTTCTGGCCGCAGCCGCGGCCAGAACTCATCGCCGTGGGCTACTCCGCCCGCAGGCGCGACTCGACGAACCGTTCCAGTGCGTCCCACTGCTCGACGGCTTCGGCGTACGGGGCCTCCGGCTTGCGGGCGTTGTCGTCGCCGAGCACGTAGCTCACGAACTTGCCCAGCGCCTTGGTGCCGGCGAGCGTCTCGTCGACGGTTTTGTCCTCGGAGTAGTCGCTGACATCGCGCAGCAGCTCGACGGCCAACTCCAGCTGGTCGTGGTCGACCGCGTCGGGTCCGTCGGCGATGTCGTCGGAGATGCCGGACAGTACGTAGATGTTCTCCTCGGCGACCTCTACCCGCAGCGAGCCGTCGGTGGCCGCGGTCCGGATGTCGTCGTAGGTGGCCAGGTCCGACAGGTCGTGGTCGTGTTCGTCGGCGAGATAGCGGGCCAGTGCCCGCTCCGAGCTGAACACGCTGATGCGGCCGTTACGGCCGAGGAACACGGGATCGTCGTCGAGGTAGCAGCGCAGGGTGTAGACGGTGCCAGAACCGGTCATGATGCGGACCGGGTCGATGCCGACCTTCTGCCAGAAGTCCTCGTCGTCGCCCAGGACAGCGGTGTCGGCCGCGCTGCGTGCAGGCTCGGCCGAGGCTTCGTCGTCCTCGTCGCCGCCCTCGGCGTCGTCGGTGTCCACCGCGAGCTCGTCCTCGTCCTCTTCGGGCGCCGGCTCCTCGAGCTCGGCCTCGGCCTTCTTGACCGCGTCGGCATCGACCGACTCAGGAATGGAGACGATCTCGTCGATCGAGTCGAGCACGCCGTCCCAGCCCCGGCCGATCACGGCTTCGATCTCAGCCCAACGCTTGCGCCCGGAGCGGCCGGTGAAGCCTTCCAGCCCGCCGCCGACCGTGCCGAGCACCGGGTTGCCGTTGAAGAACTTGCTGATGGCCGGCAGCTCACACACCGAGCCGATCGCGGACACCACCACGAGGGTGCGGTGCAGGCTCGCGACGGATTCCTCGGTCGGCTTGTCGGCCACCAGGTCGGGCAGCCCGACGATGTCGTACTCACGATCCTCGGCCGGTTGCAGCTTGTGCGCGTTGGCCGCGGTCAGCTTGTCCCACTTCGGGTGGTCGGCGAGGTCGTTGTCGGTGTTGGTGCGGACGAATGCCACCAGGTCAGCGACCGATTCGAAGGCGTACAGGGCGTCACCTTCGCCCAAGAAGGCCTCCCACTCGTCGCCGGCGTCCCGCCAACGCGGAGCCCACAGTGTGTAAAGGTCGCCCTTGGTCAGCCCAAGCCGGACCGGCACGATGTCAGCAGCCATGCGGCACAGCCTAATGGGGGCTCCTGGACGCCAGTCAGGTTGTCTCCGGTTCGGAGCCCGCCGGTACATCTCTCACGCCGTGGGCCGCCAGAATCCCTGGAAGCCCTGACCGGCATTCGTGGTGCGGATGGGCGACAGCTTCACCGGATCGCCGGCCTCATTAAGTGCTCAATAACGGTCCAGTAACCACCCTGACCGGAGGCAACTACCCGTGAGCAGCAATAACGTACCGAAGAAGAGCTTCACCAAGACCGTTGCGACCATCGGACTCATCGTCCTGGCCGTGATGGTGCTGAAGGCGATCCCCAAGGCCGAGGCCGACCCGGTCGGGATCGACCCGACGGCGGACCGCTCCTTCATCGCCCAGATCAAGACCGCCGGGGTGCCGGTCGCCGACAACGAAGAGGCGATCGTCCTCGCGCTGTCGGGGTGCGAGGTCCTGGCCAACGACCCCAGCACCGGGATCGTGGAGGCCGTCGGCGGCATCCTCCACAACGAGCCGACCCTGACCCGGCAGCAGGCGGCGAAGTTCCTCGGTGCCGGAGTCAAGACCTACTGCCCGGAGCGTGCAAATCAGCTCGGACTGTCGGGTCGGTCATGATGACGACGGCAGCCAAGTTCGCGGCCAACCTGACCCTCTTCCTCGGCCTGGCGATGGCGGCTTCCGCGTGTGGCCATTCGGAGGAATGGGAGTATGGCAACCGCCACCGGGGTACCGCCCAGGATCTGATGCGCCTGGGTGTCTCGGCGGAGTCAGCGTGTAGAAGCGTGGCTGGCTATGGCTATGGCCGGACGAACGACGTGATCAATTCCCAGGACGCCTATGACGGCTGCATGGCAGGCCTTGGGCGATGACCAAGACCCTGAGATCGTCGGCAGCTTCTGCGACGATGACGACTATGACGAAGCTGTTCATCGCTCTGGTCGCGGTGGCGGGTCTGGTGCTGGCTCCGGTGGCCCATGCCCAGCCGGACGTGTTCGGCCTGATCACTCCGGATGAGAAGCAAGAGATCTGGCAGAACGGCCAGCGCAACTGTGTCACCCTCGACCAGACCGGTGGGACTGCAGACTCCGTCGGTGCCCTGATCGACCGGTACCAGACTGAAGGCTGGGATCAGGAATCGGCAATTGACATCGTTTGGGAGTCGGTCGAAGGCCGGTGCCCGGAGTACGTCGACACCGTGAAGCGGGTCGCCCGGACGTACGGTGACCCGTCGTGAAGGTTCCGGGGCCTTCGCCGCGCTGGAGCGGTATGAGTTAGCCCGATCGCTTGACAGTCAGCTAGATCCGTACGTGCCCAAGCAGATCGATGTGGTCCATGCCTGCCTGTTGCCGCCGGAGCCATGGATGGGGGTCATCGCGCACATCGTTGACGCCAAGGAGCCGATCTTCGCCGAGCGAGGTCACTTCATGGAGGCAGCGTGCGGGCGACATGTTCGGGTCTATCTAGCGGAGCCTTTCGACGTCGACCACCCGAAGGCCTGCCAAGAGTGCAAGGGCGTAGTTCAGTAGAACGCCCCATAACGACAAGAGCCCCATCGAGATCCGGTGGGGCTTTTTCGTGCCCGGGTCCGGCCTCCGCTCGTCGAGGGACTTCGTCGCCACGCTGGCTGTCACCGTGGCTGTTGTCGGTAGCAAGCCTTTACGATGCGCGACATGGCTGACCTGATCGGCTGGGCCACATCGCCCGCTGGTGTCATCACTCAGGCGGTTGTCGCACTGGTCTGCCAGTTCGTCGGCTTCCTCATCGTCATCACGGAGATCGTCCAATCCAGGAGCGACTTCCGTCAGTTGGTCGACCGGTACCGGGAGATCGAAGTCGAGATGAAGAGCAACATCAAGAAGGCGCTCGACGGGCAGACCATCAAGCAGCAAATAACCGACGGCGTCAATGCCGCCGAGGGGTTCTGGGCCAAGATGCTGGCCATCTTCTTCGCTCTCGTGATGCTTCCCACCAATGCGACCGTTGAGGTCCAGGCGGCGACCCTTCACAAGATCCACGAGCTGGTCAAGCAGGACTCCGCTCGCCAGCATCCGCTCCGTCCGTGGGTCGGTGCGCTCTTCCTGCTCGTGGGGATTATCTTCTCCTTCACCGGTCAGGTGTCGGGCGTCAAGTGACCCGCGCCAGGTTTGGTGCTCTGGGATGGCCTAGAGCGTCCATACGCTGGAGCGGTGCGGGATCTCGATGTGATCGATCGCGAGCTGAGGCTCCTGGCTCTGCTGCGGGCCAAGACCAAGGAGTCCGGCGGCAGGCCCTCGACGAGATTGATCGACCGACTGCTCGACGAGCGCCAGGCGGTGACTTCGCAGGCGGGCGCCTCGAACATATGATCGAAGCATGGGCGACCTGCAGGCCATCGGTTACGGCGGACAGCCCGTGCGCGAAGTGTTCCGCCGGGTTGACCCGCCTATCGCGGTCCTGATCGATCTGACCGCCCTCTTCCCTCGACAGCCACATGGCCGAGGTCGATATCACCCTCACGGCTTGCAGATGGCAAAAGTGGTGGAGGGTCAGCTGACGTGGTGGGCCTTATGCGAACAGGGGGCGTGGTGGGGCCTGGTGACCTATCCGATCACCCACGGTGCGCAGTGCGGCGATGTCACCCATTGGATACCGGCCTGGATGCTGAAGATGGCCTGACAATGTGCGCAAAAGTTGATTTTCAGTCCGACCTCCCGAATCCAAAAGGGCAGCTAACATCGCGCCTGAACGAGGGAGTGGAGGCGTCAAATGTCCGATAAGTCACAGGCGGGTTGGTATCCAGACCCGGACGGCAAGGGCGGTAAGCGGTACTTCGATGGAACCAACTGGGGACCCACGGCACCGCCCGCGCAGACCCTCGCATCTCCGCAGCCGAAAAAGTCAGGCTCCGGCGGCAAGGTGGTTGCAGTTGTCGTCGGAATCTTCTTCTTGCTCTTCCTGATTGGAAAATGCGGGAGTTCCAGCGACGATGACAAGTCGTCGGAATCGCAAAGCTCGGCGGCGACGAGCAGCGTAACGGTCTCCGCAGCGGCCCCTACGCCCACCGGGCCGAAGAAGCCCGATGCGACGTTTTCGACCGCCCCCAGCCCAGAAGGTGAACAAGTTAGTGCGGTGTTCGATATCAGTGACAACTTGACTGAGGGGTTGATCAAGGACGGTGCTCGATTCGAAACGATTGACATCCTCGAATACGCGAAGGCGACATATCCCAATGCCGCTTCGGTAAATGTTCAGGGTAGATTCCCGATGAAGGATGCTTACGGCAACACGACGACCGACACCGTAATCAACCTCTACTATTCAAAGTCGACAATCGATCAGATCAATTTCGATGGAGTGGATAAAGACAAGATCTGGGAGATCCGGGACTCGGGGTATGTGGCCCCCGCCTTCCAGCCTTGAGGCGCTAGGGGTTTAGAGCGCAACGCGCTCGACGGTCGCCAGGTCCAGGGCCACGTCGGAGGTCGGGACCTGGACGGCGAAGGAGGCCAGCTTCTGATCGCCGCCGTTGTGTCGACGACATTGGAGAAGTCGAGGCGATAGTTGAGCGTCGCTCCCTCGGGCAGGCCGAGGATGGCGGTCTGGGCCGGTGCTCGGAGTACGTCGACACAGTGAGGCAGGTTGCCCGGACGTACGGTGACCCGTCGTTGCAGCAGGAAATTAGCCGAGTACCGCTCGGTCACGGCGACGGACGCCGCAATGAGCTGACGGCGAAACATCGACTGGACGATTTGCAGTCCTTATTGGTGTGGCGTTAGACGAAGCATGGGAGACTGCTGCGCGTTGTCTGATACAGCAATGGGTTGGGGAGTTCGCACAGAGGGGGCCAGATCGTGGCAATGCGTTTGTACAGAACGTTGCTGACGAGTTGCATTGCGGCTGTCGCATTCGCAGGAGGCGGGGTCGCCGTCGCCGCACCCCCCGCAGTACCTCCCGGTCCGGGTGACCCTGGCTTTTGCGGTGCCCATACCAGCCCCTGGAATTGCTGGTCTGATGTTAGTCCAGCGCGTCCAGGCGAGCTGGCATTCATCAACCAAACGCTGAGGTACCGCATCGCAGGCATACCGACAGACCGCGACCGGCTGCTCCAAATAGCGCGGGGGATTTGCCAATCGCTAGCGGGAGGGACGTCCCCCAATTCCGTCGTCCAATTCCTGGCTGAGGACCTTGGGATAAGCGAGGACCAGGCAGGCCAAGGGCTTTTTATCAATGCCAAGGACATGGCCTGCTCTTGAGGGTTCGCATAGTGAGCTGACCGCGGATCTTTACGCGACTGCGAGTGAGTGCTGACGTCGTGCTGTGGCAGCATCAACAATCCGAGACACTGTGGAGTGATGCACCCCGGAGTTCTTGGCGATGCGGTTCGGTGGGTCGCCAGCATCGTGCGCCGCAATAATCTTCTCCACAACCGCAATGGGATGCCGCGTGACTTTCTCGGCGACGAGTTCAGCCGCGAGCTCGCGAGCTGCGTCGTCCGCGCTCGGACTCGCGGCTGAAGCCGCAGCCGGCGGTGCGCCGTTACGGGTCGCTGTCGTTGCTAAGGCGCGTTTCTCGGTCGTGGTGGCGCGGTTTGGGGTAGTAGTAGTAGTCGCGGGTGAGGCCATTCCGCGGGCCGCGTTACGGACCCGACGTGCAGGTTTATCTCCGATGGCGACCAGTGCGAGCGTCGCCACTCCGATCGCGAGGTCGATCACCAGCGGCAGCACCGGCGCGAGTCCGGGCCGAATACCTGCGATTACCGCGAGGTCGCGCAGCGCAACGAACGACAAGATGAACGCGCCTACTGCGAGGACCGCGGTCGCGGCAACCGCGGCGCGGTAGACCGCACCCGAGGCGGCCGTCTTGGCCAACACGGCCAGGGCGTGGACTGACAGCAGGAGGACGGTCGGCGGGACTGCGGCGACACACGCAGCGAGCCACTGAGCGACGGCGCTCGTCGAGAGGCAGGCATGTGCGACGTTGCCCGCCAGCGACAACCACGTGGCGAGGATCAGCCACGTCCAGAAGAACCGGACAGCCCGGTCGTGGTTGCGCCGGGTGATGTCGGCCTGAGTCGAAGCAATCGCGGTCATTGTTGCCTCTCCGTCAGGTCATAGGTGAACGTCAGATCGCCCATGGCCACCGTGATGCGAGCCCTTGCCCCGAGGACATTTAGGTATTCCGACAAAGTGCTGAGCAGGACGTCGCCTCGCCGCTCAAGCTGGGACACACTGCTCTGGGTGGTGTCCAGCCGAGCAGCCATTTTTGCTTGCGTCACACCTGCCTCACGCCGGATTGCGGACAACTCGATCACCTGTACATATTAACTTGAACTAATATTAGTTCTGGCTAATTCCGATCGTGAGTCGGTCGGCATGGCGCAGCGCTGCTAGAGCGCTGCAGCCCCCGGTGATGCACCGAAGTGGCTCCTCAGTGCGCGCCGAGCAACTGGCGCAGGCCGACAAGCTCGTTGGCGATCGCCTGTCAGTCGAAAGCCGCGACTGTGGCTCCATCGCGGGCCAGCGTCGTTAGGCACGTTACGGCGAGTCGTGGGAACCTTTCCCGTTTCCACCACCGCGTCGGACCGTCCACTTACGCTGCCCTGACGCGCCCAAGCCGAGGAGGAATCGGTGACCGAACCGCCGAAGTACGAGCAGCTCACTGCCGAGGTGGCCGAAGCCGAGTTGATACCGACAGGCAGGTTCCTCTCCGCAGAGGAGATCGAGCTGCTCGAAGACCTCGCCACCCGATTGCGCGCGGCGTTGATTGGTGACGGGTCCGAGGAGATCACCCGCCTGTTGCGCCGCGTGTCCGCGATCCGCACCTACGCACGCAGATCCCACGCCATCTCCACCTCGGCCACGGCGACCGGTAAGCGCCCCGCGACCCCGACCGCTACAGAGGGAGCCGCAGCCACGCCGACCCCACCGCCGGCCGGCACCGGGACGTCGAAGCGGAAAAAGAAGGGGCCGTCGCGAGGGACGCAAAGGGCCCGAACTCAGGGCTACTCCCTCCAGCTGCGCCGCATCGCCCAGGCCGGCAGACCCATGACCCCATCCGACGCGCAGACCCTGAACCGGCTTATCGCTGAATTGGAGGCACTGTCGCGCAGGGTGCCGATGGCGCGAATGCTGTACACGCAGGCGCTCGACACCCGGGCGTACCTGACAGGTGGGTCGTCCGCCCCGGACCGTGACCGCAGCGGTGTGCCGTCGGCCGGCTGGATCAGTCGGCCCCGCGGCCTGGACATGCCGCGACGTGGGGTGTCGGGCGGACTCCCGGGTACGCGGCGGGGGCACTGATCGTGACGGGCGCGGTACAGGATCGCTCCGACCAGCCGAAGAAGCGGCGCGAGTACGGCTTCTGTTCGGTGTGCCAGGCCACCGTGGTGCTGAACCGGGAGACGGGCAAGGTCCCAAACCACGAGCTGCCCGGCGGTGGGATGTGCTCCGGTAGCGGAGGTGACCGGTTCACCGGCACGCAGGAGCGCTGCGCAGTCTGCGACTTGGTCCAGGAGGTGCGAGACCGCGACGGCCGCATCGCGGTGCACAAGGCGAACGGCCAACGCTGTGAAGGGTCGGGGAAGTCGCCGGCCGGGGGGCGACGCCGCATGAACGCCACGGGTCTCTCGACCGTCACCCGTGGCGGGGCGCCGGGTCTGGGCAAGCGACGGTAACCGGCCGCAGTGTCACCCCTCCCGCCTACGCTGCCCTCACCCGACCTACGCAGAGGAGACATGGTGGCTAAACGCGCGACGCTCGAATTCCGCCGACGCACCAGCGGCGTCGACCGCGCCGAGAAGTTCGCACTCGACCTGCACCTACCGCGGAGGAGTTGCAGGCGATCAACGATCTCGTGAAAGAGCTGCGCGGCGTCGTCGCCGCCGACGACAGCAAGACCTACGCGAGGCTGCTGCGGCGGGCGAAGATCGTTCAGCGGCGCCTGACGGACCCGCGCCGCGTGAAACAGGCGATCGAGAGGGGTCGGCGCGCCAAGATGCGCGGACTAGGTGCGGCACTACCGGCCGGGATGGTCCGAAGCTCCCGACTCAGCCGTGCTGGACATGCGGTGTCGGGCGGTCTGCCGGGCCCGCGGCAAGGGCACTGACGATAGTCAGACCGCATACATTGACCGATCACGCAAGAGGAGGGGCCTGTGGCGCAGACGAAGAAGTTCAAGCAGTTCCTCGAAGAGATCGGTCAGATCGAGAGGATCCCCGGTGATCGGGAGCCCACAATCAAGGACGTCCGCCACGTCGACGACCTTGTCGTGCGACTTCGAGTCGCCGCCGAGCCGGGCGGCAAGCGGTACGGGTACCTCTACTCGAAGGCGATGGCGGTGCAGGCACGGTTGAACGGCGCCGACAGCACCGAGCCAGCAGAACAGTCGGCTACCCCATCGGCTTCGGATGCATCGCCGCAGACTCCGTACCAACGGCTCACCGCGGAGGCCGACCAAGCCGAGCCGATACCTGTCGATCGGGAACCTAACTCCGAGGAATTCGAGCTTCTCGACGGCCTCGTGGCGCGACTGAAGGGCTCGGCAGCAGCTAGCGCTGAATACATGAATCTTCACCGCCGCGCGAAGGCTGTTCTGCCACACACGCGGGGCTCCGGCGACGCCGAACCCGTCGCGCACTTGTCCGTGTCCTCCCGAGATGTGGCACCGGCGAAGAAGAAGGCGATCAGGACGGTGGGGAAGGTCCGCAAGGAGCTCTCCCGCTTCGAGGCGATCAAGCGGCCGCTCAAACCCGAGGAGCTCCTGCGGCTCGACGAGCTCGTGAACGAGACGCGCACCCTCATCGCGAAGAATCCGAACTTTGAGTCCATGCATCGCTGGGCGAAGTTGATCCACAAGAACAAGACCACGCCGACGAGGACCGTTCCGCGGCAGCCGGAGGGTCTGCGTGCGGTGCTCCCGGCGGGCCTCGTCAGGAGTCCGGGACTCGATCTGGCCAAGCGTGAGGTTCTGGGCGGGTTGCCGTCGTCGCGGCGAGGGCACTGAGACCCGCAGCGACTACCCGGGCTCGAAACCCCACGTGATCGCGCGGGCGAGGCTGGGTGAGTAGTACGCGCGGTCGGCGGTCTTCTTGAACCGCAGCGAGCCCGGGTGCTCCGGGAACAGCAGGTAGGTCGTGCCCTGCTTGACGGTCTGCGGCTTGACGAAGGGCCAAGTCAAACGCTGCCCGTCGGGGTACCGGGCCGACAGCACCTTCTCCGCATCCCCGCCGAGGCCGATGATCAGCCGTGGCCGAACGACATCCAGCTCCTCATGGAGGAAGTGCCGGCAGTTGTCGATCTCGAGCCGGTGCGAGGGCCGGTCGTCGGGCGGATGGCAGTGCACGACGTTCGTGACGAACAGCTCATCCTTCTTGAGATCGGCGATCTCCAGAGCGGCGTCGATGTACCTCCCACTCCCGCCTGTGAACGGGATGCCCGACTCCATGCACTTGCGGCACAGGCTCTGTCCGACGATGGCTACGGGGGACTCCGCCGACCCGTAACCCGGTGCCGACGCCGTGACCCCGGGCTCGTTCATCCCCGGGCACGCCCGGCACGCGCTGATCCGGTCTGCGATGAGGTCCAGCTGTCGCTGGCGGGTGTTCGCTGCCATCGCGCGATCGTCTCACCCGACTGCCGACACAGCTGGGACGAGTCGCGGCTCCCGGATCCACTCCGCGATGTCGGCACGCCGTGCGACGATCGCGGCCGTGACGCACACCGCCGAGCAGTTGCAGCTCCTGATCGACCGCTGCGAGCAGTTCCGCGGTTCCGAGGCACCGGGGGGCTACCCGAACAGCTTGGCCCTCTGCATCGTTGACAGCATCCAGTCCACGGGCGTGCGGTACGCGGCCGTGGAGAAGGTGGTCGTCCGCTACCGGGCCTACCGCCGAGACCGGGGCGGCGATCCGAACACAGACGGCGTGCCCGAGCTCCTCGACACCTTCGAGGTGACCGGCGGCCCCGAGGCCTGGGCGGAGGCGATCGGGAACGGCCACCGCACGAGCACCCGGGCCGGGGCGCCGCTCAAGGCCGTCGCGATCCTGCGAGCCGTCGAGGTCCTCGACGGCATGGGCATCACCACCACCGCGAGCCTCCGTGACGCCGCCGACGACAAGGACCGCTACGCCGAGGTGCGGAAGGCGTGGTGCGGCGTGGTCGGTCAGCGCAGCGGGATCACGTGGCGGTACGCGGGGATGCTGGCGGGCGTCGACGGGGTGAAGCCGGATCGAATGATCCGCCGGTTCGTCACGCAGTCTCTGTACCCCGGTCAGCCGCGCCGCAGCGTCGACACCGAGTTCGCCGAGGCGATCGTGAAGGCCGCGGCGGGGGAGTTGGGCCTGCCGGAGTTCGCGCTCGACCATGCGATCTGGCGGTTCCAGCGGGGACGGAAGTAGACACCCCGGCTGCGCCGACTGCCGCTTCGGCCACACGCCGTCGTGCACCCCACTTCCGTAGCGTCGCCCGCATGACGAACAACAACAGTGAAGTGACAGAAGTCGAGCGGTTCTACGCGGCGGAGGGGCCGATGGCCACGAAGGTGTTCCCGTGCGACGCGCGGTACTACCGCGAGTGCCTGATGTCCGACCGGGGCGCCGTCATCGTGTGGCTGTCCTCCGGCGACGTGGAACGCACCGCTGGTACCTACTACCTCCACGTGGGGCGTGTACGCGGCGAGGAGAACGAGGGGGTCCTCGAGATCATCTACCTCGGGGAGGTGCTGCGGTCGTACCCGGCGGGCACCTGGACGCGGTGGGAGCAGATGGAAGGCGCCGACCCGTTCACGGTCTGATCTGTCGGACCTGCTGGCTAACGTCGAATCAGCCGCAGGGAGCGGCATCTTGACTACCTTCGGGGAGGATCGACATGACCTTCGACGAGCTGCGTGCACTCATCGCCAACTCGCGTCCGGCCGACTGGCGCCGCATCAAGTCGGCGGGTCCGACCTATCGCGACCGCTTCGGTTCGTGGAGCAGCCCCGCCAACAACACGTCGGGTGTCGATCACGACAGCCACGGCGAGCTCGCCGTGTATCGCCCAGACGTCGACCTCACGATCGCGTACGGGATGCCGGAGAGCCAGCATGATCGCGACCTGAAGTTCGAGTGGTCCGAGAACTTCCCCGATTCCAAGATCCGAGAGATCAGTCTCGCCGACATCTTCTGGCGCGGGTCTCTGGTGGACCGGGTGAACTTCGTCTACGTGGACGGCGGCCGCGGCATCGTTCCGCTCGGCGGTGGGCATCAGGGCCTGCGCATCACGCAGTACGACCTCGCGGTGGCGCGGCTACTCAGCGGCATCACCGACTACCACGAGTGGGACCGGTACTTCGGCGCGGTGCCGTACGAGCTGCAGGACTGAGATGGACCTGCGGCTCGTCGATCTCCGCCGCGGTCCCGCCGACGACCGCTGGTGGACACCACCCTTCGATGAGGCCGTGACCTACGAGCACCCCGACTGGTGGAATCCGCACAACTTCGACACTGAGGACCCCTGGTACGTGCAGGTGCTGGACCACGGCGTGGAGGTGGCGCGGGTTGAGCTCAAGGAGGACGTCGACATCGAACACTACGCGAACGTGCCCGCCGTCGGCGCCGAGAGGCTGGAGGTCGCCTTCATTGAGGTGGCCACCGCGGAGTGCGGTCGTGGCGTCGGCACCCGGGTAGTGCGAGAGCTAGAACTGCGGCACCCGGGCCGTCGGCTGCTGGCGTACAGCGCGGAGGCAGACGGGTTCTGGGCCGGGCTCGGGTGGGATCCTTTCCAACATCCGGAAGGCGACTGGCGCACCTTGTTCATCCGGCCGGAGGTGCGCCGGGCGGCGGTGCGTGCCGGGTTGCGCGGTCAGGCCGCGAGTGGAACGCAGGGGAGCAGGAGGAGCGACGACGCGCCGAAGTGTGTCGGTGGCCGCCAGTACCGTCACGTCCCGTGATCCGGGACGACTTCTTCGCCGAGAGCGCTGAACCGGGGCCGTGGGGAACCCCGACCGTGGACCTGCGCGTCGACCTGTTGGAGCAGCTGCGAGCTGGCCCGGTACCCGGCTACGACAACCTGGACGTGGCGATCGCACTGACAGGTCTCGTCTGGGATGAGTTGAAGGCGTTCGGGACCGGCGGCGGGGAGCGTCTCGACGGCGAGCAGATCGCGCTCGCGCAGCGCGCGCTTAAGGCCACACTGCACCGCATCGATGTCGAGCTGGAATTCCCTTGGCGGAACTTCGAGAGCTTCAAGACCTACTGGATCAAGAACGAGTGCTCCGGCTCGTATCACGCCCGGCGCGCGCTGCTGGACGACTTCTTCGGGCCGGTGCAGCAGAAGTTGGACAAGCTGGAGGAGACCCAGTTTCGGGCGGTGAACGCCGAGGCCGTGTCGCCGCACACCAGGACCGGGTGGCCGAAGGTGGATGTGGAGCTGACGGAGCTGCGGCGCCGCTTCCGGACAGCGACCACCACGCAGGACTACCGCGACGTGGGCAACCGCTCCGTGGCGGTCCTGGAGGCCCTCAGCCGCACCGTGTACGACCCCGCGGTGCACCTGCGGGACGGAGAGACCGAGCCGCCGGCGGACAAGACGAAGCAGCGCATCGGTCGGTACGTCGAGGACTCCCTGGCCGGGAAGGATAACGAGGCGATCCGCGGTGTCGTCAACAAGGTGAGCGACCTCGCTCACAGCGTCAAGCACTCCACGGAGCCGTCGCGGCGGGAGGCAGGGATCATCGCGGACGCGGTGATCGTGCTGGCGAACATCCTGCGGCGGGTGCACCAGGACTTCTGAGCCGGCGGTCACGGTTGAATCCCATCGGCGGGGTCGACGCGCCCCGGCGTGCCCGCTGCGGCACACTGACACCGTGCATGGAAGGAGGTGGCGCGCACCTTGGTAGTTCGTGTGGACGTCGCCCCCGGGCTTCTGGAGTGGGCTGTCGAGCGTGCCGGTTGGGACGAGGAGACGATCGCCCGCCGCGCCCCGAAGTTCGAGGCGTGGCTCACCGGCGCCACGCGCCCGACGCTGAAACAGTTGGAAGAGTTCGCTCACAAGACGCACGCTCCCTTCGGCCTGCTCTTCCTGCCGGAGCCACCGAACGAACCGGTCCCGATCCCCGACATGCGCACGCTCGGTAACGCCGCGGTGCCACGGCCGTCCGCGGACCTGTTGGACACCATCTACGCCTGCCAGGCCCGGCAGGACTGGTACCGGGACTACATCCGGGACCAGGGCATGCCTGAGTTGCCGTTCGTCGGCTCCGTCACCGTCGACACCCCCGTCGTGCAAGCTGCCCAGATGATCCGCAGCGAGCTCGGCTTCAACCTCACCGACCGCACGGTGTTCGCCAACTCCGACGAAGCCCTGCGTCAGCTCATCGACCGCATCGAGAACATCGGCGTGCTGGTGATGGTCAGCGGGATCGTCGGCGGAGACACCCACCGCGCCCTCGCACCGGAGGAGTTCCGCGGCTTCGCATTGTCCGACCCGTACGCGCCGTTGATCTTCGTGAACGGCGCCGATACGAAGGCCGCGCAGATCTTCACCCTTATCCACGAGTTGGCGCACATCTGGCTCGGCGGAAGCGCGCTGTCTGACGCGGCGATGGCCTCCCGCGGCGGCGTCACCGAGGAGCTGTGGTGCAACCAGGTGGCCGCCGAAGTGCTCGTGCCGCTGTCCGCGCTGCGCGGCGACTACCAGGGCCAGCCGACGCCGCAGGAAGTCAGCCGACTCGCACGCCGGTACAAGGTGAGCACCCTGGTGATCCTCAAGCGGCTGTTCGACGCGAAGTACCTCAGCTGGGACGACTACCAGCAGCTGTACGAGGCCGAGCGCGACGCCGTGATCGCCCACGCCAAGCGCGCCCGCGGTGAGGGCGGCGGCAACTACTACAACACCCAGCCGCTGCGGTTGAGCCGGCACTTTGCCCGCGCGGTGATCGCCAGCACCTACGAGGGCGGCACGAGCTTCAGGGAGGCGTTCCAGCTGCTCGGAACACGGAAGCACGAGACTTTCACCAAGCTCGCCGACGAGATCGGGGTGGGCTGATGTACCTGGTGGACGCGAACGTGCTCATCGACGCGAAGAACCGCTACTACGCCTTCGACATCGCCCCGGGCTTCTGGAAGTGGCTGGAGGGCGCGCACACCGCAGGTCATGTGTGCAGCATCGAGGCGATCCGCGACGAACTGGTCGCAGGCGACGATGAACTCGCCGAGTGGGCGAAGGCCAACAGCGCGTTCTTCCGTCCGGTGGATCAGGCCACCACGGCGCACTTCCCGGCGCTCACCACCTGGGCGAGCTCGCAGTCGTTCACTCCCGCCGCCCTGGCCGGGTTCACCGGCAGCGCAGCCGACTACCTGCTCGTCGCGTACGCCCGCGCTCACGATCACGTCGTGGTCACCCATGAGCGCTCAGATCCCAACTCGCGTAAGCGGGTGATGATCCCCGACGCCTGCACGGCGATCGGCGTGACGTCGCTCGGCCCGTTCGAGATGATGCGCCGGACCGGCGCCACGCTCGACCTGCCCAACTAAGCCGCTGTCAGCTCTGGCGACCGGTGCCGGACAACGCAGGCGAAGGTGAACACCCCGAAGCAGTTCGTGGAGTCCCCGGACTTCGACGACGCGGTGACCGGCGCGGTCGCAGACAACCAGGGTGCGCACGAGAAGATGAGCGACTACTTCTTCACCAACGCGCCCGGCCGGACCAACCTGATCTCGGACATCGCGAAGTGGTTCTACCAGGCCGTTGCCAGCGAGACCGGCCAGGAGACGGAGTAGGGCAAATCGCGATCAGGACCGCTCACCTGGTAGTCCGTGTTCGTGGAACCACTGCTCGATCTCGGCGTCGCTGAGTGCGTCGTCGTGGACGTCGGCGGGGAGCAGGTCATCGTGCACGACTCCTCGTGGAGCGACGGGAAACGGCTGGAAGCGACCGGTCTCGATGTCGGCGACGATGTCGTACGCCTCATGCAGGACGGCGCCGAGCAGGTCGCGCGTTTTCTCCGAGTCACTCGCGCGCCTCTGGTAGCGGTGTGCTGCGTTGCCGAGTCGGCCGAAGAATTCGACCTTCGCCATCGAATCCATCAGGGGGTGACACGCGGTCCAGAGCGCGCGCACCAACCACGAGAGGGCCGCCGCGTGAGGGGTCACGACGAACTTGATCGACCCATCGTACGGATGATCGGGCATCGCCGTGACGACACACAACCCGGCGCCCTCCCAGGGGTGCCGGCTGCTTCCCGCCTCGCCGGCAGCGACAGCCTGATCGAGCGCGTGGAGCCGGGTGCGGACAGCGGCTACATCGTCAGTCACAGTGGCTCTAGCGTATTTCCAGCCGATGTGGCCACCGGTCGAATCAACGGAATGCACAGCGCATTTCCAGCAGTGAGGGTCTGGGCTCACAGCCACTGTCGCAGCTGGTCCCGCGCCTCGTCGCCCGTGATCGCCCCGGCGCCGCGCAACAACCGGTGCCACATCCGCTCCTGGGCCAGGTACCTCTCCGCCCACGCCGGCAGCCCTGGTCCGGGCAGGTCCTCGCTGTACTCGTCCACACCCATTGGACGCCCCAGCGCGTCGACCGGTTCCATCGAAATTCGATTCCGCCGCGTCACCCCGGCGCTCTGCGGCGGGTCGGCCTGGAGCGTTTGGCCCCACCAACTTCCGTCGCAAGACGGCCTGACGCCCCGCATGATCGACCTCAAGCTGATCGACTGGTTCACCATCACGGGTCGCGGTCAGGTGGTCTACTCCTCGACGACTTTCATGCTCTCGATTGACGCTAGTGACGCAGCAGCCTGATCAACATTCCGGAGCAAGGCGGCAGGCGTGAGGGTCTCTGCTTCGTAGAATGTCCTAAGTAGCTCTACATCGCTCCGAACGACGTTGTGCGCTGCAAGCATCAGGTCGACTTCAGACTCTTTGAGCTTTGCAGCGGCCTCTCTCTCGCGAGCCTCCGCTTCCCGTATGCGGGCCTCAAACTCCTTGGTGGAGACCTCCGCTTCGGTATCGCGGCGAGCACGAGCCTTCAACTCACGAGCCTCAATGGCGGCCTTGTTTGCTTCTGAGTGCTTTTTCCGAGCATTCGAGATGTTCTCCCAGAGCTTGACTGCTCGGTTGGCCACCAATACACCGGTACCGACCACTCCTACTGTGAAAGCACCAGTCCATCCGCCGGGATATTGGGCGGCTTGTTGAGCCAGAGACAGAACGATCTCCAGAGGAGATTGATAGCTGACGCGCTCTACCTGAATCTGCTGTGACAAAGAGACCGCGTTGGTGACAACTCTTCCACTTCGAAGCTGGCTTTGGCTGGGGCCAGGGTCTCCGAAGGTCTCAAAGTGGAGATGAGAAAAGGCAACGTCCAGGCCGCTCAGCACGGGCGGTGCATAGACATCCTCAGCTTCTTCTTCGTCGTCTTCTTCTGCCGCGCCCACAATATGGAAATTAAACAAGGACTCACCCTCGGGACGAACCAGCGCAGCCCGGTCCAACCCAGTCAGCACCGCGCAGACGAACAACAAGCTGTCGAGGTCTCGGAACGTCTCACCGAAGCCCGTGGCCGTTCGTAGTGAGGGCGAGTCCCGCATGGTCACATGCAGCCACTGTGTCCCTGTTTGTGTGCCGGTCGACCCGCTCGTCATGGTGCTGACCCCTGCCTCCGCCTCGAACAACTCAACATCGGCAGTAAATCAGACCGCCCAGCTCCGATCTGCTGGCCAGGCGTTGTGACTCTTCCACGCCCTGCGCATCACTCCCCTTTTGCAGAGTTCTTCTGATCACCACGTACCTCTGCCTGGGTTGGTCGCGACGCCACCACGTTGCTCCGGATCTCGACGATCCGGCCAATGAGGTCATCGCCCCACTCGTCGGAGATCATGTGGATCTCGGACTTCTCCCGGTCTTCGTGGAAACGCCACCTAAGCAACCTGAGCTTCTTGTCCGTATCGTGCTCATCGATACCGGGCCGCGCATGCAGCATCGCGTTGCGCTTCGGGCCGATCTCGATCAGTGCCTGGCCACCCGTGCGGTAGTACTCAGCGACCCGGGATCGGTGCATTTACGCGAGTACTTCACGAAGTACTCACCCATGTTGGTTGTGGTCATGCCTGCCACTCTCACGCCCTCGAAGGTCGAGCAATCCAGCTCCGGTGGCAGCAGATGGTGAAACCGAACCAGGTCAGTTATCAGCAGACCTTTGAGTTCGGGCCACCAGGAACACAACTAGGCCAACCCGGCTCAAGTAGTCAGGATCGGGTACCTGCAGCGGTATCGCATCGCCAGTCATGGCGATCAGTTTGCACTGGGCTAACTTGTCCGGATGGATCTGGTGCAGTGGCTCCCACTCGTCGGTGGTCTCGGTGTGGGATCGGTGATCGGTAACTACATCGGTGCTGGCCGAGCACGCCGCGAAGTGCGTGGCGCAGTCCTCAAGGCCATCGAGGCGACAGAAATGGCGCGGTGGGCACCGACCAGTTATCGGGAGTTTCGAACCGCTTACCGTGAGGTGGAAACTTCCGCACTCATCGCTCGCATCCCTAGAACTGCCGTCCACCACTACCTGGTTCTCGCCGAAGCCGGACGACAACTAAGTGACGAGTCCTACGAGGAGCTCAACGGTGACGAGGACTTCGGAGCTGGTGCTATCAACGGACACCTCTCTGATGTCGTTTCAGATGCCGCTGGCCTGATCACTCGGCTTGCTTGGCGTCCATGGTGGACAAGAATGCTGTTGCGTAAGGACCTGAAGGGCCTAAGAGATCGAACACTGGAGATCAGCGACGATTTCGCCGACGTCAAACGGAAGGTCGCGGTCGGCCAGCGGAATCACGGTGTCCTTCCAGGCCCGCTCGGCGAGATCCCTGGAATCAAGGTGGAGCCTCCGTCATTCCCGGAGTCACACCTGAATGAATTCCCGAGTAAGTTGCCAACCACTCAACCCGACTGACCAGTCAGCACTGCCTCCCGCAACCAGCGCCAGCCGCCGCGCGGGCCGTGACATGGCGACATGGCCGCATCACTTGGCCTCGGCCTTCGGCCCCTCGGCCTCGTCCTTCTTCGCCGCTGGTCCGCCGACGAAACCCTGCGCCTTGGACGTCACGTCCACAGCCTGCTTCATAGCATCGCCGGAGACGCCGAGGCGTCCCAGCGCTGCATACAGCACCAACGCCAAGACGAACGGAATAGACACCGCCGCTGCCTGAGGCAGCTTCGCCATTGCCGTCAGAATCACCACGCTGACTATGCCCGAGAAGCACGTGAAAGCGACCAAGCCCCAGCCGATCCGGTATCCCAGAGAGAGTCGGGCGGGCATTGCCACCTCGACGGCGGGCAGTTCCATCCAGCGGCCTGAGTCGTACAGGTGTTTCGCGCTTTGCAGGTCCTCGATGATCGTCCGTTTCTCTGCCGAATCCATAGATGCCACACGGGCTTGCAATGCACGCATGCCCTCTGCCCGCTCCTGCGCCTCTCGGACGACCTCGGGGTCTCGGGTACCGAGCGCGGCAGGAATCCCCTCGATGGTTGAGGCAAGCTTGTCAATCTGCTTATTGACCTTCCGGCGCTGACGAAGTTCATGTGCGGAGAAGCTGTCGGTCGCGCAACTGCGCAGGATCGACAGGGTCTTGTCGACAGCGAGCAGACCCTTGGTGGTGCGTCCAGCAAAACGCCGAGAACCGATCTCTGTCCAGGCAATAACGGTCGCGGCCAGAAGTCCGGCTCCAGTAGCGAGAATGCTGGATAAGGCGTCAAAGTTGCTTTGCGTCCTCGGCACAGGGTCCTGCCCGGCAGTACCCCAGAGTATCCAAACTGCAGCGACACCCACGACGGTCACGACGGCTCCAATAGCCGTCATTCGCCCCAACGGATCGGAATGTGTTGGTCGAGCAGTCCCGCCCCGATCCCGACGTCTCTTCGCCACCATGCGCGAGATTCTGACACGCCGAGGTCATGCACGACGCAACAAGCTCGCATACTCCCACCTGTGCTTATTGGGATCAACCAGGCCCCCGCCGTGGTGGTGCTTCTTCCACGCGCACAACCTGAGTTGCAAAACCAGGCCCCCCGAACGCAAGTCGGCCCCCGGGTATGGGGGTCGGAATCGCTGGCGATCCCACTGACGGCCCCCGCCGTGGTGGTGCTTCTTTCACGCGCACGACCTGACATCGAAAACTCGGCCCCCGAGCACAAGTCGACCCCCGGGTAAGGGGTCGGAATCGCTGGCCATCCCAGGCCAGGACCGCGCCCCGATACCGTCACAGCATGGAGCCAGGCCAGCGATGCGAGTGCCCGGACTGCGACTACCGCAATCCGGCCGGTCTCCTCGCCGGCCCGCCTCGGTCTGCGTCTGCTGTCTCGCCGATTGCCCGCACGTCCACGGCCCGAACGGCGTGCGTCCGGAGCGCTACACCTACACCTCAACCTGGGACGATGCCGCTAACTGCTGGGTCGGCCTCACCACCTAGTTCCCGACCCTGCGCCACCCAACGCCCAACCCGCACCAGGCGCTGGCAGGGGTACGGCAGCAGGTCGCCGCCGCGCTGCACCAGATGGCGCAGACCGGAGAACCTTCGCCAGAGCCGGCCTAAATCGTGAGGTAGCCTCACGATCAGTGTTTCGCCGGTTGGGGGATTGGCATGGCAAACGAACTTGAGGTCGACGCGGGCGGCCTACAGACAGCGGCGTCCTGCAGCGAAGCTGTTGCCGCGGGGCTGGCCAACGCCGCGTTCAGCAGCCCAGCATCTGCGCAGCCCAGCGGTGCCGGCGTCGCTGCGATCAACGCAGCGCTGTCCTCGGTGCGGCAGCGGCAGTCCGACCGGATCACCGCCCTGGCCGGCGACTTGGCGACCGGAGGCGCTCGGTACGGCACCACCGACTCCGACGGCGGCGACGCCATCAGCGCCACGGTGCGCGTGTGAGCCCAGCCGCCGGGGCCGCTTCTCCACCGACCCGCAGCGAGATCGAGGAGTGGAGCACCGCGCACCTGTCCGACGCGGCCACCACCTGGCGGACCGCGGCCGCGGGGTCCGAAAGCGCCTTCGATCAGCACCGCCAGAACGTTTCCGCCCCAGGAGGAACCACCTGGGAGGGAACCGCGAAGGACGCGGCCCTAGACCGGGTGGCCGCCGACATCGGTGTGGTCGGCCGCCAGAGCAGCCTTCTACGTGAGGCCGCCACCCTGGCTGAGAACGGCAGCTACGACATCAAGGCCGCCCTGAGCGATGCGCTGGAAGCGATCACCACAGCCGAGGCCGACGGGTTCCGCGTCGCCGAAGACCTGTCGCTGACCGACACACGCGAAGTCGACGCCGCCGCAGCGAATGCGAGGCAGACCGCGGCGAACGAACACGCGGAGGACATCCGTTGGGCCGCGCAGCAGCTGGCGGCTGCCGACAAACTCGTCGGTGACCGGCTAGAGGCCAAAGCCGCTGAACTGCAAGGAATCCGGTTCGAGGGTGAGGGTGACGGGCGCGACGGGACGGTTCGGTTCGTCGACCACGAGACCGAGGATCCCGAGACCGAGACCGACACCCGCGATGACACGGGAACCGGAGACGCGGACGATCCCGATGCGGACGCCGAGACTGGAGACGGCGACGCCCCCGTCGTGAAGGATCCGAAGGGCCAGAACGAGGACTATCCCAACCGGAACAACGACGGCACCTACCGCGGTGAGAACAGCCGCGACGGCAAGGATGCGGAGAAGGCGGCGCTCGACAAGCGGGAGGAGGACACGGGCATCACGTTGGAGCGCCAACAGGTGCGAGCCACCCATCCGGACGTGATCAACCCGAAGACCGGCAAGCCCCAGCACCGCTACTACGATGCCGTCGAGCCAACCGATGACCCCGACGAGTACATCGGCATCGAGGCGAAGTCTCACGAGGGCCTGGATCGGACGACCGATCAGGAGCGGTTCGACGACGCGGTCACCCCGGATAAACCCGCGACGGCGACCCTGGACGGGCGCGAGATCAGGATCATCGACACCGACTTGGCGTATCCGCCGGAGGGATGGGACGAGGCGCCGGCCGACTCGGGCGCTGAGTCAAGTGGGTCCGAAACGGGTGGTGCCGACGCGAAGGTGGGCGGACCGTCACTTCCACCGGGTCTAACGGATCGCGGTGCGGGCGGATTCGGCGGCGTGCACGCCGAGGGAACTGTGCCAACAGCACCGACACCAACGCCCGCGCATCACTTCCCCGATTGGGGCACGCATCTCACACCTCAGCAGATGATCGACAGCGATGACCCCGCGATGCGGGTTCTTGGTCAGCAGCTGTTAGAGCAGCAGCGGCAGCGCAGCGGCAACGTGTACGACCCCGACAGCATGGCTTAACGCAGCGCCGGATCCCGCAGGTCGATGATGTCGCCGTCAGCGGTGTAGCCCTCGACGGGGCGTAGCACGTAGCCGGGTGGGATGTCGCCGGTCTTGTAGTACGTGAAGACGATGTCCCCGGCCTCTTCGGCCTCGAACACCTCTGGGGCGCTGACCATCTCGGCGGCCTTGGGCAACTCGATCGGCACGTCGAGCGGCGGATCTCCCTCGTGCTCATGACCGATGATGTAGCGGACCCACTTCGCGCCCCACTGGTCGCCGCCGGGCTTGCGGATGTCGAGCATCATCGCCTCGGCGGTCCCGGCTGCCTGGATGAACTGCTCAGTGGCCTCGTTGCGGACATCCAGGTAGCTCTTCCCCGGCGGCAGCGGGTACAGCAGCACGAACCAGCGCTCGGCGCCGTTCAGCCGGCGCAGCGGGCTGACGAACTGCAGACGGCCAGAACCGCCGCCCTTCGACGAGGCGCCGCCACTGCTGAACTCCATCACGTGGGTCTGGACTCCCATGACGAGAACCCTACCCGGCATGGGGGTGGGGAGATGGCGGCGATCGTGGCCGTGATTGCGCCCGTCAGCTGGGACACATTGAGCCCGCATATGCCAGCGCACGCCGCTGGCTGACCGGTCAGGCCATCTCGGCATCGGCCATATACCGATACAGTGTTGCCCGGCTGACGCCGAGGTATTTGGCGATGTCCTTGGCCGTGTGCCCGTCAGTCTTCATCCGCTTCGCGGTGGTGATGTGGTCGGTGTCCTCGACCTTGCGGGGTCGCCCGAACTTCGTCCCGTTGGCGCGGGACACGGCCCGCTTCAGCGCGGTGCGCTCCTTGATCAACTCACGTTCGTACTCGGCCAGCGACCCGAGCACACCGATCATCATGCGTCCAGCGGGGGTCGATGAGTCGATGCCGTCGGTGACCGACACCAGCGTTACACCGCGGTCAGTCAGCTCCTTGACGGTCTGCAGGATGTGCAGCATGTTGCGGCCCAGTCGATCAAGCTTCCACACCACGACTGTGTCACCGTCACGCACGTAGGCCAACAGCTCAGCCAGGCCGGGCCGATCATCGCGTGCACCTGACATCACATCAGAGAACACCTTGGCCACCCCTGCAGCGGCAAGAGCCTCGTTCTGCTGATCCAAAGTCTGGGTGACGGTGCTGACCCTGGTGTAGCCGATCCGGGTGCCGCTGTGTTTGGCGGCGGCGGGTGCGAGGTCCGACTGTGTCATAAATGGTCCCAACGCCAGTTTCGGGACATCTATTTCTGAGACCAACTTTCGAGACGTCCCGACGTGGGAGTTTGTCCGCCAGGTTCAGTCACACGCTGGTATCTCAGATGTGGTCCTTTTAGAGACGGCTGCCCAGTGGACTTAACCGCTGGCCCCGAAGCCGATCGCTTCGATGTACCTGCCGGTCGCTGCACACTCGCCCCATCAGCGCTTCCACGTCGATGAAGTCGTCGCGAACGTGTGAGCCAGCGTCACAAATATTCCGGCGTTAGGGGTGAGGTGCTGTTGACGGCGGAGGCAGAGTCGGCGGAGAACTCGGGTCGCCGGGCTTCCATTCGAGCGTGCCTAGTATGCTCGCCGCGATGTATCGCTGATAGAACTCGCCGGCGTTCATGTCGCGTTGCCCCAGACTCCTCATCGAATTGCCGACAGCCACCCATCGGTCTTGACTGGGGCCATCCGGCGTTGAGACGTTGGCCTCCAATTGCCATTCGACGGCGTCGCCGTCCGGCAACCTGACGGTGACCTGCAGCGAGGTTGATTCGGCATCAGGACGCAAGGGAATCGACTTGACGTTCCGCAACAATACGGTTTGTGCGGCGTCGTCCTTGACTGTGCACGACACCGCGTCGTTTTCGAGTCGCTGCGTCAAATCGCACGAGACAGGCTCGTCGGGTACCGGCGGTCCAGGCCGGAATGGCGTACACATCAGAAGTGCACCATCAGATGCTGGAAGATCGCGCTGCAGAATACGCGCGCGAAGGTCAACAACGCTGACGGGTACTTTGCCCCAGATCTGCACCTTGTAAGTCGCGGTAGTCGGCTGTTGGCCCCCAGCGTCGACGCCCATTCGCCACAAGTCAGCACAGTCCTTACCAGGAGGCAGTTGGGGCGGGGAATACCGCGGTACACGCTGCAATGAGTCAACATCTGGTACGACCAGCGACCAGTTCCTACCATTTTCTGCGTCTGGCGGCGTATCCCTGTCCAATGGCAGCTGCATGACCTTTGCGCTGATAGGCAAAGCTTGACTCGTTGCGGTGGCGCGGCGAACAACTGTGACCGTGATAGTCAGCGCGCACACCAAAAAGATGACAGTCGCTGCAGCTCCAATAGGCTTCGACCACCGCTTCGGAGTGTTGAACTCTTGAATGAGTTCCCGGTTAACAGTCACGAACGCGCCCACTGCGATGGCCAGCAGACCAATGGCTCCCATAATGAGGACCGTAGCCGGCCACCGAAAGACGATACCGACCGTCACAAATATCGCTTCGACAGCCATAAGCAGTAGGGCGTAGAACGCGGCTCTCCTACGCAACTTCTGCGTATAGCTGGCTAGGGCTGGGTCTTCCGGCCCTTTTGGAACTTTCTGCTGCTCTTGTTCCGGGCTGTCGTCGCCGTTTGGCGACGCTGAAGTGCCTTCCATCCCGATCCCCCTTGCCAAATCCTCTCTGACCGTCGAACGATGACCGTCGGCCTTTCTCAGCGTCAGTTTATGACTCGACGCGTTTGCGTGGGCGCATATTGGTGATGGGAGCAGAGGCACAGCATTCCGGGTCCGATACGTCAGAATGGTAGCCGCGGCGCAGCACTCCGCTGTCGGGCGGAGAACTGCCGGGCTCATCGTTCCAGTATCGATTTTCGAGACTCTCTTTAATGAAGGGGAAAGGAACCTCCGGCACATTCAGCGGGGACTTGCTCGGTCAAGGCAAGAACAACTAAGGGTTGACCAGGATCTGTAAATTGCGGCGGACAAAGGAAATTGGGTCACAGGAGATGGCTCAACGCTGCGGGACGCCGCGCTCGATCGAGAACGGCTCAATCGAAAACAATGTCGCGTTGTCCGTCGCCAAGCTCCAGTGGGCGCACCAGAGCCACTTTGCGGATCAGATCTGTCCGCAAAGACGGCGCGATGCCGGGTCATCGAGAGGCGCTGGCGGCATGGCGGCCAAGAGGCCCAAGCTTGGCTCGCGAAACAAGCCACTCTGCCCTGGGGCGGCGCGGGCCTACGGCGTGGTGCCGCCCTCTGGCATCTCGAGGTCAACGGCGCGGCTACCCCGCAAACGTTGTTTGAGGACCCAGAATCTCAAAGCTTGTCGTTTGCGCCATCGAAGCCGGATCCGACCACTGGGAGTCGCCACGTACTCATTCGGGTGTCCCCGTAGCTCATCACGCAGTAGGGCGTTCAGATCTACTGCGAACCCAACGCTCATTTGACGTCGCAGATTGTCGAAGGTCTCCCAGTCTTTATCGCGTCTGGCGCGCACAGCTAGGTCGATGACGCGCTCCATTTGTGCGAAATGGTCGACGATGAAGGGGCTTGCAAAGAGCCTGACTCTCATCACGGTGTCAAGGTCGGGAGATGGCGGATCATTTCGATGTCCTCGGTCATCCCATTCATAGATCGCATGAATCCATCCCTGGAGTTTCAGGTAGGTGTTTGTCCGTTCTTGCCATAGGTTCTGTTCCCGTATCGCCGACCGCTGAGAACGGTAGGCAACAACCATGCTGACGACCGCCGTGGTGCCACTGGCCAGGACTGCGACCGCGGCAACAGCAATTTCTGCGCTGATCATCGAAGCTCTCCCCGCTCAGCAGTGGTTCGTCCACTCAGACAGTTCCGTCCTAAGTGGGGCACGACGAAATTTCAACCTTCAGCGTCTGAGGCCGTGCCACCCGGTGGGCCGGCCGGCGGACCCGGACGTCTTGTCAGGGAACGATGTCGTTGCACAGGGGATGTGGGCCGTCGGCGTTGCCCCCGGTGCCGATGTAGCCACCGCTGTTAATGCTGTACATGGCCTCCTTGCCGAGGAAGAAGGCGCTCTCGTCACTCAGGCCGTAGCGATTCATCAGCATGCGCTTGAGGTCGGTGGTGTAGTCGGCTCCACCCAAGACTGCCCTGCAGGCGAACGCGGCCTGCTCCGGCGTCCATTGACCACACTTGTCCAGTCGCTGCGGTGAACACCCAGGCCCATTGGGATTGGACGCAGGAGTTGTCACCTCTACCGAGGGTGTCGCTACCGGACTCGTCGGAGGGGCAGGCTCCGGCGCAGCAGAAGTCGGGACAGGAGGCGGTGCCGCTGTCGCCGCGGTCGGGGACGGAGTGGATGTGGTCGACGCATTGTTCGATGAGATGCCGGGGGTATTCGATTGCGAGTCTTGCCATGGCCGCCACAGCACCCCGACAACGCCGAGCAGTAGCAATACCGCCGCGACCGAGACGCCGATCAGCCACCGCCTGATGGAACTAGCAGATCTGGCCCGAGCAGCACCATCTGTTTTGGGAGTGGAACGGGACGTCCGGGCCGCTGGGGCGAGGATGGTTGAAGTTCCAGCATGTCCCGTAATTTTCTGGCCAGCGGATTCGGAGAGGGCATGGGCGAAGTCAGTACAGCCGACGAACCGATCATCAGGAATCTTGGCCAACGCGGCAGCGAGAACTGAGTCAAGTGAGCCGAGTTCGGGTCGAGCGTCAGCGAGGACGGGCGCTGGTGCATTGAGGTGTCGGCTGATGACCACGGCAGGGTTCGAGTTCGGGAAGAGCTGAGACCCGGTAAGCAGGTGGTAGGTAGTGGCGGCGAGGGCGTACTGGTCAGCCCTGCCATCCATTGGATCGCCCATGAGCTGCTCGGGTGCCGAATAGGCGACCGTGCCAACAGTCATGTTGGTAGTCGTGATGCCGCTCGTGTCATTGAGTGGTCGCGCGATACCGAAATCGGCGAGAAAAATGCTGGGGTCATCGGTATCTAGGTCGGCAACGATGATGTTGGCGGGCTTGACATCTCGGTGTAGTAAACCCTGCTTGTGGGCGTAGTCCAGTGCGCCGGCCACGGCGGTGACGATGGGCAGGACATGTCCGACCGGCATGCCTTGCGGGTAGCGCTGCTTGAGGAGATGGCTGAGGTCAGTGCCGTCGATGTACTCCATCGCGATCCACAGCTGCCCGTCGTGCTCGCCCCGGTCATGGATGCCGACAATGTGGGGATGGCGTAGTCCTGAGGCGAGGTCGGCTTCGCGGATGAACCTCTCCCGAAACGACTCATCCTGGGAGAACTCGGCGCGCAGGGCCTTTAGGGCCTCCTGGCGCGGGAGCCGGGGGTGCTGCACCACGTAGACCTCACCCATACCCCCGGAGCCGAGCAGTCGGAGCACGCGGTACCCGGCGAAGGTGTCCCCGATCGTCAGCGGCATGGGCGGATGCTAGCGACAGGCCCAGGTAGTTTGCACGACTTCAGGTAGCGGCGCGCCGACAGCAGAGCTGGGCTCAAGAGGGGCGTCGGATGCGAGGCGGTCGGGTCCGGCTGCAAGCGGCGGCCAGTCAGCCCTGATTCAGCCTCGAACGGGCCTTCCTGACGACCTCGTCGCTGAACAGGCCGGGATAGTTCAGGACAAGCTGTTCGCTGGTGAAGTCTGGGCGTGGCGGCGTCATGAGGTAGGCCAGGGTGACGAATCCGTCGGCTGGTGCGTCGGTATCGACAACCCGGCGGGTGGCCTCCACAGCCCCGTGCTGCTGCACGAGTTGGATGAAGCGGGCCGGACTGTAGCCCAGTCGCTTGGACTCTTCGATACCGCCCCACAGATCCTCTGCCAGGCCGTCAGGATCGGTCACGTGGTCATCACCTCTTTCCGAGACGTCCGGGTCGCAGCGAGCGTATGGCTTCTCACCCGATCTTGCCGGCGAAGCGCACCCGGTGGTAGGCCACGTGACCGGGGTCCGGTTTGTGCCCGCGCTTGAGAGTGAGCGTGCCTAACAGGCTGTCGTCGCTCGTGGCTCTGATCTGGAGGGTCTGGTCGATGTAGATCGCGCCGGTGTCGAATCGGACGTGGTCGTTCGGACATAGACATAGCAAGTTCTCCAGCACGTCTGGTCCGTGATGGGGAGTTCCCAAAGCACGGATGTGGGCCGCCTCTGCATAGGGACCGGCAGGCGTTTCGAGTTGAATGCCGCAAACCTGGCAGGTGTAGTCGTGGAGGTGCTTGACCTTCTCAGCGATCTTGGTGCTGCGGATAATCCGTTGAATCGTGGTTTGCACTCGGCCAGGTGGCTCCGCCGCAGACGGGTCGTCATCGCCTTCCGCAGTTTCTGCGGCGTCTATCTGGTCCTGGAGCGCGATCAGACGAAAGCGCCATATCTTGAACCCGTCAACGCCGGTTTCCTGCCAATACTCGTCGACCCTGAATAGCCCGTCGTAGCGGTACCCCCAGGACGGTGAATAGACCGGGTCACCTTCGAAGCCCCGGACGACCCGTACTGGGAGGCCATCGAGATGGCTGCGGGCCAACCCGAGATTGCCGACAGTCAGTTCTTGATCTTTGATCTGGCGCTTTGAGTTTGGGCCTTGACCGCCGTGGCCGGTGTAGATGATGACATCGCCGTTGTCCTGGTCGTCGACATAGCCACCGGACACGACGATGGACTCCGCACCGTCGGCGCCCCCGCAGATCCCGGCCTGAAGAGGCCGATGCACCCTGGCTTTGGACGCTGCGGCTCGGTCATCGAACAATGACCCCACCGGATACCCCGGGATGTGGCCGTACACGCGATCTGGCATGTCCCGGACCATAGCCGGGCCATGCGACACGAAACCCACGGGATTTGGTGTGCTCCTACCGGCATTGTCAGTTCACCACCCTATGGTGACGGGCGTGACCGCGGCTTCAACGTCCCCCGCAGACTTCCGCAGCATCGTGCTGCGCGGCCAGAATGTCGCGTCCTACAAGTTCGCGCTCGCCAAGTCAATCCTGACGTTGGCCGAGTCAGGGATCACCTCAGTGACTCTCGAAGACCTGGCGGTCCCGTTCAGCCGGGAGCTGTGCGAACATCTGACCGAGGTTGATACCCAGACGACTTCGCAGGGCAGCCGGTTCCTGGATGCCTGCCGCCACTTTAACGCGGGCCGCATCACCGAGGACGAGTTGATCACCACCACCGCGCTGCTGGGGTTCAACAACGTCATCGGCGCTTTCCACGTCGTGGACCGCTCCGATGTGAGCACCCGGTTCTTTACTGATGAACGTAATCAGTCCCTGAGGGGTATTCGCTTCACCGACGAGTTGCTCGGCCTGGCCGCCGACGCAGACACGAAGCAGCCGTTGGAGGCCGAGGCCGAATCGCGCTGGCGGCTGGTCGAGAGCACATGGCACGAGAAGCGATCGACCGGCTCGATTTTGCGAGTGGTCTACGACCGGCCCTCGGAGATGATCGTGCGCGGCATGCTTGGCCACCGCCGGTCGATCACCTGGGTGCGACCGGGTCTGAACGGATACCAGCGCAGTGCCTGCTTCTACTGCGGTGCGTCGGTGACACCGCTTCTCGGGCTTGAACATTCCGCCGATGTTGACCATTACTTTCCCCACTCCCTAATGGCCCGGGGCGTGTTCATCGACCTCGACGACATATGGAACCTTGTCTTAGCCTGCGCCACTTGCAACCGGGGACCGGCAGGCAAGTTCCATCGACTCCCGCACGGTGACTTCCTCGAACGACTCTGGACGCGCAACGAGATGCTGATCTCCAGCCACCACCCACTGCGTGAAGCGGTAATCGCGGTGACTGGCAAGACTCCAGAGGCCCGGCTTGCGTTCCTCGGGTCGGTTCAGACCCGCGCGATCGAATACGCACGGGGGGACTGGAGACCAGCAGGATGACAGAAGGCAAGCTTGTGAGAGATCTGATTCCCGAGTTGATCCGCCAGTCTGGACGAAACCCGAACGTGCGCCACATATCCGGCGACGATCTGGTCCGCGCTCTCGGAGCCAAGCTCATCGAAGAAGCTCAGGAAGCTGCCGCCGCACTCACGAACCGTGACGAACTCATCGAAGAGTTGGCCGACCTGAGCGAGGTCATCGCGGTGGTGATGAAAATTCGGGGTATCAACGTGCAGGAAGTTACTGATGCAGCCGCCGCTAAAGCCGGGCTTCGGGGACGGTTTGAGACCGGCGCATGGCTGATCAGCCCGGTCTCGGCTGGCGGTACAGATCACTCGTAGAGGTCTGCGACGTCAGCGAGACCCCGCTCCTCGACCTCGCACCTCCTCTTCTCCTCCCGGTGCCACGCCCACCGTCGGTGGATCTCTTCCCGACCCGGCTTGCCCCGATCGGCGGCGCCGGCCCGTCGATGCTGCGCGATATCGTCCGGATCGAGGGTGGCAGGCCAAAAGCCAAGTTCCCTTGCTAGTTCGGCGCGTAGGCGGCGATCCTCATCCGTACTCACTCCTGATCCTGGCCCTCCGCGGTCTCGTCTTCGGTGTCTACCTCTGCGTAACCGACCTCGTCGGTCCACCTGGCGAAGGTGACTGCGGCGCGATGGTCCGGTTCCAGGTCGCAAATGTCCTGCTCGAACTCTGCCTCGATCTCATCCGGGGTGAATACCTCGCCGTCGCTGATGCGCCGGAATGCAATCTCGGAACCAAGGCTGGTGTAGATGCCGACCAGAGACGCCTCGATGATGTACTCACGGATCGCGGCGTCGCCGTGGATGTCGTACTCCCGCTTCAATAGCTGCTCGTCGTCTAGCTCAACAATCTCTTCGCGAAGCGCTTCAACAAGCTCGTGCTCGATCCAAACGATGTCGGTGGTGGTGTCGCGGTATAGCACGGGCAAGCTCCCCAACTTTGGCCTCCGAAGAGGCGCTCTTCCGGACACCGGTCGGTGTACGGCGCTTCCTCATCCGGGCCACCCATGAACGTGGGGTTGGCGGACCGCTAGCCGGAGCTTGATGCGGCATCTCCTGAAGCTCATGGAGATCAACGGCATTCGGTCTGTCTACATTCCGGCGAGTCGTGCGGGCGGCCCTGCGGCATTGTGAGTGACGCATCAAAACGGTTAATGACGATTCACCCGGTACTTACTTGCGGCGGAGCGCGCCGAATAATCCCTGGTTAGGGGCAAGCTTCCCGCTCGAACTACCGATACGACACGGGATTGAAGCCTTCCGGGGGCTCGACATTTTCACTTCTTCTGTAGGACGACCTTCAACATTCCTGCAGCGCAGCAAGTTACTGTGCCACGTGCGCGCCGCGCGGCACCGTCGGTCCGCTCAGGTCGACTTCGCGAATTGTCGATGCAACACCTTCAATTTGATGCATGGCATGGTGCGTGATCGCCGCATCACTGGTCTGGCAATTCGCCCTCTATTCTCGCCTGCGAGGGCTTCCGCCGGAGCGAGGCTTAACGCAGTCAAGTGTGCTCTATGGGCAGCATGGGACGGATACCGTCGCCACAGGTTGGAATGCTGGGCAGGCGAGTCTGGATGCCGAGGCAGTCGCCGAAGAGGTCGCGAAGCGGCGATCGGTTCGCAACCGGATGGAGTCGAACAAACTGCCCGGTCGATCGTTCCAGGCGTGCGTACCATTTCGGCTGAGACCATTTTCCAGGTGCCGGCGACCCGCATGCCGGTCCGGACGGGCGCGTGTTCCACGGACGACCTACCAAATGCATCCCTCCATGACCAGAGCAGCGACAGCTGATGCGAGATGGACTGGCCGTGATCGGTTCCGGCGAATACCACCCCGCCGAAGGGGGCACCGCTAGGGGTCGGGGCCGTGCGGCTGCGCAAGTTCGCGTGTGTGTGCAAATACCTCTCTCGCATAGGTCTGGGGCAGGACATATAGCCCCTGTTCAGAGTGGTGTTTCCCCAAGTGGATAGGAGGGAGAGAGCAGAAGCGTTGAGAACTACTTGTAGAGGAAGTAACGGGCCTAGTGGACGAGAGGGTATGAGAGGCAAGGGCCTTGGTCATCAGGTCCTCCAGCAAGGGTGCATCCATGGCGGGGACGATGAAGCTGTCATGGACCACAAGTGGGCACCGTCCGGCCTGCTCGATCATGGCCCGCATGATTCTCACCGCGATGTCGGAGTCGGCCTTCATTAGCTCCGCACCGGCTCCTGTGCCGAAGAACTCCTTGACCCGGTAATGCTTGCGCTTGATGGCCGCAATGAGCCTCTCAGCGGCGGCCCGCAGCATCGAGGGGCTGCGATGGTCGAGGTCGTTGGCTGCACAGAGTTCTTCGTCGCTGCTGAGCACTCCGGTGATCGCGCCGATCTCAGTGCCATCGGCATTCAGTGAGATCAAGGTGGCGACCTTGGCCAGTTTGCGGCTGAAGCCCTCGACCTCGTACAGGTCGCCGGCGGGCATCGTCTTACCGGCGCGGGCGTAGACCAGGCGCATGTGGAGACTCTCGAAGTCCAGTTCGACCGTGTCGCACAACTCCCCGTCGACCAGCATCTTGATTTGAGCCCGCTTGTCCTTTGGCATCTGCTGATACGAGGAGCCCTGGTGGTAGAGACGTCCGCCCCGGCGGAAGGTCTGGTTGAAGATGCGTGTCGCGGGTGAGATGTAGAGCGCGCTGCCGTTGAGAAGGTACTGCTGGGCGGCCAGATGAGCGTTGATGGCCTTCAGCTCCTGGCGCATGCGGCGGATCTCGCCGGTGTCGGTGAATCCGATCGAGTTGCCGTCTTTGTCGCGCAGGACGATCTCGTCGCGCAGCATCGCGCCTTGGCGCGCGGTGAGGTCGACCAGATGGCCGACGATGTCCATCAGCTTCGGTGTGGCCCACATGATGGACTGCTTGCTGAGCCACCAGACGCCCTTGCGGCCTTCGGCGTACCCATGCGCGATCAGCCAGTCGACCGCTGAGACCACCTTGCGGTAGGTCATCATTTCGTCGTCCTCGTAAGCATCGAGGAAGGAGTAGTTGCGCTGTGAGCGTGAGTAGCGCAGCTCTGTGGCGGAGGTGCGCTGCTCGGCCACCAGGGAACAGGCGATGAAGGCGACGGGGAGTTGCTGGGGGACCGCCAGTCCCATCGCCTGGGCTACAGCGTGGAGCTGCCCGGTGCTCCAGCCGTTGCGTAGCGGATTGTGCCGACCGTTGAATCCGGCGGCTATGACGAAAAGAGAACGACTCACAGCGGCACGCCGAGCCGGAGGGTTGCCCGTCGAAGCTCCATCCTCCTCTCACCCGTGCCTGTCCAGCCGGCCCCGCAGATTCGCGACCTGAGGGTCGGAGTCCTCGATAGGCGCTGAGTCGGGGCGGCGAAACACCTTCTCCGCACGCACCGCAGTGATGGTGGAGACCGTGCCACGGGGAAACTCGTTGACGGCTCCATCGCCCATCAAGAACCGGTTGTGCTCCCATGCGTCTTCCGAGGTCTCCCGGGGTTCGACACGCTTCTGGGCAATGACCGTTCTGCCGTCGCTGTAGGTGTTGTCGGCCCAGTCATACGTGTTATCGGGAGTGTTCCGGTCACGCACCGCATATAAGGTTCCGGAGTAGAGCGCCTCCCACGCCCCGACCAGACTCATCTGCAAGCTGAGCGACTCATCCGGGTCCAGTCGCCCAGTACCTGCCAATTCAGCGAGGCGATACTGTGCCACCGCGAGATGACGCGTGCCCTCTGCAAAGCCATGCTTCGCGTGATCGGCGATGTTCTGTACGTCGGCATTAAGCGGCGGCCTCTTCGAAGTGCCGACGCCACTGGCAGATTCGTCGAACCCGCCCGTCCACGCAATGTGCCACGGTTCGTCCCCGCTGCAGAACCCCGCCGGGTCCGCGATCATCAGCCTCACCGGCCATTGACTGAAGAGAGTCTGAACGATTTTGATGTACTGCTCACTGGTCGGTCCATACAGCGCAGTGCCTTCGTGGACCTGTGGCTGCCTGATGTGCTGACCGGTGAGCATTTCGTCTCCTGAGAGAGCGACGCCGTGCGCCTCCAGGAACCTGTTCATCTCCTGGAACTCGATGTGGCTGTTGTCGGCGATCCGGGCTGCCAGTGCATCGACGACGTTGGAGTCGGGCGACCCCATCGCAAAGTGATGGCGGGTCACATCCTCACGAGGGGCCAGGGCGTTTCTGTCGATCTTCATTCTCAATACCAACTTTCTCGCGCACGTTCGCACGTCACGCGGTTATGCTCCGAACCCCTTGTCGGCTCGGAAGTCTGGGGGCACGTGGTCAGCGTCGCCGTCGACCACCGACTGGCGGGGCGCTTCGTGGCCGCAACGCCCGCACCCAGCGATTGGCGTGCGCGATGCCACGGAAGTCGCGGTGATACCGGATCTTGTCGCCCCGGTTGATCCAGCGACCGCACCTCCCGCAGAGACCGCGGTATTGGCGCTGAATGGCTCTGTAGGGGTGAGGGCGATCTCCACCGCCATGAGTGCGCCAATGACCCGTTGCAGCAGAGCGTGATTCGGGGTGACCCGCTGCGCGGGTGCGCTATTCGGAATGCCGGCAGGGGCCCCTCGTGTTGCTCTGTCACCAGGACCACCGCTTGGAAATCTCGCCCAGTTCGGTGAACGTGACCGTCAATTGTCCCTTAACCGCTGTCTGGGTGGTCCTCTCGCCGACTCCGGAGGTGGTAGAGATCTGGAGCATGGTGATCGCCTTGCCCGGGTTCTTCTGGACCAGCTGGCCGATGGTGTAGAGCACCGTGAAGGTCGAGGGCTTGAACTGGCCCAGGGGCTCGTCGAGGACCGTCTGGATCGCCCGGGCGTAAGGGTTCTGCTGAATCTTATTGACTGGTAGCATTGAACCGCTTTCATTGGATGGAAAGGCCTGCGGGCAAATACATCTGGGTGAAGCTCCTCTTTGGGTGGAGGTTTCGAGGCCCCCGACTTCGCGGTCGGGGGCCTCGTTCGTGTCAAAGGGTGGTCTGACGGTGACCTTCCGTCGCTTCCCGGGTTTCCTCGACGGTAGGCAACGGGCCTGCCGCACCAAGACGGCCCCGATGCTCGTTGCTACAGGGATGACCAAGACGATCAACCGGATCTGGCTCGTGCGTGACGTTCTCGATGGAGGTGATCATGCCGTGCCCTTGCGTCGATCCGTGAAGTCATAGCCTCCGTTGCGCCTACGGTCGGCGACGTTGTTCTCCGGCCAGTCCCAGCGCAGGTTCGCCAACGTGTTGTTGGTGTTGGTGTCATCCCAGTGGCAGGCCTGTTGACCTGGAGGGCATTTGCCCCTGTGCGCCATCAGGACCAGCCGATGGACCGTGTATGTCTGGCCCACGCCGTTGCGGCTCAGACGTACCCGTAGATAACCCCCGGGGTAGTCCGAGGACTGGGCGATGATTTGCTCCCGCAAATTGCGAGTCAACATACCGCCGCAACGACTACTCCTCAGACAAATTGTGCGGCGCACCGCCTTGATCCGCCCCCACGTCGATGCGGCGTAGTAACCCTCATAGCCGGGAATTGGCTTCCAAATCTCGTTGTCCTCAATGGTGCTCATTCGGGTTGCTCCAAACCTTTTGGGTGGTTTGGGCACTTTGCCCGTGTCTCGCAACGGAACTGTCCGCTGACGTGATGCGCCAATGGCGCACGCCGAGGGCGCCGGCGATCGAGGCACTTTCCTCGATCACCCATGACCGGTTCGTCCTTCTGGGCGACCGACTGGCGTCCGCGGTGTACCCCATCAGAGGTTGTGCCGCTCCAGGCGCTGCTTCAGCGCGCTGAAGGTGATGCTGGCTTCGTCGCGCTGGGCCTGCTCGATGAAGTCGGCAGCGTCCAGCAGCATCTGGGCGATCTGACGGGCCTCGGTCGGGTCGAGGTGCCGACGCGAGTAGTCGTCAGGCGCGTCGCCACCTTCGTTGAGGAAGTCGATCCAACGCTCGATCCGACCGTCCGGGAACTGGTTGCCCCAGATCTGGACCTGAGTCGAGTTGACGTCTTCCTCGCCGACGATCACGCGGTCGTTCCAGAACTGCCGGAACCAGCCGCCCATATCGACCTCGTTGGAGGCCGAGTTCATGTGCACGGCACCGGCGGGGCGGCGGAGATGCCCGAAGAAGATCCGGGTGCCGTGGTTCTCCACGGCCCTCCACTGGGCATCCCGGGCCAGTTCGTCGGCGCTGAGTTTGTGCTCCAGGCGCTCGAACTGAGCGATCTCGTCTTCGGTCAGATCGGCGGAGAAGTTGCGCCAGTTAGACGCGGTGGTCGTGCTCATGGTAGTGGTGACTCCTTCTGGTTGGGGGTGTTGGTCTGCCCGAAGGCAGGTTGGTATCCACCGCCACATCAGGGCGGTGAAGCTGGGGATTATGCGGAGATCGATGCCTTGCGCTCTGAATGCCTCGACGCCAGCGAGGTCAAAAGATGAGCCTGCTGACTCGTCAGCGCCGGGGCGGCATCTGCCAGTTCCTTGGCACGCGCACGAATGTCGGCAATGGTCTCGGCGCTGAGGGCAGCCATCAGGCCACCGCCGCCTGGGTCTGGTGCTCGTCCAGCAGAGCGTCGACCCGTGCGCGAAGATCTGCCGTCAGCGGGACGCGAGGCTTGTCCAGGAGCTGGCCGATCTTGTGCACAACAAATGCCTCGTGCATGCGCTGGCGCGCTGCAACGAGGACAGGATCGTCCGGTGCGTGATGACGGCTCAGCTGAGCGGCTTCAGCACGAGCCCGAACGTACGGGTTAGTCCCCACGGTCTGACCTCTCGGTCAGCGCCAGCACAAGGCTGTGAGTGTATGGGGTGTGTGAATGAGATCACTCTGGCGTTACAGCAATCTCAGTCAGGCAAGAATAAGACTGGCGAGCGAAGCCTGTCAACCTGTATTCCGGAGCGGAATATCTTGGGAGACAGTGACTTTAGGTACTCTGTAGGCCGATCGTTAGTCGGCTATGGGTTAAATGTCGTCGCCGACCAGCCATTCGATCTCAATGTCCCGCGAGTCGAAGCGGTAGTTGTTGCCGAACTTGGCCTTGTTGACCCTGACTAACAGAAGCGTGCGGATGACGGTGCGCTTCTCGATGAGCGTGAACTGCTCCCACTTGTCCCGGACGTCGGAGTCCATGAGCTGGCCTACCAGTGGCGTGGCGATCTCGGCGCGAGCCTTGGACTCCGCTTCCTCGATCTGCGGCTTCAGCTTGTTCTCGATGGAAGCCAGCGCGGCAGGGGAGACCTCACCGTTGGCGGCTGACTCGACGAAGGCGGCAAGACGCTTGCGCAACGTGTCGGCCTTCTCCAGTGCCTGGGCGATGTCGGCGTCGCCGGACTTGGCGAACAGTTCGGCAGCGTCAGGACGCTCCAGGCGGTTCAGGATGGTCTCGGTGACAAGAAGCTCGACGGCATCCGCACGGCGGGATGTGCACATCTTGCGGCCTCCGCACCGGTATCGGGCAGAGGGGCCGGGATTGCTTGGCGGGTTGAAGTAGCGCATGCCTTCACCGCAGACGCCGCACTTGATGACGCCACTCAGCAGATGCTTGGGCTCATGTCCGCGATGTGTGGTAACGAGGCGGGCCGGGTCGGAGAAGATGGCCAAGATGCGCTCGTGCTGCTCTGGGGTGATGTAGGGCGGCCAGTTGCCTTTCACGCGCTCGCCCTTGTCGTCGATGACCGGCTTGCCCTGATGCGTCCGCCAGCCCGCATAACTGGGTGAGGAGATCGTGCGACGGAGCGATTGAGGCTTCCATTCTTTGCGCGCGTTCTTCTGCAGCTTCGGTGTCCCGATCCCGCGATTCTCGAAGTCGCGGACGATCGCCCACACCGACTCGCCAGCCAGCACTCGCGCGAAGACCTCGGTGACGATGCCCTCTTCGTTCGGATCCTTGACCCAGCCGGTCGTACGTCCGGTGGTCGGGTCGAACTGTCGCCGGTATCCCCAAGCAGGTCGCCCACCGGGCAATCCCTTCATGGCAGCTGCCTTCTTTCCTCGGAGGACGCGGTCACGGATCATGTCGGCCTCTCGCTCGGCCAGGAGCGCGTCTAGTCCGGTGGTGAAGCGGTCGTCACCCTTGGACAGGTCGTAGAGCCTGCCGGAGTAGGACCAGAAGACCTGACGCTCTTCGCAGAGGTTGCGCAGTGTCACGTATGCGGAGAGGTCACGTTGCGCGCGGCTGGCCTCCCAGGTGACCAGGACCTGGACATCGTCAGCACCGAGCATTTCGGAGAGCTTCTTGTATTCGGGCCGGCACTTGGTCGACCACCGTGAGGCACCGCGATCGTTGTCGACGAGGACGTCGACCACCTCCCAGCCGTTGCGCGCGCACATCGCGCGGCACTCCTCTTCTTGCGATTCAACCGATCGGAACTCGCCGGTCTGGTCGCTGGAAACACGGGTGTAGATCACTGCGCGCATGTGAGTAGTATAGGGACGGTTATTGAGCACTAGCTTCGATCATGGTTTTCGGCCCGACGATCATCGCGACGTGCCCGTCCCACACCGCCAGATCACCTGGCCGCAATGTTGCGGGTGACACTGCTTTGCCGATGTCCTGCTCCTGCGCCAGCCTGGGTATGTCGAGCCCGGCTTCGTGGTAGGCCCACTGGGTCAGGCCGCTGCAGTCCAGGCCGACGCCCGGCGTGGTACCGCCCCACCGGTATGGCACGCCCAGCTGGGTCAGGGCATGGCGGACTGCGCTGGCCGCCACGGCATTGGGTGCCACGGCCGTGCTGCCGTCGGGTAACCGCAGAGCCACGCCGTCGCCGAACATGCCCGGGTCACGCAGTCCGACCGGCGCGTCAGAGCGGTCGGCACCCAGCAAGGGGGCCGGAGTCGCTGTGAAGCCGCCGGAGCCGGAGCCGGAGCCGGAGCCGGAGGAGAAGCCTGCCGAGCGCGGATACATCCCGGCCGGGGATGGCGATGCGGGAGCGGTGGCCGCCGGAGCCGGGGCGGCGCCGGCGACCGCGCCGGCGTGCCGGTCCAGTTCGGCACCCAGTTGGTCGACGACGGCCGACGCCTCGGTGATCGCACGCTGCGCTTCGCTCTGCAGCTCCTGGGCCACCCCGGGTTCATCGAGGTGCGGAGCCAATGCGGCGGCGCGCTGCTCGAAGCGGTCGATGATCGCCTGCAGTCGGATTCTGGCCTGGGCCACAGCCGAACCCGCCTCCCGGGCGGCCGTACCCAGGCCCCGCGCCCGTTCGGCCAGGCCGGCGACCTCGGCCGCGGCGTCGGAGGCGAAGTCCGAGGCCGCCGTCGCCGAGACGCCCGACCAATCACCGGCGGCCCGGTCCCACGACCGCCCGAGCGCGGCCGCGATGTCCGAAAGAGCACCGTGGGCACCGTCCATCGCGACGGCGGCCGGATTGTGGTCCGGCCAGCCGCTGCCGACGAGATCCCGCAGTTGGTAGAGCGGCGCGGCCAACGCGACCGTGGACGCAGGCACGGCTACATCCGCGGCAACAGCGCAGCGGCCCGCTGACCTGCGGAGTCGTAATCCACGGCGGTACATCGAGCGCTGACGGCGCCGGCCCCGGCGTGTACCGCGAGCGCCGCGACCGCGTCACTGTGTGCACTTACGGCCTCGACGAAGGCGGCTGTGAACCGGTCGCCGATCGGACCGAGCGCGGCCCCCGGCGACGGCATCGACCGCAGCGTGGCGGCCACGGTGAGCAGGTCGGCGGCGTGCGCGTCGAGGGCGTCGCCAAGCGCGCGGATGGCCGCCAGGTCGGCGCGCAGGTTTTCGGCGGGCATGTGGTTAGGACGCCGGCCGACGCCGATCGGTTCCACCGTGTTTCAGATCGCGGTACCGCCGCCGTCGACATGCAGCGTCGAGCCGGTGATGAACGCGGCGCGCGGCGAGGAAAGGAACAGCACCGCGTGAGCGATCTCTTCGGGGGTCGCCGTGCGGCCCAGCGGCAGTGCCCGGCCGAGTTCCTCGTTCGTGTCGCCCCATTGGGCCTCGACGCCTTCGGTGCGGGTCGGCCCCGGCGCCACACTGTTGACCCGCACACCGCCGGAACCGAATTCGGCGGCCCAGGTCCGGGTCAGTGATTCAACGGCCGCCTTGGAAGCGCTGTAGGCCGAGGCGCCCGGCACCCCTTTCGACGCGACCATCGAAGTGACGTTCACGATGCTGCCGCGGCCGCGTTCGAGCATGCCGCCCACCAGTTGGGCCACCAGGAAATAGGTGCCGCGTACGTTGGTGTCGAAGGTCTGCTCGAACGAGGCGACATCCTGCTCCACGGTGAGCGCACCCGGAAAAGCGGCGGCGTTGTTCACCAGGATGTCGAGCTGATCACATTGTCGGGCAAGGGATTGCACTGAATCGAGGTCGGCAAGGTCGGCACTGACGAAACGGACGTTCGCACCGAGTGCGGCGGCGGCGTTACGGCCCCGCTGTTCGTCTCTTCCGGTGATGGTCACGGCCGCGCCCGCACGTGCGAGCAGGCCGGCACATGCCAATCCGATGCCGGCAGTGCCGCCGGTCACCAGCGCGCGGTAGCCCTTGAGTTCATCTGTCGATTCCATTGTGTCCTTCCGTTGATTCGTCATGCGACACATCGGGTGTCGCCACCGTCGCCGAGAGCTGCCCTCAGGCGTTCGCGACTACGCGCGATGCGTGACATGACGGTTCCCAGCGGGATTTCCATGCGCGCCGCGGTTTCGGCGTAGGTCAAACCTTCGATGTCGGAGTAGTACAAGACCGTTCGGAAACCCTCTGGCAACGTCAGCACCGCGTCGCGGATCCTGCTGTCGCAGAACATGTCGAGCGCACGGTCTTCGGCTGAGCGCTCGGCAGTCGCGGAATGATGTGCGCTGCTGAGCATGTCACTGTCGGTGAAGTCGGGGACCGCGAACGCATCCGGGCGGCGGAGCTTCGTTCGGTGGGTACTGATCCACCGGTTGTGCAGGATACGGAACAGCCAGGCTCGCAGGTTGGTGCCCGGCTCGAACCGGCGGAAACCGGTGTAGGCGTTCATCAGTGTGTCCTGAACCAGATCTTCGGCATCGGCATGGCTGTGGGTGAGCCGCCGCGCGGTGCGCAACAGGGTGGGATGGAACGGCATCGCCTCCCGGACGAACCGGGCCGCCAATTGTGCGTCAGACTCGACGTCCACGCTCACGGTCATCGGACGGCCACGACAGTCATGATCAGATCTCCAGAGCTAGGGACGAGTACGAACGCCCTCTCAGCCTGGTTCGACGGCACCTGATTGCGGACCCTTGAAAACCCGTAGTCCGTGGTGCGTGGCGCCGACCGTTAAGGTCAGCGCATGGATGTACGCGTCGTCGACCACCCCCTGGCCGCCGCGCGGCTGACCACCCTCCGGGATGAGCGGACCGACAACGCTGGGTTTCGTGCCGCGCTGCGTGACTTGACCCTGATGCTGGTGTACGAGGCCACCCGGGACGCGGAGTCCGAGCAGATCGCGGTGCGTACCCCGGTCACCGAGACCACCGGTTCGCGGTTGGCCAATCCGCCGTTGCTGGTGCCGGTGCTACGGGCCGGGCTTGGGATGGTCGATCAGGCCCATGCCCTGATCCCGGAGGCACAGGTCGGTTTCGTCGGGATGGCGCGTGACGAGACGACGCATCAACCGACTCCGTACCTGGCGTCGCTGCCCGACGATCTGAGCGCGCGGTCGGTGTTCGTGCTCGACCCCATGTTGGCGACCGGCGGGTCCATGGCCTACACCATCGACTTGTTGAAGGAACGCAACGCGGTCGACATCACCGCGGTCTGTGTGGTGTGTGCGCCGCAGGGGATCGCCGCGATCGAGAAGGTCGCCCCCGGTATGCGGCTGGTCACCGCGACCATCGACGAGGGTCTCAACGAGATCGCTTACATCGTCCCGGGTCTCGGGGACGCCGGGGATCGTCAGTTCGGCCCGCGCTGAGGCGCTACCAGCGCGCCGCGGTGTCGGCCAGGTCCTGGCTGAGTTTCTGGGCATGAGCCCGGGCCGTGTTCAGGTCATCGGTCGGTGCGCAGCGGACTTCGGTGTAGGACTTGAGTTTCGGTTCGGTTCCCGACGGGCGCACGACCACCCGCACCGAGGTGTCACCGTCGCGGCCGGTGAAGATCAGGGCGTCGGTGTGCTGCTGTCCGTCTCGCTGCAACAGGTCCTCCACGGTGACAGCGATGCCGGCCAGTTCGGCCGGCGGGGCTGCGCGCAACCGGTCCATGGCTGCCGCGGCGTCATCGACGTGGCGGGTGTGCGCTCCCGTCACGTGCACGCCGTGGACCTTGGCCAGATCGTCGAGGGCGTCGAGTAGGGTGCGGCCCTGGTCGCGCAGCGCAGCGACCAGGTCGGCAGCCAGGATCGCGGCGCTGATCCCGTCCTTGTCGCGAACCGAGGCCGGGTCGACGCAATGGCCGATCGCCTCCTCGTAGGCATAGACCAGGGTGTTGCCGGGGGTCTGGGCACGGGCCAGCCACTTGAACCCGGTGAGGGTTTCGGCGTGCTGGGCACCGTGTGCTGCCGCGATCGATGCCAGCATTCGCGAAGAGACGACGGTACTGGCCACCAACGCGGCTTCGCTGACCGGACCCGGCTCAAGCTGGGACAAGATGTAATCGCCGAGTAGCCAACCCGTTTCGTCGCCGGTGAGCATGCGCCACCCATCGGGTCCGGGTACGCCGACGGCGCACCGATCGGCATCGGGGTCCAGCGCGATCGCGATCTCGGCGTCGACGTCGTCGGCCAGGGCGAGGAGCGCGTCCACGGCGCCGGGCTCCTCGGGGTTGGGGAAGCTGACGGTGGGGAAGTCCGGGTCCGGGTTGAACTGTTCCTCGACCACATGGACATCGTCGAACCCGGCCAGGGCGAGGGCGTCAAGGGCGTACTCTCCGCCGACGCCATGTAGCGGAGTAAGTGCGATCCGCACCGAACCGGTGGTGCGGCGTACCCGCGCGGCGCGTTCGAGGTAGCCGTAAACCTGGCGAAGGCCGCCGGTTTGCACTGCCGCCCTGGGAATCTCGTCGGCGTGCGGGGCACGGGTCAATGCCGCCTCGATCTCGCGATCGGTAGGGGAGATGATCTGCATGCCGCCGTCGAGAAAGACCTTGTAGCCGTTGTCCGAGGGCGGATTGTGCGATGCGGTGATCTGGACTCCGGCCACAGCGGGCAGGTGCCGGACGGTGTAGGCGACCACCGGTGTCGGCACGGAAGCCATCATGAGAAGGACCTGAAATCCCGCCGCGGCGAGGACTTCAGCGGCCGCCAAGGCGAATTCGTCGGAGCTGTGGCGAGCGTCGCGGCCCACCACCACATGTGAGCCGCCCAGGCCTCTGTCCTTGAGAACCTGCGCCAGTGCCCATGTGGTGCGCACGACGACGGCCAGGTTCATCGCATCGGGCCCGCCCCGTAACGGGCCCCGCAACCCGGCGGTGCCGAACGTCAGCGGACGGCTGAATCGACGATCGAGCTCGTCGGGACTGCAGGCGGACAGTTCGGCAGCAGTCTGCGGGTCGGGGTCGTGTGCGATCCAATCTGCGGCGGCGGTCGCGACGGAGGTCATGATCCAAGTGTGCCCGCAGCGGCGTCCGAGTACGCAAGCTTGCGCAGGACTGGTGCCACCAGCATCAACAGGTCGAACTCCAGGTCTGTCAGGTTCTCCCGCATGGTGGCGTGCAGCCACGCGTCTCGCTCGGCACGGTCGGCCTGCAGTAATGCGGCACCGGCAGCGGTGATCTCGATGAGCTGACGGCGGCGGTCGGTGTCGTCCGGGCGGCGGGCGATCAAGCCGCGGCGGACGAGTTCATTGATGCTGTCGGTCAGCGACTGTGCCCGCACGTGCAACCTGGCGCCCATCTCGGCAGGCGTGGTGGTGCCGCTGCGACTGGCCTCCCCGAGCAGTTCCAGCTGGCTCAACGTCAGACCGTGATCCGGCCGGTGCCGCCGCATCTGCCGGGCCACCGCCATCATCGCCTCACGTAGTTCTGTCGCCGACGTCGCAGCCATAAAGAAGTTATACCTTGGTATTAGATCCGCTGCTCGCATAAATCACTCGAATCGCCGCGAACATTACGAAGGAATACCTTAATATTTCAGTAGGAGGTGGGAGACTCTAATGACACGGGCGTTGCGGTGGGGACTGCTTGTCGTCGCGACCATCGCCGTCACGGTCCCGCTCAACCTCATCGGCGTCCCCTCGGCGGCACTGTTCGCCGGGCTTGCCGTGGGGATTGTGCTGGCCCTGGCCGCGTTGGCTCCGCCCCGGATGCCCCGGCCGGCTGGGGTGCTCGCGCAAGGAGTGCTCGGGGTCTACATCGGCACGATGGTCCATCGGGACGCCGTCAGCGCGATCGGTTCGAACTGGCTGATCGTGCTGGTGATCACCGTGGCCACCTTGCTGCTGAGCCTCCTCGCCGGTGGGCTGCTCGGCCTGCACCGCGATGTCAGTCCGCTGACCGGATCTCTGGCGTTGGTGGCCGGTGGTGCGTCGGGACTGGTCGCCATCGCCCGCGAACTCGGCGGTGACGATCGCGTCGTCTCCGTCATTCAATACCTGCGGGTAGCGCTCGTCACCGCAACCATTCCCCTCGTGGTGACCCTGATCTTCCATGCCGATAGGTCGCATCCGGCCCCCGCTGCGACCGAAAGCGCCTCGGCCCCTTGGTATCTGAGTGCTGTGATGCTGGCTGTCATCGTTGCGGCAGGCATCGTCGGTGGACGTTGGGCCAGGCTGCCCGGCGCGGGACTGCTGGGCCCGTTGGCGTTGACCGTGGCGTTGGAACTCTCCGGTCTGTCCTTCGGGCTGTCCGTCCCGGTTGTGCTGGTGCAGGCGGCCTACATGGTGATCGGTTGGCAGGCTGGCATCGCCTTCACCCGCGAGTCGCTACGCGCGATCGGCCGCATCCTGCCGCTGGCGCTGATCCTGATCGTGGTGCTCGGCGTGGCGACGGCGGGTCTCGGCGTGGTGCTGGCCAACGTCACCGGGGCGACTCAACTTGAGGGTTACCTCGCGACCAGCCCGGGCGGGGTCTATGCCGTGCTGGCCACCGCGGTGGAAACCGGGTCCAATGTCACCTTCATCATCGCCGCCCAGGTGGTACGTGTCCTGTTGATGTTGTTCGCCGCACCGCTGATGGCCCGGGGCATGGCCCGGCTGGGCCGCCGGTTCAACGTCGGTTCAAACCGGACAACCGCCAGGCCAGGGCCCGGCGAACGGCGGGAAGCTTGCCGGCCAGCCGCATGACGCGATTGCGGACGGGACGGAGCTTGGCGGATGCGGTGGCGAGTTCGGTGAGCCGGCTGGTCATCGTGACGACGTCGCCCGCGGCGCGGCGCCGAGTGGCGGCGTAGTCGTCGAGCACGGCGTCGCTCGCGCCGGCGAGCACTTGTGAGAGCTGCTCGCCCAGGACGACGGCATCTTCGATGCCCAGGTTCATGCCCTGTCCGCCGGCGGGGGAGTGCACGTGGGCGGCATCGCCGGCCAGCAGGATCCGGTTGTCGCGGAATTGGTCGGCGATCCGGTGATGCACGCGGAAGCGAGATCCCCACACGACGTCCTCGATCACTGCGGGTCGTGACTGAGGACCGCGCTCGTCCAGCAACGCTTGCACGAACGCGACGTCGGGATTTTGCGGCGCCTCATCGACAGTCGCGACGATGCGGTACATCTCGTCGGGTAGCGGCGCGACGACGACCAGCCCGGCCGGCGAGAAGTAGAGGATGACCTCGTGGGCGGGCACCCCGCCGGACAGGTGGACGTCGGCCAGCACGAACGATTCGGCGTACGTGCCGCCGCTGAACGCGATGCCGGCCTGGTCGCGGACCGTGCTGTGCATGCCGTCGGCACCGATCAGGTACCGGGCCCGGATCTGCCGGCCGTCGGTGAAGGTGGCGATCGCGCACTCGGCGGTCTGCCGGATCTCGCTGACCGACACCGGGCGGACGACCTTGCCGCCCAGGTTCTCCAACCGGTTGAGCAGGAACGCCTCGGTGTCGGCCTGCGAAATCATCAACGTGTACGGGTAGGGGGTCGGCAGCTTGCTGAACGGGACCGCGATCAACAGGTCGTCACGGTCCCGGATGGTGAAGGTCGGAGTGTGGACTCCCCGCGCGACCAGGTCGCCGACGACGCCGTAGGGCTCCAGAAGTTCCAGGGTGCGCGAATGCACGACGGCGGCCCGCGAGGAGTTGGTGCCCTCGGCCTGGCGGTCGACGACGGTCACGTCGTGACCGTGCTGGGTGAGCACGATGGCGGCGGTCAGCCCGACCGGTCCGGCCCCGACGATCAGGACGTCTGTAGTGGACGTTTGCATCTCCGACTCCTTTGTCAACAACCGTTGGTCAACAACTGTTGACATCAAGCTAGGCCGGTGCGGAGCTGATGTCAACAGTTGTTGACCTACACTTGTCGTCATGCGACGAGCAGCAGCCGAGACCAAGTCCGTGATCCTCGCCGCGGCTCGGGAGCGGTTCGCCGCCGACGGATACGAACGCGCCACCATCCGGGCCATCGCGGCCGACGCCGGCATCGACCCGGCGATGGTGATGCGCTATTATGGCAACAAGGAGCGGTTGTTCGCCGCGGCCGCCGAGTTCGATCTGGAGCTACCCGATCTGACCCAAGTCTCGCGCGACCGGCTCGGTGCCGTGCTGGCCGCGCACTTCCTCGAACGCTGGGAGCGTGACGAAGCGCTCCTGATCCTGTTGCGGGCCGGCGTGACCAACGAGGCCGTCGCCGAGCGGATGCGGACGATCTTCGCCGCGCAACTCGCGCCCGTCATCGCCGAGGCCACGGGCAACGCTCCCGACACCCAGGTACGGGCCAGCCTCGCGGCGTCGCAGGTGCTCGGGATGGCGCTGTGCCGCTATGTGCTGGAGTTTCCGCCCTTGGTCGCCATGGGCCGCCACGAGGTCGTCGACTGGATCGGCCCCACTCTGCAGCGGTATCTCGTCGGCTAGATCCGGTCGATCACCGAACGCAGCAACGCGCCCATCCGGGTCGCGGACTGCCGTCCGGCCTCGAGCACCTCGATGTGACTGAGCGGCTCACCCGTCATACCCGCGGCCAGGTTGGTCACCATCGAGATACCCAGTACCTGCATACCCGCCGCCCGCGCGGCGATCGTCTCGTGGACTGTCGACATGCCGACAAGATCGGCCCCGAGGGTCCGCAGCATTCGGATCTCAGCCGGCGTCTCGTAATGCGGGCCCGGCAAACCGGCGTAGACGCCCTCGGTCAGGCTCGGTTCGATCTCTCGGGCCAGTGCCCGCAGCCGGGGTGAGTACGCGTCGACGAGGTCGACGAATTGCGCCCCGACCAGGGGAGACCTTGCGGTGAGGTTGAGGTGGTCGCTGATCAACACCGGCTGCCCGACGTGATATTCGGCTCGCAGGCCGCCGGCAGCGTTGGTGAGCACGACCGTTGAAACGCCGGTGGCCGCTGCGGTCCGCACCGGATGCACCACATGCTGCAGGTCATGGCCTTCATAGGCATGGATGCGCCCGGCCAGCACCAGCACCCGGTGATCGCCGACCCGAACCGAATGCACCTGGCCACCGTGCCCCTGCGCGCTCGGTGGGGTGAAGCCCGGCAGTTCGGCCATCGGCACGGTGGCGACCGGATCGCCGAGCGCGGCCACCGCCGGTGCCCAACCCGAGCCGAGCACGACCGCCACGTCGTGACGTTCCACGCCGGTGCGCTCCGCGATGGTGGCGGCGCACGTGAGGAGCGGATCTGGCACGGCTGCCTGGAGATCGGTCACGATAGGCGAGCTTAACGGCCCTGAACACGCAGTGAGATACTGCGAGGATGCCGTCTGCCACCGCCTCTCGCAGCGTCGAGGAAGCCATCAACCGGCGTCGTGGCGACCTCGTCGAGCTCTCACATTCGATCCACGCCGAGCCGGAATTGGCCTTCGCCGAGCATCGCAGCTGCGCCAAGACGCAAGAGTTGGCCGCAGAGTACGGATTCGAGATCACCGAGCGCGCCGGTGGGCTGGACACCGCATTTCGCGCGTCCTACGGGAGCGGCCCACTGGTCATCGGAGTCTGCGCCGAATACGACGCCCTGCCCGAGATCGGGCATGCCTGTGGGCACAACATCATCGCGGCGTCGGCCGTCGGCACGGCACTGGCCCTGGCCGACGTGGCCGACGAGCTCGGCCTGACCGTGGTGCTCGTCGGAACGCCGGCCGAGGAGCTCGGCGGCGGAAAGGTTTTGCTGCTCAACGCCGGAGTGTTCGACGACATCGCCGCAACGGTCATGCTGCATCCCGGGCCGGTCGATATCGCCGCAGCCCGGTCACTGGCACTTTCCGAGGTGACAGTCGACTACACCGGTAGGGAGTCGCACGCCGCGGTCGCCCCTTACCTTGGCGTCAACGCGGGCGACGCGGTCACGGTCGCGCAGGTGGCGATCGGCCTGCTGCGTCAGCAACTGATGCCGGGGCAGATGGTGCACGGCATCGTCACCCACGGCGGGCAGGCCACCAACGTCATCCCCGGCCGGGCCGAGATGCGCTACACCATGCGGGCCACCGACATGTCCGCGCTTCGTGAGCTGGAGGACCGGATGGCGGGATGCTTTTCGGCCGGAGCGCTGGCGACCGGCTGCGAGCATCAGGTCACCGAGATCGGACCGGCCTACGCCGAACTGGCGCCCGATCCGTGGCTGTCGGAGACCGTCCGGGCCGAGATGCTGCGGCTGGGCCGTAACCCGTTGCCGGAGAACGTGGAGGCCAGCGTGCCGTTGGGCAGCACAGACATGGGAAATATCAGCCAGGTGATGCCCGGCATCCATCCGGTGATCGGGATCGACTCGGGCGGGGCCGCGATCCACCAGCCGGCGTTCACCGCGGCGGCGGCCGGGCCGAGTGCCGACAAGGCCGTGATCGAGGGCGCGATCATGTTGGCCCGCACCGTTGTTCAGCTCGCCGAGACACCGGCGCAGCGGAATCGAGTACTGCAGGCGCAGGAGGAGAGGAGGCGGGCTTCGTGAGTGTGTTGCAGCACGCTGCTGCGCGCTGGTTGTCGGCGAACTACGACGAGATGGTGTCCTGGCGACGCCATCTGCACGCCCATCCGGAGCTGGGGCGTCAAGAGTTCGCCACCACCGAGTTCGTCGCCCGCCACCTTGCCGATGCCGGGTTGAACCCCAAGGTGTTGCCCGGTGGTACCGGGCTGACGTGTGACTTCGGGCCCGAAGACGGACCGCGGATCGCGCTGCGCGCAGACATGGACGCCTTGCCGATGGCTGACCGGACCGGCGCACCCTACGCCTCGACGGTGCCCAACGTCGCGCACGCCTGCGGGCACGACGCGCACACCGCGGTGTTGTTGGGCACGGCCATGGCCTTGTCGTCGGTGCCGGAGTTGCCGGTCGGGGTGAGGCTGCTGTTCCAGGCGGCCGAGGAGCTGATGCCGGGCGGCGCGATCGACGCCATCAACGCGGGCGTGCTGAACGGGGTGAGCCGGATCTTCGCTCTGCACTGCGATCCGCGCCTGGCCGTCGGTCGGGTGGCCACGAAGCCCGGACCGATCACCTCGGCCGCAGATTCCATCGAGATCACCCTGCACTCGCCGGGCGGGCACACATCCCGGCCGCATCTGACCGGCGACCTCGTCTACGGTCTCGGCACGCTGATCACCGGGCTACCCGGCGTGCTGTCTCGTCGCATCGACCCGCGCCACGACACCGTGATGGTGTGGGGTGCGGTCAACGCCGGTGTGGCCGCCAACGCCATCCCGCAGATCGGCACCTTGGCCGGGACCATCCGCACCGCGAGCCGCGACACCTGGCTCACGCTGGAATCGATTGTGGAAGAAACGGTTACGGCGTTGCTGGCTCCGCTCAACATCGAACACAGCCTCAACTACCGGCGCGGGGTGCCGCCGGTGGTCAACGAAGAGGTGTCCACCCGCATCCTCACCCACGCCATCGAGGCGATCGGCCCCGATGTGCTCGCCGACACCCATCAGTCCGGCGGCGGCGAGGACTTCTCCTGGTATCTCGAGGACGTACCGGGTGCCATGGGCCGGCTCGGGGTGTGGAGCGGTCAGGGCCCGCAGCTGGACCTGCATCAGCCGACGTTCGACATCGACGAGCGGGCGCTCGGTGTCGGTGTGCGCACGATGGTCAACATCGTCGCCGCCTCTGGCTAGTGGTTCTTTCTGCACCGCGAGCGAGCGTGTTTGCTGGTCGACACGCCGCATTTCGCCAACATTTTGGCGTCACTCGTGGCGTACGAGCGCACATAGGCTGGGAGCATGACAGCTCCGCCCGACGACCAACTGGCATCGGCGACCAGCGCGATGCGGGAGGCCCAAACACTCGAACGTCAGCTCGGTGCCGCCCGGCTGCACGCCGAAGAGTCCGCTGCCCGGGCTGCAGCAGCCGAGGGTCGACTCGGGGCGGAGTCTCGCGATGTCGACAAACTGGAATCCCTCTCACTGACCAGGATCTGGGCTCATTTGAAGGGATCACACGCCGACGATCTGGTCCGCGAAACCGCCGAGCGTGAGTGCGCCGAGTATGACTACCTCACCCAGCGGGCCCGCGCGGACGCCGACCAACGGTACGTCGATCATCTGACCAATCGGATTGCCGCGCTGGGCGATGTCAGACTCGATTTGGAGCGAGCCTTGAACGCAAAGGAGCAGTGGCTGCGGGAAAATGATGGTCCGGGTACGGCCCGACTCATCGAAATCGCTTCAACGCGTGGTCGATTGACGGCTGAACTCGCGGAGATGGAACAGGCGAGTGCCGCCGGGCAACGAGCATTGCAGAATTTGCGCAGCGCGGCCGCGCAACTCGACAGTGCCCGGTCCTGGTCGGCCTACGACACCTGGTTCGACGGCGGCCTCATCGCCAGCATGGTCAAAGAGGACAAGCTCGACGGCGTTGCGGCGTCGTTGCGTTCGGCTGACACCGATCTCAAGAGATTCAGCACCGAGCTCGCCGACGTTCACATGGAAGGTGTGCAGCTCATCGAACTCAGCTCTTTCACAAGGGTTTTCGATGTATGGTTCGACAACTTCTTCACTGATTTCGCAGTGCGCGACCGCATCATCGAGGCCCAGGAGAAGGTCGACCAGGCCATCGCGGGTATCAAACGGATCCTTGGCGATCTCGACCGGCGGACCCGCGCTCATGCGGGAGAATTGAACCGGTTGGCTGCCGAGCGTGCGGACCTGCTGGCCTAACCCCTCGCACCGCGAGCGCGCGTGTTTGTCGCCCAACACGCCGCGCATCACCAGCGCTCCGCGCACCCTCGTCGCCGTCGGTTGTGCACAGCGCGCGATTCATCCACAGATCCGCACATTGTGTCTACCGAAGTCGTTGCGCACCAACAACGATCGTCGGCATGAACCCTCAACTGATGCAATTGTTCGACGAACAGGGCGGTGTGGCCACCAGTGGCCAGGTTTTGGCCCACCTGACGCGCCACGCATTTCAATCCGCAGTGAACTCTGGTGCGCTGGAAAGGATCTGGTACGGAATCTATTGCCGCGGCGAACCTACGGAGCGGCTCCTGTTGCACGGGCTGGATCTCGCATGTGGCCGGAAGGTGCCGCTCTGCCTGGCCAGCGCCGCAGCCGTGCACGGGTTCGACACCGAAGGTTCAGCCGACCTGCACATCCTGAATCCGCCGGGATGCCAGCTTCGCTCGGCTGACGGTTTGGTGGTGCATCGAAGGGACGGTGCGCCATTGACGTCGGTCGACGGCAGGTACGTCACCGCGCCGGCATGGACGGCCGTTGAGGTGGCCCGCTCGTTGCGCCGCCCGCGCGCGCTGGCCGCCCTGGATGCCGCGTTGCGAAGCGGCACCTGCACTCGCGCCGATCTCTGGCGCGCAGCTCTTGAACAGGCCGGGCGGCGCGGCATCGTCAACGTTCGGAACCTGATCGCCCTGGCCGATGGGCGCGCCGAGTCACCGATGGAAAGTGAAGCCCGGCTGGTGATGCTCGACGGTGGTTTGCCGGTGCCCGAATTGCAGTACGAGGTCATCGACGGCAATGGCGACGTGCGCCGGTTGGACTTCGCCTGGCCGCAGGACAAGGTTGCGGTCGAGTACGACAGCTTGGACTGGCATGGCAATCCCGATGCGTTGAACAACGATCGCAGGCGTACCGCAGCGTTGAGGGACGTCGGGTGGACCGTGATCTCGATCGTGTTCGACGATGTGCGGCACCGCGACGGCGAGATGGTGGCGCGGATAAACCGGCAGTTGGGTCACGCTCGTGCGGCGTGAGGGTGCACAGAATGCCGGCGAAATGCGGCGCGTCGGGCGGCAAACACGCACGCTCGCGGTGAAAGGTTAGGGGCCGATGTTGCGGGCGGGACGGGTGCGCAGATCGTGCACGTACTCCTCCGGCGCCCCGGCGATCTCCGCGGCGTCGGCCATCACCCCGAGATAGCGCGCCGAGGGCAAGCCGCCCTCCCAGGCGTCGACCACATAGAGCCAGGCCAGCACGGGGTCGGTGGTGGTGTCCGACGACAACCGGTCCACCCGGCAGCGGATCTTCTTGTGGAACCCGAGTTCGGAGCCCTCCCACCGGTCGAGCGAATGCTCGTCGGCCGGTGTCATGTCGTAGAGCACGACGAATACCTTGGACAGCGGGTCCTCGACGACGGTGGCGAGCGCGCCTTCCCAGCCGATGTCCTCCCCGCCAAAGGTCAACCGCCAGCCATGCAGCCACCCGGTACCCGCCATCGGCGAGTGCGGAGCCCGCTGCTGCATTTGCTCCGGGTGCATGTTCGATCCATACGCGGCATAGAGCGGCACGGTAAGACAGCTTAATCGGCGAAGTTGGTTAGGTTAGTCCCGTGGCTACCCGCATCGTGATCATCGGCGGCGGTCCCGCCGGCTATGAGGCGGCACTCGTCGCCGCTGCCCGCGGCCCTGAGGTCGCTCATGTGACCGTCGTCGACTCCGACGGCATCGGCGGTGCCTGCGTGTTGTGGGACTGCGTGCCGTCCAAGACGTTCATCGCCTCCACCGGGGTGCGTACCGAACTACGGCGCGCCCCCAACCTGGGATATTCGTTGGATTTCGAGCAGGCCAAGATCTCGTTGCCGCAGATCAACCAGCGGGTCAAACACCTCGCGACGGCACAGTCCGACGACATCGCCGAGCGCTTGCGCAGCGAGGGCATCGAGCTGATCGCGGGCCGGGGCGAACTCATCGACGACGTTCCGGGCATGGCCCAGCACCGGGTCAAGGTCACCGGACCGGACGGCGAGGTCAGCCAGCTGCCCGCCGATGTGGTGCTCATCGCCACCGGGGCCAGCCCGAGGGTGCTGCCCGGGGCCGTTCCCGACGGGGAGCGGATCCTGAACTGGCGCCAGCTCTACGACCTCGAAGCGCTGCCCGAGCATCTCGTCGTGGTCGGTTCGGGCGTCACCGGCGCCGAGTTCGTCAACGCCTACACCGAACTCGGGGTAACCGTGACGGTCGTGGCCAGCCGCGACCAGATCCTCCCGCACGAGGATTCCGACGCCGCCGCCGTTTTGGAGGAGGTGTTCTCCGAACGCGGCGTGACGCTGGTCAAGAACGCGCGCGCCCAGTCGGTGACTCGGACCGACAACGGTGTGTGCGTCACCATGGCCGACGGACGCACCGTCGACGGTAGCCATGCCCTGATGACGGTCGGTTCGGTTCCGAACACGAGTGGTCTGGGTCTGGACCGCGTCGGGATCGAGCTCGGGCCCGGCAACTACCTCAAGGTCGACCGGGTGTCGCGCACCTCGGTGCCGGGCATCTACGCGGCGGGTGATTGCACCGGCCTACTGCCGCTGGCCTCGGTGGCGGCCATGCAGGGACGCATCGCGATGTATCACGCCCTCGGTGAGGCGGTGGCCCCGATCCGGCTGCGAACCGTCGCCGCGGCGGTGTTCACCCGCCCGGAGATCGCCGCCGTCGGAGTTCCCCAGGCCGCTATCGACGACGGCTCCGTTCCGGCCCGCACCCTGACGCTGCCGCTCAACACGAACGCCCGGGCCAAGATGTCGAGCTTGCGCCGTGGTTTCGTCAAGATCTTCTGCCGTCCGGCCACCGGTGTGGTGATCGGCGGAGTGGTGGTGGCACCGATCGCTTCCGAGCTGATCCTGCCGATCGCGCTGGCCGTGCAGAACGGTATCCCGGTGGACGAGCTGGCCCAGACCTTCTCGGTGTACCCGTCGCTGTCGGGTTCGATCACCGAGGCGGCCCGGCAATTGATGAAACACGACGACCTGGACTAGAGAATCGGGCAGATCCCACGTCGTCCACGTAGCCTGGGATCGTGACTGACCCGATCTCAGCACCGGGCGACGGGCAAACCTTCCTCGGTCCGCAGCAAAGGGCGCAAGCCTGGCAACGACTCGGCAGCGAACAATTCGACGTGGTGGTGATCGGCGGCGGTGTCGTCGGCGCCGGCGCGGCTCTCGATGCGGCGACGCGGGGCCTCAAGGTCGCTCTGGTGGAGGCCCGGGATTTCGCGTCGGGCACTTCGAGTCGCAGCTCCAAGATGTTCCACGGCGGGTTGCGCTACCTCGAGCAGCTGGAGTTCGGGCTGGTTCGTGAGGCTCTCTACGAGCGTGAGCTGAGCTTGACCACGCTCGCACCGCATCTGGTCAAGCCGTTGCCGTTCCTGTTCCCGTTGACCAACCGTTGGTGGGAACGGCCCTATATCGCCGCGGGCATCTTCCTCTACGACCAGCTCGGCGGAGCGAAATCCGTTCCCGCACAAAAGCATCTGACCAAATCCGGGGCGCTGCGGTTGGCTCCGGGGCTCAAGCGCAGCTCGCTGATCGGTGGGATCCGTTACTACGACACCGTCGTCGACGACGCCCGGCACACCATGACCGTGGCCCGTACCGCGGCCCATTACGGCGCCGTGGTGCGTTCGTCGAGTCAGGTGGTGGCGCTGCTGCGCGAGGGTGATCGCGTAGTAGGCGTGACGCTGCGCGATTCCGAAGACGGTGCCACCACAGAAGTGCGGGGCCATGTCGTGGTGAATGCCACCGGGGTCTGGACCGACGAGATCCAGGCGCTGTCCAAGGAGCGCGGCCGGTTCCGGGTGCGCGCGTCCAAGGGCGTGCACATCGTGGTGCCACGCGATCGGATCGTCAGTGAGGTGGCGATCATCTTGCGCACCGAGAAGTCGGTGCTGTTCGTGATTCCGTGGGGTACACACTGGATCATCGGCACCACCGACACGGACTGGAACCTCGATCTCGCGCATCCCGCTGCGACGAAGGCCGACATCGACTACATCCTGGGCCACGTCAACACCGTGCTGGCCACCCCGCTGACCCACGACGACATCGACGGTGTGTACGCCGGGCTGCGCCCGCTGCTGGCCGGGGAGAGTGAGGAAACCTCCAAGCTCTCGCGTGAGCACGCCGTCGCGGTGCCCTCTCCGGGACTGGTGGCCATTGCCGGCGGCAAGTACACCACCTACCGCGTGATGGCGGCCGACGCCATCGACGCTGCCGCCGAGTTCATCCCGGCCCGGGTGGCCCCGTCGATCACCGCAAAGGTCCCGCTGATGGGGGCCGACGGGTATTTCGCCCTGATCAATCAAACCGAGTTCGTCGGAAAGCATTACGGGCTGCACCCGTACCGGGTCCGGCATCTGCTGGACCGATACGGCTCGCTGATCGGTGAGGTGCTCAAGATGGCGGAGGACGAGCCGGAACTGCTGGCACCCATCACCGCAGCGCCGGTCTACCTCAAGGTCGAGGCCTACTATGCCGCCGCGGCCGAGGGCGCCCTTCATCTCGAGGACATCCTGGCCCGCCGCATGCGGATCGCGATCGAATATCCGCACCGCGGCGTCGATTGTGCGCGTGAGGTGGCCGAAGTGGTTGCGCCAGTGCTGGGTTGGACCGCTGCGGACGTCGACCGGGAGGTCGCCACCTACGTCGCCCGGGTGGAGGCCGAGGTGCTGTCGCAGACGCAACCCGACGACGAGTCCGCCGACGCGCTGCGTCAAGCCGCGCCGGAGGCCCGTGCCGAGATCCTCGAGCCCGTGCCGCTCAATTGAGCAAGCCTCCGCCGCTGCCGGTACGTGACGGACTGGGGCCGGCGCGACTGCGGTTGTGGGGCGGAAATGTGCACGACGAGTTGCAGAAACGGTTCGGTCTGGGCGCGAAAGTGCTTGCCGGAGAAGTGGTTCTACCCGACGGTAAGCCTGTCGACGCGACCACGACGTTACCCGCCGGCGCGCACGTCTACTTCTACCGCGACCTGGTCGACGAGGTGGAGGTGCCGTTCGACATCCCGGTCCTGCACCGCGACGACGACATCCTGGTGGTCGACAAGCCGCACTTTCTGGCCACCATGCCCCGAGGTGGCCACGTCGCGCAGACTGCGCTGGTACGGCTGCGACGGGAACTGGACCTACCGGAGCTGAGCCCCGCGCACCGGCTGGACCGGCTGACGGCGGGCGTGTTGCTGTTCACCGTGCGCCGTGAGATCCGGGGCCGGTATCAGCGGTTGTTCGCCGAGGGCGGGACCCGCAAGACATACCTCGCTCGCTCCGACGGCGCGGCGACAGTGCGTCTGCCCGCCATCCTGCGCAGCCGGATCATCAAGCAGCGGGGGCAGTTACAGGCGTTTGAAGAGGCCGGGGAGCCCAACGCCGAGACCTACATCGAGGATCTGGGGGAGGGGTGCTATCGGCTGTCTCCCCGCACCGGCCGGACGCATCAGCTGCGGGTGCACATGGCCTCGATCGGGTTACCGATCATCGGTGATTCCTTGTATCCCAAGGTGGTCGACGTCGCACCCGATGATTTCGGCAAGCCATTACAACTGCTGGCTCAGCGCCTCGAGTTCACCGACCCGATCACCGGTGAGGACCGCGAGTTCGTCAGCTCCCGCGGATTGGGCTGAAGCCTTGCGCCGCCGGATCGCGGTGATGGTCTACTGACGGGGTGAACCGTGAGACTTTTGACCATCTGTTCGACATGACCGACCGTACCGTGATCGTCACCGGCGGCACTCGTGGCATCGGGTTGGCTCTCGCCGAAGGCTTTACGTTGGCCGGTGCGCGGGTGGTGGTGGCCAGCCGTAAGCCCGAGGCCTGCGAGCGGGCGGCCGAGCACCTGCGCGAGCTCGGGGGGCAGGCCATTGGAGTTCCCACCCACAGTGGCAACATCGATGACCTCGGCGCATTGGTGGAGCGCACGGTCGCCGAGTTCGGGGGGATCGACGTGGTGGTCAACAATGCTGCCAACGCGTTGGCGCAGCCGTTGGGCCAGATGACGCCGGAAGCGTGGGCAAAGTCTTACGAGGTGAATCTGCGCGGGCCGGTGTTTTTGGTGCAGCATGCCTTGCCGCATCTGAAGGCCAGTCCGAAGGCCGCAGTGCTGAACATGGTGTCGGTCGGGGCGTTCAACTTCGCGCCGGCCTTGTCGATCTACGCCTCGGGCAAGGCCGCGCTGATGTCGGTGACGCGCTCGATGGCTGCCGAGTTCGCCCCGCTGGGCATCAGGGTGAACGCCTTGGCGCCGGGACCGGTCGACACCGACATGATGCGCAACAACCCGCAGGAGGCCATCGACCTCATGAAGGGCGGCACTTTGATGAAGCGTCTGGCCACCCCGGACGAAATGGTGGGCGCGGCCCTGCTGATGTGTTCCGATGCCGGCAGTTACATGACCGGGCAGGTGGTCATCGTCGACGGCGGCGGCACTCCGCGATGACTGTTCCGGTGTACGACGACTTCACCGTGCCGGTCATGCTGCAGGGCGCGGACAGCACACGCGTGTGGCGCGGCCGGCGTCAGACGCTGACGATGTCGCCGGCCGGGCTCAGGTTCGAACGTCGCGGGAAGACGGTGCAGCTCGAGTGGCGCGATATCACCGGCATCGCCATGGTCAATATGAGCGGGTCCTTTCGAGTCGTCTTCAATGCGTGGGCCATCTGCGCGCAGGGTGCCGACGCGATCTACCCGCATGAGTTCGAGAAGGATTGGCCCACCGGGCAGATCGGGCGCTGGCTGGCGCACTACCGGCCCGATCTGCTGCTACCCGCCGACGGAGCGATGTTGCCGTTCGGCATACCGCGTGAGTACTACCGGTGGGTCATCCCGTTCGCTCTGCTAGCCGGGCTGGTGGGGTCGTTCATTGCGGCCAAATCGCTTCTGGGTGGACTCGGCATCATGGCGGCCATGGTCGTTCTCACGTTGCCGTTCACCTCGCCTCGGCGTTTTCGGATCGCGGGTTACATCTTCGTCACCGTCATGCTGGCTTGGCTGCTCGTGATCGGCTTCCTGGCCCTCGTGCCGATCAACGGGAAGATGCTGTGATGCTCAGCTGTGCTTCGTGAACCGATCGGACCCGCTCAGGCTGCCGGTACCGACCGACAGGATCTGGCTGCGATTCTCCACGTGCAGCGCCGTTTCCAGGCAGCCGGCATCGAGATTGGCCCACAGCACCTGCTTGGTCGATTCCAGGCCGAATTTGCCATAGCCGCATAGGGTTTCGGCGATTTCCAAGGCGGCGTCGAGGAGGTTGGCAGTGTCGTCGACGACGCGGGTGACCAAACCGAGCCGCAGCGCCTCGGCGGCGTCGACCGCTCGCGCGGTCAGGATCAGATCGAACGCCGGGCCCGCGCCGATGATCCGGGGCAAGGTGTAGCTCACTCCGATGTCGCAGCCGCCGATGCCCAGCTTGATGAACTGGGTGCAGAACTTGGCCGCCGGGCCGGCGATGCGGATATCGCTGGCCGCGGCGAGCGCGAAACCACCGCCGTAGGCGGCGCCGTTGACCGCGGCGATGACGGGCTGGCGCAGCCGGTGCAGCTTGACGGTCAGGTTGGCGATGCGCTCCTGCCAGCGCATGCCGGAGCGGGGAAACTCGGTGCCGCCGCCGGCCTCGGGCGGATTGGGGTTGCTCAGATCCAGGCCCGAGCAGAATCCGCGACCAGCACCGGTGAGGACGACGACCCGGCATTCGTTGTTCGCCGCGATCTCATCGAGAGTGGCATGCAGTGCCTCGACCAATTCGAACGACAACGCGTTGAGTTTGTCCGGCCGGTTGAGCGTGATGACGGCGATATCGGGTCGCGGGTAGGAAAGGTCAAGGGGCTGTTCCGAGTTCATAGCGGGACCCTAGCCGGTGCTGTGCCACCCGTTGACGCCAACCGCGATCATCCGCAGTTGCTTGACGGCGGTGCGGTGGATGGCCTCGACCGACTGGACATCCGCGGCGTCCTCGAGAGACTCCGCTATCGAGATCATCGCGTTGACGAAGAGATTGGCCAGGATGTTGAGATCCTCACTGCTCCAGTCCTTCAGGGCGGGGAAGCGGGCGAGGTCGATCGCGAGTTCCGAGGTGATCAGCCGGATTTCGGTGCGGATTGCGTAGCGCAACACCGATACCCCGCTGGAGCGTTCGCGGGCGATGAACCGCCAATGCTCGCGCCGGTCGTTGACACTGCCGATCAGGATCTCGGCCGAGGATTCGATGACGTGGTGCGGGTCGAGCCTGCCGGCCCGGGCGCCGCGCAGCATGTCGCGCAGCGACCGGAACGACTCATCGATGAGGACCAGGCCGAGTGCATCCATCGAATCGAAGTGCCGATAGAACGCGGCGGGCACGATGCCCGCCTCGCGGGTGACCTCCCGCAGCGACAGCGCACTGAAGCTGCGGTCCTCCAGGAGAGTGAGGGCGGCGGTGATGATGGCGCGGCGGGTGGCCTCTTTGCGTTCTTCCCTGGACAGCGTGTCCCGCGAACGCGAGGCTGACTCGGGCTTTCGCGTTCGTGACGTCGATGTTCGTGAATTGGGCGTACGTCTGTTCACTGATGTGAACCATACCACTTGCAGCAATTTTATCGTTGACACAGCCGCGTGTGCACGCGCACTGTGTACACATGTTCACTCAAACATTGACCGAAGGTGTCGGCCGCAGGCTGCTGGCCGGTCCCCGAATGAGTGCGCTCGCGAACCTGCTTACCGGTCCCCATGGAGTTGACCGCTATACCGAGCTGGTCGAACCGACCTGGACCCGCGGCGACGCCCGCGCCAAGGTGACCGCAGTGCGGCGGCAGACGCCGCGCAGCGTCACGCTGACCCTGGAGCCCAACGCGGCCTTCACCGGCTTTCGGGCAGGGCAGCACATCAACCTCTCCGTCGAGATCAACGGCCGACGTCGCACCCGGTGTTATTCACCGGCCAGTGCCGAGGGCTCCGCTTCGATCGAGCTGACCATCGGCCGTCACGACGGTGGCCTCGTATCGACCTACCTGTGCGACCACGCGTACCCGGGAATGGTGCTCGGCCTCGACTCCGTCGGCGGAGATTTCGTCTTGCCCGAGGTGCTGCCGCAGCGCATCCTGCTCGTTTCCGGCGGCAGTGGCATCACCCCGGTGCTGTCCATGCTGCGCACCCTGCGTGCACAGGCGTTCACCGGCGAGATCGCCTTCCTGCACTACGCGCGCGCAGCCGAGGAGGCCTGCTACCGCAGCGAGCTCGCGGCCATGCCCGGGATCCGGGTCCTCCACGGTTACACGCGGGATGGCGCCGGTGACCTGGACGGCTACTTCGGCCCGGCGCATCTTGCGGCCGCCTTTCCCGGTGGCACGCCCGACGCGGTGTTCGTCTGCGGTCCGCCGGCCCTCGTCGACGCCGTTCGCGAGCAGTGCCCCGATGCGCGCTCGGAGAGTTTCGTCCCACCCGTGTTCAGCCTTCCGGCTGAAGCCACCAGCGGCACGGTCGCCTTCACCGGCAGCGGCATCGAGGTGACCGACGACGGTCAGACCCTCCTGGCACAGGCTGAGGCGGCCGGCCTCAATCCCGAGAGCGGATGCCGCATGGGTATCTGCCACAGCTGCACCCGGTTCAAGAGCCGTGGTGCAGTACGCAACCTGATCACCGGCGCGGTTTCCACCGCCGACTGTGAAGAAATCCAGATCTGCGTCACCGCTCCCGTCGGTGACGTCGCCATAGACCTCTGAGTTCTCTGACGAAAGGACGTGCCATGTCCGACAAGACCTACACCCTGACCCCCGAGCAGTTCGAAGAGTTCGGCCGCGAGCTCGACGCCATCCGCGAGAAGGCGGTGGCCGATCTCGGTGAGCGCGACGCCGACTACATCCGCGGAATCATCAAGATGCAGCGCAAGCTTGAGGTCGGCGGCCGTGCCCTACTGTTCCTGCCGCCGGCCTGGCCGGTCGGCACCGTGATGCTCGGCCTGTCGAAGATCCTCGACAACATGGAGATCGGCCACAACGTCATGCACGGTCAGTACGACTGGATGGGCGATCCGGCGTTACGCGGCCAGAACTTCGAGTGGGATTCGGCCTGCCCGTCCAATCAGTGGCGGCACTCGCACAACTACATGCACCACACCTACACCAACATCGTCGACATGGACCGCGACATCGGCTACGGCATCCTGCGGATGAGCGAGGACCAGAAGTGGAGCCCGTACTACCTGGGTAATCCCTTGTACGCCTTCCTGTTGATGGTGTTCTTCCAGTACGGCGTCGCGCTGCACGAGCTGGAGACCGAGCGCATCCGCTCGGGCGAGATCCGGCTGCGAGACAAGAAGGACATGCTGCGCGAGATGTGGGCCAAGGTGCGCAAGCAGACCGTCAAGGACTACGTGGCCTTCCCGCTGCTGGCCGGGCCGTTCGCGCCATTCGTGTTCGCGGGCAACATGACTGCGAACCTGATGCGTAACGTGTGGTCCTACACCATCATCTTCTGCGGGCACTTCCCCGAGGGCACCCACGAGTTCACCATCGAGGAAACCCAGAACGAGACGCGTGGCCAGTGGTACTACCGTCAGCTGCTCGGTTCGGCGAACCTGTCCGGCGGCAAGTGGTTCCACATCTTCAGCGGCAACCTGTCGTTCCAGATCGAGCACCACCTGTTCCCGGACATCCCGGCGCACCGTTACGCCGAGATCTCCGGTGAGGTCAAGGAGATCTGCCAGCGTTACAGCCTGCCCTACAACACCGGCCCGATCCACAAGCAGTTCGCCTCGGTGGTGCGCAAGATCGTCCGGCTGGCGTTCCCATGGGGCGGCAAGCCCAAGGATCCCCAGCCGCCTGTCAAGGAGCCTGCACCCGAGCCGGTTTCGCAGCCGATCTGCGAGCCGGAGCTCGTCAACTGCTGACCGGAAGGCTGCACTGCAGCAGCACGGTGTCCAGCCATCGTCCGTGCTTGTAGCCCACCGCGCGCAGTCGCCCGGCCTCGACGAAGCCGTGCTTACGATGCAGCGCCAGCGACGCCGCCGCCTCGTCGGTGTCCACCACCACGGCGATGACCTCGCGGATGCCTGCTGCAGCGCAGCCGTCCAGAAGTCCTTGCAGCAGCAGGGTTCCGATGCCACGGCCGGCAGCCTGGGGTGCGAGGTAGATGGAGTTCTCCACGGTGTGCCGGTAGGCCGGACGCAATTTCCACGGCGAACAGTAGGCGTAGCCAACAATCTGACCGTCGAGTGTGGCGGTCAGGAACGGCAATTCGCGTTCGCGGGCGGTCGATAGGCGATGCTCCCATTCCTCGCGATGCGGTGGGATCAGCTCGAACGTGGCCACCCCGGTCTCGACGTGGTGGGCGTAGATGGCGCTGATCGCGTCGAGGTCGTCCGGTGAGGTAACGCGGACGACGGTGTTGGTCATGTTCTCACCCTAAGCTGGCGCTCAGTTGAGGGGAGCGGTTCCGATGGCCTGCGTCAAAGGCAGCCGAGCGTCACGAGCAGATCGTGGCGGCAGCGATCCGCGTGCTCAGTGACGTCGGCGTGCCGAGGTCGACCCTGCGCGCAGTCGCGGCGGAGGCGGGCATCCCGCCCGGCACCGTGCACTACGGTCATCGTCACTGTGCCGGCGCCAATGGCGCGGTCCATCGCCTACCTACCACCGCTGTCGCCCGAACGGGCCCGGCTCGCGGACGACACCTACATGGGACGGTCTACAAAGCCATTGCGGTGTACAACCACCCGTTCTGGAGAGAGCGCAAGGGAGGCGAGCTCATCGTCCTCGACGACCCGGGCAGCGGCGTGTCCGAAACCAGCCCGCCGGACAGTCCGGGGCATCTGTGTGCGCTCATCGGCGGACCTGCGGCTCGTCAGCTCGATCGGCTCAGCGCCGATGAGCGTCGGAGGGCCGTGCTGGAGGCCTGCGCGTGACGCAGGAGGTCACTCAGGTGCTGACCTGGAAAACGGGCTAGACGTCGCTTTTTTCGGATGGGTGGAAGCGGACTTGAGGGTTGCCGGGCCGCAGTACGCTCGTGCCGTGGCAGAGACTTCGTACGCGAAGTGCGGCGACCTGAGCCTGGCGTTTCAGGTGTTCGGCGACGGGCCGGTGGAGCTCGTCTTCGTCGGGCCTATGGTCTTCCACGTGGAGTTGTTCTGGGCCATGCCCCAGTTCAAGGCCTTTTTCGACCAGCTCTCCACATTCTGTCGCGTTGTGATGTTCGACAAGGCTGGAACCGGGATGTCGGACCCGATTCCGAAAGTCCGCTTGCTTGAAGAGCGGGCGGCCGAGATCGAGGCGGTCGTGGACGCTGTCGGCTTCGCAAAGCCAGTCGTATTCGGTATGAGCGAGGGCGGCCCACAGGCCATCGTGTTTGCGGCAACACGACCGGACCGCACGCGGGCGCTGATCGTCTACGGCTCGTTCGCCTCCCTGTCGAGCGCCGGATGGGACGACTTTGATCGCGACCCGGCTGAGCTGAGGGCACACATCTTGACTGAGCTTGGTGAAAGCTACACACCCTCGACGAAGCAGATCGCCCTCTTCCAGCAGATGGGCCGCGTCGCGCGTTCGGAATGGGGCAGCGGCGCAACAGCGAAAGCCATGTACCCGTCGGTGCGTTCGACGCGCCAGCTGGCCATGGTCGAGCGCATGTGTGCGAGTCCTGGGATGCTGCGAGCCGCAATGGAATCGAACCTCAGGATCGACGTACGGCCGATCCTGCCGGCACTCACCGCACCGACCCTGGTCGTCCACGCACGTGAGGACACCGCTCCGGTGCAGAACGGCCGCTACCTTGCTGACCACATTCGTGGCGCGCGCTACCTCGAAGTCGAGGGCGCAGATCACGCACCCTGGTTCACCGAGCCTGACAAGATCCTGACCGTTGTCGAGGAGTTCCTCACTGGTAGCCATGCCGCACCGCGGCAGTCCCAACGCGCCCTGCGCACCGTGCTGTTCACCGATATCGTCGCCTCGACCGAACACGTCGCGGCCACCGGCGACGAGCGGTGGCGCGCGGTGTTGCACCGTTTTGGTGAGATCGCCGCCGACCTCGCGCAAAGGTTCGGCGGCACGGTGGTCAAAAGCACGGGCGACGGCTACCTCGTCACGTTCGAGGGACCGACACAGGCCATCCGCTGTGCCGAGTCCCTGCGCACTGATGCGGAGACACTGGGCATCGAAATCCGCGCCGGGATTCACACCGGTGAATGCGAACTCCTCGGCGCCGATATCGGGGGTATCGCAGTCCACATCGCAGCGAGGATCTGCGGCCAGGCTCGTGCCGGGGACGTCCTGGTTTCCCGGACTGTGCGTGATTTGGTCGTGGGTTCGGGCACAGGATTCGAGGACCGTGGCGACGTCGAGTTGCGCGGGGTGCCCGGCACCTGGCAGCTTTTGGCGGTCGATCGCCACGGCGCGCGGGCGGGTTCGGCCGAGGCGGAGCTGGCATCAATGCCGACTCCCGACCGTCAGGCCGCGATGCGACGATCGGACCGCGCCGTGGAGGTGATTGCCAGTCGCACGCCGTGGATCCTGCGCGGGATCGCCAGACTCACTCCCGTCGCCAACCGGAGATCGGCAGAGATGCCCTGAGCTGCATTCTGGGTATCGGATTTGATGGTTGGTGAATGGGTGTTGGCGTGCCGCAGAGTAATTCAGGTCTGACAGGTCGGGCACCAGTACGTCACCCGCTCGCCGCCTTTGTCGGTCTCGATCAGCGTCCCGCACCGGCGGCAGGGCTCGCCCGCGCGGCCGTACACCCACAGTTGCCGTCCGTTCCGGGTGTCACCGGTGGTGGTGCGGTTCCAGCGGGAACGATTGAGCCACAGCATGTCCCGTGCTCGCTGCACGACACGCAAGGGATCAGTCAGTGAGCTGATTGGTGACGTCGGCAGCCGGCCGAAGACGAAACACAGTTCGTTGCAATAGACATTGCCGACACCGGCCATCACCCGCTGATCCAGCAGGGCCTGCGCCAGCGGGCGATCCGGATCGGCAGTCAGGTTGGCTGCCGCGGTGCGCGGCTCCCAGTCGGGGCCGAGTAGGTCCGGTCCGAGGTGCTCGACCGTCGCCATGTCGGCGTGTCGGTCCAGAACTTCCAGGACGCCGAGGTCGATCCCGGTGGCCCGGCTGTCGGCTGTCTCCAGCACGGCACGGATGCGATGCACCGCGACTTTGGACCAGCCGATACGCCAACTGCCCTCCATCTTGAGATGAGAGTGAATGCTGGCCGGCCCCACCCGGATGAACAAGTGCTTGCCACGACTGAGCACCTCGTCGACCACCTGGCCGGTCAGATCGACCGTCGCGTAGCGGGGAACCCTGATGTCGCAGCGGGTCAAGGTCTTTCCCGCCAGCGCGTCACGCAGCGCTGTGGCGGTGTGGAAGACGGTGTCGCCTTCGGGCATGCCCTATTCAACCAGCCGCAGAGAGTGCTCCCACAGTCGTTCCGCGTTGGACGGGTCCAGGGCATATGGCGCGACACCGGATATGCCGAACTCATCGCGACGTTCGACGACTCTCGCTTCGTTGCAATCGTCGAAGTACCGTCCGCTGACGCCTTCCAGCAGGGGCGAAGCCGCCAGCAGCACCGAGGTAGCGGCCCCCTGCTCGACGGTCTTGAGCCGGCTGCCCGCCTCCTCGAATCGTTGGGCCGCCTCCGCTCCGTAGGCGGGGTCAAGATGGCGCTGCAATGCTGTGAGGATGCCTCCCGGCATCAGAGCGTTCGCGGTGATGCCGTCGTCGGCCCAGCGGCGGGCAGCCTCGACGGCGAAGAGCACGTTGGCGGTCTTGGACTGGCCGTACGCCCCGAACGGGTCATAGTCGCGGAACGCATAGTCGATGTCGTCGAATACGACGGGGGAACGCAGGTGCCCGGACGAGCTGACCGAGACCACGCGGGCACCCCCGGCCGCGGAGAGGGCGCGGTGCAGGCCGGTGGCGAGGGCGAAGTGGCCGAGATGATTGGTCGCGAACTGTAGTTCGTGGCCGGTGGAAGACAACGTCAGGTCCTGCACGGCCATGACCCCCGCGTTGTTGACCAGGATGTGCAGCGGCCCGGACCAGGCGCGCGCGAACGACCTCACGCTGCCGAGATCGGTCAGGTCGAGGCCGCCGACCCGGATTTCGTTGTTTCCGGTCGACGCCCGCAGTTCGGCGGCGGCGCGGTCGCCGGCAGCGGTGTCACGGACGGCCAACGTCACGGCCGCTCCGGCTGCTGCGAGGGCTCGTGCCGTTTCGATTCCGATGCCCGAGGCGGCGCCGGTGACGACGGCAGAGCGCCCGGACAGGTCGACTCCGGCGATCACATCAGATGCTGTCGATGCGAAGCCGAACGGCGTGGTGATGGGAGCGGTCATGCGTGTGAAGAACAACGCATGCCCAGGCACTGTTCCCGGTTTACCGAAGCCGTAGACCGCGCGGGGTGCGGGAGAACCCGGCGCCGGTCAGCGCGTCTTGCACCGCGGCACGTTCCGCATCGACCCCGGGGTCGAGGACGGCGACCCCGTTGATCCGCTCGACCAGTAGCGAGGGCATGCGGCCCGAACTGACCAGATCGGCCAGGGCGGCTGCGGCGGCGCGTTGGGTTTCGGCATCGGAGGTGAAGCTCAGCAGGGTCCGGCCGCCGCGTTCCAGGAACCACACCAACTGCCCATCGACCAGCGCGACCAGTGCTCCGGCTTTGCGGCCCGGGCGGTGAGTGTCGTCACCGCCGCGTTCGGGCCAAGCCAGGGCCGCTCCGTAGGGGTTGGCCGGATCGGTCGCCGCGAGAACGACCGCGTGATATTCGGGCCGCTGAGGGTCGACGCCGTCGAGATACGAGCGCAACCGGTCCACGGTCGACGCGGCCGCGAATTGTGCGCCGCCGAGCGATTCCACGAAGTAGCCCCGTTGGCAGCGGCCGGCATCCTCGAATGCGCTCAACACCTTGTACAACGTGGCGAACCCGCCCGGCACACCCTCGGCCGCGGCCGCCCCTTTGGTCAGCACCCCGTGCCGGTTGAGCAGCAGCTCGGCCTGGAAATGGGCGCGTACGGTCGAAACCGGTTCTGCGGCAGGCAATGCCGACCAGCGACCGGACACCATCGGATCGGCCGCGCGGCTGTGGGGGCGTGCCACGCTGTAACGGCTCAGCCGCGGTGGGCGTTGACGCTGCCGGTGCGCGGGTGTCCCGGACCGCCGCGGACCCGACAACATCGCCCGCACCGGGGCGAAGGTGTCCCCGGTGACCCAACCGGCCCAGATAAGTTCCCACAGAGCGGCTTTCAACTCGGACTCGGTACCGTCGGCGGCGAGCTGGCGGAAGAAGTACGCGCCGCCGTGGCCGAGCGTCTCCATGATCGCCCGGTGGGTGTCGGTGAACTCGATCTCGGTGGGCGCGGGCAGCGTCAGCGGTGCGGTGTCGGCCAGATGGAACGCGACCCACCCGTCGCTGCCGCCGATCTGCCCGGCGCCCGACCACATGACCTCGCCCGAGGCCAGGAGCTCATCGAGCATGGCCGGCTGATAGTCGCGAACTCGCTGCCCGAAGACCAGGGACTCGACCGCCGATGCGGGGAGCGGGACCCCGGCCAGCTGCTCGATCACGGCGGCCAGCCCGTCGATTCCCGTGCTGTGGGCCGAGCCGACGTGCTGCCAGGACGGCAGGAACCGGCCATAGGCCGCGGTGCTGACGGGTTCGACCTGTGCCCGCAGTGCCGCCAGGGAACGACGCCGCAGGATCCGCAGCACCTCGGCGTCGCACCACTGATCGCCTGGCAGGTCGTCAACGAACTCGCCGCGCACCAGCCGGCCGTCGACGGCCATGCGCCCCAAGACATCTGCGGTCACCCGCAGGCCCAGGCCGAACCGGGCGGCGACCTCGGTGGTGGTGAACGGCCCGTGGGTGCGGGCGTAGCGGCCGATCAGGTCCCCGAGCGGATCGTCGACGGACTCGGTGAACGCCGCCGGTACGCCGACGGGCACCGGCGCCCCGACCCCGTCGCGCAGCAAGCCGATGTCTTCCACTGCCGCCCACCAGGTCTGGCCCGCGTAGGTCACCGGTAGCGCCCGTTTGGCGGCGTGCAGCCCGTCGAGCCAGCCGCCGACCGCATCGGTGGTGGCGCGGGCGGCGATCTCGGCCTCGGTCAGCGGGCCCAGCATCCGCAGTAGATCGGCCACGGCTTCGGCGTCACGTGCCGCGCGCTCCTCGGTGAGGTGCTGCAGCTGGGCTGACGTCGAGGCGACGACCGCAGGGTCCAGTAGTTCGCGCAGCTCCACCCGGCCGAGCAGTTCGGACAGCAGCACGGTGTCCAGCGCGAGTGCGGCGGCGCGCCGCTCGGCCAGCGGGCTGTCGCCCTCGTACATGAAGGCGCCGACGTAGCCGAACAGCAGTGAGGCCGCGAACGGTGAGGGGGTGGCGGTTTCGACCTCGACCACGCGCAACCGGCGCTGCGCCACGCGCCGCATCAGCTCGGTGAGCGCGGGTACGTCGTATACGTCCTGCAGGCATTCGCGCACCGTTTCCAGCACGATCGGGAAGTCCGGATACTTGCGGGCGATGTCGAGCAGTTGCGCGGCGCGTTGCCGTTGATGCCACAACGGGGAACGCTTGCCCGGGTGCCTGCGCGGCAGTAGCAAGGCTCGGGCGGCGCATTCCCGGAACCGGGAGGCGAACAACGCCGAGCCACCCACTTCGGCGGTGACGACGGGTTCCACCTCGTCGGCGTCGAACACGAAAAGATCCGCACCCGGCGGTGTTTCGCCGCTGTCGGGGAGTCGCACGATGATGCCGTCGTCGGAGGCGGTGGGCTTCTCGTCGATGCCGTAGCGCTCGCGCAGCCGTCGCCCCACCGCCAGGGCCAGCGGGCCGTGGACCCGCAAGCCGTACGGGGAGTGCAGGATCACTCGCCAGTCGCCCAGCTCGTCCCGGAAACGCTCGACCACGAAGGTGCTGTCGCTGGGAACCACGCCGGTGGCTTCCCGCTGATCGCGCAACAGCTGATAGAGGTTGTCGGTGGCGAAGCCGGCGAAACCCATCGACTGGCAGCGCTCGTCGAATTCGGTGCGGCCGAGCGCCGCGAGTTCACCGGTGAACGCGCCGACCGCCGCACCCAGCTCGGCGGGCCGGCCTACGCTGTCGCCACGCCAGAACGGCAGCCTGGCGGGCTGACCCGGTGCCGGGATGACCAGTACGCGGTCATGGGTGATCTCAGTGATCCGCCAGCTGGTGGCGCCCAGGGAGATGACGTCGCCGGGGCGTGACTCATACACCATCTCCTCGTCGAGTTCGCCTACCCGCGAGGGCTTTTCGGAATCGGTGGCCAGGTAAACGGTGAACAGCCCCCGGTCGGGGATGGCGCCACCGGACGTGACGGCCAGGCGCTGGGCACCTGGGCGGCCGGTGAGCGTGCCGTGGTCGCGGTCATACACCAGCCGTGGCCGCAGCTCGGCGAATTCGGTGGACGGATACTTCCCGGACAACAGGTCGAGGGTCGCTTCGAAGGCACTGCGCGGCAACGTGGCGAACGGGGCGCTGCGCCGGACGGCGTCGAACCACGCGTCGGCATCGACGGGCTCCAGCGCCGCGACCGCCACCGTGTGCTGGGCCAGCACGTCGAGCGGATTGGCCGGAACGTGCATGGTCTCGATGTCGCCGGTGCGCATGCGCTGCACCGTGACCGCGCAACCGATCAGGTCGGTGCGATGTTTGGGGAACAGCACACCCTGGGAGATCTCGCCGACTTGATGCCCGGCCCGCCCGATGCGTTGCAGCCCACTGGCCACCGACGGCGGCGACTCGACCTGGATCACCAGGTCGACCGCACCCATGTCGATGCCCAGCTCCAAGCTGGAGGTGGCGACGACGGCGCGCAGTCGGCCGCTCTTGAGGTCGTCTTCGACCTGTGCCCGCTGCTCCTTGCTGACCGAGCCGTGGTGGGCGCGGGCCAGTAGCGTCGGCGCACCGTTGGCTTGGCCGCTGGCCATGAGTTGGGCCGGGGCGCCGCCACCCACTTGGGGGTTGTGGTCGAGGGTGAGCTCGATTCCGGCGCGTTCGGCGTGGATCTCGTTGAGCCGCGAGGTCAGCCGCTCGGCCAGCCGCCGGGAATTGGCGAACACGATCGAGGACTGATGCGCCTCGATCAGGTCCACGATGCGTTCCTCGACGTCGGGCCAGATGCTGTTGTTGTCGAGGTTGGCCATGTCCGGTACCGGGACTTGGACGGAGAGGTCGAACGTCTTGGCGGCAGGCGGGGCGACGATGGTGGTGGGTGCCTGCCCGGACAGGAACCGGGCCACCTCCTCGGGAGGGCGCACCGTCGCCGACAACCCGATGCGCTGGGCCGGTTTGTCGAGCAGCTGATCGAGGCGTTCGAGTGAGAGGGCCAGGTGCGCACCGCGTTTGGTGGCGGCGACGGCGTGTACCTCGTCGACGATCACGGTCCGCACGGATGCCAGCGTCTCGCGAGCGGCCGAGGTGAGCATCAAAAACAGCGACTCGGGCGTGGTGATCAGGATGTCGGGCGGCTTGCTCAGCATCGCCCGCCGCTGGCTGGGCGTGGTATCCCCGGACCGGACGCCGACGCTGATCGAAGGGGCCGGCACCCCGTGCCGCTCGGCAACGCGGGTGATCCCGGTCAGCGGGGTGCGCAGGTTGCGCTCCACGTCGACGGCCAGCGCTTTGAGCGGGGACACGTAGAGCACCGTCGTGCCCGAGCGCGGTTCGGCCGATCGTGCCAGCTCATCGATGGCCCACAGGAACGCGGCCAGGGTCTTGCCGGACCCGGTTGGGGCGATGACCAGGGTGTTGTGCCCTTCAGCGATCGCGTCCCAAGCCTGCGCCTGGGCAGCCGTGGGGGCGGGGAAGGCAGCGTTGAACCACTCCCGGGTCAGGGCACTGAACCGGGCCAGCGAATCGACCGGCGTGGTGGCCACTCAGCCATACTGCCGCGCACCACCGACAAACGGGCGTCAGCGCTGGTCAGCAGCGGCCGCGCCGACCAGTTCGGCGGGCAGTCCGGGCACCCGGCCGATGGCGTCGAGCAGGGCGTGCGCGCAGGTGTCGGCGACGAAGCCGGCGTCGATCGACGGGTCCTTGAGGCGCTGTCGGCACATCTCGAAGGTCAAGGCCAGCCAGCCGTACACGGTGGCCCGCAGGTCGCGCTCCACCTTGGCGTCCAGGGGTTCGGAGACCGCGTCGGCGATGCGGCCCATGATCCGGTCGGCCTGGCGGTCGTTGTCGATGTCATCGACGCCGCGCAGTACCGGATCGGTGCGGCCCAGGCCCATATAGGCCGCCCAGGCGCCGTGCGGGTGTTCCTCGTCGTAACGGAGGTAGGCCAGCACTCCGGCGCGCAACTGGCCGAACAGGCTCTGGCCGGGCTCGGGCGGCGTGCTGGTGGCCTCGAACAAGCGCTCGCCCTCAGCCTGCACCACGGCGGCGAAGAAGGCCCGTTTGTCGGGGAAGTAGTGGTACATCAGGGCCCGCGACACCCCGGCGCGCTCGGCGATCTCGTCGATGCGGACCTCGTCGTAGGGGCGTTGGCCGAATACCTCGGCTCCCAGCGCCAGCAGCTCGTTGCGTCTGTCGGCGGGGGACAGCCGGCGTCTGGATTCGGCACCCACACCTGCAGCCTAACGCCAGCGCAGTTCAGCACCGGGGAAGCGGATCGCAGGCGTTACTTGACACATGTACAACAAGGACGGAATCCTGGTGGCATGACCACGGCGGGTGCCCGGACCCCACCCCACGAAGGGACCAAGTATCCGAAACTGCCCCATCCGCCGCGGCGGGTGCCGTTGCTCGGCGACGTGTTCGGGATGCAGCCCGACTCGTCGATGCAGAACGCGATGGGCATGGCCGAGCTCGGGCCGGTCTGCGAGTTCCGGTTCCTGGGAGCCCGGTACGTGGTCGCCTCGGGCGCCGACGCGGTCGCCGACCTCAACGACGAAGCCCGGTTCTGCAAGCATGTCGGCCCCGACATCGACGCGCTGCGGATCGTCGGCGGTGACGGGCTGTTCACGGCCTACAACGACGAACCGAACTGGCACAAGGCCCACACGTTGCTGTTGCCGGCATTCAGCCAGGCCGCGATGCGCCGCTACCACGGGGTGATGTTCGACGTCGCCGACGAGCTGACCGACCGTTGGGACCGGCGGGCTGAGCTGGGCGCCACGGTCGATGTCTCGGCCGACACGACCAGGGTGACCTTGGAGACGATCGGGCGGTGCGCGGCCGGGTACTCGTTCCGGTGCTTCCAGGACGAGACGATGCACCCGTTCGTCGCGCGCATGGTGTCCGCGCTGCTGGGTGCCGATCGCCTCGGGGTGCTGCGCGAAACGTTCCTTCCCGCGTTCGTCTACCGGCGTTACGAGCGCCGGATCCGCGGCGACGCGCAGTATCTGCACGATCTGGCCGACGACATCGTCGCCGGCCGGCGAGCAGGACCGCCGGGCCATCACGACGATCTGCTGCAGATCATGTTGGAATCCGACCTCGATGCCGCCAATATCCGTTATCAGCTGATCAACTTTCTGATCGCCGGTCACGAAACCACCTCAGGTGCATTGTCGTTCGCGCTGTACTTTCTGTCGCAACACCCCGAGGTGCTGGCGCGGGCCCGCGACGAGGTCGAGCAGGTGTGGGGCGACGAACAGCGGCCCGAGTTCGAGAAGATCGCCAAACTGCGGTACGTCCGCCGGGTTCTCGACGAATCGCTGCGGCTGCAGCCGACGGTGCCGGCCTACTATCGGGCAGCACGCCAGGACACCGTGCTCGCCGGAATCCACCCGATGCGCAAGGGAGACTGGGCGCTGGCGCTGACTTCCACGTTGCACCGCGACCCGCGCTGGGGCCCCGAACCGGACGCCTTCGATCCCGACCGATTTGCCCCGGAACAGATGCGCACTAGGCCAGGTGGTCTGTACAAGCCGTTCGGAACGGGCGAAAGATCTTGCATCGGGCGGCAATTCGCGCTTCACGAGGCGGTTCTGATGCTCGGGGTGCTGATCCGGCGCTATGACATGGTCGCCGAGCCGGAATACTCACTGCGAGTCCAGGAGCGCCTGACCATGATGCCGTCGGAATTCCGGCTCGAGCTGCACCGAAGGTAGTCGTTCGTATAGGCATGAAACGCCCCGATTCGGGGTACCGTCATCGTGGATTACACCCGCAACGTCGGCAGGTCCGCGTATGGAATGGTTCATCGCAGACGAATATTGGTTGGCCAGACAGGTGTTGCAGCGGGGGACCGCCGCGATCTATCTGGTCGCGTTCGTCGTGGCGGCCCGCCAGTTCCGCGGGCTGCTCGGCGAGCGGGGGCTGCTCCCGATACCTCGCTTCCTGGCCGCCAACTCGTTCCGACGCGCCCCGAGTCTGTTCCAGTTCCACTATTCGGACCGCTTTTTCGCCGCAGTGTGTATCGCCGGCGCTCTGATCTCCGCTGCACTGATGGCCGGATTCGGCGACCTGGTGCCACTGTGGGCCGCCATGTTGACCTGGTTGCTGGTCTGGGTGCTGTACCTGTCGATCGTCAACGTCGGCCAGACGTGGTACTCCTTCGGCTGGGAGTCGCTACTGCTCGAAGCCGGGTTCCTGGTGACGTTCCTGGGTAACGACGACGTCGGCCCGCCGCTACTGGTGCTGTGGCTGGCCCGCTGGCTGGTGTTCCGCGTGGAGTTCGGCGCCGGGTTGATCAAGCTGCGTGGCGATCCGTGCTGGCGCAAACTGACCTGCCTGTACTACCACCACGAAACCCAGCCCATGCCCGGGCCCCTGAGTTGGTTCTTCCATCATCTTCCCAAGCCTCTGCACCGAATCGAGGTGGCCGGCAACCACTTCGCCCAAATCGTCGTGCCCTTCCTGCTGTTCGCCCCGCAGCCGGTCGCGAGTTGGGCGGCGATCGTCGTCATCGTCACGCAACTGTGGCTGGTGGCGTCGGGCAACTTCGCGTGGCTCAACTGGATCACCATCGTGCTGGGGTTCAGCGCGCTCTCGGATTCGACCGCTGCGGCACTGATCCCCATACCGCACCGCGAGTTCGGCCAGGCCCCGGCGTGGTTCACCGTCGTGGTGATCGGGTTCGCGATCGCGGTGGCCTGCTTGAGTTTCTGGCCGGCCCGCAACCTCTTCTCCAAGCGCCAGCGGATGAACGCGTCCTACAACCGTTATCACCTGGTCAATTCGTACGGGGCCTTCGGAACCGTCGGCCGCACCCGCGATGAGGTGGTGTTGGAGGGCACCTCGGATGCGCACCTGGGTGATCACACGGTCTGGAAGGAATACGAATTCAAGGGCAAGCCGGGCGATGTCCATCGCCGGCCGCGCCAGTTCGCGCCCTACCACCTACGGCTCGACTGGTTGATGTGGTTCGCCGCGATTTCGCCCGCGTACGCTCAGGGCTGGCTGCGAAAGCTACTGATCAGGCTCCTGGAAAACGACCGGGATACGTTGAAGCTGTTGCGGCACAATCCGTTCCCCGATGAACCGCCGCGCTATGTTCGCGCCATGCTGTACCGCTACGAGTTCAGCACCTGGACCGAGCTGCGTCGAGATCACATTTGGTGGCGCCGCATTGCACTTGGCGTGTACGTCCCGCCGCAAACCCTGCCGTCCGGGCGCTCATCTGCCGGCGCGCAATGACCGCTGGTAGCGGCGCATCCCCGCGATCCATCGGCCGTAGTCGGAGCCCTTGTGACGGTACATGTCGAGCACCTGCGGGTGGGGGAGTACCAGGAACTGGTCCGCCCTGACCGCGTCGACGGTCGCGGCCGCGACATCGGAGGCACTGATCACCTCGCCGGACTGCACGATCGACGCCGCACCCGCAGCGGCATCCGGATTCGCCGACGTGCGCACCGCATCGAGCAGCGGGGTGTCCACCCCCAACGGGCAGACGCAGCTGACCCCGACACCGTCGTCTCCGTAGGTGATGGCCAGCCATTCGGCGAATCCGACCGCCGCGTGCTTGGTGACGGCGTATCCGGCCGCGCCGATCTGGGAGAGCAGGCCCGCCGCCGACGCGACCGACACGAAATACCCTGTACCGCGCGATTGCCATTGCGGGACAAGCAGTTGGGCCGCACGGATGTGAGACCGCAGATTGACATCCAGGATGGAGTCCCACTCCTGATCGGTGCCGAGACCCGGTGCGCCGATGATCCCGGCGTTGGCGACGTAGATGTCGACCGGGCCGAACTCGGTGGTGGTCAGCGCCTCGATGTCGGCCGTGACACCGGCGTCCGCCCGGATTCCCAGCGCCTGCCCGCCGGTGGAACGGATCGCCGCGGCGGTCTGCTCGGCTGCCTCACCGTTGAGGTCGGCGGCCACCACGCGGGCCCCTTCCGCGGCGAACGATTCGGCCAGTGCCCGGCCGATGCCTGATCCGGCGCCGGTGACGACCGCGACCGAGTTCTCAATCTGCATGCCTCCTGCTTATCCGAAATGCACACCCTGGGCCAGCGGCAGTTCCGAGGAGTAGTTGACCGTGTTGGTCGCGCGGCGCATATATGCCTTCCATGCGTCCGACCCGGATTCGCGGCCGCCGCCGGTGTGCTTCTCGCCGCCGAACGCGCCGCCGATCTCGGCGCCGGAGGTTCCGATGTTGACGTTGGCGATGCCGCAGTCTGATCCGTCGGCGGCCAGGAACCGCTCGGCCTCCCGCACGTCAGTGGTGAAGATGGCTGACGAAAGGCCTTGTGGTACCGCGTTGTTCAGTGCGATTGCATCGTCGATATCGTCGTATGTCAGCACGTAGAGGATCGGGGCGAAGGTCTCGGTGTGCACGATCTCGGTCTGTGCCGGCATCCGCACCACAGCGGGGGCGACGTAGAACGCACCCTCGTCACCCAGGTCATGCCGTTCACCGCCGAACACCTCGCCGCCGTCGGCCTCGGCCTGCTCCAGCGCCCCGACCATGTCGCGATACGCCCGGGTGTGAATGAGCGGGCCGACCAATGTGCCGTCGACACTCGGGTCACCGATGGGCAGGCTCTGATACGCCGAGACGATCCGCGACACCAGATCGTCGGCGATAGAGGAGTGCACGATCAACCGGCGCAGCGTGGTGCAGCGTTGCCCGGCAGTGCCTGCAGCGGAGAACACGATGGCCCGCACCGCGAGGTCGAGATCGGCCGAGGGAGTCACGATCGCCGCGTTGTTCCCGCCCAGCTCGAGCAGTACCTTGCCGAACCGCGCCGCTACCCGCGGCCCGACCTGTTGGCCCATCCGCACCGACCCGGTCGCGCTCAGCAGCGCGACCCGGGAATCGTCGACCAGTCGCTCACCCAACTCGCGGCCGCCGAGGATGAGCCGGGCCACCGATTTCGGCGCACCCACGTCCGCTGCGGCTCGCTCGATCAGAGCCTGGCAGGCGATCGCGGTCAGCGGGGTGAGCTCCGACGGTTTCCACACCACGGTGTCACCGCAGACCAGGGCGACCGCGGTGTTCCACGCCCACACCGCCACCGGGAAGTTGAATGCGGTGATGACGCCGACGACGCCCAGCGGGTGCCAGGTCTCCATCAACCGGTGTCCGGGGCGTTCGGAAGCGATTGTGCGCCCGTACAACTGGCGCGAGAGCCCGACGGCGAACTGGCAGATGTCGATCATCTCCTGCACCTCACCCAGTGCTTCGGAGGTGATCTTGCCCGCCTCCACCGTCACCAAGGTCGCCAGATCGGCCTTGTGCTCGACAAGCAGCTCGCCCAGCCGTGCCACCAGCGCGCCCCGCACCGGGGCCGGAGTGGTACGCCAGGACGAGAACGCCTGCGCGGCATCGGTAATCACCGCATCGACATGTTCGAGACTGTCTTCGGGGAGGGTGAACAGCACGTCGCCGCTGATCGGGGTGCTGGCGTGCAATCCGGGTCCCGGAGCGGACGGTTCCGCCAGTGCCGGCGTCGCGCCGACGGCGGTCAATGCCTGCCGCACCCGCCGACGCAGCTCCTCCGCGGTGGGCAGATCAGTCCGTTCAGTGGTGGTCATCGTGTGCCTTTCTGGTTGGCTGCGGCGCTACAGTGCGGGCCATGGGCGAAGCCGACGAATACGTGCTGGACGACACCGACCGGACCCTCGTCCGGGCGCTTGCCGCTGACGGCAGATCCACGTTGGCGCAGCTGGCGGCCGCGGCCGGGTTGTCGGTATCGGCGGTGCAGGCACGGGTGCGGCGGTTGGAGTCGCGGGGCGTCGTGACCGGATACTCCGCACGGCTCAACCCCGAGGCGCTCGGCAACATGCTCTCGGCGTTCGTCGCCATCACTCCTCTCGATCCCTCTCAACCCGATGATGCACCTGCGCGGTTGCAGCACATCCCCGAAATCGAATCGTGCCACTCGGTGGCGGGCGACGAGAGCTACATCCTGCTGGTTCGGGTCGCCTCCGCCCGGGCGTTGGAGGACCTGCTCCAGCGGATCAGGACCGCGGCCAACGTCCGCACGCGCAGCACCATCATTCTGCAGACATTTTACAGCGGACGAGACTACATTCCGTAATAAGTACGGCGTTATCCGCATTATGCCGTAAAGATTCCGTTAGCATGGTGTCATGACCGCAGTGCTGACCAACACGCCGCCCATCACACCCGAGCGGGTGCGCGCGGTCCTGGCGCGCAGCATCCTGACCGACGGCTTCGACTTCGTCCTCGATCTGGATCGTTCGCGGGGCTCGTATCTGGTAGACGCGCGCACCGGTGAACGCTTCCTGGACATGTTCACCTTCTTCGCCTCGTCGGCGCTCGGAATGAACCATCCGGCGCTGGCCGGTGAAGATTTCCGTGCCGAACTGGCCCAGGCCGCAGTCAACAAGCCGAGCAATTCCGACATCTACAGCGTGCCGATGGCCCGGTTCGTCGACACCTTCCGTCGGGTGCTCGGCGACCCGGACCTGCCGCACCTGTTCTTCGTCGACGGAGGTGCGTTGGCGGTCGAGAACGCGCTCAAGGTGGCGTTCGACTGGAAGAGCCGGCACAACGAGGCGCGGGGTATCGATCCGTCGCTGGGAGCCAAGGTGCTGCACCTGCGCGGAGCCTTCCACGGCCGCAGCGGATACACCATGTCGCTGACCAACACCGACCCCGTCAAAGTAGCTCGCTTCCCGAAGTTCGACTGGCCGCGCATCGACGCTCCCTACCTCCGTTCGGGCGCGGATATCGCTGCGCTCGAAGCTGATTCGCTACGCGCGGCCCGAGTCGCGTTCGAGACCAATCCGCACGACATCGCCTGCTTCATCGCCGAGCCGATTCAGGGTGAGGGCGGTGATCGCCATCTGCGTCCCGAGTTCTTCGCGGCGATGCGCGCGCTGTGCGACGAGTTCGATGCCCTGCTCATTTTCGACGAGGTGCAGACCGGATGCGGCATCACCGGAACTGCCTGGGCCTACCAGCAACTGGGCGTCAGCCCGGACGTGGTCGCCTTCGGGAAGAAAACTCAGGTTTGTGGGGTGATGGCCGGCCGCAGGGTCGACGACGTCGCCGACAACGTGTTCACGGTGAGCTCGCGAATCAACTCCACCTGGGGCGGCAACCTGGTGGACATGGTTCGCTCACGGCGCGTCCTGGAAGTGGTCGAGGCCGAGGACCTGTTCGGCAATGCCGCGATGACGGGCGACTACCTGCTTGGTCAGCTGCGCCTGCTGGCACACGATTTCCCCGGGACGGTCATCGACGTGCGGGGTCGCGGGCTCATGTGCGCGTTCAGCTTGCCGAGTTCCTCTGCTCGCGACCAACTGGTCCGACGGCTGTGGGACCGTCATGTCATCATGCTGCCGAGCGGGACCGACTCGGTGCGGTTCCGGCCGGCCCTGACGGTGACACGCGAGCAGATCGACGAATGCATGGCCGCGCTGAGGGATGCGCTGCGCGTGCCGTTGCCGGATTAAGGCGCTCGTTCCGCCGCTGCGGCCCGCCGCAGGATCGACTTGAGCCGGGGCAACTCGGCTCCGCCCACCAGCTCACAACCGTGGAGCTCGGCGAGTTTACGTGCCGCCGGGGTGAATTCGTTGTTGGTCACCACCATCGTCCTGGTGCAATCCTGCATCGGCGCGCCGGCCACAACCTCCTGCACGGCGCTCGCGCCGACCGGCCGTGACAGTCGCTTGCATTGCACGGCAATCCGGTTCGGCCGGTGTCCGACGATCAGATCCACACCCCAGTCCCCGGTGAGCGGTGTCATGATCACAGGCAACCCACAGGTTCGGGCCACCCGCGCCACATGGTCTTCGAACTCCAGCCCGGACATCTCAACTGCGGCCAGCTCGCGCGCGCTCGGTGTGCTGACCCCACGGAACGCGCCCAGCAAAAATCGCGGAGTGGCCGCCAACACCACGGGCACCAGGACGCCGAAGGCCAGGCACCATGCGGTGTCGACGCCGACAAGGTGACTCGCAATCGCGGCCGCTGCCCCGGCTGCGATGCAGATCTTGATCCGAAGCCGCCTCACGGCGCCGAATTTAGATGGCGCCTGTGACAAATCGGCAGACCTCCTGCCAGCCCGGCGCGCTAATCTCAACCCGTGACGAGTGACGCCGCCGCGGGAAGCCCCGAGTCGCCGATCGAGCATGCCTTTGCCGGTGGCGAGCCGCAGCGTGTCGGGTGGTTCCGGTTCTATTTCGCCGATGAGCGCTGGGAGTGGTCGCCACAGGTGGAGCGGATGCACGGCTACGAGCCGGGCACCGCGAACCCGACCACCGAGCTGGTGCTCTCACACAAGCACCCCGAAGACTACGGACAGGTTGCCGCCACCCTGCTGGAGATCCGTCGGACCTCCGGCGCGTTCAGCACCCGGCACCGCATCGTCGACACCGCCGGCGATGTCCACCACGTCGTCGTGGTCGGCGACCAGCTTTTCGACGACACCGGCACGGTGATCGGAACGCACGGCTTCTACGTCGACGTCTCACCCTCGATCTCGCGGGCAAGGGAAGAAGCCGTCACCGAGGCGGTGGCGGAGATCGCCGAGGCGCGCGGTGCCATCGAGCAGGCCAAAGGGATGTTGATGCTGATCTACCGGATCAGTGCCGATGCCGCGTTCGATTTGCTGAAGTGGCGATCGCAGGAAACCAACACCAAGCTGCGAGTGCTGGCCGAACAGCTGGCCAGAGATTTCCTGAGCCTCGATTACGCCGAGACACTCCCGAACCGAGCGATCCTGGACCGGTTGTTGCTGACGGCCCACCTGCGGGCCCGGCCGGAGGTTTAGCCTGCCCCCGTCCAGGGAAGACTCCCGGCGCTGACGCAGAGCGACAGGGAGTTGAGCAATGGCGACATGTGCCACGTGTGGCAACGACTACGACAAAGCGTTCACGGTGAGCTGGGATGGCCACTCCGAGACGTTCGACAGCATCGAGTGTGCGGCGGTTCGCGTTGCTCCAGAGTGCGCGCACTGCGGTTGCCGGATCCTCGGCCACGGCGTTCAGGCCGCGCAGACGATGTACTGCTGCGCTCACTGCGCACGCGAGTCCGGACATTCTGAACTGGTCGACCGCCAGCGCGCCGGCTGAGGGGAGTTGGGCTCATGACAGCTCCGACCTTGTCCGCACTGGCCCTGGTGTGCAGCCTCAAGCGCCGCCCGGCGCAGTCGAGTAGCGAGTTGATCGCCGACCAGGTGTGCGAGAACCTCAAGGTGCTGGGGGTGGGAACCGAATCGTTGCGATGCGCGGACTACACCATCGAGCCCGGCGTCGAAGCCGATATGGGCGGCGGCGACCAGTGGCCTCAGATCCGCGAAAAGGTGCTCGCCGCCGACATCCTGCTGCTGTCGACCCCGGTGTGGCTCGGTCATCCGTCGAGCATCGCCCAACGGGTCCTGGAACGGCTCGATGCCGAGCTGTCCAATACCGACGACGCGGGCCGCCCGGTAATGGCGGGCAAGGTGGCCCTGGTGTCAGTCGTCGGCAATGAGGACGGTGCCCACAAGACCGTCGCCGATCTCTTCCAAGGGCTCAACGACATCGGCTACACCATCCCGGCCCAGGGCTGCACGTACTGGAACGGCGAGGCCATGCACGGCACCGACTACCTGGATCTCGACGAAGTGCCCGAGCCCGTCGCTGATGCCACCGCCGCGGCAGCCCGCAACGCGGCACACCTGGCCGGGCTGCTCAAGGTGGGCCAATACCCGCGTTACGAGTGAGAGGGAGAAATGATGAAAGGTCCCGAGGACCCTGTCGACCACACCAGGACGACCCGGCCGCATGCCGGTGAGGCGATGAAGGACAACCGCAACATGCCCGCACTGGTCCTGATCGGCCTGGGAGTGGTGATGTTCGTCGCGTGCCTGTTCGGCTTCGCGACCGGCAACACCGGGGTAGGGGTGGTGCTGGCAGTCCTGGCCGCAGTGGGTCTGCTGGCCGGCGGGCTGTGGCTGGCGATCGCTCACCTCCGGGTGCGGCGCATCGAAGAACGTTGGTATGCAGAGCATCCCGAGGTGACCAGGCAGGCGCCGAACAGTTGATCTGCTGAGGAGCAAAACGCGAGATGGCCCAGCCGACGTTGGCTGGGCCATCTCTTCAATCAGGTCCGGGTCAGGGCCGCTGGTTCGCCTGCTCTCGCTGCTCGGCAGCCTTTGCCCCCGCTCGGGCCGATTCTGCTTCGGCCTCCTTCTTGGCGGCGTCCTGTTGGGCGTCCGCCTTGTCCTGCTGGGCTTTGCCCTCGCGGACAAGATCCTCGCGGCCGGTCACGGTGCCGACAGCTTCCTTGGCCTTGCCCTTGACGTCCTCGACGACGCCCTTGATGCCTTCTTCAGGTCCTGAGTTCTTCTCGGTCATGCTTACCTTTCCGCTACTTGGAGTGGATTGGTCATCCCACGCGGCTTCTCCACGCACCCCCTGGATTTCCAGGACGCCGCCGAGCTAAACGTCCCGTGACGAATTGCGGGTCGTCGGCCAAGACGTTTGCGGAATGCGCGGTTGGGTATCGAATAGAGGTGCTTTCCGGAACAAATGAATTGGCCAGCGATGTGGCCGTACAGACCGCTGCAGAGACCATTGCCGTTGGCGCCGAGAGTGTTTACCGGCCGCAGCATGATTCCTGGCTGCTCATAGCGGCACTCGAACGCGATCGCGTGGTGGCCGGCCGCCGGGTGGTGGACCTGTGTGCCGGAAGCGGTGTCGTGGCCATCGCCGCGGCCGAAATGGGCGCCAGTGCGGTTACCGCCCTGGATATTTCGCCCGACGCGGTCCGCTGCACCCAGGCCAACGCCTTGGCCGCGAAGGTGGACGTCGACGCCAGGCTCGGTTCGTGGACGCAGGCGCTGGAGCACGAACCTTACGACGTCGTGGTGTGCAACCCGCCCTATGTGCCGGTGGCGCCGGGGACCTCGGCGGAGGCACTCGTCTCGACCGGACCGATGACTTCGTGGAACGGCGGACCCGACGGCCGGCTGGTGCTCGACCCGCTGTGCCGATCGGCCGATGCCGTCCTGGCCGACGGGGGGTCGTTGTTTCTCGTCCAGTCGGAGTTCTCCGATGTCGAGCAGTCGTTGAGGCTGTTGCGCGCCAGTGGCCTGGACGCAGAGATCTATGGCACCCACCGGATTCCGTTCGGACCGGTGTTGCGGATGCAGGCGCGGTGGCTCCGGGACACGGGGCGGTGGACCGACACCAGGGCGGAAGAGGAATTGGTCGTCATCCGGGCGGACAAACCATGACCGAGCCCCGGGCAGTGCGAGTGATCCAGGGCGGGCCGATCCTCGTCGAGGGCCCGGTACGCATCGAGATGCCCGACGGAAGCGTGGTGGAATCAGACCGGTTCATGGTGGCCATCTGTACCTGCCGCCGGTCCAAGACCTATCCGTTGTGCGACACCAGCCACCGCAAGGTCAAGCGCTCAGGCAAGCGGCCGGCATAGCGAACTGCGTTCGGCCAACCAGCATTTCATCAGATGTTCGGCCAATCGGTCTTCCATGGCGCCGAACGCCCTGATCCCGAACACCACGTCGGTATCGAGCTCCGGTTCACGGCGGACCAACTCGCCCACCACGTCGTGGCGAACCACCTGCTCGTGTACGGCGTCGGCTTCGACGTGCTCACGGTAGAAGCGGATACACGCCTCTGGCGCTTCGAGCCGCTTCAAAGCGGCGACCATACGTTGCGAACCTGGCGACGAGGTGATCTCGGTGGCCGCGAAATGTCCGGCCGCGGCGCCGCGCAAGCGGCGGTGCAGGCCGAACAGCGACATGAGGTTGACCAATGCCAGGCTCTCGGCGGGCACCGTGTCGAGGTAGCCGAGGTAGCTGTCGTCCAGCTCGGCTTCCCTGAGCAAGTCGGCGAACAGGTTCTGGTGAAGGCGATCGGCTGAACCGGCGCCGTATTCGTCGTATTCGACGGCCACAAAGGCGGCCTTGGCCTGGCCGCCGAGGCGGGGGATCAGCCAGGCGTGCGGGTCACCCTCCTTGAGGTGGTACACCGAGCGGTGCACGAAGTACTCGCGCATCTGTTCCCAGCTGCCTTCGTCGCGGAGGTGATACGAAGGGCCGGTTCCGTCGACGGGCTCGACCGACAGTCGCGCCATCTCCTGTTCGGCGGTGTCGTCCGGGTCGATCGTGCCGACCTCGCGCCGGACCGCAGCCAGGAAAATCCGCTCGAACTGGGAACGCAGGTGCAAGAGCCCGGCGTTCCATTCCCAGTCCTGGTCGACTCCGGCAAAGCCCCGGTAGTGCAGTTCGTAACAGATGTACAGCGCCAGTTGCACGTCCAGCCCCAATGGGTCGGCATCGCGAAGCGGAATCCAGACCGGTTCGAGGTGGTTGTGCGGTGCGCGGTCGCCGAGCCGCTCGATCAGGGCGGCGGAGATGGGTCCCTTGGGAGAGGGAAGCCCAGGCTGCGAAAGAGTCGGAAGCGTCGTCATGGCGGATGAGGTATGCCCGCCGACGGTCGCTGGTAAACCCGTCTGGCGCAGTGCGTTTGCGATGTGGCCGGTCTATTCGATGGTGCCGGGAGCTCCCGTGCCGATCCCGTGGGCCGTGGTGACAGACCGGCCGAAAACCAGCCCGAGCACGATCATCACCAGTGCCAGACCGAAGTGAAGCCAATTGTCTGCCGTGTTCACCGGAATGAAGTTGGCCGCACTGTCCCGGTCGATGAACAGGCCGTAAAGCCACAGGACGGCGTAGATCAGACCGCCGCCGATCAGAAAGGCGCGCGCAGCACCCACGTGGCGCGCCATCAGCACGCCGGCCACGCCGAAAGCGAGGTGCACGACGTTGTGCAGCACCGAGACGCTGAACAGACCCAGCAGCATGGCTCCAGAGTGATGCCCGGCCCAGTATAGATCGCCGTAGTCGCTGGTCACGCCCGGGATGAATCCGAGCACGCCGACGATGAGGAAGAGGATCCCGACGATCAGGGCGCTCGCTTGCAGCGGGGTCCACTGCACGGGCGTGCCCGAGCTTCTTGGATTCGGAGTTCCCACGAGACGGCCCTTTCTGCGGAAGCCGCGCCGACGGGCGCGGCGGTGTGCGGTGAGTACCCGTTCCGGCCCATCCCAACCACGTCGCGCGGTTTGTTCGCGTGCCCGGCGGGGTATGTACCGCTTGTCGGAGTCGAGGTGAGCAAGATGACCAGCCCAGCCATTTTCGAGCGGGTATCCGAAGCTATCGAGGCGCAGCATCGCCGGGCCCTCCGCGAGTACGCCATCGCCGAGTTCGTGTGGTTCTGGCGTGGTGATGCGGTCATTGACTCCGCAGAGTCGCCGGTCGCCGGGTATAGCCGGCACGCAGCGTGACGTGATCCGCACCGACCCGGGCGACATCACCCCATTCCGCCAGGAACGTGCCGCGATGGCGCCAGCCGGCGATCGTGGCGATGAGCCATGGCGCATCGATATCCGTGCGCTCGTAACCCAGGTAGGACGAGCGGGTGCGCGGGCTGATCACCAGCCCTATCAATCGGGGGCTTTCCGGGTTACCGTCGCCGCCCTCGGCGAGCTTGAGCCGGACATCGATGACGGTGCCGACGGGATGGTGACCCGCGTCCAGGACGCGGAGCCCGAGCAGATTACTCAGCTGCATGGCGTCCTCCCGGAATACGAGCCACGATGTGGTCGCGCAACCAGCGCTCAACCCAATCCGCGTCGGCCGGGAGTTCGGAGTCTGTCAGTTTTACCGTGACGCCGACGGAAGCCACCTGCTGCCAGGGAATCTCGTGCAGCATCGACCGCGGCGGTGCACCGCCCAGGATGCGGGTCATCACCACTTGGCCCGAAAGGATCGCGGTGACACGCGGGGCAGGGCTGCCGGGTTCGATGTCGGCGTCGGCCTCGATGCCGTCGAGCTCCAGGTCGTCGACGATGCCGACCGGGGCGCCGTCATCGTCGAGCAGCTGTCGATCCAGCAGGTGAAGACGCGCGTCGATGATGCTCATTGACCCGCCCCTGTCACGATCATCAACGGTATGGCTGCCAGCGAGGCAGCCACGATTATCACCAGATACACCGAGCCGAACACGTTGAGCAGCCTTCCGTTCGTCTTGTCGCCCATGTACTCCGAATCGTTGGCAACGATCAGGATGGGCAGATAGGTCAGGGGAAGAGCGATGGCCGAGAACACGACCGAGTACTCCGTGACCATCACCGGGTCGACACCGGTGAACAGGACGGCGGCGCCGACGACGATGCTGACGAACATCACCACGTGGAAGCGGGACGCCGCAGCCGGACGGCGGAACTTGCCCCACGGCCAGCCGAAGAACTGCGCCAGGGTGTAGCCGCTGGAAAGGGTGGTCTCCAGGGCCGCGCCGAACGTGGCGGCCACGATACCGACGATCGCGAACGCCAAGGCCAGCTTTCCGCCGGCCTCGACAACGGGCATCACCACCTGAGACAGCGAGGTCACCTCGATCTGGCGCGGCAACAGCACCAGCGTCGCGCAGGCCGCGATGGCCACCGACAGGAGACCGCCCAGCGGGAAGCCGACCAGCACGTTGAGCCGTGACACACCGAGATCCTTTGTCTTCCAATGCTCCTCCACCGCGCCGGAGGAGAAGAAGAACACCTCGTACGGAGTCATCGCGGCGCCGAACAGGGCGATCGCGTAGTACCAGTAGGTGGCCGAGGACTCGGATTCCGGAATCACCGGCTGCATCGCCTGATGCGCCAAATCTCCCCAATGTGGTTGCAGCGCAAAGACTGCGACGGCGAACACGATGAGAGACAGTCCTGCCAAGCCGGCGGTGTTCTCCATCACCGAGAACTTGACCCGCCAGATCACCAGCCACACGGCGAACGCCGCTACCGGAATCCACAGCATGCGTCCCACGTCGGTGGCCAGCTGCAATGCCAGGGCAACACCACCGATCTCGGCCGTCAGGGTCATCAGGTTGATCAGAAACGAGGCGGTGAGATTGGCCGCAGCGGTGCGTGGGCCCAGGCGTTCCCGGATGATCTCGAACGTGGCGCGCCCGCTGACCGCCGCCACTCGACCCGCCATCTGGGCGAACAAGCAGATCCCGATGACGCCGACGACCACCACCCAGACCAGTGCCAGACCGAACCGAGAACCGACGACGGCGTTGGTCACCAGGTCGCCGATGTCGAGAAAGCCGCCGATCGCGGTCAGGATTCCCAGCGCTACCGCGAAGAACTTCTTCATCAGCGGTACCCGGTTTCCAGTGCATCCGCCGATTGCAGCAGCTGGGTCCGCAGTGCGGACAGTTCAGGTTCGGCGGCCACTTCCCGAACCCGGGCCGAGGCGGTGTTCAGCTGGCCGATCATCGTCGTCATGGCTTCGGTGAGCATCCGCTGCCGTTCCAGATCGGCCGGATCGTCCGCCTGTCGGTCGGCGATGCCCTTGAAAGCCTTGGCGACCTCGTCACGCGCATCGGAGATCTGGACACTGACCAGTTGCGGTGTGGACCGGTCCCGGATCCGGAGGTCCAGCGCGTAGGCACCGCTGCGGGCGGCGGCCACCGTCTCCTCCATTGCCTGGGCGAGTTGTCCGGACATGCCGTCTCGGTTGGCCGGGCACCGGGTCAACAGCAGTCCGAGCCCGACGACCAGCAGGGCGACGATGACCGCCGCCCGCATTCGTCGTGATCTGTCTTCTCTGTCCGCCTGCTCCGCCATGACGTCTCCCCGCCACCCGGGCAGGCCTAGTCCTCGCGGTCTTGACGGTCGAATTCGTCGAGGCCGAGATCGTCGGTGACTGCCTCGCGCTGCTCCTGCCAGTCCTGGTCGGCGGCCTCCAAGGGGGGACCGTCCAGGTCTGTCACAGCAACCTCGGAGTCGGGAACCGGTTCGCTGGGTTCACGGTCCTGCTCGAGCGCATCGGCGATGGGCACATCGTCGGGCACGTCTTCGCGGGTCATACCGGCGGGATAACCGAATGCCTTCTCGATCAAACTCTTCGCGTGTTTAAGTGAGGATTGCCCGGGTACTTCCGCGCCATGAATCAAGACCCCCCGCGATCAGTCCTCGCGTGGCACGTACACGGCTCCTGGATGGAGTCGTTCGTCGCCGGCCGGCACCGGTATCTGATCCCGGTCAACGAAGCCGGGGACGTCGACGGCCGCGGTCTTTGCGGACGCGATTGGCCGGAGGCACAGGAGATTCCGGCCGGCGAACTTCGCGATCAGGATGTCGACCTGGTGGTGCTCCAGCGGCCCGAGGAGATCGCCCTCACCGAGGAGTGGCTCGGCCGCAGACCCGGTGTCGACGTTCCGGCCATCTATGTGGAACACAACGCGCCGCGGCCCCACGCCGCCGACAGCGTGCACCCGCTCGCGGACCGCAGCGACATCCTGTTGGTCCACGTCACCGACTTCAACCGGCTGATGTGGGACAACGGGGCGGCGCCCACCCGGGTGATCCAGCACGGAATCGCCGACCCCGGCGAGTTGTACACCGGCGATGTTGCTGCGGCAGCCACCATGATCAACGAACCGCTGCGGCGCTGGCGAACCGTCGGCACCGACCTTCTCGCGGAATTGAGCAGGTCGGTACCGATCGATGTCTGGGGCATCGACACCCTGGAGCTCAACGAGCGTGACCTTCGAGGCACCGTGCGCGGCAAGGGTGACGTCGGGCACGCACGCCTGATGCATCAGATCGCCCGGCGCCGGGTCTACCTGCACACCGCACGGTGGACGTCACTGGGGTTGTCGCTCATCGAGGCCATGTTCCTGGGCATGCCGATCGTCGCGGTCGGATCGACCGCTGCGCCACTGGTGGTCCGCGCGGACGCGGGCGTGGTGAGTGCGGATGTCAAGACCCTGGCATTCGCACTGCAGGGGTTCGTCACCGACCTGGCGGCCGCTTCCGTGGCGGGAAAGGCCGCCCGCGAGTACGCGCTCGCACACTTCGGCCTGGAGCGGTTCCAGCATGACTGGGATCAGGCCATCGCTGACTGGTGCGCATGAGCGGGCAGAAGGAGGACTGTATGAAGGTCGCAATGGTGTCGGAGCACGCCAGCCCACTGGCCGCGCTCGGAGGTGTCGACGCAGGTGGGCAGAACGTGCACGTGGCCGCGTTGTCGGCCGCGCTGGCCCGGCAGGGACACGATGTCACCGTCTACACCCGCCGCGACGATCCAGCGCTGCCGCCGCGGGTGCGGACCGCCGACGGCTACACCGTGGCGCACGTCCCGGCCGGGCCTGCCGAGCACATCCCGAAAGATGAACTGCTGCAATACATGGGAGAATTCGCGAGGTTCCTGGATGCCACCTGGGCCGAAGACCGCCCCGATATCGTGCATGCCCATTTCTGGATGTCCGGGGTGGCCAGCCAACTGGCCACACGTCATCTCAACTTGCCGGCCGTGCAGACCTTCCACGCCTTGGGTGTGGTCAAACGGCGACATCAGGGTGCCGACGACACCAGCCCACCCGAGCGGCTCAAGCTGGAGGCGATGGTGGCCCGCGGCGCCACCTGGGTCGCGGCCACTTGCACGGACGAAGTCTTCGAGCTGATGCGGCTCGGCAGGTCACGATCGCGGACCTCGGTCGTGCCCTGCGGCGTGGATGTCGACCTGTTCACGCCCGACGGTCCCCGCAACCGCCGTGGGGCACCGCACCGCATCGTCAGTGTCGGACGGTTCGTGCCACGCAAGGGCTTCGATCTCGCCATCCGCGCGCTGACCACGGTTCCCGACACCGAGTTGGTGATCGTGGGCGGACCACCACGAGGCCAGCTGGCGCGGGATCCCGAGGCGTGCCGGCTGCGGCACCTGGCTGAAGAGCTCGGCGTGGCAAACCGGGTCCGGCTCTGCGGCGCGGTCGACCGCGCGCAGATGCCCGCGGTCCTGCGTTCAGCGGATGTGGTGGCATGCACGCCCTGGTACGAGCCGTTCGGCATCGTGCCGCTGGAGGCGATGGCCTGCGGTATTCCGGTGGTCGCCTCGGCGGTGGGCGGGATGCTGGACACAGTGGTGGACGACATCACCGGCCGGCTGGTGCCACCGAAACGGCCGGACCTGCTCGCTGACGCCCTCAACGCGTTGCTGCGGGACGACTTTCATCGGCAGAGCCTCGGGGCCGCCGGACGTGACCGCGCGAAATCCCGCTATTCGTGGGACCGGATCGCGGCGGATACCCTGCGAGTCTACGAACGAGTGGAACCCGCGGCCTACCTGCCGCCGCAGCCCGCGGCCGTGGGGTCGGGATCACGGATTCAGTGATGGTCGCGATCCCCGCGCTCCAGTACCGCCAGTGCCTGCTCCACCGTGGCCGGCAGGCGCCGACGATGCATCAGCACGTCAGGCAGCCGGACGACTGCTTCCGTCGCCGCCCGGGCGTGCTCGACATCGCGGGTGGCCGCACCCAACAGCCGGACCGAGGCACGAACGCAGTGGGGCAGTGGCCGGCGCAGCCAGGTGGTCAGTACGTCGTTGCGGACACTGCGGGCATCCTGGGCGGCGCTGGTCGGACGGTTCACCGACGGGTGGTGGACAGCGGTCAGCTCCGGGCAGTAGCAGAGCTCCCATCCCGATGCGGCCAGGTCGAGTGCGAGCAGTTGTTCCTCCCCCCGGAAATGGAGGATGTGACTGAAACCGCCCGCGGCCTGGAACGCGGACTTCCGGACCATCGCAGAGCAGGCCAAAAACCCGAGGATCGATGGGCCCGGCAGGTCTGCGCGGTGGCCGAGCGGGCTGGCGGCCAACTGCTGTACCAGGGGATCCTCCCTGCCGTGGGGCCAGATTTCGGTCCGTGCCGCCAGCACCGCGGTCTGCGGGAACCGATCGAAGATCTCTGCGCCGAGCGCGGGCGCGGCGGGCTCCCACCAGGAGTCGTCGTCGCAGAACGCCACGTATGGCGTGCGGCAGGCGGCCACGCCGACATTGCGGGCCACCGCACCCAGATTCGATCCGAGTTCGAGCAGAGTGACCCGATCTGGCGACTGCGCGGCGATGCGCCGCATGGTGGGGACCGATCCATCCGCGGAACCGTTGTCCGCCACAATGATCGGGCAGTCAGTGGTGGCGAGCAGCCGGGTGACGACAGAGGCCAGCTCTTCGGACCGGTTTCGGCTGGCGATCACGAACGAGACCTTGTCGGATACGCCGTCGGGGTTCAGATCAGTCATAACACGGCCGACTACCCGCTACGGCGTTGGGAAAACGCCGATGCGTGAACTCAAACGGGCGCTGGTCACCGGGGGCGGAGGTTTTCTCGGGGGCCATCTCTGTCAGCGATTGCTCGATGACGGCGTCGAGGTGCTCGCCGTCGACGACCTGTCCACGAGTGCACCCAGTGCCCAGTCACTGCTGGCTGACCGCCGTGGTTACCAGTTCATCCGCCACGACATCACCGTGCCGCTGGCCGACATTCCGTTGGTGGACACCATTTTCCATTTGGCATCCCCCGCATCTCCGGTGGACTACCAGAGTATGCCGGTGCACACCCTGCGTACCGGTGCGTTGGGGACAGGCAACGTGCTCGACATCGCCGACCGGTGCGGGGCCCGGATGGTGCTGGCATCCACCAGCGAGGTCTATGGAGATCCCCTCGAGCACCCCCAGCGCGAGACCTATTGGGGCAACGTGAATCCGGTCGGCCCACGCAGCATGTACGACGAGTCCAAGCGATTCGCCGAGGCGTTGGCCTTCGCCTACCGCAGCGAGCGCTCGACCGATATCGGGGTGGCGCGGCTGTTCAACACCTATGGGCCGCGGATGCGAGACGACGACGGTCGTATCGTGCCGACGTTCTGTCGACAGGCACTGGCCGGAGAGCCCATCACGGTCCACGGAACCGGACATCAGACCCGATCGCTGTGTTACGTCGACGACACCGTCGACGCCTTGCTGGCCATGGCCCGTGCAGATTGCACCGGCCCGATCAACATCGGAAACCCGCGGGAGCTGTCGGTACTGGAGATCGCCGAAACCATCAGGGATCTGGCCGGCAGTGATTCGCCCATCCGATTCCTGCCTGCCGCGCTCGACGATCCGCAACGACGCTGTCCCGACATCACCGAGGCGAACCACAAGCTCGGCTGGCAGCCGGCCGTCGACTGCCGGAAGGGTCTGGTCGCCACCCTCGAATGGTTTGCCCAGCAGAGTTTTTAGGAGAGAACACGTGCGGATACTCGGAATCAATGCGGTCTTTCACGACCCGGCTGCCGCACTCGTCGTCGACGGGCAGGTGGTCGCGGCGGCCGAAGAAGAGCGCTTCTCCCGCCGTAAGCACGGCAAGGAGGCGGTGGCCTTTTCCACCTGGGAACTGCCGGTGCAGTCGGCGCGATGGTGCCTGCAACAGGCGGGCCTGACGCCGTCGGACGTCGATGCGGTCGGCTACTCCTACGACCCGCGGCTGATGGACGGTCTCGACAGCGCCGATACCGCAGGCCTGGACCGGGACTGGGAGTATCTGCGAACCCTCTATGCCGAACGGGCCCCGCGGTTCCTGCAATCGGCCCTGCCCGGGCTGGACCCTGCTGCGGTGCGGTTCGTCCGGCACCATGTGGCGCACGCCGCGTCGAGTGCTTTGGCGTCTCCGCACCCGGACTGCGCAGTGCTGGTCGTCGACGGCCGCGGCGAGCGCACGTCGATGCTGGCCGGCGAGTACACCGACGGCAAGCTCGACGTACTGGCCACCCAGTCGCTCCCGCACTCACTGGGTCTGCTGTACGAGGACCTCACTCAACAGCTGGGCTTCAAGCGGTCCAGCGACGAGTACAAGGTGATGGCCATGGCGTCCTATGGGACTCCGCGGTTCGCCGATCAATTCCGCGACCTCGTCTATGCCACCGGTGATGGCGGCTTTCGCACCAAACCTGTGGCGTGGTCGTCGTTCGGCTCCGACTGGGACGACCGGGTGGACCTGGCGTGCAGCGTGCAGCTGGTGCTGGAGGAAGTGCTGCTCGAGCTGGTGCGTTGGTTGCGCGCCCATACCGATCACGAGAACCTTTGTCTGGCGGGGGGAGTGGCGCTCAACTGCGTGGCCAACTCGGTACTGCATCGCAGCGGCCTTTTCGACGACATCTGGGTCCAGCCCGCCGCCGGCGACTCCGGGACGGCGCTGGGGGCGGCGCTCTCCCTGGCCGCCGAGGCCGGTGAACCGATCGCACCGATGCCTTCGGCGGCGCTCGGGCGCAGCTGGTCCGACGAAGAGATCGAGACGGTACTGAGCGAGGCTGCCGTACCCCATGAGCGGCCCGACGACCTGGCCGCGGTCGTCGGCCAGGCATTGGCCGACGACCAGGTGATCGGTTGGTTCCAGGGCCGCTCGGAGTTCGGGCCTCGTGCCCTGGGCCGGCGCTCGCTGCTGGCAGATCCCCGCAAGAAGCAGAATCTGGACCGCCTCAACGCGGTGAAAGGCCGTGAGGAGTTCCGTCCCGTGGCCCCGATGGTGCTGGCCGAATGGGCCGGCGAAATCTTCTCCGGAGGACCGATTCCCAGCCCCTACATGCTCTTCGTCCACGACGTCGCACCCGACTGGCAGGCGCGTATCCCGGCCGTCACCCATGTCGACGGCACCGCGCGGATCCAGACCGTCGATCGCACGGATGCGCTCATGCACGCCACGATCGGCCACTTCGCCCAGCGCACCGGTGTTCCGGTGATCGTCAACACCAGCTTCAACACTGCCGGCCGCCCGATGGTCGACAGCCCCCGAGATGCATTGGAGTGCTTCGGGTCCGCGCCGATCGACATGCTGGCCATCGGTCCGTATGTGGTGAGGAGGCAGCGATGAGTTTCGCGATCGTCGTACCAACGATCGGCCGGGATTCGTTGCAGCGGCTGCTGGCCGGGCTGGAACGCTCCGATGGCCCGGCGCCGGAGGCGGTCATCGTGGTTGACGACCGTGCTGATCCCGAACCACCTCTGCGAGTGGTCACCGGCCTGCCTGTGACCGTGTTGCACAGCGGCGGCCGCGGACCGGCCGCGGCGCGCAACCTCGGCTGGCGGCATACGACGGCGCGCTGGGTCTGTTTTCTCGACGACGATGTGCAGCCGCAGCCAGATTGGCTGACCGCGCTCGCCGACGACTTACGCGAGGCCGATGGGCGCGGTGCGGCCGGGTCGCAGGCGGTGATCGACGTCCCGGTCTCTGAAGGCCGGCGCAGCACCGATGATGAGCGGCGCACCCAACGACTGGCCGATGCGCAATGGATCACCGCCGATATGGCCTATCGGCGGTCGGCGCTGGTGGAAGTCGGTGGGTTCGACGAGCGATTTCCCCGCGCCTATCGAGAGGATTCGGATCTGGGATTGCGCATCACGCTGGCCGGCCACGAGATCGTCTCGGGGTCGCGGCAGTCGCTGCATCCGGTCGCACCGGCCACGTGGATGAGCAGTGTGCGCGCACAGATCGGGAACCGCGACGACGCGTTGCTGCGACGCAAATATGGTCGCGGCTGGCGGACGGCCATCGGCGAGGGGCGGGGCCGGATGCCGGCGCACGTGCTGACCACCCTGGCTGCGCTGGCCGCTGTCACGCTGCGGAGCCCGGCAGCGTCCCGCTGGGCGCGCGCCGCTTGGCTGGTGCTGACCGCGGAGTTCGCCGGGCGTCGGTTCCTGGCCGGGCGGCGCACCGTCACCGAGGCGCTACGGATGCTGATCACCAGTGTGCTCATCCCGCCGGTCGCCGTCGCCCACCGGCTGAGGGGTGAATGTAAATACCGTGCCGCACATCGTGATCCGCCGCTTGCCGTGCTGCTGGACCGCGACGACACGATCATCGTCGACAGCCCCTACCTCAACGATCCCGCCGGCGTGCGCCCGATGATCGGCGCGGCTGAGGCGCTCGACCAATTGCGCGAACGGGGCTTGCTGTTGGCTGTGGTGTCGAACCAGTCCGGAGTCGCCAAAGGGCTCATCAGCAAGAGCCAACTCGCAGCGGTCAACGCGCAGGTGAACGCGTTGTTGGGGCCGTTCGACTCCTGGCAGGTCTGTGTGCACGACGCCGATGCGGGCTGCGCCTGCCGCAAGCCCGAACCCGGCATGGTGCGGGCGGCTGCAGAGGAACTCGGAGTCACCCCCTCCCGATGCGTACTGATCGGGGACACCGGCGGCGACGTGGCAGCAGCGCTGGCCGCGACGGCCGACGCCGTGCTGGTGCCCACGGAACGGACCCTGCCCCACGAGATTTCGCATGCGCGCGGCTACGCGAGGGTGGCACCGACCCTGCAAGCCGCAGTGGCGCTGGTACTGCGGGACGCCCGATGAAGGGGCGGCGATGACGCGGGCGTTGGTGGCCAGGCTGGACAGCGCCGGTGACGTACTCATCACCGGGCCGGCAGTTCGCGCGGTGGCGGCCGCCCACGATTCGGTGACCTTCCTGGCCGGTCCGCGGGGGCGCGCGGCAGCCGAGCTGCTGCCCGGCGTGGACGACATCATCGAATGGCAGGCTCCCTGGGTCGATTTCGACTCTCCCGAACTGACCCCGGACCATGTTCACGCGCTGATCAAGCAACTCCGCGACATCGCTCCCGATCGCGCGTTCGTGTTCACTTCGTACCACCAATCGCCACTGCCGCTGGCGCTGATCTGTCGGATGGCCGAGATCAGGTGGGTGGGCGCCATCAGCGAGGACTACCCCGGCACGCTGCTCGATCTGCGGCATCACGTCGAGGCCGGGATACCTGAGCCCGAGCGGGCGCTGTCGCTGGCCCGCGCCGCCGGGTTCGGGCTGCCGCCCGGCGACGACGGGTCGCTGACGGTCGAGGGCGTGCCGCCGTTGCCGGCCGAACTCGACGAATTGATCGGCCCGGCACCGTATGTGGTGTTTCATCCCGGGGCGGCGGTGGCGGCGCGGCAGCCGAGTGCGGCCCGCAGCGCGGCGATGGTGCGCGCGCTGACGGCAGCGGGGCGCCGGGTCGTGGTGACCGGCGGTGAGGACGAGCGCGAGCTGACCGCACACGTGGCCGACGGTATCGCGATAGACCTGGGCGGCAGGACGAGCCTGGCGACGTTGGCTGCCGTCTACACGGGGGCAGCTGTGGTGGTCGCACCCAACACCGGGCCGGCGCACCTGGCCGCCGCGGTGGGAGCTCCGGTGGTGTCGCTGTTCGCCCCGGTCGTCCCGGCAGCTCAGTGGAGTCCGTACGTGCCCAGGGTGGTGGTGCTCGGCGATCAGGAGGCACCCTGCGGCGCTACCCGAGCACGCACCTGCCCGGTGCCGGGACATCCGTGTCTGGATGGGATCACCGACGCCGAATTGATCACTGCGGTCGAAAGTTTGGGAGGTAGGAAATGATGATCGGAGAACACATCGCGTCGCTTGCCGAGGCGGTGGGCCGGGTCAGTGCCGAAACTTCCCGGCTCACGGGTTGGGGGCACCACCTGGCTGACGTGCTGACCGCCGACGGCCGCTTGCTGGCGTGTGGAAACGGAGGCAGTGCCGCCGAGGCACAACACTTGACCGCTGAGCTGGTGGGCCGGTTCAAGGATGAGCGGATGCCCTTGTCGGCCATCGCGCTGCACGCCGACACCTCGGCACTGACCGCGGTGGTCAACGACTACGGGTCCGAGGAGATGTTCGCCCGGGGCGTGCGCGCCCATGGCCGCACCGGCGATGTGTTGGTCGCCCTGTCCACGAGTGGCACCAGCCCCAACGTGCTGGCCGCCGTCAAGGCAGCACACGAGGCCGGGCTGACCGCGTGGGCGATGACCGGGCCCGCGCCCAATCCGCTTGCGGCGATGTGCGATGACGCCGTGTGCGTCGAGGCGCCGACCACCGCGACCGTCCAGGAGATCCATCTCTTGCTCGTGCACTCCCTGTGCATCGCGCTCGACGATGCGTTGCGCGACAAAGGCTGCATGCCTGCTGCGGGAGGAGGTCCGGATGAGTAAGCCATTGGTGATCGTCGGGGACAGCATGCTCGATGTGGACATCGAGGGCAGCGCCACCCGGCTCAGCCCGGAAGCCCCGGTGCCGGTCGTCGATGCCGACCGATTGTGGCAACGGCCCGGCGGCGCGGGTCTGGCTGCGGTGCTGGCTGCCCGCATCGAGTCGGGCGTGGTCTTGGTGACGGCCATCGCCGAGGACGATGACGGCCGGCGACTGACCGAGCTGCTGACCGCGGCGGGCATCACCGTGGTCGCCCTGCCGATGGCCGGGAGCACGGTGTGTAAGACCAGGATTCGAGCCTCCGGCCAGTCGATGCTGCGCCTGGATCACGGCGACGGAATCGTCGTCGGGCAGGATCTGCCCGCTTCCGTTTCCGAGGTTCTCGGTCAAGCCAGGGCGATCTGCGTCGCGGATTACGGCCGCGGCGTGAGCGCGCATCCCGGGCTGCGGCAATTGCTCGAAGACACCGCCACCCGAGTTCCACTGGTGTGGGATCCGCACCCGCGGGGTGCGCCGCCGGTACCCGGATGCTGGCTGGTGACCCCTAACCAGTCCGAGGCCCAAGGTGTTTCGGCGGAAACGCTGCGCCGACAGTGGCGCGCGCGAGCAGTCAGCGTAACGCTCGGTGATCGGGGCGCCACGGTTTCCACCGACGACGGCGGCCTCACCGACATCACCGTCCCCGTATCTCTGGCCGCCGGCTCTGCCAGGTCAGACACCTGCGGTGCGGGTGACCGGTTCGCGGTGGCGGCGACGCTCGCCCTGGCCGAAGGCAACACCACCATCCCGGCCGTCACCGAGGCGGTATCTGCGGCAAGCCGGTTCGTCGCCACGGGGGGAGCGGTCGGCGTGTCCACACCCGGCGCGATCGGAGCCAATGGCGGAACACCGGAATTCACTGCCATCCTCGGCGAGGCCGCCGAGGTGCGCGACCGTCTTCGGCGCCGTGGCGGCAGGCTCATCGCCACCGGCGGCTGCTTCGATCTGCTGCACACCGGGCACATCCGGTTGTTGCACCGAGCGCGGCAGTTGGGTGATGCATTGGTGGTGCTACTCAATTCGGACGACTCGGTCCGGGCGCTGAAAGGACCGAGCCGGCCGGTGATGGCGCAAGCCGACCGTGCCCGGGTGCTGTGCGCGCTTGCCTGTGTCGACGCCGTGGTGATCTTCGGCGAAACGTCGCCGGAGCAGCAGTTGGAGGTGTTGCGGCCCGATGTGTGGGTCAAAGGTGGCGACTACGCGGAGACCGACCTGCCGGAGGCATCGGTGGTGCGAAGCCATGGCGGAGACGTGGTTTTACTGCCGACGATCGCCGGTTACTCCTCATCCAAGTTGATCGCCGCGATGCGGTCATGACCGAAAGGGCAACTCGTGAATCTTGGCAATATCCTCATCACCGGCGGCGCCTCGGGTCTGGGTGCGGCCACAGTGGAAGCTGTTGTGCGCCATGGTGGTAGGCCTCTGGTGATCGACCGGCAGACCCCCGCCGCCGAGGTTGAGTTCCACCGCGCGGATCTGGCGGACACCGAAGCCGTGGACTCCGCGGTGCGTAGCCTGGCCGATCGGGCCGGCGGCGTCATCGACGGCGTGTTCACCGCGGCGGGCGTCGACTCGTGCGGCAAGCTGACCGATGTGCCCGCCAAGGACTGGGAGCGGGTGATCCATGTCAACCTGCTCGGGACCGTCGCGGTGATCCGTTCGGCGCTGCCTTTCCTGAAATCCAGCCACGGGCGCATCGTCACATGTGCGTCGACGCTGGGCATCAAAGCCGTCAGCGACGCTACGGCTTACTGCGCCTCGAAGTTCGGTGTCGTGGGTTTCAGCCGCGCCTTGGCCGCCGAGCTGGCGGGGGAGGTCGGGGTGACCACCCTGATTCCTGGCGGCATGTACACCTCGTTCTTCGACGGGCGTGACGAGCAGTACCTGCCGCCGCCGGACGCCAAGCTCAACGAGCCCGCCAATGTAGCGGAGACTGTGGTCTTCGCTCTTTCTCAACCCGCAGGATGTGAGGTGCGGGAGCTCGTGGTGTGTTCCTCCACGGAGTCGTCGTGGCCATGAACGACATAGTCGTCCTGCGCGCTCTGGGACTGGGCGACATGATGACTGGGTTCCCGGCACTGCGCGGCCTGCGGAGAGCTTACCCCGACGCACGTATCGTGCTGGCTGCACCGGAGCGGTTTCGTGAGCTGGCGATGCTGTCCGGTGCGGTCACCGAGGTGGACCCAACGCCAGGGCTCGGCAGGCTGAAACCGCAGGGGCGCGCGCCGGACCTGGCAGTGAACCTTCACGGCAGCGGCCCGGAGAGCATCGCGGATCTGCTCACCCTGCAACCGAAATCAATGCTCAGCCATCGGCATGCCCGATACCCGGAGTTGAGCGGGCCGCCGTGGCGCAGCGATCTGCACGAAGTCGACCGCTGGTGTCATCTGCTGGAATGGCACGGGATCGATTGTGATCGACGGGATCTGGCGATCGAGCGGCCGGCGGATTGTCCGGAGCGCTCCGGCGTGGTGGTGATCCACCCGGGTGCGGCGTTTCCGTCCCGTCGGTGGCCGGCCGAACGCTACGCGGCGGTCGCGGCAGCGTTGCGCGAAGCCGGATGCGATGTCGTGGTGACCGGCGATACCAACGAAACGGATCTGGCCCGTGGAATCGTGGAACAGGCCGGCCTCCCCGAAACCGCCATGTTGGCAGGCACCCTCGACCTCCTCGAGTTGGTGGCGCTGATCAACGATTGCCGGTTGCTCATCTGCGGTGACACCGGCGTCGGACATATCGCTACGGCAACCGGTACACCATCGGTGCTGCTGTTCGGCCCCACGCCGCCGAGCCGGTGGGGTCCGCCGGGCGACGGGCCGCACGTGGCGCTGTGGGCTGGTGATTGTGGAGATCCGCATGGAGCCGAACCCGACAGCGGCCTGCTGTTGCTCACGGTGTCAAGGGTTCTCGACGCGGTGCGCGGGGTACTGGAGGTGTCGACGTGAAGGTGGGTGTGGTCGGAGCCGGCTATGTGGGGCTGACCACCGCCGTGTGCCTGGCCGAGCGCGCGCATGACACCGTGTGCGTGGATGTGGACAGCGGCCGGGTGGCGCGGTTGGCGACGGGCGTCGCACCCGTCGATGAACCGGGGCTGGCCGAACTACTGGTTTCTGGTCTGCGCTCGGGCGCGCTCAGGTTCAGCGAGGACTACGACGAATTGGCCGACCGCGATGTGGTGTTCGTCTGTGTGCCGACCCCGAGTGGCGTCGACGGCTCGGCCGATCTGAGCGCGGTCGAGGCCGCCGTGGACAACCTTGCCGCAGTACTCGAGCCCGGTGCGGTGGTGGCCATGAAATCGACGGTCCCGGTCGGCACCACCCGCCGGGTGTCCGCGCGGCTGGGCGCGCGACAGGTCCGCGCAGTGTCCAACCCGGAGTTCCTCCGGGAAAGCCATGCCGTGTACGACTTCCGCCATCCGGATCGCATCCTGATCGGGGCGGACGACAACGCCGTGGCCGACACCATGGAAAAGCTCTACGGTGCCGCCAAAGGTGAGGCGCTGCGCATGACCCCGGAAAGTGCCGAGCTCGCCAAGTACGCCAGCAATGCCTTTCTGGCCGTCAAGATCTCGTACGCCAACTCGTTGGCCCAGCTGTGCGCCCGAGTCGGGGCGGACGTCGGCGATGTCACCCGCTGCATGGGGGCTGACATCCGGATCGGACCACACTTTCTTGCGCCCGGTCCGGGCTGGGGCGGTTCCTGTCTGCCCAAGGACACCGCCGAACTTGTGCACACCGGCCGCAGCCACGGTGTCGAACTCGCCGAGGTCTCCGCGGCTCGCGGGACCAACCGGGCGCAGTCCGGTCGCATCGTCGACGCTCTGCGGGGGATCGTGCCGGTGGATCTCGCCGACGCCAGGATCACCGCACTGGGCCTGAGTTTCAAAGCCGGAACCTGCGATGTCAGAGATTCTCCGGCGCTGGCGATCTGTGCGGACCTCAGCGGAACCGGGGCCCAAATCGCCGGCTACGACCCGGGTTTGGACATGATGGATCACGACGTGCTCCGTGGGGCGGGTATCGCGGCCGCCGATGACCCATACCTGGCCACCAAGGAAGCCGACGCCATCGTGGTCTTCACCGAATGGCCCGAGTTCCGGGAGTTGAACTGGACACGGGTCGCCGAGCGGGCGCCGGCCGCGGTGGTGGTCGACACCCGCAACGTACTCGACCCGAATTCTGTTGCCGCCGCGGGCTTGCGGTATCTGGGCAACGGAAAGCCCGGCGGATTCTGAAGCTACTGCTCAATCGCCGTGGTGCAGTTCGTGATCATGCCTGCCTGGCCACCTTCCGGATCAACCGTGCGGTCCCGCGCTCCAGGATTCCCTGACGCTGGTCGCTGTTCCTGACGCGAGCGGCGCGACGTACTGCGGCACCGATGGTCAAACCGTCGCGATAGGCCTCGACCACCCGAGGATCGACGTAGGCGCTGCGGGCGACTGCCGGAGTGTTGCCGAGAGCCTCGGCGACCTCGCGCATCACGGCGGATTCGACGCGTTTGACCACCTTGTCGTCGACCGGCGGGTCCGCATCGACGAAGGCCTCGGCCGCCAGCACCGTGCCGTGCCACGTGCGCAGATCTTTGACGGTGTAACTTTCGCCGACCATCTCTTTGAACCGGATGTTGAGATCATCGGCATGAACCTCGGTCCATTCGGACGAATTGCGGAAGGCCAGCAATCGATCACCGTTGCCTCGGCTGCGTTGCAGGGAGCGCACCGCGCGCACCACCGCCGGGTCCTCGACCATCAGTGTGCGGCGCACGCCGCTCTTGGCCGGATAGTCGAACTCGACCGCATCTGACCGCAGCGTGATGTGTTCGCGCAGCAGCGTGGCGATGCCGAAGGAGTTGTTCTCCTCGGCGTACTGGTCCCCACCGGCGCGGAAGTAGCCGAGGTCCAGTAGCCGAAGGCCCAGGGCCAGTACGCGATCGCGTCGGAGGCCGCGACGCCGCAGATCACGTGCGATGTCGTTGCGCCAGTCGGGCAACCCGGTCGACAACTCCAGCACGCGGTCGAACTTCTCCTCGCTACGTTCTGCCTGCCATTGGGGGTGATAGAGGTATTGGCGCCGGCCGGCGACGTCAGTGCCGACCGCCTGGATGTGTCCGTTGGGGTGCGGACAAATCCATACTTTTTTCCAGGCCGGCGGAATCACCAGAGCGTCGATGCGCTTCAGTGTTGCCGCGTCGGTGACCGTGTTGCCGTCGTCCTGGCGATAACTGAATCCCCGGCCGCGGCGGACCCGGTGTATGCCCGGCCCGCTGACCACACTGCGGCGCAGCCTCATTGGGGCCGCCGCACGGGTTTGGCGACCACACCTCTGTGGGTAAGCGTCAGATATGTCACCGTCGGACTGGGCACCGGGGCCTCGGCTCACTGTGTTGCACGGTCAGCGAATACCCCACGGGAGATCTGGCCACACCAGCGGCGGGCGTGCCGTGGAGTTTCGGGTGCCCGCACGAACAGAGGCACTGGCGGTAGTGAGAGCGATGACCTGTTGCCTGGCCGACTACGAGGGGCTGGACGCGGAGACGGCCGCCAATTTGGCTTTGGCCGTGGACGAAGCATGCACTGTGCTGATCGGTATGTCGTCGCCGGGGGCCGTGCTGGTGCTGGATGAAGACCCCCACGCTCGCGAACTGACCGTGCGGGTGTCCGCTGCCTGTGACAGCGTCCACAGGGATCCCGGCAGTACCGTCTTGAACGGGTTCAGTCGCCGGGTACTGGAGGCGCTCACCGAGAAAGCCGAAACTTTCGTCGACGACACTGCGCTCGGTATCGCACTGACCGTCCGTCGGCGGTGGGCCAGGGCTTAGTGCTCGGTATTCACCAGCTGCAGCGGGCGTGGTTGCTCGTGCAGCATCGACAGGGCGGCCGGAAGCTCGCTGGAGACCGGCAGTGCGCGGGCCGGATCGCATATTCGCAGCACCCGGGACACCGCAGCGCTCGGAATCAGCACCCACTCGACGTCGTCGCCGGCGTACCTGACGTTGAGTGTGTGCAGGCAGGCAAAGCAACCCGCGCCGAAGAACTCGACCGTGCTGAGGTCAAGGACGAGCTGGGCGCCCGCCCTGCTGTGCCGCATTCCGCATTCGACCAGGTCGGCGGCGTTGGACGCATCCAACTCACCATGGACACTGATCACTGCTGTCGCGGGCGATAGCCACTGGGCGCTGAATTCCGCGCGGGGGCGGTGGTTGGACGTCGGCGCCGGTTTGGCGGCATTCATTGTTGACATCGGTGACTCCATCAGTAGAAATACTGTGGTCACGTCACGCTCAGGCTCTGTGGGCTCAAAACCCCTGGGTACAGGGGGTGTCACGCTCCTGCACCCGATGACGATTCCGGGGCGGCTGTGAACTCAACCTGCACTGAACTCTACGCTGCGGCATGGTCTTGAACAAACGGTCCACGAGATTCTTAGTATCCTCAGGTCACGTCTGACACGAGGTCACTGCAGCCCCACGCGCCACATTGGCTACAAGTTTCGGAGGCGTTGGCAGGCAAAGGGATTCGCGCCGGCTCAGAGCCGACTGAGCAGAATCGCCGCTCCGCTTCCTGCGAGTTCCTCGGCGGCTTGTCGACGGCCCGTCATGGCCAGCAGCAATGCCTCGCCGGTACCGGTGACTTCCAGACCGCTGCCGTGCTCCCAGTCGATGTCGTTGGCGCGCAGCCGAAGTCCCTTGATGCGGCGCCCCGCCCCGAGCCGCGGGTTGCCGGGCACCAGCGGCAGGATTCGCTGTAACCGCTGCGGCGGCACGGTGCGGGGAAGCCCGAGTGCGCGGCGGATGTCTTGGTGGTGGACGGTGCCGTCGACCAGTCCGATCATGCCGCCGAATCCTGCCGTCAGTCCCTGCGGACGAAGGTGGTGGCTGAGGAACTCGAGCAGTTCCTCGATCGACATGGTCGAGTATTCGTCGACCCCGACCTCATTGGCGTGCACGATCCGCCCCTTGGCGAACCGCTTGAGTAGCCCGGCCCACCCTAGCTCTTCGTAGCTGATGACGTGGGCCACAACGTCTTTCACGGTCCATCCGGCACATAGTGACTCGGTCTGCCATTGCGCAGGGGTCAACGTGGCCAGAAACTCCGCGAGGTCGGCTCGCTCGTCGCGAGCGAGGTCCATCAGCGACGGTTCGGTGTTCATTGCGGCCCGCCCGGTGTTTCCGCGGTGAGCACGGCCAGGTAACGGTGCAGGTACAGGGGCCATCCGGCGTCACCGCCGACGCCGCCGGCCACCGAACGCCACCCCTCGCCGTGGCGCTCGAGGTGCCGGTGTTCCAGCTCGACGCGGGTACGCGCAGGTCCCAGGGGCACGAACCGGACTTCCACCTCACTCGTGCGATCCGGATCGGATTCGATCTGCCAGGTGGGTCCGATGTCCCACGAGAAAACGACGCGGGTCGGCGGCTCATAGACCAGGACGCGTGACCACTCACATCGGCTGCCGTCGATCCCGACGTCGTAGATGTGGCCACCGACGCGAGGTTCGAAAACGGTTTGCGCCACCGGTACCGCGAGCAGATTGTGTTCGCGCGGCTTGATTGCGTCGAACCGGTCGATGAACAAGGTGAATGCCCGGTCCACGGCAGCATCGACTACGACGCTCTTGCGGATCGGTTCGACTTCCACGGGTGTCATGTCGGCTGCGCCTCCTGTTCGACGATCTCCTGGTACGCGTGCAGCGCCCGGCCCCAAAAGCTGTCCAGCTCTGCGCGAAGCGCTGCGATGCCGTCGGGATCGACGTGGTAGACACGGCGGGTTCCGGCGGCTCGATCACAGACCAGCCCGGCAGACTTCAGCACCTTGAGGTGTTGTGAAACCGCCGGCCGACTGATCGGCAGCTCACGGGCCAACTCGCCCACGGCCAACGGGCCCGCGGCAAGTCTGCGGACGATGGCCCGGCGACTGCCGTCGGCCAGGGCGGCCCACGGATCACTCGATGGGTAAGTCACCACGAACCGTAAGTCTACGCTTACCAACCGCACCGGGTCGAGCCTGCCGAATGTTTGACCTGCGCGTAAGCGGGTATCTGGCATGCCATGAGACTCGGTGGATTGTTCGGGACGCTCGTGCTGATCTGGCTGATCATCGGTGTGGTGGCAGCGTGGCAGCGCGACTATTTCCATGGTGGATCGACCAACTGCGCGACTGCCGGTGCTGTCGCGCTGACGGTCCTTGCAGGTCCGCTCAACTACGCGGGCGTCAACCCCAAGGTGGACGAGTGCCGTCTGCCGCAACCCAGTGCGATGGCATCCATCGCGGCCGGCGAATAGAGGTCGTCATGATTGTTCTCGGCGCAGTTCTGCTCATTCTCGGTTTGATCCTCGATATGTACCTGCTCTGGGTGATCGGCGTTGTCCTGCTGGTCATCGGCGGGGTGTTCTGGCTGCTCGGAGCGATCGGGCGGCCGGTCGCAGGGCGGCGAAGCTGGTATTGACGCGTACGGCGACGAAGCCGTCACCGGCAGTCATCAACAACAAGGAGGTGCTTGATGCCGAATCCGTCGATCAAGGACGAAAAGCTCTACGAGGAGCTGCGAGAAGAAGGAAACTCGAAGGAGAAAGCCGCGCGGATCTCCAATGCCGCTGCCGCCAGGGGGCGTTCGAGCGTCGGACGTTCGGGCGGCGAGTCCGGCTCCTACGATGACTGGAAAGTCGACGATCTGCGTCACCGGGCGAAAGAGCTTGGGATCAAAGGATATTCCGACAAGAACAAGCGCGAGCTGATCGGGATGCTGCGAAACCACTGATCACGACCGCGGCCGGAAGGCCTGCCCACGGCCCCGCTGTATCAGCGGGGCCGTGGTGTGGTGTTGGAGCTGTGTCAGCGTGGGTCGGCAGCGACGGCAAACAATCTGACGTTTTTCTCGCCAGCGGAGCCCCGGAGTTCTACCGTGGAAGACAGCCCATGCAGCAGGTGGCGCGAGTAATGGCGGAAGGAGCAGCCATGCACGGCCCAAAGGACCCCGTTGACCACGCCAGGACGACCCGGCCGCATGCCGGCGAGTCGATGAAGGACAACGTCATCATGCCGGCGCTGATACTCATCCTCGTCGGGTTGGTGCTGTTCGTCGGCACGCTGGCGGCATTCGCCACCGGCCACTCCGACGTGGGTCTGACCGTAGGCACCCTGTCCGCGGCCGGATTCATCGTCGGCTCGATGTGGCTGGCGCTCGAGCACTTGAGAGTCCGCCGTATCGAGGACCGCTGGTACACAGACCATCCCGGGGTGATGCGCCAGCGGCCGAGCAGCTGAGGCCGGCGCGGCTGCTCCGCCACTCAGAATGTGGCGGCCAGTATGGCGAAATCGATTGCCAACAGCACCAAACCGATGATCGGCACCAGGATTCCGTACCGCATGCGCGCGGTGAAGATCGACACGGCGATGGTGACGATCGGCACCACCGGCGCGCCGTAGAACAGGATCCCGAACCAGAATTCGCCCGGTCCCTTATCCGCGCACACGTCGCCGGTGCATCCGGCCATGCTCATCACCGCGCCCATGCCATACAGAAACACCGCGACCGCCGCCGGGATGGTCAACACAACCAGCACCCACGTCACCGGAATCCGCATCCGTCGTCCGCCGTTGTCCTGTGTCTGCAGAGTCTGTGATTCGGTCATTGGGTTCGCATACCCAGTTTCGGGGGGTTCTGCACGGGCTATCCCTGCGCCATGGCCAGATTCGGATACACCCTGATGACCGAGCAGAGCGGCCCACGAGAGCTGGTCGACTACGCGGTGTCGGCAGAGCGGGCCGGCTTCGACTTCGAGGTGAGCAGCGACCACTTCAGCCCCTGGCTGGCCAGTCAGGGACATGCGCCCAACGCATGGGCTGTCCTGGGCGCGGTCGCCCACGCCACCCACGACGTGGACCTCTACTCCTACGTGACCTGCCCCACCATCAGGTATCACCCCGCGATCGTCGCCCAGCAGGCGGCCACGGTGCAGATCCTGTCCGGCGGCCGGTTCACCCTCGGGCTGGGAAGCGGCGAGAACCTCAACGAGCACGTCGTGGGCCAAGGCTGGCCCACGGTCGAGCGGCGGCTGGACATGTTGGCCGAGGCCATCAAATTGATCCGCGAACTGCTCAGTGGGGACCTGATCGATTTCAGGGGCGAGTTCTTCGAAGCGAACTCGGCCCGCATCTGGGATGTACCGGAAATTCCGGTGACCATTGCCGTCTCGATGACCGGCGAGAAGGCCGTCGAAAAACTTGCGGTCTCCGCCGACCATCTGATCAACGTCGCACCCGACCGGGCGATCGTGGAGGGCTGGCAGCACCGCCGGCAGGCGACCGGTGTCCTGCCCGAGGGACGTGTCATCGGTCAGATCCCGGTGTGCTGGGATCCCGATCGAGACGCAGCGGTGCAACGGGCCCATGACCAGTTCCGATGGTTCGCCGGTGGCTGGGCCGTCAACGCCGAGCTTCCCACCCCGGCCGGGTTCGCCGCGGCGACGCAGTTCGTGCGCCCTGAGGATGTGGCCGAGTCCATTCCGTGCGGACCGGACCTGGACGCGATCGTCGCGGCCGTGGCCCCCTATCTCGAAGCGGGATTCACCGACGTCGCCCTGGTCCAGATCGGCGACGAGGGCCAGCAGCGATTCCTCGACGAAGCGGCAAAGCCGCTACTGGCCGCGCTGCACGCCGAGTTCGACTGACGGCCCCGCCGACATCGGGTCACCCAGCCGCATCGCCAACGGCAGCAGCAGCCAAATGCCCACGAACGTCAACAAGGCCACCACCCCTGCGATCACCCCGGCCTCGCGCCCGGCGACCGTGTCGAAGATCAATTCGGTCACCCCGGTCATCGCGAGGCCGAGCAACACCAGCCCGAAGAATGCGCAGCGGTGGGAGGCGGAGACCAGCAGGTTCAACCGATGCCTACGGAACAGCAGGCGATGCATGCCGACGGGTGCGACCAACAGCGCGGTGGCAGCGGCCGAACACGCGACCGTCACCAGGTACAGGATCCGCATCGGCTCGTCGAGCATCGAGAACCGTTCCTGGAACGGCAGAGTCAACAACAGTCCGGTGAGCAGTTGAACGCCGGTCTGCACGACCCTCAGCTCCTGCAGGAGACTGCTCCAGTTGCGGTCCAGCCGCTCGGCTTCCGTTTCGTGGCGAGCGGTCTGGTCCCACGGCTGATCCAGCTCGGGACGGTCCGGATCCATACCGTCGATGATCCCATGCCGGTCGCAGGTTTCGGGGTGCGTCCGGGTGGGCATCCCTGGCCCGGGCGTCGCAGGCGGGACCTCGTCTGCGCGCAGAAGGGAACGGCAGTGTCAATGACGAGACGGCATCGACGATCGGCAGAGCGGCCTCGCGAGGCCAGGTTCGCGCCTGGGATACTGTCGGTCCGAGATGCCAGGAGGTGAGATGGCCGACGAACATGGCCAGTCCAAGCCGTCGAACCGCGTCGAGCGGTCGGTGGAGATTCGGGTCGCGGCCAGGTTGGAGAACCTGGCCGTAGTGCGCACGCTTGTCGCGGCCGTCGCCGCTTTCGAAGACCTCGATTTCGACGTCGTCGCCGACCTGCGCTTGGCCGTGGACGAGGCCTGCACAGCGTTGATTCGGGCAGCGGTCCCGGATGCGGCTCTGCGTTTGATCGTCGACCCGGGCGACGACGCGGTGGTGATCACCGCCTCGACGTCCTGCACCGGCTCCGCGGTGGTCGAGCCGGGCAGCTTCAGCTGGCACGTCTTGAGCTCCCTGACCGACGAAGTCAAGACTTTCACCGACGGCGACGGGCCGGAAGCCGGTCAGGTATGCGGCATCACCCTGACGACGAGGCGAGCGAGCCTGCTGCGGTGACGTCCGAATATGCGGACGTTCGCGATATGTTTCGCGAACTCAGCGGAATGCCCGAGGACTCGTCGGCTTACGAGCGCCAACGTGAGCGGATCGTCCAGCGGTGTCTGCCGCTGGCCGACCACATCGCGCGGCGCTTCGACGGCCGCGGGGAATCACGCGAGGACCTGACTCAGGTGGCGCGGGTCGGGCTGGTCAATGCGGTCAACCGGTTCGATGTCGAGGCCGGGTCAGACTTCGTGTCCTTCGCGGTGCCGACGATCATGGGGGAGGTCAGGCGCCACTTCCGGGACAACAGCTGGTCGGTGAAGGTGCCGCGCCGGCTCAAGGAGCTGCACCTGAGGCTGGGCGCGGCGACCGCGGAGCTGTCCCAACGGCTGGGGCGTGCCCCGACCGCATCCGAGCTCGCCGCAGAACTCGACATGGACCGCGAAGAGGTGATCGAAGGACTGGTTGCCGGGAGCTCATACAACACGCTGTCCATCGACAGCGGCGGTGGGGGAGACGAGGAAGCGCCGGCGATTGTGGACACGCTCGGCGATGAGGACACCGGTCTGGATCAGATAGACAACAGAGAAACGCTGCGGCCGTTGCTCGCTCAACTACCGGAGCGGGAACGCACCGTGCTGTTGCTCCGGTTCTTCGAGTCGATGACGCAGACGCAGATCGCCGAGCGTGTCGGTGTTTCGCAGATGCACGTATCGAGGCTGCTGGCGAAATCGCTAGCGCGACTTCGTGACCAACTGCAGTAGCGGAGTCTTGCCGTTGAGGGTGGACAGCGCAGCGGCCACGCTGTAGCACGTGCGTAGCGCCGAATCCGGGTCGCACACCCGCAGCAGCCGGTTCACTGCTTTGCTGGGCACCACCACCCAGTCGACATCGGCGGCCGAGCAGTGCACCTCGATGTCGGTGAGGGCGTAAAACCCCGCGGTGCCGAAGAAGTCGATTTCGCTGAGGTCGATCGCGACCCGCTCCGCCTTCGGAATGTGACGCGCTGCGTAGTCGGCGAAATCGGCTGCGTTGACGGCGTCGATGTCGCCGCGGGCGCTGATCACCGCCGTTGACGGCGGCAGCCACCGGGTGGCGAAGGCGGCCGGCGAATCGTCGGTGTGGTCGATCGGTACGCTCGTCGAGATAGCGGTCATCGGTAGCTCCATCAGTCGTAATACACGTATTCGTACTGTTGGTGCGGCGTCGATCGGCAAGGGTGGGAGTCCCCCGCGCGTATGTCGATGACGCCCGCAGCGGCTGTGAACTCAACCTGTAACGGACCCTACCGCGATCAATGTCATCCGACAATCGTCTGAGCGGATTCTTATGGTTGCAGGTCAGACTATTGCCATGTCGAAGGCCGATGCGGTCGCCGGGGTGGTACTGGCCGCCGGCGCGGGCAGTCGGTACGGGATGCCGAAAGTCCTTGCCGCAGAAGGGCAATGGCTTGATCGGGCGGTCGCCGCGCTCAATGGCGGTGGCTGCGACGACGTGATCGTGGTGCTCGGCGCGGCCGTGGTCGATGTGCCTGCGCCCGCGCGCTCCGTGGTGGCCACCGGCTGGGCCGACGGTATGAGCGCGTCGGTGCGCGACGGGCTGAACGCCGCGGGCGACGCCGAATGGATAGTCCTACACACCGTCGATACGCCTGATGTCGGCGCCGATGCGGTGGCGCGGGTCCTCTTTGCGGCACGCGGTTCCCGTTCAGGCCTGGCCCGCGCCGTCTACGACGGCCGGCCCGGACATCCCGTGGTCGTGGCCCGCAGACACCTCGCCGCGCTGGCCGCCTCGTTGCACGGCGATCAGGGGGCCAGGTCCTTCCTCGCGGGGCGCGACGACGTCAGCGCCGTGGAATGCGGTGACCTGGCCACCGGTGTCGATATCGACGAGCGCTGAGCCCTACAGCAGACCCAACCGCTCCACGGCGTGGCGTTCCTCGAGCAATTCGGCCACCGACGCGTCGATCCGGGCCCTGGAGAAGTCGTTGACCTCCAGGCCCTCCACGATCTCCCACGCGCCGTCGACCGCACGTACCGGCAGCGAGGCGACCACACCCTCAGGCACCCCGTAGACGCCGGGGGAGGGCAGTGCCACCGAGGTCCAGTCGTCGGGATCGGTGCCGTCCACCCAGTCCCGGACGTGGTCGATGGCGGCGTTGGCGGCCGACGCGGCCGACGAGGTGCCACGGGCCTCGATGATCGCGGTACCGCGGGTGGCCACGGTCGGGATGAAGTCGTTGGTCAGCCAGTCGGTGTCGGCGGCGTACTCCGAGCCCGGCCGGCCAGCGACCACCGCATGGAAGATGTCGGGGTACATGGTCGGGGAGTGATTGCCCCACACGGTCACCCGGGACACGTCCGTGACGTGAACACCCGCGTGGGCGGCAAGCGCGGCGACTGCCCGGTTGTGGTCCAGCCGGGTCAGCGCGGTGAACCGCTCAGCCGGGATGTCGGGGGCATGGGCCGCGGCCACCAGCGCATTGGTGTTCGCCGGGTTGCCCACCACGACGACGCGCACATCCGTGGCCGCGCCTGCGTTCAGGGCTTTACCCGACTCGGCGAATATCGCGGCGTTGGCCGCCAACAGATCGGCCCGCTCCATTCCCTTGCTGCGTGGCCGAGCCCCGACCAGCAGCGCGACATCGACCCCGTCGAACGCGCGCACCGGGTCGTCGTGGATCTCGATGTCGACCAGCAGATCGAAGGCGCTGTCGACCAGCTCCATGACCACGCCTTCGGCGGCGCGGACCGCCGAGGGCAGTTCCAGCAGCCGCAGCTTCACGGGCTGGCCGCGGCCCAGCAGGGCGCCCGCGCCGATGCGGAACAGCGCGGCATAACCGATCTGGCCGGCCGCGCCGGTGACCGTGACGACCTTGGGAGCGGTCACGTGTGCACCTCCAGTCCGAGCACCTGCGCGGCGTAGCGGCGAACGGTGTCCTCCGAGATGGCAGCGGCGTCCTCGAAGCCGGGGCGGCCGCGACTGCTCAGGTATCCGGTGACCGGATCGAGGATCACCTCGGCGAGCAGCTCGCCGGTGGTCGGTTCGCACACCGCCCAGGTGTAGCGGGTGTCGTCGGCCCAGCCGTCCGCGGCGTCGTGCACGTAGTCCAGGTCGTCCTCGCCCAAGTCGGTGAGTGCGGGCCGGTCGTCGACCCGGTCATCGGCGCGCAGGCCGCGCAGGTACCACTGGCCGTTGTTGATCTCTACAGGTTCCACAGCACCTCCCAGAATGCCGAAAGGCCACCTATGACACAGGATTCAGCAGAATCCGTGCCACAAGTGGCCATTCGGCTCGAACGATCTACTTGATCTCGGCGATCACGGTGCCCTGCGTGATGGCGGCACCCGCCTCGACGGCCAGACCGGTGATGACGCCGTCCTTGTGGGCCGTGACGGGGTTCTCCATCTTCATGGCCTCCAGCACCACGACGAGGTCGCCCGCGGCCACTTCCTGGCCCTCTTCGACAGCCACCTTGACCACGGTGCCCTGCATCGGTGCGGTCACCGAGTCACCGGATGCCGCCGCACCGCCGCCGGCGCCGCGCTTGCGGGCCTTGGGCTTCTTGCGGACGACACCGGGCGCAGCGCCGCCGCCACCGCCGATCGCCAGGTCGCCGGGCAGCGACACCTCCAGGCGGCGCCCGCCGACCTCGACGACGACGGTCTGGCGAGGCACGGTGTCCTCTTCCTCGATCGGATCGCCACCGGTGAACGGCTCGACCGTGTTGTTCCACTCGGTCTCGATCCAGCGGGTGTGCACGTCGAACTTCTCGCCGTCGCCGATGAAGGCGGGGTCGGCGGTCACGGCCCGGTGGAACGGGATGACCGTGGCCAGGCCTTCGACGTTGAACTCGGCCAGCGCCCGGCGCGAGCGGGCCAAGGCCTCTTCGCGGGTGGCGCCGGTGACGATCAGCTTGGCCAGCATCGAGTCGAACTGACCGCCGATGACCGAACCGGTCTCCACACCGGAGTCCATCCGGACGCCCGGGCCTGTCGGGGCCTCGAACTTGGTGACCGGGCCGGGGGCGGGCAGGAAGCCACGGCCGGCGTCCTCACCGTTGATCCGGAACTCGAAGGAGTGGCCGCGCGGGGTCGGATCCTCGGTGATGTCCAGAGCCTCGCCGTTGGCGATCTTGAACTGCTGCAGCACCAGGTCGATGCCCGAGGTCTCCTCGGTGACCGGGTGTTCCACCTGCAGGCGGGTGTTGACCTCGAGGAAGGAGATCAGGCCATCCTGGCCGACCAGGTACTCGACGGTGCCGGCACCGTAGTAGCCGGCCTCCTTGCAGATGCGCTTGGCGGACTCGTGGATCTCCTTGCGCTGCGCGTCGGTCAGGAACGGGGCCGGAGCCTCCTCGACCAGCTTCTGGAAGCGGCGCTGCAGCGAGCAGTCGCGGGTACCGGCGACGACGACGTTGCCGTGCGTATCGGCGATCACCTGAGCCTCGACGTGGCGCGGCTTGTCCAGGTAGCGCTCGACGAAGCACTCGCCGCGGCCGAACGCGGCGACGGCCTCACGGGTCGCCGACTCGAACAGCTCGGGGATCTCCTCGATGGTGCGGGCCACCTTCATGCCGCGACCGCCACCGCCGAAGGCGGCCTTGATCGCGACCGGCACGCCGAACTCCTTGGCGAACGCGACGACCTCGTCGGCGTCCTTCACCGGGTCCGGGGTGCCGGGAACCAGCGGTGCCTGGGCGCGTGCGGCGATGTGACGGGCGGTCACCTTGTCACCCAGATCGCGGATCGACTGCGGGCTCGGCCCGATCCAGATCAGCCCGGCGTCGAGCACAGCCTGGGCGAAGTCGGCGTTCTCCGACAGGAAGCCGTAGCCCGGGTGGATGGCATTGGCGCCGGACTTCGCGGCGGCGTCCAAGAGCTTCTCGAAGACCAGGTAGGACTCGGCTGAGGTCTGGCCCCCCAGAGCGAAGGCTTCATCGGCGAGCCGCACGTGCGGTGCATCGGCGTCAGGCTCGGCATACACGGCCACGCTGGCAAGTCCAGCGTCTTTGGCGGCGCGGATCACCCGGACCGCGATCTCCCCGCGATTGGCGACCAGCACCTTGGAGATCTTTGAGCTGGCGTGGTTGGCCACGGTGCCTCCTCGGCAGTTCTCTAAGAAACGTCTTTAAGAATCTATCGCGGGCAGTTTATGCGGCGCACCTTGGCGCTTGCCAAACCGGTATCGGTTACCGGCGAGTAGGTTTTGACCGATATCCGTCCGGGGCCGCATCGCTGCTGTTGACGTGGGAAATTCGCGTCTCGATGCACAGTCCGACGCCATTACTGTGAGCTCGTGGGTGCGGCGATATTGGTCATTGTCGTGGGCGTGTTGGTGGGCGGGGCGATGGCCGCCGCACCGCAGCGCATCTGGTGGCTCACGGAGTCCTGGAAGTTCAAGAACCCGGAGGCCAACGAACCGAGCGACGCGGCCTACGGGATGACCCGGGCCGGCGGGGTTTTCGTGATCCTGCTGGCGCTGTTCGTGGGCTGGTCGATCATCGACAGTGACTTCCAGCGGAAGGACCGCCGCGAGGCCGAACAACAGCGGAAGGCGGCGGAGGCCGCGTTCGTCGCGCCGCCGCCGCAGAAGCGCGGACCGCTGCCGGTGATCGGTTACTTCACCCACGAGTTCCCCAAGGGCATCGAGATCACCGTGTACTACCTGGCCCCCCGTGAATCGGTGCGGGTGGCGGTGCGCGACTCGGCAAGCCACGGTCCATTCAAGTCCAGCTACCCGTGCTACACGTCCGCCGTGTGGGGCCCGGCCACGGCCGCACCACGGCTCGTGAACCCGGAATTGTTCTGGGCGCCTGAGGAACTCGGTGCGGTGGCCAAATCCGAACGCTGCCACCCGGGCGTCGGTAGCAAGGTTCACGAAACGTCACGGTTCGTCGACGGCTCGGTGCCACCGCCGGTCGTCACCGACTCGGCCATCGTGGATAGGTACGGAACCGAGATCCTGCCGGCGGCGGCGGGCAACGTCGTCCCGAAACTCCCCGAGAAGATGTATCCGGACCCGTAACAGGTCCTCTGGCGCTCAGGCCCCGCGCAACCGTCGCTTGATCCGCGTCAGCATCGCCGACATGCCGCGCAGGCGCAGCGGGCTGATCAACGCGGCCAGGCCCAGCGCGGTGTAGAAGTCGTCGGGCACCGCGAGGATGTCATCGGCGGGTTGGCCGTCCAGACCAGCAGCCAGGATCGCGGCGAACCCACGTGTCGTCGGCGCTTCCGGGGGAGCGCTGAAGTACAGCCGCACGTTGTCCCGGTCGGACGCGTCGACGTCCAGGAACAGCGGTGACTGGCACTCGGGAACCGGCTCCATGGCCGCTTCCTCGAGATGGCTCGGCAAGGCCGGCAACTCGTTGGCGAACTCCAACAACAGCTGCAGCTTGTCCTGGCCGGCCACCTCCTGGAAGTCGGAGACGACCTCCTCCAGAGCGGCCGGCATCGTCACGGCGCGGTACCGGGATCGGGGCCGACGGCGACGGGCACCCGCACGGCGTTGCCCCACTCGGTCCACGAGCCGTCGTAGTTGCGCACTCCGGGCAGGCCGAGCAGGTAGGTCAGCACGAACCAGGTATGGCTGGAGCGCTCGCCGATGCGGCAGTACACCACCGTCTCGTCCTCGGGCTTGAGAAAACCGTAGAGCTCCGCGAGTTCGGCGCGGCTACGGAACTGCCCGCTGTCCCTGGCGGCCTTGGCCCACGGGATCGACTTCGCGGTGGGGATGTGCCCGCCGCGCAGCGCGCCCTCTTCCGGGTAGTCGGGCATGTGGGTGCGTTCGCCCGTGTACTCCTGGGGCGAGCGGACGTCGATCAACGGCTGTTTGCCGAGGATCGCGAGTACGTCGTCGCGGTAGGCGCGGATCGGGGCGTCGTTGCGCTCCACCACCGGATAGCCGCTGGACTGGCGGGTCGGCACCTCAAGGGTGGTGTCGCGGCCGTGGGAGACCCACAGGTCGCGTCCGCCGTCGAGCAGGCGCACGTCGGGGTGGCCGAACAGGGTGAACACCCACAGTGCGTAGGCAGCCCACCAGTTGCTCTTGTCGCCGTAGATGACGACGGTGTCGTCGCGGCTGATGCCCTTACGGTCCATCAACTCGGCGAACTGTTCGCCGTTGATGTAGTCACGCACATTGGGGTCGTTGAGGTCGAGATGCCAGTCGATCTTGACCGCGCCCGGGATGTGGCCGGTGTCGTAGAGCAGGACATCCTCGTCGGACTCGACGATGGCCAAACCGGGCCGACCCAGGTTGCTGGCCAGCCAATCGGCGGTGACCAGACGCTCCGGATGGGCGTACTCGGCGAGGGTGGGGCTGGGATCAGCAGGCAGCGGCACACCAAGAGCGTACCGTCGGACCGGGTATTGGCGTCTACGCGGTGAACGCGACCTCGTAGGCCACCGCGAAGCGGCGGGCACCATTGTTGGCGCGGAAGAGAGAGCCGCCGTTCTGAGACCAGGTCACCACGCGCAGCAACCGCTTACCCGGCGACAGGCGCTTGGCGATGATGTCGGCGAATGCGGCGCGCAGCCGCTCCAGGTCGCATGTCTCGAAGTCGCGTGCCACGCGAACATCCCACATTGTTTCTTCGACTGGCATCGGCCCAGTGTCAACCCGTGGTTGAGACTTTCCGGGACATGGACACGGCGTGGCGCCGGCCAAATAGGTTGCAATTTGGTCACTGCACCCGGCAGCGGTCTGACCACCGGCGCTAGAGAATCGGGCGACCACCCGTGACCGCCACTCTGGCCCCCGAAATGTAGCTGCCGTCGTCTGAAGCGAGCAGCACATAAGCCGGCGCCAGTTCAGCGGGCTGGCCGGCGCGGCCCAGCGGTGTGTCGTCTCCGAATGAGCGGACCTTCTCCGACGGCATCGTCGATGGGATCAGGGGAGTCCAGATGGGACCCGGAGCGACGCTGTTCACTCGAATCCCTTTGTCGCCCAACAATTGCGCCAAGCTTGCCGAGAAGTTGGCAATCGCGGCCTTGGTGGCGGCGTAGGGAGCCAGCGTCGGAGACGGCATGTCGGAATTGACCGATGAGCTACCGATGACGGACGAACCGGGCGCCATGTGCGGCACGGCCGCCTTGACCAAGTGGAAGTAAGCGCCGACGTTCAGCTTGAAGGTGTAATCCCATTCCTCGTCGTCGATCTCCGCCAAGGTGTCATGCGTCATCTGATACGCGGCATTGCTGACCAGGATGTCGATACCGCCCAACTCCGTCACGGTGCGGTCGACCACCGAACGGCAGTGACCCGGATCCGAGAGATCACCGGGGATCAGCACACATTTGCGCCCGGCCTGCCGCACCAATTCCGCAACCGACTCGGCGTCTTCGTCTTCGTTGAGGTAGGCGATCGCAACGTCAGCGCCCTCGCGAGCGAAGGCAATGGCCACGGCGCGGCCGATACCGCTGTCACCGCCGGTGATGAGCGCTCTCTTACCGACCAGCTTCTCTGACCCCCGGTAGCTGCTCTCGCCGCAATCGGGTACCGGGTCCATCTGTTTCTGCACGCCCGGCACCGGCTGATGTTGATCGGGAAAACCCATGACGCTGCTCCTTCCATCGACTCTGGCGCGGGTACCCGCGGATCGGCTACCAAAACGCGCGGCGACTCTGCTCGGCGCCCGGGTCCGTTTACAAACGCCCCCTCGGGGTACACCCGTTACACAAAAGAAGGAGCCGGGATGAACGCGGTGGCAACCGATCTCGCAGGCCGTAGAGCATGGTTCGAGCATCATGTGCTCGACCTCGAGGACGGGCTTCAGGTCGGAGTGTCGATCGGTGGCCGCGGGGTACCGATGGTGTTCCTACACGGTCTCGGGCTGAACCGGCGTCACTACCTGCGGCTGTTGAACCGCATCGCCGCACTCGGATTCCTCGTCATCGCGATCGACGTCGCCGGGCACGGCGATACCGCCGATTTGCCTTGCGAGGCAGTCGGATTGAATGACAGAACCGATTTGGTGCTGCGAACGCTCGATGTGCTCGGGGTTCGGCGCGCCGTTTTCTCCGGCCATTCGATGGGCGGCCGGATAGTCATCCAGCTCGCCGCGAACGCACCCGATCGAGTACTCGCGGCTCTTCTCATCGACGCCGCGGCAGGTGCTTCGTTCGATGCCGCCCTCGAGACCACCATGCGCTCGCCGCGGTTGTGGATGCGCACGGTGGCCGGGGCCGTCACCGACCTGTACCGCGACCCGATCGCGGTGAAACTCGCGGCCGTCACCCGGTACCTGCGAATGCTGACCGCGGTGTCGATGGGCAGGATGCTGCCGCACACCGGGTTCGTCGGCGCCGCCCGCGCCATGATGCGATCCGGCAAATGTGCCGTGCTGCTGCGAACGCTGCGCGATCGGGAAATCCCGACCATGGTGCTGCACGGGGAAAGTGACGGCATCGTGCCGTTCGACTGCGCCGTGGAACTGGCCGACGAAGCCGACGCGACGCTCTACCGGATACCCGGCGCCTACCATTCCTGGCTCATCAACGATCCGTGGCGGGGCGCCGATGCGGTACGGCAACTGCTGGACCGGGAACTCGGTGCCGCGCTGAGGTGCGAGGCCACGGCGGCCGGCATGAACGACTGGCGCGACGCGCAGGCCTGGGAAGAAACACTGATCGAACCTGATGCCTGGATACGCCGGCTCAGCAACGGGACCAAGACCATCGGCGCCGGCCGCCGGCATCTCGCGCCTGTCGAGATGGAACTGATCCGGCGCGCGTCGAAGGAGGTTGCCCGCATCGCCACGGCCCATTCGGCCCGAAGGCGGGTTGCCCGGACAGCCTAGGGAGTTCCCGCGTTCCACAGTTGCGCCACCGACAACCCGGCGCCGGCCAGCATTCGGCGCAGCAGCGGCAGGCTCAACCCGATCACGTTCGACGGATCTCCGTCGATGCCGTCGATGAACCACCCGCCCAACCCGTCGAGCGTGAAACCGCCTGCGACACCGAGTGGTTCGCCACTGCGGAGATAAGCCTCGAGGTCCGCGTCGGTCGGCGAACCGAAATGCACTGCGGTAATACCGGTATCGGCCGCGCGATGGACGACCGACCCGTCCCGGACGACGAGCACGGCATGACCGGAATACAGCTGAGCCGTCCGGCCTGCCATCGTCTGCCACTGTCGGCGCGCGGTGTCGACATCTCCGGGCTTGCCGCACAACTGCCCGTCGAGCAGCAGCATCGAATCACAACCGATGAGCACACAGTCGTCGGCGACCGCCGCAGGCAGGTGGGTGAACACCGCGTCGGCTTTGGCCGCGGCCAGCCCACTGACCACCTGTTCCGGTGCAGCGCCGGCCAACGACGCCATCACGGCGTCCTCGTCGACCCCGGAAACCACCACCAACGGATCGAGGCCGGCCTGGCGCAGAACGCCAAGCCGGCCTGTCGATGCCGAACCCAGGACGACCCGGGTCATTCAGTGCTGTCTCTTCTTCGCGTAAGCGCTCATCTAGCCGCTCACTAGCGCCGCATGTGGGTGCGCTCCAACAGCGTCACCCGCTGCCAGCTGAAGATCGAGTAGCGCAGCTTGTCCACCGGGTGGCCCCACAGGTTGCGGTCACGCACAGCCGGCTCGGCCGCGCCGCCGCCGGCGGTGCTGAGCACGGCCATCAGCGCGGCCATCTCCTCGTCGCTGGGCTCGCCACGCAGCACCTTGATGTGTGCCTCGTGGTCGGCCTTGACGTCTTCGGTCGCGGTCTCGTCGGACACAGTCGCCTCGTTCGCCCCGCTCACAGTCGCTGAATCGTTCGCCCCGCTCACAGTGGAATGTTCCCGTGCTTCTTCGGCGGCATCTGAATGATCTTGCGCTCAAGCAACCGCAGCGCGTTGGCCACGTAGCCGCGGGTGTGCGACGGCGGGATGACCGCGTCGACATATCCGCGCTCGGCCGCGATGTACGGGTTGACCAGGGTGTCCTCGTAGGTCTGCTGCAGCTCCAGGCGCAGCGCGTCGACATCTTGGCCGTCAGCGGCGGCCTTCTTGAGCTCGGAGCGGTACACGAAGCCCACCGCGCCCGAGGCGCCCATCACGGCGATCTGGGCGGTCGGCCAGGCCACCACCACATCGGCGCCCATGTCCTTGGAACCCATCACGCAGTACGCGCCGCCGTAGGACTTGCGGGTGATGACGGTGACCTTGGCGACCGTGGCCTCGCCGTAGGCGTAGAGCAGCTTGGCGCCGCGCCGGATGATGCCGTTGTACTCCTGGTCGGTACCGGGCAGGAAGCCGGGGACGTCGACCAACAGCACGATCGGGATGTTGAAGCAGTCGCAGGTCCGGATGAACCGGGCGGCCTTCTCCGAGGCGTTGATGTCGAGGCAGCCGGCGAACTGGGTGGGCTGGTTGGCCACGATGCCCACCGGGCGACCGTCGACGCGGCCGAAGCCGACCACGATGTTGCCGGCGTAGCCGGCCTGCACCTCGAGGAACTCGTCGTCGTCGAGGATGCGGGTGATGACCTCGTGCATGTCGTACGGCTGATTCGGCGAATCCGGGATCAGCGTGTCGAGCTCGAGGTCCTCGTCGGTGAGGGTCTCCTCGATCGAGCCCTCGACCGGGGCCACCGGGTAGTGCGGCGGCTCGGCGTAGTTGTTCGGGGGCAGGTAGCTCAGCAGGTCGCGGACGTACTCGAAGGCGTCCTGCTCACCGGAGGCGACGTAGTGCGCGGTGCCGGACTTGGCCATGTGGGTGTGGGCGCCGCCCAGCTCCTCCATGGTGACGTCCTCGCCGGTGACGGTCTTGATGACGTCCGGGCCGGTGATGAACATCTGGCTGGTCTGGTCGACCATGATGACGAAGTCGGTCAGCGCGGGGGAGTAGACGTGCCCGCCGGCCGCCGCACCCATGATCAGCGAGATCTGCGGGATCACGCCCGAGGCCTTGATGTTGTTGTGGAAGATCCGGCTGTACAGGCCGAGGGAGACCACACCCTCTTGGATGCGGGCGCCGGCGCCGTCGTTGATACCGATCAGCGGCCGGCCGGTCTTGATGGCCAGTTCCTGGACCTTGACGATCTTCTCGCCGTACACCTCACCGAGGCTGCCGCCGAACACGGTGGCGTCCTGGCTGAAGATGCAGACGTCGCGGCCGTCGATGGTGCCGTAGCCGGTGATCACACCGTCACCCAGCGGCCGGTTGTTCTCCAGGCCGAAGTTGGTGCTGCGGTGCTTGGCCAGCGCGTCGAGTTCGACGAACGACCCCTCATCGAGCAGGGCGAGGATGCGCTCCCGGGCCGTCAGCTTGCCCTTGGCGTGCACCTTCTCCACGGCGGCTTCGCCGACGGGATGCAGCGTCTCTTCGGCGCGCCTCTTCAGATCGGCCAGCTTGCCTGCAGTGGTGTGGATGTCCACCTGATGCTCGGCGGACGGCTCGGTAACGCTCGTCATGGGTCCCGATGTTATCGGTAACCCTAAGACAGGTCTAAGAGAGGTGGGCGTGGCGCGCGTCACGTTCTGTCCGGACTGAGACGTGCCCATGCTCGGGCAAATGGGTTCGCGGCGCGTGCAGGCCGGTCAGCGACCGAACTGTCAGGTGTCGAGCGCACGATCCTCGGGCAGCACTCCCATGGGACTGTCGATCACATGCTCGGTCATGCTGAGCGTGTCGCGATCGAAGTACTCACCCGTGGTCTCCCGCTTCCAGGTGGCCGGCGACCCGGCGTACAGCCCGCGCTTCGACTCCGGTGTCGATCCGCGGGTCATGGTCGAATTGGCGGCCAGCAGCGACTGATCGGGAAGGTGGCTGTCCTTCAGCATCACGGCTCGGCTGCCGACCAGTGAGTGATGTCCGACGGTTATCCGGCCGACTGTTTGTCGCTTGTGGGCGAAATCGGGCTCGTGGGTCTGCAGCAGGCACCGGTTCCCGCCGACCGCGGCGTATTCGCGCACGACGATGGTGCCGGAGCAGTCCGCATAGTGCCTGCTGCCCAGCTTCGCGCCGTAGCCGAGAAACAACGTCCCAGCCCGAGCATCGAGTTGCTGGAAGGCGGGGTGCGCCGAAATCCAATTCCACGATTCCATCGCCGCGTAGTCGTCGAAACGGACCAACCCCAACCCACGGACCACATTGAATGCTCCGATCCGAGCGCCCTCGCCCAGCTCGAACCGCCCGACGTTGCGGACAACGGTCGGACCGATCCTGGCGGTGCCGGCGATTCGATGACCGAACAACCTCAGTACCCGGTTCTTGAACGACGACGGCGGAAGTAGAAGCCAGCAAAGCATTTCCAGCATCGATACGCCTTTCTCCGCCAGGGGTGCCATGGCGGACATCGTCGGTCGGTACTGCCGAATCTACTGACGCCGCAACACTCGCAGGTTTACCGCTGCGACAGTTTGTGGGCCGTATCACGGAGGCCGCGAGATGAGGTACACCGGATATCCGTGTGGGCGCGCCTGATTCGGGGTAGATCAGGACATCGATCAAGGCGTTGATCCAACGCTCTGACAGGTGACGGGTGCGAGATCGCTTGTCGTTGCGTATGGTCGGGACGTCACGCCAGTGTTGCAGATGCTGGGTGCCCACGACCTGGATCCGTGACCAGGAACGTGATGCAAATGCCGGTACGGCGCCGGGGGACGTCCGACAAGCGAACATTGTGATGTCGCGTAATCGCGCAATCGTTGTTGTTGTTGTGGACCTCCGTGTGCCGCCAAGGGGACGGGAGCTTTCACCTGATCGCGCCAATGTCATCAACGTCATCGAGCGAACCGCCCTCCACCGGCAATCGATTTGCGCTCTCCGGCTTCGCCGGGACGGGCTATGACCGGGGCCGGAGTCTGTCGGTGCAGATCATGTGGCTGGTCGTTTCGCGATCCGTTCTGTTCCGGTGGTGGATGCCGAACCGGGTGCGGGTTGCCGTGTTGCGGGCATTCGGCGCCAGGATCGGGATCGGCGCGTTGATTCGCCACGATGTCAGGATCCACTGGCCGTGGAAGCTCGACGTGGGCGCGCATTCGTGGATCGGTGAGGGTGCGTGGATTCTGAACCTGGAGAATGTGACGATCGGATCGAATACGTGTGTCTCCCAAGAGGTTCTGCTGTGCACCGGCAGTCACGATCGGGCGAGTCCGACGTTCGAGTTCGACAACGGACCTATCGTCATAGGTGACCGGGTCTGGCTGGCTGCCCGCGCAACCGTGTTGCGGGGGGTGCGAATCGGTGACGGCGCGACCATCGCCGCGACCAGCCTTGTCTCCCGGGATGTTCCGTCCGGTCACACGCTGTTTCCGCCACGGCCGGCGAAGGGGGCCGCATGCGGGTGACGATCATCGGTATCAACTACGCGCCGGAAGTGACCGGAATAGCCCCGTACACCACCGGGATTGCCGAAGGGCTCGCCGAGCGCGGGCATGACGTCACGGTGATCACCGGGTTGCCGCACTACCCCCAGTGGCGTGTCGCCCAGGAGTACCGAGGCGTGCGCCGCTGTACCGAGGTGGTGCGAGGTGTGACTGTGCACCGCGTCGGCCATTGCGTGCCCGGCGAGCAGAGCACACTGGGCCGAATCCGGATGGAGGCCAGCTTCGGAACTGCTGTGGTCCGCCACAAGTGGAATGACCCCGATGTCGTAATCACGGTGAGCCCCGCGCTGCTGTCCGCCGCTCCCGTGGTGGCGCGGGCCCGGTTGTCGAAGACCCCGGTCGGGGTGATCGTGCAGGACGTGTACAGCAAGGGCGTGGTGGAAACCGGGGCGGTCGGAGGGCGCTCCGCCGCGGTGACCGCGCGGCTGGAATCGACCGTCCTGGGGTCGGCGACCGGCGTCGCGGTCATTCATCCGCGCTTTGCCGATTCGCTGGCCGAGATCGGCGTGCGCAGTGACGATCTGGCTGTCATCCGGAATTGGACCCATATCGACGACGCTGCCCCTGCGAGCGCACCGTCGGCAGTCCGAGAGAAGTACGGTTGGCAGCCCAACGAGACCATCGTGATGCACACCGGCAATATGGGTGTGAAGCAGGGGCTGGAAAACGTCGTTGCCGCAGGGAGACTCGTGTTCGACGTGGAGGCGGACGACCGCGACATCCGCTTTGTCCTGATCGGCGACGGTAACCAGCGCCGCATGCTCGACGCTGTCGCCCGGGACGCCGAAGCCGTGCAATTGATCGACCCGTTGCCTGACGGCGAGTTTCGCGCGGCGCTGTCTGCCGCCGACATCCTGCTCGTCAACGAGCGTCCCGGAGTGGGCGAGATGGCCGTTCCGAGCAAGCTGACGTCGTACTTCGCTGCGGCCAAGCCGATTATCGCCGCCACCGAGCCGACCAGCGGAAGCGCCGAAGAGCTTCGTGCATCTGGAGCCGGACTTGTCATCCCGCCGGGTGATCCAGAAGCCCTCGTCGAGTCGGTGCGACAGCTCGCCGGCGACGAGCAGACCCGGCAGCGATTCGGCTCCTGCGGCGCGCGATATGCCCGCGATCGCCTCGGTGCCGCCAATGCGGTAGCGCAGTACGAGAAGTGGGTGAGCGATCTGGCTTCCGCCGCCCGAGGACTACCGGCATGAACACTCAGGTAAGTCGCAACGACTGCTTTTACGCCGGACAGCCGGTCACCTATCTGGTGGGCCCGCTGGAGCGGGTGCTCCCGCCGGCCCTGCTCAAAGTGCGGCTGCAGACCATCGCTGCGGCGGGACCGCAGAACCGCCTCGGCTTGCGTCCGAGCCGAAGATCGCGGCACTGGGATTTCGATCCGGAGTGCGACGGGGTGGTGTTGACCAGCGGACCGGCCCCGGATATGGCTGACCCCGCCCGGGCGATGCTCGACTTGCTGGCCGGCGGTCCGGCGGTTCCGCCGGCTACCGCGCACATCCACATCGCGGACCGATGGCTTTTCCTGAATTTCGACCACGGTCTCGGTGGCGGACGGTTGTTCAGCGAGGTGATCGCAGCGGCCGGCTCAGAAGGCCACGGATTCAGTGAACCCGCACCCGTGGCGACCACTCGTAACCCTGGCCTGCGTGCCGTTGCCCACACCGTGCGCAAAGAACCCATGCGCATGCTGCGCGCACTGGACGAACCGCTGCGCCGCAGTGCCGCCGTGGTTCCCACCGGGCAATTCGATGAACCGGAATCGTTGGCATACGCCCGAAGTCAACCCGGCCTCCTGGAAGAGGTGCGGGCGAACCGTGACAGCTGCCTGCCACGCGCACCGCTGGCGGCCATCGTCCTATCGGCCTTTCTGGACGGATTGCGCAGCCACGGAATAACGCCGGAAGACGAGGTTGGACTCCTGGTCGACCTGGGTCGGTACCTTCCGCCCGGGGCTGGCACCTTGGCGAATTTCGTCGGCATCGCGCCCATACAGATCGCGCCACCTTACGACCCGGCCCTGGTGGCCGATGCGATAAGCGAGTACACGCACGGGCGTCGAGCCCTGGTCCGGTACGGCATGGCATATGCCGCGCGGCTCCGTACCCGTCCAGCTGAGCTTCCCCGTTGGCAGACCGACAGCCGACGGGCCCGGATCGTCGTGACCGACCATGCCAATTCGGCTGCGGCCGGCAAGATTTCCTGGGCGACAACGCCGGATGGACACCACTTTGTCCGCAAGGCGCCGGTGCGCTACTCGAACCAGATCTCGTTGGCCGTCAACCGCGTCGCCTCCGAACTGCATCTCACCGCGTCGTACTACGCGAGCACCTTCGACCCCGAGGCGATTGCCGTGGTCCTCGACCGGATCGTGGCAGCGGATTCGCCACTGGTGCGCATGGGCCAGATTGCGACAACGAGCAGTCGGGCGGGGCGGTGAGATGGTCCGGACCCCGATGCCGTCGACTCATAGTGCCTCGCGAGCGCGTTCGACAGGGGCGATCACCACCGCCGACCAGGTGTTGTCGAGTGCCAGCAATGCGCTGATGGTCTTTGCGGTGGCCCAAGTTTCACCGGCCGAGCAGTTCGGCATCGTCGCCCTGCTCGTTACGGTGGCCACCACCTGGATCGGCTTCAACCGGGGGGCGCTGGGTACCGCGCTGCTCCTGACCAGCAACATGCACCGGCGCGAGATATCGGCCGAAGGCGGGTACGCGACCAGCTGGTCGCTGCTGACATCGGTTGTCGCGGGCGCGGTATTGCTTGTCCTGTCAGGAGTTTTCGGCCAGATCTGGATCGGCGTGGCGTTCGCCGTGAGCCTGGTCGCGGTCCTGGCCCAGGATGTGCTGCGATTCGTCGCGATCGCACAAGGCAGACCACTCGCCGCGGCCGTCTGTGATGGGTTCTGGGTGGTGTGGATACTGACCGTCTACCTGATCAACCTGATCACTTCCGGGATGTCGGCGGTGATCACGGTGTACCTGTGGGGCGTGGGCGGACTCATCTCGGCGGTGGTGCTGATGCGGGTCCTGCAAACCAGGCCACGGGGTCATCGTCTCGTCGGATGGTGGCGCACGTATGACCGTGCCCGGCTGAGATTCGGAATTGTCTATGCGCTCAACCAGGTTGGTGCCACCCTCGTGACGCTGACCGTGACGGTAGTGGTGAGCGGCACCGCGGCGGCCGGGCTGCGCGGCGCGGCGACACTGTTCGGGCCGATTGCGATGCTGGTGTCGGCATTGCCGCTGGTGTTCGTTCCGCATGTCCGCCGTGCTGCGTCATCGATCGGCGAGCAGTGGCAGGTTCTCGTCAAGACTTCCATCGCGACGTCGGGTTTGACCGTGGTGGCAGGCCTGTGCCTGGCCCTCATCCCGGGCCGGCTGGGCTCGGCCATCCTGGGCGACACCTGGACGTATGCCTCGGCGCTCGTCATCTATCTCGGGATCGAATGCGCGGCAATGTGCTGGATGGTCAGCGTGTACAGCTTCTTCCAGGCGCGCGGCATGAGCAGGACGGTCTTGCAGGTCAAGCTGTTTCAGATCAGCCTGCAACTCGTTCTGTGCCTGTGCGCCGGACTTGCAGTGGGCACAGCGGTCGCCATCGCCATCTCGTTGGCCGTGGCGGGTGTCCTCGCCGCTGTGGTCGGTGTTGTGCTCGCCCGGCGCGTTGTGTGGCACGGCGCGACCGAGGCGCCGCCTGCCGACCAGGACTCTGCGGCCCAGCTGCACAAGCCGTTGGAAAAGAATGGGTTTGCCTGGCCGATGATCGATGTCCTCGAAGCGGAGATGGGAGGCCGCAGGTCCGATGTGTGAGGAGTTCACCGGTGCGGCTCGGCCGGCCGTGCTTCACGTCGTCACGCTGATCACGCCGGACGGCGCCTACGGCGGACCGGTCAGAGTGGCGTTCAACCAATCCCGACAACTGCGCGCGGCCGGTCACCGAACCCTGGTCGCGGGTGCGGTACAGGGCTATTCGACTCTTCCCAACGTGCTCAACGAGGTTCCGGTGCGACTCGCCAAGGCGCGCAGCATCATTCCCATGTTGGGATTCTCCGGATTGCTCGCTCCGGCGCTGCTCGTCTGGATGGTGCGGAACCGCAGGTCGTTCGACGTGATCCATGTGCACCTGGCGCGTGATCTGATCACCCTGCCGGCGGCCGCGGTCGCGCTGATACTACGGAAGCGCTTGATCGTGCAGACCCACGGAATGATCACCGACAGCAGCCATCCGATTGCGCCGATCCTCGATCGCATTCTGACCCGGCCGATTCTGCGTCGAGCAGCCGCCGTTCTGTATCTGACCGAAGATGAGCGGGCCGCACTGCTACGGGTGCAACCCGAGGCCGCGGTGCGGCACCTTCGCAACGGCGTTCCCGGATACGAAGGGGCGCCCGCGGCGGCCCGTGCCGACCCGACGGCCGGGGGCGTCGAGGTGCTGTACCTGGCGCGGCTGCAGGCACGGAAACGACCTGCGCTCTTCGTGGAAGCGGCCGCCCGCTTGCTGGCGGCGGGGTGCGATGCGCGGTTTACCCTGGTCGGTCCCGACGAAGGCGAGGGGGCCGAGGTTCTGGATACGATTACGCGATCCGATATCCGGTCCGACGAGATCCGTTGGGAGGGAGCGGTGCCGCCAGACCGTACGGTGCTGCGGATGGCTGCCGCGTCCATCTACGTATTGCCCTCGGTCGACGAGCCCTTCCCGATGTCGGTACTTGAGGCGATGTCGGTCGGATTGCCTGTGGTGATCACCGAGAGCTGTGGACTTGCGGACACGGTGCGTGCTTCCGGTAGCGGACTAGTGGTGGACGAATCGGAGGATGCTCTGATGGAGGCGATGCGCACGCTGATCATCGACCAACGGCTGCGGGAAAAGATGAGCGCTGCTGCGCGCCAGACGGCAGCCGCGGTCTTCAGCATGGAAGCGATCGCTCGCGACCTGACCGCTGTCTATGCGGGGGAGGCCCATTGACTCGGCGTGTGCGCGTCGGCGTGACCGTTGTCGCCACCGCCGTGGTGGTGCTTCTGCTTCTCGTGGCTGCCGTCGGCACGGTCGTGTTCCGCTACGCACCACAGGACGACTTGCGTAAGGCCGACGCGGTGTTCGTGCTCGGTGGTGAGCACGATGGCCGCGAGGACTACGGTTTTCAACTCGTCCGCGACGGCGTCGCCCCAGTGTTGGTGTTGTCCAACCCATATCGGTCGTCGGATCCGGTGATGAAAAAAGCATGCAACCGGCATCCGCCAGGTGTCGAAGTGCTGTGCGTGCCGCCGAAGCCCTCCACCACCCTCGGTGAGGCGAAGCTGATCCGGCAGTTGGCCCGCGAAAGGGGCTGGAGCACCGTGGTGATCGCCTCCTGGCAGTACCACTTACCCAGGGCCCGTTTCATCTTCGAGCATTGTTTCTCATCGTCGGCAGACTCCACCGTGATGCGCGCAGTGCCGCGCGAATACCGCCTGTCTGCCGGCTCGTGGGAGTACACCTACCTGTACCAGTTCTTCGCGTTGGGAAAGGCGGTGGTGGAATCGAAGAAGTGTGACTGAGCCGGTGCGTCACCACTTCAGCTTGTACTGGACGCCCACGAATACATACACGCTGAGATATCCGACCATGGCAAATGCGCTGCAGTACATGGCGGTTGACGCGAGTGTGCGCGCAATGCGCCTGATCGTTCGCCAGGGGTACTCGCGTAGGTCGATCGCGGCCAGGGGGAGTAACACGGTGGTGAGGGGAGCCGCCGTCACCAGCAGTCCCTCCCCGACGAGCAGGACCGGCGGCGGCGCATCCATCGTGGACTGCAGAGCGGTGAGACACCCAAGCAGCGCGCACACCACCGAGTTGATCGCAATGATGCGCCATCTGTCGGCATTTCGATACAGGTAGACGGCGGTCGGGGCGCCCACCGCAGCCCCCGCCGCAACCAGCAGCAGATCGGTGATCACGGCAGGGTGTCCTCGCCCCGCTCAGACGCCACTCGCAATCCCAGTACCGCGCCGCCGCACAGACCCGCCAACGCGCACACGGGCGCCAGCAGCAGCATCGTGAGTGCGCTCAGCGCAGGCTGGTCGATCGCGAGCGCGCTGTAGCCGCTGAGGCTTGCCGCTGCTCCGGCCGCGCCGCAGGTCAAAGACCGAAACTGTTGGTGCACCGGCCAAGTGAGGACGGCGCCCATCGCCAAACCGGAGATCGTCATCACGATCAGGGTGAGCAGAAGCAAATGGGCGGGTGTGTCCCATATGTGGATTACGAGATGGCGCACCACGGCTCCGGCTATGGCGCCCGCAATGATCCACCGCAGCTGCCAATTGCCGGCCGAACTTGAGGTCACCATCGCTGATCAGGTTAGCCGCCGATCATCGACGTCGTGGTGTGGGTTGTCACAGCATCCGTGGCGGCTGCATGCGTTTTCGCAGCGTGTGATCGAAAAGCGAGCTGAATATTGCGGTTTCGTGCCGCCCTGGCCCAAACCTGCCGGGCCGCCGACGACGACGAACTGTTAGATTGCAGACGGACCGCATAATCGATGTACGACGCCCAGGGTCGCGCGGTTGTTGTTGTAAAGAATTTCGCAGTTGCGCGTTCGAGCGGATTGCGAGGCATTCCCGCCGGCCATGGGCCGGGGAGGTGCACGACAAAAAATGACCGTCGTGACGATGCCGCGAGAAGTGTTCAACCGCACCCGATGGCAACGGCAGTACCTGGTCAACATTCTGATCACCGACGTCCTCGTGGTGTGTGCGGCGGTGGTGCTGGCGCAGTACGTCCGTTTCGGGCAAGCGCCGGACCTTTCCAGCACCGACGGATACATCACGTTCGTCTCGATACTGTTCGGCGCCATCTGGCTGGGTGCACTCTCGCTGTGTCGAACCAGGTCGCCCCGGGTGACGGGGGCCGGTGCCGAGGAGTACAAACGTGTTGCGTCTGCGTCGTTCTGGACCTTCGGCGGCATCGCGATAATCACGTTCCTGCTTCAGCTTGAGATCGCGCGCGGCTACCTTGCGGTTGCGCTGCCCACCGGCACCGTCGCCTTGTGTCTGACCAGATGGGGGTGGCGTCGGTACCTCGCCAAACAACGTGCGGAGGGGCGTTATCAGACGGCGGTGATGGCGATCGGTGACGCCGACGCGGTCTCCCATCTCGCCCAGGAGCTGACCCGTGATCCACGCGCCGGATACGCCGTTGTGGCAGTGGGTATTCCAGGCTATGGAGCACCCGTGGGCGAGCGTCTCGCGGTGGGCGATCAGGAAATCCCGATCATGGGTGGCGAGGAGCATGTCTTGGACGCCATCCGAGAATGCGGCGCCGACACGGTAGCCGTAACGGGCGTCGACCACTTCGGCTACGAGGGGATCCGGAAACTCATGTGGGACCTGGAGGCGATGGGAGTCGACCTCGTGGTGTCGCCGGGTGTGATGGACGTTTCCGGGGCGCGTCTGCAGATGCGGCCGGTAGCCGGCTTCCCGCTGGTACACGTCGAGAAGCCGCAGTACGACGGCGCGAAACGATTCGAGAAACGGGCATTTGACTTCGTGTTCGCGGCGATCGCACTCGTCGTCGCCTCCCCGGTGCTGCTGGCCGCCGCGGTCGCCATCAAGCTCGACAGCCGGGGACCGGTGTTCTACACGGCCGAACGCATCGGCATCGACGGCCGGCCGTTCGCAATGCTCAAGTTCCGGACGATGGTCTCGGATGCCGATCGTCAACTGGAGCGCCTGCAAAACCTGAACGAGAGCTCCGGCGGAGTTCACTTCAAGATCAAGGACGATCCGCGCATCACATCGGTGGGCAAGTTTCTCCGCCGGTTCAGCATCGATGAGCTCCCGCAGTTCGTCAACGTGCTCAGGCAGGAAATGAGCGTCGTCGGCCCTCGTCCACCGCTGCGACAGGAAGTCGAAACCTACGACGGCGACGTCCAGCGCAGATTGCTGGTCAAGCCGGGTATCACCGGCCTGTGGCAGGTCAGCGGACGGGCGGACCTGTCGTGGCAGGAATCGGTACGGCTGGATCTTTCCTACGTCGAGAACTGGTCGATGGTGGCCGACTTGGTCATCATCGCCAAGACCGTGCGAGCAGTGCTGCTCAGCCAGGGAGCGTACTGATCTCCAAAAGCAAATCCGCCCAATGCTTTACGGGTGTACGAGATAAGGAGAAGACGCAGTGAATCAGGCGAAGAAGAAAGCCCTGATCACCGGAATCACGGGTCAGGACGGTTCTTACCTGACCGAGTTCCTGCTCAACAAGGGTTACGAGGTGCATGGACTGATCCGTCGGTCTTCGTCCTTCAACACCGCTCGGATCGATCATCTCTACGTCGATCCACACGATCCACACGCGCAACTGTTCTTGCACTACGGCGATCTCAGCGACGGCGCACGTCTGGTGACCCTGCTGAGCACCATCGAGCCGGACGAGGTGTACAACCTGGCCGCGCAATCGCATGTGCGGGTGAGCTTCGACGAACCCGAACACACCGGTGACACCACCGGGATCGGTTCCGCACGATTGCTGGAGGCCGTGCGGATCTCGAAGGTTCCGTGCCGCTTCTATCAGGCGTCCAGTTCGGAGATGTTCGGTGGTTCACCCCCTCCGCAGAACGAACAGACAAGCTTCTATCCGCGCTCGCCCTACGGCGCGGCCAAGGTCTACTCGTACTGGATGACCCGGAATTACCGCGAGGCCTACGGGATGTTCGCCGTGAACGGCATCCTGTTCAACCACGAGTCACCGCGCCGCGGTGAGACTTTCGTGACGAGGAAGATCACCCGAGCCGCCGCGCGGATCAAGGCCGGCATCGACGAGCACCTCTATCTCGGCAACCTGGACGCGATCCGCGACTGGGGTTACGCACCGGAATACGTCGAGGGGATGTGGCGCACGTTGCAGGTCGATGAGCCCGAAGATTACGTGCTCGCGACCGGCGACCGCTACACCGTGCGCGACTTTCTCGTCGCCGCCTTCGAACATGCGGGCCTGGACTGGGAACGGCACGTCCGGTTCGACGAGCGCTACCTGCGTCCCACCGAGGTCGATGCGCTCGTCGGCGACGCCGCCAGAGCAGACCGGCTGCTCGGCTGGAGTCCCACGGTCCGCACGCCGCAACTCGCGCAGATCATGGTGGAGGCTGACATCGCGCAACTCGAATGCCTCGGCAAGCCATGGATCGACACGCCGGCCTTGGCGGGGTGGGGCTGAAATTGCTACGGGACGACTTCGTCAACACGACACATCCGCTCGACCCCGCGGCGCCGACGTACGTCGCCGGCCATCAAGGCATGGTCGGGTCCGCGATTCACCGGAAGCTGCACTCGGAGGGGTTCACCGACCTCATCGGCAGGTCACACCGCGAGTTGGATCTGACCGACCGGACGGCGACGTTCGAGTTCTTCGCGAAAACTCAACCCGCGGTGGTGATTTTGGCGGCAGCTCGGGTCGGTGGAATCCTGGCGAACAAGACCTACCCGGTGGACTTCATCTCCGAGAATCTGCGGATACAGACCAACGTGATGGACGCGGCGCTCGAATACGGCACCCAGCGTCTGCTCTTTCTCGGATCGTCATGCATCTACCCGAAGATGGCAGCGCAGCCGATCACCGAGAATGCATTGCTGACCGGCTCCCTGGAGGAGACCAACGATGCCTACGCGATCGCGAAGATCGCCGGAATCGTGGCGGTCCAGGCGGTGCGGCGGCAGTACGGCTTGCCGTGGATATCGGCCATGCCGACGAACCTGTACGGGCCCGGTGACAATTTCTCGCCCACGACCTCGCACGTCCTCCCGGCCTTGATCCGCCGGTACGAAGAAGCGAAGGAGTCGGGCAAGTCCGTGGTGACGAACTGGGGTACCGGCTCCGTGCGCCGTGAGTTCATGCACGTCGACGACATGGCGTCGGCCTGTATACACCTGCTTCGGCAGTTCGACGGGCCCCAACAGGTCAACGTCGGTACCGGGATAGACCACTCGATCCGAGAGACAGCGCAGCTCGTCGCCTCTGCAGTGGGATACGAGGGCGAGACGGCCTGGGACACCAGCAAGCCCGACGGCACTCCCCGCAAGCTGCTGGACATCAGCACCTTGCGGGACAGCGGTTGGCAACCGTCGATATCGCTGCACGACGGGATCGAGCAGACGCTGGCGTGGTATCGACAGAATCGGGCGGGCGTCAGGCGGGTGGCACTCGCCTGAGGGGCACCCGAGCCGTGGGCCTACGCTCTCGACTATGACCGCCGGGCCGCTGGTGCTGTCCGAACTGGGCTCCGACCCCGCATCGGTGCTGCGGCTCGTCACGCAATTCGACGCGCTGGAGGAGCAAGAGGTCAATGCCGACGCGGCCGTGCGGTTTGCCGCGCTGATCGCGGGATGCCCGATCGGTGTCCGTTGGCCGGGTGGCACCGCTGTCCGCTACGACGCGTCGGGACGCCTCGATCCGACCGAATCCGGGGCTGCGGCGGCAGATGGCGACGAGATCGTGGTCTGGGTGGAGCGCGAGGGCTCCGGGCATCCGTTGGACGGTGTCCTGCTCGATCGGCTGCGGCGAGTGGTGAGGCACGTCGCCGCGCGGACCGGGGTGAGCGGCACGCCGCATTTGGGCGACCCCGCTTTGCTCGAGGTCGTTGTTTCGGCCAAAGAGCATCGCGAAGACCGCGCCCGGGCCATCCGGTTGTTGGGGCTCGACGAGACCAGGCCGACGTGCGTGCTGGCGGCATCGGGGCATTCGCCCCGGGAGACGGTGCGCCTCGTCACCGGTGAGCTGGCGGCGCCGACGGTGCGATCAGCGGTGATCGGCAATGCCACGGCCATTGTGTGCCAGGGATCGTTCGACATGCGGGAGCTCTCGGACCGGCTGGAGCGCGTCATCGTCGAACAGTTCCCGGCGGTGGTGAACACCGGAACCGCATCGGGCCCGTGGATCGGCATCGGATCGGTGGGCAGTGCCTTCAGCGCGTCGACTTCGTGGCATGAAGCCGTGCGCGCGCTGCGCTTCGCATCCTCCACCGGATTCGGCAGGCGCGTGGTGGCATATGAGCGGCTCAGCTCACTGGAACTGCTCGCCGACCTCCCGATCGAACGGGTGCGACGCAATCGAGATGTGGCCCGTATCAACGAGATTGCGGCGACGCCCGCCGGAGATCTCGACGTGCGGACCACCGAGGCGTTTTTCGTCTACGGCTCGCTGCGGCGCACGGCCGCCGAACTGCACGTGCATCACAGCACCGTCGCGGCTCGGTTGGCGCGCGTGCAGGCCGCGATGGGGTGGGATTTCGAGGATCCGGTGGACCGCTTCCTGGGCACGCTCGTGTTGATGGTGCGGCGGATTTCGATGTCGTCGGCGGAACTGGCGGACGCGGACCTGCTGTAGGGCATCCGACAGCCGTCGGGTGGATCCCGGCAATAGTCCGACGCGCGGCGGGTGACGGGCATCACCCCGTTGGCCAGGATTGCGGTGCAGCCCGCAACAGACAAGGAGGCCGGCATGGCCATCATCGACCCGACCAAGACCTGGGTTCCCCTGGAAGAACGCCTGGCCGTCACCACCAACGAGCGACACCGGCAAGCGCTCAGCATCGTCCTCGAGCACATGAAGGCCGAGGCCGAGCCCGACCTGGAACGGCTCATGGCGACTCTGAGTCCCAACCCGGACTACCACTTCTGGTACGCCAATGCCGATATGGGACCCAAGACCACCGAGGGGGTGCGCGCCTACTACGAGGCATTCGTGGCCAGCGGTGCGAACCACCTCGTTCTCGAGATCGATCGCCTTGCGGTCGACGATGATCTGGTGATGACAGAAGGCTGGATGAAGATGATCTATCCGGGAGCGGCCGCCCAGGCGATCGGCGTCGAGGTCGACGACCCCGACGGCGACTACCTGCTGGTGTTCCGTCAGCTGATCAACTGGCCGATCGATGCCGACGGCCTGATCCTCGGTGAGGACGCCTACCAGACCGGTCCGGTGAGCGTGACCAAGCTGAGCTCCGAAGACCTGCCGCAGGCCTACATCGACCAGAAGCGCGCCGCCGCCCAAGCCAATGCCTGAGGCCCGGACCGATATCGCGTCGCTGCTGCTGGATCGGGTCGGTGACCAACACCTCGGCCTGCGCACCCGTGAGGCGGACTGGACATGGGACGAGGTGGTCGCCGAGTCCGCCGCACGCGGTGCGCTGGCACAGGAGATGCGGGTAGCCGGCCCGTTTCACGTCGGCGTGCTGCTGGACAACGTGCCGGACTTCGTGTTCTGGCTGGGCGGCGCCGCCCTGGCCGGGGCGAGCATCGTCGGCATCAACCCGACCCGTGGCGCCGCGGAGATGGCAGCCGAAATCCGGCTTGCCGATTGCCAATTGATCGTCACTGACGCCGCAGGGGCCGAGCGGTTGCGGAGCCTGGACCTGGGCCTGGAACCCGACCGGATCCTGGTGGTCGACGACCCGGCCTACCAAGACGCGATTTGTGCACGAAAACCCGCGGTAGGCGCGGAGAATCGTGCACAAATCGCGGCGGCGCCCGGGGTGGGCGAGGACTCGCTCATGCTGCTGCTGTTCACCTCGGGAACGACGGGAGCCTCCAAGGCGGTCATCTGCAGCCAAGGCCGACTGACCCGCATCGCGTACGCGGCCGCCGAGAAGTTCGGCCACGTGCGCCAGGACGTCGAGTACTGCTGCATGCCGCTGTTCCACGGCAACGCCATCATGGCGCTGTGGGCACCGGCGTTGTCTGTGGGGGCGACGGTCTGTCTGACGCCATCGTTCTCGGCGTCCGGGTTCCTGCCCGACGTGCGCTACTTCGGTGCCACGTTCTTCACCTACGTGGGCAAGGCCCTCGGTTACCTGATGGCCACGCCGGAACAGCCCGACGATGCGGACAATCCGCTGGTCCGAGGCTTCGGCACCGAGGCCTCGCCTGACGACCAGAACGAGTTCCGGCGCCGCTTCGGCGCCGAACTGTTCGAAGGTTACGGCTCCAGCGAAGGCGGCGGGGCTGTGGTGCTCGCCCCCGACATGCCGCCGGGTGCACTCGGCCGGCCGGCGCATCAGGGCGTCGCGATCGTCGACCCCGACTCGCTCAAGGACTGTGTGCCAGCGGTTTTCGATCAGCACGGCCGCGTTCTCAACCCCGACGACGCGGTGGGGGAGATCGTCGACAAGTTCGGCACCCGCACGTTCGAGGGCTACTACCGCAATGACGAGGCCAACGCCGAACGCATCCGCAACGGCTGGTACTGGACGGGTGATCTGGGCTATCTCGACGAGCAGGGGTTCATCTACTTCGCCGGGCGGCGCGGCGACTGGATCCGGGTGGACGGCGAGAACACCTCGGCACTCAACATCGAGCGGGTGCTGCGCCGGCACCCCGAGGTGGTGGCCGCCGGTGTGTACGCGGTGCCCGATCCGCGATCGGGTGATCAGGTGATGGCCGCCATCGAGGTGGCCGATCCCGACGGGTTCGACGCCGCGGCGTTCGTGGACTACCTGGTCGACCAGGAAGACCTGGGTACCAAGGGAATTCCGCGGTTCCTCCGGGTGTCGAAGAACCTGCCCGTCACCGGCTCCAACAAGGTGCTCAAACGGGAACTGCAGACACAGCGGTGGCACACCGACGAGGTGGTGTACCGGTGGGCGGGACGCGGAACGCCCGTGTATCGGGCCATGGGTGACGATGACAAGCAGTCGTTGGACGCCGAGTTCGCGCAGTATGGGAGGCAGCGTTACCTATGAAGTGGGATGACCAGTGTGACGTACTGATCGCCGGGTCGGGTGGTGGCGGCGTGGCCGGTGCCTACACTGCGGCCCGCGAAGGTCTGTCGGTGATCCTGGTCGAGGCCAGCGACAAATTCGGCGGCACCACGGCGTATTCCGGTGGTGGCGGGGTGTGGTTCCCGTGCAACCCGGTGCTCACCCGCGCCGGCACCGACGACACCATCGAGGATGCCCTGGAGTACTACCACGCCGTCGTCGGCGACCGCACTCCGCGGGACCTGCAAGAGACCTATGTCCGCGGCGGCGCCGGGCTGATCGAGTATCTGGAAGCCGATGACAATCTGAAGTTCGCGCCGATGCCGTGGCCCGACTATTTCGGCAAGGCGCCCAAGGCCCGCACCGACGGTCAGCGTCACATCGCCGCCCGGCCACTCAAGGTGGAGAAGGCCCCGCACCTGCGCGAGCTGGTGCGCGGCCCGCTGGATGCCGACCGGCTCGGCGCCGAACAGCCCGACGACTACTTCATCGGCGGCCGGGCCTTGATCGCCCGCTTCCTGAAAGCCATTGAGCAGTACCCGAATACGTCACTTCGGCTGAACACTGCGCTGGTGGAGTTGGTGGTCGAGGACGGCGCGGTGACCGGCGCGATCGTCGAATCCGACGGTGAGCGCCGGGCCATCCGGGTCCGCCGCGGTGTGCTGCTGGCCGCGGGCGGCTTCGAGGGCAACGACGAGCTGCGCCGCGAATACGGCGTGCCGGGCGTCGCCCGCGACACCATGGGGCCGCCGGCCAACCTCGGGCACGCCCATCAGGCCGCGATGGCCGTCGGTGCCGACGTCGATCTGATGGACCAGGCCTGGTGGTCGCCGGGCCTGACCCATCCGGACGGGCGCTCGGCGTTCGCCCTGTGGTTCACCGGCGGCATCTTCGTCGACCAGAACGGGCAGCGGTTCGTCAACGAGTCGGCGGCCTATGACCGCATCGGCCGCGCGATCCTGCCGCGGCTGGCCGACGGTTCGATGACGTTGCCGTACTGGATGATCTACGACGACCGGGAAGGTGAGATCCCACCCGTCAAGGCCACCAACGTCTCGATGGTCGACACCCAGCAGTACATCGACGCGGGGCTCTGGCACACCGCTGACACGCTGGAAGAGCTGGCAGCCAAGATCGGCGTCCCCGCCGAGAACCTGACAGCCACCGTCGAACGCTTCAACACCTTCGTCGCCTCGGGCACCGACGAGGATTTCGGTCGCGGTGACGAGGCCTACGACCGGGCCTTCTCCGGCGGCGCGTCGCCACTCGTCGCGATCGAGAACGGCCCGTTCCACGCCGCGGCTTTCGGCATCTCCGACCTCGGCACCAAGGGCGGCCTGCGTACCGACACCGCGGCCCGGGTACTCGACACCGACGGTCGGGTGATCGCCGGACTGTACGCCGCGGGCAACACGATGGCCGCCCCGAGCGGCACCGCCTACCCGGGCGGCGGAAATCCGATCGGAACGAGCATGCTGTTCAGCCACCTGGCGGTGAAAGACATGTTAGGCAGGAACCCATGAGTGACATCCGGGAAATCGACGCCGGCACGGAGATGACGCGGTTCGCCCGCGGCTGGCACTGCGTCGGCCTCGCTGACACGTTCCGCGACGGGCAGCCGCACGGCATCAACGCCTTCGGCGGCAAGCTCGTCGTCTATGCCGACTCCGCCGGCGAACTGCACGTCCTCGACTCGTACTGCAGGCACATGGGCGGTGACCTGTCGATGGGTACGGTCAAGGACGACAACCTGGCCTGCCCGTTCCACGACTGGCGATGGGGCGGCGACGGAAAATGCAAGCTGGTGCCGTACGCCAAGCGCACCCCGCGGCTGGCGCGCACCCGCAAATGGCACACCTGTGAGGTGAACGGTCAGCTGCTGGTCTGGCACGACCCGGAAGGCTCCACCCCGACCGACGAGCTGATCCCGCCCACCATTGAGGGCTACGAGGACGGCATCTGGTCGCCGTGGCAATGGAATTCGATCCTCATCGAGGGTTCGCACTGCCGGGAGATCGTCGACAACAACGTCGACATGGCGCACTTCTTCTACATTCACCACGCTTACCCGACGTACTTCAAGAATGTCATCGAAGGCCATACCGCCAGCCAGTTCATGGAGTCCAAGCCGCGCCCCGACTACGCCACCCGCGAACTTTGGGACGGCACCTATCTGCGTTCGGAGGCAACGTATTTCGGCCCCGCATACATGATCAACTGGCTGCACAACGACCTCGCCCCGGACTTCACCGTCGAGGTCGCCCTGATCAACTGCCACTACCCGGTGACGCACAACTCGTTCGTGTTGCAGTGGGGAGTCGCGGTTCAACGGAATCCCGGCCTGCCCGGGGAAAAGGCCGCGAAGCTCGCCGCTGCGATGAGCCGGTCTTTCGGTGACGGCTTCATGGAAGACGTCGAGATCTGGAAGAACAAGACGCGCATCGACAATCCGCTGCTGACCGAGGAGGACGGCCCGGTCTACCACCATCGCCGGTGGTACGAGCAGTTCTACGTCGATGTCGCCGACGTCGCGCCGGACATGACGGCGCGTTTCGAGCAAGAGGTCGACACCACGCACGCCAACGAACTGTGGCATGAGGAGGTCGCGGCCAACCTGGCGAAGCGGTAACCGGCCCCAGGTGCGAATAAGCTGACGCCCCATGGATGATCGCCGGCCGAACCGCCCACCGCTCGATGTCGTCGCCCTACGCGCCGGGTTGAGCGAGCCCTGGCGCCGTCTCGACGTCGTCGAGGAAACCGGATCCACCAACGCCGACCTGCTGGCCCGGGCGGCCGGCGGCGAGGCGATCGGGGGCGCGGTGTTGCTGGCCGAGTACCAGAACGCCGGCCGCGGCAGACACGGCAGGCAGTGGTCGGCGCCGCCCCGGTCGCAGTTGGCGTTGTCGGTCGGGGTCGACGCGTCGGGGGTGCCCGCGGACAGTTGGGGTTGGCTGCCGCTGGCCACCGGCGTCGCTGTCGTCGACGCCGTCGCCGAGGTCACCGGCGTGCGGGTCGGGTTGAAATGGCCGAACGACGTTCTGGTGGGCCCGGCCGGCGGGAAACTGGCGGGAATTCTGGCCGAGGTGGCGTCGCCGGCGCCGGTCGTCGTGGTCGGGCTCGGCCTCAACGTGTCGATGACCGCCGAGGAGGCCCCAGATGCGCGGGCCACCTCGCTGTCGCAGCTCGGTGCGGGCACGGTGGACCGCAACCCGCTGGCGCGGGCGTTGCTCCGGCATCTGGCGGTGCGGTTCGAGGGCTGGCGCGCTTCGGACCCGAAGCTGGCCGCCGACTACCGCGCCCGCAGCGTCACCATCGGCAGCGGGGTCCGCGCGATCCTTCCCGGGGACAACGAGCTGGTGGGCACGGCCGTTGACGTCGATGCGGTCGGGCGGCTGATCATCGACACCGGCACGGAACTGGTCACGGTGTCGGCCGGTGACATCACCCACCTGCGGCCAGATCAGCCGTAGAGTGCTGCCGTGGGGTACCCGGAAAATGTGCTGGCCGCCGAAGAGCAGGTGGTCCTGCATCGGCATCCGCATTGGAAACGCCTGATCGGTGCGGTTCTCGTCCTTCTTCTGATCACCGCGGCATCGGCGTTCGTCGCTGCCGTGGTCAACGCCATGGACTGGCAGGCGACCGCCAAGAACGTACTTTTCATCGTGATCGGCGCGATCTGGCTCATCGTGGTCGGCTGGCTGACGGTGTGGCCGTTCCTGAACTGGTGGACAACGCACTTCGTCATCACCGATCGGCGCGTGATGTTCCGGCACGGCCTGCTGACCCGCTCGGGCATCGATATCCCGCTCGCACGGATCAACAGCGTGGAATTCCGCCATGGGCTGACCGACCGGATGCTGCGCACCGGCACGCTGATCATCGAATCGGCGTCGCAGGATCCCTTGGAATTCCACGACATTCCGCGCGTAGAGCAGGTGCACTCACTGCTGTATCACGAAGTCTTCGACACCCTGGGGTCCGAGGAGTCGCCGAGCTGACGCGCCTTCGCGCGGCGCCCCGGCCGCCGCAGCGGGGTGACCGTGGCGGACTTGCGCTCGGAGTGTTCCTCGAGGGCTTCGACGAAGCCGCCGCCGGTGAGCGTCGACTCCAGCGCCAGATCGGGCTTGTCGACGAACTCGTCGGGAAACACCCAGCGGCGAAATGCCCAGAACCGGAACGCCATCTGCAGCAGGTTGCCCAGGATGTAGGCCGAGATGAAGTCGGCGATGTTCTCGACGGTGAGCGAGACCTCGGGGACCCGCAGACCCAGCACGTAGCTGGAGAAGTACAACGGCAGCATCGACAGCAGCACGCCGACGCCGCTGAACGCGAAGAACAGCAGAGCCTCGTGGTGGCGCTCCCGGCCACCGCGGTTCTGGAAGCTCCATTCCCGGTTGAGGATGTAGGAGGCGATGACCGCGACGATGCCGGCGATGATCTTGGCGGTGACGGGCTTGGGCTCGAGCACCGTGAGCTTGAGGGTGTAGAAGATCGCCGAATCGATGACAAACGTCGTCGCCCCGACGATCGCGAACTTGATCAGTTCGTGATGCCGCTCGGCGTAGGGACGGACGAATCGCGGCAATCGAGCGATTGTCGCATCGGCGAAGGACACAGCTAGGCAGTGTACGTAAATGCCGGTGCCGATGCCGCATCCCTGCGGACTCGGGAGCTTAACCGCAGGTCAATGCGCCGGTCATGACGAGGACACGAATCGGCGCATGACACCATAGAGGGCGTGCCGACAACTCCGAAGACGCCGCCTTCGCCCGTGAGCGGGCGTAATCCCACAGTGGCCATGATCGGCGGAGGCCAGCTCGCGAGGATGACGCATCAGGCGGCCATCGCGCTCGGGCAGACCCTGCGGGTGCTGTCCGCCGGGCCGGACGAATCCGCCGCGCAGGTCACTCCCGACGTGGTCATCGGTTCCCACACCGACCTGGACGCACTGCGCCAGGCGGCGGCCGGCGCAGCAGTGCTGACGTTCGATCACGAGCACGTACCCACTGAGCACCTGGAGACCCTGGTGGCCGAAGGGGTGACGGTCAACCCGCCGCCGCAGGCCCTGGTGCATGCCCAGGACAAGCTGCTGATGCGCCGCAAGCTGCACAGCCTGGGTGCGCCGGTGCCGCGCTTCGCCGAGATCACCTCGGTCGCCGACGTCGAGGAGTTCGTGGCCGAGATCGACGGCCCGGTGGTGATCAAGACCGTTCGCGGCGGCTACGACGGCAAGGGCGTGGTGATGGCCGACGACCTGGCGGCCGCGCGTGAGGTGGTGGCCGGTTACCTGGCCGACGGGGTCCCGGTGATGGCGGAGGAACGTGTCGCGATGCGCCGTGAACTCGCCGCGCTGGTGGCCCGCTCGCCGTTCGGGCAGGGCGCGGCCTGGCCCGTGGTCGAAACCGTCCAGCGCGACGGCATCTGCGTCGAGGTGTACGCCCCGGCGCCCGGGCTGTCCGACGAACTGGGTTCTGCCGCACAGGAACTCGGCCTGCGAGTGGCCAATGAGCTGGGTGTGGTCGGGGTACTTGCCGTGGAGTTGTTCGAGACGGTCGACGGCACACTGCTGGTCAACGAGTTGGCCATGCGCCCGCACAACTCTGGGCACTGGACCATGAACGGCGCGGTCACCAGCCAGTTCGAACAGCATCTGCGGGCGGTCCTGGATTACCCGCTCGGCGACACCTCGGCCATCGCGCCCGCTGCGGTGATGGCCAATGTGCTCGGCGCGCCCCAGGCCCCGGCGATGTCGATGGACGAGCGGCTGCATCACCTGTTCGCGCGGATCCCCGACGCGAAGGTGCACCTGTACGGCAAGGGCGAGCGGCCCGGACGAAAACTCGGGCACGTCAACATCATCGGCACGGATATGGACGAACTCCGCGAGCGTGCGGTGCGGGCCGCACACTGGTTGTCGCACGGCGAGTGGACCGACGGATGGGATGAACACGGTGACTGACGAGGCGACTTCGGGTCCCAGGGTCGGACTCATCATGGGCAGCGACAGCGACTGGTCGGTGATGTCCGACGCAGCCGACGCGCTCGCCGAGTTCGAGGTGCCGTTCGAGGTCGGTGTGGTCTCGGCGCACCGCACTCCGCAACGCATGCTCGACTACGCCAAGACCGCCGCGGGCCGGGGTGTCGAGGTGATCATCGCCGGAGCGGGAGGGGCCGCACACCTGCCCGGCATGGTCGCGTCTGCCACCCCGCTTCCGGTGATCGGGGTTCCGGTGCCGCTGGCCCGCCTCGACGGCCTGGACTCATTGCTGTCCATCGTGCAGATGCCGGCCGGAGTCCCGGTGGCCACGGTTTCGATCGGTGGCGCACGTAATGCGGGCCTGCTGGCCGTGCGGATCCTGGGTTCGGCCGATGCCGCGCTGCAGGCTCGGATGGCGAAGTTCCAGGCGGACCTGGAAACCATGGTGTTGGCCAAGGACGCTGCCTTGCGTGATCGCCTGTTGGGCGCCGACTAGAGCCGGCCTGAGTCAGTCGCCGATCAGCTCGCGAATCCGGGGCGTCAGGGATTCGATCGGTTCATCGGTGGACATCACCACGACCGCGGTGCGGCTGCTGCCGCCCCGGTAGATCGGCCAGGTCGCGGCCAGCGCTTCGGCGAGGTCCGACCGTGGGTTGGCCGAATCGCCGCGCAGCCATCGCCGCAGCACGTGGTTGTGGGCCGCGACCACGGCGTTGGCGAAGAGTTCGGCGCGCAGATCCGCCGTCCAATCTCCGGTCTGCGCGGCCCGCAGGTGCCGGGTGAACAGCCGGACATACCGTGACACCACGGCCGTTTCGAAGTCGCGCAGCGCGGGCACCGAGCGGGTGAGCCGGTACCGCGTCCGCGCGCGCTCGCCCTCGGCGAGGTAGTTCTCGAACACCGACGTGGTTGCCACGGCGATGACTTCGGCGGGCAGCGCTTCGGCCGGTGCGTTCGACAGTCTCTCGTCGGCGCGGCGCAGCAACGCCTCGTGATCCGGGAAGATCAACGCCTCTTTCGACCCGAACTGACGAAACGCGGTGGTGCGTCCGACCCCCGCCCGCGCTGCGATGTCATCGACGCTGGCGGCCTCGTAGCCACGTTCTTCGAACAGATCGAATGCCGCGCTCACCAGACGCTCCCGGGTACTGGGCAGGTCGGTCATTGGGCGCACCTCCTCGGGTACTGAGTTCCGATGGTATGGTACTGAGTACCAAAAGTAGCAGGGCGATGTACTCGAAGTGCAGTCCGGGCACGATTGAACCAAGAGAGCTAAGGAGAAGATCATGGCTGGCTGGGGCGGTAACCCATCTTTCGATCTATTTCAGCTGCCGGAGGAGCACCAGGAGCTTCGGGCGGCGATTCGCGCGCTTGCGGAGAAGGAGATCGCTCCGCACGCCGCCGACGTCGACGAGAACGCACGCTTCCCGGAGGAAGCCCTGCAGGCTCTGAACGCCTCGGGCTTCAACGCGATCCACGTGCCGGAGGAGTACGGCGGCCAGGGCGCGGACTCGGTCGCGGCCTGCATCGTGATCGAGGAAGTGGCCCGGGTGGACTGCTCGGCCTCGCTGATCCCGGCGGTGAACAAGCTCGGCACCATGGGCCTGATCCTGCGCGGCTCCGACGAGCTCAAGAAGCAGGTGCTGCCGTCGCTGGCCTCCGGCGAGGCGATGGCTTCCTACGCGCTGTCCGAGCGTGAGGCGGGCAGTGACGCGGCCGGTATGCGCACCCGCGCGAAGGCCGACGGCGACGACTGGATCCTCAACGGCACCAAGTGCTGGATCACCAACGGCGGCAAGTCGACCTGGTACACCGTGATGGCGGTAACCGATCCCGACAAGGGCGCCAACGGCATCTCGGCGTTCGTCGTGCACAAGGACGACGAAGGCTTCAGCGTCGGCCCCAAGGAGCGCAAGCTCGGGATCAAGGGCAGCCCGACCACCGAGCTCTACTTCGAGAACTGCCGCATCCCGGGCGACCGGATCATCGGTGAGCCGGGAACCGGCTTCAAGACCGCCCTGGCGACCTTGGACCACACCCGCCCGACCATCGGCGCGCAGGCCGTCGGTATCGCCCAGGGTGCGCTGGACGCGGCGATCGCCTACACCAAGGACCGCAAGCAGTTCGGAACCGCCATCGCCGATTTCCAGGCCGTGCAGTTCATGCTGGCCGACATGGCGATGAAGCTGGAGGCCGCACGCCTGATGGTCTACCACGCCGCGGCACGTGCCGAGCGGGGCGAGACCAACCTCGGCTTCATCTCGGCGGCGAGCAAGTGCTTTGCCTCCGATGTGGCCATGGAGGTCACCACCGATGCCGTGCAGCTGTTCGGCGGTGCCGGCTACACCGTGGACTTCCCGGTCGAGCGGATGATGCGCGATGCCAAGATCACCCAGATCTACGAGGGCACCAACCAGATCCAGCGCGTGGTGATGAGCCGCGCCCTGCTCAAGTAGCCTGCGCGAGAAAGTCCCCCGCAAGCGGGCGGTACCCCAGTGAAAACCCCCTTTTTCCTTGGAAATCGGGGGTTTTCACCTCTTCTGGGCAAAAGAACTCAGCCGCGGGTGACCTTCTCGGTAGTGCGACGCCGATCCTGAGTATCGGGATCGGGATTGGTCACCTGAACCAGTGACGCGCCGGCGGCGAACACCGCCAGCAGGTTCTGCACGAGCTCATCGGGGGTGTTCCAGGATGCGGTGCTCAGCACCCGGTCGGAACCGGTGAAACCCTGTGCCGCAGCGGCATTGTGGGCCGCTTCGAGCACCTCGGCGACCGATTGCCCGGCCAGCGCCGGACCCGGAACGCGTTCGGGCACAATCTGATCGCCGTGCACGCGCACCGCGGTCGCGTAGTCGGTGACGCCGATGGGCAGGTCGGCGGCCGGCTTGCCGAACGGATCCAGCGACAGCACCGCGACCTCGCCCCCGGCGACCGCGTCGTCGGCTTCGTCGAGCCGGTCGCGCGTGCACAGGGCGATGTCGGCGGGATTGTCGGAACCACCGCCCAGCACCACCTCGGCGCCGATCCACCAGACCCCGAACAGCACCGCGGCGGTCTGCCAATGCGCGGGCAGCAGCACCGCCACCCGGGTGCCCGGGCCCGCGCCCATCTCGTCGCGCAACAGGTTGGCGGTCTTGGCGGCCCAGTTGGCCATGGTCACCGTCGACAGCTCGATCCGCTCACCGGTCGCGTCGTCGTAATAGGTGATCCGTGGGCCGGCCGGGTCCGCTGCCAACAACGGATCCAGCACCGCGGCGCTGACTGTGCTCATAGCCTTGGTTCTACTCGAAGAGGATCAGTTCACACACTTGGGATCGTCCGACCCGGCGTTGAGGATCGGCGACGGCGGTGGGGGCGGACTCTGTTCGCCGGTGTCGCTGTAGGTGTCGCCGGCCGCAGCCGGATCGACGATGCCCGCGGACGGATCCATCCCGTCAGAGCCGGGACCGGTGTAGTCGGCGGCCAGCACCACCCGCACCGCACCGGCCGGCAACGTCGCATCCTCGTTGACCGGCAGCCCGCCGAGATCCTTCGACACGGCCTGTGCGCCGAGGTCGTCGCTCTTGGCGGCCAGCACTTGGCTGGTCGCCGGCGGGGCACCTTCGTGGTTGCCGGTGGCGCCGGGCACGAAGCCCTTGTTGGTCAGCACCTGGGACACCGCGGCCGCCAGGCCGTTGATGTCGGTGCCGTTGACCACCTCGACGGTGGTGTTCTCCGGGGAGTAGCTGAGCTGCTCGGTCTTGCCTTCGTCCTGGTCCTGAAGCAGGCTCGAAACCCACTGGTGCACTTCGTCGGGATCCACCCGGACCACGCTCTGCATGCCGTCGTCGCTCCAGCCGTCCTCACGCAGGATCGGGATGGTCGCGAACGCCACGCTGCCGGCGGCCAGCTTCTGCAGCTGCTCGACGAAGTTCATGATGTCCCAGCCGTCGGAGATCACCACCGAGCGCTGCACGGCATCCTGCAGCCGCCCCAGCGTTCCCGGGCTGGACAGCGTTTTGCTGGAGATCACCTCGTGGGCCAGCGAGGCCATCACCGACTGCTGGCGGGTCACCCGGTCCAGGTCACCGCGCGGCAGGTCATGACGCTGCCGAACGAAACTCAGCGCCTGCGGACCACTGAGCTTCTGCCAACCGGCCGGGAAATCGGCACCCGAAAGCGGTTCGTACACAGCGTCTTTGAGACACACGTTGACGCCGCCCAGGGCATCGGTGATCAGCGCGAAGCCGAGCAGCCCGATTTCGGCGTAGTGGTCGACGGTGACACCGGTGAGCCCGGCGACGGTCTGGATCAGTTCCTCACGGGCCGCCTCGGTGGCCTTGGGCTCGGCGACGGCCGGGTCTTCGCCCTCGACCTCCACGAGCTGCTTCATCCGGTCCAGCTTGACGTCGCCGAACACGCCGTTGATCTTCATCTTTCCCCAACCCGGCGCTTCGACATACGAATCACGGGGGATGGAGATGGCGGTGGCCGACTTCCCGTTGTTCGGGATACGGATCAGGATGATGGTGTCGGTGTTGGTCGAGACGTCGTCACCGGCGCGCAGCGTCTCCAACTCCTCGGCCGACAGCGGGTTGCCGTGCGCATCGGTACGGCTGTCCATACCGACCAGCAGGATGTCGATGGCGCCGTCCTCGCCGCCGCCGCCGAGAGCGGCGGAACTGATGTGGTTGATGCCGGATTCAAAGGAGCGGATCTGAGTCCAGGCCACCCCAGTTCCGAGCACCACGACCGACGCCGTGGCGACAGCGAGGGAGCGAAGGAGGGGGAAAGGCACCTGCCCAGGCTACTTGCGCCCCGGACGTGAGCCGGGTAACGCGGACCGGCGTGCCAGACTCGGCTCATGGCGCAACGGATTGTGATCACCGGGGCCGGAGGCATGGTCGGGCAGGTATTAGCTGATCAGGCGCGCTCCGAAGGCCGGAACGTGCTGGCCCTGACCTCTGCCGAATGTGATGTCACCAACGTCGACACGGTGCGGGGGTTCGTCGAGCCCGGCGACGTGGTGATCAATTGCGCGGCATACACGCAGGTGGATGCCGCCGAGTCCGACCCAGACAGGGCCTTGGCCGTCAACGCCTCGGGTCCCGGCAACCTCGCGACCGTGTGCGCGCGTGCCGGCGCCGAGTTGGTGCACATCTCCACCGACTACGTCTTCGGCGCATCCGCGCAACGTCGCACCCCGTATGAGATCGACGACGAAACGGGGCCGGTCAACGTCTATGGCCAGACCAAGCTGGCCGGGGAGCGGGCCGTGCTGGCCGCCAAACCCGATGCCTATGTCGTCCGCACCGCCTGGGTGTACCGCGGCGGCGACGGGAAAGACTTCGTGGCGACCATGCGCAGGTTGGCGGCCGGGGACGGTCCGGTCGACGTGGTCGCCGACCAGATCGGGTCGCCGACCTACACCGGCGACCTGGTGTCGGCGTTGCTGCAGATCGCCGACGGCGGCGTGCGGCCCGGCTTGCTGCACGCCGCCAACACCGGCCAGGCCAGCCGGTTCGACCAGGCACGCGAGACTTTCGCCGCGGTAGGTGCCGATCCCGAGCGGGTCCGGCCGGTCGGCAGTGACCGCCACCCACGGCCCGCGCCCCGCCCGGCATACACCGTCCTTTCCTCACTTCGGTCCGCCGAGGCCGGCCTGACCCCGTTGCCAGATTGGCGGGAAGCCCTGGTGGCAGCGGTGGAAAAAGAGCGCCCGGCCGGCCCGCTACCCTCTACGCCGTGACTGAGGATGCGGCCCGCCCGCTCGTTGTGGTGACGGTGACGTATTCGCCGGGCGCACACCTGGACCGTTTCCTGGCCTCTCTGTCCCTGGCCACCGATCGGCCGGTGAAAGTCATCATGGCCGACAACGGCTCGACCGACGGCGCACCCGAACAGGCCGAAAAGCGCTACCCCAACGCGCATCTGCTGCCCACCGGCAGCAACCTGGGTTACGGCAGCGCGGTCAACCGCGGCGCCCGGCAGATATCGGATGCGGAGTGCTCGGAGTTTTTCATCGTCGCCAACCCGGACGTGCAGTGGGGACCCCACTCCATCGACCTGTTGCTCGACGCGGCCCAGCGGTGGCCGCGGGCCGGGGCGCTCGGGCCGCTGGTGCGCGACCCCGACGGGTCGGTCTACCCGTCGGCGCGCCATCAGCCCAGCCTGGTCCGCGGTGGCATGCACGCCGTCGTCGGACCGTTCTGGAAGTCGAATCCGTGGACGGCGGCCTACCGCCAGGATCGCCAAGAACCCAGTGAGCGCGAGGTCGGCTGGCTGTCCGGATCGTGCCTGCTGGTGCGCCGCGCCGCCTTCGACGCCGTCGGTGGGTTCGACGAGCGCTACTTCATGTACATGGAGGATGTCGACCTCGGCGACCGGATCGCCCGGGCCGGGTGGCAGAACGTGTATGTGCCGTCGGCGGAGGTACTGCACCACAAGGGGCACTCCACCGGCCGCGACCCGGCACGCAACTTGGCCGCCCATCACCGCAGTACCTACACTTTCTTGGCTGATCGATACCCGGCGGTCTGGCAGGCGCCGTTACGGTGGACGATCCGAGGCGCGCTGGCGGCGCGTGCGGGCCTGGTGGTCGGTAGTTCTCGACGTAAACAGGGGAAAGGGCACTGACGTGATCAATCCCGCGGAGGTGGACGCTGTCGTCCTCGTCGGTGGCCGAGGAACGCGGCTGCGGCCGTTGACACTGTCGGCGCCCAAGCCGATGCTGCCGACGGCGGGCGTCCCGTTTCTGACCCATCTGCTGGCTCGCATCGCCGAGGCCGGCCTCAAGCATGTGGTGATGGGAACCTCGTACAAGGCAGAGGTTTTCGAGGAGGCGTTCGGTGACGGCTCCGACCTCGGGCTCGAAATCGAATACGTCACCGAGACCGAGGCGCTCGGCACCGGTGGTGCCATCGCCAATGTGGCGGACAAGCTGCGCTACGACACGGCCATGGTGTTCAACGGTGACGTGCTGTCGGCCGCAGACCTCAGCGCGCTGCTGGAGTCGCATGACGCTCATGGGGCCGATCTGACACTGCATCTGGTACGGGTCAGCGATCCGCGTGCGTTCGGCTGCGTGCCCACCGATGCCGACGGCCGCGTGACGGCGTTCCTGGAGAAGACCCAGGATCCGCCCACCGACCAGATCAATGCCGGCTGCTATGTGTTCAAAAAGCATGTCATCGACCAGATTCCGAAAGGCCGGCCGGTGTCGGTCGAACGCGAGGTGTTCCCCGGTCTGCTCACCGACGGGCTGAAGGTGTGCGGATACGTCGACGCCTCCTACTGGCGCGACATGGGTACGCCCGAGGATTTCGTCCGCGGTTCGGCCGATCTGGTTCGTGGCATCGCACCGTCACCGGCACTGGGCGGCCAGCGCGGTGAATCCCTGGTCCACGAAGGCGCGGCGGTCGCTCCCGGCGCCTTGTTGATCGGCGGCACCGTGGTGGGCCGCGGCGCGGAGATCGGCGCCGGCGCACGCCTTGACGGGGCGGTGATCTTCGACGGCGTACGCGTGGAAGCCGGTGCGGTGATCGAACGTTCGATCGTCGGCTTCGGCGCACGGATCGGCCCACGAGCGCTGATCCGCGATGGCGTGATCGGTGACGGCGCCGACATCGGTGCCCGATGCGAACTGCTGCGCGGCGCCCGGGTGTGGCCGGGAGTCAACATTCCCGACGGCGGTATCCGCTACTCCACTGACGTCTGAGCCGGCGCGCGTACGTCTCGTCATCGACAAAAGTGTGTTTGCCGGGCCTCGCCGCGCCTTAGGATCTTCATCGGGCGAAAGGGGAGGCCATGTCCGACTTCACGTGCAAGGGTCTACGACGCAAGGCGGTGACGCCGGTCGCGGCGTTGTTGGTGCTCGGAGGGGCTCTGGGGGTCACGGCCCCGGAGGCGGCGGCCTGGCCCGTCCCGCTGACCTGGGAGGACAACGCCTACCTCAAGGCCACGCGTGGTGTCTTTCCCGGCGATGACGACCAGTTGTTGCTGGTGGGCCGGGAGATGTGTCGCCTGCTCTACAGCGGCACACCCGCACAGGCCGTGATCGACCAGATGGCGGGCCAGTACGGCGCGACCCAGGATCAGTCCGCGGTGGCGTTGCGTGCGGCTCGCCGCACCTACTGCACGCAGGCGCCTGGTTAGGCCCTTCGCCTCGCCGCGTCGGCGAGCTGCTGGAGGCCGAAGTCGGTGCCTTCGGGCAACGCATCAAGTGGCCACCAGCGGAGGTCCAAAGACTCTTCGCTGCAGGCGATCTCGGCGTCCTCCGGGGCCCGTACCACGAACTGCATGTCGAGGTGGCGGGTCGGCACACCCAGTGAGCAGGTCACCGGGTGCACGTGCAGGGCGGCCAGGTGCGGGTCGATGGTCAACCCGGAGATGCCGGACTCCTCGGTGGCCTCGCGCAGCGCGGCAGCGCCGATATCGAGATCCGTTTCCTCGCAGTGCCCGCCGAGTTGCAGCCAGCGTCCGAAGCGGGGATGCAGGGTGAGCAATGTCTGTGTGCCGGTGTGATCGACGACGAGTGCCGAGCCGGTGATGTGGCCGGGTACGCACGCGCGCAAGCAGGCGTCGGGACGGGCGGCCAGAAACGACAGCACGGCATGACGCAGCGTGTCCTGACCGGGATCAGTTGTATCCCAATGGGTCAGCAGTTCCACGGCCGAGGTGTGCAGACTCTCGGCGCTCACTTCACCACCAGCAGGCCGTCGGTCGAGACCGGGTCGCGAGGAGGTTGCGGGTCGGCGGGGTGACCGATTGCGATGGCCCCCAAGGGTTCCCAGTCGGCAGGCAAGTCGAGTTCCGCACGCACCAGATCGCCGGCGAAGATGGTCGAGCCGATCCAGCAGCTGCCCACCTCGCGCACCGCCAGCGCCACCAGCAGAGCCTGCACGGCCGCGCCGACGGCGACGGTGAACATGGTGTGCTCGGCCTCGGTGCGGGCCGCGTCGGGATAGCTGTGAGCGCCGTCGGGGACCAGGAACGGAATCACCAATTCCGGCGCGTCGTAGAGGATCTGGCCGCGCATGAGGCGTCGTTCGACGGACTCCGGGTCGCGGCCGTCGCCGGTGAGGTCGGTGCGCCACTTGTCTTTCATCCGGTCCAGCAGGCGCATGCGGGTGGCGCCGTCCTGCACCCAGACGAAGCGCACCGGCCGGGTGTGATGTGGCGCGGGCGCGGTGAGGGCCTCGCCGACGGCGGCTTCGATGAGTGCGTGATCGACCTGTTCGTCGGAAAAGGTTCGCACCGAGCGACGCAGGAGCTGGGCTTGGTTGCGTCCCAGCTGGATTGCCTCGGCGGTGCCGAGCCAGAACAAGTCTTCCTCGCCCGCCCGTAGTAACGTGCCCGCGTTGGACCCGTCGTCGGTCAGCTCCAGCCCGCGCACCACCGCGACCGGGATCGCCGTGAGCTTGCCCTTCACCAGATCGGCCGCGGCCGCGATCTCGTCGGCCACAGCCACCTCGGTGACCAGTAATTCGTTACCGTGCCGATCGCGGGCGCCCGCGTAACCGTGCAGCACGGTGAGCCCGGAGGCGCCGATGGCGAAATCGGCCTGGCCGTTGCGCCACGCGCGGCCCATCGTGTCGGTGATCACCACACCGACGGTGACGCCGAGTAGCTCACGCAGGCCTTCGCGCAGCGCCCGGGCACTGCCGTCGGGATCCACCGGAAGCAGGGCCAATTCGTTCGAGTCGACGTTCGAACCGTCCACCCCGGCGGCGGCCTGGACCAGTCCGATGGCGTTCTCGGTGATCAGGGTTCGGCCCTTACGGGCCAGCACCCGGACGGCTTCGGCGTCGATGAGCTTGCGCCGCAAGGTGTCCCGCTCCTCCGGATCGGATGGAGCGGTGACGATGCGGCCTTCGCACTTGGAGACGATCTTACTGGTGACCACCAGCACATCGCCGTCTTTCAGCCACGGTGTCGCCGCGGCGAGCGCGGCGGCCAGGTCATCACCGGGGCGGAACTCCGGAAGCCCTGGTACCGGCAGGATCTCGACGCGGTCGGCAGATCCGTGTTCGGTGCTCACAGCGCGACGCCCGCCAGGTCCAGGCCGGACCGCACCATCTCGGCGGTGGTGGCCGGGTCCGTCATCAGCAGCGGCACCGCGCGTACCTGAACGCCCTCGATATCAGCGTGATCGCCTTCGTGCACCAGCCAGCCGTCCAGGATTCCGGTGCCCGAACGGGCGCCGAAGTGCTGTCCGACGCCTTGTGAGGTGGACTCCACACCGATGATGGACAGGCACTCATCGGCCATGCCGCGCAACGGTTTTCCGTTGATGATGGGGGAGTAGCCGATCACCGGCGCTTTGGTCGAACGCAGTGCGCCACGGATCCCGGGGATCTGCAGGATCGGCCCGATGCTCACGACGGGGTTCGACGGTGCCAGCAACACCACGTCGGCGTCCGCGATCGCCTCGGTGACCCCCGGGGCGGCCGTTGCCTGTTCTGCACCCACGAACGCGAAACTGTGCGAGGGCACCTGCGCGCGGTAGCGCACCCACCATTCCTGAAAGTGGATGGCCCGCCGTTCGCCGTCGGTGGGGTCGGTGACCACCACGTGGGTCTCACTGCGGTCATCGGTGACGGGCAACAACTGTGCCCCCGGTGACCAGCGCTTGCACAATGCCTCGGTGACCTGTGACAACGGGTAGCCGGCGCGCAGCATCTGGGTGCGGACCAGGTGGGTGGCCAGGTCCCGGTCACCCAGGCCGAACCAGTCCGGTTGCACGCCGTAGGCGGCCAGCTCTTCCTTGGCGTGCCAGGTCTCGTTCCGGTGGCCCCAGCCGCGTTCCGGATCGATGCCGCCGCCCAGGGTGTACATGCAGGTGTCGAGGTCGGGGCAGATCCGGACGCCGTGCATCCAGGCGTCGTCGCCGACGTTCACGATCGCGGTGAGTTCATGCTTGCTGTCGCCGCCGGCAAACTGGCCCAGGCCCAACAGGTGCTGTACCCCCAGCAAAAACCGGGCGCCTCCGACGCCGCCGACCAGAACGGTGATCTTCACAACGTCCGACCCTAAGCGCTGAGGGCGCGCGGATGGAAACGACGTCGTCACGGGCAGGACACGCCGATGTCGCGACGCGCCGATTTGACATTACGGGATGGTATGAATTCGCGTCCTGGCGCTTGACCCCGGCAGCTAACACGTGTGTAATCACAGATGTGTCATTTCCCGGTTGGTGACCGATTCCGGTGTCGCGGACCGAGATTCGATCAACTGTTCGAATGGGGTGACCGCACATCGCAATAGTGGGGCTCCACTTAGGATCTACGAGACCGAGTGAGGAGGCGGGGGATAATGTCTTATGAGAGCGGCGATTTCGATCGTGTGGTCCGGTTCGACAACCGGCTACTCGGCTCGGTAGACAACGCACCGCACATCAACGCCGGGCCGACACCGCTGGGAATTCCAGGACGTCCACAGCTGAGTTTGGTACCCGAGCACATCGATGTTGATCCGGAAACCGAAGACGACCAATGGCAGGAACGTGCGCTGTGCGCACAGACCGACCCGGAGGCGTTCTTCCCGGAGAAGGGCGGGTCTACCCGCGAGGCCAAGCGCATCTGCCAGGGCTGCGAAGTGAAGGACGCATGCCTGGAATACGCGCTCGCGCACGACGAGCGCTTCGGTATTTGGGGAGGGCTGTCCGAACGGGAGCGTCGCCGGCTCAAACGCGGCATCATCTGACGCTCCTGACGTCAGTCGTCGTCGATCGTTGGGTCGATGACTGACGGTTCAACTCCCAGATAGGTGGCCACCTGGGCCACCAGGATTTCATGCAGCAGATCAGCAAGCTCATCGGATCCTTTGACCCGGCGCTCGATGGGCTTGCGGAACAAGACAATTCGAGCCCGGGTCGCATTTCCTCTGACGTCGACCCCCGCCGGTATCAACCGAGCCAGGGCGATCGGTCCGTCGGCGATGACCTCAGGCGGCCATTGCACACTGTCCGGATCTTTCGGGGACATCCGCGGGATCTCATCGACGGCGACGTCGAGTTCTCTCAGCCGCGACGCCCACCGCCGTTCGATGGGTTCGTAGGCCTCCAATACCGCCATGTCGAACCTCTCGGCCCGACTGCGCCAGCCAGGAACCGAGCGTGGAAGCAGCGGCCCGCGCATATCGCGGCCGCGACGCGATCGCCATGGGTTGCGCTGGGCCACGCCGATGATCGTAACGGTTCGGGATCGGGGCCCCGCCGGCTGCGCGTGTCCGGCACCGCACAGCGACCGTCCAAAGTAATCTCTGGAGCGTGAATGTTCCCCGTCGCTGCTGCCGGCCCGGGTGCCCGCACTATGCCGTGGCGACGCTGACTTTTGTCTACTCCGACTCCACGGCGGTAGTCGGACCATTGGCCACGGTTTCTGAGCCCCACTCCTGGGATTTGTGCGTCGGCCACGCCGGCCGTATCACCGCGCCGCGCGGCTGGGAGCTGGTCCGCCACGCGGGGCCGCTACCCACCCATCCCGATGAAGACGATCTGGTGGCGCTGGCCGATGCGGTCCGCGAAGGCCAGCCCGGCGCCGTTCCCCGCCGCGGTGTGGTAGCCGGATTCTCCGATCCCACCACGGGCCTGGCGACCAGTGCGGTGACAGCGCCACCGGCGCGTCCCGCCGAGACCAACGGACGCCGTCGCGGCCACCTGCGGGTGTTGCCGGACCCCAGCGACTAGGCCTGGTTAAGACCTGATTAGACGACGGCCGGGCCACGAGTAGTGAACGTGTCGAGGCTTCCCGACGGCTAGGCTGGCGCCAACGAATCCGTTTCACAAGGAGCAATATGTCTAGGCCAGCGGCGGCTGTTCACGATGTCATCAAGGCCTATGACGTCCGGGGGCTGGTCGGGAGTCAGATCGACGAGGCGTTCGTGTCCGAAGTCGGCGGTGCCTTCGCTCGTCTGGTCCGCGCCGAGGGCGCCGCGCAGGTGGTGATCGGCTACGACATGCGGGCGAGTTCGCCGGCGCTGGCAGCCGCATTCGCAGACGGAGTCACCGCCCAGGGCCTCGACGTGGTCCGGATCGGCCTTGCTTCCACCGATCAGCTGTACTTCGCATCGGGCCTGCTGGATTGTCCGGGCGCGATGTTCACCGCGAGCCACAACCCGGCCGCCTACAACGGGATCAAGCTGTGTCGGGCCGGGGCCAAGCCGGTCGGCAAGGACACCGGGCTGGCCACCATCTCAGATGAGGTGATCGCCGGCGTGCCGGCGTTCGACGGGCCCGCCGGTTCGGTGTCCGACCGCGACGTGTTGTCGGACTACGGCAGCTTCCTTCGCTCCCTGGTCGACCTCAGCTCGCTGCGGCCGCTTCGCATCGCTGTCGACGCGGGCAACGGCATGGCCGGACACACCACTCCCGCGGTGCTCGGGCCGATCCCCGGTGCCACGGTGCTCCCGCTGTTTTTCGAACTCGACGGCAGCTTCCCCAATCACGAGGCCAATCCACTGGACCCGGCCAACCTCGTCGACCTGCAGGCCCACGTGTTGGCCACCGGCGCCGACATCGGATTGGCGTTCGACGGGGATGCCGACCGCTGCTTCGTGGTCGACGAACTCGGCCGTCCGGTGTCACCGTCGGCAGTGACCGCGCTGGTGGCAGCCCGTGAGCTCAAGCGTGAAATCGGAGCCACGGTGATTCACAATCTGATCACCTCGCGCGCCGTTCCCGAACTGGTCGTCGAGCGCGGCGGCACCCCGGTGCGCTCCCGGGTCGGACACTCCTACATCAAGGCCCTGATGGCCGAAACCGGTGCCATCTTCGGCGGGGAGCACTCGGCCCACTACTACTTCCGTGACTTCTGGGGCGCCGATTCCGGAATGCTCGCGGCCCTGCACGTGCTGGCCGCACTGGGCGAGCAGGATCGGCCGCTGTCGGAGTTCATGGCCGACTACCAGAGATACGAGGCGTCCGGGGAGATCAACTTCACCGTCGCCGACGCCCCGGCCTGTGTCGACGCCGTGCTCAAGTCGTTCGCCGGCTCGATCCAGTCCATCGACCACCTCGACGGCGTGACGGTCGACCTCGGTGACGGCCGCTGGTTCAACCTGCGCACGTCGAACACCGAACCGCTGCTGCGGCTGAACGTGGAGGCACGCACCGCCGAGGACGTCGCCGCGCTCGTCGACAGAGTTTCGGCAGAGATCCGTGGGGTGAGCGAGCCGGTGCCGTGAACGCCGTGGACGCTGCGGTCGACCTGGACGACGGCGACGGACTGCTCGCCGCCGACCGCAACGGTCTGCTGCGGGCCTCGGCCATGGCCGGCGCACAGGTGCGGGCCACCGCGGCGGCCCTGGCCGAAGGCGTGCTGGATTCGTTGCGGGCGAATCATCCACCGCGCACGGTGATTTGGGTTGCCGGTCGCGGCACCGCGGAGAACGCCGGCGCGATGCTGGCCGCCGCGCTCGGCGCGTCGGTCTCGGCGCCCATCGTGGTGGCAGCTCAGGCCCCGCCGTGGCTCGGGGCGCTGGACGTACTGATCGTGGCAGGCGACGATCCGGGCGACCCGGCTCTGGTGAATGCGGCGGCCACCGGCGTGCGCCGGGGAGCCCGGGTGCTGATCGTGGCGCCGCACGAGGGGCCGCTGCGCGACGTGGCGGCCGGCCGGGCGGTGGTGCTCGCACCCCGGCTGTGGGTGCCCGACGATTTCGGGCTGACGCGGTATCTGGCCGCCGGCCTGGCGGCACTGCATGTGGTGGATTCGGGTATGCGCGTGGATCTGGCCGCGCTTGCCGATGAACTGGACGCCGAGGCGTTGCGCAACAGCGCGGCACGAGACCTTTTCACCAACCCGGCCAAGACATTGGCCGAGCGGATGTCGGACAGCGCCGTGGTGCTCGCCGGCGACAATCCGGCCACGTTGGCACTCGCCCGGCACGGTGCGGCGGCGATGCTGCGACTGGCCGGAGAAGTGGTGGCCGCGGCCGGGCTCGGTGATGTGCTCGCCGCGATGGGCAGCGGGGCGGCCGGGGTGCCCGGGAAGCGATCGCTGTTCCATGACGAACAGATCGACGGGCCGCTCCCGCGCCGGATGCGCACCTTCGCCTTGATCACCGACAGCGAACGACAAGCGGTGAGCGCACGGGTGAGCGGCTTCGACGACGTCGCGGTGATCGGCGCCGAGGACGTGCCGGAGCCGGCCGGGGCGAGCCTGCCGGTCGGGCGCCCCGAACAACAACTGGCGATCCTGGCTGTCCGAATGGAGATGACGGCCGTGTATTTGAAACTGGTTCGAGGATAAGAAGTGCATCTGCTACGGGGAGCGGTGCGGACCTATGCCTGGGGTTCGCGCACGGCAATCGCTGAATTCACCGGAAGGCCCAGCCCGACAATCCATCCGGAGGCCGAACTCTGGCTCGGAGCGCATCCGGGCGACCCGGCGTGGCTGCAGACCGAGCACGGTGAAGAATCGCTGCTGCAGGCAGTGCACGACGACCCCGAGGGCCAATTGGGCACCGTGGCGATCGCCCGATTCGGTGATGCATTGCCTTTCCTGGTCAAGGTGCTGGCTGCCGACGAACCGTTGTCGTTGCAGGCGCACCCCAGTGCCGTCCAGGCCCGGGAGGGTTTCGACCGCGAGGACCGACTTGAGATTCCGGTGTCCTCGCCGATCCGCAACTACCGCGACCGCAGCCACAAACCCGAATTGTTGGTCGCCTTAGGGCAATTCGATGCACTGGCCGGTTTCCGGCCGGTGGATCACACCGTCGAGTTGATGCGCGCACTGGCGGTCTCGGACCTGGACCCGTTCATCAACCTGCTCTCCGATCAATCCGACGCGGACGGGTTGCGGGCGTTGTTCACCACCTGGATCACCGCGCCCCAGCCTGATCTCGACGTTTTGGTTCCAGCTGTTCTCGACGGAGCGGTGCACTACATCCGTTCCGGGGAAAAGAAATTCGCCGCCGAGGTCAAAACGGTGCTGGAGCTGGGGGAGCGCTACCCGGGCGATGCCGGCGTGCTGGCGTCCTTGTTGCTCAACCGCATCAGCCTGCAGTCCGGGGAAGGCATCTATCTTCCCGCGGGCAACCTGCACGCGTATCTGCACGGGGTCGGCGTCGAGGTGATGGCCAACTCCGACAACGTGCTGCGCGGAGGGTTGACCCCGAAGCACGTCGATGTCCCCGAACTCCTGCGGGTGCTGGACTTCACGCCCACCCCCGATGAGCGGCTGAGGCCGGAAACCCTCACGGACGGACCGGAAACCATTTACCAGACACCGGCGCAGGAATTCGCGGTTTCGGTGCTGTCGGTCGAGGGTGACCGCCTCGGTGACGAGATCGACGTGCGCTCCCACCACGACGGGCCGCAGCTGTTGTTGTGCACCGAAGGTGCGGCGGTGATCTACGCCGACGACGACAAGCTGACCGTGGAGCGCGGCGCGGCGGCGTGGGTGGCGGCGCAGGACGGCCCAATCCGGCTGACGGCCGCCGAGCCGACGAAGTTGTTCCGCGTCACCATCGGGATCTGACGGCTCAGTCGCGGGCGGCGAGGGCTGCCTCGGAGCGGTCGGGGCGACGGCGTTCGGCCAGCCAGGCCTTGATGTTGTGGCGGATCGCACGTCCGACGATCCGGGGCGGTGGTGTCAGCCAGAGGCTGTCGAGCATGCTCGTGCGCCGCAGAAACCACTCGGCCAGTACGGGATCCGTCTCAGCCGCGCCCAGGAATTGGTCGAAGAGACCGAACAGCGGGCTGAACCAGAACGCGCGGTCGCCCTCGGCCCCGTGCTTGACCTGGTCGGCGACCGAGTTCATGGTCCACACCGGGTAAGTGGTTTTCGCGGTTCGCCTCGCCAGCCGGGGAATCAGGTCCTGGGTTCCTTCTGCGAGCACCTGGCGCAGGTTGGCGGCCTGCACGGTCGACATGGTCACGCCCTGGCCGTACGTCGGATTCAGGCTGACCACCGCATCGCCGAAGGGGAAGATTCCGTCCGGGAACCGGCTGAGTTTGTCGTACCGGCGCCACTTACTGACCGGGTAGCGGTGAAAGTTCATCCCGCCCACTGCCTCGCCGGCGCGTAGCGCAGTCGCGAGGTGCGGTGGCAGGGCGGTCTCGCCCAGCCGTTTGATCCCGGCGAAATCATTCGGCGGCTCGGCCTTGGCGACGCCGAACGCCGTCACCGTCCAGATACCGTCCTCGTGGAACAACATGCCCATACCCAGACCGCTGTCGTGCGCCGCGCTGACGACGACCATCTTCTCGGTGATGAGCTCGGCCGGGATTCTGACGCGTTGCGACGCATAGGTAACGCCGACTTTGATCGATTCCTCGGGCGGTCGCTCGAAGCCCCACTGCTCCATCCACACCGGCAGCCGACTGCCGCGCCCGGACGCGTCGACCACCATGTCGGCCTCGACCTTTTCACCATCGTCGAGCACCAGCCCGGTCACTCGTGCGGCACCCGGGTCGTATTGCGGCTCGCTCACCCCGCGGCGCAGGACCTGCACGTTCGGCAAATCCGACACCCGTCGGCGTATCTGCCATTCGAGCTGCCCGCGGCTGGGCACGTAGGCGGTGAAGTTGGACTCAAGCGTCTGGCCGGTGCCGAGCAGATGGCCGCCGGCTTCGAAGTGAATAGAGCGCGGTCGGTTCTCGACCACCGGAACGTTCGCAGCCACCATGTCGCCGAGCAATCCGGGAAACAGCGCCTCCAACTCGTCGGCCCCTCGGGCCATCAGCAGGTGGACGTGCTGCCCCTGCGGGATGGCGCTGCGGTTCACCGGCTCGTCAGGCAGTTCGTCACGTTCGTAGACGGTGACGCGATCGTAGTGATCGGCAAGTACCCGCGCGGCGCACAGGCCGGCGATGCTGCCCCCGACGACGACTGCATGGTTTCGCGAAGTGTGGTGATCGGTGCTCATTAGACGGCTACGGTACTGCGAACCTGGCGTGAACCGAGCCGGAATGAGCGGCAACGTCATTTGCCATCCCTCTGCTATGGGGCCTGCAACAACTCATGGCACAATGCCGTGGCTAAGAGTGTGATGCAGCTCTCAGGTTGCTACCCTCTTCGGGAAACTCACATGTCAACGGATGGGGAAATGACGACGGTCGGCGACGCGGATGACACGGCAGAGCACTTGCACCCTCCCGTGGTGGAGGCCCTCTCCTTCGCGACGACCCGACTACGGTTCGATCCATTCATCGATATCGATTGGAACGCAACCGAGAATGCCCTCGATGCCGATGATCCTCGCTGGGAGCTCCGCGTTGATGCCAGCCCGCTAGCGGCGACCGCGTGGTACGCCGAGCAACCGCTTCAAAAGCGTGTGGACATGGGAAGATGGATTACCGCCAATACCTTCAAGGTCGGGATCCAGTTCGAGATGATCCTGATTCGCGGCGTGGTGCATTACGCGGGGAAACTGCCCAATTCCGATCCGGTTTTTCGGTATCTGATGCATGAGGTAACAGACGAATGTAACCACATTCAGATGTTTCAGGAATTCATCAATCGAAACGGTCAAGACGTTCCTGGCATGCGGCGGATGTCTCGAATCTTGGGCCCTCTCGTGGGTTTCATCAGCGGATATCTGAGTGTCCTGCTTTTCATCGGTGTGCTCGGCGGTGAACAGCCGGTGCACTTTCAGCAGACGCTTCTCTTGCGCGGGAGCCGACGAATGCCGCCGCTGTTGAACCGCATCATCTATATCCACCTGGCGGAGGAAGCCCGTCATATTTCGTTTGCCGACGACCATTTGGCTGAGCGTGTTCAGTACTCGGGGCGGTGGAAGCGGGCTGTGTACGCGGTGATGTTCCCGCTCTTCCTCCGATGGCTGATGGGTGAGATATTCACCCCGCCAAGGGCGTTCGCACGCGAATTCCAGGTGCCACGCCGAACCTTCAAGTCCGCCTACTGGCGGAGTGAATACTCGCGGCAGATGATGGCCGAGTCGGCCGCGGATGCTCGGCGAGTAGCCGATCGTCTCGGACTTCGGTCGGTCTGGTCGCGTTGGATCTGGCGGGCGCTGGGCATCGACGGTCGATTACCCCGCTACCGTGGTGAGCCGAATCGATTGTTCGAAAGTGCGACCGTCTCGCAACTTGCCGAGATTCGGACGACGGTTTGGGCTCGACTTGCCGCCACCGCGATCATGGCGGCCGTTGCCCTGGTGATCACTCCCGACGGAGCGCAGATCATCGCGGCCGCCGCTGCCGGAGCAGGGGTATGGGCGACCTACCACATACTGCGGGAGCGACGTGGTGGCGTGGTCGGCAACCAGCCGTTCGAATGGCCGCGACTTTTGGTGTGGGTGGTGGTGTGCATGGCCATGATTCCCGTCGGCGGCCTCATCGGGCTGGCGCTGGTGGTGCTCATGATCCTGGCGCTCGCCGAATTCCTGCCGACCCTCTGACGTGTGTCCGATTTCAGACCGGTTTGTGGAAGGTGTAAACCCGGTACTGAATGAAGCCGAGCTTGGACAGCCACTTCATCCAGCGGGTACCCACCGATAGAACCTTCTGCGCATCCGCTGATCCCTGCTCGCGGCAGAACTTCAATATGAAGGGGTAGGTGGGCAACGTGTTCTTCCGAATGTTGCGGTTCGCCTCGAGGACAAGGCCCGCACGCTTGCCCATGGATTTATAGCCCCGCAACGGAACGCTGCCGAGCGTGCCGTAGGACTTCGCGATCCGGGTCCGGATGACCATCCAGAACGGTGTCTTGCCGAAGAACGACAGGGTGGGCACGAAGTCCGACACCGCCAGGTAGCCGCCGGGCTTGAGCACCCGCGCCGCTTCGGCGAGGAACTTCTCGCGGGACGGGAAGTGAAAGATGCACTCGACGGCCAGGACCCGGTCGAACGAGTTGTCTTCGAACGGCAGCCGGCAGGCATCGGCTTCCACCCAGCCGATCTTGTTGCCGTCGACCGGAACGGCCTGGGCCTCGGCGGCCTGGAGCTGGCGCGGGTCGATGTTCAGGCCGGTGAGGTCCATACCGGAAAAGGTGCGGTTGATCTGCTGGATCGTCCCGCCGAAACCGCAGCCGGCGTCGAGCAGCTTCTGTCCATCGGAAACCTTTGCGGCCTCGAGCAATACGACATTCATCTGCTCCATGGCGGCGACATAGTCACCCGGCGTGCCATCCGCAGTGCTGGGGTCCTCCCAATAGCCCCAGTGCACCTGGTCCTTCCACAGCTGGCCGCTTTCACCGCCGTCCTGCCGTTCATCAATCAGCAGGTCGAAGTACGGAAGGTCGGCCACGCGCGAACCGTATCACGATCAAGGCCAAGTGTGACGTAGGTCCCATTCCTGCCCAAGGGCACAGTTGGGCGGCAGTTTGAGGGTCCTACCCGTCTGGACGCCACCGCGATGGGAACATGGCGTGACCCGGCCACGACGAGAGGCGTCACTACCTATGTCTGCCCTTCGGCGAACGAAGTCTGTCGAGCAGTCCATTGCCGACACCGACGAGCCCTCGACCCGGCTCCGCAAGAACCTCACCTGGTGGGACCTGACGGTTTTCGGGGTGTCGGTGGTGATCGGTGCCGGCATCTTCACCATCACCGCCTCCACCGCGGGGAACTTGACGGGGCCCGCGATCTCGATCGCGTTCGTGATCGCGGCTGTGGCATGCGGTTTGGCCGCCTTGTGCTATGCGGAGTTCGCCTCGACCGTGCCCGTGGCCGGCAGCGCCTACACATTCTCGTATGCCACGTTCGGTGAGTTCGCGGCATGGATCATCGGGTGGGATCTGATCCTGGAGTTCGCCGTCGCGTCAGCGGTGGTGGCCAAGGGGTGGTCGAGCTACCTCGGAACGGTGTTCGGATTCGGCGGCGGGATAGCCGATTTCGGAGGTGTGGAGGTCGACTGGGGCGCGCTGCTGATCATCGTGTTCGTGACGATCCTGCTCGCGATCGGCACCAAGGTCTCGGCGCTGTTCAGTCTGCTGATCACGGCCATCAAGGTCGGGGTGGTGTTGTTGGTGGTGGTGGTCGGCGCGTTCTACATCGACGTCGCCAACTACACCCCGTTCATCCCGCCGAACCAGGCCGGTGAGAGTGCCAGCGGGGCCGACCAGTCGTTGTTCTCATTGTTGACCGGGGCCGAGGGGAGCCACTATGGCTGGTACGGCGTGCTGGCCGGCGCCTCGATCGTGTTCTTCGCCTTCATCGGGTTCGACGTCGTCGCCACGACGGCCGAGGAGACACGCGATCCGCAACGCGACGTGCCGCGCGGCATCCTGGCCTCGCTCGGCATCGTCACGGTGCTCTATGTCGCGGTGTCGGTGGTGCTCTCGGGCATGGTGTCCTACACCGTGCTGCGGGATGCGCCGGACGGCCACGCCAACCTGGCCACGGCATTCGATGCCAACGGGGTGCACTGGGCGGCGAAGGTGATCTCGGTCGGAGCGCTGGCCGGCCTCACCACGGTGGTGATCGTGCTGATGCTCGGACAGACCCGGGTGTTGTTCGCGATGTCGCGCGACGGCCTGCTGCCCCGCAAGTTGGCCGTCACCGGTAGTCACGGGACGCCGGTCCGGATCACCGTGATCGTCGGTGCGTTGGTGGCGATCGCCGCGTCGGTGTTTCCGATGGGGCGCCTCGAAGAGATGGTCAACATCGGCACGTTGTTCGCCTTCGTCTTGGTCTCGGCGGGCGTCATCGTGCTCCGCCGGACCCGGCCCGACCTGCCGCGCGGATTCCGCGTGCCAGGGGTGCCGATCCTGCCGATCGCCGCGATCCTGGCGTGCTTGTGGCTGATGCTCAACCTGACCGGGTTGACCTGGATCCGGTTCCTGCTGTGGATGGCGATCGGCGTCCTGGTGTATTTCGCATACGGCCGGCGCCACTCTGCGCTCGCCAACCGGGGCGTCACCACCGTTTGAGCCCCGCCTCTGCGGACCCCTTCCTTCCCGACTGTCCTTCCCGACTGTCCTTCCCGACTGTGACCTGCTGCACTCATTGTGGTTTACAAATGCTGCCTCGATGTCTAGACACGCGACAATGAGGCGCATATAGTCAAGTCATCGCAGTGACAGCACTCACACAAGGAGGCTCATCGTGGTGGCCGAACTCTCGAACGGACCGGACGTCTCAGACGTCGGACAGTGGCGAGACAAGAAGCGGCATCTGTGGCTGATGGGGCTGATCGCCCCGACGGCGATCTTCGTGATGCTTCCCCTGGTGTGGGCGCTCAATCAGGCCGGTTGGCACGTCGCAGCACAGGTACCGCTGTGGATCGGACCGATCCTGCTCTACGTCCTGCTGCCGCTGCTGGATCTGCGTTTCGGCCCCGATGGGCAGAACCCGCCCGATGAGGTGATGGAGCGGCTGGAGAACGACAAGTACTACCGGTACTGCACGTACGTCTACATCCCGTTCCAGTACGCGAGCGTGATCATGGGGGCCTATCTGTTCACGGCGTCCGATCTCAGCTGGCTCGGGTTCGACGGCGGGCTGGGCTGGCCGGCCAAGATCGGCATCGCACTGTCGGTGGGTGTGCTCGGAGGGGTGGGCATCAACACCGCACACGAGATGGGGCACAAGCGCGACTCGCTGGAGCGCTGGCTGTCCAAGATCACGCTGGCCCAGACCTGGTACGGCCACTTCTACATCGAGCACAACCGTGGCCATCACGTGCGGGTGGCCACGCCCGAGGACCCCGCGTCGGCGCGCTTCGGTGAGACCTTCTGGGAGTTCTTGCCGCGCAGCGTGTTCGGCAGCCTGCGCTCCTCGTGGGAGCTGGAGGCCCAGCGACTGCGCCGCCAGGACCGCTCGCCGTGGCACTGGTCGAACGACGTGCTCAACGCCTGGGCGATGTCGGTGGTGTTCTGGGGGGCGCTGATCGCGATCTTCGGCCTCGGCGTCATCCCATTCATGCTGATTCAGGCCATCTACGGTTTCAGCCTGCTGGAGTCGGTGAACTACCTGGAGCACTACGGGCTGTTGCGGCAGAAGACCGCGAGCGGCCGGTACGAGCGCTGCGCCCCGGTCCACAGCTGGAACTCCGACCACATCGTGACCAACCTGTTCCTGTACCACCTGCAGCGTCACAGCGATCACCACGCCAATCCGACACGCCGGTACCAGACTTTGCGCAGCATCGACGGCGCACCCAACCTGCCGAGCGGCTACGCGTCGCTGATCGGGCTCACGTACCTGCCGCCGCTGTGGCGCAAGGTGATGGACCATCGGGTGCTGGAGCACTACGAGGGTGACATCACCAAGGTGAACATCGCCCCGCGGCTGCGGGAGAAGGTGTTGGCTCGGTACGGCGCCGGTGAGGGGGCCGCCGACGAGCGCTTGCGCGAGGAGCCGAGGGCTGGAGCATGAGCGCCTACGAGTGCCCCGGGTGCGGCTACGTCTACGACGAAGCGAAAGGCGCTCCGCGAGAAGGCTTCCCGGCTGGAACCGCATGGGATCGGGTGCCCGATGACTGGTGCTGCCCGGACTGCGCGGTGCGGGAGAAGATCGATTTCGAACCGATGGAGGTGAAGAAATGAGCCAGGACTACAAGCTGTTCGTCTGTGTTCAGTGCGGATTCGAGTACGACGAGGCCAAGGGATGGCCCGAGGACGGCATCGCTCCGGGCACCCGCTGGGACGAGATCCCTGATGACTGGAGCTGCCCAGACTGCGGTGCGGCGAAGGCGGATTTCGACATGGTCGAGGTTGTGCGGCCTTGACCATGTCGAGCGACGTGCTCGAAACCGGACGGGAAAGCGATATTGTCGCCCGTGTGAGTCGGCCGCGAGAAAAGCAGCGCATCCCGTACGCGGAAGCGTCGCGCGTGCTGCTGCGGGATTCGATCCTCGACGGTATGCGCGAATTGCTCCTGACCCGGGACTGGTCGGCCATCACGCTGTCGCATGTGGCGCAGGTCGCCGGAATCAGTCGCCAGACGATCTACAACGAGTTCGGGTCGCGCCAGGGCTTGGCCGAGGGATATGCCATGCGCCTGGCGGACCGGCTCGTCGACGCGGTCGACGACGCGATCAACAACAACGTCGGGGAGGTGCACGCGGCGTTCCTGGAAGGCTTCCGGGCCTTCTTTCTCGAATCCGCCGCCGATCCGCTGGTGATCTCGCTGTTGACCGGCGCTTCCAAACCCGACCTGCTGCAGATCATCACCACCGGCAGCGGGCCGATCATCAGCCGGTGCTCAGCCCGGCTGACCGGGACCTTCCAGAACAGTTGGATGAAGGCCAGCGATGAGGACGCCGGGGTACTGGCCCGGGCGATCGTGCGGCTGGCGATGAGTTACGTCTCCATGCCCCCCGAGGCCGATCATGATGTGGCCGGTGACCTGGCCCGACTCATGACGCCATTCGCAGAGCGCTACGGTGTCATAGATACCCCATAGCTGTCAGTGCGCCGCCGCTTGAATCGCATGAGCGCCTGTCCCGCGAGCCCGCAGGCTAGAGGTATCGGCACGTGGCGTGGCCGCTTGGCGCCCGCGTGCGCTGGCAAGCAATCACGAATGAAAGAGGGCTCTACATGACCGAGTTGAAGGCCGACAGCCGAAACGGCATCGACTTCAAGGTGGCCGACCTGTCTCTGGCCGATTTCGGCCGCAAGGAGATCCGCCTGGCCGAACACGAGATGCCGGGCCTGATGGCTCTGCGTCGCGAGTACCACGACGTACAGCCGCTCAAGGGTGCACGCATCTCCGGCTCATTGCACATGACCGTGCAGACCGCGGTGCTGATCGAGACGCTGGTGGCTCTCGGCGCCGAGGTTCGCTGGGCTTCCTGCAACATCTTCTCCACCCAGGATCACGCCGCGGCGGCCGTCGTCGTCGGCCCGCACGGCACTCCTGAAGAGCCCAAGGGCACCCCGGTCTTCGCCTGGAAGGGCGAAACGCTGGAGGAGTACTGGTGGGCGGCCGAGCAGATGCTCACCTGGGAGGGGGAGCCGGCGAACATGATCCTCGACGACGGCGGTGACGCCACCATGATGGTGCTGCGCGGCGCGCAGTACGAGAAGGCCGGCGTGGTGCCGCCCGCCGAGGACGACGACTCCGCGGAGTGGAAGGTCTTCCTCGGGGTGCTGCGCCAGCGCTTCGAGACCGACAAGGACAAGTGGACCAAGATCGCCGAGTCGGTCAAGGGTGTCACCGAGGAGACCACGACCGGAGTGCTGCGGCTGTATCAGTTCGCCGCCTCGGGCGAGCTCTCGTTCCCGGCAATCAACGTCAACGACTCGGTCACCAAGAGCAAGTTCGACAACAAGTACGGCACCCGCCACTCCCTGATCGACGGCATCAACCGCGGCACCGACGTGCTGATCGGCGGCAAGAAGGTGCTGATCTGCGGTTACGGCGACGTCGGCAAGGGCTGTGCCGAGTCGATGGCCGGGCAGGGCGCCCGCGTGCAGGTCACCGAGATCGACCCGATCAACGCGCTGCAGGCGCTGATGGACGGCTTCGACGTCGTGACCGTGGAGGACGCGATCTCCCAAGCCGACATCGTCGTGACCTCGACGGGCAACAAGGACATCATCCTGCTCGAGCACATGAAGGCGATGAAGGACCAGGCGATCCTGGGCAACATCGGCCACTTCGACAACGAGATCGACATGGCGGCGCTCGAGCGGTCCGGCGCCAAGCGGCTCAACATCAAGCCGCAGGTCGATCAGTGGACCTTCGAGGACGGCAAGTCGATCATCGTGCTGAGCGAGGGCCGCCTGCTCAACCTCGGAAACGCCACGGGCCACCCGTCATTCGTGATGAGCAACAGCTTCTCGAACCAGGTGATCGCCCAGATCGAGCTGTGGACCAAGAACGACGAGTACGACAACGAGGTCTACCGACTGGCCAAGCATCTCGATGAGAAGGTCGCGCGCATCCACGTCGAGGCGCTCGGCGGCACGCTGACCAAGCTCACCAAGGAGCAGGCCGAGTACATCGGCGTCGACGTCGAAGGTCCGTACAAGCCGGAGCACTACCGCTACTGAGTTCCTGAAGTAGCGTGACCAGACCCAGAACTGCCCCAAATCGGTTGATTTGGGGCAGTTTTGGCTCTGCTCGGCGAGGTTGGTGACCTCGGCTGGGTCTACTCCTTGTTGCTCTTGTCCTTGGTGGCCTTGGCTTTCGCCTTGGCCTTGGCCTTGGCCTTGGCAGGGCTGTGCGAGCTGCCCTTGTCCGAGCTCGAGGCACTGGAGTTATTGATTCCTGTGCTCGAATCCGCGGAGCTGGAGGTGGATTCGCCCGATTCCCGAGACGTGCCGGTTGCGGATCCGGTGAATCCGTTGCGGGCGTTCTTGACTGCGTCCTTGATGCCTTGGGCCAACGTACGCTGGCTCTTGCCGAACGAATTGTCGGGCCGGGTGGTCGGCGGCTTCGGCAGCACATCGAGCTTCTGCGGTGTTGTGGAGCCGGCGTTTTCGGCTGCATCGCCGGCGGGGGCCTTGGCGACGACCTCGGTCGTGGCTACAGCGTCGGCGGTCGGCAGGCTCACCGCCACCATCTTGTTCGCCGTCGTGTGGGTCAACTCGGTTGCCGCGGCCGCCTCGTCAGACGGCGTGGTGGCAGCAGTTGCGCCGTCGGCGGCCTTGTCTGCGACAGCCTCGGCACCGGTGTCTGTGCCCTGCAGCTTCTTGACGATGTCGTTGACGGCGAGGGCCTTGAGCGCTTCGCGAAGCTTTGTGACGCCGGCGCTTTCGGCGGTATCGCTGAGGATGTCGCCGGTTGCCAGCGGGTGGAGCCCGAACAGCGGGGGCTTGGGGGCGGGGGCATTTCCCTTGCCGTCCCAGTCATCCCAGCCGCTGCCGAGCAGCACGCCGACCGTCTGCGACAGGCCCTGCAGCGCGCCGATCGGGCCGACCGCCTCGCCCTTGACCGAGATGGGCAGCGCACCGAACTTGATGCCCATCCCGATGCTGTTGAAGATCGAGCCGCCGACCGACGGGATGGTGACCTTGTTGCCTTCTTCGTCGGTGTACTCGTAGGTGCTGCGATCGGTGGAGCCCGGGGTGAGCAGACCACCGAAAGCGATGTTGAGCCCGCTGACGGTGACGGTGTCCTTGATCAGGCCGGCATCGTTGATCATCGGTGCGAGGGCGTCGAGGTTGAGGGTGGCGCCGTTGAGGAACGCGTTGACCATGCCGGCCGGTACGCCCAGCAGGCTCGACAGTGCGGCCGTCGAGTCGCTGGCCTGCAGTGCGTTCGAAATCGCCATGGCGCTGTTGAACAGGGCGACCGCAGGGCTGACCACAGGGCCGGCGAATCCGATCAGGACGCCACTGAGCGGTGAGGCCAACACACTCATGACCGCCGAGAAGGTCTCGACGTCGACGCCTTCTTCCAAGAAGCTGGGGAACATGTCGAGCGCCATGCCGTGCATGCCGCCGAGCGTGTGCTTGAGCACCGCGTCCTTGGTGGCCTCGTCCGCACCGATCAGGGTGAGGCCGGTGGCCACCTTCATCACGTTCGCGGTGAACTGCTGCGACACGGCCTCGAAGCTGGACGGATCATTGAACAGCTGCTTGGCGTAACCGATCTGGTTGGCAATCGCCTGTTGAAGGCCGACGCCCGGGGCCAACAGGAAGTTGTCGCCCAGAGTCTTGCCGTTGGCTTTGGCGGTGTCGAGCGCCGCCTGCAGGGGAGCGAAGGGATCCCAGCCGGCCGTGAGTCGCACTGCGTCGGCCTGGATTTCGTGCTGGGCGCCGACAGCGATCGGGGAGATCCCCGGGGCCGCGGCAATCATCCCGGCGGCCGCGACGACAACGCCGGTTGCGGTCAGCCAGTGACGGGTTACTTCTTGCTTTGCACCCACAGCGGTGTGGGGCTGAGCAACGAGATGCACGGCATCTCCTTTCGCATCTGTAAATAATCGGACAGACCATAGCCCAACCAAGTAGTTGCGTCTGCAAAATCTGGGCAATCTACCTAGGTGGCATAAGAGTTGCCTCGGTCGAGCAATGCTGTGCTGGCGGAGAAGCGCCTGCTCGCCCGGCTTGAGCCCGTTTTGGGCTAATAATTAGACATTTTCTTATGTCGCCGCAGCGGTTGTGCTCAGCCGGCATGCGTAGGTGCACCCGCAGCCGGGAACCGTCTTCCAGCGGAGGCCGCGCGATGCCTACGTGCGATTGGAGAGGCGTTCACGAAACATCAGGTTGTCTGTCAAAAAATTTGTCAGACAACATAACTCATGCGACTCAATCCGGTGCTGTGCCCGCTGCCCGTTGCTCTCCGAACCGATCGGGGGGTTAGGGGCTACGACGGCCGAGTGTGGTGAGTGGGCCCGCGTTGTCCGGTGCGCGATGCCTGCCGGCGCCCATCATGTGTCGGGGCATCTCCGATGGCGGTACCGTCCGCACATCGACGAGGAATGAAGATTGCCCGTCGGATTACGACGTCGCGGGGCCTTGGGAGCCCGGCGTGCAACCACGGTCAGCAAACAAACAGGGCGCGGGTTTCCAGCTTCAGTTCGCGGCCGCGGCCTGCTGTTGGCGGGCGGCCTCGGCCTTGATCAGCTCGGCGATCTGGATCGCAGCCTCAAGCTCGCGGGCCTTGTCCAGATCGTCGAGCGCCGAGGGCGCACGCCAGTGCGCCACCGGGTCGATCTGGTCATCGAGCAACAGTTGCCGGCACTGACTGCGTTGGATCTTGCCGCTCGAGGTCGTCGGGATCGACAGATGCTCCACGAGCAGTACCGAATTCGGCTCGATCCCGTAGCGCTCGGTCACCGCGGCGCGGACCGACTCGGCCACCAGGGCGAGGTCGGTCGAGTCGTCTCGATTGCGTGCGACCTCTTGCACGATCACCAGCTGTTCGACAGCCCCCAGGCCGGGGGTGATCGCGAAGACCGCACCGCGGCCGGACACGAGCGTCGGATGGCAGCCCTGCACTGTGCGCTCGATGTCGTTGGGATAGTAGTTGCCGCCGCGGATGACGACGAGATCTTTGCAGCGTCCGGTGATGAACAACTCGCCCGAACGCAGGAACCCCAGATCCCCGGTGCGCAGGAACGGGCCGCCGGATGACTCGGGCAGGACCGCCGCGAATGTGTGCGCGGTTTCCTCCGGCCGCGCCCAATAGCCCCATCCGACGCTGGGGCCGGCGATCCAGATCTCACCGACTTCGTCTGCGCCGCAAGGCAGGTGGGTCACCGGATCGACGATGATCACCTCTTGGCCGCCGCGGGGCCGGCCGCACCCCACCAGCGCGACCGCAGACCGATGTCCGGGGTCGACCTCGATGACGCGGTCGGTTTGTAGTCCGGTGCGATCGACGTGCGCGACGACCGGCAGTGCGGAGTCCGACCCGCCGGACACCAGCAGGGTGGCCTCGGCGAGTCCGTACACCGGGCACAGCGCTTCTGGCCGCAACCCCGCCGGTGCGAACGCCTCGGCGAACTTCTCCAATGTGGCGGCCTGCACCGGCTCGGCGCCGTTCATCGCCACGGCCAGGTTCGACAGATCCAGCGCCGCGCGCTGCTCGGCGGTGCTCTCTTCGACGCACCGGTCATAGGCGAAGTTCGGTGCGGCGGTGAAAGTCGCGCGATGCCGCGACAGCGCTTCGAGCCAGCCCATCGGGCGTTTGACGAAGGAAGACGGTGACATCAGATGGGTGGTGCATCCGACGTAGAGCATCGACAGGATCCCGCCGATCAATCCCATGTCGTGATGCGACGGCAGCCAGAACACGCTGATCGCGGTGTCGTCGCCGTCCCACACCTGGCTGGACGTCGCGATGTTGTGCAGCAGGTTGCGGTGCGTGAGTGCGACGCCCTTCGGGGTGGTGGTGGACCCAGATGTGTACTGCACCATGGCGATTGCCCCTGGATCCAGATCGGGTGCCACCCAGTCCTGCACCGGCCCCGCGCCGTCGCCGTCCTCGTCGGTGCGGACCCACTGCAGGTCTCGCCCTTCGGCGAGTTCGTCGATCGCGGCCTTGACCTTCGACTGCGTCTCGGCGGTGGCCAAAGCGAAGCGGGCATGCGCGTCGGGCACCACCGCCGACAGTCGCGGCGCCAACCGTTCGTGCACCGGCACCGCGACAGCGCCGGCATAGATGCAACCGAAGAAACCGGCGATGGAATCCAGGCCCGGCCGACACAACACCAGTACGCGCTCACCGGCGGCGCCCAGTTTCTGCAGCGTGGACGCGATCGCCCGCGCCCGGCGATCCAGGTCGCGATAGGTCAGCTGAGTGAGGTTCTCGTCGTCGCCGTGGTAGGAGAAGCTGAACGCGACCTTGTCTTGATACGTCGCGGCCCGCTGCTGCAGCAGGTCCAGCAAGGTGGCTGCGTCCACCTGCGCAGTGGACCCTGTGTGGTGGTGCATCCGCTTCCTCATCCATCGGCGATTCCTGGGATCAGGAGACCGTACCGGAAGAAGATGCTAAGCACAGCTATCGATCGGGACGGTGGTCACTGTCGACCGATCTGGACCTGATCGGAGTTCCGTTTTCATCCGCTTGGGCAGGGCGGCGGCCGCGTGATAGCGGGCGTCGATCGAATCCTCTTGCACCGCGACGCGTCCTGGGCCGGCCCGCATCATCTCCTCTTGGAGAACAAGGCGTTTCGGCTGGGGCGACCGTTGTGCGCAGGCTTGGGGAGGGCCCCGGCACCGCGCCGGGACTCCGAAAGCGCTGCGGTGGCAGCGGCCGCGGCCATCACCGCGCTGTTGATCGAGATCTCGCCACGCATGCCAGGAGCGGCCACCATATCGCCGATCAGGTAGACGCCCGCGCCACGATCGATGGCGGGCCGGTCCTGCCAGGTGAAGCCGGGCAGATCCAGCGCGCCGGTTCGGCCCTTGGCGACGGCAGTGCGGTGAAAAGTATTGCGGCTCTGCCACTCTGGCAACACCTGTTCGGCGAAGGCGGCCAGGCGCTCGTGGGCCCCGGTGTGTGACTCGCCCTCACGCACCGGCATCTGCAGTTGGTACAGCGCTTGGCCGGCAGGCGCCACGGAGTCGTCCTGCATGCTGTAGCTCTCGTGGAAGCCACCCTCGTCCAGGTCGAAAACCAAATTGATGTCACGGCGGGCCGGCCGGACCGCGATATCGAGCAGGGCGGCGTGTCCGCTGGTCCAATCCAATGTCTGGTCGGCCAGCAGGGCACGGGCCGAGCTGATTTCGGTGGCCACGATCACCGGTCCGCCGGTCGGCAGTTCCGTCATTCGGGCGCCGCTGTGCACGGTGACGCCGAGATCGGCGGCCCGGGCTGCCATCCGGTCGATCACGGTCTGCCAGCCGCCGCGTACCCAGCGGATCGCCGGCAGGTTGGGACCGAGGACCCGCTGGAACAGGTCCCAGACGAAAGCCGCCGAGAGTCGGCCGGTATCGGCGTCGTAGGTCACCACGCTGATGGCATTGGCCATCTGCCTGGCGGTGTCCTCGCCCCATCGGCCGGCGGCCCAGGTGTGGAAGTCCACGTCGACCGGCGCCGTCAACCACTTACGGGACTGGGGCCGCAGCATCGACAGCGGGGGGAAGGCGCGGATGCGCCCGCCGGCGCGGAAGTGCAACAGGGTGGCCATGTCGACAGGCCCCGGCCAACCGAGCCCTTTGACGAAGCCGCGTTTCTTCAACCAGGCGTAGTGCGGCCCGTCGGCGTAGAAGACGTGAGCGCCGTCGTGCACTACGTAGGGGTCGCCGGTCGCTCGGGCGCGGCCGCCGAGGCGGTCGTGAGCTTCGTACAACTGCACGGGCTCCCCGGCTTCCGCGCACGCGATGGCCGCGGTCAGTCCGGCGAGGCCGCCGCCGATGACGGTGATGTGACCGTTCATGATGTTTTCCCTCCCGTTGTCGATCCAGGTCCGTCCCAGGTGAGGCGCGCGGCGATCATCTCCGCGGTGGCGCGCAGATAGTGCGGGGCGTCGATGCCCGCCGGATGCTGACCGCCGAACGTGTCGCAGATCAGCCAGAAATGTGATACCGCACTGAGCACCACCACGGCCGCGGCGTCCCAGTCCTGATCACGGTGCACCGGCCCGGCCAATTCGGCCAGTCCACGGGAGATCACCGAGAGCACTTGCAGATATTCGTTGCGGCGGAAGACTTCCAGAGCCTCCGGGGGTGCGGAGCTGTCCCGGTACAGCACCCGGGTCACGTCGCGGTTGTGGTCCAGTCTGGCCAACCCCACCTGGCACAGCAGCACGATCTTGTCCACCAACCCGGCATGCGGCGCGATCTGGTCGAGCACCGTGTTCACCGAGAAGCCCGGGTCGAAGAACTGCGCCCACTGATCGCGGTCGGCGAGGGTCTCACCGATCGCCTCATAGAGCAGTTGATCCTTCGACCGGAAATGCCGGTACAGCGACCCGGAACCAGGGGACAACCCGGCGGCGTCCTCGATCTGTGCGATGGTCGTCGCCGCGTATCCGCGCTCACCGAACAGCCGTAACGCCTCGGTGATGATGCGCTGCCGTGTCGTGCTCGCGATCGTGCACCTCCCTGTCTGCAAGCAAGTACTTGCTTGCAGACAAGCACAGCAGAAAGGGGCTGGCAGGGCAAGACCCTTTCGGCGTCAACCGCTATTGACCGCGCAGTCGCTTGCTCAAGAAACTGGATTCGGACCGATAGCCGGCCGCGCGATAGAGGTCGACAGCGCGACGGTTGGTGGAATTGACGTTGAGCGCCAACGTTTCTGCTCCGCCGTCGCGGGCCAGCCCTTCGACCGCTGCCAGCAGTGCACGACCGTAACCACGCCCGCGCGCCGTTTCGAAGACGTGGATGTCGTAGAGCCAGGCGGTGCCGGCGGATTGCCGGGGATCAGGTCCGAGCCAGGCGTAGCCCACCGCGGTCGCGGTGTCGTCGAGCGCTGTGACGAGCTGGTGGCCGGGCGTGTGCTGGCGTTGTGGCAGCAGAGCGGCGGTGGTGCGGTCGAAACGTTCTCGTGCCTGCGCTTCCGGCATATGACGGGCCAGTTCCTCCACGGATGCCGCCTGACGGGTGGCGGTGGCGACGGCATACTCGTCATCGGTCATCTGCCGCACGGACACCGCCGGGCCCGGCCCGGCGGCGCTGCGGGCGGCATGCTCGATCCGGCGTCGCAGCGCGAGCCAGTAGCCCGCATCGTCGGTGGGCAGACCGGTGCGGCCGGCATGTAGGCCCGCCCGATCGTCGACGGTTTCCCGGAGGATGTCGGCGTGGCCCGCGTGCCGGGAGGTTTCGGCGAGCATGTGGACCAGGACGTGATGCAGCGTGACGTGGCGCCGTTCCTCCGGCCAACCGGGCACCACACCCTCGTGCTCCAGGCCCAGCGCCGCGATGGTGGTGTCCGAGTGAGCGCAGGCCTGCCGGTATCGGTCGACGATCTGGACCCGGCTCTCTGCGGCGGTCGCCCACATGTCGACGGTGGGATCCTCGGCGTCGCTCAACCATCGCGGAGGGTCGGGGAACGGCCGGTCGAAAACGTAGCCGAAGTACCCGATCTCGCAGCCGGTCAGATGTTTCACCAAGCCCAGCAGATTGGTTCCGTGTGCGGTCAAGGGACGGCGTACGTGGTAATCCGACAACCCGTCCAGCTTCCAGATCAAGGCAGCGCGGGCTTCTTTCAGATAGCGGTGTAAGTCGCTCTTGAGAGAGTCGGGTGTCACGGCGCGCTCTCGGGTAGGTTGATACGTTCAGTATGTATGAAAGGCAGGCGTCTATGCCACCGGCGCGTCGCACCCAGGCCGAGCGTTCTGCGGGGACCCGGGAAGCTCTGATCTCCGCGGGCCGTCGCCTTTTTGCCACGCAGGGGTTCGCCGCGGTGACGCTGGACGGCATCGTCGCTGCCGCGGGCGTTACCCGCGGAGCGCTGTACCACCACTTTGCCGACAAGACGGCGCTTTTCGCCGAAGTATTCGAGACGGTCGAGGCGGAACTGGCGACGCGGATGGGGGAGCGTATCGCCGCGGCTGGTGCCTCGGATCCGGTCGAAGTGATGCGCCTCGGCGCCGACTTCTGGCTCGACGCCTGCTCGGACCCGGAAACCCAACGCATCGTTCTCGTGGACGCGCCTGCGGTGCTGGGATGGACCCGATGGACCGAGATCGGCAATCGCTACAACCTCGGTCTGGTCCGGGCCTTGCTCGAGGGTGCGATCGAGACCGGCCGGATACCCGCACAACCCGTGGAGGCCACGGCTCTGATGATGCTGGGTGCGATGCGCGAGGCCACGCTGTACATAGCGCTGGCCACCGATCACGAGCGGGCTCGCGAAGACGCCGGCGCGGTGATGGAGCGTCTCCTGAACGCACTCGGGGACGCCTGACCACGGCGGGGTTCGCTTTCCGCACGGCCGACCCCGACAGCGCTCGGACACTTGGGTATTGACAGCGCGAGTGATCTGACCAAAAGTGGAACCACACCGTTCCTGATTCTTTCCGGTTCGGTTGTCGATCCCGACGGAAAGGGTGACGCGTGTCTTCATGCGACGTCCGGCCGCGGACGCGGCTCGGTCACTATGGTCGGCTTCTCACACCGAATGCGTTGTCAGCAGCGCGATTACCGCTGGAGCGCGACCTGAGGCCACGGTTGCGGCGAGCCGCGCAGGTTTGGGCCGCTTCGCGTCGTCGCGGCCGCGGCCGGATGCGCGCGATGGTCGCCGCAGCCGGCGGTACTCCGACTTGGCAGGCTGTGACGCGGCCCGTGCTCCCCGGCCCTGACGGCGCGCTGGTGCGACCGTTGGCGGTGGCTACCTGCGACGTCGATCGCGCCTTGATGACCGGGCGCAGTATTTTTCCGCTACCTCTGCATCTCGGTCATGAATGTGTGGCCGAGGTGGTCGAGGTGGGCTCGGAAGTGAGCTTGGTGGCGGTCGGTGACCGAGTGGTGGTGCCGTTCCAGATCAGCTGCGGGTGCTGTACGCCGTGCCGTGCCGGCCATACGGCGAGTTGTCTCGCCGTGCCACCGACGTCGATGTACGGCTTCGGTGTGGCAGGCGGAGCGTGGGGCGGCGCACTCGCGGATCTCATGGCGGTACCGTTCGCAGACGCGATGCTGGTGCCGTTGCCGGCTGGTGTCGACCCGGTTGCGGCCGCCGGCGTGGCAGACAACATCAGCGACTGTTACCGGCAGGTCGCCCCGCATCTGCCCGGGATACTGGCCGCTGATCCGGAGGCCGAGACGCTCATCGTCGGGCGCCTGGACCCGCGCCATCCGTTCACTCCCAGCGCGGTACTGATGACCGCGCTGATCGCGCGAGCCCTGGGTGGGCGGCGGATCAGCGTGGTCGACGCTCGGCCCGTGCTGCAACAGCGCGCGGAAGAACTCGGCTTCAGCGCGTTGGACGCGCGTCGACCACGCACCTGGCCCGTCGCGCCTCTCACCGTCGACGCCACCGGAACGCCGGGTGGGTTGCGAAAAGTGCTGAGGCACACCGCACCCGACGGAACGTGTTCATGTGTCTGGTCGCTGCATCGCCGGGCGGCGGTACCTCTGGCTGCCGAATACGTTCGCAACGTCACCCTGCACGTCGGACGGGCGCACGTGCGCGCGCTCATTCCCGACGTCCTCGATCTGATGGCTCACCGACGACTGACACCGCAGGTGGTGATCTCCACCGTTGCCTCTTTCGATGATGCACCCGCGGCCTTGCGTGAGCACTGCGGCGGCGAAGCATTGAAAACCGTCCTGATCAACGAATGAACGGGCGCCCATGACCTCATCGCGAAGTTACCGTGGTGCTGCCGCGAGTGAGCGGGTACACCGGCGTCGAACCAGTCTTGTCGATGCAGCAGTCGAGGCCTTCGGCACCGTCGGCTACCGAAAGGCATCGGTGGAGAGCATCTGCTCGCTGGCCGGGGTTTCCAAGCGCTATTTCTACGAATCGTTCACCGACAGTGAAGCCCTGCTGTTGGCCACCTACGAGCGCTGCGCCGACGAAATTCACACGGCCATGGTCGATGCCGTCGCAGCTGCGGGGGACGACCTATCTGAGCAGGTGCGTGCCGCCCTCGGCGGATACTTCCGAGCCATCGACGCCGACCAGAAACGCGCACGCATCACGCTGCTGGAGATTCTGGGTGTCAGCCCGGCCGTGGACCAGGCGTGGGCAGAGCAGACACGTCGGTTCGCCGCCTCGGTCCGAGCCTTGGCTGCGCCGGCGTTGGCGGAGAGCGCAGTGCCTTCGGCGCAGCAGCAGGTCATCGCGGAGGGGATCATCGGGGCCATCACCACCACGGCGACGTTGTGGCTCCTGCAGGCTCGGCGTAGGTCGGTCAAGCAACTGGTGGATGCCACCCATCTGCTTGTCGTCACCACCATCGAGGGACTTCGCGGCTAGACGCAGCTTGCCCTTGCTTTCATACATTCGGTATGTATGATGATTACATACATACCGAATGTTTTTCTTGGCGGGGTGATGTCTGCACCCCATTTGCAGGGCAGGGCTGAAACATCCTCTGTAACAGGAAGTTCGGCTTCATGGGCCGGGCGACCGAGAAAGGCGCGATATGCCGACAACCACCCAACGTCACAAGGTCACCTTCGACAGCTCCGGCGAAACCTGTGCCGCGTGGCACTATCCCGGCCGCAACGGCGGTTGCGTCGTGATGGCCGCCGGGTTGGCGGTCATCAAGGAAGCGGGCACAGATCAGATCGCCTCGGTGCTCAACAGCGCCGGCTACAGCGTGTTGGCGTTCGACTACCGCAGGCTCGGCGAAAGTTCCGGAACCCCGAGGCAGCTCATCCGGTTTCGTGACCAGGTTGCGGACTTCCAGGCGGCCGTCGAGTTCGCCGCCGCCTTGCCGGAAGTGGACAGCCGCAAACTGGTGGTCTGGGGATTTTCGATCTCCGGTGGCCACGTGTTCACCGTCGCGGCCCGCAACCCGCAACTCGCGGCGGCCATTGCCCACGCCCCTGCCGCCGACGGATGGCAGTTGATGCCGAATGCATTGCGGCACACGACAGTACTGGGATTTCTTCGGTTGATCGGCCGGGCGATCCTCGACACTGTGGGAGAAGCGCTGGGTCGGGCTCCCTTGTTGGTGCCCCTGGCCGGCGAGCGCGGCGCGGTCGCCGCCCTCACGACGCCGGACTCTCGGAACTACGTACGCGCGCTGAACCCGGACAACCGCTATCCACAATGGACGCAGGCAGTCGCAGCGCGGTCGGCGGTAGGGGCCGGCCTGTATCGCCCGGCCCGATACGCCGCGAAGATCGCATGCCCACCGCTGGTCCTGGCCTACGACGATGACGGAGTGGCGCCGGCCGGTCAGGCCGTACGGGCCGCACGTCGAGCCCCGAACGGCCGAGTCGTGCATCTGCCCGGTGGACACTACGCAGCGTTTCTCGACGCCACCGAGCAGACTCATCGCGCCCTGCTGGCGTTTTTGGATCGAGAGCTCGGTGGCTGACATCTCGCCCCGACGTGTTGAGTGGAGGTCGGCGCTGGCCGTGAAGATCTTGAGATGGTTGGGCTGGGTTGTCGGGGCCGCGCTCATCGTGCTCGGCACCGCCCGAATCCTTTTTCCGTCGGGACGATCCCCGGAGTGGCCGCCATGACCGCATCCCTCGATACCGAGATCAGAACCGGCGGCGTGTTCTTGATCGCCTTCGGGTCCGCTTATCTGTGGGCGGTCCGGCAACCCACCATCGCGGCGGTACCGCTACGGATACTGGCCGTGATCATGGCGTTGCTCGCGGGAGTTCGGGCCATCTCGTTCGTCGAAAGTGGACCGCCACATTGGGCTTTCATAATGTCCGCGGCCGTGGAACTGCTCGCGGCGTTGCTCACCTGGTGGTACTCGACGATGGGGCATCGGGATTACCCGCGAAGGGCGGCGTCACCCTCCGGATAGGATTTGCACGAACGGTCGATCGGGGGTGCCAATGGCTGAGGAAGCCGTCATCGAAGAGTTAGCTGCCGCTGTGGAGCGCAGCCCGGAGCTGGCGGAGTTGCGGCTGCATCTGGCCACTTTGTTGATCGAACGCCAGCGCTTTGCCGAAGCGTTGACACATTGCAGTGCGGTGCTGGCCCGCGACGCCTCGAACACCAGGGCGGTGACCTTGCTGCAACAGTGCAGCGCCGGCCTGGCGGGTGCAGCCGCCCCAGCGCCGCCGGCGCCAGCCGAGCCGGCCCGCGGGTTCGACTGGACGGCCGCCGAGAAGCAGGTCGCCGACATCGTCAAGCCTGCGTTCGTCGAGGAGCCCGCCGAGGCTGTCGGCGAGAACGACTTCGACGTGGTGCAGCGCACCTCGGTCCGGCTCGCCGACATCGCCGGGATGGCCGACGTCAAGAAGCAGCTCGAGCTCTCCTTGCTCGGCCCCATCCGCAATCCCGAGCTGATGAAGGCGTTCAAGGTGTCCGCGCGTGGCGGGCTGCTGCTGTACGGCCCGCCCGGTTGCGGCAAGACCTACGTCGCCAAAGCGGTATCGGGCGAGCTCGGCGCAAATTTCTATCAGGTCGGGATCGCCGACGTGTTGTCCCGCTGGCTCGGCGAGAGCGAACACAGCGTCCGGTCGATCTTCGACAACGCGCGGCGTAACGCTCCGTGCGTGCTGTTCTTCGACGAGGTGGATGCTCTCGGCCATCGCCGTTCCGCGCTGAGCGGGTCGGCCGGGCTACGCACCGTCGTGAACGCCCTTCTGGAAGAACTGGATTCGGCCACATCGGCCAACGACGGCGTCTACGTGCTGGGTGCGACCAACGCGCCATGGGACGTCGATGCCGCGCTGCGCAGGCCCGGCCGCTTCGACCGGATGATCTTCGTGTCTCTGCCCGACGCGGAGGCCCGCGCGGCGATCATGAAGCTGCACCTGCAGGATCGGCCGGTGGAGGGCATCAACCTCGCGTCGGTGGCCAAACGGACCGACGGCTTCTCCGGAGCCGACCTGGCCCACGTATGCGATACCGCAACGCAATTGGCGATGGCCGAGTCTCTGCGCAGCGGACAGGTCAGGCCGGTTCAGATGTCCGACATCGAGACTGCGCTCGGCCAGATCCGCCCCTCGACGGGCCCCTGGTTCGAGACTGCCCGCAACGTCGTCGAGTTCAGCAACCGTGACGGCACCTACGACGACCTGGCGAAGTACATGCGGCGGAACAAGCTTCGGTGACGGCGGGCGCAGGGCCCGGTGGTGTCGCAGAGGCCTATCTGAGCACCAGGAATTACCAGCGTGCCGCCGAGGTGCTGGAGTCGGCGTTGGCCGAGGACCCCAACCATGTCGGCCTTCTGGCCCAGTACGCCCGCGCGCGCCTGGGATTGAAGGACTACCACGGTGCGGCACAGGCCGCCTATGCGGCGTTGGCCATCGTCCCGGGAGACGAACACGTCATGCGCGTGTACGCCCTCGCATTGAACGGGCAGGGCCGGCGGCAGGAAGCGTTGCAGATGGCGTGGCGGGCGGCCACGGAGAATCCGCACATCCATTCCGCGCATTACACCTACGCGAGCTTGTTGCTCGAAGCCGGGCGTCCACGCGACGCGCTGGATGTCATCGACGAAGCGCTGCGGCTACAACCGGAGTCGGCGGACGCTCTGGTGCTGCGCGGTGACATCCACCGCGCAATGCGGAGTTTCACCGCTGCCGAGGACAACTACGAGGCGGCCCTGCGGTTGGAACCCGACCACGCCTCAGCGGTCCACAATCTGGCGGTCAACCGGCTGAAATGGGGCAAGCTGACAACGTCGATCAACGGATTTCTCGGGGCGGGACGGCTGGATCCGGCGCTGGGCGAATTGGCCCGGCGCAACATCGGGGTAGCGCTGATCCGAGTGCTGCGGGTTTCCACCGCCTCCGTCATTCTCCTGGGCATCGTGTTGATCGCTGTGACGGCGACGCACGAGAAGTCCCAATCGACGCTGGTTCCAAGGATATTCATCGCCGTACTGGCGCTCGGACTGGCCGGGGTGATCGTCTGGCTGGTGCGCAGCGTGCCGCGCCCGATATTGCGGGCGGTGCTACGTGAGCGAAGCTTCCTGGCAGTGCGGCTGGGGTTCCTGGCTTTCGCGATCGTCGCCGGACTGGTCACCGCCGTGGTGGGAGCGACTCCGCTGACGGAGGTTTTCGGTCCGGTGCTGTTGTTCGGGGCGGTGTGCCTGCGCGTGTACGGGTGGTTGAGCGGTGAGTAGGGGAGCGGTTGGTCACCGCCTCCCTGGATGACGTCGCGGTCGCGTATCGGTGTGCTGCACCAATTACGCTGCTGCTGTGCTCATCGCGATCGAAGGTGTCGACGGCGCAGGCAAACGCACTTTGACGGGCGGCCTGCGGGCGGCGTTCGAGGGCGCTCACTTGTCGGTGGGCAGCCTGGCGTTCCCGCGGTACCACCGCTCCGTTCCTGCGGACCTGGCGGCCGAAGCCCTGCACGGGGCGCACGGTGACCTGGCCGACTCGGTCTATGCGATGGCCACGTTGTTCGCGCTCGACCGGGCCGGGGCCCGTGAGGAGATCGAGCACCTGCTGGCGGCCTATGACGTCGTCATCCTGGACCGCTACGTCGCCTCGAACGCGGCCTACAGCGCGGCCCGGCTGCACCAGCACGCCGACGGCGCGGCGGTGGACTGGGTGCGTGAGCTGGAATTCGAGCGCCTGAAGATGCCCGCTCCGGATTGGCAGGTGCTGCTGGACGTCCCGACCGAGCTGGCCGCGCAGCGGGCCGAGCATCGGGCCAACACCGAGGCCGATCGCGCCAAGGACGCCTATGAGCGTGACGGGGGGCTGCAGCTGCGCACCGGTCAGGTCTATGCCGCGCTGGCGGCCGCCGACTGGTGCGGCCGGTGGGCCGTCGCGGGACCGGAGGTAGATCCGGCCGCCCTCGCGATTCGGCTAAGCAGCAGATAAAGCGGAGAAACCCGCGTGTGGTACCCGGGTTTTGTCGCGATCTGGTGACACCATGGACACCATGAGGCAAAGGATCCTTGTCGTCGATGACGACCCATCGCTGGCCGAGATGCTCACCATCGTCTTGCGTGGTGAAGGATTCGACACCGCGGTCATCGGCGACGGCAGCCAGGCGCTCACCGCGGTACGTGAACTGCGACCGGATCTGGTGCTGCTGGACCTGATGCTGCCCGGCATGAACGGGATCGACGTGTGCCGCGTGCTGCGCGCCGATTCCGGCGTGCCGATCGTCATGCTGACCGCCAAGACCGACACCGTTGACGTGGTGCTGGGCCTGGAATCCGGCGCCGACGACTACGTGATGAAGCCGTTCAAGCCGAAGGAGCTGGTCGCACGCGTGCGCGCGCGGCTGCGCCGCAACGAGGACGAGCCTGCCGAGCTGCTGTCGATCAACGATGTCGAGATCGATGTGCCGGCCCACAAGGTCACCCGTCAGGGTGAGCAGATTTCGCTGACACCGCTGGAGTTCGACCTGCTCGTGGCGCTGGCACGCAAACCGCGCCAGGTGTTTACTCGTGATGTGCTGCTCGAACAGGTGTGGGGATATCGCCACCCCGCTGACACCCGTTTGGTGAACGTGCATGTCCAGCGGTTGCGGGCCAAGGTTGAGAAAGACCCGGAGAACCCGCAGGTGGTGTTGACCGTTCGAGGAGTGGGATACAAGGCCGGACCCCCGTGATCTTCAGCTCCAGACGGCGCATCCGTGGGCGCTGGGGAGGTTCCGGCCCACTGTTGCGCGGATTGGGGACACTCGGCAGGGCGCTGAGCTTGGTGTGGCGTCGTTCGCTGCAACTACGAGTGGTCACGTTGACATTGGGACTCTCGCTCGCCGTGATCCTGGTGCTCGGCTTCGTGCTGACCAGCCAGATCACCGACCGGATCCTCGAGGTCAAGGTCAAGGCTGCCACCGAGGAGGTCGAGCGCGCCCGCGTCACGGTCGGCGGCATCGTCGGCGGGGAGGAGAGCCGCTCGCTGGACAGCAGCCTGCAGCTGGCACGCAACACGTTGATCGACCGCAAGGCCGACGCTCGTGCCGACGTGGCGGGTGCGTTCGACGCGGTGCTCATCGTTCCCGGAGACGGCCCGCGCGAAGCGGCCGCGGCGGGGCCGGTGCAGCAGGTGCCGAAAGCCTTGCGCGACTTCGTCAAAGCCGGGCAGGTGAGCTACCAGTACGCCACGGTGGCCACCGACGGGTTTTCCGGGCCGGCGTTGATCGTCGGGAGCCCGGCATCCTCGTCGGTGCCCAATCTCGAGCTGTACCTGATCTTTCCGCTGAACAACGAGGAGAGCACCATCTCGTTGGTGCGCGGCACCATGGCGACCGGCGGCGTGGTGTTGTTGGGCCTGCTGGCCGCCATCGCCCTCGTGGTGGCCCGCCAGATCGTGCAGCCGGTGCGCTCGGCCTCGCGGATCGCCGAGAGGTTCGCCGAAGGACACCTCACCGAACGGATGCCGGTGCGCGGCGAGGACGACATGGCCCGGCTCGCGGTGTCGTTCAACGACATGGCCGAAAGCCTTTCGCGCCAGATCCAGCAGCTCGAGGAATTCGGTAACCTGCAGCGCCGCTTCACTTCTGACGTCAGTCATGAACTGCGTACCCCACTGACCACGGTGCGCATGGCAGCCGACTTGATTCATGACCACAGTGAGGATCTCGACCCGGCGTTGCGGCGGTCCACCGAACTGATGGTCAACGAGCTGGACCGCTTCGAGACGCTGCTGGCCGACCTGCTCGAGATCTCCCGCCACGACGCCGGTGTCGCCGAGCTGTCGGTGGAATCGGTCGATCTGCGCTCGACCGTGCAGAGCGCGCTGGACAACGTCGGGCACCTTGCTGCCGACGCCGAGGTTGAGCTGGACGTCAACATGCCCGCCGACGAGGTGATCGCCGAGGTGGATCCGCGCCGGGTGGAACGGATCCTGCGCAACCTCATCGCCAACGCCATCGACCACGCCGAACGCAAACCTGTGCGTATCCGGATGGCCGCCGATGAGGACACCGTGGCCGTCACCGTCCGCGACTACGGCGTCGGCTTGCGCCCCGGTGAGGAGAAGCTGGTGTTCAGCCGGTTCTGGCGGTCGGACCCGTCGCGGGTGCGCCGCTCCGGCGGCACCGGCCTGGGCCTGGCCATCAGCATCGAGGATGCCCGCCTGCACCAGGGCCGACTGGAGGCGTGGGGCGAGCCGGGCAAGGGCGCCTGCTTCCGTCTGACGCTGCCGCTGGTGCGTGGGCACAAGGTCACCACCAGCCCGTTGCCGCTCAAACCTGTTGCGCCGCAGCAGAAACAGCGACAGCGCTCCAACCGAGACCGGGAGCATGCGGAGGAAAGCGTGTGAAGCGCCTGCTGACGGTGGTGATCGTCGGTCTGGTAGTGCTGGTGTCCGGCTGTGCGGGAATCCCGAATTCGTCCTCCCCGCAGGCCATCGGCACGGTCGACAAACCGGCCCCACCGAACCTGCCCAAGCCGGCGCCGGGAATGGAACCCGACGTGCTGCTGCGCGAATTCCTCAAGGCCACTGCCGATCCCGCCAACCGGCATCTGGCGGCCCGGCAGTTTCTCACCGAGTCCGCTTCCAGTGCCTGGGACGACGCCGGCAGCGCGCTGTTGCTCGACCGCGTGGTGTTCACCGAAACCCGTGCCTCGGACCGGGTTTCGGTGAACATGCGGGCGGACATCCTGGGGTCGCTGTCCGACATGGGTGTGTTCGAGACAGGGGAGGGAGCATTGCCCGACCCCGGTCCCATCGAACTCGTCCAAACCCCTGGCGGCTGGCGCATCGACCGGTTGCCGAACGGGGTTTTTCTCGACTGGCAACAGTTTCAGTCGACCTACAAGCGCAACACCCTCTATTTCGTCGACCCGACCGGAACCACGGTGGTGCCCGATCCGCGCTACGTCGCGGTCTCCGATCCTGACCAACTGGCGACCGAACTGATCTCCAAACTGGTGGCAGGGCCTCGTCCGGAGATGGCCCGATCGGTGCGTAACCTGCTCGACGCACCGCTGCGGATGCGTGGTCCGGTCACCCGCGCCGACGGTGGCAAGACCGGAGTGGGCCGCGGCTACGGTGGCGCCCGCATCGACCTCGACAACCTGTCGACCACCGATCCGCACAGCCGTCAACTGCTTGCCGCACAGATCATTTGGACTCTGTCGCGGGCCGGGATCAGCGGACCCTACGTGATCAACGCCGACGGCGCCCCGCTGGATGACCGGTTCGCCGACGGCTGGGAAACCTCCGACGTCGCGGCGGCCGATCCAGGGGCGGTCCCCGGCGCGGCAGCCGGTTTGCATGCGCTCGTAGGGGGCTCGCTGGTGGCCGTCGACGGGCAGCACACCACCCCGGTGCCCGGAGCATTCGGCTCGGCGCCCAACCAGAAGTCGGCTTCGGTCTCGCGCAACGGCCAGGACGCTGCCTCGGTGGTGGTGTTGCCCGACGCGCCGGAAGCCACTGCCGCCTCGCTGTGGATGGGGCCGCTGGGCGGACCAACCGCCAAGGCCATCGAGGGGCGCACCCTCACCCGGCCCAGCTGGTCGCTCGACGAGGCGGTGTGGGTGGTGGTCGACGACGCCAACGTGGTGCGGGCCATTCGCGACGCTTCCGGTGTACCGGCCCGTATCCCGGTCGACGCTGCGGCGGTGGTCACCCGATTCCCGGGCCCGATCACGGAGCTGCAGCTCTCACGCGACGGCACCCGGGCGGCGATGGTGATCGGGGGCCAGGTGATCTTGGCCGGGATCGAGCGCACCCCCGAGGGCCAGTTCCTGCTCACCTATCCGCGGCGCCTGGGTTATGGCCTGGGCAATACCGCGGTGTCGCTGTCCTGGCGGACCGGTGACGACATCGTCGTCAGCCGGACCGATCCGGCCCACCCCGTCTCGTATGTGAATCTCGACGGCGTCAACTCCGACGGGCCTAGTCGCAATCTGGTGGTCCCGGTGGGCACCGTGGCCGCCAATCCGTCGACGGTGTACGTAGCCGACCAACGTGGCGTGTCGCAGCTGTCGGCGTCGGCCAGTGAGGATAACCCGGGGTGGGTCGATGTGCGCCCGTTGATGGTCCCGGGCGCGATGCCGGTGCTGCCCGGCTGAGCCTCGGCCCGCGCATCGCTTTCTGCACCTGGGCTGTGCCACGACGCTTGAAGCGACCGTGCGGTAGAAACCGGCGGCCATGTCACCGGGCCCGCGCAGACTGTCGGCATGCTCGACCTCGTTCTGCCGCTGGAATGCGGTGGCTGTGGAGCACCGTCGACGCGGTGGTGCGCGGCGTGTGCGGCAGAGCTGGGGGTCGGTGACGACGAGCCGCACCTGGTCGCTCCGCGCACGGATCCCGGTGTACCGGTGTTCGCGCTGGGACGCCACGCCGGTATCCGCCGGCGCGCGATCGTCGCGGTCAAAGAGCACGGCCGCGCCGACCTGATCGGGCCGTTGGCCGCCGCTCTCAACGGCGGGCTGCAGCATCTGCTGACCTGGGGCATCGTCGGCACTCCGGTGGCGGTGGTGCCGGCGCCGACTCGCCGGGCCGCGGCTCGTCGCCGCGGCGGTGATCCGGTCACCAGGATCGCTACGTCGGCCTCAGCCGGTCTGCCGGGCGTGCGCGTCGTGCCGGCGTTGCGGCTGCGCCCCTGGGTCCGCGACTCGGTGGGCCTGTCGGGCGCCGCACGGCAGCGCAACATCGCCGGTCGGGTCCGTCTGATCAGGCCCGTGGCCGGCGAAGTGGTGCTGGTCGACGACATCGTCACGACCGGAGCCACAGCGGCCGAATCCGTGCGGATGCTCGCTCAGGCCGGTGCACAGGTGTCGGCTGTGCTGGCGATTTCGCACGCGTGACGTACGGATCGTTTCGCTGTGATCAAACCCGCATGAAGAACTGAGAACACGTATTTGAAATTGGTGGCACGAGTGGGTGAACACGGACTACCGTCGGCAGCAACGACCCGTGAACGACTCACGGCGGCGCTCTGAGAAACGCAGCGCCACTTCACTGCCAGACGGTAGGAGGTGAGTACCCGACACCTTTCGCCGCTGGGTGGAGCAAACTTTCACTGCCCATCGGCACATTCCGATTCGTTGAGAAGTAGGGCACGCGCGAAGCGTGTGACAACTGAGAGAAACGAGTTGCCGAGTATGTCAACCCATTCCCCGGACACAAGCGCCACCATGGTGGTCGACCCCGACGAGCAGGTCGGCGACGCCACCCCGGAGCCGAACGCAGAGGTTGTGGTCAAGGGTCGAAACGTCGAAGTTCCAGACCATTTCCGGATCTACGTGTCGGAGAAGTTGTCGCGCCTGGAGCGGTTCGACCGCACCATCTACCTGTTCGATGTCGAACTCGACCACGAACGCAACCGCCGTCAGCGCAAGAACTGCCAGCACGTCGAGATCACTGCCCGCGGCCGTGGCCCGGTGGTCCGTGGCGAGGCCTGCGCGGACAGTTTCTACGCTGCCCTGGAGTCCGCGGCTGGCAAACTTGAGAGCAGGCTCCGCAAGAGCAAGGACCGCCGCAAGATCCACTACGGCGACAAAACACCGGTCTCGCTGGCCGAAGCCACGGCCCACGAGGCGCTGTCGGACACGCAAACCGTGCCAGACGAGCCAACCTCGGCCGTCGAAGCTCTCGACGACCACGAACCGGGCCGGATCGTGCGGGTCAAAGAACACCCGGCGAAGCCGATGACCGTCGACGACGCCCTCTACGAGATGGAGCTGGTCGGCCACGATTTCTTCCTGTTCCACGACAAAGAGAGTGACCGCCCGTCGGTGGTCTACCGCCGCCATGCCTACGACTACGGGCTGATCCGCCTGGCCTGACACGCCGCGGCCAGGGCCGGAGAAACAAAAGCGCACCTCGGAGCCTTCCGGGGTGCGTTTTTGTTTCTTCGCGCCAGCAGAACCAGCGACTTCGACCGGTCACCTACGATGGAGGCCAACAAGCCCGGCCGATCCCGACCAGGGGATCCCATCGAACCCACAGGGGAAATAGCGTGCTGTCGAAGTTGCTCCGTCTCGGTGAAGGCCGCATGGTCAAGCGCCTCAAGAAGGTGGCCGACTATGTCGACACCTTGGCCTCCGACATGGAGAAGCTCTCGGACGCCGAGCTGCGTGCCAAGACCGACGAGTTCAAGAAGCGGATCGCCGACGGGGAGGACCTCGACGACCTGCTGCCCGAGGCGTTCGCGGTCGCCCGCGAAGCCGCCTGGCGGGTGCTGTCCCAGAAGCACTTCGAGGTCCAGATCATGGGCGGCGCCGCCCTGCACTTCGGCAACGTCGCCGAGATGAAAACCGGTGAGGGCAAGACCCTGACCGCGGTGCTGCCCGCCTACCTCAACGCGCTGAGCGGTAAAGGTGTCCACGTCGTCACCGTCAACGACTACCTGGCCAAACGCGACAGCGAGTGGATGGGTCGCGTGCACCGCTTCCTCGGCCTGGACGTGGGCGTCATCCTGTCGGGCCTGACTCCCGAAGAGCGTCGCGCTGCCTACGCCGCCGACATCACCTACGGCACCAACAACGAGTTCGGCTTCGACTACCTGCGCGACAACATGGCGCACTCGGTCGACGAGATGGTCCAGCGCGGCCACAACTTCGCGATCGTCGACGAGGTCGACTCGATCCTGATCGACGAGGCCCGGACCCCGCTGATCATCTCCGGTCCGGCCGACGGCGCCTCCAACTGGTACAGCGAGTTCGCCCGGTTGGCCCCGCTGATGGAGAAAGACGTCCACTACGAGGTCGATATCCGCAAGCGCACCATCGGTGTACACGAGCTGGGTGTGGAGTTCGTCGAGGATCAGCTGGGCATCGAGAACCTCTACGAGGCCGCCAACTCGCCGCTGGTCAGCTACCTCAACAACGCCATCAAGGCCAAGGAACTGTTCCAGCGCGACAAGGACTACATCGTCCGCGACGGCGAGGTGCTGATCGTCGACGAGTTCACCGGTCGTGTGTTGCTGGGTCGCCGCTACAACGAGGGCATGCACCAGGCCATCGAGGCCAAGGAGCACGTCGAGATCAAGGCCGAGAACCAGACCCTGGCCACCATCACGCTGCAGAACTACTTCCGCCTCTACAACAAGCTGTCCGGCATGACCGGTACGGCCGAGACCGAGGCCGCCGAGCTGCACGAGATCTACAAGCTGGGCGTGGTGCCGATCCCGACCAACCGGCCGATGGTCCGTCAGGATCAGTCCGATCTGATCTACAAGACCGAGGAAGCCAAGTACATCGCGGTCGTCGACGACGTGGCCGAGCGGTACGAGAAGGGTCAGCCCGTCCTGATCGGTACCACCAGCGTCGAGCGCTCCGAGTACCTGTCGCGGCAGTTCACCAAGCGCAAGATTCCGCACAACGTGCTCAACGCGAAGTACCACGAGCAGGAGGCGAACATCATCGCCGAGGCCGGCCGGCTCGGCGCCGTCACCGTCGCCACCAACATGGCCGGTCGCGGTACCGACATCGTGCTGGGCGGCAACGCCGACTTCCTGGCCGACAAGCGCTTGCGCGAAAAGGGCCTCGACCCGGTGGAGACGCCCGAGGAGTATGAGGCGGCTTGGGACGAAACCCTCACGGCAATCAAGGAAGAGGCCAGCAAGGAGGCCGAGAAGGTCGTCGAGGCCGGCGGTCTCTACGTGCTGGGCACCGAGCGTCACGAGTCGCGGCGTATCGACAACCAGCTGCGCGGCCGCTCCGGCCGCCAGGGCGACCCGGGTGAGTCCCGGTTCTACCTGTCGCTGGGTGACGAGTTGATGCGACGGTTCAACGGCGCGACGCTGGAATCGCTGCTGACCAGGCTGAACCTGCCCGACGATGTGCCGATCGAGGCCAAGATGGTCACTCGCGCCATCAAGAGTGCGCAGACCCAGGTCGAGCAGCAGAACTTCGAGGTCCGCAAGAACGTCCTCAAGTACGACGAGGTGATGAACCAGCAGCGCAAGGTCATCTACAAGGAACGGCGGATGCTGCTGGAGGGGGAGAACCTCCAGGAACAGGCCCACGACATGCTCGTCGACGTCATCACCGCCTACGTCGACGGCGCCACCGCCGAGGGCTACGCCGAGGACTGGGACCTGGCCAAGCTGTGGGAGGCGCTCAAGACCCTGTACCCGGTCGGCATCGACCACCACGACCTGATCGACTCCGACGCGGTCGGTGAGCCCGGTGAGCTGACCCGTGACGAGTTGCTCGAGGCACTGATCAAGGATGCCGACCGCGCCTACGCCGAGCGTGAGAAGCAGCTCGAGGAGCTGGCCGGCGAGGGCGCGATGCGGCAGTTGGAGCGCAACGTTCTGCTCAACGTGATCGACCGCAAGTGGCGCGAACACCTCTACGAGATGGACTACCTCAAGGAGGGCATCGGCTTGCGGGCGATGGCCCAGCGCGATCCGCTGGTCGAGTACCAGCGCGAGGGCTACGACATGTTCGTCGGCATGCTCGACGCCCTCAAGGAGGAGTCGGTCGGGTTCCTGTTCAACGTTCAGGTCGAGGCCGCGCCGGCACCGCCCAGCGCGCAGGTCGCGCCGGTGGCGGCGCCCAGTGGGCTGGCCGAGTTTGCGGCGGCGGCCGCGGCAAAGGCCGGCGAGGCCACCTCGGCCGACGCGGAGTCTGGTGCGGTGGCCACCAAGGAGCGTCCCGCACCGGCGTTGCGCGCGAAGGGAATCGAGACCGAAGCCCCTCCGCTGACCTACACGGGACCGGCGGAAGACGGCACGGCGGAGGTGCAGCGCTCCGGCGGCGGGCGGCATTCCGCGCCGTCCGGCGGCACCCGGCGGGAGCGCCGTGAAGCGGCCCGCAAGCAGGCCAAGACCGGCCGGCCGTCCAAGTCGCACCGCAAGGGCTAACCCAACTGCAGCGCAGTGACCTGCCAACGGCCACTGCGTAATTCGATACGCCCGGCGATGGCGCGCACCCGGGCACCGCGGGTGTAGGTGGCGAACAGCTCGGCGGCCTCGGACGAGGCTGCCGGGCGCAGCCCCACCCGGCGCAGGCTGGCCGTGGTGGGGTGCCGCGGGGTGGCGGCGGCGACGACCGCGTCGAGCAGTAGCTGGCTCATCAACGACCTCAGCTGGGCCGGAGGCCTGCGCCGGTCGGCGACCTCAAGGACCCGGCGCAATGCCATATCGGCGAATTGTGCCGCGCCGGGCTGCAATTGCCGTTCCGGCTCGGGGGAGACCAGCCGCAACCGGCGCGCGGTGTGCCCGTGCAGCACGGTCGGCGCCGGGCACGTCGGCGCCCCCAGCGGCAGCGCGGGCGGCTCGCAGTCGATGACCGGAGCAACCAACGGCGAGCGCGCAGGACGCGAACGGGCGGACGGCGCGGTGAGTTTCGGGACGGGCACAGGCAGCCTCCAGCGGTCGGTATGACGGGCGACATCTGCTGGAGAGGTGCAGACCACCCCATGATCGCACGGGTTCGACGTGCCGCACTGCGGATAATCCGGTGCCTGCCGGGTATGGGTCGGTACGGGAACGGTTACCCGATTGCGTGACCGCGAGGGTGTAATTGACGCATGGCACTACCCGTGATGCGGGGTGGCCGAATCGCCGGTTAACGTGACGGGGTCCAAGGGGAGCAGAAGGGGAGGTTGGCGCCGAATGGTGAGCAGGCTGTCGGCGTCCGACGCAGCGTTCTACCACCTGGAGAACACCGCTACGCCCATGTACGTCGGCTCCTTGTCGATCCTGCGCAAGCCGCGGACCGGCTTGAGCTATGAGACATTGCTCGAGACCGTCGAGCGCCGGTTGCCGCAGATCCCGCGGTACCGGCAGAAGGTGCGCGAGGTGACGCTGGGCCTGGCCCGGCCCGTGTGGGTGGACGACGCGGATTTCGACATCACCTACCACATCAGGCGTTCGGCGCTGCCGTCTCCGGGCAGCGATGCACAACTGCACGACCTGATCGCCCGGTTGGGCTCGAGGCCGTTGGACCGGACGCGGCCGCTGTGGGAGATGTACCTGGTCGAAGGGCTGACCAAGAACCGCATCGCGATCTACACCAAAACGCATCAGGCGCTGGTCAACGGCATGCCAGCGCTGGAAATCGGGCACGTCATCGTCGACCGGACACAGAAGCCGCCCGAGTTCGGCGAGGACATCTGGATTCCCGCCCGCGAACCCAGCGACAGGCAGTTGGTGCTCGGTGCGATCGGCGAGTGGATCGCCCGGCCGACCAGCCAGCTGGCCGCCCTGCGAGACACCGTGACCGAGGTGGCCACGAGTGCCAGCGAGCTGGCCGCGGTGGGTCGTCGGGTCGCTGAGGTGGCCCGCACGGTGGCGCGTGGCACCGCGCCCAGCAGCCCGCTGAACACGCGCGTCTCGCGCAACCGCCGGTTCTCGGTGGACCAGCATCGGTTGGAGGACTACCGGCTGGTGCGCGCCCGCTACAACTGCGACATCAACGACGTCGTGCTGGCGGTCGTCGCCGGCGCGCTGCGCAACTGGCTGCTGTCGCGCGGGGAACCGGTGACCCCGACCACCACGGTGCGGGCCATGGCACCGATGTCGGTGTATCCGGACGCCGAACTGGACTCCTCGGGCCCGGGGCAGGCGATCAGCGAGGTCTCGCCGTTCCTGGTCGATCTTCCGGTCGGTGAGGGCAACGCGGTGGTGCGGCTGTCGCAGATCGCCCATGCCACCGAATCGCATCCCACCGCGGCCAGCCTGGTCGACGCGCGCACGATCGTGACCCTGTCCGGGTTTGCGCCACCGACCTTGCACGCCATGGGCATCCGTGTGGCAACCGGGTTCTCGGCGCGGTTGTTCAACCTACTGATCACGAACGTGCCCGGCGCGCAGAAGCAGATGTACATCGCTGGGACGAAGCTGCTGGAGACCTATGCGGTGCCGCCGCTGCTGCAGAACCAAGTCCTGGCGATCGGGGTCACTTCGTACGACGGCCAGTTGTATTTCGGTATCAATGCCGACCGCGACGCGATGAGCGACGTCGACGTCCTGCCGAGCCTCTTGCGGGAATCTCTCGAAGAGTTATTGGAGGCGGCTAAGTAGGTCCTGGGCAGGCTCTGGCAAATACTCGATGTATTTGACCTCGCGCTCGGTTCGCGGTCTGATGAATTCACCATGGCCACTGAGATGCGAAAAAGTAGACCCGACAAGCACACGCAAGAAGCCAAGGAAGCCACCAAGAAGGCGCTGAAGTCCCCGACGGGCGACGTGGTGCCGCACCCTGTGCTCGACGTGCCGGTCGAGCAGAAGGCCTACACCCGGCGGGCCGGTATGGACTGGGTCGTCTTCGGTGTGACCGCCGCGATCGCTGTCGCCTTCCTGATCTGGGGTTTCGTCAACACTGATTCCCTCGCTACCGCCTCGACCGCCGCTCTCGGCTGGGTGATGGCCGACGTCGGCTGGCTGTTCGTCCTCACCGCCTCCGGCTTCGTGGTGTTCGTGATCTGGCTGGCGTTGAGCCGGTACGGCAACATCCCGCTGGGACGCGACGACGATGAGCCCGAGTTCCGTACCACCTCATGGGTGGCGATGATGTTCAGCGCCGGCATGGGTATCGGCCTGATGTTCTTCGGGGTGTCGGAGCCGTTGTCGCACTTCGCGTCACCGCCGCCGGGCACCGGAGGCCCGGGCAATCCCCGGGCGGCCGAGACCGCGATGGCCACCACGATGTTCCACTGGACGCTGCATCCGTGGGCGATCTACGCCGTGGTCGGTCTGACCATTGCCTACGGCGTCTACCGCAAAGGCCGGCTGCAATTGGTCTCGGCGGCATTCGAGCCACTGCTGGGCAAACGCGCCAACGGGCCGTGGGGCAAGGTGATCGACATGCTGGCGATCTTCGCCACGCTCTTCGGTTCGGCCGCCTCGCTGGGCCTCGGCGCGCTGCAGATCCGTAGCGGCCTGCACATCGTCGCGGGCATCGGTCAGACCGGCAACGCCATCCTGATCGGCATCATCACGATCCTGACCGTGGCGTTCGTGTTGTCGGCGGTGTCGGGTGTGGCCCGCGGAATCCAGTGGCTGTCGAACATCAACATGGTGCTGGCGCTGGCCATGGCACTGTTCATCTTCCTGGTCGGCCCGACGATATTCATGCTGAACATGATTCCGACCTCCATCGGCAGTTACGTCGGGGATCTCGCGCAGATGGCGGCGCGGACCGGCGCCGAAGGCGAGGCGGTCAGCACCTGGCTGAAGAGCTGGACCATCTTCTATTGGGCGTGGTGGATCTCGTGGACCCCGTTCGTCGGGATGTTCATCGCCCGGATCTCCCGTGGCCGCACCATCCGGCAGTTCGTGACGGGCGTGCTGCTGGTGCCCAGTGTGGTGTCGGTGGTCTGGTTCTGTGTCTTCGGTGGCGCGGCCATCTTCGAGCAACAGAAGGGTGTCGACCTGGCCGGCATGGGCAGCCAGGAGCAGCAGCTGTTCAGCTTGCTCGGCGAGTATCCGATCGCGACGGTCACCAGCGTGGTGGTGATGGTGCTGGTCGCCATCTTCTTCGTGTCGGGTGCCGACGCCGCGTCGATCGTGATGGGTTCGCTGTCCGAGCGCGGAACGATCAAGCCGACCCGGCCCACGGTGATCTTCTGGGGTGTCGCCACCGGCGCGGTGGCGGCGGTGATGCTCTTGGTCGGCGGAGCCGACGCACTCAACGGCTTGCAGTCGATCACCATCATCGTGGCGGTCCCGTTCGTGTTGGTGATGATCGGGCTCGCGGTGGCGTTGGTCCGAGACCTGCGAAACGATCCGTTGGTGGTGCGTCGCCAGTACGCGGTGGAGGCCGTCAACGACGCCGTGGTCGCCGGTGTCACCCAGCACGGCGACGACTTCGTGATCGCGGTGGAGAAGGACCCGCAAGCCGACGAGGGAAAAGACGCCGAAGACCGCTAGTGTCGCGGTGTGCGCGTGTACATCCCGACGACCCTGGTCGCCTTGCAGCAGCTTGTCGCCGACGGCCACCTGCTGGTCGTGAACGGCACCGCCTTCGCGGTCACGCCGACGTTGCGGGAGGCCTACGCCGAGGGTGACGACGACGAACTCGCCGAAGTGGCGTTGCGGGAGGCCGCCTTGGCCTCACTGCGGTTGCTGGCGGGCACGGACTCAGTGTCGCAGCCGGGTCTGCCGCCGCGCCGGGCCGTGGTGGTTGCCGACGCGGATCAGGTAACCGTGCGTCCGGACCTCGACGACGCCGTCGTGCGGTTGTCCGGGCCGCTGCCGATCGACGCCGTCATCGCGGTCTACGTCGACAACGCCGACGCGGAGCCTGCGGTGCTGGCCGCCGTCGACGTCATCGACGACGCGGATCTCGGGGACGAGGACGCCGAGCTCACGGTGGGAGACGCCCAGGATCACGACCTCGCCTGGTACGCCCCGCAGGAGTTGCCGTTCCTGCTCGAGTTGCTCTGACCGACAAGGATTTTGATGCGCGCATTTGGCTTGCTGGCGTCGATGGCCGTGGTCCTGGCGAGTGTGGCGTGTTCGACCGGTGACGGCGACACGTCCTCGACGGAATCGACAGAGCCGGGCCACCCGGCGGAGTCCACGCAGGCCGCACCTCCGGCGCCGCCTGCTCCGGCCACGGCCGTCACCGACTTTCGCAACGTGAAGATCTTCGACGGCCACAGTGATCGGCTTTCGGCGCCGTCGAATGTGCGCGTGAAGGGCAACCGGATCCAGCGGATCTCCACCGAGGCGCTGCCCGACGAGCCGGGGGCCACGGTGATCGACGGGGGCGGCCGCACGCTGATGCCGGGCTTGATCGACAACCACTGGCACACGATGCTGGTGCGGCCGCCGGTGACCCAGTTGACGACCTTGGATCCGGGGTACCTCAACCTGTTGGCCGGCGCCGAGGCGACCGACACCTTGATGCGTGGGTTCACCACGGTCCGCGATCTCGGCGGCCCGAGCTTCGGTCTCAAAAAGGCCATCGACGAAGGGGTGATCAACGGTCCGCGCATCTACCCGTCGGGCGCGATCATCACCGTCACCAGCGGCCACGGTGACTTCCGTACCGCAGCGGAACTTCCGCGCAATCCGGGCGGCGTCGAGTCGCGCCAAGAGGAGCTCGGCGCCGCCATGGTCGCCGACAGTCCCGACGAGGTGCGGATGCGCACCCGCGAGCAGTTGTTCCAGGGCGCGTCGCAGATCAAACTGACCGCCGGCGGCGGGGTGTCCTCGCCGCACAGCCCGCTCGACGTCACCACTTTCACCGAGCCCGAACTGCGGGCAGCCACCGAGGCGGCAGGCAACTGGGGCACTTATGTGGCCGTGCATGCCTACACTCCGCAGACCATCCAACAGGCGATCCGCGCCGGGGTCACGTGCATCGAGCACGCTCACCTGATGGACGAGGTGACGGCGAAAGAGATGGCGGACAAGAACATCTGGCTGAGTACGCAACCCATCCCGGCCGAGATGATCGGCGCCTTCCCGCCGGGTTCCGACGAGGCGGCCAAGGCCAAGGAGATCGTCGACGGCGTCGGCAACGTCTATCAGTTGGCGCGCAAGTACAAGCTCAAGACGGCCTTCGGTACCGACATCCTGTTCTCGCCTCAGCTGGCGCCCAAACAGGGGGCACTGCTGGCGGGCTTGGGTAAGTGGTTCTCGCCGGCCGAGACGTTGACTATGGCCACCGCAACCAACGCCGAACTGCTGGCGATGTCCGGCAAGCGCAACCCGTACGCCGGAAAGTTGGGTGTGGTCGAAGAGGGCGCCCTGGCGGATCTGTTGCTGGTCGACGGCGACCCGTTGGGCAATCTGCAGTTGGTCGCCGATCCGGAACGCAACTTCAAAGTGATCATGAAGGACGGGAAAACGTACAAGAACACCTTGGTGTCCTGACCTGCGAAGCCGGGGGTACGACTGGCTACGGGCAGGTAACCTACGGTACCGTAGGTTCATGGCCAAGAACTACATCAAGGTCTCGGCCAATGTGGCCGATACCGTCAGGCCCACCATCGCCGGCGCCGATCGGCGCCCCGCGTGGAACGTCGTGCGCCGCATCGTAGGTCAGGTGACCACTCCGCTGCTGCCCGACGACTATCTCAAGCTGGCCAACCCGTTGTGGTCGGCGCGGGAGCTGCGCGGCCGGGTCGTCGAGGTTCGGCGGGAAACGTCCGACTCCGCGACCTTGGTGATCAAGCCGGGCTGGGGCTTTTCCTTCGACTATGAGCCGGGTCAGTACGTCGGCATCGGTGTGCTGATGGACGGCCGGTGGCGCTGGCGGTCGTATTCGCTGACCTCGTCACCGGAGAAGGCGCCCTCGTCGGGCTCGCGCACCATCGCGATCACGGTCAAGGCAATGCCCGAGGGCTTCCTGTCCACCCACCTGGTCGACGGCCTGCAGCCGGGCACGGTGGTGCGGCTGGCGGCGCCGCAGGGCAATTTCGTCATGCCGAATCCGGCGCCGGCCTCGGTGTTGTTCCTGACCGCGGGCTCGGGCATCACCCCGGTGATGTCGATGTTGCGTACGCTGGTGCGCCGCGATCAGATCACCGACATCGTGCATGTGCATTCGGCGCCAACGGAATCCGACGTGATGTTCGGCCCGGAGCTGGCGGCGCTGCACGATGCGCACCCGGGTTACCGGCTGTTGGTGCGCAGCACGCGGACCGAGGGCCGGCTGGATCTGTCCAGCCTGGGCGACGTGGTCGCGGATTGGCGGGAGCGTCAGGCGTGGGCGTGCGGGCCCGAAGGCATGCTGAACGATGCCGAGCGGGTGTGGGCGTCGGCCGGTATCGCCGACAATCTGCACCTGGAACGGTTCGCCGTCACGCGGGCCGCCACCCATGGCGCCGGAGGCACGGTTACCTTCGAGCGCAGCGGCAAGGAGATCGCGGTCGACGGCGCGACACCGTTGATGGACGCCGGCGAGCAGGTCGGCATCCAGATGCCATTCGGCTGCCGGATGGGCATCTGCCAGTCCTGCGTGGTGGGCTTGGTCGACGGGCACGTGCGCGACTTGCGTACCGGCGTCGAACACGAGCCCGGCACCCGGATCCAGACATGCGTTTCGGCTGCGTCCGGCGACTGTGTTCTGGACGTCTAAGCTTTACTGGCTAGTAACCTACGGAGACGTAGGTTACGCTACCGTAGGTAATTGAGAGGAGGCTGACGATGGCAATCACCGACGTTCCCGCATTCGCGCATCTCACCGATGCCGACATCGAGAACCTGGGCATCGAGCTGGACGCGATCCGGCAGGACATCGAAGACTCCCGTGGTGAGCGCGATGCGCGTTACATCCGCCGTACCATCGCGGCGCAGCGGGCGCTCGACGTCGCCGGCCGCGTCATGCTCGCGGCGAGCTCGAAGCGTTCCGCGTGGTGGGCGGGCACCATCACCCTGGGCGTGGCCAAGATCATCGAGAACATGGAGATCGGCCACAACGTCATGCACGGCCAGTGGGACTGGATGAACGATCCCGAGATTCACTCCTCGTCGTGGGAGTGGGACATGAGCGGGGCGTCCAAGCACTGGCGGTTCACCCACAACTTCATGCATCACAAGTACACCAACATCCTGGGCATGGACGACGACGTGGGCTACGGCGTCATCCGGGTCACGCGCGATGCGAAGTGGAAGCCGTTCAACCTGTACGGCAACTTGCTGTTCAACACGCTGCTCGCGATCGGTTTCGAGTGGGGCGTCGCGTTGCAGCACCTGGAGCTCGGCAAGATCTTCAAGGGCCGCGACAACCGCAATGCCACGCTGGTCCGCGTGCGCGAATTCGGGGTCAAGGCGAGCCAGCAGCTGACCAAGGACTACGTGGTGTGGCCGGCGCTGACCTCGCTGTCGCCGGGTGCCACCTTCAAGTCCACGCTCAAGGCCAATGCGGTGGCAAACGTCATCCGCAACGTGTGGGCCAACGCGGTGATCTTCTGCGGCCATTTCCCCGATGGCGCAGAGAAGTTCACCAAAACCGACATGGTCGGTGAGAGCCGCGGCCAGTGGTACCTGCGGCAGATGCTGGGCAGCGCCAACTTCGACAACGGACCGGTGCTGGCTTTCATGAGCGGCAACCTGTGCCACCAGATCGAGCACCATCTGTTCCCGGACCTGCCGAGCAACCGGTACGCCGAGATCGCGGTCCGCGTGCGGGCACTGTGCGACAAGTACGACCTGCCCTACACCACGGGTCCGTTCCTGGTGCAGTACGGCAAGACCTGGCGCACCATCGCCAAGCTGTCGCTGCCGGACCGGTTCCTGAAGGACACGGCCGACAACGCGCCGGAAACCCGCAGCGAGCGGATGTTCACCGAGCTCGAAGGCTACGGCGTCACAGATCCCGACACCGGGCGTCGCCGCGGCCTCAAGACGGCCATCGAGACCGTCCGGGGCTGGCGCCGCCGCTGAGCGCGTCGGGCAAATGCTCGGATTCCAAGCATTTGCCCGACGTACTTCCAGGTTCCTGGCAGGCGTCGTTCGTACTCTGACGCCCGTGAAGAAGATGCTTGTGGCCGCTGTGGTGTTCGGGGCCTCGACGATGCCCATGGGCGCGCTGGCCACCGGCGTCGCCGCGGCCGACGACTACACGGGCCAGAAGTACTCCGATGTGCAATCGTCACTGGCCGACGCGGGAATGAAGGGCGTCGTCGCCACCCGCGACGGCGATTCGCTGTCCGACGACGACTGCGTGGTGACGCACTCAGAGAATGCGCACTGGCACAAGGGCGACGACTTCGCCCCGGTCACCGACACCGTGCTGCTGAGCCTGAACTGCAACGCCGGCGTGGCCACGGCCAAGACGCCGGGCAATTCGGCCGCCAGCCCGGAGGGCCGCGCCGCGATCGCCGCGGCCAAACAGCAGGCCGCCGAAGAGCAGCAGCAGGCCGAGGCCGACCAGGCCAAGGCCAAGCACTGAGCTCACATGTTGAGTTCCCAGGCCTTCGGCCAGTCCTTGCCGCGCAGCGCGGCGTCGATGCCGCCGTCGACGAAGACGACCGACCCGACGAAGTAACCCGCCTCGGGGCTCAACAGGAACGCCACCAGCGCTGCCACCTCCTCGGGGCGCCCGCCCCGCCCGGCCGGGATGGTGTTGAGGAACTGCTCCATCCCCTCACCGGTCAGCGGGTCCTTGCGCCCCTCCTGGGTCATGGGAGTGTCGATGAGCCCCGGTGCGATCGCGTTGAGCCGGATGCCCTCGGCGATGTACTCCGCGGACTTGGTGCGCGCGTAATACGCCAGTGCCGCCTTGGTGGCGGGATAGGCCTGCAGCGCCGCGAAATCGCCATAGGTGGAGGCAACGGTGTTGGCGCCCACCTCGTCCCCGGCCAGGCAGGCTTCGGCCAGCTCGAGAGGCCAATTAGGTTGAGTGGTGGTCGAATTCGAGCTGATCAGTACTGCCGATGCGTTCTCGCGATCGGCCAGCAGTGGACGCAGGCCTTCCAAGAGCTCGATCGCGCCGAAGTAGTTGACGGCGATGAGCAGGTGTGCGGGACGACCGGTTGCCGCGGCCAGGCCGGCGAACGGGACGAAGCCGTCGATGCCGCCGTCGGCAAGCTCGGTCACCTCAGCGATCGCCTCCGATCGCCCGCCTCGGGTGCTGAGGTCCACGTTGACATCCGCGTCGCGCAGGTCGACGCCGATTACCCGATGTCCGTCGGACTCAAGCCTTTTCTTGGTCGCAGCGCCAATTCCGGAGGCGCTGCCGGTCAGAACGTAAGTAGCCACGCCAGCGACCATAGTGCGGCGCGGGCGTCAGTCGAGGGGATATGCCGCCCAGCGGTACACGGGACGCGGTCAGGCCTCCTTGAGGACCGCCAGCAGACGCCGCGCTGCCGCCACGCGACCGGCCGCCGGGCCGGACAATGCATCCAGGGCGCATTCCGGATCGGCGGGCGGGCCCATGTGGCCGCATCCGCGCGGGCAGTCGTCGATGGTCTCCGCCAGATCCGAGAACGCCAGGATCACGTCGTCGGGTTGGATATGGGCCAAGCCGAACGAGCGGATCCCCGGGGTGTCGATCACCCAACCGCTGCCGTCGAGCGGCAGCGCCACCGACTGGGTGGAGGTGTGCTTGCCCTTGCCCACCCCGGATACCTCGCCGGTGGCCCGATCTGCCTCCGGGACAAGGCGATTCACCAGAGTGGACTTGCCGACGCCGGAATGACCGAGGAACACCGTGACCTGATCGGTCAGCATGGGGGAGACCACGTCGAGCGGGTCTTCGCGGCCCGCGGTGACGATGGTGAGATCCAGATCGGCGAACTGTGCGGCGAACGGTTCCGGCGGGGCCAGATCGGATTTCGTCAGGCACAGAATTGGTTTCAGTCCACCGGCATAGGCGGCGATCAGGGTGCGTTCGACGAATCCGGTGCGTGGCGGCGGATCGGCCAGTGCCACCACGATCAACAGTTGGTCGGCGTTGGCGACCACCACGCGTTCGGTCGGATCGTCGTCATCGGCGGTGCGGCGCAGCACTGTTCGGCGTTCTCCGCGCCGCACGATGCGGGCCAGGGTGTCGGGCCGCCCGGACAGGTCGCCGACGATGTCGACGTCGTCACCGACCACGATCGGGGTGCGGCCCAGTTCGCGGGCCCGCATGGCGACCACGCGATGATGCGGGTCGCGGTCCAGCGCACAGCCCCAGCGGCCGCGGTCGACTGTCACCACCATGGCCGACTGGGCGTCGGCGTGGTCCGGCCGGATCTTGGTGCGCGGACGGGTACCGCGGCCCGGCCTGATCCGGACGTCGGATTCGTCGTAATCCCGCGCTCCCAAGGTGGTTTACTTCCCCCTGGTCGGCGCGTCGCCCGCCAGCATCTGGACCCACATGAGCGGGAAGTCGGGCAAGGTCTTGGCGGTGGTCGCGATGTTCTCCACCTCAACGCCCGCAACTCGCAGACCGATGATGGCGCCTGCGGTGGCCATCCGGTGGTCGGCATACGAGCGCCAGGTGCCGCCGTGCAGCGGCCGCGCGGTGATGAGCAGGCCGTCCTCGGTCTCGCGACAGTCGCCGCCGATCCCGTTGATCTCGGCGGTCAGCGCCGCCAGCCGGTCGGTCTCGTGGCCTCGCAGATGTGCGATACCCCGCAGCCGTGAGCTGGCGCCGTCGCGGGCCAGCGCGGCCAATGCGGCGACGGTGGGGGCCAGTTCACCGACATCGTGCAGGTCCGCATCAAACCCGTCGTAGCCTTCGGCGCCGCTGACTTCCAGATATGAGTCACGTTGGCGGACCGTGGCGTTCACCTTGGCGAGCAGGTCGAGGATGGTGTCGGCGGGCTGGATGCTCACCGACGGCCAGTCGGCGATGCGCACCGTTCCGCCGGTGACGATCGCGGCGGCCAGAAACGGCGTGGAGTTGGACAGATCCGGTTCGATGTTCCAGTCCCGAGCGGCGACCGGGCCGGGTGACACCCGCCAGCGATTGGGGACGGAATCGTCGACCCGCACACCGGCGTCGCGCAACATGGCCACCGTCATCGCCACGTGCGGGGCCGAGGGCACCGACGTCCCCGTGTGCACGATGGTCAGCCCGTCGGTGAACGTCGCGCCCGACAGCAACAAACCGGAGACGAACTGCGAGGAGCCCGAGGCGTCGATCTCGACGGTTCCGCCGGCCACCGAACCGTGACCGCGCACCGCGAACGGCAACGCATCTCCGTCCACATCCACGCCAAGGCCGCGCAGCGCGTCGAGCAGCGGGGCGATGGGCCGGGACCGGGCCTGTTCATCCCCGTCGAACGTCACCGCGGTGGCGCTCAGCGCGGCAACGGGCGGGAGAAATCGCAGCACCGTGCCGGCCAGGCCGCAGTCGATCCGGGCGTCGGCGGCCGGTGCGATGGCACCGCTGACCGTCAACTCGGTGTGGTCGTCTGCAGCCTCGGTGACGGTGACACCCAGGGTGCGGATGGCGTCGATCATCAGATCGGTGTCGCGGCTGCGTAACGCGCCGCGGACCGTCGAGGGCCCCTGCGCCCCGGACAGGGCGGCCAGTACGAGCGCACGGTTGGTCAGAGACTTCGAACCGGGCACCGTCACCGTGGCATCGACCGGGGTTGTCGCCGACGGAGCCGGCCAGTGCTCCGATTGCTCCTGACGTCCGCTCACGCTCTACATCCTGCCTTGTCCGCCGACTCTGCAACCATGGGCATATGTGTGGACGTTTTGCGGTGACCACCGATCCGGCGCTGCTGGCGCAGAAAATCCAGGCGATCGACGAAAGCGCGGCGAGCACGTCGGGCTCAGGTGACAAGGATGTGGCCGGCGCCAACTACAACGTGGCCCCCACCACGACCATCAGCAGCGTGGTCAAACGGCACACCGAACCTGAGGACGAGTCCACCCGCCGGGTCCGCTCGATGCGCTGGGGCCTGATCCCGCCATGGGTGAAAACCGCGGAGGACGGCGGTCCGGACACCAAGGGTCCGCTGCTGATCAACGCCCGGGCCGACAAGGTCACCAGCTCACCGGCGTTCCGCAACTCCGCCAAGAACAAGCGCTGCCTGATCCCGATGGACGGCTGGTACGAGTGGAAGCCCAATGCGGGCAAGAAAGCCAAGACGCCGTTCTACATGTACGCCGACGACGGCGAGCTGCTGTTCATGGCCGGGCTGTGGACCACCTGGCGTCCCCAGGGCGCACCGAAAGACGCGCCGCCGCTGCTCAGTTGCACGATCATCACCACTGACGCGGCCGGGCCGCTGGCCGAGATCCACGACCGGATGCCGTTGACCATAAGCGCACCGGATTGGGACCGCTGGATGGATCCCGATGCCCCGATCGACGAAGGGCTGCTGCGCGGCCACGGCGACCTGGACCGGATCGCGGTTCGCGAGGTGTCCCGGTTGGTCAACAGTGTCCGCAACAACGGTCCGGAGCTGATCGAGCCGGCCGAACCCGAAGAGATGGGGCTGTTTTGAGCGGGACGGGCCGTGGCGTCGACCCCCGTGTGGTGGACGCGATCGGTGTCGACCTGCGGTCAGCCGGATTCACCACCGACGGAGTGGGCGATCTCCTGGGCGATGCGAACGCCGCGCTGAGCCGTGGCGTGTGGTGGCCGGTGCTGCGGGTGACGCATGCCGCCCCGGCAGACCGGCAGCGCCTGGGCGTGCTGGTGCGGCTGCTGCTGCTCGGCACCGAGGAACCACCCGAGCTGGTCGAGGCGGCGTTCCCCTCGGTCAGCCTGCAGACCCTGGCCGCCAACGGCGTACTGGAATTCAGCGGCGACAAGGTTCGTGCCGCCCTGGACATTCGCCCGCACAGCGACGGCGAGCGGGATTTCTACGTGGTGTCCGATCAGGACGCAGCGGTGCGGCGCGGCCCGTTGCGGCATGATCATGTGCTCGGGATCGGCGGAGCATCGGTGTCGCTGGCCCGGGCGGTCACCCGGAACCCGGTCGGTCGTGCGCTCGACCTCGGTACCGGGTGCGGTATCCAGGCGCTGCACCTGAACGCGCATTGCGACGAGATCGTCGCGACCGACACCAACGAGCGCGCGCTGGCCCTGGCGGCCATGACGGCGCGGCTCGGTGGCATGTCATGGGACCTGCGGGGTGGCAGCCTTTTCGAACCGGTGGCCGGGGAGCGTTTCGACCTGATCGTGTCCAATCCTCCCTTCGTGGTCGGCTCGGGTGCCCGCGACTACATCTACCGAGACTCCGGTTTGGCCGGGGATACGTTGTGCCAGAGCCTGATCGAGCAGATCGGTGATCACCTGCTACCGGGCGGCACCGCGCACATCATGGCCAACTGGATCGTGCGCGCCGGATCAGATTGGCGGGAGCGGGTTTCCGGCTGGCTGGCCGGCACCGGTCTGCACGCCTGGGTGGTGCAGCGTGAGCTGGCCGACCCGGTGAGCTATGTGTCGCTGTGGCTGGCCGACGCCGGTGAAGACCTCGAGCGGCAGGCACAGCGCGGCGGGCAGTGGCTCGACTGGTTCGTCGACCAGGGCATCGCCGGCGTCGGCATGGGCATGATCTCGCTACGGGTTCCGCGCGACGGCGAAGCCCCCGAGCAGATCCTCGAGGAGATCACCGGTGCCGACGAGGCGCTCACCGGAACCGAAGTGGACGCGTTCTTCGCCCGGCGTGCCTACCTGCGCGACACCTCCGACGACGCGCTGCTGGCGGCCCGGCTCTCGACCGCGCCGGTGTTCCTCGAAGAGCAGTGCCTGCCCGGGCCCGACGGCTGGCAGCAGGTCGGCGCCGCGGTGCGCCGACCCGGTGGTCCCGCCGCGGTCATCGGGGTCGACGAGGTGCTGCGCGCGCTACTGGCCGGGTGCCGTGGGGAGGTGCCGCTGGGCACCCTGATCCAGTTGCTCGCCGCCCACCACGGCGTGGATCCCGACGCCCTGGCCCAGGCGGCACTGCCGGAGGTGCGGGAGGCGATCGGCCGCGGAATCCTTTACCAGGCTCAGTGACTGCGCTTTGCGGTAGCCACCAGATACGGGCTGGTGAACGACACCCGCCCGGTGTCATCGGCTTTCGCCTGCAGCGCGGTCCGAAACGCCGCCAGTAGCTGGTCGCGCAGGGTGGCTTCCAATCCTCCCAGCAGGTTCACGTGCATCGGTGATTCGTGTTCGAGGAAGTGCACCGCGACGTCGACGGAATCGAATTCCCATACGTGTTGGGCGGTTTCGATGCGCACATCGGTGAAGTCGGTGGCCAGCCGGGACTTCACCGTATCGAGGTTGCCCCACTGGTCCGGGGAATAGGCGGCGGGTGCGGGCGGACCGAGGGTTTCGATGATCGGGGTGGAGAACGGGCTACCCGCGCCGTCGCGCACCCACGCAGAGAAGCCGAAGACCCCACCGGGTTTCAGCAGCCGGGCCACCTCGGCCACCAGGCTGACGGGCTCGACGAAGATGATGCCCATGTTGGACACCACCGTGTCGAATCCGGCGCCGGGCAGACCGGTCTTCGCGGCGTCGGCGACAACCCACCGCACCGCGTCGGCACCGGAGCGTTCGGCGGCGATGGCGATCAACTCGGCGGTGAGATCCACGCCGGTGACCTCGGCGCCGGCCGCGGCGGCAGCCAGCGCAGCGCTTCCGGTGCCACACGCCAGGTCGACCAGCGCGGTCCCACGGACGGGTCGCAGGGTGTCGGCCGCGGTGACGACCTCACCGGCGATGACGGCGATGTGATCGGCGACGGCTTGATAGCGGCCGACAGCCCAGTTGGTGGCCAAGGATCAACCCTGGACGTATCCGGGCGGGTTCGGGGTATCCACCCACAGGTCCACCCCGAGGTCTGAACCGGGCACGCAGTCGTACACCGACAGATCGGTGACGCCGTTCGCGAGCAACACGTCCTCGCACAGCAGGCTCTGGCCGGTGAACTCCCGGGCGGGCTTGTTGAAGATGGTGTAGGCGGCGTCGGCATACACGTCGGGCTTGCGGGCCCGGCCCATCGCCTCGTCCCCGCCCAGCAGGTTCTGCACCGCGGCGGTGGCCACCAGCGTGCGCGGCCACAGCGTGTTCGACGCGATGCCGGCCTCCCGCATCTCTTCGGCGATGCCCAGGGCGCACAACGTCATTCCGAACTTGGCCATCATGTATGCGGTCGGCTTGAGCCACTCGGACTCCAGCCGGATCGGCGGCGAAAGGGTGAGGATATGCGGGTTTTCCCGGCCTTTCATGTGGGGGATACAGGCCTGTGACACCGCGTAGGTGCCGCGGATCTGAATGCCGTTCATCAGGTCGAAGCGCTTGAGCGGAACTTCCTCGATCGAGCCGAGGTTGATCGCCGAGGCGTTGTTGACGCACAGGTCGATACCGCCGAACTGCTCGACGGCCTTGGCCACCGCAGAGGCCACCGAATCGCCGTCACGCACGTCGCCGACGATCGGCAGGGCCTGTCCGCCGGCCTCCTCGATCTCTTTGGCCGCGGTGTAGATCGTGCCCTCGAGCTTGGGATGCGGTTCGGCGGTCTTGGCGACCAGTGCGATGTTGGCGCCGTCAGCAGCGGCCTTCTTGGCGATCGCCAGGCCGATACCGCGGCTGGCGCCGGAGATGAACATGGTCTTTCCGGACAAAGTCATGAGGACACGATAGGCGGGCCGAGTTGTATTGATACCGCTGGTTCGGGGGAATCACAGGGGGACGATGGAAACAGCGGGCCGGCCCGCAGGATGACGTCGGCCGCCGACACAGTGGAGGAGACATGAGTGTTGTCCCGGCAGGAACCGTCCTGACCTGTGCTCACGAGGGCTGTGGGTGCCGGGTCCGAGTCGAGTCCGAATGCCATTGCAAAGGCCCGGAAACCAACTACAAGTGCACGTGCGGCGCCGATATGGTGCCGGTCACCGAATAACTGCCGAGCGGCTCAGCCCGCGGCGTCGGGCTGCAGCGGGGGACAGTTGCCCGCCGGGTCGGCCACCAGTTCGAAATGCCACAGCTCGTTGGCGTAGATCTGGCAGAGGCCGAAGCGCGCTCCGTTGGCGATCAGCCAGTGATCGGCCTGTGGTCCCCCGACATCGACCGCCTCACCGGTCACATGCCGCGATGCGGCCGGCGTCTGCACGTACCGGCGGGCGGCCGCGAGGCTGCCGTAGGTCTGCACCGCCTGATCGAGCAGCGACTGCTGGAATTCGGCCGAACGCCAGCCTGAGTTGATCGTCATGGTCACGCCGTCGGCCGCCGCGGCATCGGCGGCGTTCTGAATGGCGGCCAACAGGCGCGGATCCAACCGGCCGATCGCCGGATTCTGCACGTCGAACGGCGTCAAGACCTGCCCGTCGGCCAGCGAACCGTCCCCCTGGGTCATCGGGACGGTGTCGTCGACGAGACGAACCTGGGGAGCGGGTGCGGACATGCCGAGCAGCGCCGCCACAGCGGCGACACTCGAGGCAACGGTTGCGCCCACCGTCATCGGCATCACTGTGCCCACCCTACTGCGCGCGCCCGCGGGCCAGTGTCTGTGTCAACTCGGCCACCAGTGCCTCGATCTCCGCCGGGTTCTTCTGGCGGTCGGGCACCCAGGCCAACGCGATCCGCGCCGGCGCCCAGGTGCTCTCGTCGATGGGCACCAACGTGAACTCCGGCGGGGAGAAGATCTTGCCGATCAGTGATTCGGGCGCATACGGCACCACCGCGACGAGACGGCGGTTGAACACCTGGGCGGCCATCTCCAGTTCGCCGCCGAATTGATTGGTGGTGCGCACGATGCGGGTCACCCCACGCGCGTTGAGCGCACGGGTGAGGCCGGCCAGCATGACGGGATTGGGCCGGGCGAAGTCGATGACCACGTCCCGATCGCGGAGCTCTTCGATAGCCACCAGTTCCTGCGCTGCCAGCGGGTCGTCGAACCGCACCGCGACCGCACCCTGAAAGGTGGCCACCACTCGGTACTGCAACCGCTTGTCGGAGGTGGGCAGATGGATCAGTCCGAGGTCGAGGTGACCGGACACCAGCTTGGCCGTCACCTCGGCGGCCGACCCGGGAACGCTGAATTCGGTCGGCACGGTCAGGCCGGCTACCGCGGTCTGGACCTGCGCCACGAAATCCGACGGCGCATAAGCGGTTGCTCCGACCCGCACCGTCGCGGCCCCCTCGGTGAACCGGACCGCGGTGGCCAACAGGTCATCGACCTGGCGCAGGATCTCCCGCGCCGGCCCGAGCATTTTGGCGCCCAGCGGCGTCAGCCGGACTTCGTGATAGTTGCGTTCGAACAGCTGCCCGCCGAGTTCTTTCTCCAGCAGCTTGATCTGCTTGCTCAGCGGCGGCGGCGTGATCCTCAGCCGGTCGGCGGCCCGCTTGAAGTGCAGTTCCTCGGCGACCGCGACGAAGTACCGGAGTCTGGTGAAGTCCATGCGGTCGTTTCCAGGCGATTCGAGGGTCAGGGTGACCCACGAATGGTACGAGACCGGCGGTCAGCGCCCCGTAAGTTGCGTGACCTGCGGCACCTCGAGCACTCCGGTGGCGATCAGCTCGTCGATCTCCGCGGCGCCCAGCCCCAACAGCTCGGCGGCGATCTCCCGGGTCTGCTCGCCGAGCAGCGGCGCTTGCCGCAGGGGCGGATCGGCGATGCGAGTCGAATGGATCTGCACGTTTTCCATCGTGAACGGCTCGGTGGCGTGCGGGTGCAGTTCCTCGCGGAACGCGCGGCGCTGCACGTAGTAGTCCCAGTCGGCGACCTCGGCGGCACGCAGTACCGCGCCGGCGGGCACCCCGGCCGTCTGCAACCGTTGCATCGCCTCGGTGACCGGGCGCGCCGACGTCCAGGCCCGCACGGCCTCGTCGATGCGATCGCGGTGGGCGTCGCGCCCGGCGCGGGTCGCCAGCCGCACGTCATCGGCCAGTTCCGGGCGGTCGATCGCCTGGCACAGTGCGCGCCAATCGGCATCGTCGCGCACGGTCACCGCGACCCAGCGGTCGTCGCCGGCGGCGGGAAACGAACCCCACGGGGCGTCGTGGACCGGGTCGGCCGCGGCATGCCCGCGGCGGGTCAGGTCATCGGCGGCGATCTCCGCGGCCAGATGGCTCAACATCACCTCGGACTGGGCGATGCTGACCGACCCGCCGGTGCCGGTCCGTTCGCGGCGCAGCAGCAGGCTCAGCGCGCCGAGCGCGCCGATGCGGGCCGCGACGTGGTCCGGGTAGACGGTGACGGTGTCGCAGAACGATTCCGGTTCGCCGGGATACACCCACAGGTCGGTGAACCCCGCGGCCGCACGCACCAAGGGGCCGTAGCCCATTCGCTTGGCCCAGGGTCCGGTAGGCCCGAACGCCGAGCTGTCCACCACCACGATCTGCGGGTTCAGTTCTCGCAGACTTCGGTAATCCATTCCCAGTGTCTCGGCCACACCCGGTTTGAAGTTCGTGAGCACCACGTCGGACTGCGCGACCAGCTGGTGCGCCAACTCACGCCCCCGCGGTGTCCGCAGGTCGACGCCGATCGAGCGCTTGTTGCGGTGGCCCGCGCCGTAGGTCTGCGACATGGCGGTGAGGTTGCCGCGCAAACCGTCGGGGAACGCCGAGTTCTCGATCTTGATGACGTCGGCGCCGAGATCCCCGAAGAGTCGTCCGGTGTCGGACCCGACGACGATCACGCCGAGATCCAGCACCCGGATCCCCTCCAGCGGCAGGCCCTCATTGCGGCGGGCGCGGCCGCCGAGCAGTGGGGCCACGCCGGTGTGAGGGCGGCCGTCCGTCAGCGGTTGGGTCCGGTTCGCGGCGTGCGCCCGGTGACCGTCGATCTCGACGACTCCCGCCGGGGCCGGTGCCGACAGGCCTGGGGCCAGCTCGATTTCGTGGAACGAGCCGCGACTGTGCACCTGCTCGGTGCCGAGGGTCTCGGCCAAGGTCAACACCGCCGCCGTCGGCACCCCGTGGCGCTGGCCCGCCACTTCCAGTTCGGCCCGGGTCTGCCCGGCGCAGAACCGCCCGATCGCGGCCATCAATTCCGGTGAGCTGAGTCGCACCCGGAGCCGGTCGAACGACGGATCGGCGAACTCGGCGGGCCGGCCCATCCACTCGAACATGCCGTGCCACTGGCGTTTTGCCAGCAGGCAGATCCGCACATGCCCGTCCTTGCAGGCGATGATCGGGTAGCGCAGACGTTCGGCATTCCAATCGCGTTGTTGCGCACTCAAGGCCAGCCCGGCCGAGGCGGTGCCCGCAGTCCCGTACGGAGGATCGAGGGTCTGCATCGCGCCGTCGAGGATCGAGAAATCGATGAGATCGCCTTCGCCGGTGCGTAATCGGTCCAGATACACGCTGATGGTCATCACCGCCGCCTGCGCTGAGGCCACGTGATAGGGCAACTGTGCCGCCGGCGGCACCACGGGCTCGCGTCCCGGGATGCCGGAGCGCGACAGCTCACTGGTGAGCGCGTGCAGCACCGGGGCGGTGGCCTGCCAGCCGCGGTAGCCGGTGTCGCGGCCGAAATCGCTGATGGACAGGATGACCAGGCCGGGGTGTTCGACGTGAATGTCACGCACGGACAGGGTTGTTTCGGCATCCGATCCAGGGCGCGTGTCCTCGATCAGAATGTCGGTGTCGGCCAGCAGGCGCACCCAGCGACGTCGTTCGCCGGGGAGCGCGGGGTCGATGACCATGGTGCCCAGGCCGTGGCGGTTGATCGCGAACCCCACCGAGTCGGGATCGATTGCGGCGCCGTCGACGAACGGGGCCGCCGGGTCCTCCGTGACGCCGGGCAGGTGCACCTGGGTCACCGTCGCGCCGAGGTCGGCCAGCAGCCGGCCGACCGCCGTCATCGGGCCACGGGACAGGTCGAGAACGCGAACGCCGGTCAGCGGCGGGTCATAGTCGTTCGGGTTGGCCATCTTTCAGCTCCGGCGGGCCTGCCGGAACGGGATGTCGCGATCGACTTCCGGCTCCTTGGCCAGGCCCAGGACACGTTCGCCGATGATGTTGCGCTGGATCTGGTCGGTGCCGCCGCCGATCGAGGTGAAGAACGCATTGAGGGTGAGGAAGTTGACGTCGTCGGACTCTGGATTCTCGGGTCCGGCGAAAAGAGCTTCGGCACCGATGATCTCGGTCTTCAGCCGGGCCTCGGCGTGCAGGATGCTCGACATGGCCAGCTTGCCCAGCGACATGACGGAGCTGGATGTGCCTTGCGCGGCAGCGGCTTTGGCCCGGGCATTGTTCAGAGAGTTCAGTTCGCGCAAGGCCAGCACATTCGCCAGGTCCTTGCGCACCGCCGGATCCTCCAGGCGGCCGTGATCGCGGGCCAGGCCGATGAGATCGTCGGCCCGGGTCCGGTTGCGTGAGCCGCGGCCGGCGTCACCCATGATCGAGCGCTCGTATGCCAGGGCGGTCTGCAGCACCTTCCAGCCGTTGCCCTCGCCGCCCAGGAGGTAGGCGTCGGACACCCTCGCGTCGGTGATGAAGACCTCGTTGAAGTGTGATTCGCCGGTGATCTGGACCAGTGGACGGACCTCGATGCCGGGCTGGCGCATCGGGATCATGAAGAAGCTCAAGCCTTTGTGCTTGGGCACGTCCCAGTCGGTGCGGGCGATCAGCAGCGCGTATTCGGCGGTGGTAGCGCCCGATGTCCACACCTTCTGGCCGTTGACCACCCACTCGTCGCCGTCTCGGACCGCGGTGGTGCGCACCGCGGCGAGATCGGATCCGGCGCCGGGCTCGCTGTAGAGCAGGCAGGTGCGGATGCGTTCGGTGAGGAAGTCACGCACCAGGTCGTTCTTGAGCTGCTCGGTGCCGAACTTGAGTGCGGTGTTGGCCGGGATGCTGTATTTGTCCTGCCGTGCCCCCGGAGCCTTGGCCGCGCGGAATTCCTGCTCGATGACCGCGGCGAGCTTGTTCGGGTAGCCCCGTCCGAACCATTCGGTGGGGAAGGTGGGTACGGCGTACCCCGCCTCGAGCACCTTCTCCAGCCAGGCCACCTTCTCCGGCGAACTGACCCACGGATTGGTGGATTTCGGCAGGCCGGACCAATTCTGGGCCAGCCAGGCACGCACCTCGGTGCGCAGTTTGTCGGCGTCGGGCAGATCATCGGCCGTCATCTTCAGGCGCCTTTCGAGGTGAGGTAGCGCTCGCGGTGCAGCCCCGAGCCGCCGAGCAGTTGCAGGCCGGTGCGGGCCCGGCGCAGGAACAGGTGTGCCGGATGCTCCCAGGTGAAGGCGATACCGCCGTGCATCTGGATCGCCGACATGGCGGTCGTGTGGTACGCCTCGGCGCAGGTAAACCCGGCCAGAGCGATTGCCCCGGGGGATTTTTCGCTTCCGGATGCCAGCTCGGCAGCGGCGTGCTGGGCGGCCGAGGTGGCCGATTCGACCTGCAGCAGTAGATCGGCCGCCATGTGTTTGAGGGCCTGGAAGCTGCCGATCGGGCGGCCGAACTGGATCCGGGTCTTGAGGTAGTCCACGGTGATGTCGAAGATGCGCCGTGCTCCGCCGACCTGTTCGCCGGCCAGCGCGATCACGGCGAGGTCGAGTGCCTGCTGTACCGCGTCCCATCCAGCGGTGCCGATGCGGCGCGCCGGCGTGGCGTCGAAGGCGTAGGTCGAAAGGGGGACGGTCGGATCGAAAACCGTTGCGGCCGTGCGTTCGAAGCCGTCGGCGTCAGGTTCGATCCGGAAAATGCCGAAGTCTCCGTCGACGCGGGCCACCACCAGGATCACGTCGGCCACCTGGCCGTGGATGACGTAGTGGGCGTTGCCGGTCAGGGTGTGATCGCCCTGCGAATCCGTTCCCGTGGTGGCGCGTACCGCGACGCCCTCCGGCGCCCAGGTTCCGCGGGAGCCGGTCAGTGCGACGGTTCCGATGGACGTCCCGTCGACCAGCCCCGGCAGCAGCGCTCGCTTGTCGTCGTCGGCGCCTGCGGATTCGATCAGGGCCGACGCCAGCACGGCGCTGGCCAAAAACGGCGCGGGCAGCAGCGCAGCCCCGGCCGCCTCGGCGACGGCCTCGAGCTCCAGCGCGCCCAGGCCGACGCCGCCGTACTCGGTTCCGACCAGCAGGCCGGTCACGCCTTGGGCTGCCAGCCGGCGCCACAACCCGCGATCGAATCCGTCCTCGGTGCTCATCACCCGGCGCACGTCCTGCTCGGTGCATTCGTCGTGCAACAAGTCCGAGACCGCGGCGGCAAGCTCCGCCCGTTCGGCCACACTGATCGTCATGTGCACCCGCCTTCCTCGTCGGGTCCATCGAATCCGGCCTGAGCCGTGGTGTAAATCACGGAATCGGACACCGGTAGGTTTCCGATTGCGACATGCTGGCCCTAGCCCCGTCGGCTGAGGTTGCGGAGCACGCCGAGCACATTGGGGATGAGCGCGGAGTCGCGGGCTTGCGAGTGTGCGGCGACCAGGTCCACTCCGAGGGTTGCCGGCGCCAGGGGCACGTACCGCACCCCGGCGATGTCGAGTGCGGCAGCCGGACCCGGCACGATCGCGACCCCTAGCCCCGCCGCCACCAACGTCACCAGGGTGGACGTCTCGGAGACCTCCTGGCGAATCCGGGGCGTAAACCCGGAATCGGCGCACAGTGAGGTGACCACGTTGCTCATCACCGACCGGCCGTGACCGGCGTGGACGACGAAGTCCTCCGGACGCAGATCGTTCACCGTCACCTCGGCGCAGTCGGCCAGCCGATGACCCGCTGGGAGCACTGCCAGCAGGCGGTCGCGCCGGATGATCTCGGTCATGATGCCGTCGCGGCTGACCGGTGGCCGCAGCAGCGCCAGATCGATCGCGCCCGTTTCCAGGGCGTCGAGCTGGGCTGGTGCCAGCATCTCGCCGCGCACGCTGACCTCGACACCGGGCAGGGATTCACCGAGGGCGCGGACCAGTTGCGGCAGTAGTGAGTAGGTGGCTGATCCGACGCAGCCGATTGCCACGCGGCCCTCGATGCCGGCTGCGATGCGGCGAGCCTCCTCGCCCGCGTCGTTCACGGCGTCGAGTACCTCCACCGTGCGCCGCAGGTAGGCGTGCCCGGCCGGGGTGAGTTCGACGCTGCGGGTGGTCCGGGCCAGTAGTGGCACTCCGAGCTCGCGTTCGAGCTGGCGGATCTGCTGGGACAGCGGCGGCTGCGCGATGTGCAGGCGCTCCGCGGCACGACCGAAGTGCAGCTCCTCGCCGACCGCCCGGAAATAACGCAGATGTCGCAATTCCATGATTAGAACTCTCTGAATATCAATAACTATATTTTGAGTATTTCACAATATTGGTCCAGCTCCATACGGTGGAATCATGACTTCCGGCCAGTCCGCCTCCCAAGTGGTGATCTGCAATCCCCTCCGCACGCCAGTCGGCCGGATGGGCGGCGCGCTCGCCGCGTTGACCGCCTGCGACCTGGCGACCCTCACGCTGAGTGAGCTGGTCGCCCGTGCCGGGCTGGGCGAACAGGACGTGGACGATGTCATCCTGGGCCAGGGCTATGCCAATGGCGAGTCGCCTGCCATCGGCCGGATTGCCGCGCTCGACGCGGGGCTGGGCACCCGGGTGCCGGGTCTGCAGGTCGACCGTCGCTGTGGATCAGGGCTGCAGGCCGTGCTCTATGCGGCCGGTCAGGTGGCCACCGGCGCCGCTCGCTTGGTCGTCGCCGGTGGTGCGGAGTCGATGTCCAACGTCGAGCACTACGCCTTGGGATTGCGCACCGGGGTGCGGCAGGGTGCCGTCGCATTGCAGGACCGGCTGGATCGTGCGCGTGAAACAGCCGGTGGTGCAAGCTATCCCATCAACGGTGGAATGATCGAGACCGCGGAGAACCTACGTCGTGAATACGGCATCTCCCGCGACGATCAGGACGAGCTCGCGGTTCGCTCGCATCGCCGCGCGGTCGCCGCACACGATGCCGGCCGCTTCGTCGACGAGATGGTCCCGGTGACCGTGCCAGGCGGTCGCGGCAAGCCCGACACCACCGTAGACCGCGACGAGCACCCGCGGGCCGACGTCACCGTCGCAGACCTGGCGGCGTTGCGCCCCATCCGAATCAAGACCGACGCCGAGGCCAGCGTCACCGCGGGCAACGCGTCGGGCCAGAATGACGGCGCCGCCATGTGCGTTGTCACGACTCGTGCTGAGGCCGAAAAGCGCGGCCTGACACCTCTTCTGGCCCTGAAGTCGTGGGCGGTCAGCGGCTGCGACCCCAAGACCATGGGAATCGGACCGGTCAGCGCCACCGCCGCGGCGTTGGACCGCGCGGACCTGACCCTCGATGAGCTCGACCTCATCGAACTCAACGAGGCCTTCGCGGTACAGGTGCTCGCGGTGTTGGCCGAATGGAAGATCGACCCACTCGACGAACGGCTCAACCCCAACGGATCCGGAATCTCACTCGGGCATCCCATCGGGGCGACGGGTGCCCGAATCCTGGCCACTGCGGCCTACGAAGCGGTCCGCCGTGAGGCCGGCCATGTGTTGGAGACCATGTGCATCGGTGGGGGACAAGGACTCGCCGCGGTTTTCGAGGTGATCCGATGACCGCCGTTGCCCTCCACCATGTCGTCACCGGGCGTGCCGACGGTCCGGTGGTCGTATTCTCCAACTCGCTGGGCTCCACCCATCGCATGTGGGATGCCCAGGTGGCGGCCTTCGAGGAACGATTTCGCGTGGTGCGCTACGACACCCGCGGCCACGGGCAGTCGCCGGCACCGGACGGGCCGTACACGATCGATGACCTCGCCGACGACCTTGTCGCCCTGTTGGATTCACTCGATGTCGCACGCGCCCACCTGGTGGGACTCTCACTGGGTGGTATGACCGTGATGCGGGTCGCCGCCCGCAATCCCGAGCGCGTCGACCGCCTGGCTGTGTTGTGCACCGGAGCGCAGCTGCCACCGGCCGCGGCGTGGACCGACCGTGCGGCCACGGTGCGCGCCGAAGGGAGTACAGCCGTCGCAGAAGCTGTCGTGGCCCGCTGGTTCACCCCCGGCTTCCCCGGCGACCGCGGCCCATGGGAGGCGATGGTGGCCGCGACACCGGCCGAAGGGTATGCCGGGTGCTGCGAGGCGATCGCGGCGCTGGATCTGCGTGCGGACCTGCCGAGGATCGGCGCACCCACATTGGCCATCGCCGGCATCGACGACACCGCGACCCCGCCGGCCAAACTGGCCGAGATCTCCGATGCCGTCCCCGGCGCGAAGCTGATCGAAGTCGCGCACGCCGCGCACCTGGCCAACGCCGAACAACCTGGCATCATCACCCCCGCCCTCATCGAGCATCTGGAGCAGCAGTCATGACCCTCAACAAGGTGGTCGGCTCGGCCGCGGAAGCGGTAGCCGACATCCCCAGTGGTTCAAGCCTTGCGGTCGGGGGATTCGGGCTGGCCGGTATCCCGTGGTTCTTGATCGGGGCGCTGCTGGAGCAGGGTGCCGGCGATCTCACGATCGTGTCCAACAACTGCGGCGTCGACGGCGCCGGTCTCGGCCTGCTCCTGGAGGCGGGCCGGATCAGCCGCGTCATCGCGTCCTACGTCGGCGAGAACAAGGAGTTCGCCCGCCAGTACCTGGCCGGCGAGCTGACCGTCGAGCTCACGCCGCAGGGCACACTCGCCGAGCGAATGCGCGCCGGCGGCAGCGGAATCGGCGCCTTCTTCACCCCGACCGGGGTCGGGACCCTGGTCGCCGACGGTGGCCTGCCATGGCGCTACCACCCCGACGGCACGGTCGCGGTGGCCTCGCCGGCCAAGGAGGTCCGCACGTTCGGCGGCAAGGAGATGGTGCTCGAGGAGTCCATCGTCACCGACTACGCCCTCGTTCGCGCAGCCGTCGTCGACAAGGCCGGCAACTGCAAATTCCATGCCGCCGCCCGCAACTTCAACCCGCCGGCGGCGATGTCGGGCCGCATCACCGTGGTCGAGGCCGAAAAAGTCGTCGAGGTCGGCGAATTGCACCCCGATGAGGTCCACCTGCCCGGCATCTTCGTCAAGCGGATCGTCGAGCTGACCCCGGAAGAGGCCGCCCACAAGGACATCGAGAAGCGCACCACTCGCGAACGAGGAGAAACCCGATGAGCTGGACTCGCGAACAGATGGCTGCGCGCGCCGCCGCCGAACTTCGTGACGGCGACTACGTCAACCTCGGTATCGGCCTGCCCACGCTGATCCCGGACTACCTGCCCGAAGGCTCGGATGTCACTCTGCACGCAGAGAACGGGATCCTCGGAGTAGGTCCGTTCCCGTACGACGACGAGGTGGACCCAGACCTGATCAATGCGGGCAAGCAGACCGTGTCGCTCGTGCCCGGCGCGTCGTTCTTCGACTCCGCGACCAGTTTCGCGATGATCCGCGGCGGTCACGTCGACGTCGCGGTGCTGGGCGGTATGCAGGTGGCCGCGAACGGTGATCTCGCCAACTGGATGGTGCCCGGCTCGATGGTCAAGGGCATGGGCGGGGCTATGGATCTGGTCAACGGCGCGGGTCGTGTCATCGTGCTGATGGATCACATGTCCAAAAGCGGTGCAGCCAAGCTTGTTTCGGCGTGCGACCTGCCGCTGACCGGTAAGGGAGTGGTCAGCCGGGTGATCACCGACCTCGGGGTCTTCGACGTCACGGGCGACGGATTCGACCTGCTCGAATTGGCTCCCGGCGTCGGATACGACCATATCGTGGCCAACACCGCCGCGCCTGTGAACTATCCTCCGCGGAGCGCGGCCAACTCTGCGCGGGACCGCACACCGAGCTTCGCGTAGATCCTTGTGAGGTGGTACTGCACGGTCTTCGGTGAGACGTACAGCTCGGCGGCCACTTCACGGTTCGTCAATCCCTTTGCGACGAGTGTGGTTACCGCGTCTTCCTGTGGCGTCAAATCGACACTGTCACGCGACCCGCGCAGCTGATGCAAGCCGCCCGCCTTGAGCTCACGCTCGCAGCGGGCCACGAAAGTCTGCGCACCGAGCGATAGATACAACTCCCGTGCGGTGCTGATCACCTCGTCCGCCTGGCGACGTTTGCCGGCCCGGCGCAGCGTCTGTCCGTAGGCGAAGTTGACCCGCGCACGGTCGTACCGCAGCGGCAGCCCGTCCAAGAGCGCGAGAGACTCCTCGAATCTGGCTCGGGCGGCAGGCAGGTCACCCATCGCGCCCAGCAGCCTGCCGCGTGCGTAACCGAGTCTGGCCATCGCCGAGCGATGCTCGCGCTTTCGGGCCTGGGCTTCGTGCGGTCGCAAGAACTCGTCCGCGGCCACCAATTTGCCTTGGAGGACAAGGGCGTTGGCCAACAGATCGGGCCACGGCCAGTAACCCGGCTCGGCCAGCGAGGTGCCCCGCGCCATCCGGGCCAGCGGTTCCAGCACGCGCCACACCTTGGCGTAGTCGGCCTCGGCCTCGGCGACGTGGGCTCGAGCGAGAATCGTCGGTATGCGGGCCATCTCGTAGTCCTGGGTGACGACGTCGGCGGCCCGCACCGCCAGGTTTGCGTCAGCCCAGTCTCCGCGAAGCGCATGGATCTGCGCCGCAGTCCATTCCAGCAACGGTGTGACGATCACGATGCCGCTCGATGCAGCCAGGTCGCGGCCCGCCCTGACGGAAGACAGTGCAGCATCCCAGTCACCGCACACGAAATGCACCCGGGCCAGCCACCCCTGCGCCCACAGCGTGATCCGTGTCGAACCTCCCAGGGCCGCTGTGGATACTGCGCTTTCGAGGTTGCTGCGAGCGGTGTCGACATCGTCTCGGATGAACTGCAGCCACCCTCGGCCCATCGTGATCCGCTGTGCCTGGGCACCGTGTCGCACCCTGGCGGCGAGTTCGTCGTAGGCTGCTGTCGCTTTGCCGGGATACCCTGCCGCGGCCAGACCGAGGCCGCGAACGGCGGCCGATTCGATCCCGGCGGGGGAGTCGCGATCGCTGAGGCGCAGCGCGGTGTCGGCCCAGGCCACCAGCTCGTCGCCGCGACAACGCACGAGCGAATGCAGAACGTACCGTTGCGCGATCAACGCGGCCGTATCGGGCTCGCGCTCGGCGTTGACGATGTCCCACGCTCGGCGCAGGCGTACCTCGGCCTCGGTAGCACGGCCGCGCAGGATGGCCAGATAGGCCAGAACCGCGTTGCGCAAGGGTGTTTCGCGTAGGCTCTCCACCGCCGGGACGAGCGCCGCGGCGGCTCCGCAGTCGCCCGCGGCCACCAGGGCGTCCACGGCAAGGGTCAGGCGCTCGTCACGCAAGAGCGGCTCCGGTGTGAGTCGACTGGCATCACGGAACAGCGAAGCCGCCCTGGCCCACGCTCCCTCGGTGCCGTGTTCCCGCGCCAGGGCCTCGATGTCGCCGGCGAGGTTCTCGTCGGGCATCGGGGCGGCGGCCACCCGGTGCCGCAAGCGACGGTCGGGGTCGTCGACTATTTCGGCAGCCCGTTGGTGCGCCTCGGCGGTGCGGTGGGCGCTCATCTGCGCCAGGATGGCGGCCCGGGTCATGGCGTCGGGCAGCTGGGGCTCGAAAGTTACGACGTGCGAGATCAACCCGGCACCGGCGACCTGGTCGATGGCGCGCAAGGGATCGGGAAGCGCAGCGAGTTCAGCGGCTTCGGCCAACGTCGCGTCGTCGCCCAGCACCGCCAGTGCCTCGAGAAGTGCCCGCCCATCCGGTCCACATGCGGCCAGCTGTCCGCGGACCCGTTCGACCACGTATCGCGGCGCCGGCAGGCTCGCATCGGGGCGTGCCCACACCGCGGCGGGCACCTCGTCGAGAAGGGCGAGGACATCGCGAGGATTACCGTGCGTGTGCCCGGTCAACGTGTCCGCCATGGTGGGATGTATGACGACGCCGCGCAGCCGCGCCAACTCGGTCACAGCCGCCGTCGGCAAGCCGGACAACGTCAGCACCTCGTCGGTGAGGCTGACGGGCACGGCGGCAACCGATGATGCGGTGAGAACGACCAGGACAGGGATGTCCCGTTGATGGCGGACCAGGGTCGAAAGTGCTTGCAGTGATTCGATATCCGCATACTCGGCGTCGTCGATTGCGAGCAGGCCGACCCCCGTCGCACGCAGGTGGTCGACAAGGTGTGCGGCAGCCTGAACCGGGTCGGCCGGAACTTCATCCTGAATCAGCTGTGCGAGCACGCCGCCCGGCAGATCGGATTCCCACGGAACCGCTCGTGCCCACCATGCGCCGTGCGCGGCGGTGAGCTCACGCACCAAGGTGGTTTTCCCGATGCCCGGCTCACCGACCACCGCGACCACGGCCGCACCGTGGTTGATCGTGGCGGCGAGGTGGTCGGCGAGTTTTGTCAGTTCGCGGTCCCGCCCCATGCAGCCGGAGGAGCCTTCGAGCACGTTTCCATGGTAAGCGGCAGCGTGTCAGCCCTGGTCGCCCCCGGCGACGTGTCAGCCTTGGTCGCCTCCGGCGACCGGGAGGACGGTGCCGGTGATATAGGAGGCCTCGTCGGACGCCAGGAAACAGATCGCCGCCGATTGCTCGTCGAGGGTTCCGTAGCGGTGCATCAGAGAAGACTCCAGTGTCTGGTCGATGTGTCCCTGGAACCACTCCCGCTCGGTGTCATCGGCGGGCTCGGGAGTGCCCCGGGAAATCCGGCGCGGGGGTGCCTCTGTGCCACCGGGGGCGGTAGCCACCACGCGTACCCCGGCGTCGGCATACTCCAGCGCCAGTGACGCGGTGATCGCGTTGATTCCTCCCTTGGCCGCCGAGTATGGGATCCGGTGGATTCCACGGGTAGCAGCCGAGGACACGTTGACGATAACACCGCCGCCGTGCGAAACCATCGCCGGCAACACCGCGCGAGACGCGAACAACGTGGTCATCAACGACCGGGTGACCTCCGCCTGGATCTCGGCTTCGGAGAACTCGGTGAATGGCTTGAAGTTGATGGCACCACCCACGTTGTTGATCAACACATCGATCCGGCCGAACTCCAAGAGTGCTTGGCGTACAACATTGTCGGCGTTCTCGTAATGTTCCAGATCGGCCGTCACCGCCAGGTTGCGCGGACCGCCGACAGCCAGTTCGTCAGCGAGTTCCTTTACGAGCTCCGATCGGTCGACGAGAACGAGCGTCCCGCCTTCGGCGCTGATGCGACGGGCGGTGTGCTCACCGATTCCCTGCGCGGCGCCGGTGATCACGACGACCTTGCCGGTGAACCGGCCGGGGGTGATGAACTTCGGTTTCCGGGCTTCGAGGTGGTCGGCCATCGCACGACGCATGGTCTGCTTCGACCGGTCGGCATGCGCGATCATCAAAGCGCGTGCGGCGCTTCGGTCCCCGCTCTCGAAGGCCTTGACGATGTCCACGTGGTCCTGGGCGCACAGCGGATGACACCATGTTGCATCGCTCAGCACCTCGCTCATGCGGCCTTTCACGCCGAGCGCCTGATATGCCTGCAGCAGATGATCGTTGCCGGTGAGGGTGAACAGATAGTCGTGGAATGCGGCATTGGTCTCGGTGTACTGCCGGGCGTCGACGAAATGATCACCCTCGACGTACGGCAGAGTCGACTCGGCAAGCAACCGGTATCCGGCGAGCTGCCCGCTGGTCAACCGCCCCAACGTCAGTTCGAGTGCGCCGAGTTCGAGGGCTTGGCGTGCTTCGAACAGCGCGTCGGACTCGTGGACCTCAGGGTGTTCCTCGCCGATCTGATAGCCGTCGGCGGTGACTGTCGGAGGCTCGGGTTGTCTGACAGCCACCGCGGCTGGGTCCGGCGCGGCCGCGCCGAAGATCTCCTGGCCCATGACAGCGCGGAAGTCCGGACCGCCGGAGGTCTCTGGAGTGGGATCGGCACCGCCGGTTTCGACGACTCCGGCCGGGCCCGTCCCGGTACCGTTGGGAGCCACCAACTGGCCGGCCACCATGCGCATTCGGTCGGTTTCGCCGTCGTCACTGCCTGTTGATGGACCGGTCCAGGCAGCAATCGCGGTCTCGGGGAACAGGTTCTGTCCCGTCACCTCGCGCGCGTCCGCAGCGGTCGGCAGTTGCTCAGCCGGAGCGGTCCGCCCGGCCGGCGCCGGGCTGGCCGTCATCGCGGGCACCGCCGGTACTGCCAGGGCGAACTTCTCGTAGAAGAAGCCACTGGGCTCGATGCCGGACCGGGCAATGTGCTTGCGTACCGCCTCCACCATCGGGGGCGGTCCGCACAGGTAGATCGCGACGTCGCCGTTGTAGAGGTGCGCCGGATCGATCAGGCTCGTGACGTACGCCTTGTCCGGCCCCTTGTTCGGCGCGGTGCTGGCCGGATCGGACACACAGTATTCCCAACTGAACCCAGGCAGATCGGCTGCCAGTCGGGCTAATTCGTCGAGTGCCACGACGTCGTCGTCGGTGGAGGCGCCATAGATCAGGTGGGCGCGGCGGTGGCTCCCGTCGTCGCGTAACCGCCGCAGTATGGACAGGATCGGAGCCAGCCCGGTGCCGCCGGCCAGCAGCAGGATCGGGCGGTCAGCCGCCCGCAGGAAGAACGAACCGTGCGGCCCGGTGAACGTCAGGGTGTCGCCGACCGCCGCCCGTTCGGTCAGATAGGTCGACATGGCGCCGCCGGGAGTCAACTTGATCAGGAACGTCAGGCGGTCGCTGTCAGGGCCGTTGCTGAACGAGTACGAGCGGGTCGCGGTACCGGCGCCGGTGTCGGTACCCGGCACAGTGATGTTCACGTACTGGCCGGGGAGAAAAGCCAATTCGGAGCGGTTCTGGATCTCGACACCGAGATGCACGGTGGTGGATGACAGGCGTTCGAGTTCGACGACCTCGGCGAGGTAACTAGCCGCTTCCGTCTTGGCGATCTCGGACGTGCTGGCGATCTGCAGCACCAGGTCCGAGCGCGGCTTCATGCAGCACGGAAGCGCGTAGCCCGCAGCCGCCTCGTCGTCGGACAGGGCATCCGAGATATAGGTGCCGCCGTCGTATTCTCCGGACTCGCACAGCGCTTTACACGTGCCGCACGCACCGTCGCGGCAGTCCAGGGGGATGTTGATGCGTTGACGGTAGGAGGCGTCGGCGACGGTCTGATCGCCGCGGCAGGTGATGAACCGGGTCACCCCGTCTTCGAAAGCCAGAGCCACCCGGTGGGTGGCCGGTTCGGATGTGACAGTCATTGGGATACCTCAGCCCGGATCAGAAGTGGTACACGTCCACCACGTGGTGGATGTAGTCGTTCTTGAGCACTACGGTCTTTCGCCGGATCAGTGGTTGCTCGCCGGAGAAGTCGATGGTGTAGAAGGACGTCCCGTAATAGGGATCTACCGTCTTGTAGCGGAAATACATGGTGTGCCAATTGAATCGGATATCCACCAGGTCGCCGCGCCGTTCGATCACCTCGACGTTGCTGATGTTGTGACTCGTGCGTGGTTCGGGAAGTGACGTCGCCGAAGATCGTTCGGTGCGGATGCGGAACACCCGATCCTCGAGTCCGCCCTTGTTGTCGTAGTAGATCAGCGAGATGTCGCGTTGCGGATCCTCGACGAGTCGATCGTCGTCGGTCCACGACGGCATCCAGTACACGACGTCGTCTGCGTAACAGGCGAGCCACTTCTCGAACTCGCGGTCGTCGAGATAACGCGCCTCGCGGTAGAGGAATTGCTCGATCGCGTTCTGGGTGATCAGCTTCGGCTGAGAGTTGACCGGGGGCTGAGTCCCGGTTCGGACCTGGGTGCTCATCGGTCAGCCTCCTCCTGTGCCAGTGCCTCGCGCATGGTCTGTAGCCAGTACCCGTGCTGGACGGGGTAGAGCCCCTCGTCCTCGTTGCGTACGCCGGCCGAGACGATGCCAGTCATACCGAGTGACTGCGCCACCGGGTCCGGGCCCGAAAGCCAGTGCTGGGCACCGCGACTCATGTCGTTCCACGGCGCGGCTGTGGCACGGAAGGTGAGCTGGCACGAGCGGAACTCTTCGAGGTCATCAGGTGTGGCCATGCCGGAGGCATTGAAAAAATCCTCGTATTGGCGGATGCGTTGGGCCCGGGCGGCGTCGCTCTCACCCTTTGGGGCGATGCAGTAGATGGTGACCTCGGTCTTGTCCGCCGCGATCGGGCGGAAATGGCGGATCTGGGTCGAGAACTGGTCCATCAGGTACAAATTCGGGTAAACGCACAGATTGCGTGAGCCCTTGACCATGAATTCGCCCTTGGCTTCGCCGTATTGGGCCTTGAGGTCGTCGAGCTTGTCCCACAGGGGGCGATCCTCGGGGTTGGCCGCCCATGTCCACAGGCACAGGTGGCCATGTGGGAATGACCAGTAGCCGCCTCCGGACTTGCCCCACCCGCCGGCGTCGAGTGCTTTGGTCTCGTTCTTCGATTCGCCGGTGCTGCGCCGTCCGGTGGTGGCAGCGTAGTTCCAGTGGGTGGCGGTGACGTGATAGCCGTCGGCACCGTTCTCGGCCTGCACCTTCCAGTTGCCGTCGTAGGTGTAGGTCGACGAACCCCTCAGTACCTCAAGGCCTTCGGGGGACTGGTCGACCAACATGTCGATCACGGTCGTGGCATCGCCGAGGTGCTCGGCCAGCGGCAGCACATCGGCGTTGAGACTGCCGAACAGGAACCCCCGGTAGCTTTCGAAGCGTGCGACCTTGGTCATGTTGTGGGAGCCGCCCGAGTTGAAGGTGTCCGGATAGCCCGCGCCCTCAGGGTCTTTGACTTTGAGCAGGGTGCCGTCGTTGCGGAACGTCCAGCCGTGGAACGGGCAGGTCAGCGTTACGCGGTTGTCGGTCTTGCGCCTGCAGACCATCGCGCCGCGATGGGCGCAGGCATTGATCAGGCAGTTGAGAGTTCCTTTTGCGTCCCGGGTGATCACCACGGGCTGACGACCGATGTACGTCGTGAAGTAATCGCCGGGGTTGGGCAGCTGGCTCTCGTGGGCAAGGTAAAGCCAGTTGCCCTCGAAGATGTGCTTCATCTCCAGCTCGAAGAGTTCTTCGTCGGTGAAGATCCGGCGGTTGGCTCGGTACACGCCGGCCTGCGGGTCATCGATCACCGCATCGGCCAACACGGTGGCCAGATGTGGGTGCGAAACCGGGACTGTAGCTGTCATTGGGGTGCCTCCAGATGAGCGCAGATGCGCGGATATCTGCACTCTGGCACGGAGTGGTCGCCGTCACACTAGGAAGTTGCCTAGTCCTGGCCTGGGCATTGATTAATGAATTTTGCCTATGAATGGGCCGTAAATGAGTCCTTGTTCCATATCTATGCCGGCGATACCGTCGATATGTCAGGAGTCACATACCCGCCCGAAATTCGACGTAGGAGGCCGCGATGGAGCTACGGCACCTGCGCTACTTCGTGGCCGTGGCCGAGACCTGCCATTTCGGCCGGGCCGCCGAGCAGTTGCACGTTGCCCAACCTGCCCTGTCCTACGCGATCCGTCAGCTCGAGGCCGAACTCGGCGTCACGTTGTTCAACCGGACCACCCGCCAGGTCTCGTTGACTGCTGCGGGGGAGTTCCTCCGGTCTGAGGCGCATCGCATCCTTGCGGGTGTGGAGGACGCCGAACGCGGTGTACGACGAATCGCGGGGGGGAGCGGCGGTGTACTGCGTCTGGGCCTCACCGGCACCGCAGCGTTCTCGCATCTGCCGCGTATCGCCCGAATCGTCAAACGTGAACTGCCCGCCGTGGCGTTGGAAATCCAAGCCGACATGTTGACGCCGGCTCAGTGTGACGGATTGCGTGGCGGCGCACTCGATCTGGGTGTCCTGCGGCCACCTGCCGTCGGGGACGGTATCGAGATGGCCACCGTCGAAGTGGAATCGCTGGTCTTGGCGGTTTCGGCCGATCACCGGCTCGCCGTGGAACCTGTTGTCTCGCTTGAAGACCTACGTTCGGAGCCGTTCATCGCATACGCCAGTCGCGACTCAGCAGTCAACGATGCAGTGCTGCGCAGTTGCCGGGCGGCCGGGTTCGTGCCGCACCGTGAACACTCGGCCCCTGGGACGGCGGTGCTGCTGGCGCTAGTGGCCGCTGGTCTCGGCGTGGCGGTGGTTCCCGAGTCGGTGCAGGCGCTGCCACTCGACGGCGTCGTGTTCCGCGATCTCGTCGACGGCGGAACCGTCGAGCTGGCGCTGGCTTGGCTCCGCGATGCAGACAACCCTTTGGTCGACGCAGTGGTCGACGTTCTCACCCCCGCGATCAGCCGTGAGCTTGCCGGCGGGCATCAGGAGGCGCTATGAAAATAACCGCGATTGAGGCGATCCCGTTCTCCATCCCGTATCTGAAGCCGCTGCGCTTCGCCTCCGGCGAAGTCCATGCCGCTGAGCACGTCCTCGTGCGGGTGCACACCGACGACGGCATCGTCGGCGTCGCCGAGGCGCCACCGCGCCCGTTCACCTACGGTGAGACGCAACCCGGCATCGTCGCAGTGATCGATCAGATATTCGCCCCCGCGCTGGTCGGCCTGTCCCTTACCGAACGGGAAGTGGCCGGCGGCCGGATGGCTCGGACCGTCGGTAACCCGACCGCCAAAGCTGCCGTCGACATGGCGATATGGGACGCGTTCGGCAGGACCTTGGGGCTTTCGGCAAGCGAACTGCTCGGCGGCTACACCGACCGCATGCGGGTCAGCCACATGCTGGGGTTCGACGAACCCGCCAAGATGGTTTCCGAGGCGCAGCAGATGCGAGATGTCCACGGCATCAGCACCTTCAAGGTCAAGGTGGGGCGGCGTCCGGTGTCGCTGGACATTGCCGTGGTGCGAGCCCTGCGGGAGCACTTCGGCGACGACGTCGAACTCTACGTGGACGGCAACCGAGGTTGGTCGGCCACCGAATCGCTGCGTGCGATGCAGGAGATGGCCGATCTCGACCTGCTCTTTGCCGAGGAACTCTGCCCTGCCGACGACGTGTTCGGAAGACGTTGGCTCGTAGAAAAACTCGACGTTCCGTTCATCGCCGACGAATCGGTGCCCACCCCTGCCGATGTGACCCGCGAGGTACTCGGCGGCTCGGCCACGGCGATCAGCATCAAAACGGCCCGCACCGGCTTCACCACCTCGTCGCGTGTCCACCACCTCGCGGAAGGGCTCGGCCTGGAGATGGTGATGGGCAACCAGATCGACGGTCAGCTCGGTACGGCGTGTGCGATCGCATTCGGTACTGCCTACGAGCGCACCTCGCGCTACGCCGGTGAACTGTCCAACTTCCTCGACATGAGCGACGACCTACTGACCGAACCGTTGCAGATCACCGACGGCCAGCTGCACCGCAGGCCCGGAGCCGGGCTCGGCGTCGACATCGACCCCGACAAGCTCGCGCGGTATCGCACCGACAACTGAACACCCTCAGTACACCCTCAGGAGACCGTCATCATGACCACTTTCGAAACGCCGCAAGCCTCGGCCGCCGCTTCGGGCGCCCAGGCCACCGAGCGATTCCACACCGACAAGTCGCCGTTCGAGGCGGTGCGCGACGTGCCCGCCGAGCGGGTCAGCGAGCTGGCGCGCGAAGTGCTCGGCGCAGTGCACGACACCATCCGCCGGCACCGGGTCACCTACGACGAGTACAACGCCCTCAAGGCGTGGCTGATCAGCGTCGGACAGGACGGCGAGTGGCCCCTGTTCCTCGACGTGTGGGTGGAGCACGTCGTCGAGGAGGTGGCGACGTCGCATCGGCACGGCAACAAGGGCAGTATCGAAGGCCCCTACTACGTGCCCGATTCACCCGAGCTGGGCGCCGATGCGACGATGCCGATGCGCGACGGTGAAGTGGGCACACGGCTGGTCTGGGAAGGCACCATCCGTTCGACCGACGGCCGTCCGCTGGCGGGCAAGGTCGAACTTTGGCACGCCGACTCCGACGGGTTCTACTCGCAGTTCGCCCCCGGCCTGCCCGAGTGGAATCTGCGCGGCAGTATCTCGACCGGGCCTGACGGCGCATTCCGGATCACCACGATCCGGCCCGCGCCCTATCAGATCCCGACCGACGGCTCGTGCGGCAAGCTCATCGCGGCCGCCGGCTGGCATGCCTGGCGTCCGGCGCACCTGCACGTGAAGGTGTCGGCGCCCGGTCACGAGCTGCTCACGGCGCAGCTGTACTTCCCCGGCGACCCACACAACGGGGACGACATCGCCACTGCTGTCAAACCCGAGCTGATGCTCGATCCGATCGCCCAGCCTGACGGCAGCGAAAAGGTGACGTACAGCTTCGTCCTGGATCCCGAAAGCTGAGTTGCGCTGTGTTGTTTCACGTGCGGATGGACGTCCGTATTCCCCACGACATGGATTCCGATACTCGAGCGCAGCTCGTCGCGCGGGAAAAGGCCTACTCGCAGCAGTTGCAGCATTCCGGGAAGTGGCCGCAGATCTGGCGGATCGTCGGTGAGTACTCGAACTACTCGATCTTCGACGTCGAGTCCAACGACGAACTGCACACCCTGATCTCGGCGTTGCCACTCTTCCCCTACATGAACATCCACGTGACGCCGTTGGCCCGGCATCCGTCCGACGTGAAGGACTCAGAGGTGACGGCCTAGGCAGGGGCGGCGATGTCGGCCGTCACCGCAGAGGTCGCGCGGATCAGGTCTTCGGGGGACAGCGCGACGTCCAATCCACGCTTGCCGGCACTGCACAGCACCTTGTCGAAGGCCAGCGCCGAGGTGTCGACGACGGTGGGCAGGCGCTTGCGCTGGCCGAGCGGCGAGATGCCACCGACCACGTAGCCGCTGGACCGCTGAGCCGCCGCGGGGTCCGCCATTTCCGCTTTGGGGACGCCCAGCGCGGCCGCGGCGGCCTTCAGTGACAGCTTCCGCGGTACGGGTATGACGGCCACCGCCAACCCTTTGGGCGTGGCGATCACGAGTGTCTTGAACACCTGCTCGGCGACGATGCCGTCGGCGGCGAGCTGGGCCACGGCCTCCTCGCCGAACGATTCGTTGCGAGGATCGTGCTGGTAGGCCACGATTTCGTGGTGAATGCCTGCCGAGACCAGAGCCGCGATCGCGGGTGTTGCTGCACGGGCCACGGCGCTCAAGGGTAGCCGGGCACGCCGGGAACACAGCGGCCCCTACATGCTGTTATTGCTCTCGACACCTGCTCAGCGCTACTTGTCGGTAGCACGCTCTAGGATCTGAAGGAGGATTCTGGTGCCAACCGTATGCCTGGAACGGCCGACGAATACCCAGTGGTATTCCGGAGCTCTTGGTGGCGCCGTGACAGAAGGGAAGGTGTTTCCCACGATGACTGACGTCGAGCAGGCTGAGCCTGACGCGCCGCAGCCGACGACCGAAACAGATGCCGAGCTCACCGCACGGTTCGAACGTGACGCCATTCCGCTGCTGGACCAGCTCTACGGCGGCGCCCTGCGGATGACCCGCAATCCCGCCGACGCCGAGGACCTGCTGCAGGAAACCATGGTCAAGGCCTACGCCGGGTTCCGGTCATTCCGTGAGGGGACCAACCTCAAGGCGTGGCTCTACCGCATCCTGACCAACACCTACATCAACAGCTACCGCAAGAAGCAGCGTCAGCCCGCCGAATATCCGACGGACGAGATCACTGACTGGCAGTTGGCATCGAATGCCGAGCATTCGTCGACCGGCCTGCGATCGGCAGAGGTCGAGGCCCTGGAGGCACTGCCCGACACCGAGATCAAGGCGGCGTTGCAGGCGTTACCCGAGGAGTTCCGGATGGCGGTGTACTACGCCGACGTCGAGGGCTTCCCCTACAAGGAGATCGCCGAAATCATGGATACACCCATCGGGACGGTGATGTCGCGACTGCACCGCGGCCGCAAGCAGCTGCGCGATCTGCTGTCCGATGTGGCCAGGGATCGCGGGTTCATCCGAGGTCAGCAGCTTGGTGCGCCGGAGGAGGTGTCGTCATGAGCGACAAGCACGATGAGGACGAGCGCTGGACCCCGCCGATCGGTCCCGTCGACCCCGAGCATCCCGACTGCGCTGCGGTGATCGCCGAGGTGTGGACGCTGCTCGACGGTGAATGCACTCCCGAAAGTCGCGACAAGCTCAAGCACCACCTCGAAGAGTGCCCGGCCTGCCTACGCCACTACGGGGTCGAGGAGCGCGTCAAGCGGCTCATCGCGGCCAAGTGCAGCGGTGAGAAGGCCCCGGAGGGCCTGCGGGAACGGCTGCGCATCCAGATCAGCCAGACCACGATCATCAGGGGCTGACCAGGCGTTCGGCCTGGTGGCCCGACGACAAACCGCCCGATCTCCGAAGGGAGTCGGGCGGTCACAGTCAGCCGAAACGGCTTAGCGCACTGCCTTCGAACCGGCGTTGGGGCGCTTGCCGTGGTTCGCCTTCGAGTGCTTGCGGTCCCGCTTCTTGCGGCCACGCTTCGCCATGATGATCCTCCAGATGGTGTAAGAACTTGCTCCCTAGTGTCTCATGACCCGGGGGCGGCGCTGACCACCCGGTGTTGTGGTTCGATATAGGCCGCAGAAGTAGTCGGGTAGCAGCCGGAGTGAAGTGGGGTGAAGATGGCCGAGGACGTTCGCGCCGAAATCGTGGCCAGTGTGCTCGAGGTCGTGGTTCACGAGGGCGATCAGATCGGTGCGGGGGACACCCTGGTGCTGCTGGAATCGATGAAGATGGAGATCCCGGTTCTCGCCGAGGTCGCCGGCACCGTGACCAAGGTCAATGTGGCCGAGGGCGACGTGATCCAGGCCGGCGATCTCATCGCGGTGATCGACTGACACCGGAGTTGGCTGATGTCAACCCTCGGTGACCTGCTCGCCGAGCACACCGTGCTGCCCGGCAGCGCGGTGGATCATCTGCATGCGGTGGTCGGGGAGTGGCAGCTGTTGGCCGACCTGTCGTTCGCCGATTACCTGATGTGGGTGCGTCGTGACGACGGGGTGCTGGTGTGCGTCGCTCAGGTGCGTCCGAACACCGCCCCGACGGTACTGCTGGCCGATTCGGTCGGCACGCTGGCCGCAGCCGCGGATCAAGACGTCATCACCACGGCTTTCGAGTCCGGTGCGATCGGGCGGGGAAGTGGTGGAGCCCAACGACATTCGCCGGACCTGCCGGGCCTGAACGTGGAAGCGGTGCCGGTGCGGCACCGCGATCATGTGGTCGCGGTGCTCACGCACCAGACCGCGTTGGCGGCCCGCCCGATGGCCAGTCCCTTGGAGGGCGCCTACCTGGATTGTGCGAGCGATCTGCTGCACATGCTGTCCGAGGGCACCTTCCCGAATGTCGGTGATCTGGCCATGTCGCGTTCCAGCCCGCGAGTGGGTGACGGGTTCATCCGGCTCGACGAGGTCGGCGATGTGGTGTTCGCCAGTCCCAACGCCATCTCGGCCTATCACCGCATGGGCCTGGCCTCCGAACTCGACGGGCACAACCTGGTCGCCATCACCCGGCCGTTGATCTCCGACCCGTTCGAGGCGCAGGAACTGGCCAACCACGTGCGGGACTCGCTGGCCGGCGGCTCCAGCATGCGCATGGAAGTCGACGCCGGCGGTGCGGCGGTGCTCTTGCGGACCCTGCCGCTGGTCGTGCATGGGGCGGCGGTCGGGGCGGCCGTCCTGATCCGGGACGTCACCGAGGTCAAGCGACGGGACCGGGCGCTGCTGAGTAAAGACGCCACCATCCGCGAGATCCACCACCGGGTCAAGAACAACCTGCAGACCGTGGCGGCCCTGTTGCGGCTGCAGGCGCGCCGGACCAACAACCTGGAGGCCCGCGAGGCGCTGATCGAATCGGTGCGACGGGTGTCCTCGATCGCTCTGGTGCACGACGCGCTGTCCATGTCGGTCGACGAAGAGGTCAACCTCGACGAGGTGATCGACCGGATCCTGCCGATCATGAACGACGTTGCCTCGGTGGACACTCCGATTCGGATCAACCGCGACGGTGCGCTCGGTGTGTTGGACGCCGACCGCGCGACGGCGTTGATCATGGTGATCACCGAGCTGGTGCAGAACGCCATCGAGCACGCCTTCGACGCGAATACACCCCAGGGTTGCGTGACGATCAAGGCTGAGCGGTCGGCCCGCTGGCTCGACGTCGTCGTGCACGACGACGGCCGCGGGGTGCCCGACGGCTTCAGCCTGGAGAAGTCCGACCGGCTGGGTCTTCAGATCGTCCGAACGCTGGTCACCGCGGAGTTGGACGGTTCCCTGGGCATGCACGAGGGTGCCTCGGGGGGAACCGATGTGGTGCTGCGGGTGCCGATCGGCCGCCGCACTCGCGGTATTCAGTAGCCGGCCCGCCCAGCGGGTTCCCAGGGTGCGCACAGCGGCACGCCAGTACCGATGAAGTAATTGCCCAGCCGTACCAATACGAAATGTGACGACAATTACGCAATTTGCTGCGGAAATTGTCGCCGAAATAAGCTACGGCCCCGACATTCGTCGGGGCCGTAGCTTGCGGCGGGTTCGGACCGAGGGTCAGACCCCGGTGCGAGCCTTGGTGCGGGCGTTGCGACGCTTGAGCGCGCGACGCTCGTCCTCGCTCATCCCGCCCCACACGCCGGCGTCCTGGCCGGAGTCCAAGGCCCAGGTGAGGCACTCAGTGGTCACGGGGCAACGGTTGCAGACCAGCTTCGCGTCGGCGATCTGAGCAAGCGCCGGGCCACTGTTTCCCACGGGGAAGAACAGCTCCGGATCTTCGTCGCGACAGACGGCCTTGTGGCGCCAATCCATAAGATCAAACTCCTCGTTAGACATGTCAAGCGTGCGCGGCGAAGCGCACTAGATTTTCTTCGGCTGTTAACGCGTGCACACGAATGTTTCTGCACTGTTGCATTGATGCTTTCACAGGCTGAACAGATGTCAATAGCATTGAGTTAACACGTGGGCAATGTCACTGGGTGGGGCGGTGACCGTACCGCTCACTCCGGTGTACTACACTCACAAATCAGCTGCGCCCTAATTCCACCTTAGCGGGTGTGTTTGCGCAGGTCAATCACTTTTCTGCGGCGGTGCGACGACGCACAGAGCCTCTGGGACCGACGTGAACGTCATGGTTTCGCGCTCGCCGACGTAATCTCCGTCAATCTGGCAGGCGACAGGCGTGTTGCTCGTCACGGTGACCGATGACACGTTGTCGTCGCGGATCAAATGCTTGGCGGCCAGGCGCGGGTTGCGGGCCACCATCTGCCGCACGAGTCGCAGATTCGCCCAGACATTCATGCTCGTGGTGGCGAACACGCCCAACCCGCTGTCGAACGTGGTGTCGGGGTTCGTCCACACCGGTCGGCTGTTGGCATAGGTCCACGGACTGGAGTTCGACACGAACGCGAAGTGCACTCCGCTGACCGGATCGCTGCCCGGCAGGTGCAGCGTCAGCGTCGGCTCCTTGCGGGCACTGGCCAGCACCTCACGCACCGCCACCCGGATGTAGCGCGAGGCGGTGACCTTGCGGCCCTTGGCGCGCTGGGCCTCTACGGCCGCCACCACGTCGCCGTCCACGCCCATCCCGGCGGTGAACACGCCCCAGCGCTCGCCGCAGTCCATCAGGCCGATGCGCCGCCACGGCCGGCCCAGCCGATACCCGCCCAGCAGGTCGACGAGCTGGTTGGTGGCCTCGATGGGGTCGGGGCTGATGCCCAGCGCCCGGGCGAAGACGTTGGCCGACCCGCCCGGGACGACCGCGACCGCGGGTGCCCGGCCGGCGTCCGGACGCGTCCCGCATTCACCCAGCACGCCGTTGACCACCTCGTTGACCGTGCCGTCGCCGCCGTGCACGATCAGCACGTCCACCCCGTCGCGGGCGGCGTCTCGGGCGATCTCGATGGCGTGACCACGGTGGTTGGTGTGTTCGACGGTCAGCGTGACCCGGCTCTCCAGCGCATGGGCGAGCAGGTCACGCCCCGCGGGGGTGGTCGAGGTGGCGTTCGGGTTGACGATCAGCACGGCACGCACGGGGCATGAGCCTAATCGGGCATCGTCCACTGCCGTTACTCGTAGAGTTGCCCGTCGAGGTAACGCCATTGGCCATTCACCCGCTCGAAACGGCTGCGTTCATGAAGGATGTGCCGGCTGCCGTGGTGGACGTACTGGGCCCGGAACTCGACCACGCCTTCGGTGTCGTGCTCACCGCCGGACTCGGTGTCGACGATCTGCAGCCGCCGCCAGGTGATGCTCTCGTCGAGGGACAGCTCGGCGGGCCGGGTGTCGGGATGCCACGAGGCCAGCAGGTAGTCGGCGGCACCGACGGCGAAGGCGCTGAACCGCGACCGCATCAGGGCGACGGCCGTGGCGGCCGGGGTGCCGGCGTGCAGCGGCCCGCAACAGTCGGCGTAGGCATGTCCGGTGCCGCAGGGGCAGTGCTCGTCGCTCGACACGCGGTCAATTATCGCTACCGGTCGCCTGCGCCGAAATCGACGTCTGGGCTGCGAATGTTGCCCGACCACAACCCTCGCGTCGATCTCGACGCTGTGAAACCAGCCGGTACCGTACTGAAGGTGACCGCACGCCCGGGAAAGCCCTGTCTACTGCTCGTCAACGGACCGAACCTCAACATGCTCGGTACCCGGCAGCCCGAGATCTATGGGTCCACCACGTTGGCGCAGATCGAGCAGCGGGTGGCCGAGGTGGCCGCCGGATTCGGTTTCGAGCTCCGCGCTGTGCAGAGCAATCACGAAGGTGTGCTGGTCGATGCCATCCAGGCCGCGCGCGGCGACTGCACCGGCATCATCATCAATCCGGCTGCCTACAGCCACACCTCGGTGGCGATCCGCGACGCGCTCAGCGCCGTCGAGCTGCCGGTGGTGGAGGTTCACCTGAGCAACATCCACACCCGCGAGACCTTTCGGCACCACTCATATGTGTCGGCTGTCGCCGAGGTGGTGATCGCCGGAGCGGGTCCGGCCGGATACGAGTATGCGGTGCGTTATCTGGCGGAGCGGCAGTCGTGATCCAGCCACCCTCGATCCGGTACGCAGGTTTCCTCACCGCCGCCGAAGGGGTGGCCGCGCTGGTCATGGCGGTCGTGCTGCTGGTGCGGGCGCTCGCCGGTGCCGATCAGCACATCGTCAGTGGTTACGGCACCGCGATCTGGTTCGTGCTGATCGGCGGCGGGGTGCTCGCCGGCGGTTGGGCACTGATCACCGCCCGGCGCTGGGGCCGTGGCATCGCGGTGCTGACCAACCTCCTGCTGCTGCCGGTGGCCTGGTATGTGATCACCTCGCACCACGTCGTGTACGGCGCGCTGGTCGGATTGCTCGCGCTGGTGACCCTCGGCCTGCTGTTCAGCCCGTCTTCGGTGGACTGGATCACCCGGCGCGGTTAGTCGGGGCGCTCGGCGGCCAGGGCGGAAAGCTCGGGGCCCGATACCCGGTAGGTGGTCCACTCGGTCTGCGGCTTGCCGCCCACGGCGTCGTACAGCGCGATGGCGTTGACGTTCCAGTTCAGCACCGCCCACGTCAGCCGGGTGTACCCGTGTTCGACGCATTCGGCGGCCAAGGTGGACAACAGCTTCCGAGCCAGGCCGCGACGCCGGAACTGTGGTCGTACGTACAGATCTTCCAGATAGAGCCCCGCGACGCCGTCCCAGGTGGAGAAGTTCAGGAACCACACCGCGGTCGCCGCGACGTGTCCGTCTACCTCCACCATGTGGGCGTGGGCCACTGGTTGGTCGCCGAAAAGCGCTGTATGCATCTGCTTTTCGGTCACAGTGCACTCATCGATGGCTCGCTCGAACTCAGCCAGCTCGCGGATCATCGCGGTGATCTCGACCTCGTCACCGGGCCGCGCCCGGCGGATCAGCTCGCTCATGTCGCCCCTAGTCCCGTCAGGATGGTCCTGAACTTGGTGGTGGTCTCGTCGACTTCGTCATCTGGATCGGATTCGGCGACGATACCGCCGCCGGCGCTGGCCAGTGCCGTGTATCGATCCGCGGACAACACGGCGCAGCGGATCGAGACCACCCAGCGCCCGTCGCCGCGGCTGTCGCACCAGCCGACGGCGCCCGCGTAAAAGCCGCGATCACCTTCCAGTTCGGAGATGAGCTCGGTGGCGCGGTCGGTCGGCACTCCGCCGACCGCCGGGGTGGGATGCAGTGCGAGTGCCAGATCGATTGCAGTGGTGTGCTTTTCGCGCAGCCGGCCGATGACGGGCGTGCTCAGGTGCCAGAGCGCGTCGGTACCGTGCAGCTCGGGCTCGTCGGCGATCTGTAGCTCTACACACAGCGGGTCCAGAGCCCGGCGCATCATGTCCACCACCAGCTGATGCTCGTGGCGGTTCTTCGCCGATGCGGCCAGTGCGGCCGCGTTGGCCGCATCGGTCCGCGGGTCTGCCGAGCGGGGTGCCGACCCGGCGAACGGCTGGCAGATCACCCGCTCGCCCTCGCGTGCCACCAGCAATTCGGGGCTCGCGCCCACCAGCGCGGTGCCGGTGTGAGCAGCTCCTGCCGCGGACAGGTCCGCCAAGTAGACCGTGGCCGCGGGATCGGCCTCGGCCAGGCGGCGCAGCACACCGCGCACATCCCACGGGCAGTCGGCGGTCAGGCGCAGCGCTCGAGCCAGGACCACCTTGTCGATCGGGTCGTGCGGGTCGCGCAGTCGGCTGATCGCTTCGGCTACCCGCTGTCGGTGCACCGGCCCCGGCGGCAGGGTTTCGCGCTGCAGCACCGACGGGAGGGGCGACGGATTCCAGAGCGGCAG